>CAWJPV010000005.1:0-185858 GCA_963844785.1 uncultured Acidobacteriaceae bacterium | reverse complement strand
CGGCAGAGTGACTTCAATGGTGTCCAGAGCCGTTAGAAATGCCGGATCTACACGGAATTCAGCCGGCAAGTACGCGAGAGTGCTCCTGGTTTGTTGGGTCTGTTCCATGAGATCTGTACGTAATGGCTTGGCTTCGGTTGCCAGACGATGGCATCTTTGGACTGTGCGAGTTCATTCAACCGCTGATGAAATGACCGAAGGCCTTCCTGAAGCCGCAAGACGGCGATCAACTGCTGACTTACGCCGGTAAGCCGATCGGTTTGCATTGAGCCGTCTTCAACTGATAAATCACCAGTCCGTTTCCGCCCAAAATCAAGCCCATTAGCAGGGCCAGGATGAGCGTCAAACCCCGGCCCATGTTGAAAGAGTTGCCGTTTGGTGACGTCATGCGATCTCGCTCAGGCCATCTGCGCCGCGCGCTTTTTCACCTACTGCACCTCGTTATCCGTCGTCTTGGGGGGACCGGGACGGAAGCCGGTGATTTCGACCAGCTGCTTTTCCAGTTTAGCCGCGGCCTCCGGCGCGCTCATCTGTCCAATCAGAACCGAATGCACCGCATCGGAGTAAGCCTTCGAAACCGCCTTATAGGTGGTCCCGGTCTCGATGGAAGGCCGGGCGACAATGACGCTTGCAGCTGCTCGATGATTCCGGAGGACGCGCGAGTCCGAAATCGACGGCGGATCGGAGAGTTCAACCTGGATCGGGCCGCCGGGGCCGCCGCCCTTTTCTCCCGCATCGATCAGGCTGCGCAGCTGGAAGCGGAGAAGCGCAATCGCTTCCTGACGATGAGTCGAATGTAAGGAGATGGCTGTGCCCGTCCCTCCCAGGGTTCCGGCTGAACCTTCGGTTCCACCAGGCATTCTCGACAGGCCGGTCTGCACCAGCCGGGAGCGCGCTTCGCCAGCCGATTTGCCGAGCTTGTCCTTTCCTGCTCATCGGGGTCAGGATCCAGACGCGGCTAAAGGCGGCCCTGCCCGAGTCAAAAACCAGCATGGTATCGGCCTCCCGGTACGACACCACGCCGGGCGGCGATATCCAGCCAATCCAATGCTTGGCCCGTTGCCATGCCGCAATCGCCGCAGGATTATTCACGCTGATGGTGCGATCCGGCTCGATGATCCGCCCTCCTCCTGCGGCTGCTTGCCACTCCAGGGCATTGCAGGTCAACGATTCAGCAGCATTGCCCTGCCACACGTAACCCCAGAAGTCCTTTTTGCCTTTGGCGCGCTCACCCGTTCTGGATCCGCGCGGCCATGCTCTCCAGCTCGTCCCATGTGCGTGGAGGATGGCCATAGCCGTATTCGCGCAGCAGATCCGCTCGATACTCCAGGCCTCCAAGGGGAACGTTGAAAGGAACCGCCACAAGCTTTCCGTTCACTGAATAACTGCGCAGCAATTGCGGGTCGAGCAGCGCGATTTCCGAGGCCAGGTAGGGCTGCAGATCGATCAAATCGGGTTCGAGAATCGGGGTCCAGATCAAATCGATGTTCAGCAGATCGGGGCCGGAGCCATTCTTCAGGAGCTTGCGCGCGAGGTCAACGTACTCGCGACTGGCCTCCGGAATGGGAATGTTCGTGACGCGAATCCCTGTTTCCTGCGTGAACCGCTGTAACAGAGCCCTCTCCTGCGGTCGATCTTCGTTCCAGGAATAGGCATATTGCAACGCCACCGGCTCCCGGGGAGACTGCCGGCAGCCAATCAGCGCGATCCCCAGCAGGAAGACCACCCCGCAACTGGCCTTACCTTCCATCAGAAACTTTCCGTTCCTTGAGTTTTCGATGAACCCGGTTCGATTCCATGGTATACGACTGACAGACTCGTCATCCTGAGCGAAGCGCCTCGCAGATTGGTTGCGTGACACAGCGCTTGTGGCGCGGAGTCGAAGGACCTCGGCGGTGGTTATTTTTACCCATGCTGCCCGGAGCTTTCGACCGTCGAAGCCCGACACAGGGTCTGCCGGCTTGATGGTCACAAATACATCTTTTCATGCACTGTAATCATCTTCCGTCCCAGTCTGTGCAAGGTCTGTGGCGGCCCACCCGGTACGGGCTTCGGTAGTGGAAAAGCTCCGGGCAGCACGGGTAAATAATCACCGCCGAGGTCCTTCGACTCCGCGCCACAAGCGCTGTGTCACGCAACCAATCTGCGAGGCGCTTCGCTCAGGATGACAATTCTGTGGGAGTTTGACGAAAAACATCCTAAACGTCCGGTGCTGCTTACAGGCATACTTGTCCATCCCCCCTGATATAGTTCACGCGTAGACCAAATACCCAATTGGTTCGAGATTATGGCCGACCCAGGGCAATCTGCCGAGGAATTGTTTGGAGAAGCGCTGGAATTGCCTCCGGAAAGCAGGTCTGCTTTCCTCGACCGGGCGTGCGGCCATGATCCGGAACTTCGCCGCCTGCTCGAACAGCTTCTCCTCGATGATGCGCGCGCCGGTAGCTTTCTTGCGCATCCCGCCTTTACCCCGGATGGAACAGGGACCGTGTCTGCAATGGGCCCTCCCCCCACCCTTGGCCGCTTCCACTCCGGGCAGCTCATCGCCGGCCGCTTTTCTATTGTTCGTTTCATTGCTCGTGGTGGGATGGGCGAGGTCTATGAGGCAAAGGACCAGTTTCTTCAGGACGCCGGCGTCGCTCTGAAAATCATCCGGCCCGAGATTGCCGCCGATGCAACCACCTCCACCCGCTTTGAGCAGGAGGTGCTTCTTGCGCGCAAAGTGGTTCACGCCAATCTCTGCCCCATCTACGAGATTTTTCGCTGCGACCAGCCCGCGCCTCCCTTTCTGTTCCTCACCATGAGGTTGTTGCAGGGGGAAACTCTCTATGCCCGCTTCGAGCAATCCAAAAAGCTGGAAACGGGCGAAGCGGTGGACATCTGTAAGCAATTGCTGGCCGGCGTGGCGGCTTTGCACGCTGGAGGCGTGATTCATCGCGACCTCAAGCCGAACAATGTCATGTTGGAAACCGGCGGATCCGGCTTGCATGTCAGCATCATGGATTTCGGCCTGGCCCGTCCGCACGAGTCTGCAAACACCTTGTTTGGATCCGGCGTCATCGCCGGAACACCTGGTTACATGGCGCCCGAACTATTGCGAGGCGGGCGGCCGACGAAGGCCACCGACCTCTTCGCTCTGGGCGTTGTGCTGCACCAGGTGCTGACTGGTGAGCGCCCGTTGGCATCGCAGGGGGGACTCTCCCTTGCTCCGTCGCCGTCTCTACGTTCGACCCGCGCCCCGGCGGAATTGGTGCAAGCGGTTGAGGGCTTTCTTTCGCCAGACCCCGAAATCAGAACCCGTGCTTTCGAGCGGGTGTGGCCGGCACAGAGTGGCGCCGCGAACCTCGCGCGCCGCTCCTTATGGAAGGAAAGGGGTATTTGGTACGCCGCCGCTGCAATCGCAGTGTTGCTTGCGGTTGCACTGGTGGCGCTCAAAACGCCGTCCCCGGTTTCCGGCCCACTCGATTCAACCCAGATCACCTCAACGGCAGAGCCAAAAGAGGCGCCGCTGTTTACCGATGGATCGCGGCTCTATTTTGATAGCCGGGGAACCCCCTCTGAGATGGCGGTGAGCGGCGGCCCCATTGTGCCCATGCGCATCCTTGAGCGCGGCATGTGGTTGCTCGATATCTCGGCCGACGCCTCAAAGGCACTCGGCTTAAAACAGGTCGGTGAAGATACGCTGGGCCGCGGCACGCTGTGGACAACAGCGATGCTGGGCGGGACTCCGCGAAAACTGAGTGATCACCTGGTGAACGGGGCGCGGTGGTCCCCGGATGGACGCTCGGTTGTGTTTTTCGACCTGCGGACGCTCTACAGAATCGGTGCGGACGGCGAGAACCTGACCAGGCTTTGGCAGGCGCCGAGAGAGGTGGACGATCTCGCCTTCTCGCCCGATGGCCGGCAACTGAGCGTGACCGTTGATACTCCTCCCGACACTTCGCGGCTGTGGCGTTTGAGCGCCGACGGGCAGAACGCACAGCCGTTGCGGTTCGATTGGCCTGCCGATGTCGAACAGTTTGCCGGCCAGTGGACACCGGACGGCCGCCACTTCCTGTTTTCGTCCAATCGCGAAGGACGCAACAATGTATACGAGCTGGTTGCGCCCCGTTGGTTTGAATTCTGGAAGAAGCCGGCGCCAGTAAGAATAACGGGCAACCAGATCCCCATCCTGGCCTCAACCCCGAGCCGCGATAGCCGCGGCCTGTTTGTGCTGGGCCGGATGGACGAGGGGGCGATGCGGGCCTATGACCCACAGTCGAAGAAGCTGGCGCCTTTTCTGGACGATCTGTCTATGCTGGGATTCGTGATCTCGCCGGACCGCCAATGGATGGCATACACAGACTACCCGAGCAGAAATCTGTGGAGGAGCAAGCTGGACGGCAGCGAGAAGCTGCAGCTCACCCATTCCTATGCGGTGATGGAACAGTGGTCGCCCGATGGAAAATGGCTGGTCTACTCCGATTGGAAGCATCTGTTTCTCGTCTCGTCCGATGGCGGCGCTCCGCAAAAATTAACCCCGGATGGCGAGATCCCAGTTGGTCCAACCTGGTCCTCTGACGGGAAGACGATTGCGTTCAGCTATTTTCCAGTTCCGGAAAAAGTGCCCCAGATTGAGGTATTCGACTTGGCCACCCGGCAGATTTCCGCGATGCCAAGGGGCGAAGGATACTACTATCCCTCCTGGTCGCCCGATGGAAAATACCTGGTCGCGATGGCGGACAATCCTTCGCGCATGGCGCTGTACTCCGTGGCGACGAAGACGTGGAAAGATTTGCGTGGGTTTCCGGACCAATGGGGTTTCTGGAGTTGGGCACCAGATAGCAACTCCTTGTATATGGCTCTGTTTCAGGGGAAAGCCAGCGACGGCGTTTACCGCATGACCATTCCCCAGGGCGAATGGGAGAAGTTAACCGGCGTGGAAGGCATCGACCCTGCCTACCCTACCGAACAGTTTGTGAGCATCACGCCCGAAGGACAACCGGCGGTCATGAGCCGGACCGGCGCGGCCCAAATTTATTTACTGCATTGGCCGCAGTGAGATTAAGCTCAGCATCGCTACTGCTCATCGCGGGAACAGTAGCGATGCATTCTCATTTGCATAGCGTTAGCGTCCTGCCTGCAGCAGAGCCACCTCGACTGCTGTGCTCGTCTTGCCGGCGGCAATTTGCGACTTCCGTTCGGCCTTCGAACTGTCACAGATAAGGTGACTCGTATTACCGGCCACCCAAACGGAGCGCAGAAAGTACTGGTCACCGTAATGGGTAAACACGGCCTTACCCTGGGTCGGCCGGCAGTCCATCGTTGGCCAACTGCGTCATGGCCATTCCTGCTTTCGTGTTGCCACGGATCATCATGGACTGTTCACCATTCATGCTGATGGTGTAGACACCAGGAGCGAAATGTTGACCGGAGCGCAGTTTGGAAGGCAAAAGGCACGTTCATTTTGGCTGCAAATCCTGGATCTCTGTGCCTGGGCGGCCGGCGCCGAGGAGGCGATAGCGAGTACGGCGGCGATCAAGCTTGCGGGAACCTTCATCATCATTGAGCTGCGCATGGTAGTTCTCCTTTTGGAAGGCGTCTCACCAACCGCCTTCACTTACTAAGGCGCAACCCTGGAGAAGAAAGTGCCATGAACCGCAAAATTATTTTGGATTGCTTCATCGTCAACAACCGCTGGGTGCCCCATTCGAGCCCGGTTTTGGCTTGAGTGGGATACCACAGTACTCGACTCACCTTTTTTGTCATCCCGAGCGCAGCCGAGAGATCTGCAGTGCGCCCCGGCTCCCTCTCAAAGGTCTCCGCTCTGTTAGTTCTCCCGCAGACTCGTCATCCTGAGCGCAGCGCCGCATAGACTTATAACGTGACACAGGGCTTGTGGCGCGGAGTCGAAGGACCTCGGCGGTGCTTAATTTGCCCATGCTGCTCGGAGCTTTTCAACCACCGAAGCCCGACAACAGGATCTGCTGCGATGGTCACTCTGTACATCTTGTCTGAGTCTGTGCAAGGTCTTGAACTCGAGCCCGGTGGTTGAAAAGCTCCGAGCAGCATGGGCAAATTAAGCACCGCCGAGGTCCTTCGACTCCGCGCCTGCGGCGCTGCGCTCAGGATGACGAGTCTGCGGGAGAACTAACAGAACGGAGACCTTTGCGAGGGAGCCGGGGCGCACCGCTGGTCCCTCGCTACGATCCCCCTGGTCGCCGATTCCCACTCGGGACTTTCAACCACTTCCTAGCGGGGATGTTCGTCCGGGTGATGGTACGCCACCGCGTGATGATCCTCCATACGCGGGCCCGGCGCGGGCCGATAGCCATTCGCATAGGGATGAACATACACAGCACGATTAGCCCAGGTGCGGCCCCAGGGAGATCCGCCGATGATAATCGCGTGTGTCCCCCAGGCAAAGCCCGGCCTTGCCCAGCCATAGGACACGAACGCAGGCCCGATAAATACGCTGGGAGCGAAGTGGATGGAGAGGCCCACCACAATCCCGGGGTCGAGGCGCGGCGTAAACCACCGCCGGACTATAGACGGGTACGTAGAGGAAGGCCGGATTTACAGGTTGAATCTCGATATATCCCCCCGCGTTGACCACGTTATCGTAGGGGTTCGGTCGCAGATAACCATAGCTATACGCCTGTTGACGCATTCTCTGGACAGCGTCCATGACATCGGGCCGCTGCGCGAGCACCGCATCCCCCAACGCTTGCGTCCAACCTGGGTCCTGCACCATCATTTGCAGCACCTGGGGAAATGGCAGCAAGGCCAACACACTGGGATCCCAAGGCAGGTTATCCTGCCGGATCGCATTGGCCAACCCGTCGCCGGTTATACCGGCATGCTGGTTGGACCAATTGGCCGCATCTGGAATTTCAGGCGAAAAGGTCGCCGCAGTAAGAATCTGCGCCAGCAGAGGGTCGGGATAGAGAGCGATCCTGCTGACCAAAGGATCGAGCTGTTGCGGGGCCAGCATTTGTGGCGGTCCTTGTGGCGCTCCCTGCGGGGGCCCTGGAGGCATCCCGGCCGGCGCGCTCTGATCTGGAGTTGGCGGTGGAGGCGGAGGAGGGGGCGTGTACTGACCATGGGCCTGCATAGCAAGAAACGAGCCCAGCAGAAATAGCGCTGCCACCTTGGCAGATTGGTTCTTCACAACAGCGCTTAGTCGGCTTTCTTGACCACCCGAGGGAGAGACAGACATTCCGTTTTACCTCATCTGTGACGACAAAAGATACGTACACCTTGCAACAAAAAGGCGCACTGACTTCTGCTTATGGAGACCCTTGCTTGGTGCAAAAGTTGTGCGAAAGGCTTGCCATCGCTTGCAAGTTAGCACAAAGCGGAACGGCGAAACCGCAATCCTGCTCCCACCAAAGTTGCATCGGGTGAAGAACGCCGCAAGATCGACACCGCGTTGTCTTCGGTCAGCGGGCACGGTGCCAGGATGAATGCAGGACGGATGCAGAGCGGTTGCTCATCCTTAATGTCTCCCTCAATCCCCAGTCAATGCTGGTGCTGTGCGAAGGAGCGACTCGCCGCAAAAGCGCCTGGAAACGGGGATCGACGCGAAGGTCGTCGAAGCGAGGGTCGTATTGCAGGTAGATAACCCAATTGGAGTGGAACTTGAAAGCACGCTCGAGATAGGTTTGCGCCTTCTCATTGTTGCCAACCGCTAGCCACGCAGCCGCTAAGTAGTAGTCAGGCACTGATGCATTGGGGGACTTTGCGAGAAATGTTTCCAGGTTTCGAGCTGCCTCTGCCTGCTTGCCACTCAGCGCCAGTTCATCGTCGAGAAGAATGGGTGTGATCTTGCTGTCCTTTTCGAGACCTTCGGCCAGGTTGAGTTCGGCGAAGGAGCGCGCTTGTGATTTCGCCTGGCCGTAGAGAATACCCAATAGCTGGTGGGCAGGTACGAAATTGGGATAGAGTTCCAGGACCCGCTTGCATTGCTCAATGGATGCCTGGTTGTGGCGGAGGAGGTAGTAACCCCAGGCCAATGAAGTTTGAATGCTGGGGGAAACCGGATCAAGTTCGGCCGCGTGCTTCATGGCCGTAAGGGCTTCCTCGCCGCGGCCCATGGCGAGCAGTGCGTACCCGTAATACTGATAAGCGGCGGCATAGTTGGGGTCGATGGCAATGGCAGCTTTGAATTCGCGCTCGGAGCCTTCCCAGTCCCAATCGTAGTCAGTCAAGACGGAAAGCAAAGAGATATGCGCCTCCGCCAGGGAGTCGTCCATGGAGAGAGCCTTGAGCGCGGCCGCCTTGGCTAGAGGGTAGGCCTCCGAGGGCGGGACGAAGTGGTAAAAACCCTGCAGTTGGTAACAATCGGCGAGGGCAGCGTAGGCACGCGCATACTTTGGATCGATCAGGATGACTTGATTCAGCAGGTCGATGGCCTTCGCCAATGAGGTCTGGGTGCGGGCGTTGGCGAAGAACCTGGCCTTCATATATTTTGCGTAGGCCTGCGGATAGCTGGTGTCAGGGCCGGAAGACGGTTTGAGAGCCGGCGTCCCGGATTGGGAGAAGGGGGCAGTGGAGACTCTCTGGGCGATGGAATCTTCTGTTATGGATGTTGTCGCCTGAGCGGCGGCGTTCTTGCCTGCCGTGTGGCGGCGGGTAAGCCAGACCGCGTCGAGGGTCACGAGGACGAGGAGCAAAACGGCAACTTTCCGCCAACGTGCCGATTGGAGGCTCGTCGCCTGAGGGATCAAGCCGCCGCCAAGGGTGGGGGAAACCGCAGCCGTTGTTTGACCCGGAACGCTACCGGGTGAGCCGTGTCCTTCCCCGCCCGGGTGGTTGGGGTGGTTGGAGTTGTTTGCGGCCGGAGCGGGTGATTCGTCAAATGGCCCGATGTAGCGGTAGCCCTGTCCCCAGCGCGTCTCGATAAACTGGGGGCTGCCGGGGACGTCGCCAAAGGCTTTGCGAATGGAGCCGACGGCCTTGCTAAGGCTCTCGTCGTAAACCTCCTGACCTTCCCAGAACTGGTCCAGCAGCTCCTTGCGCAGGATCATGCGGTCCCGGTTTTCGATCAGGTATTGGAGGACCAGAAAGGGCTTGCGTTGGAGCGCGACAGTGCGCGTCCCGATCGTAAGCGTTTGGTTCGCGGAATGAAGCTGAGCTGGACCTAGACGCATTCTAGCTGGACGGGGGGATTCGGCCAGAAGTGTATCGAGAATAGGCGGAATCTGCCAATAAATTCGGAATTAGGTAGGAATTGGGGAAGGATTTCTAAGAGTTCGCCGTCTACTCTTGCTCCCGACCTGGAACGAATTTGTTAAGCGGGGCTGAAAAACCTTGCGACCAGGGCTTACTGGAGACCTGGCCGTGTTCTTAGAACCGTTCCGTCGACGCTTACATCCTCGCCCACAATCCTCCCTCTCACGCTTGGGCAGACTCGCCATCAGAACGCTGCTTTTCGCGATCGCGCTGTTTTTTCTGCAGGGTCCCCTGGGGGTCCAGGAGGCGAGCGCGCAGGCGACTATTGTTGCAACCGACGGGCTCTATCAGGTTCCTGCGGCAGCTTGGAAACAGATAACCAATCTCTGCGGTCATCCACCAGCACCACCTGCAGGGCTGACCTCGGACCCTGTTTGGACCGGTTGCTTTCACGAAGCGCTCAGAATGTTGGGACTGTCTGACAAATCGAATGGCAACTTTTCTGCGCCACGCAACCGCCAGGCAAGCCCAAGCGTCACGGAAGCGAGTGGGACCTCCGGCCTGACTCTGAGCTCAAGCACACCTTACCTACCGTTCCTGGGCAATCCGCTGGTCGGGCTTAGCTTCGTTCCCAATTCCCTCTCGCTCGATACGGCTACCGCTCTGTATGCCACGGACCTGGAACGTCAATCCGATTGCAGCCTGAACGAAGACTTCGTCCTGCCAACGGCTATCACACCGAGCACAACGTTGATTACCTCGCTGCCGGCCGCTCAAGATTATTTCCATCAATTGTCAGGTTTGACGACCAAGCCTGACGTTTTCAAAAATGGATGCAATATTCAGGTGCTGGGATTGCCCGCCACCGGGAACATCCTGCTCCTGGGCAACACCTCGGATGGCGCGGTCATCAGCGCCCAATTGGCGGACGCTGGACTCTATGTCACGGTAACCGACCCCACCGCCAACACCACGAAGAACACCCAGATCACCAGTGGCTCTGCGCCAGGATACTTCTCCGCGGCGAGTCTCAGGAACAACGGGATTATGGACCTGGTAGAGACCGGGCTCGTCGACCCGGCCAACCAAAAGCCGGCCACGGCCGTACTTCTGGGCAATGGTGACGGCACCTTTAAGGCGGCCGTCTACTACGACGTTGCCGACACCACCGGGAATGTGGCCGGTTTCACGATAGACGACGTGAACGGCGACGGGATACCCGACATTGTGGTGCCGACGGTCACCAGTACCACCAACCCAGGCGTGGTGACGTTTACGGGAAACGTCACTACGCTGCTCGGCAAAGGCGATGGCACCTTTACCACCGGACCAGTCTCCTCCCTGACGTGGACCAACTCCTTGTTGCCCTTGACCGGCGACTTCAATGGCGATGGCAAGAAAGACCTGCTGATCGGCGCCACGGTGCTGTTTGGCGGCGGTGATGGCACGTTCACCGCGGGACCCACCAACAGCGCGATGGCCGCTGCCTTGACCTCCAACACCTTTGTAGGAGCGGCTGCCGATCTGAGCAACAACGGCAAGCTCGACGTGGTTGTCTCTGTGCCGGGAAGCATTGCCATCTTCAACGGCAACGGCGATGGCACGTTCCAAGCGGGCCCGGTCTACGCCGGGCTGGCGGACTCCTATCAGGTGACCATCACCGATATCGATGGCGATGGCAATCCGGATATTTTTCTGGGAACCAGCACCGGTGGACTATACACGTTGGGCGGTTATGACACGCCGATTCCCCATGTATCAGATCCTGATGGGCACGGGGAGACGGCACGTTTGTTGACTCGGCACTCTACCAGCAGGGGACCTACAATCTGCCCGGCAGTAGCGGCATCAACACGGGGTCTGCAGATTGCGACTGCGGACTTCAATGGGGACGGCAAAGCCGATCTGCTGGTGCCGAACCGCAACAATGTTGGCACTTCACCCAGTTCGTTGCTGGTGCTGCCCGGCGACGGCAAAGGCAATTTGGGAGCTCCGGTTAGCAGTCCGGCCAACCTGGCTCCGATTATGGTTATCGCCGCGGACATGAACAACGATAAGAAGCCGGATGCGGTGCTCATTGGTTTAGGGACCGACGAAACCCCCAAGGTGTCGGTGCTGATCAATCAAGGCAACGGAACATTCGCCGCGGAACAGGACTACACCCTCGCGGCGGCTGCAACCAGCCTGGCAGTCGCCGACTTCAATGGTGACGGCTTTATGGATGTGGCGGTGGGGGAAGGGTCGTCGGGTGTTTTTGTGCTTCTCGGCCAGTCTAATGGCACGCTCGGCACAGCCAAGATGGTTGACCCTTCGAATGCGTCGGATATTGTTGCGGGAAGCCTGACTGGGAATGGCCGCGCGGATCTGGTGGTGGTGGATGCAGGCGTCGCCGGTACCTCGCAGGCGACCGGAGCTTTGGTTGTCTATCTGGGGAATGCAGACGGCAGCTTTACCGCCGCGACGGCGCCCACGACTTCGGCAACCAATTACACCGTTGCCGCGCTGGGCGATCTGAACCATGACGGCATACTCGACCTGATCGTGACCGGTGCAGGCGCTGCCACCAGCGGCGCCGCGAGCACGCCCAATATCTACACGCTGCTGGGCAAAGGCGACGGCACGTTCGCGGCAGCCAACACGCTGACGCTCGGCGGCGCGGACGGCGCCGGTGCAACCTCGATTGCGCTCGCCGACTTTAACAAAGACGGCAACCTGGATGTGACCGCGGGCAATCCGAATGACTACACGGAGGTGTTGCTCGGCAATGGCGACGGAACCCTCGACCGGCACGCTTCTAGCCCTGGGCCAACGGCCCGCTACCGTCGCGACCGCCGATCTGCTGGGCAACAGCTACCCTGAAGTGCTGGTAGGCCAGCAAAGCGGTGGCGTGGCAGTGTTTCTGAACTCAACCGTCTGGACGGCGGTCACTCCGCCCCGCCACCGCCGCCGGCGTTGGCAGCGAGCACGACAGCACTCAGCGCATCGGCCGCAACCATCACGGTCGGGGCAAATGTCACTTTCACTGCGACAGTATCCGGACCTTCGGGGAACACCACCGTGCCCACCGGCACGGTCACCTTCATGGAGGGGACGACAACCCTTGGCACCGGAACGCTTTCCGCCACGGGTGTCGCCACCTATGCAACCACCGCGCTGCCCGCGGGCACCGACAGCATCACCGCGGTTTATGGAGGCGACAGCAATTTCAGCGGCAGCACCTCCAGCGCGGTGACCGTCACCGTGAACGCAGCGGTGCCTCCCAGCTTCGCCCTCAGCAACAGCGGCAACATCACCGAGAGCCCGGGCGCAACCACCGGCAACAGATCGACCATCAGCGTGACCGGATCCGGCGGATTCAGCGGAGCCGTCGCTTTGACCTGCGCGGTGACCCCGGAAGCCGCGAGTGATCCAGCGACGTGCAGCCTTTCTCCAGCTTCGGTAACGATCAGTGGGGCAACTGCCCAAACCTCCACGCTCACGGTAAGCACCGCGGCGGCAACCAGCGCGTCCCTGGGAACGCGGTGGTACGCGGCTGGCGCCGGGCTGGCCTGTCTGCTTTGTTTTGCTTTGCCGGTCCGCCGGCGTGACTGGCAAGGATTGCTGGGCATGGTTGCCCTGATGGTCTTCATGGCCACTTTCCTGGTGAGCTGCGGCGGGGGTAGTGGTGGTGGCAGTAGTGGCACAAATAACGGCGGCGGCAGCGGCGGCACGAGCAATCCGGGAACCACGGCCGGGACGTACACAGTAACGGTCACCGGGACTTCTGCTTCGACTTCAGAAACAACTGTTGTTACGGTAACGGTGAACTAGGAAGCACCTTCAACCTGGCGCCGAATCCTGAGTCTTATGCCTGCACGATGGCTACCCGGTACTGGTTCAGCGGGTTGCGTATTTGAGGTGACCTTCGCGCCAGGGGACCGCCGCGCGCGCGTTGAGATCGAAGACGATGCGGCCTGCGCGGATGGTCATTTCGGGCACAATGCGTTCGCTGCCGTTGACCTTCCCCCCGGCAAGATCCGCGTAGCCAAAGTTGCCGTGCTCGACGCGAAGAACGGCAATGTCGGCGACCGCACCGACAGCGATCTGCCCCAGTTCTGGGTGGCCGATCTCAGTGGCTGGGTTGGTGGTGGATTCCCGAATGACCTCCGCCAGGGGGATGCCCAACGCGAGCATCTTGCTCATCACGTTGGGCAGGTTGAGCATGACGCCGGTGGCGGAGTCGACGTGGAGGTCGGTTGAAATGGAGTCCGGGAAGAAGCCGTTCTTTACCATGGGCTCCGCGAGCGCAAAGGTGAAGGAGCCGCCGCCGTGGCCAACATCGAACTTGATTCCGCGCTTGCGAGCTTCCAGCATGAAGGGGGCAGGCTTGCCTTCCGGAGTCAGCAGCGGCGCGGGCATGCGGAAGACGTGGGTGCTGATGTCTCCGGGCCGTAGGATGCTGGAGATCATCTGCTCGTAGGACTTGTTGTCGAACCAACCGAAATCGACCATGACGGGCAGATGGTTACGCTTTCCTGCCTCGACGGCCTTCTGCACCGAAATGAAATTGGGCTGCTGCCAGTGTGCCGTCTTAATGCCGACGATGATGTCGCGGTTCTGTTCGATGGTCTTCGAAAGCGCATCGAGGTCCATGTCGTGTTCATTCTGCTCGGCCACATCGTCGGTATTGACCATGCCCGATCCGACAATGTTGAGGAAGGCGAAGATGCGAGTCCGCGAATAATCAATGATGCGGCGACGGAACTCGGGAAAGTCGCGCCAACCAGAGGAGCCGGCGTCGGCCACCGTGGTAACGCCGTTTGGGATAGCCATGACATCGGCGGGGACGGAGAGATCGCCGTTGCCCCATGCGTTGTGGCGAAGCCCGGTGAAGACGTGCACGTGGATGTCGACCAGCCCGGGCGTGAGATAAAGACCGGAGATGTCGACGGATTGTTTGGCCGCGCTCGAGGGAATGGTTGGTTCGATGGCGGCAATCTTGCCGTCGCGTACGGCTACGTCAAGTTTCGCGGCAACATTGTTTTTCGGATCGAGGACTTGACCGTTGCGAAGAACGAGATCGTACTGTTGAGCGTGTGCAGTGATAGCACAAGCGAGGAGAGTGGCGGCCAGAATGCGAACCATTGGGTGGGAGTATACCCGATGTATTTGCGCGGCTTCTATGTTCTGATCGAAGACGTCATTAAGAGAGAGGCCCCGAATGCCTGTCTATCCTATTAAAACGAGCGCGCAGGACAAACTTGCCCCATGGGCGACGCTGGTCACATGTACGCTTGTAGCCCTCACTTGGGTACATGGCGCGGCTTCCCGCGTGGACAATGCCGCTCCTCCAAACAAGAAATACTTGACTCTCCATGTCGCTGCCCTCGAGGCAACGGTCAAGCAGTTACGAATCTCACCAGCACCGATTTCAAGATCTTTGATAACGGTAAGCTGCAGCACATCACCTCTTTCAAGTCAGGCGACGCTCAGTCGATTACGGAGAACCCTCCACCCTCGACGATCATTCTGTTCGACCTGCTGAATGGAGCCCCCGAACGCCGCGAATACGAATCCCAGATTCTCATTCGCACCCTGGAACCCCTTAAGGCGGGCAACTCCGTCTACCTTTATCTCTTGACCAGCCACGGCGATCTCTATCTCGTCGGAGGTCCTGCCACATTGCAATCCCTGAACCGTTTGCCGCCGGCAGAAAATGCTGATGCGGATGAGAAGCCCATGAGCGCTCTATGGACCCGGCAGATCCACTCGCTGCTCGATCAGGCGATCCAAAAGGAATATGGGTTTAGGCCTATTGATGACACGGACACCGGCGTCCGCGCCGAGGCGACCTTTCAGGCGCTTAGTGAACTTGAAGAGCACTCGAGAGATATTCCCGGCCGAAAGACGATCGTCTGGATCACGCGTGGAGTGCCGAACTGGGTGGACTATCCCTACGGGTGCCACGATGTTACTTTCACGGAGGGATCTGGAAGCTATCTAGCCGGCGAATGCAGCGGCAATTGCAGACGTTTGCGTGGCAAGTGCATTGACTACGAACCTTTTTTGCGCCGCTTCAGCAACGGGTTGGACCGAACCGGCACCAGCATCTACAGCGTTAAGGAAAATGAAGGGAGTTCGCTCCCCTCTACCGATCGCGGCACTGCTGAGGACACGCTTCACCTGTTGGCCGATCTCACCGGCGCACCGATGTTCTCCGATGGCCAAACCGAGAAGGCGATCGTTCAATCGCTGGAGAAGTCCCCCGCACCTTACCAACTGGGGTTTGAGATGCCGAGCCCAGACGGCAAGTATCACAAGCTCCGCGTGGTTTGCGCCCGCAAGGGCGTCAAAATCGAAAGCCAGCGAGGTTATTTCGCGGATCAACCGTAGAGTAAATCTGTTATGCCGTCGACCTACCAAAGCGAGTTTTATCGCAGCCTGTTAGGCCGGCCGATCAAATAAACAGGAGCCAGCCAGCTTCCCTGGCCGTGCGCATAGCCCGCCTGCCAATCATATTGCGGGAAGTTACTGGTCAGCGCTAACAGCTCTTCCGGGGTTCGGGTGCGAAAGCAGGAGACGAGGCCATCCCACAAAACCACCAATGGAATCATGGGGAGCAGATAAGTCAACAACAACCTCGACCAGCGGAAGGGCCGCATGCGCGGGGTCAGGATCCAGTCGAAGACCGGCATCAACAACATGGTCGCGAACGCTCGCAGCGTGCGCGAAGTCACTTCCGCCATCGCGAACCCCTCCCCGTTGCGTACCGCGTCTTCCAGGACATCACGCGCAACGGTGTCGGGAAAATGGTGGAAGGAAGAAAAGATAGTGCGAAAACCGCGCAATTCTTCCGGGACGCTAGCGGCATCCACAGAAAAATTCGCACAGCTCACGCCCTCCACCAGGCGATCGGGCAGAGCGCTGCTGGGGAACTTATCCGTCAAAACTACCGTAAGCGGCGCGTGTTCGGCTAACGCGGAACGCCATGCAGGACTTAGCCAGGGGCCGCCGCCACCGGAGCAGAGGTCGACCACGCGCTCGGCGCCACAATCTTGAATGGCGCGAAAAATCCCCGCTTGAATGGGACGATAGATATTTCCCCGGCTGGTAATCGCTTCCAGAAAATCCGTGGCTCCGTGACGTACTGCTCGCGGACACCACGCCTGGTCGAGGACTTCAAAAAGATGGAGACGGCGCAACTTCGTTATTGCCGATCTCTCCACAGTGCCATGGCGCCGAGCAAACCCTCTTCGTTAGAGATGATTTTGATTTCATCTCCGTGCTTGAGCGTTACTTTCTTGGCATTGCCACCCCCGATATACAGGGTGTCCCAGTTGAAGGTAGCGGCGGTTTGCTCAACCGCTTCTTTGAGCAACTTGTTCCAGCGCTTCGCGCCATACTTCAGCAGCCCGCGCCTGCCCAGATATCCCTCATAAGTTTTTTTGCGCCAGGGGTGATGCGCTAGCTCGAGACCAGGACAAAGGACGCCGTGGGTGAACAGCGCTGACCCCATGCCGGTGCCCAGGGTAATGACGAGTTCGACCCCGTGTCCCTGGATCACGGCATAACCGCCCACTGCGGAATCGTTGGCCATCCGCACCGGCTTACCCCACCGCTTTTCCAGGGTTTTCTGCAGCGGAAAATCAATCCATCCCGGGTCAAGGTTAGCGGCGGTGAGCGTCTTGCCTTGCTTGATCACTCCAGGAAACCCGACAGAAACCCGGTCAAAGAGTGGAACGCTTACCTTGAGTTCGTCGAGCGCGCTCAGAATTCCGGTGGTGGTCGCCGGATTTGGAGTGGGCACCCGCAGCCGGTCACTGATCGGCTTGCCCTCGGGACTCAGCGCCTGCATCTTCAGGCCTGTGCCCCCAATGTCGATAGCCAAAGTAATCGGACCTGCGCCATCGCCCGTGCGACGCGCCGCTACTTTCGAAGCCGCTTTAGCCATATACCCCCAGGAGCCGAAACCATTGTCATTTTAGCCGCCGCCAGCCGTTTGCCGAATGGCGAGGATGGATCAGGTACCGCCCTGCTTAACAGACCACAAAAAACTCTGTACCGGTAGGACGCCCAACAGCGCCTATTAGGAACTGGACGGGTGCCCCAGGTTCGCCAAGGCGTACCTGGGACGAAAAACGATATGTTTCGATTGCTTTTAGCTGATTGATAACAAAAAAGCTCTTGTGGGGCTCCGCCCGTCTTATTCGTCCCAGGTACGCTTTGGCGAACCTGGGGCACCTCGTCCAGTTCCTAATGGGTTCTGTTGGGGCACCGTTCAGCTCACTTTGCCAGCGCTTCCTTTTTGGCTTTCGCCGGTTTGACCGTCGGTTCTTTCCTCTTTCCAATACGGTACCCGGACTCTTCAGCCTGCTCGCAAGCTTCCTCGACCGCCTGTTCGATCGCCTCAATCGATTTCAGGGCCGATTTCACAGTCGATTTGGGGGCCGACTTTGCTCTCTTGGTTGGCGCCGCCGACGCCTTGACCGCCAGAAGATCTGGCAGCTGCATCCACCACAGCATCTGCTCATGAAGCTCTTTGTTGAAGTACCACTCTCCGCCAGCCTCGTTCACCTGGAGCAGCCAGCGGGCGTTCTCATCGTCCCAAATCCCACGGGGAAGGCCTGCGAACACATCGTCTGCCGCACCCTTGACGGCTTTGCCAGGCGTCAAGGTCGTCCCCAGGAAAGCCAGGCGGACTCGGGCGGCGGCACGCCAGCCGTCCTCAGTGATCTCATCGCCGAGCGAGAAGGCCCTGGCCAGGGGCTCGCGCAGACGGAGCTGCTCGAAGAGCGCCAGCGCGGTGGCAGCCGTGTCCTTGCCTCCGATGCTGCGCGCCATGCCTTCCAAGACACAGAACGCAAGCACAGGACCCCAGGTCGCCTTGGCGTGGAGTTCCGGGGTGCTGCTGGGCAGTACAGCCTTGGCTTCGCTCGACCAGGGCTCGGAGAATTCGGCCTCCGTCCCGGGCAGTCCGGCCGCGCCGTTCAGTTGGCTGCAAATCGCCAGCCAGGCATCGTTGGCATCGACCTGCGGCTGGCCTGCCTTTCGCGCGTAGAAGGCGAGGCCCTCGCCGGCGAAGCGCAAGCTTAAGCCCTCCAGCCTTTCCATCAGCTGGGTAGCCGGTGTGGCGGTTTCTGCCACCTCCCCACAGGCAGGCAGAGCCTCCTCGCTACTGGCGACGAGGGCAAAACTTTCCACCACATCGGTTTCCAGCAGCGAAACCAGCGACTGGTGCAGCGGCGCGAGTTCCAGCGCCAGCAGCGCCTCGTCCAGGTTCGGTACTCCGCGGCCATTCAACGAGTCGCAGAGCACGTCCCAGCGGTAGTCTTCGGATGGTCTCAGCTCCCGCCACTCGAGGAAGACGTGGCACTTGTAGGCCTGCAATTCCAGGGAGTAGCCCTGGGTGACGATCTTGGACGCCCGCTCCAGATGTTCCAGCCCGGTGGTGTTATCGCGGAACGCAAGAAAGAGATTGCCGTCGTTGGGCAGCCCGAAAGCGCCCCCCAGTGACTGCTGGCGCAGGTGGCCCGCTCCCTTGTCGGCATAGGCCGCGGAGTGGTTGACCGTCCCGTAGGTGCTGGCAAAGCGGTTGTGGTAGATGATCAATGCCCGGTGCTCGCCGCGCCGGTTGGAATAAGCGAAGACATTTTCATCCACCGACCCGTCGGGCCGGAAAAAGTCGTAGAGCAGAAAATTTTCGCTCTCAGCGAATAACCAGCGCCGATGCAGCAGTGGCGCGATCTCGCGGTCGTGGCGCTGTACCAGCCCCCGATCGGGATCTTCCTGGTAGCGGGCACGGCGAAACTCCATGCCGTACTTCTCCGTGAAGCCTTCGATCTGCCCGTGGCCGAACATGGGCAGCCCGGGAAGCGTGGACATCATGGTTGCCACCCCGAAGCACTTGTCGCCATTGCCAAACTGGTCAATCGCTGTGCGCTCATCGGGATTGCTCATAAAGTTCACGTAGCGCTTGAGGATATCCGGGTCGAATTCGATGGTGTTCTTGATCACCGTGCGGTATTTGGCGTTCTCCTCGTCGCGCATCATGTTCATGAAGGCGCTGTTGTACACCCGGTGCATGCCCAAGGTGCGGACGAAATATCCCTCCATGAGCCAGAAGGCTTCGGCCAGCAGCAGCGTGCCGGGAACCTCGCGGGCCACACGATCCACCACCTCACGCCAGAACTCTTCCGGCATGGCGCGGTCGAAGTCGGCCTTGCTCATGCTGTATTCCGCGCGCGAAGGAATGGCTCCGCCGGTACCCGGGATTGGAAACCAAAGGCGCTGAAAGTGGCGCTTGGCCAGGGTCATCGCGGCGTCAAAACGAATGATGGGAAACAGGCGGGCGACATGCAGGATGGTCTGGATCACCTGCTCCCGCGTGCCTGGATTCAAGTAGTCGAGCTGGGCGGTATCGTTCCAGGGAAAACTGGTGCCGTCGTTGCCGTGGTAGACGTAGCGGGTGTCGCCTGTCCATTTATCGCGACGGCGAAAGACCACCGCGGCATCGGACTGCTCGTAATAATGATCTTCAATCTTGATTTCCACCCGGCCGTCGCGGGAGAGATCGGGCCCCTCAAAGCGGTACGCCGGATAGGGGCTATCGGGCCGGGACATGAACCACTCCGGGTGCTCGATGACCCAGCTGGAATCGATGCCCATGTGATTGGGAACCATGTCGCTGGCCAGCCGGACCCCGTGGGCGAAGGCGCGGTCGCGCAGGTTGCGATAGGCCTCTTCCCCGCCCAGATCAGCGGCAATGTCATAGCCATAGAGGGAGTAAGCCGAGGCGACAGCGTCGTGGTTACCGCAGAGTTGCTTGATGGTCTGCGAGGCCGAGCTTCTTTCCCAGACCCCGATGAGCCATAGCGAGTTGATACCGTGCCCGGCTAGGCGGCGCAGCTCCTCGTCGGGAATCTGGTCCAGGCGATGGATGTGGCGGCCGTAGTGGCGGGAAAGCTGCTCCAACCAAACATAGGTGCTCTTAGCGATGAGCACGGTAGTGGGCATCCATTCCTGGTCGGGGCTGAAACGCTCGGTTTCCTGGGCCGTTTCCACGTAGGACGGCACTTCTCCCTTCTTGTCGACATTCCAGGGAAAATTGCCCCTGCGGGCGGTGTTAGCGCCGGGAGGATTGAACCGCATCCAGATCGCGATGTCCTCTTCCTTGAGCACATCGATGGCCAGCAGGAGCTTGGAAAGTGCGTCGCCGATCAGATCAGCCCAGTGTTCGATGATGTAGGCGAGCTGGCCGCTGAGTGAGTCCGGCGATGCCAAAGCCGGGGCACGCAGCATGTCAATCAGGTTTTTTTGCTTCAGCAGAGGCCGGGTGCTGAAGAATTCGCGCAGCCCGCTGGTGATCTGCTGGTAGCGCGTGACCGCGGCGAGAGACTGGTCGGTGAAGAGTTCGGAAAATGGTTTGAAGGCGGGGTTTGCGTTGGCCAGCCACAACAGCGTCATCTCTTCAAACGCCACTGCCCTATGCGCGATGCCGTCGGTTGTT
This sequence comes from uncultured Acidobacteriaceae bacterium, assembly GCA_963844785.1. Classification (GTDB taxonomy): domain Bacteria; phylum Acidobacteriota; class Terriglobia; order Terriglobales; family Acidobacteriaceae; genus PALSA-350. The sequence goes on along the minus strand of CAWJPV010000005.1, from coordinate 165,220 downwards.
CCTGCCAACCAGTCCGCAGGGGTCTGTTCCTTGCGGTAGACATCCGCTGTCGGAAACTGCTCCACGAAAGCCAGGATGGTCTTGTCCAGTTCTGCTTTGCCGATACGGCTATCGAACCACTCCAGCGCTCCCGCCATGACCTTGGGATCCAGCCGCTTGCGGTAATAATCGACCAGGGCATGGCTCATCTCGTCGATGAGGCCCATGGCGTAGAGCGCACCGGGGTTGATGGTCTGCGAGGGATCTTTTTCGGCTCCCCGGCGCTCGTTCATCCGGAAGGCGAACTCCCGGCTGGCGCTGAGATTGGCGAAAACTACATTGCCGCTGAAAGAAAACAGTTTCTGGCTGAATTCATAACGATCGCGTGCTTCTTTTGAGACGTGGAATTCCATGATTACCCTTCCAAACGAATGTTTAGCCAGACTCTTAGTTCGATGCGGAATTTCGCCATGAAAACCGCATAATGCGGGGCAATGTACCTAAACGGACGCAAATCGACCTTTGGATGCGGATAATCTGCCCGGTGGCGCCAGCGAGGGTGGTTATCTGCGATCGAGACCAGCTGTGACCGCATGCCTCTCACTGAATTCCGAAGAAAATCCGGACGACGCCCACAAACCCAGAGCGGGATGGGAAATGAAAAATATCTCTTCACCATCGACGGTGTTGTAGCCGTTGTACAGTTTTGCCGGGTCATACCGGGCGATCGTGCTGGCCAGATCGGCATAGCCGAATCCTACGCCTTCTGTCTCCTCCCGGGTGAGGCTACCCGGGCAATAAGTAATGTGGAAACGGCCTTCCGAGGAACTGTGGATGAGGTGAGCAGCGGTGCTGAGCTCGGCCGCCAGATCGGGGTTCTGCTTCACCTTCTCCAGCGTAGCCGGGGTGCCGTAGTAGCCGAATCTGCGAATCATGCGGTCGATGGTGGGATCTTCGCCAAATTGCTTCACCCCGGGAGCGAGCACGATCAGCTCCGCTCCATCGGCCAGCGCCATACGGGTGCGGTAGATCGCCTTGTTACCCAGCCAGGTACTGTGGAATTCTTCCGGATCGAGGTAGACCACGGCCTTGTGTATCGGCCGATCAAGCAATTGGACGTTGACCTGGACGCTGAGTTCCGAGGCCAGGCGGAAACACTCCACGTCATCCCCCACAAAGAGGCCGCGCACCACCAGCTCGCCGGCGGAATTGGTGCCGATCACCGTCAGCACATAAACGATTGGGATATTACGAAGAAACTCATCGGCGGCGCGATTGAGGACCCGGCGGACGGGATTATCCATGCGCCCCATGATCCGCTCCATGCCCACCACGGCTCCCAGGTAGTGGCTGCGATGAATGCTGAGCGGACCGGCGGTGCCCACCAGAATGTTCTTGTTGTAATTGGCCAAGCCTATGACCTCGTGGGGCACTACCTGGCCGATGGAAAGCACCAGATCGAAGTTCCCTTCCGGGATCATGCGGTTCACCTGGGCCGGCCAGGTGTAGTCGAGCAGGCCGCCTGACTGCTCCTGGATAAAGCTTGCCGGCAGTTCTCCCAGGGTGACCACATCGGTGCGCCAGTTGTGCACGGCAAAGAGGGAGTGCGGTATGTCGCCGAACATGCGCGTGAGTGTAGCGGGCGGCATCGGTGTATGCGTGCCCAGGGCGGGGAGCACGCAGCCCAGCCGGTCGCCGTAGTAGGCGTAAGCATATTGCGTCAGCGGGCCGGCCTGGGAGTGGAAGCGGCTGAAGTCAGGGGGCACAGCCAGGACCCGGCGCCGGTCTCCGAGCCGGTCCAGCGCCTGGTAAAGCAATTGGCGCAAACGCTCCGGGGAGATCTCGGCATCCGGGCCGCCGTGTTGGCAATAGAGACTCATGGTTGCTTCCTTCTCGCGGGTTTGAAAACCCGCTCCCCGGACTAAAGTCCGGGGCTACACACTGTAAGGATCGGACTTGCAGGAGCTGGGGGAAGAGCCGAATCCCTCAGCGGCTAAAGCCGAGTTCATTGCAAAGCATCAACGTACGGCCTGAAGGCCGTACCCTTCAAAAACTTGTCTCTCCGCATCTGCAGACGGCCTGAAGGCCGTACCCTTCAAAAACTTGTCTCTCTGCATCTGTAGACGGCCTGACGGCCGCACCCTTCAAAAACTTATCTCTCTGAAGGGTACGGGCTTCAGCCCGTACGTAAGTCATTAAACTCAAGAACGGCTTTAGCCGCTGAGGGGATGGTTTTCCCTGAAACCAACCATCCGCAGCACCTGGTTACAGCCGGTAGGCCTTACGAGCCAGATCGTAGGCCAGCGAATGCGCCACTTCGAAGGCCTCGTCCTCATCCAGCTGGTGCTCCGCCACCAATCTTGCCAGGTAGGCACAGTCGACCCGGCGAGCCACGTCGTGCCGCGCCGGGATGGAGAGGAAGGCCCGCGTATCGTCATTAAAACCGACGGTGTTATAGAAACCCGCCGTCTCCGTGGTGAGCTCGCGAAAGCGCATCATGCCTTCAGGGCTGTCGTAAAACCACCACGGCGGACCCAGGCGAAGGCAGGGATAATGCCCCGCTAAAGGCGCCAGCTCGCGGCTATACGTTGATTCATCCAGAGTGAACAGGATGAGGGTGAACGAGGTGTCGTTGCCAAAGCGATCCAACAACGGCTGCAGCGCATGCACATAGTCAGTCGCGGTCGGAATATCAGCGCCCACATCGCGCCCGAAGCGGGCATGGATCTGGCGGTTGTGGTTGCGATGGCTGCCAGGATGGATCTGCATCACCAGCCCATCCCCCACGCTCATGCGCGCCATCTCGGTCAACATCTGCGCGCGAAATAGCTCCTGCTCTCCCGCGTCGGCCTTGCCGGCGAAGACGCGGTCAAAGAGCGCGCCGGCTGCACTGCCGTCCAGATCGGCCGTCCTGGCCGTGGGGTGGCCGTGATCGGTCGCGGTACAACCCAGTTTCTTAAAGCGCTCCCGGGCATGGCGCAAAGCCAGCAGATATCCTGGCCAGCGCGAGCTATCCTCGCCGTGCATCTCTCCCAGCTTTTGGACATTCAGGCGGAAACCATCGAACTCCGGATCAATGACCGAATCGGGTCGAAAGGTAGGCACGATGCGCGCCTTCCATCCAGAGTCGCGAATGGCCTGATGGTAGGTCAGCGGGTCAAGCGGGGTGTTGGTCGTGGCCAGCACTTCGAGGTTGAACTGCGCGTAAAGCGCTCGCGGCCGGAAGGCAGGAGAAGCCAGCTTGGCGCTAATGGTGTCGTAATAGTCCCCGGCGTTCGCGCCACAAAGCCGATCTTCGAGCCCGAACTGCTCCTGGAAAGCATGGTCAAGCCACATGCGCGTGGGCGTGCCGCGAAACAGGTAATAGGACTCAGCGAAGCGAATCCATATGCGGCGCGCTTGCTCCTCATCCAACGTCTTCTGCCCGATGCCCAGGTCTTCCAGTGCGATGCCTTGACTGTAGAGCATGCGGAAGACGTAGTGATCGGGAACGATAAAGAGGCTGGTGGGATTAGGGAAGGCCTCGTTTTCTGCGAACCAACGCGCGTCGGTGTGCCCGTGCGGACTGACAATGGGTAGATCGCGAACGGCTCCGTAAATCCTGCGTGCGATGGCCCGGGTTGTGGGTTCAGAAGGAAAAAGACGGTCGTCGTGAAGAATCGTCACAGCAACCATTCTCGCCTGTAAGCCGGTTTTCTGCACAGAGATACGTAGAAAACCCCGCCGGGTTGTTCCTCTGGGCGGGACTGACCACCTTTGTCCTCCGGCGAGGGGGATCCGTCAGGCTATCTTGTCCAAGGTTCGCTTGAGCTTTTGCGCCGGAGACTCCTGACTCTGCAAGAGATCGAAGGCGGCGCGGGACTTGGCGCTTTGCTCCGCCCAGAAGGTGGGACGGGAGAGCCGGAGCAGCCAGTCGGCCACCTCTTCCGGCCCGGGGCACGTTGCCGCAGGATGGAGGCCCAATTTACGCACAAAGCCGCCGGTTGCGGAGGCCTCATGAACAACACCCACAATGGGAAGATCCACGGCCATGAAGTCGAGGATGCGCGAAGGGATGGAGTAACGGCTCCTTAGATCACATCCTGGATCAAGCTTGGGTCCGGGCAGGAAGCCCACGTGCGCACTGCTGAGTTCCTTATCCAGCGCGCGCTGCGTAGGTAGGAATCCACGCACCTTGACTCGCCTTTTAATCGTAGTCTTAGCCAGGCGCATGACCTTGGGAGACCCCAGAAACGAGACCTCAACCGGCAAACCTCTCCGCTCGAGCAAATCAATGGCCTGATCCAGGTCATTGAGGCCCTCCGCATAGGAGACCACGTTGCCATGAATAACCACCTTGATCGGGCCTTGCTCGCGGGGCTTGGCCGTGGCTTGCGACGGATCCCGGGAGAAGGACAGCAAGTCAGCATCCGCGCGTATTTTCAGCACATCGTCCAGCAGCGGCTGGCTCACGCAAAAGACGCGCTCCGCACGATCGACCAATTCCCTCAGCGCGCCACTGGCCACGTCGCCATCCAATACGTCCCAGAGATGGAGCACAAAGGGAACGCCGACCAGGTTGGTTAGCTCCAGACATCGGGTGGCGTCGTCTTCGCCTAACGGAGCTACATAAGCGCTCGAGACCCGTCCCCGAAGGGGGGCGATGAGTCGCTTCGCGAGCGAGGGACGCAGATCGCTGCCGCTCCACGAACTGATACCCAGCATTTGAAAGAATCGTAAGGGCTTGGGTCTATGAAGGAAGTTGTACCGGCTAAGAACGGTGTTCTCAAATAGAACCGAGCGGGGATCGGGCCGCTGAAAGCTGCTGGTCCACCAGTGGAAGTGCAGCCAGTCCTGGTGCGGACCAAGCAAACGAAGGGTTTGCACACCAATCGCCGTATGAGGCGAAAGCGAGTACCGATTGATGAACAGCGGAACCCGATCCTGTGAGCCCATATAGGTCTGCCCTTTAACGCAATAGACTGACGACGCGCATCGAGGAAGGTACATCAGTACCCATCCCTCGGTAAACTTAGGTTACCTGAAGTGGGGCGCTGGCCCCTCACCGGAGTACCACCGGTCGAGATTACGATGGTTCATGGCCTTCCTATACTCTTGTTAACACAGCCTGCGCGGCGCTGAGCGCTGATATCGGGGTTAAGCGCCGCCGATTCCCAAATTGCAACCACCGCAGCCGCTGGTTTCGTTATGGTCAGGCCAAGTATTAATCAATTAGTTGACACGGAACATCGCCAGCGCTATGCTCTTTTTGAGAGACGTACCGTATGCCACCTAAAAAATCTCCCACCCTGACCGAAGCGGAATTACGGCTGATGAAGATTCTCTGGGCCCGTGGGGAGTCGACTGTCAATGAAATTGCCGCCGCCCTGCCCAGGAAGAATGCGTTGGCATATAACTCCGTGCTCACGACCATCAGGATTCTGGAGCAAAAGGGGTATGTGCAGCATCGGAAAGAAGGGCGCGCATTCTTTTATGTGCCCCTGGTGGCGGAGGAGGAAGCCGGCTTCTCCGAGGTGCGGCTGGTACTGCGCCGTTTCTTCGGTGATTCCCGGGAGAAGCTGATGCTATCTCTCCTGGGCGACAAAGAGATAACAGCGGAAGAGTTGCAACGTCTAAGGGATGCGATCCAGCAGGCAGATGAGCCTGGACGCTGACAAGCGAGTAATAGGAATAACCCGATGGAAGCGAATCTATTGCGGCAGTTCATTTCGACCAGCCCGGCAGAGTTGCTGATTGCCAGCATCTGGCAGGGCCTGCTGTTGACCGCTTTGGCTTGGGCGGCGCTCAAGCTCGCTCCCGGGTTGCGTGCTTCTACCCGCTTTACCCTGTGGTTGATTGTCTTCACCCTGGTGGCCTTGCTGCCTTGCTTTGCGCTTGGCCGGGCGCTGTGCGGCCCTTATACCGTCCCGGCGGTACATCAGGCAGACTTCTCCCTGCATTTGAATAGCGCGTGGGCTTTTGTGATCGAAGGTCTTTGGGTGCTTGCTTCCCTGTTCTCCCTGATCCGGCTTTCCGCCGGCGCGCGGCAGATGAGAACACTGTGGCAGAATGCGACGCCAGTTCCCTTCCACGGCCTGGATGCGGAATTGCAATCGATTGTGGTTCGGCCCGGCTCACGTCCGGTCGAAGTGCGGCTTTCCGATGCCATCGACGCACCCAGCGTTCTCGGCTTCTTCCGCCCGGCAGTGATTGTGCCTCGCTCGCTGTGGAGCGAGCTGGCGCCCAGCGACCTGAAGCAGATCATCCTGCACGAAATGGCTCATCTCGATCGTGGAGATGACTGGACCAATTTGCTGCAGAAACTGTTACGAGCCCTTTCTCCCTTGAATCCCGCGCTCTTTTGGGCCGAGCGTCACCTTTGCCTGGAACGTGAACAGGCCTGTGACGATGCGGTGCTGGACGCTGCCGGCAATGCCCGCGCCTACGCCACCTGCCTGACCAAACTTGCCGAGAACAGGCTGGTCAAGCGCGCCGCTTTGCTGGCCCCGGGCTTGTGGAAGCGGCATTCCGAATTGGCGGGCAGAGTGGAGAACATCCTCCACCGGCGGCGCAACCCGGGCCCCATGCTTTCTCGTGGCCTGGTAGCGGTTGGGCTGGTGGCTTCTCTCTCCGGAGTGCTCGTGCTGCAGCGCTTGCCCGGCATCATCACCTTTTCCAGCAATGACACGGTCGCGGCTGCGCCTGTTGTTGAACCGGCCTATCAGAACCAACATCAGGCTCGGTATCAGGAAGCTGTCTTCCATCCCGATATGAGCGGTCCGGCGGAGCGCGCGAGCGTTCTGCCCAAGCCGCATTCCCCACGGCCGGTTAAGACTACCCGCCGTCTCCAGTTCGTCCAAGTGACAGAGGACCAGGACGGCGGAGGCATCACCTTGGTTCTCTTTACCGTGGAAGTCCCGCAGAAGGTCTCCCACGGCGAGCCCCTTGCAACCCTACCTTCACCCGATCACTGGATAGCTTTCCAGATTTAAAAAACTTCACCCTGAAAGAGGAAAAGTCGTGAACAAAGAAACTAATTTATTAAGAGCAAGAGCCAAGGCCTATGCTGCACCCGTAGCGGCTTTTGCTCTCGTCTTGTCCACTGGAGCACTCATCGTCGGCCATCGGCACGTGAATGCCGCGACTGCTGACAATTCTGCCACCGCGATTAACAATGCGAGCATCGATCCCCTTCTGGCGCTCGACCAGGCAACCGAAGCAGTGGCTTCGCGGGTGACGCCCGCCGTGGTCAACATTGCTGTCACCTCTCATCGCAGCGAGCAGCCGGCGATGGAGGGCCAGGGTGGTGGCAACGACCAGGACGACAATCCCTTCTCCCAGTTCTTCGGTCCTCAAGGCGGCCAGCAGTTCGGCCATGGTATGCCAGGCATGGGTCAGGGCCAACGGCAGATCGAACATGGCATTGGCAGCGGTGTGATCATCACTCCTGACGGCTACATCATCACCAACAATCACGTGGTCGATGGGGCGATGGAAGTGCGGGTAACGCTGCATGACCGCAGGAGCTTTCCTGCCAAGGTAATTGGCACCGACAAACTTACAGATCTGGCTGTGGTCAAGATCAACGCCACCGACCTGCCCACCATCGCCTGGGGTGATTCCACCAAGCTGGTTCCGGGACAGTCCGTTTTGGCGATTGGCAACCCCTTCGGCCAATTTCAGTTTTCGGTGACGCGCGGCATCGTCAGCGCGGTCGATCGCTCCAATCCGTTCAGGGATGACGCGCGCAAGCCGGGTGGCTATATTCAGACCGATGCCGCGATCAACCCCGGCAATTCGGGTGGCCCGCTGGTGAATGCGCATGGTCAATTGGTCGGCATCAACACCTTTCTCATCTCAGAGACAGGAAACTTCGCTGGCGCCGGCTTTGCCATTCCGACCCAGACCATACACCCTGTGGTCGATTCCCTGATTAAGAACGGTGTGGTTCATCACGGATACCTGGGAGTTGGTCTGAACGATGTAACTCCTGACAACGCGAAGTTCTTCAACCTGACTGGAAACACTGGAGCGCTGATTGCTTCTGTAAGTCCTGACTCTCCCGCGAGCCGCGCCGGCTTGAAGGAAGGCGATGTGGTTACTGGTGTCAACGGCAACCCGATTGAAAACGGCGGTGACCTGCAATTGATCGTCAGCGAAGACGCGCCCGGCTCGAAGATCCAGCTGGACGTGATGCGGAACGGCCACCCCGAGACTCTCGACCTTACGGTTGGTGAATACCACAAGAACCAGGAAGTCGCGGCAGCAGCCACGGACGAGTCTGGTCACGCCAGGCTGGGCATCGCGATCTCCGATTTGACTCCGGATGTGCGGCAACAGCTGCAGCTGGGCTCAGATGTACAAGGCGTCGCAGTGGCGCAGGTACAGCCGGGCAGTCCTGCAGAAGATGCTGGATTGACCGGAGGCGATGTGATCATGGAAGTCAATCGCAAGCCGGTGACCTCGGCGGACCAGTTCCGCAACGAGGTGAAGCAACTGCCAGCGGGTAAGGATATGCTGCTGCGGGTATGGGCGAACGGTGGGACCACCTTCCGCGTCGTTCATCCGGCGAGCGATTCTGGCTCCAACGGCGAGTAAATAGGCGAAGCCCGAGGGAGCAACGCACCGCTCCCTCGGGGGTTGCACGCGCTCCGCTTCGCTCTCAACGACACAGGTGGGAGCGAAACGGAGGGACTTGCGGTTCCCGTCAAATCTGTGAACAGCTCAACGGGCTCAAATACAGATTCGAGATATTGCTTACGATCTCCGCATCCGCATTCTGCGGCCGGTGCGAGAGTTCCTTCCAGACGGGATCAGACCCGAACACCGCCCACTTAGCATTCAGGTCCGCCACATCCGCAAATGTCAGCATGTAGGTCAGGCTCGGCATCCGGTGGCCAATCAACGTGTCCCCAAAGAAAACGGGAGTCAAACCTGTCCGGGTGAAGACCCCAATCTCCGCCTCGTTGAACATTTGTACTTTCCGCACATGCGCCGCATAGCCCGCGCTCTCGTAGGTGCGCAATTGAAAGATTCGCTTCTCGCCCTTCGGCGCGATCAGCTTTGGCCAGCCCGCGAAGGCAGACATTAGCGAACTTTCCACGCGCGCGAACGCGGGCGCGGAGGCCGGCGCTGCCCAGAACGAAGTGGATGCCTTGAGGAATTCCGTATCCTCTGCCAGCCTCGTATCCAGCGTGACCAGCGTTTCAACCGACGTTGCCGGAATGAGCAGATAGTAGGTCGGCGTCTCGGGACCCACATCCAGTTTGAAGGCGCCGACAGGGGTGATCGTCATCCGGTTGAGCGCTGGAATCAGCGCATGCTCAAAATAACTTTGCGTAAGCGACAGCTGCGGTCCTGTTTGCAGCGAGTACTTCCGCAACTGGTAAAACTCTCGCGTAGATTGCGCCATCGCCCGTCCCTCTCCGCCGCTCAATGCAGCCCCCGCCATAGCAATCGCCGATGTGACAAAGTCGCGTCTTTCCATTACTTCCTCCAATAAAGCGCCTTAGCCGGCGATGACCAGCGCCAGGGTAAAGCCATCGTATCCCTTGCTGCCCACGGTCTGGATGGTGGTCGCGCTCACGCGCGGTTCAGCGGCCAGCACTTCATGCATACGCCGCGCTCCAAGCACATTGGGATCCTCGCTGCTGGCATCAATCAAGGCTCCGTCGCGGACTACGTTGTCGATGATGATCAGGCTGCCGAGATGTGACACCTTAAGCGACCACTCCAGGTAGTGCGGAATACTTTGCTTGTCGGCATCGATGAAAATCAAGTCGAAGGGACCGCGGCGTTCTGCCGCCAGTTGCTGTATGCCAGCACGCGCATCGCCCAGACGCACTTCCACCACTTCGGCTAAACCGGCGCGAGCGATATTGCCGCGAGCTACCTCGGCGTGCTTGGAATTCGCTTCGAGCGTGATCAAGCGGCCATCCGGAGCAAGCGCCCGTCCCAGCCAGATGCTGCTGTAGCCACCCAGCGTGCCTATCTCTAGAATCTGCTTGGCGCCGGCCAGCTGGGCCAGCAGCATGAGCAGCTTACCCTGGCTTGGACTGACGCTGATCGAAGGCAGCCCGGCCGCCTCACTGGCTGCCAACGCCGCGTCGAGGGCGGCGTCCGCAGGCAAGAGCAGATCCGTAGTGTACTGGTCGACCGCTGTCCATAGTTTTTTGCTCATCCGAATGCTCAATCTCCTTGGGTCTCAGATCGTATGTGGGCAGTGCCCTGATTATTGTACGGGTACACTATTGCATAACCCGTCATGCCTACGTCTTACAACGAAATCACCGGTCAAAGTCTGGAGCGGCTGGCCGCTTTGAGCGACGGCATCTTCGCGGTAGCCATGACGCTGCTGGTTCTCGACCTCCACGTGCCGGCCAGCGAAGTTATTCACAGCCAGGGAGAGCTCTGGCGCTCCCTCGCCGGCGCCGCTCCCCAGCTGGTCAGCTATGTATTGAGCTTTATAACCCTGGGCATCTTCTGGAACGGCCAGCAGGCACAACTCAACTCCTTTAAGCGCAGCGATCGCCATCTTTCCTGGATCCATATTGCGTTTCTCTTCGCGGTATCGATCATGCCCTTCTCTACCCGGCTGTTGGCGGAATTCATCGCCTATCGCAGTGTCCTCATTGCGTACTGGGCCAATATTCTGCTGCTCGGCGTGGTGTTGTACATTAGCTGGCGATATGCGGCGCATGCAGGCCTGCTGCGGGAGAATGTTACCTACGAGAAACAGTGCGCGGTGGAACGCAGAATTGTGGTGGCCCAGGGGCTCTATGCTTTGGGAGCCGGCCTTTCCCTGATTAACACCTATGTCAGCATTATCTTCATTGTGGTGGTCCAGCTGAACTTTGCCCTGGCGCCGCGCCTCCCGTTTCTCTCGGAAGTCTAAGTCACAGCCGTTCGGATTCGATGATATGGACACCGGGAGGCGCGGTGATGGCGGCCTCGAGCAGAGCCTTGGCGATTTTGTCGGCGGGCACCACCCGGTAATGACGCGGTAGGATTGGCCGCAGCGAATGAAAGACCCGGATGGTGCGCGCCTCCCAGGCACGATGCGCCTTTCGCGGACCCAGGATGCCGGAAGGGCGCACCAACGTGAGCGAGGGGAAGCCGCCCGCTATCAGCCTTTGCTCCACCTCACCTTTGACCCGCATATAGAAGGCCCTGGCCTTGGGATCGGCTCCGATCGAGGAGTTAAAAGCAAAACTTTGCGCGCCGTGTTGGTGGAGGCGTTGCGCCACGGCCAACGGATAGTCGACATCCACTTTGCGGAAGGCCTGGTGCGAACCGGCTTGGCGCATGGTGGTGCCCAGGGTGCAGATGCCTGCATCCACGTTCCACCACGGAGCGTCGGCGGGCAAAGCGTCGAAGTCGACCAGAGGATTTTCAAGACTGTCTTGCGGTGGCAACGGCTTGCGGGTGATTGCAACTACTTTGCTGACCCGGCTATCAGCCAGCGCCTGCTGCAACACCGACTGGCCCACCAAGCCGGTTGCGCCAACGAGTAGAAGGACCGCCATCGCTTGCTCCTTGATTCTGCTTTGGCCAGTGTACGGCCAAACCTGCGACTAGCGGAGTTTGGAAGTGTTCCGCGGGCCCCAAACATTTGCCACCACGCAGCCGCGGTAAAGGTTCGAAGCCCTGGGCAGTCTTATCTGCTTATCTTTAGCACCCAGGCAGGCTGCTGACGGAGATCTTCAGGAAGGTCGGGGAGCTGGATAGAGAGACCCTTGGCGCTGTTCTTGAATTTTAAAGCCGTGGAATCACCGAGAAGGGTCACTGACTTGGCGTCTTCCACATCATTAAGGGTGAAGGAACCACTCGACCATCTGGGCAGAATGGCGAAGAGATCGTTGCCTTTGGTGGTGTAGAAGGCTTCAATGGCCGCTTTGCCCAATTCGGGTTTGGACACCAGCTTGGTGATATCGTAATCGCTGTCGAATTCGCCGTTATAGTTTGCTTTGGGAACTTCTCCCGCGCTCCACTGGCGGGTGGATTTCCAGGGCTTGGTTCCGTAGATGGCATCGCCGTTGATTTTGAGCCAGCTGCCAATCTCGCGAAGGCGCTCCTCCATGATGACGGGGATGGTTCCGTCGGCGCCGGGTCCGATATCGAGCAGCAGATTGCCCCCGCGGCTTACGATATCGACGAGCATGATGACCAGTTCACGGCCGGTGTGGTAGTCCTTCAATTGCTCGGCGCGGTTGTAGCCGTAGCTGAAGCCCATGCCGCGGCTTTCTTCCCACGGATGGGACATGTCGCTCATGCCGGAAGTGTATTCGGTGGTCCAGTAACCGCCGTGCTTGTGACGGGTGTCGGAGCCCCAGCGGTCGTCGACCACTACGACATCTTTGACCGGGGATTCGTTGAAGAGCCAGGCGAGCAGTTCGGGGCTGTGCCATTCCGCGGAGGTCAGCTCCCACTCACCGTCGCTGAAGATAATGTCGGGCTTGTAACGGGTGACCATGTCTTTGAACTGCGGAAACATGTGTTCTCGGACGTAGAGTTGCCTGTCCCTGAGCCATAGCGGGTTGTACCACTCGTAGAGCGAGTAGTAGTAGCCCATGTGGAGACCTTTGCTGCGCACCGCTTCGCCGAGGCTCGCCATCAGATCCCGTTTGGGGCCAATCTCGACCGCGTTCCACGGCCGGCCCCAGTCGGCGGAGGCTTCCTTGCTGGGCCAGAGGGCAAAGCCGTCGTGGTGCTTCGAGGTGAGCACGACGTATTTGGCACCGGAACTCGCGAAGACGTCCGCCCAATGGTCGGGATCGAAGAGCTCGGCACGGAATTGCGGCGCGAAGCTCTGATAGGGAAAGTTGGCGCCGTAAGTTTTCTTATGAAAGTCCCAAGTGCCGGTTTCCACGCCATTGGCCTTAGGGTTGTCGCGGCCCTCGGTCATCTGGTGCCAGTACCACTCGGAGTAGGCCAGCTTGCCGGGAATGACGGGCGCGTAGGCGGGGACAGAGTAGACCCCCCAATGAATGAAGATGCCGAATTTTGCCTCGGTGTACCACTGCGGCATGGGCCGCTTGTCCACGGAATCCCAGGTAGGCTCGTAGGTTTGCGCGTTCAGACGACCCAGCAGCAAGGCGAAGAGAAGAAGGTATTTCATTCACGACCTTTCTCAGGCGGTGTAGGCAGTGGTAGGGGCTTCGCCAGCGGAGTTGGCGACCGAAATTCAATTCATCTCTTCAGAAGGGTGAATATATCTTCCGTGAAGCGCTACAGTCTACGCCTAAGTAATCAGGTCTCCCCGCGATGCTCTGTCGAAAACCCCAAATATAAGCGCGGGTGACTTTCGCTTATCTTTCGCCTATTCTGGGGCTATGACACGGCCTCTCAAGACCGTCAGCCCAAGCGGCTTGCGCTGGGAGCTCAGCCAGCGTAACGCGGCCAGAGCCGCCGCTTTCGCCGCGGAGATGAGCTACGGCGCGGTGCCAAGCATTGTTTACGCGGAAAATGAAACTGGGGAACATGGCAATTTTCTGCCTGCCTCCTACAAGCGAATTTTGCAGCAAGCGGGATGGAAGGCGCGGCTGGCCAAGGTCTACACCGGCTCGCGCTTTCTGCCCAGAAAGGCAGATCGCACGCGGCGCGAGCTGGAGTGCGCAAACAGCTCGGACGCGCTGCTGATGAACATTTTCTGTTACCCGGGAATCCTGCGCCGCGCGTCTCTCTGTTCCCTGCTCGGAATCGAACCCGGCATTGCTCCGGCGTTCGGCTTCAGGCCGGGAATCCCCTTGAAGAACGGCGCACAAGATCGAAGTGAAATGGACCTCAAGCTGGGTGCGTTGTTGGTTGAAGCGAAGTTGACAGAAGGAGATTTTCAAAGTGCAAGGCAAGACCTGGTGGATCGCTATCGCGATCTTGAGTCAGTCTTCGACGTGGATCGACTGCCCAGGAACAAGGAAAGGTTTCGTTCCTGCCAACTGATTCGCGGAGCACTGGCGGCGCACGCGCACGCAGCGTCCTTTGCTGTGTTCTGCGACCAGCGCCGTCAGGATCTGATCGAGGATTGCTTCGAGGTCATGTCCGCCATGGTGAGCGCGCAACTCAGATGCCGGATGAGCGTGGTCACGTGGCAGGAACTGGCCTCGGCAATGCCGCACAAGGTAAGAACATTTTTGGCCGAGAAGTACGGCATTTAGCTAGGGCAATCTGCCTTTGCTCAGAAACTCCTGCACCCGGCTAGACACAGCGGCCGCGTCACAAGTCATGATGAGATGCGCGCAGGCGCCTTGCGAAATATACGTGGGCGCACCTTTAGCGGCGGCCCAGGCGAGACTCGGTTGAGGATTGACCATGCGGTCGAGCGCGCTGACGATGATCAGGTAGTGTTGCGGCGATGCCTTGGCCACCGCCTCCAGCGGCCGGTTACCGATAATGTCGTGGGCCATGACCGCGCGCATCTGCCACACGCGATCGTTGGCGTCGAACGCGATCGGCGATTCGGATTTCTTTACGAATGATTCGAAGTCCGCGCGCGGCGTCTCCTGGTTGCGATAAGCAGGACTGGTCACAACCAGGCCGCCTAAAAGATTGGCCAGCTTGAGCTCCGGCTCTACTGTGTATCTTCCGCTCTTGTATGCCGGGTCGCGCACGATGCTCTCCAGCATGACTTGCTTGGTGAGCAGATCGTAAGTGGTGAGACGTGGCGTAGCGATGATCGGTACTGCAAGATCGAAGAATTGGGGATGGAGCGACGCCCACATGTAGGTCTGTTCCCCGCCCATGGAGAGTCCCACGACCGCGTGCAGGTGCTTGAGGTGAAGCACCTCGGTCACCACGCGATACTCCGCTTCGACCATGTCGCCGGTGGTGAACTGGGGGAAATCCGCGCCCGGCTGCGCCTTGCTGTTTGATGGGGAGGACGACACTCCGTTGCCAAAGGCGTCCAGTGCCACACCGAAGAATTTGGAGGTGTCGACCAGTCGCTGGCTCGAAGGTTGCGGGCCGAAGAACGGCACCAGGTCCCCCGACACGCCGTACAGCCATGTCGCCATGACGACTGCATTATCGCTCGCGGCGTTCAATGAACCGAAGGTGCGGTATCCGACGCGGCAGTGTTCGATCACTTTGCCGCTTTGCAGCTTGCACTGCCCCAGCTCGGCGAATTGTTGCACACCGTTTTGCGCAACGCCCGTCGAAGGGAAAAAAGACAACAGGACGGCGGCTAGACCGAGCTTGAAGATTGTCTGTGTCATCACGCCGTTTTATAGCATAGTCCGCGGTGGCTTCAACGCGGTGTCCATTGCGGATGGCTGGTAAGAGTCCCCCTAGAAAACCAAGCTGGTAGACGAGAAAGAAGCCGAAGCAGACACTCACTACTCCCGAAGCGACGCTGAAGCCGCGGCTGATACTGTTGAAGCGGCTGCCCGCAAGCGCCAGGGGCACTGCCATCGCCGCGGTCATGCACATCATGCCCACCATGGTGCCGGCGCCAAAAATCAATAGATAGACCGTGGCCCACACCGGACTATGGATGGTCGATAGAACCAGCAGTGCGACCGCCGCCGATCCAGCCAGGCCATGCACGATGCCAATCACCAGCGGACGCACACATTGATATACGCCGAAGCGGTCAAGGAGTGTCTCCGCTTTGCTGACGGTCGGGTTTGCCAGCGGCTTCCGGGTCAGATATGAGGTCATGCGCTGCATCACCCCGGTGAGGTTGAGCACTCCGAGCAGGATCAGCATTAGGGCAACGCTGAACTCCATGGAGAGACCGAGACGAGGGGGAATGACTACACCGAAGAGGATGATCATGCTGCCCACTGCGAAGATGGTAAGCGTGTGGCCGAGTCCCCAGATGGTGCCGATCAAACCAGCCTGGCGGATGCTGCGTTGCTTACTGACGATGGTCGAAACCGCGACCACATGGTCTGGATCAGTGGAGTGGCGCATGCCCAGCAACAGTCCCAAACCTCCGATGAAGAGGAAGGGACCGAGCCTGGCGTGGCTCAGGTTGTGCAGGTCGATGCCGGTGGTAGCGAAGGCGCGCAGGGCGATGGCGGCGCCAAGAACCGTCATGAAGGCGGCGGAGGCTACCGGCAACCAGCGTGTGGTCAGCGGACCATCCATCCGCAGGCGCGCCATAAACTGGCGCGCATACACCATGAGCATGCCGAAGGCGATCAGCACCGCGGCCAGGCCGAGACTGAAGGCGGTAATCAAAAAGAAGCCCAGGCCGATGCGGTGCAGGGCGAAGGCGCTGAGCAAGACCACGAGAGCCGCGGGACACGGGATGATTCCGCCGGTGATTCCCAGGGCAAAGAGTTGATAGGACGAGACTGACTTCGCGGGGGTGTGCGAGTGGGGGTGGGTGTGGTCATGGGAGTGGGAATGCCCGTGGGAGTGGCTGTGGGAGTGGTCGAGGTCGTGACCATTCCAGCGGCGGAGAAACATGTATCCGCCAAGCCCGGCAATGGTCAAGCCGGAGAAAACGCCCAGCCACGGGTAGAGCTGCTCGGGCACGATATAGCGCGAGGCATACAGAGTGATGGCGCCCAGCGCAAATACTCCCACTGTATGCGAGGCGGTGACGATCAGGCCGAGCAGGACGGCATGCCACGCTGTTCCCCGCGAGCCAACCAGGTAGGCAGCAACAATCGTCTTGCCGTGACCGGGCTCGAGCGCGTGCAGTGCTCCCAGTCCTAAGGCGATAAAGGCGGCAGTGATGAGGAACCAGAGACTCATGCTACGGGTGGTGATCAGCTCGGTGAAGGCGCTGCGCGGGGTGGCTTGCTGGTTGGCTTGAAGATGCAAGGGCTCAGCACGGGTAGCCGGGACGACGTGCATGGCTTCCGCGGAAGCCGGTTTATGAGGATGCTTTAGAACAGCAGGTCCCTCCACTGCCGTGGAACCGGAGCGCAGCGGAGTGGAGGGACCTGCGGTGTCTTTCCTCAGGCTAACCGGGTAGCGGAATTGAACGACCGCGGAGAGATCCTGCGGTGGGCTGTTGAGAAGGTCGGTTGGATAGTTGCTCAGCTGGGCGCTGCGGTCCGTCTGTGGCACTGAACTGCTTACCAGGTTTGCAGCAGGCCCAACTGCGACAATCTCTTTCCATCCCGCGTGACCGGGGAAATTATTGTCAGCATATTCAAGGCCGGCGGAGGAGCGATCGGCTTCCGGCGGATAAAGTGCCTGGTAGACGAAGCCCATCTTCATGGTGGGAAGGCCACCCGCCCCGGGAGGAAAGATCACTTGGCTGGAGAGCAGACGCAAAGGCAAGCGCTTGCCGTCAACCACAAGGCTTAAGCCATGTCCGAATTCGGCGCCGCGCAAAGCGACAAAGCGAGTCACACCAGGATCTGCCACATCGGCGGTGACGTTACCCTGCTGTAACTCCTGGTAGGTAGGGATCTCGGCCAGATCGATGATGTAGGAAATCCTGATGCCCTCGCGGTCCAGGGAAATCCTGGAATAGTGGTTGACGCTGAAGTTCCCCATGGGATGGGCATAGCTTCTAGGCGCAAGACACAGGCAAAGGGTCAGCAGAATGAAAGAGCAAATTCGCTTAGCGAACATGATTTTGTCCTTGGCTGGCAGTCAATCCAGGTTGGTCTTGCACCAGCTTCAGTTGTTGCACGGCAACACTGGCGTAGATCACGTGAAACCGGGGATTGATGCCGAGGGACTCCTGCAGCCTGTCTTTGGCCAGTGCCTTTTGCCCCAGCCGCTGGGCAATCATGCCGGCGTGAAAGAACAAGAGAGCATCCCGCACACCGGGGCGCAGCGCATTTTCGATAGCATCGCTTGCCTCCTGGTACTTGCCGTTCTTGTATAAGGCCCAGGCGAGTGCATCCCAGGTATAGATATCGTGGCGAACTTCAAACTCGTTGTGGGCCAGGGCGAGAGCCTCGTCCAGCTTCATATCGTGGTCCGCGTAAAACAGCGCCAGATCGCGGTTGTGCAAGACCTGATTGATGTGGCCGAGCAAGCCGATGTACTGCACCAGCTGGTATTGCTTCCTGGCTTCGGCCGGGTTGCCCGCTTTGGTGTACAAGTCTCCCAGTTCCGCCACATAAATGGGCATGGGAACGACCGCAATGGCGCCCTGGTAGAGTTTGATGGCTTCGGCATAACGGCCCTGGTTGCCGCGAAGTTTTCCCAGCCCGGCCAGAGCACGATAATCGCCGGGATGAATATTGAGCGCGGCCAGGTATGCATTGTTGGCGGCGCCCACATCGCCCGCCTGAAACTCGTATTCGCCCAGTTCGTAGTAAAGCCAGGCGAGATTTTCCGCCGGCAAGCGAGCTTCGGTACCAGCCGCTACCGCGCTTTGCATCAAGCGGATCGCCCCCGTGGTATCGCCGGAGACAAATTTAAGGTAGGAGGTGCGGCTATCCCGCACATAAACACTGCGCGGCTGAGATGCGGAATCACCGGAGATGTCGAGACGTGAATAAGCAACCGCGGCGCGTTCGTATTCGCCCATATCCGCATTGGCATCGCCCACAATGGCAAACGAAGAGAGATCGCCGGAGCCCAAGGCGAGGGCCTTCTGAGCATAGGTGATGGCATCGCTGAAGCGATGCTCGCCCATGCACACTTCCGCCATGGAGGAGTAGGCGGCATCGGCGGAGAAATCCGCACTGTTCAGGTCGAGCGATTTATTCAGGGCCTGCTCGGCCAACTGAAAGTCTTCCACGTCGCCAGTCTCCCGGGCACGCTGAAAGAATGCCGCGCCCAGGGCAGAATATGCGGCCGGGTCTTTGGGGTTGCGCTGTACCCGGCTTTGCATAGTTTGGATAACGCGTTCCGTGCCGGTGGCGTGAGGGATAAACAATGCGGCGGGCACCGGAGAAAACACCACTGGCGTGATGGTTGGAGAGGCTAAGCGGTTCTCAGGCGTTGCCGAAGAGGACGGGGCAGCAACCTCCGCTGCAGGGTGACCAACACCAACACGTGCCCGGTTCTTGAGCGTCTCCGGATAACCTGGGAAAAGTTCGTCGGCACGCTGCAGCATTTGGCTGGCGGAATCCAACTTACCCATGCCGATCTCGATGGCGGCGATGCGGTTGGCGATCGAGGCCAACTCACCGGTCTCGCTGGGCGACGTTTCCGCGTAAGCGCGATCGAGCACCTCCAAAGCGCCTTCCGGATCGCCATAGTGCTCGCGCAGGTCGGCAGCAATCAGCAAACCGGGCACATTGAAGGGCTGCAGGTTCAACATCCATTGCGCCGAGGCCTCGGCGTCCTGGTAGTTGCCGAGACCGATGTACGCCCGCGCAAGGTATCCATGGACCGTCGCATCGTCAGGGTTGTGCAGGTTCAGGTCCCTGGCCTCATCCCTGGCGCGAGCAAACGCATGCTGGTCGAGCAGGAGAGCCACGCGCGCTTTTCGCAACTGGAAATCCTGCGGGGCGAGATTGAGGCCAGCGGCGATGGCGTCCGCTGCCTGGCGATCGTAGTCCGGCGACTCCGTCTCGTGCGCGCGGCTGATGAACGCCAAGGCAAGATTGTTGAAGGCTTCCGGCTTCTTGGGGTCAGATGCGACCTGCTGCCGGGCGGCAGCGATCCGTTGCTCAGCGGGAGTCACTTGCTGGGCCTTGCCCAACAGAACGGAAGTGGCGATAAGAAAAATAACAGAAGTGAGCTTCATCACGTGCCTTTACTGAATAGCGAAGATCACCGGGCACACCGCAGAGGGGGGTGCCCGGAAACCTTCGGTAGGGTTACAGAGTTACATCACAGGGCAGGTGGTGCTACCGCCCTGGTCTGCCGGCGGAGCCTCCCCCTGGTTACTGCTGGCGAGCGTTGGCTGATCACCGCAACCCGTTTCACTGGGGTCGATGTGTCGGCTATCGCGACCGCTGTAAGCGAAGTGCACATAGGGAAAGGTTTCCTGTGTGGGCACATCGGGAGCAGCGACACCATCGCCGATCAGGTTATTGGGAGCCACGTTGAACTTGGGGTTGAGCACGCCGCCGGCAACCACGCGAGCTGCAATGTCAACCACATCGTCGGTCAAACGCCGCCCGTTGGGAAAGCCTGCGCCATCGCCGGCAAGCAGACCCAGCCGGCTGCGGTTAGCCTCCGGTGTTGGGGCTACGCCGGTGTTTAGCCGCAGCAGGTCAGCGACCGGTCCTGCCGGTGTACCGGCAGCGGCAATCGGCGGGGCGTAGGTGACCAGCGGAAGCAGATCAGTGCGAGGCGGTGGCGGAATGTTGATCCCGTAAATCGCGTTGAAGATTCGTGCCAGCGTCGGATCCAGATCGAAGCTGGCGAAATTCGAATCGTTTACAGGCTGTGACATGCTCCAGGTGTCTTTGAAACCGGTGCCGATGATCAGTTCGTTGATCAGCGGATTACCGAGACGCTGGACCTGGGAGTAGCCGCCACCGTTCTCCGATGAATTGGGAGCACGGCGGATGGTGAAATGCGGCCGCGAGGTGGTCGCCCAGGTGCCAATCGTCGCTTCCTTGTCAGAAGCCTTGTGCTGGTTTCCATCTTCGGTTAGATAGCAGATGGGCACCTCGATGGCGATGGTGTTTACGTTAAAGCCGGAAACGGCGTTGGGCGCAAGGTTGAGATGGTTGTCTTTATCCTGCGCCGCAGTCAACACGCCACCCCCCGCACCAGTGCGGAAGTTAAAGGAGTCAAAGGCAGCTCCCAGGTCGATGAAGAAAGGATCAGCTACGGTACCGGCGAAAACGCGGATGTCTCCGCGATCTCCCGCAACCGTGTAGATTCCCTCCTTCGCCAGTGCCTCGTAGTTAGGCATGGTCCGGGGGCCGATGTTGGTGGGGACGGCATACAAAGTGGAACCGCTGACCGGGGTCAGAGGAATCTGCTTGGATCCGCGGTACATGGTGACGGAGTAGGTCTGGCGCAGGCTCAAACCTGCCGCCCCTGCTCCATCGAGCGAGGTAATCGCTGGGGGAACAATAGCCGTGCCCGGAGCCACGGGCGCAGGCGAGTTCTTGGGAGCGGCGATTCCGTTGCCGGCGCCGGCGAAACCCACAAACAGCTGCGGGGCCCTGATTTGTGTCTGGAATTGAATGTTGAAGGTCACATCCGCATAGGCGTCGTGGTTGTTATCGATCTTGATCTGGTACAGAACGTTGGGATCGAAGGGAAAGTAATTGGGGCCGTTGCTGGGTTCGAGGAATGGGTCCACATTCATGATGAACGTGATTCGATCGGGATGGTCGTAACTGACGAACGCGTAAAAGTCTGTGATGTCTGCTGCGTGGTCTAAAGCTGTGATTGGTGCTTCGCGGTGGCTTGATGCGAATACTCCGGGTGGGGTAATCAGCAGCAGGCACATCGCAAGTCCGACGAAGGACTGGCGTCTTGGCATGCGTGTCTCCCTCTATTGCTTGCTTTCCAAGTGGCGCAAGACCCGGTCAAGTGAGCGGGGAAGCTTAGGAACGAGCTGCACCATCGGTACTGGAGGTACGCACGCCGGATGCAACTGGATGGGCGCGAGCGATGAATATTTGGCCCTCTAAGTTGCCCGGACGCCCGGCAGGGAAAAAACCAACAGCAGATCCCACTACAATCAAAGGATGAGGGCACGGGGTCATGGAGAAAGAGGCAACTGTCCTGAACAGGGAGAACATGAAGTCAGGAATTCACACCGCTATTGCTGCCGCCGGAGCCATCGCGCTCAGCGCGAGTGCTACACCCGCCACTGCGGCCAGCTTCGACGCCGCCAACCCGTTTTATGCACCCAGCACGCTGCCGTTTCAAGCACCCCCTTTCGACAAGATTCACGACAGCGATTACCAACCAGCGATTGAAGCCGGTATGGCGCACCAGCTGGAGGAGATGCGGGCGATCGCCCATAGCCCCGATGCGCCGACGTTTCAGAACACCATTGTCGCGATGGAGAAAAGCGGCCGCCTGCTGGATCGCGTCATGGCGGTTTTTGACGCGGTGACCGGCGCCAACACCGACCCCGCTTTGCAAAAAGTGCAGGAGACGGAAGCTCCCAAGCTGGCCGCGCACGAGGATGCTATCTACCTGGATAGCCAGCTCTACCGCCGGGTGGAAACGATCTATCGGGAGCGCGAGCAGCTCAAGCTGGACCCCGAATCGCTACGCCTGGTCGAGTATTATCACCGCGAGTTCGTGCACGCCGGAGCCAACCTGTCCGATGCGGATAAGACCGAACTGAAGAAGATGAATGAGGAGATATCGACCCTGGAGAACGCCTTCCGGACCAAGCTTCTGGCGGCAACCCGGGACGCAGCTTACGCGACTACCGATAAAAGCAAGCTGGCGGGCTTGAATGACGCGCAGCTCGCCGCGACCGCGGACGCTGCCAAGCAGAGAAAGCAGGAAGGTTGGGTGCTGACCCTGCAGAACACGACCCAGCAACCCTACCTGGCGAACCTGAGCGACCGGGCGACGCGGCAGGAGCTGTTTGAAGACTCCTGGAACCGCGCCGAGCGCGGCGGCCCGGATGACACGCGCGCCACCATTATCCGTTTGGCTCAGCTGCGCGCTGACAAGGCGAAGCTGCTTGGTTTTCCCAATTTTGCCGCCTGGAAGCTGGATAACCAGATGGCCAAGAACCCCGAAGCGGCGATGCGCTTCATGGATGCCCTGGTCGCACCGGCCACGGCAAACGCGGCCAGCGAAGCTGAAGACATCCGGCGCCTTATGGATGCGGAAAAGGGTGGCGCCGAGGTGCAACCTTGGGATTGGGACTATTACTCCGGGCAGGTGCGCAAGGCGAAGTACGACCTTGACGATGCCCAGGTCAGGCCATATTTCGAACTGAACCGGGTACTGCAGGATGGCGTGTTCTATGCCGCGAACCAGCTTTATGGGATCACGTTTAGCGAGCGCAAAGACCTGCCCGTCTATCACCCGGATGTGCGTGTCTTCGAAGTGAAGGATGCGGATGGTAAGCCGTTGGCGTTGTTCTATTGCGATTACTTCAAGCGGGACAACAAGAACGGAGGAGCCTGGATGAGCAACCTGGTGGATCAATCCAAGCTGCTCGGCACGCTGCCCGTGGTTTACAACGTGGCAAACTTCGCCAAACCGGCGGAGGGAAAGCCGGCGCTCATCAGCTTTACGGATGCGACAACCATGTTTCACGAATTCGGGCACGCGCTGCACGGCATGTTCGCGGACTCTGAGTATCCGAGTCTATCCGGCACCTCGGTGGCGCGTGACTTCGTCGAGTTCCCTTCCCAGTTCAATGAGCATTGGGCGACGTATCCTGCGGTCTTCGATCACTATGCCAGGCATTATGAGACGGGCGCACCCATGCCGGCAGAGTTGGCGGCCAAGCTCAAAAAAGCCAAGACCTTCAACCAGGGCTATGCGCTGACCGAGATCCTCGCCGCGGCGGAACTCGATATGCAGTGGCACACGTTGAGCCCGGGCACCAAGATTGAGAACTCGGACGCATTCGAGAAAGAAGCGTTGAAGAAGACGCATCTTGCGATCAGCTATGTGCCGCCGCGCTACCGTTCCAGCTACTTCTCCCACATCTGGTCGACCGGCTATGCCGCGGGATACTACGCATATCTATGGAGCGAGATGCTCGACGATGATGCCTACCAGTGGTTTCTGGATCACGGCGGGTTGACGCGAGCGAACGGAGACCGTTTTCGGCGCATGGTGCTATCGCGCGGTAACACCGAGGATCTGGCTGCAATGTATAAGGCCTGGTTGGGGGCCGACCCGAGTGTTGAACCGATGCTGAAGGAGCGGGGGCTGACTGCGAAGGGAGAATAGATGGATAGTTCGGTCTTGAGGTGCAGGTAATCGGTTGATTGTGTGAAACCGGGTGGGTCTCAAGGAGAATCGAGTTGGCCTTTGATTATCGCCAATCAGGATTCGCGTGCGGTTCAGGTTCCCCAGGACTGACGTCCTGGGGCATTCTCAGCCGTCCCTTCGGGACTGGTCTTGGTGGAAATGAATACCCAGGACTGACGTCCTGGGCTACTCTCAGCCGTCCCTGCCGGACTGATCGCGATCAGCCCTGGTAAGTTGACTTGTTTTCCGCGAGTGCTGCTCAGACAGCTCATCAAGAAAAACTAATTTGGACACGACTGATTCTCTGCCGTCCCCGTTCAAGCTCAGGGGGACTGGTCCCGATAACACGCAAGGGCACTCTTCCAAATAAATGAGCGCTAAAAGCGCTGGAACCCCCTCTCTTCGGCCGCGAACTCGTCTAAATCGGCTTCCGATATTTTGTTTTCTTCCATCTGTAGCTGCGCGGTGGCCGACCAGAGGGTGAAGGAGCGGCCTCGGGTTGGCTGGTTGTGGCAGCTGGCTGCGTCGATCAGCATTAGTTGTTCGAGGGCAGCGTCGATGCGGTCGGCGCTGGCGGAGCAATAGTCCCACACGGCAAAGGCAGCCTGTCGAGGGTGGGGAGATTGCCGCTATCCCAGGCGCTGCGGAGCAGGGGCGAGAGTTGTGCCTTGCCACGTTTTAGCGCATGGAGTATGGAAGCGAACTCCTCGGAGAGTGCGAGGAGACGGCGGTCGGTGGGCGGCCGTTGGCCATAGCACTTTTGCTAATGGTGATCTCTCGGGGAGGATCATGCGGCTGCATCTCACCAGAAACACACGTCGGCGTAACCCACGGCGACGCCCAAATCCTCGACCGACAATGCGCAACCAACACAGCACTACGAAGAAACACCGATGACAACGATCCCACGGGTGGTTTCCGTTGTGCAAGAGCCCCCGGCGAAATAGATGTGGATGGAGGGGTATTTAACTAAAATTAACCCCGGTCATCGTTCCCTACGGAAGCCTTGCATAACAGAACAACCCACAATCTAGTGGCCTCCGGCACTCGCTGAAGCAGAGACGTTGCCGTGCGGTTTAGCGGCAGCCACCATGGCGAGCGAACGAGATACGGAGATGTTGTAAACGAGATCCCCGGTCTCGGAGCGGGTCAACTGAGGCAGGTCCCCCTGCCCCTGTTGGGCACCAAGCCGGCCGGGTGCTCGAAGGGTCCGGTGATGTCCCGGATCACCATTTTCTCCTTCGACCCGTTTTGATCGCTTCTTAAAGCCTTTCTACACACAGGTTGAAGACCGGCCTTCAACCGTTCACCACCCCAGTACTTAAGTAATTATCACTGAGTACTACTTAATGTCACAATAGCGGAGCGCTTTTCGCTGCGGCTTGTATCCTCTGGTTCCTTTATGGAAGATACCCCCGAAGCATTCACCGACGGAAGCAGGAACAAGGCAAAGACATCCCGATTATGACAATTGAGTGGGCGAGGGTCGTGTTTCTAAACGAGGATGGTTCCTTCACAGCGTTTGAAGTGGTACCGAGTCTGCGAATAACATTTGCGCCTGAAACGAACCCTCCGGACAAAGTGGTGATTCTAGAACTTCGTGACCTTTCGGATGCTGACAGATTACGTCTCATGAAGTGCGCCGCACCCATGAAAATATTGGTGGATTGGATTTGGGGTCAATTCGTTCTTGAGCCTGAGCAGTTGCTCGCCACACTTACACCGTGTGGCGGATTCATCTTCATTCAAGGCGTGTTCAAAGCAGATGGTTTCAAAAAGCTTGACGCTGGCTTTCAGGTTCCCGTCCTGGTGAAGGGTCCTTGCACGGTAACCCTGGAAGTCTCGTTGCGTTCGCCAATGGTGAAAATCGACAACAGCGCCCATCCGGAATCGGCCTAACTCTGAGAACGAATCGGGACCGCTCGTAACGTCAATGGGGTGACCGTCGCGCCATCTGTCGGGGAATCTTGGGGACGGGAGGATGTGAAAAAATTGATTTGGCGGAGTTTTCGCGATTTCAGTTTTGAGCCCAAATGTATCCCGACATCCCCGCGGTCGCTCCTAGGGCATCCTGGTGCACCTTTTTTTGCGCCCAATTCTCTCAGCAGCCAAAAATCAATCTCTTCACATCTTCCTATCACTGTTTTCCGTCGCTGTCTTTTTCAATTGGACGGCGGGAAGCACATGTTCTCGTTTGGGACGGAGCCAGTGAGGAGCAACGTCAGAAGGTTGGCGGTACCGGTTGGAGCGCCGACATACAGCGTCGAGCCGGTGTTGGAGTTGGCCGTCGTGCTCTTGCAGTTATCGAAGAACGATTGCTGGCAGGGATAAGGGCCGACAATTTGGTAGCCCACCGGGTCCGCCGGCTCCTGCGTGGTGATCGGACATGAGCAGATGATCTCGTCTTTCGCCAAGGGCTTATCGAAACCCGGAAATGACTGCCTCTGGGTGCTCTTGAAGCAAAGCCCGCCACCGCACTGAGCATAGGCCCCATCCGAACCGCTGGGGCAGTTATAGACCGCCTGATCACCGCCCTCCAGAACCGACGCGGGCGGGCTGAACGTGCTCACCATATAACCGTTTTTCACGCCCTCCTCATTGACGGTGCAGACATCCTGGCCGTCCTCGAATTCGAATTTGAACATGATGCTGTCGCCGAATCTGACATCGCATTTGCTGTAAGCGACCTGGTCGAAAACAAAGCTACTGGAGGTTGCGCAGAGGGCGTAGGTCTGATTACCCAAGATCTTGAATACATTGGTTCCATCCGTGACCGAGCGACAGGATGGTTTAGGCGAATCGGCTGTGGTTGTTGGCGACTGCTGCGCTGCCATACTACCTGCAACTAGCGTGGCGCCCATGAAGAGCACAAGGGCAAAATTGCGGCGCGTTCTCATGGTGGGGCCTCTCCTTTAAACCAGGATTTCCCTTTGGCACCCTGAACGGTAAAAGACTATACGCCCGAGTTGCCTCCGCTTCCACCGATTAATTTGCTGATAAAGCTTCCGGACGAGCCAGTAGGTCGACCGGAGAGGGCTAGCTTGCTGAAAGTTTTGTGGTCAGACGTCTGGTCACGAATTACCGGTCAAGAATTACCGAGTAGACAACTTTTTGGCCATGTGGCGCGAGGCGGGTTTATCGGTGTCGGCTTAAGAAAGTTGCTGAAAGGCCGATTTCGCGGGAAGATGAACTGGGTCGAAAAGCGCTTAACTATTGATGCGCCAGACCGCTATTCTAAGCGAGCAGCCCTCTTGGGAGATCAATCAACATGTACCGGATAGCCGTCTTGTTCCTGGCAACATTCGCTGCCACCTCTGTTGCCCAGCAGTTGTCCCCCGTCACCTCGCCCCGTCCCACTCCTGCTCCGCTGCAAGTACCAAATCCGCATTACGTGACCTTGCTGCTGACCCAGGACGTCAACGCACCCGCCGACACAGTCTGGGCGCGCGTGGGCAAATACTGTGACATCGGCAAATGGGCATTTCCCGACTGCAAACTACTTGCTGGCGACGGCGGCTACGCGTCCGTGCGGAATATCGTGAACGAGGTGTTGGTCGGTAAAACCGACCACAGCTACACGTACACGCAGCCCGTGCGAAACGACGCCAAGTACAACCTCTATCACGGCACGCTGGAGGCGGTGCCCGTTACCGCCAAGACGTCGCGCCTCATCTACACCTTCTTCTACGACAACAGCTTGCTCGCCGACGATGCTGCGCGCGACGCCGAGATCGCCGCTCGCAAGAAGCGGTTTACCGCTTTTCTCCAGAACATGAAGACACTGGGCGAGGGCGGCAAAGTGCCAGCTTCCTCGAAGGAACCCACGCAACCCCCGAGTCCCACACCTGACCAGTTGCAGACTCCAAGTCCCCACTACGTCGCCATACCTATGACCATCACCGTCAATGCACCCGTGGACGCAGTCTGGGCTCGTGTTGGCAAGTACTGTGACATCGGCGAGTGGGGCATTCCTAACTGCACGATTCTCTCTGGTGATGGCAAAAGCCTGGGCACCGTCCGCTCCATCGGGCATGAGGTGCTCGTGGGAAAAACCATGTACAGCTATACCTACACCCAACCCGTTCGAGAAGGCATTGTCTACAACATGTACCACGGCTCACTGGAGGCAGTTCCTCTCACAGACAAAACCAC
The DNA here is from genome assembly GCA_963844785.1 of uncultured Acidobacteriaceae bacterium. GTDB lineage: Bacteria > Acidobacteriota > Terriglobia > Terriglobales > Acidobacteriaceae > PALSA-350. The sequence goes on along the minus strand of CAWJPV010000005.1, from coordinate 137,383 downwards.
TCGCCTGAACTACACCTTGGTCTTCGACAACAGCAACCTCGCCGACGATGCTGCGCGTGACAAGGATATCGACAACCGGCGCACACGCTTCACCAAGATGCTCGAGAACATGAAGACCTTGTCCGAAGGAGGAACGCTACCACCCGGGGCCTTGGGTGGAGGCGCCAGCACCCCTCGGGCCGCTGGTCAGCGGTAGGTAATTCGTAACCAGTCATTCGTGACCAAGTAACTGTTGTCCGCAATGGAGATTGCTTCGCTACAATTCTCCATGGTGCTTCGGCTTGCAATCTTCGTCGCGTTTCTATTCGTGGGATGAAGCGAAGCGAACGCAACAGTGGAATATTGAAGAGTCCCATACCGCCGGTCGAAGATTCGATGTTTCTCGGACCTGCAGGGATAGGGTGAGCAATCACCGGAAACGTGGCACAGACGATCAGCTCCAAGATCCCGAAGGGAGTCGTCCCCTCAGCGGCTAAAGCCGGGTTCATTGCAAAGCATCTACGTACGGCCTAATGCTCGCTGCGGCGAGGTAGGCCGTACCCTTCAGAAATATGGGTTTTTGCGGCCCGACTAAAGTCGTGCCCTGATACAAAGCACTAGAGCCGTGATTACCGGAGCGCCGTTGGCAAAGGGGGCTTCCTCGCGGAAAGCCCCCTTTCAGCGAACCACGCAACCTCTTAGAAGACCAGCTTCGCGGAGAGCTGCATGTCACGGTTATCCAGGTTTGTGCCACTGACTATACCCGCCGTGGCCGAGCCAATGGCAGAGTTCGGATTCAAGAAGTTGGGATGATTAAACGAGTTAAACGCATCTCCGCGAATCGCGAGGCTGATGGACTCGTGGATGTGAAACGTTCTTTGTAACGATAAGTCGGCGTTGGCCTCCCCCGGTCCGTAGAGAACGCTTCGCGCAGAGTTGCCATAGGTGTTGTAGGGCGGGGCAACAAAGTCGTGAACATTAAACCAAGCGGTAGGCTTTGGGTTGGAGACGGTGCCTGGGCCTATCCGGTTCGGCCAGCTGGGCGCACCAAAATTCACGCCGCTATTGAGAGTCACGGTGAAGGGGTTGCCGGTCGCCAGGGTCACAATTCCATCTACCTCAAAGCCGCCCGCTATCCAGGCGGCAGGCCCGTGTTGCAGGAATGGCTTGCCTGGCCCAAAGGGCAACTCGTAGGTTGTGCTGCTGACGAAACGATTTCTTTGATCGAATCCCGAAGCACCATATCCGCAATGCAGGCAGGTAATCGTCTGGGGATTTCCAGAACTGCCACCGCCGCTGGCTGCAGACCCGCCCATATCCAGAGATTTGCTATAGGTGTAGCTGATCAGCTCCGTCAATCCGTGGGAGTAGCGCTTGGTAAATTTCGCCTGCAGAGCATTGTAATTGGAAGCATTGATCTCACTTTCCTGTACCCAGGTGGAGACGTTGTTCAGAGGCTGGATCAAACGGCGGCTGGCTTGCGAGGGGGCGGAATCGACCCCCGGCGTTCCTGGTTCAACCTCGTTCGGGTTGAAAGCCAACGTCAGGTGGACGCTGTGGCTGCCCGCATAGGCCAGTTCCAACAATCCAGTGGCGGTCAGCCGGCGTTCCACGCTCAGACTCCACATCTGCGAATAGGGCGTCGGATTGTAGGTTTGGTGGCTGATGATTGCCGGCGCGTTCTTGTTGAGCAGCGCGGTGTTGGTGGTAATGCTGGGCCCAACCGTGGTAACGCCCTGGGGAAATGGATTATTGATCGTGGTCACGCAGGCCGCCCCAAGATTGGCCGCCGTGCATGGAGTCGCATAGGCGGTACCCGGCAGATACGTGTTGGGAGAGAACGTCTGGGAAACGGTAAAGGGAGGATTCTGGCCGAGCTCATCGGAGGCAGAGTACGGAAGCGGGAAAAAGCTGATGCCGAAGCCACCGCGGACTACCGTGGTGCCATTGCCCGTGAGGTCATAGGCAAAGCCCAGGCGCGGTCCTACATCGACATAGCGGGTTTGCATTCCAGCTTGCCTGCTCACGCCGTTCAGCCCTGCATAGATGAAGCTCAAAGTCGTCCAATCAAAATTAGCCAAGCGGTTGTGGCGCTCCGTCTCCGGGGTGTAAACCTCGTAGCGCACGCCGGCGTTGATATTTAACCGGGGAGTAGCCTTCCAGTTGTCCTGCATATAGCCGGCCCACTCGCCGTCGTAAACGAAATAGGTCTGCTGCAGGTAGTTCCTGCTGCCGCTATTGGGAAAGCCAAACAATATTCCAGCCAGTCCTGAACCGGTGCCGGAAACTTGCTGCGGGTTGTTGGTGAAATTGTCGTTGAATGTGAGCCCGCCACGGGTAGTCGTATTGGTGAAGGGTGACATCATTTGCTTGATGTAGCGGCCGCCAATTTTCAATTGATGGAGCCCCTTGGTCCAGGACAGGGCGTCCTCAATCTGAATGTTGGTCTGCACCGGGTGGGCAGGCAAAAAGGCAGTGCCACCCTGCAAGCAAGTGAACTCCGACCCGCAGGAACTTCCGACCGTAATGTTGGGCAGACCGGTCGCGTACTTGGTTACATTCAAGCCTTCAATTCCCAGCGAGGTGGACGATTGGTGGCCATAATCCGACTGAAACGTAAACGGATTAGTGCGCGAATATCCGGTACGAAATTCATTGACCACAGTTGGGCTGAATACATGGGTTTCGTTGAAGGCCAGCCCTTGGGCGATCAATGTCGTGTCCTGGATCCCGGCTACGTACGGTCCAAGGTCAAAACTGGCCGCGGCAGCGGGTGGGGTAGGCAGGCAGCAGGTACCCTGTCCGCCGACCAGCGGGTTGGGTGCAGCTTGAATGAACTTTTCGTAGCTGAAGCGCCCGAATACTGAATCTTTTTCACCGATACGATAGTCGATGCGGACATTGCCGCCGTTATCATCGATGATCTGGTCCGCCGAAGATTGGTAATTGTTGAAGCTGGAATTTGGATTCTGGGGGAGTGGATAAATACTGGCGAGATTCAATCCCACCTGGTTAATCTCGTCAGGCGGTATCACGTTGAGTACGCCGTTGTAGCTAGCTTGCTGGCGCGTGGTCACGCCGTTCACAATCGTGGTGGTATAGGGATCATAAACCGGGATCAGCTTACCCGCTGTATTCGTATAGTGGCTGAAGTCACCCGTCCGCTCAGCGGCCGTGGGCACACTGTTGAGGTTCACAATACCCTTGAGTGACCTCTGCCCGTAATAGTCGGCGAAGAAAAACATCTTGTCCTTAATGATTTTTCCACCCACTGCGCCGCCGAATTGATTGCGGCGATAAGCGGGTTGCGCCTGGGTGAGCGGATTGAAGTAATTGCGCGCGTCCATGTAGCTGTTGCGCAAGTAATCGAACGCCTCGCCGTGAAGCGTGTTGGAACCAGAGCGGGTAGAGACAGAAACTACGCCTGCGCCACGACCGAACTCTGCCGAATAAGTTCCGGTCAAGACCTTGAACTCGGCAATCGATTCAACCGAAGGCTGAATCATCACGGTGTTAAATGTCCATTCATTGTCGTCGATGCCGTCGATCACCCACGCGTTGGCATTGGCCTGGCTGCCGAGAGCATTGAAATCAGAGGCGGCGCGCGGATTGAATGAGCTCGATCCGGAGAGGTTTTCGCTGGCTTGCCCGGGAGTCACACCGGGAACCAGATACACCAACTGGGCGAAATTTCGCCCATTGAGGGGCAAATCCTGCACCTGTGTTTTGCCCACCACTTCGCCTAATTCCGCGCTATCCAGACGGACCAACGGAGCAGCCGAGATTACCTCAACGGTCTCGGTTGCCTGGCCAACTTGCATGGCGAAGTCCACGCGCGCATGTTGGTCGACATCCAGGACAACGTTATTGGAAACGTCCTGTTTAAAGCCGGTCTTCTGCACCGCGACATTGTAGGTTCCGGGGTTCAGGAAGGGCGCGTTGTAGTCGCCGTTTGCGTCTGTGGTGTAGGTCGATACCGTTCCTTTACCCGTGTCGGTAATGGTCACGGTAGCGTTTGGAACAACGGCGCCGGTGGAATCACGGGCTGTTCCAAGAATGGTTCCCGTGGTTACCTGCCCGAAGGCAATGCTACAGGAAGCCAAAAACACAACAAGAGTTACGACTATCCCAGATAGCCTGCTGAACATGACGAATCCCCTCCCAAAAGGTTAGAACCACCCCAACTTCTATTTTTTTAACTTCCTTGTCCAGCGCCGAGCAGAGATAGGACTTTCCCTGCGTGCCTGAACGTTCATTCCGATATGGCCGCCAAGCTATCACGCTGGAAAAGCCATCGTCAAGGGATAGTTGCCGGGGCGAACCAATAGGAGACATTTACAATGCGGACACGATCTGGAGGACGCCGTGAGAGGGCAGAAGCTGGTTTTTGTGAAGTGTGGCACGGTGATTGCTGCGTTGCTACTGGTAGTTGGTGCGGGATGCGCGACAGCCTGGGCGGCGGCAGAGCTGCCCCCGGCGAAGCCGCTGGTGGTGCCGGTGCTGCCTTACCAGAAGTACACGCTGCCCAACGGCCTGGAGGTGATTCTGCACGAGAATCACAAGCTGCCGCTGGTGGCAGTGGACCTCTGGTATCACGTGGGGCCGGTGAATGAGAAGGCAGGACGGACGGGCTTCGCGCACCTGTTTGAACACATGATGTTCGAAGGCTCGGAGCATGTGGGCGAGAAGGCGCATTTCAAATACCTGGAGGGCGCCGGCGCTACAGACATCAACGGGACAACGAACTATGACCGCACGAACTATTTCGAGACGCTGCCCAGCAATCAGCTGGAGCTGGCATTGTGGCTGGAGAGCGACCGGATGGGGTTCCTGCTGGAGACGCTGGACCGGACGAAGCTGACCAACCAGCGGGATGTGGTGCGTAACGAGCGGCGGCAGGGCGAGGGAAGTCCCTATGATTTGGCCGATGAGGAGGTCGGACATCTGTTGTTTCCCAAGAGGCACCCGTATTACGGGAATGTGATCGGTTCGCATGCGGATATAGAAGCGGCGCGGCTGAACGATGTACGGGATTTTTTCCAACACTATTACACCCCGAACAATGCGAGCATCGCGATTGCGGGCGACTTTGACCGGGCCAAAGTGAAGGCAATGGTGGCGAAGTATCTTCGCGCCGATTCCGCGAGGGCCGGCGGTAGAGAAGCCGGCCGTGGTGACGCCGCCGATCGAGAGCGAGCGGCGGGCGACGGTGACGGATACGGTACAACTGCCGCGGTTATCGGTGGCGTGGCTGACGCCGGAGGCGTTCAAGCCGGGGATGCGGATGCGGATATGTTCATCGGGTGCTGGGCGGCGGCAAGATCAGCCGCTTATACCGGAAGCTGGTGTATGAGGAGCAGATGGCGCAGAGCGTGAAGTGCGAGAACCAGTCCCTGATGATGACTTCGATGGCTGCAGTGCGACATGATTGCGCGCCCGGGAGTGAAGCTGGAGGATCTGGAGGCGGCGTTCGACAAGGAAATCGCGGCGCTGCGGACAAGGGACCGACGCAGGCGGAGCTGGACGGGGCCGCGCGGACAGCTCCTGACCGAGCTGATCGAGGGACTGCAGCGGCTGGGTGGATTTGGCGGCGTGGCGGACATGATGGACCGCTATAACCAGTACCTGCACGACCCCGGATATCTGCCCAAGGATGTGGCCCGCTACGAGGCGGTGACCACGGCTCGGTAAGGAGATCGGGCAAAAGGTTTTCGGCAAGAACCAGCGCGTGGTGGTCTATGCGGTGCCGGGTAAGAAGGTCACCGATGATGTGCCGCGCAGCCCGGAAGATACCGATGCGAATGTGAAGGTGGAGCCGCCGTATTCGCAGGAGTTCGAGACACGCGCAGGACTGGCGGAAAGACGCGCCGAAAGCCGGGGCCGCAGCCGAAGTTGCATCTGCCCGTACCGAAGACCTTCGCCCTGAGAACGGGCTAAAGATCTACCTGGTAGAGGAGCATACGCTGCCGGTGATGAGCGCAGCGTTGGTGGACTTGGCGGGCGGTGAGGAGAATCCTGCCGACAAGCCTGGCCTGGCGGCTTTTACTGCACGGATGCTGAGGAGGGCACGCGCGACCGCAGTTCGGTGGAGCTGGCGGATGACGTGTACTCCATTGGCGCGCAGCTTGGTCTCGGCTGCCACCATGGACAATGCGTTGGCGAGCATCGGTCTCCTGAGCAATAACACCGATGCGGCATTGGAACTTGCTGTCGGATGTAAGCCTGCACCCGGCGTTCAAGCCGGAGGAGGTGGAGCGCATTCGCAAGCAACGGTTGGTGGCGATTCTGCAGGAGGGCGATCAGCCGGTGGCTACGGCGCTGCGGGTGGGACGGAAGGCACTCTATGGAGACCAGCCGTATGGCTATCCGATAGCGGTACGACGGCTTCGGTGAAGGCGATCACGCGCGACGAACTGCAGCGGTTCTGGAGCGAGCATTATGCGCCGAGGAATGCGGCGTTGTTCCTGGCCGGGGACCTGACGGAGTCGGAGGCGCGGCGGCTGGCGGAGAAGGACTTCGGTGGCTGGACAGCGAGTGGCGGAGCAACGACAGCGCCGATCCCGCAGGCTCCGGCCGCCCCGGCGCGGCGGGTCGTAATCGTGGATAAGCCCGGCGCGCCGCAGACGGCGTTGATAGCGTTTGGCCTGGGAGTTCCGCGTTCGACGCCGGATTATCCTGCGATTAATGTGATGAACAGCATCCTGGGGGGACTCTTCTCCAGCCGGATCAACATGAATCTGCGGGAGAAGAACGGCTTCACCTATGGGGCTTTTTCAGAGTTCTTATTCGATCGTGGAGGCGGGCCCTTCCTGGCGGGCGCGCAGGTGCGGACGGATGTGACGGGACCGGCGGGCGAGAGTTGTTTGCCGAGCTGAACCGCATGCAGACCGATCCGGCGACGGAGGACGAGCTAAGGCTGGCCAAGGAAAATGCGCTGCGTTCCCTGCCCGGCAACTTTGAAACCGTGGCCGACACGGCACAGCTGATGTCGGAGATCTTCATCTATGGGCTACCAGTGAACTACTACCAAAGCTGCCGCGGCAGTATGAGCAAGTGACCGCGGCGGAGGTGGAGAAGGCAGCGGAGGATCACTGCATCCCGACAACCTGATCCTGGTTGCGGTCGGAGATCAGGCGAAGATCCAGCCGCAGTTGGAGAAGCTGAACCTGGGCCCGATCGAGCTACGGGATGAGAGCGGGGATCTGGTTGAAGAAGTAAATTCCAGGGTGGTGGGAGCCCGCGCATTTTATGCGGTGGACGGCGCTTTAGCGCTCACAGGATTGTCATCCCGAGCAGCTGACTTGCCTGCGGCAAGCGGAGCGAGAAATGAACGACTTTAGCTCTATTCGGGGGTGGGCTGTCCGTCCTCCGCTTTCCCGGCTTCCACCAAGCCTTGCCCCCCTTCGACTCCGCTCAGGGCACCCGTCCAGGGGGCAAGGCTTGTGAGAAAGCGAGAGATCCTGTCGCACAACTTGGGTCGCCAAGCCGGTTGTTCATTAGGACCGGAGCGGACCCGGATTTCCGCTGGCCGCCCAGTCACTATTCTTTGTTTTTCAGGATCTCTTCCACCCGCTCCTTGGGAACCGAAAGGTGATCCTCGTTCTGCTTCAGCCATGCGCGGTAGTCGTCTTCGATGGCGGGAGTCCAACGAGCGTCGATTTGCCCAGCAGTGTACTTCTTCTCTTCCAGCCGCTGGTGTCCAAAGGTGTCCCGCAAGTGAGTGGATTCGGAGTTCTTCACCACTTCTTCGGCTAGTTGCGCCGGGATGAAGAGCACTCCACCATTCCGGCCCAGCACCACGTCGCCCGGCATCACGGTCGCATGTCCGATCCGCGTGGGAGCGTTGATGCTGACCATGGTCGAGTTGAGACGAGGTCCGGAGGCCAGCGACCCGAAGTGATGCGACGGATCATAGTAGCGGACAAAGGAGACGAAGTTCGGCAGCTCTTCGAGGCCATTGATGTCCCGGACCGCGCCGTCGTAGACGATCCCGTTGCCCGAGCGAGCATAAATAGCGTTGCCAACGTTGTCGCCGATCGAGGGGCCATCCGTTTTGAGCTCAAAGTGGTCGGCCACATAAACGTCGCGCGGCTGCAGCATATCCACCGGCCACGCGTTCATCGCACCCTGGCGTTTATCTTGCACGCCCTGGGCCTCGATCACTTTCTGGATATCCGGCCGCCCCGGCACCCAGGTCGCCGTCAATGCCCTGCCCACGAGTACCTTATCCGGATGGATCGATAGCCATCCATCCTCGTACTCGTGATTGAAATTGTGAGTGCGCAGCGTGGCCCAGGCTTCCTCCAGGGTGACGTTCTTCATTCGGTCGAGGATGGAATCAGGGACCTTAGGCCGTCCGTCCGGGAATCTCTCCCCGTCCAGTCAGGAGTGTACTTAATCACATCTTCGCGGGTGAAAAATGACTGTTGCGCGCGGGCGCTGACAGACGCACCCAACATCATCGATGAACAAACCACCCCCACCGCCGCGCGCCTGAGTTGCCGAACGAATGCTTCCATTTGCCCCTATCCTTTATCTATTTATTCGGCTCGAACCACGTTGTTCCTGGAATCTGCACCGTCTTGGCTACCTCTTCGTTCATCTCCACGCCCAGGCCAGGCTTATCCAGAGGAGTGACGTAACCCTTTTGAATGATCTCGCCCTCTTTGATAAAGGTCTGCCAGACCTTCAGATGATTGATCCAGTGCCACTCGCAAACCAGGTAATTGGGAATAGTCGCGCACACGTGGGCCGAGGCCATGGTGCCGATGGGAGAGACGACGCAGTGGGGAGCAAAGGGAACGTAATAGGCCTGGGCCATGTTGGCGATCTTGCGTGCCTCGGAGAGTCCGCCTACCTTTTGAATATCCGGCATGATGATGTCTGCCGCGCGCTTCTGCAGCAGTTCGGTATAGCCCCAACGCATATACAGATTCTCGCCGCAGCATATTGGCGTGGTGGTGGAGTGCCGGATATCGGCCATGGCGTCGATATCCTCCGGCGGTACCGGCTCTTCCAGCCACAGCAGCCGGTAAGGTTCCAGGGCCACGGCTACGCGTTTGCCCGTGGTCGCGTCATAGCGGCCGTGCATGTCGCAGGCCAGGTCCATCTCCTTCGGTATCGATTCGCGCACGTGCTTTACCCAACTGACCATGCGATCGATTTCGCCATTGCTCGCGGTCCAGTTCACCTTGTCGAAGCGGGCCGGATCAGCATAATCGTCGAGGTCGATCTTCATCGCAGTAAAACCCTGCTCCTTGATCCAGGGGAGTTTGCGGTCCGACTCTTCGCCAATCGGATTATCCATATCGGAGTCACAGTACATGCGAACTTTGTCGCGGAATTTCCCTCCTAATAATTGATAAACCGGCAGTCCCAGAATCTTTCCCGCGAGATCCCACAGCGCGATCTCGACTCCGGTCATCGCAGTTACGTATTGTCCGCCCTGGGCGCCGGCGAAGATGCCCGAGACGCGCATCCTCTCCCACAGAGCATCTACGTTGAGCGGATCCTGGCCGATCAGCATGCGGCGAAAGCCATGCACCAGGGACGCTGTTCCCACCGCTGCATCGGTCGATTCACCCTGGCCATAGAGACCGGAATCGGTATAAACCCGCACGTGGGTTTGGGGTCCGTGCACCAGCACCTGCGCGGTGCGGATATCGGTGATCTTCACCTTGGGTCTCTGCTGTGGCGTGCTGTTCTCTTGAATCCCCCGCGCTAAGGAGGGCAGTGCAAAGATTCCGGCTGCGGGTAAGGCCGCGGCCGCACCTTTGAGCATTGACCTTCGTGTATATCGATTCATTCCCGAGTTCCTCTCCTGGTCTGTTGTTCTTCTGCTGTGGTTACGGGGGCTTTCCGCGCTAACACGTCTTCTGTATCTACGTTTGCTGCAAAAGACAAGTGCAGCTCTTCCTCTTCAGGAAGAGCTGCACCGGGATCCAACGTTAGAACGTGTACCTGGCGGCCAGCTGCAATTGCCGAGCGCTCGTCGCTCAGTTCGTAGTGGTGATTTTGCCGAATGTCCCCTGGTCTATGTATTTGTTGTTCGTAGGATTACCGAAATCGGTGTGGTTGAAGGCGTTAAACGCGTCAAAACGGATTTGTAAATGGTGGTTTTCGTTGTAGGGCATGGCGAAATTCTTGTCCAGGGACATATCGTAGTTTTGCACCCCCGGAGCGTATAGCATGTTGCGGCTCACGTTTCCGAGGAAACCTGGGGCTGGTTCCGCGAAGGCTGCTGGATTCACCCATTGGCCGCTGGATCCGGCTGTTTTATGGGGCATGAAAAATTGTTTGGAGACGAGATTCGGCCGGGTCGCCGGTGTACCGCCAGAAATGGTATTGGTATTGGCGGTGTTCGCGTTGACTCCGGGATTGAAGGGTTGGCCGCTCTGGAGTTGGGTGAGCATGGCGAATTCCCACCCGCCGATCACCGCATCCACAATCTTCGACGAAGGCGCCCACATCCTGCCCTGCCCGATGGGCAGGTAGTAAATGACCGAGGCCACCACGCGATGTTTCACATCGAAGTCCGAAGGCCCGTAATCACAGGCGATGCAGAGGTCACTCTGCGGGAAGAGCTCCGATGTCTGGGTGCGGATCCCGCTGGTGTCGTCCATCGATTTCGAGTAGGTGTAGGAGCTGATGAGGTTGAATCCGTTGCTGAAACGCTTGTTCACCTGGAAGGTGAAGGCGTTGTAATTGGCGACGCCTATGTCATGCACCAACTGAATCACGCCGTAGTTCGGGTAGGGCGTACGAGCGGTGATGGAAGCCGGCGCCCCGGGGCCAAGCAAGCCAACGGGAACTGAATAGTTGGCATTGCGGAACCCGTAGAGGTGCCTGCTGACGTTGCCCATATATCCGGTCTCGAACATCCACTCCTTGCCCAATTGCTTTTGAATGTCGAGCAGAAAGACCTGGCTGTATGCGGTCCTGTGAGCGAACTGGTTCGAGTAGGCGTAGGGCGGCGTAATCGGGGCGATGACGCCCGGGCCACTGGTGGGGCCCACCGCGTTGGTGAAGTTGATGGTGGCCACACCCGGAGTTCCACCGCCCGAAGTATTCGTGATGCGCCCGGCCAGGTTGCGCGCGACATCGAAGCGGGCGTTGGCGACGTCATGGTTGTAATAGATCCCGTAGCCCGCGCGGACGACCACAGTGGGGGTCGGCAAGTAGGAAACGCCCAAGCGAGGCGCCCAGTTGCTCTTGTCGGTCTGCATGAGCGAATTGGGGAATTGGCCATTGGCGCACTCCGGCCCGGGAACGACAGGGGTATTGGGAGCGGTAGGGTTATTTGTGCTCCCCTGTACCCATAGGACAGGGACTCCCTGATACGCATTCGTGCAATTGCCCTGCCGCCTGAAGAAAGGCCATACGTTCTCAGGCTCGTGCCCAGCGATCAGGGGGCTTATGGGCGTGTTGTTGGTATGCAAATCCACGTTGAACTCCTGGCCCAGGGTGTTGAACCACGGCGGCACAAGCTCATAGCGCAGGCCGGCGGAAATCGTGACCTTGGGCAGGATCTTGTAGTTGTCGTCGAAGTAGAAGGCTTCCGCGTTGAGCACGTAATTGGCATTAGCGATGGCCACCGCGTAGGTCGAGGAGTAAAGGTCACCGAGCAGAAAATCAGCGAAACCTGAGCCGGTATTTGCAGCCAGGGTCCCCGGTGAGTTACCTCCGCAGTGGCGTTTCTCTGGAAGACGAAGGCGCCCCGCGATTCCTGATTGCCCACCTCGTTATAGGTCATCCGGTCGTACTGAGCACCGAAATCCATCGAATGCTTGCCCTTCACCCAGGTGAAGTTGTCATTGAGTGACTTATCGAGGTCGCTGGTAACGTACGGACCATCGGTGCTGTCACCAATCGCCGAATAGGGGTCTGGCGTAAAGGAAAAATTGGGTACGCCCCAGGTTGCAGGAGCCCCGGGTTGGAGGTTGGGGATGCCGCCATTGAGCAGGCCTACCGCATTCACCTTGTTTTGCGAGAAGGTGCCGAGGCTGTTGTAGAAGTCAGTGTAGCCAAGCGTAAACACGTTGACCATGGTGGGCGAGATGGCCCAGGTGTTGGCGCCCATATATTGGTAGAAGTTGGTGACGATGCTGCTGCCCACGGTCGCGCCCGCTGCCTGGAAGCCCGGCGAACTGACCGTCTCCACGCCATCGCTGAAGCGGAAGGCCCACTGCAACTTCGGCGTCTGGTAGTAATCGCCGCGCACGGTAAATTGGTCGTGGTCGTCCGTATTGGAATCGGAGTATGCGTAGTTGTTGGTGAATGCTGAGTCCGAAGCCGGGTGGTAGAACTGCTGAAGGATTAAAGCCGATGTCGGATTGATGCGGTTCGCGGGAATCACATTGCCCGGGAACTGCGTCCTACCCGTGCCGTTCGCGTTTCCTGTCGCGGGATCATAGATCGGAATCGACGGGACCGCCCTGCTTGAGTTGGAACCCGCTGAAATTGCCGCCGAGCACGGACGCTGTGGGCAAGGTGGCGTTGTTCTGAACGGCTCTGGCTCTGGGAAAACCACTCCTTATTGACCATGAAGAAAAGGCGATTTTTGGCGTTGAAGAGCTTGGGAATGGAGAGCGGGCCGCTGAGCACGAATCCGTAATCGTTATATCGGAAGGGCAGCTGAGGAGGGAAAGCGATGGAAGAGTAGTTGTACCCTCGTGCATCCGCGTAGTTGTTACGCAGGAAATAGAACGCGGTTCCGTGATACGAATTGCCGCCGCTCTTGGTGACCACGTTGACCTGGGTCGCGTTGTAACCGTATTGGGCCGGATAGACGCCGGTTTGCACCTTCATTTCCTGAATGGCGTCGACGGTGGGCTGGACCACAAAGCTGTTGAAGTCCACGTCGGTATTGTTGATGCCATCGAGCGTGTAGTGGTCGTACATGATGCGCTGGCCGCCCACGGAGATCGCTTCGTTGGAGCGCTGGCCGCCCTCCCGCGATTGGGCCTGGCCTTGCGATGCCGAGAGCGTGTTGGTGTTTGCCGAGACCGCCACCAGGCTCAGGTAGTTTCTACTGTTCAGCGGCATCTGGCTGACGGTCTGCGTAGGAACCACGGTGCCGAGGGTGGGGTTGTCAGCCTGCAGCAGAGCAGCAGTCGCCTCGACGGTTACAGATTGCGTCACCTGACCGACCTGCAGCGCGAAATCTTGACGCAATGATTGCTGCACTTGCAGTTCCAGTTGAGCTGTGTCGGTCTTAAAGTCCGGGTGGGTAGCCTGAAGGGTATAGTTTCCCGGCTGAACGTCCGGAAATTCGTAGTCGCCCGCACTGGTGGTGAATGTGGAGCGTGCCGCACCGGTAGCTGCACTGGTTAGGGTGATGGCCACCTTCGGAACCGCGGCGCCGGTGGTGTCAGTGACGTGTCCGGAGATTTGACCCGAGGTCTGCGCCAAGACGGCGGAAGCCGACATCAACGAGAGAGATAGAAACAGCCAAATACGCCTTAACATTAGAAACGCCTCCCAAAAGTGTCCTTCTGCTACCACTGCCCGGATCTTTTTAACTATCTAGTCCGTTGCAGGCTGTCGAAGCAGTTAAGCGGGGATCTGCTCCCTCGCGCGCTTCGCATCATGCAATGGTCATTTCAAATGACGGCGGCCAAGCTATCACGCTGAAAAAAACTTAGTCAAGAAAATGTTGCGGGGGGCGCCCAGCACGGCATCGATTGTGCTAATGCTTGCAGTTGTCCTGGCGGTCGCCGAGGGAGATCGCGGATGACCAGAGATTGGCTGGCCTTCTTAGTTGCTCATTTTTCGGCAGGAAAACTAACACTCTGCTCAAGTACGGTCCAACAATCTTTTGGTTATATCTTTCGGGCGGTACTCTTAGGTAATGCTTTGGTTGTGCGACAAGTCTCCCGGCTTCCCACCCAGCCTTTCCCCCTGGCGGGTGCCCCATGTTCGCGGACTTTCGCGTACATGGGTTGAAAAAGAAGGGCGAAGCCCTTTCCTTTTTCTTTTCCTGCAAGTAGGTGGACACCGGTGGTGAAAGCATTGGAAAAAGTTCGTCTTCAACCCATGTACGCGAAAGTCCGCGAACATGGGGCACCCGTCCAGGGGGAAAGGCTTGGCGGAAAGCCTGGAATTTGGAGGACGAGAGGACACCCAACCCATCCCGCCTATCCATACCGATGGCACCTTAATCAACCTTCGCGACTCTATGAAATAAGCACCTGGGTGGAATTCATCTACGAGATATACGACGGGTGTAGCGTGGATATGCCGGTAAGGCCGGCAGGACGGTGGCGTGCACATACTGGTCATCAATAGCGGTTCTTCGTCGATCAAGTTTTCAGTTTTCGAAGGTGGCAGCGCCGCGCCGGGTGGCCGGCCGCCCTGGCCGAGCACCCTCTTCACCGGCGAGATCAGCGGGATGGGCGGAGGGCAACTGGAGTTCACCTTTCGCGACGCCAACGGGCAGGAGTTGAGCGATCCCGCCAAGGCCAAGGCGGCAACTGACCCAGTGGACCTACTAGAGAATGCCGTCTGTGGGGCGGGAATACCGGAAATCGACGCGGTGGGCTATCGCGTGGTGCACCCCGGACCGCGACTGGACCGGCACCAGCGAATCACCGATAAAGTGCTCCAGGATCTGGACCAGGCCGTAGTCTTTGCCCCGCTGCACGATCCCGCTTCCATCGCCCTGATCCGGGAAATGATGAAGCGCTTTCCTCAGGCTCGGCACTACGCCTGCTTCGACACGGTATTTCACCAGACCATGCCGCCGCCGGCTTCTACCTACGCCATACCCTCCAAATATCGTGAGCAGGGAGTGCGCCGATATGGTTTCCATGGGCTTTCTTGTGAAGGAGTGGTCGATGACCTGCGTTCTGCATCAGATAAAGGACAGGCCAGTTTTCCACGGCGCATGGTGATTGCACATCTGGGTAGCGGGTGCAGCGTGACCGCTTTGCTCGATGGGCGGTCGGTCGATAACACCATGGGGCTTACGCCCACTGGCGGAGTGGTGATGGGCACCCGGCCGGGAGATCTCGATCCAGGACTGGTCCTCTATTTGTTGCGGCAGGCCGAAGGGGACCGCGTAGCCGCCCTGAACTCAGTAGAAACCTTGGTCAATCACCAGTCGGGGATGGTGGCGCTCTCCGGCCAACCTAACGATATGCGCGCAACCCGCAAGGCGGCGGTGGCAGGGAATGCGGATGCCGGCTTGGCGCTGGAGGTGTTTACCCGCAGTGTGCGCAAGGCAATCGGAGCCTTTGCCTGGCTCCTTGGTGGCCTGGATGCGGTGGTCTTCACCGGAGGCATCGGAGAGCACGATGCCCAGTCCCGGACGGAGATCCTGGGTGGCCTGGAAAGCACCGGCATCGTGCTCGATGCAAAGGCCAATGAGGCCGGTGGGGATGAGCTGCGGCGGGTGAGCAGCGCGAATTCCCAGGTTGTGATCTGGGTGGTTACCGCCCAGGAAGATCGAACCATCGCAGTGCATGTGGGCCAGATGGAATCACAGGAGGAATCATGAGCAACGTCGAGACCCTTTCCCCGGCGGCCCAATTCGAGCCGCTGACCGCCGATGAGACCAGAAAAATGAATGCCTACTGGCGCGCCTGCAACTATCTTTCCGCGGGCATGCTGTATCTCTGTCACAACCCTCTCTTACGGGAGCCGCTCAAGAAGGAGCACATCAAGAATCGGCTGCTGGGCCATTGGGGATCGGATCCGGGCCAGAGCTTTACCTGGGTGCACCTCAACCGGCTGATCAAGAAGTACGACCTGAACATGATCTATGTCTCTGGTCCCGGGCACGGAGCTCCGGCCACTCTCTCCAACTGCTACCTGGAAGGCGTCTACTCCGAGGTTTATCCCGAAAAGAGCCAGGATGTGGTTGGCCTGCAAAAATTTCTCAAGCAATTCTCCTTCCCTGGGGGAATTGGCAGCCATTGCACTCCTGAGACTCCAGGCTCGATCCACGAGGGCGGTGAGTTGGGTTACAGCATCTCCCATGGATTTGGCGCGGCCTTCGACAATCCCGACCTGATCGTGACCGTGGTGGTGGGCGATGGAGAATCGGAGACCGGACCGCTGGCCACCAGCTGGCATTCCAACAAATTTCTCGACCCGGTGCGCGATGGTGCGGTGCTGCCCATCCTGCATTTGAATGGGTACAAGATTGCGAACCCCACCATTCTGGCCCGTATACCAGCCGAGGAGCTGGATATGCTCTTCAAGGGCCTGGGCTGGACCCCGCACGTGGTGGAAGGCGATGACCCGGAAAAGATGCACGCCAGGATGGCCGAAGTGCTGGAAGGCTGCGTGCTCGATATCCGCGCCATCCAGGAGAAAGCGCGCTCGGCGCCGACTGGGCAAACGGTGGAGCGGCCAAAGTGGCCGATGATCATTCTGCGTACGCCCAAAGGCTGGACGGGGCCCAAGGAAGTGGATGGGCACAAGGTGGAAGGCTTTTGGCGGGCGCACCAGATTCCCATCCTCGATCCGCAGACCAACCCCAAGAGCTTGGCGCAATTGGAAGCCTGGTTACGCAGCTATCGTCCCGAAGAGCTGTTTGACGAGTCAGGGAGATTGATTCAGGAGCTGCGGGAGATGGCGCCGGTGGGGACACGGCGCATGACCGCCAACCCGCACGCCAATGGTGGACTGCTGCGCCGCCCGCTGGAAATGCCGGACTTTCGCGACTATGCGGTCAAAGTGGAGAAACCGGGACAGATCGAAGTCTCCTCCACCGACGTCACGGCCCACTTTTTGCGCGACGTGATGCGGCGTAATATGACCAGCTTCCGCGTCTTCGGGCCGGACGAAACCGCCTCCAACAAACTGCAGGCCATCTACGAGGCCAGCGGCAAGACCTGGATGGAGGAGATGCTGCCCGAAGATAAGGACGGCGGCTTCCTGGCCAATGATGGCCGGGTGATGGAGATGCTGAGCGAGCACACCCTGGAAGGCTGGTTCGAGGGTTACGTGCTGACCGGACGGCACGGCTTCTTTTCTTCTTATGAGGCTTTTGTCCACATCATCGACTCCATGTTCAACCAGCATTCCAAGTGGCTGGAGAAGAGCAAGCTGGAGACCCGTTGGCGCGCGCCTATCTCCTCCATCAATCTGCTGATCACGTCGCTGGTGTGGCGGCAGGATCACAACGGCTTTACCCATCAGGATCCGGGATTTCTGGATGTGGTGACCAATAAGAGCCCGGAAGTGACGCGGATTTATCTTCCACCGGACGCCAACTGCCTGTTGAGCGTGACCGACCATTGCCTGCGCAGTGTCAACTACGTGAACGTGATCGTCGCCGACAAGGCGCCGCATCTGCAGTATCTGACCATGGAAGCAGCGGTGGAGCACTGCACCAAGGGCATCGGCATCTGGGATTGGGCGAGCTCCGACGCCGGCGAGGAGCCGGATGCGGTGATTGCCTGCGCGGGAGATATACCAACGTCCGAGGCGCTGGCGGCGGTGGCGATTCTACGCGAGCACTGCACCGGGTTGAAGATCCGCTTCATCAACGTAGTCGATCTCTTCCGCCTGATGCCAGACCGCGAGCACCCTCACGGCATGACCGATCGCGAGTTCGACGGTCTGTTTACCAAGAGCAAGCCGGTGATTTTCAATTTCCACGCCTATGCTTCGCTGATCCACAAGCTAACCTATCGGCGGACCAACCACGCGAACTTTCATGTGCGTGGGTATAAGGAGAAGGGCAACATCAATACTCCGCTGGAACTGGCGATTTTGAACCAGGTGGATCGCTTCAATTTGGCGATCGATGTGATTGAGCGCGTGCCCAAGGTAGCGGAGAAGGGTGCCCATACCGTGGAGTGGCTGAAGGGGCAGATTATTCAAGCGATCAACTACGCGCACGAAAACGGGATCGATCCGAAAGGCATCCGCGAATGGAAGTGGCCGGTGTAGGGAAACTGCGCACGGGGGCTGACTCCGTCCGTCCGCCTCCTCCACTTCCAAGGCGAGCCAAGCGAAGGTAAGCGTCACGCGTTGGTGGTGGCACAGATCTCTCGCTTCCTCACCAAGCCTTGCCCCCTGGACGGGTGGGAAGCCGGGAAAGTGGAGCGGATGGACAGAGTCGCACACACGAAAGCCCGTCCTCTTCAAGACCGAAGCCGGGGGATCTGCCCCACCCACAGAACAATTTCAAAGCAATCGTTGACTTGCCTTTCGGCCTACCCTAGGCTAACGCTGGACCATGATCGGCGAAACCATATCCCATTATCGAGTGATCGAAAAACTTGGCGGCGGGGGAATGGGCGTGGTCTTCAAAGCCGAGGATACCCGCTTAGGGCGGTTCGTCGCCCTCAAGTTTCTCCCCGATGAAGTCGGCCGCCAGCTTCCCGTCCTCGACCGCTTCCGCCGCGAGGCCCGCGCTGCCTCAGCGCTGAACCACCCCAACATCTGCACCATCTATGACGTCGGCGAAGAAGACGGCCGGGCCTATCTGGCGATGGAGTATCTCGAAGGCCAGACGCTCAAACACCGCATCGACGGCAAACCCCTGCCCATCGACTTCGTGCTCGATCTCGGCATCCAGATCGCCGACGCACTCGACGCCGCCCACGGCAAAGGCATCGTGCACCGCGATATCAAGCCGGCCAACATCTTCATCACTAAGACCCGCCAGGTGAAGCTGCTCGATTTCGGCCTGGCCAAGATCGACCCCCGGCGCGACCTGAACGCCACCGCCGCGGAAGAAACCTTGAACCTGACCAGTCCCGGAAGCGCCCTGGGAACGGTCGCCTACATGTCGCCCGAGCAGGCCCGGGGAGAAGAACTCGATGGCCGCACAGATCTGTTTTCCCTGGGTGCAACCCTCTACGAGACGACCACCGGCAAGCAAGCTTTCGATGGGAATACTTCGGCCGTCATCTTCGAAAGCATCCTCAACCGCAACCCGCCACCGGCGAATCAGCTCAATCCCAACCTGCCGCCACAGTTCGAGCGCATCCTCGATCGCTCGCTGGAGAAGGACCGCGATCTGCGCTACCAGTCAGCGGCCGAGATGCGCGCGGAGATGAAGATCCTCAAGCGCACCCTCGATTCCCAGCGGACCGCAGCCGCGCCACCGGTGTCCAGCAATGGAGCCTCGGTCGCCGCACCGCCAGCGCTTCCGCAGAGCACCGCACAACCCACAGGTCTTCGCCCTTATGGCATCGTGGCTGCCGCGTCCGCGCTGCTTGCCGGCTTGGCCATCGGTTGGTTCCTGCACGCTGCTCACAGCCGCATAGAGCCGGCGATCTACCAGCAATTGACATTTCGCCGCGGCAGCGTCCGCTCCGCGCGCTTCACCCCCAATGGCCAGTCGGTCGTGTACGGCGCAGCTTGGGAGGGTAAGCCGACCGAGCTGTTCATCACCAGTCCGGAGAGTCCCCAGTCGCGGTCGCTCGAACGGCACGGCGAGGAGCTGATGAGCATCTCCTCCACCGGCGACATCGCCCTGCTGACCAACGTGAACGTCACCGGAACCTATACCCAGTCAGGAACACTGGCCCGCATGCCCATCAATGGCGGCGATCCTCGGGAAATTCTCGAGGGGGTTCAGTGGGCCGACTGGTCCCCTGACGGCAAACAGCTGGCCATCGTCCGCGACATGGGCGGCAAGAATCGTCTCGAGTTCCCTATCGGTAAGGTGATCCACGAAACTCCTGGCTGGATCAGTCACCCTCGCGTTTCCCCCGACGGAACGAAAGTCGCCTTCCTCGAACATCCCCAGGTGGGCGACGACTCCGGTGGAGTCCACGTCATCGACGATCAAGGCAAAGACAAAGAGCTCGCAGACGATTTTTTGAGCGTGGAAGGGCTGGCTTGGGCGCCCGGCGGCAAGGAGATTTGGTTCGCTGCAAGCACCACCGGGGGCAACGCCCGATCGCTCGATGCCGTGACCCTGAATGGACACATGCGAATTGTGACGCGAGTGCCGGCCGCGCTGCAGCTTGAGGACATCTGGCAGGACGGTAAAGTCCTTCTCTCCCGGCAGAGTTGGCGGCGCGAGTTAAGCGGACTCACCGCCGGTATGACTAAGGAGCAGGACTTCTCCTGGCTCGATTATTCTTTTCCCGCCGAGCTCTCCTCCGATGGCAAGCGGCTTCTTTTCGACGAAGAAGGCAGTGGCGGCGGTGCTGGTTACTCCGTTTATCTACGCAAGACCGCCGAGGATTCTGCGGTAAGGCTGGGCGACGGCGAATCCGTGACCTTATCTCCTGATGGCAAGTGGGTGCTGGCCCTCACCATGTCCTCGCCGGCACAGCTTATCCTGTTGCCCAGCGGCGCGGGCGATGCCCGGCAAATCACCCACGACGGCCTTTACCATAGCTGGGCACGCTGGCTGCCCGACAGCCAGGGTATTGTCTTCACCGCCAAGCAGGAAGGTCACGGCGCGCGCATCTATCTTCAGAAATCGATCACCGCCGCGGCAACGCCGGTTTCTCCAGAGGGCATCGACCCTTTGGTGCTGGCCCTCGCTCCCGACGGAAGCCAGGTCGCTGGAATCGGAGCCGATGGAAAGGCCTACCTCTACTCCCTGACCGGGGCCCCTACGAAGTCTGTTCCCGGTTTACTGCCCAGCGAGCAGCCCATCGAATGGTCAGCCGACAGTAAGTCCCTCTACGTCTACCGCCCTGGTGAATTTCCCGCCAAGGTTTCTCAGCTCGATCTAACCACCGGTAAACGCACCCTGTGGCGAAGCCTGGCGCCCGCCGACCCCGCCGGGGTGAGCCAGATTGGCCCTATCGTGATGACCCCCGACGGTGCCTCCTATATCTACGGCTACCACCGCACGCTTTCCGATCTCTACCTGGTGGAAGGATTGAAGTAGCCGTCCAGACTTGACAACAAACTAAAGGACATCGAGTGGAATCCAATCAAACCTTGAACCCAAGGGATCTGGTGCCGGCTGTTGAACGAGCACTGGGACTTGCTACAGAAAAAACCCTGCACCTCGACCGGCGCTGGAAGGCCAGCGATGGCGCGCCCGTCATTACCTTCGCCGGCCGCTATGTAGGCCGCAACTGGACCCAATGGACGCAGGGCTTTCAATACGGCAATGCCCTGCTGTGCTTCGACATGACCGGCGATCAGGATCAGCTCATCGCCGCTCGGCGTCACGTCGTCGCCGACATGGCGGAACACCTGAGCCATATCGGAGTGCACGATCACGGCTTCAACAACATCTCCACCTACGGCAACCTGCGCCGTCTGATTCTGGAGGGCCGCATTCCCGCCAACGAATGGGAACTCAACTTTTATGAGCTGGCGTTGAAGGTGAGCGGAGCCGTGCAGGCCGCGCGCTGGACCAGCCTCAAGGATGGTCTGGGCTACATCTACTCCTTTAACGGCAGCCATTCGCTCTTTATCGACACCATTCGCACCCTCCGTATCTGCTGCGTCGCGCACCTGCTGGGGCACACGCTGCAAGGGGAACAGGACACGCGCATCAGCCTGCTCGACCGGGCGTTGACCCATGCCAAAACCACGGCCCGCTTCAACCTCTACTATGGCGAGGGACGCGATCAGTACGACCGACCGGAACTGCGCGGCCACACTGTGCACGAAGCCGTCTTCAATCCCGCGAGCGGCGTTTTCCGTTGCCCTTCTACCCAGCAGGGTTTTTCTGCCTTCACTACCTGGACGCGGGGCCTCGCCTGGGGCATGCTCGGCTTTGCCGAGTTGATGGAGTTTATCCAGTTCGTCCCCGACGCCGAGCTACCCGCCAAGCAGGAGACCTTGGCCTGGATGGAACGAGCCGCCCGCGCAGGCTGTGATTTCTACATCCGGCAAGCGACCGCTCTCGACGGCATCTGCTACTGGGATACCGGAGCGCCGCAGTTGCACCGGCTGGGCGATTGGCAAGCTAAAGCCGCCGATCCTTACAACGACTACGAGCCGGTCGATGCCTCGGCCAGCGCCATCGCCGCGCAGGGGCTGCTTCGCCTGGGGCACCTGCTGGGCGATGAAACTTACACGCAAGCCGGGCTGACCGTGGCTGCGCGATTGCTGCAGGAACCCTATCTCTCGACCCAGGCAGACCACGAAGGTCTGCTGTTGCAAAGCATCTACCATCACCCCAACGGATGGGATTACATTCCTCATGGAGCCAAGGTCCCGTGTGACGAATCCAGCATGTGGGGCGACTACCATCTACTGGAGCTTTGCCTGCTGATCACAAGAATTGCCAATGACCGTTACTACACCTTCTTCGGAGCGGATGGATGCAGCAAGAAAAAGTAGCTTTGGTGACCGGCGGGACCCGCGGAATAGGCCTGGGTATAGCGCTCCAATTGGCGGAAGCCGGCTTCACCCTGGCCATCTCCGGCAGGCGCTCACCCCAGCAAGTGCAACCGGCGCTGGACGAGATCCGGAAACACAGCGAGCGCTCCATCTACGTGCAGGCCGATGTTTCGTCGGCGGCTGACCGGCTGTGGCTGCTTGGCGATATCGGCGACCAGTTGGGCAGGCTGGATGTTCTGGTCAACAACGCGGGCATTGCGCCCCGCGTCCGCGCTGATCTGCTCGATGCCGGAGAAGAGAGCTTCGACGAAATCATCTCCACCAATCTGCGCGGGCCTTATTTTCTCACCCAGAGCGTGGCCGCCTGGATGATCCGGCAACGGGCGAAGGATCCCTCGGCGCGGCGTTCGATCATCAATATCAGTTCTGTCTCCGCCACGGTGGCCAGCGTCAACCGCGGCGACTATTGCATCTCCAAGGCAGGCGTCGCCATGGCCACCAAACTGTGGGCGGTGCGGCTGGCGGAGTTCGGCATCGGAGTATACGAGGTGCGTCCAGGCATTATCGAAAGCGACATGACGGAAGGGGTCAAGGACAAGTACGACGCCCTGATCGAAGGCGGTATCCTGCTGGAGAAGCGATGGGGAACCCCCAAGGACATCGGGATAGCCGTCAGCATGCTGGCGCGGGGAGAACTTCCATATGCGACCGGCGCTGTCCTGGTGCTGGATGGCGGTCTTACGATGGCGAGACTCTGAGGAGCAAACACGATTGATGGAATGGATGAAGCAGTCCCGGTCTTCCTCGCTTGAACCCAGCAGCACCAGCACCGCAGAAGCCGTCTCGCCCCGATGGGTTTTCGCCGTCTCTTCCGGAATATTAGGTTGGATCCTCGACGCCTTCGACTTCTTCGTCCTCGTCTTCCTGGTAGATGTTCTCGCCAACAACTTTCACGTACGCAAAGGCGACATCGTCTGGACCATCACCATCACCCTGGCAATGCGGCCGGTGGGCGCGCTGGTGCTTGGCTCCTTGGCCGACCGCTATGGACGGCGCCGTCCGCTCATCGCCTGCGTGCTGTACTTCTCCGTCATTACGGCGCTCACGCCCTTCGCCCCGAGCTATTTAGTGTTTGTTGCGCTGCGCGCTCTCTATGGAATCGGCATGGGCGGCTACTGGGGCATCGGCGCTTCGCTGGTCATGGAGAGTTCTCCCACGCGCTGGCGGGGGCTCTTTTCCGGAATCATGCAAGCCGGCTATTCCCTGGGATACTTGCTGGCCGCTGTCGCTCTGCGCACCATCGAACCACGCTTTGGATGGCGCTGGATGTTTCTTTGCGGTTTGGTTCTAGCCGCCGTGATTGCGGTGCTTACTCTGCTGGCGCCCGAGTCCGCTTCATGGCAGAAGCATCGCCTGGCCAGTTTCGGCGAGGTGATCCGGGTCCTGTGGCAGCACAAAAAGGATTTTGTCTACCTGGTGTTGATGATGACCGCGATCACTTGTTTGTCTCATGGCACGCAGGACCTTTACCCGGATTTTCTGAAGACGGTGCATGGTTTTTCCAACGCCGTCATCTCCAACCTCGCGATCCTGTACAACATCGGCGCCATCGCCGGTGCGCTGGTGATCGGACATTACTCCGATCGCCTTGGCCGCCGCTTCGCCATCATTCTGGCGTTGGTCCTGTGTTCGCTCTCCATTCCGCTATGGGCCTTCGGATCCACCATCGCTTTGCTGGCCCTGGGTTCGTTCGTTATGCAGTTTGGTGTTCAGGGAGCCTTTGGGGTGATTCCTGCGCACTTGAACGAGCTCTCGCCCAGCAGTGTGCGCAGCCTGTTTCCCGGCGTCGTCTATCAGCTTGGGGTATTGATCGCCGCACCCTCGGTGGTGGTGGAGTTCACCCTGCGCCGGCATTTCGGCTATCAATGGGCGCTCACCATCTTCGAGATGTGCGTCATCTTTTGTTTGTTTCTGATCTTCGGATTCGGTCCGGAACGGAAGGGCCGTGATTTCCATGCTTCGTAGATGCTGAGTGAAGAGCAGCGCGAGCGCGTTTGTGTAGTGCTGGTGAGGGCTCGCAACCCGAACAATATCGGCGCCGTTGCGCGCGCCATGCATGGTTTTGGTTTTGCCGATTTGCGGCTGGTGAATGACTACTCCGTGGGCCTCGAAACAGCCCGGTCGGCGGTGGATGCGTCTGACATCCTTACCCAAGCCAGACAATTCGCCAGCGTCCCCGAGGCCGTAGCGGACTGCAGCCTAGTGGTGGGTACGACCGCGGTCGGGGAACGGCAACACCTGCATCCGCTGCATACGCTGGCGGAGGGCGGGGTCCTGTTGCGCTCTGCATCGGGATCAGCGCGGGTAGCCTTACTCTTCGGATCCGAGAAGACCGGCCTGAGCAACGACGCTCTAAGCCACTGTCACTGGCTCATGACCATCCCCATGCATCAGACGCCAGGCTTACGCCATGCTTCGATGAACCTGGGACAGGCAGCAGCGGTGTGTCTCTACGAACTGATCCGCCAAACAGACGCGCCGCCGCTGAACGAACCACAGCCCATGGCGACCGCAGAGGATCTGGAACGCGTGACTGGGCTGCTGGGGGAAGTGCTGGCAAGTATCGGATACGCGAAGCGCCGGCCGGCCGGCGCGGAACCCACCGAAGTGCGGCGCATGGTTCGGCGCCTGAACTTGAATCAGTCCGATGCCCGGAGATGGATTGGCGCCTTGCGCCAACTACTCTGGAAGCTGGGCCACGACTAGCCTGGATTTCTCATAGACCTGTCTCTCTCTACCGGTAACAACTGCTGGGATCCCTCTAATCGCCAAGGCCCGGAGGGCCGACTGCTAAACTTCAGCCCAGCCCGGCAGGGCTGGGACACGGTTACGCAACATTCCGGAGCGCCGGAGGCGCGGCACTATGCGCGCCCTACGATCCTAAATATGTCATGGGATGAGACGGGTGCCGCGCCTACGGCGCTCACATCTAAATCGCGATTGATACCCAGCCCTGCCGGGCTGGGCTGAAGTTTAGCAGTCGGCCCTCCTGGCCTTGGCGATTAGAGGGCACCCAGCCTTCGTTGCCGGTAGAGAGAGACAGGTCTGGGAGAAATCCAAACTAGCAACGGCGCCAGACGCGTCTCTTCCGTCAAGAAACGACGCACCTCGCTACCTTCCCTGCGCAGCAGAGAAGCGAGAACGCTCTAGCGGGTAATGATCACTTCGTAGAGGTTGTCTTTGGCCAGGAAGAACTTGGTGTTGGCGTAAGTCTCGAAGAGCTTTTCGATGGTTCGATTGGTATAGACGCGTTGCACCGCGTAACCGGTGGTTTCCTGGGCCTCGATGCTGTCGGTGTCAGTCACGTGATAGCGGCAGAAGCTGGTATCCGGTCCGGTGTTCTTGGTGTGAAAGAAGGTGAGCACGCGGCCGCCGGGACGCAGGCAGGAGCGAAGGCGTTTGATCATGGGGCCGACCAGGTCCTGGGGCACATAATCCAGCGTGGTCCACAGCAGAACGACGTCGAATTCCCTGCCCGCAAAATCGAGGTTGTTGTCGAGAAAGCCTTCGACATCAAAATGCGTCACACCGTTCTCATCCGGAGTGCCGGTCCAGTTGCCGCGCAGCGCTTCGTTCACCACATCCGCCATGTAGACGCCGTGACCCAGCGTGGTGAGGAAATTGATGTTGGTGGGCGAGGTAGGCCCGATATCCAGGATCCGCAATCCCTGCTCCGCCTTGAGAAACTTGAGCAGATCCTTCCAGGCGCTGGAGTGTCTCGGCACCCTGGGGCCGGTCAGGACCGTGGGATTCGGGGACGCCTGTGAGTCGGGTTGTGTGCGGCCAAATATGTTGCGCATCTCGGTTTTGGAACGCAGACCCGTGCTGCCTGCGGGGAATATATTCATCATAGCGGAGCCCTCCAGCGTTCGTTAATGTTTGGCTGGAGAGGTTGCCACCGGAACTTCGGCGCCCTTCACCGGTGCAACGCCCGCTGCCTTTTCGCCCTGTGTCGGTTCCACCTTGCCGCGAAAAACAGCGCTCTCCTCGATCGATAGGCGTGCGGCGGAGATATCCCCGACTAAATCGCAGCCATCGCGTAATTCCACCTTGCCGGTCGCTGTGACGTTGCCGTTCAGCTGTCCCAGCAAAATCACATC
This sequence comes from uncultured Acidobacteriaceae bacterium, assembly GCA_963844785.1. Lineage (GTDB taxonomy): Bacteria > Acidobacteriota > Terriglobia > Terriglobales > Acidobacteriaceae > PALSA-350. The sequence goes on along the minus strand of CAWJPV010000005.1, from coordinate 111,020 downwards.
TCTCGCCGAGACGTTCGCCGCCACGTGCGCATTGGGGCCGATCGTGAGGCGGCTCTCGACCAGGGTGATGGTGCCCTCCACATGACCATCGACCACCAGGTCTTCGCTTCCCTTTACCTCACCGCGGATCTGGACCGACTTGCCAATAATGGCGACAGCACTATCATTCATCTGGTGCCTCCCTGCGGCCGCAGAAGCTTCTCTGCCCGAACTATACGCAAGGAGCAAAGCCAACTGCAACCGGCAAAACAGGTTAGATCAAGGGCGAGCCTCTTGGATGTAAACTGGAAGGTATTGCCTTGCATCTCACTAAGGTAACATCGGCTGCCCAAGGGGAGTTCGTTATGGCGAACGCACGATTTCTGATCCACTTTCAGTCAACTCCCCCTCCCCTCAGGATGTGCACACTGGCCGCGGCCACGCTGCTGGCTGCGGCCACGCTGCTGGCTGCGGCCACGCTGCTGGCTGCGGCCACGCTGCTGGCTGCGGGAACCGCGAGCGCTCAAGCCGTGTCCCAAAGCGGGAACCCGCCGATCGACCCGCAAAAAATCGTGCGCGACGCCAGTTGGAACGAGCTTCATGCCAAGAGCCCAGGCCGTTCTTTCAGCTATGTCCTGCACAAAGTGGATCCCAAGGGCACCACGGTGAAGCAGATCTTCGAGACCAAAGACGGGGACGTGGCCCGCCTGCTATCCAAGGACGGCAAGCCCCTACCCCCCGAGGAGGAGCAGGCCGAGCTCGACCGTCTGAACCACCTGCTGGCCCACCCCGAGGTACAGGAGCACCGCCACAAGAAGGAGCAGGAAGACAGCGCCCGCGGGGACGAGATGGTGCGCATGTTGCCGGACGCCTTTCTCTTCAATTACGAGGGCATGATCGAGGGCCCGAATGGACCCTGCTACCGCTTGAGTTTCAAGCCCAATCCAGCCTTTACGCCACCGGACCGGGAGGGTGAGGTTTACCACGGCATGGTGGGCGAGTTATGGGTGGACCAGGCACAGCTCCGGCTGGCCAAGATCGATGCCCACCTGATCTCCGACGTGAACTTTGGCTGGGGAGTGCTGGGCAGGCTGTACAAGGGAGGGAGCATCCTGGTGGAAAACTCCGATGTCGGCCTCAATCACTGGGAGACCACCCACATGAAGCTGCAGCTGCAGGGCAAACTGCTGATGATGAAGAGCGTGGACTACTCGACGACAGAAGATTCCAACGATTTCAAGGTGCAGGCGCAGGAGTTGGGCTACCAGGACGCGATCCGCCTGCTGCAGAAGACCCCTACCACATCCATCGTGGCAGCTAAATAGCAGGTTACACCCGCTAAACGGCTAAAATCTGCGTGAGAACTCGACTCGGCAGAAGTCAATTTCCTAGCGGAGCTTATTAGCAGCTGGACGGGTGCCCCAGGTTCGCCAAAGCGTACCTGGGCCGAAAATGATATTTTCGACTGCTTTCAGCTGGACGGCTCAGCAGCACCAAATGGATTCAGCTTGACAGATAGATTAAAGCGATCGTGGGCTTCGCCCCTCTTATTCGGCCCACGTACGCTGAGGCGAACGTGGGGCACCCGTCCAGTTCCTAATGGGTCTGTTAGTAGACTGACTTCTGCGGCTGGGATGATGTAACTACCAGCCCTACGTCCGATTCGAGTTCCCACCACAGCTTTACCCCTAAGCCAGATCGTCGCCGCCGCTCGAATCATCGTCGTAGGACGAGTCGTCATACGACGTGTCATCCAGATTCACATCATCCTGGTCGTCTCCGTCGTCCCTCAGATCGTCGCTGGCCTGCTGCAGGTTGGAGGCATCGCTGCCGCTATCCCCCAGGCCGCTGGTGTCGACGCGATCGTGGGATCCCTCGCCCAACCCGCGCCCGGGATCGTCGTAGTAGTTGTTGATGACCGTTTCTTCCGGTCGACCTTCTCCGCCGCCGAAGAAACCCCCGCCGCCCAAACCCGCCGGACTACCACCGCCAAAGCCGTGCATCAACGACTCTACCCCCTCAAACGCCAATGCCCCCGCAGCCACACCAGCAGCGGTCGTGGCGGCCGTGCGCAGGAAGCTTGAGCCTCCTCCTGGAGGCGCCCCGTACGTGGGTACCGGCGACCAAGGCTGGCCATAGGGCTGTGCAGGAGCCGCGCCGTAACCCGGCGGAGGCGGCGGTGGTGGCGGAGGGGGCGGCGGAGTGGGATCGCGGTGCCCCAGCAGGCTGCCCAGGAAGCTGGTGGTGTGGGCCGGCTGCGCCGGAGCCTGCGCCTGCTGCCGCAGCTGGTTGATCTGCGACGTGGCCTGCTCCAGGGCATACTTCTGCACCAGCACAGTCTGCGCCAGGATATAGAGAGCATTAGGGTTGCGGCCGAGCCTCTGCACCAGCAGCTGCTCCGCCTCGGGATCTTTTTCTGTCAGTTGAGTTTGTTCCACACGACCGACAAGGTCGTTCAACATCGCTTCTTCCTGGGGAGTCATCTCGTCTCCAATGCTGGTTGGATGCCGGTCAGGAAACCAGCGCCAAAGCCTTGATCTCTTCTTTGCGGACGGTCAGCCGTTCGACCAGGTCCGTGCGTACCTCAAAGCCGCGGCCCGGAGTGCTGGGCACGCGAATCTCGCCCGCGGGAGAGACCGTCACCTCGGGCTCGATGATGTCCTCGGTCCAGTAGCGGCTGGAGGCGGAGACATCTCCGGGCAACGAGTAATTCTCCAGGGTAGACACGGCAATGTTGTGGGAGCGGCCCACTCCACTTTCCAGCATGCCGCCACACCAGACAGGTATCCCGCGTTCCAGGGTCGCATTATGGATGGCGATGGCCTCGCTGAAGCCCCCCACCCGTCCCAGTTTTATATTGATGATGCGGCAGGACTCCATCTCGATCGCAGCCAGGGCGTCGCGGCGGTTGCGGATGGATTCGTCCAGGCAGATGGCCGTGTCCAGACGCTGCTGCAGCATGGCGTGGAAATAGAAATCGTCGGCCCACAACGGCTGCTCGATCATCAGCAGATTGAATTGATCGAAGCTGACCAGGTGGTCGGCGTCCCGCAGCCGGTAGGCGGAGTTGGCGTCGCAGCTCAAAAGAATCTCCGGCCAGCGATTGCGCACCGCTTCGAACATCTGCAAATCCCAACCCGGCTTGCACTTCAGTTTGATGCGTTGATAGCCCTGGGAAATGGCCGTGTCCACCTTGTCCATCAGCTTCTCCAGCGAAGGCTGAATGCCGATGGAGACTCCACAGGCGATGGTCTCGCGGGTGCCCCCCAAAAGCTCGTACAAGGGTATGCCGCGCATCTGGGCCTCAAGATCCCACAGCGCATTTTCCAGCGCCGCCTTGGCCATGCGGTGACCGCGAACGCGGCGAAAGATCTCTGGACATTTGCCACCGCTCTGGTCTTCGGCCGCAGCCAGCAGAGGCCCCAGTTCCTGCAGAATCGTAACCCAGGCTGTATCCGTAGACTCTTCGCTGAAGTAGGGATGCTCTCCGGTCGTACATTCTCCCCAGCCTGAGAGTCCATCTGCGCGAACTTCCGCCAGCAGCACGCGCCGCTCTGTGGTTTCGCCGAAGCTGGTGGCGAACGGGTGAACTAAGGTCATGCTGAGCTCACGCAGGACAATCGATTCAATCTTCATGAAAACCTGTCTGATATCGGTTGGAGTGAAGGTGAAGAACCAGTTGGTTCATTCCATTGCCCAAGTTGAAAGACCCCGTTGCCCTCTGGATCGATTCTGAACCCAATCACCGCTAGTTGGCTGGCAAAGGCTTTCTCAAAATGCTCGCGATTCCTGGTCTGGATGTCAAGAACGCGATCCTGATCCAACGGGGAGTGCCTCCAATGAGCAATCTGGTGCGGTACTGAGATTTCCTGCTCTATCGCGGGCGAAGCTGCTGGTTTGCCGCCCAGGGCAGAACAAACCCAATCGCTTTCCAACCACCATTCCGCGTAGAGTCTATCGGTAGGAATCTGGCCGTGCAGTCGAGACGATGTTACACCATAGAAATTTGATGCGTAGCGACGCACAATCGCTCCAAGCTTGGCGATGTTGAGAAAGCTGTTCTTGATTTCCAGCGGGTCGAAGGTCCATTCCATGCGGCCGATTCCGCGACCTAAAGCTTCCTCCCGCTGGAATAACTTAAGCCGCCGCCCGATGCCCTGGTTGCGATAATCGGGGTTGACGGCCAGCATGTGGGAATGGAGATAGGGACGTCCCCCGGAAATTCCGGGCAAAGCCATAGCGAATCCCACCAGGCTGGCGGGCTCGCCCTCCGGGTTCACACCTGGCGGTGCGGTATCGAAGGCGCCGATCACCTGGCCCCCGATCTTTTGCGCGACAGTGAAGACACGGCGCGGAACCACATCACGGTCCAGGTACCCCCAGACGTCGACCTGTAACTCCACGCAGGCGGCAAGCTCCTCGAACCCCCGGCAGGACCGGATCAAGATAGAATCGGAGGCCAAATTCACAGGTAAGCCGCGGGGCTTTCTTCCGCTTTGGCCTGGCTCCACAGCGACTCCAGTTGCGCGGCAGACAAGGCTTCCAGGGGTTGCGGAGAGGCAGCTTCCATGGCCGCAAAGCGGCGGCGGAATTTAGCGTTGGTGTGGCGCAGGGCGAACTCCGGTTCGACCTGCAGCCGGCGGGCCAGGTTGACCATGGTAAACAGCATGTCGCCCACTTCGGAAACAATCGCCTCCTGGCCGCCGGGAGCGGCGGTGAGCGGTTGGTCGTGGATAGCCTGGCGCAACTCCTCTGTTTCTTCCTCCAGCTTGGCGAAGATGCCCTCGACATCCGGCCAGTCGAACCCGCTCTTGTGCGCGCGGCTGCCCAGCTTGGCGGCTTCCAGAAGCGCGGGAAGGGAGCGCGGAATGCTATCCAGCGCGGATTCGGGCTTCTCTGCCTGCCCCTTCTTTGCCTGCCCCTTTTCAGCTTGTTTGATAGCGTCCCAATTGCGAAGCACCTGGGGGGCGTCGATTCCCGTCGTCTCCAGCGCGGACTTGACCGCGTTGCCCGCGGCCACCGAGGCCTGCTCTCCAAAAACATGGGGGTGGCGGCGGATCAGCTTACGGTTCAGGCCGGAAATCACATCCCCGATGGTAAAGTAACCGGACTCGCTCGCCATCTGGGCATAAAAGAGCACCTGTAGCAAAAGGTCACCCAGTTCCTCGCACAGGTCGTTCCAATGACGGCGCTCGATAGCGTCGAAGACCTCGTAGGTTTCCTCCAGGGTGTACTTGCGGATGGAGTCGAAGCTCTGCTCGCGATCCCAGGGACATCCATCGGGACCGCGCAGACGGGCCATGATGCTCACGGCTTCGGCGAAAAGTGCAGCCGAAGCGGCGGCCGGGTCACGCTCAGGGCTCATTTCAACAATGTAAACGATGCGCTTGAGGATTGCTTTGCTCCTGTTACTGTGGTCAGGCTGGCACATTCTTCGCCTGATACTGGCCATGATTCTTTGTATCTTTTTCGCATTGTGCGGCTTGCTGATGGGCAGTTTCCTCAACGTCTGCATCGTGCGCTTACCCGCCGGCGAATCGATCATGTGGCCCCGGTCGCATTGCCGCCAGTGCAAACAGCCGATCGCCAACCGGGACAACATTCCGCTGCTGAGCTACCTCCTTCTGGGGGCAGCCTGCCGAGCCTGCGGAAGCCGCATCCCCTGGCGCTATCCAGTCATTGAGCTAGCTACTTGCCTGCTCTTTGTCATGTGCTGCCTGAGCTTTTCCCCGAGCTGGCTTGCGGTGTGCTGGGCGCTGCTGTGCTTCTTTTTGCTCGGCTTGGCCGTCATGGATGCCGAGACCCTGCTGCTCCCTGACCTGTTCACCCTGCCGGGGCTGCTCGCGGGCGTGGTGTTCTCCGCTGTGCGACCCGGGCTGCAAGGCTCCGGATGGGCCTGGAGGAGTGCGGTACGGGCGGCGGGGTTATCTCTGTTGGCGGCAGCAACGGCGGCGGCGATGCTGCTGCTGATCGCCGGCGCTTATTGGCTGCTGCGGCGGCGCATGGGGATGGGGCTAGGCGACGTTAAGCTGCTGGCCATGCTGGCTGCGTGGCTGGGTCTGCCGCCAACTGGCCTGGTGCTGTTTCTCGCGGTGGTAGCGGGAGCGCTTTACGGGCTAGGAATCGTCCTTGTGAATCGCAAAGCGGCCACCGCACCGGGTCAGTTGCCGGTTCCCTTTGGGACCATGCTGAGCCTTGCCGGTCTGTACAGCATTTTTCTAGGCGAGCGGACGCTGGGCTGGTACCTGCAATTTTTCCACTAGGGTGGGTCCGGCGATGGTGACGGGAACCTGCACCGGAGCCACCTGGACGATCACAGACTGCAATTGGGTCAGGTGGTGGAATCCATGCACTACGTGGAAGCGGCGCCACTGATCCACGCGCAGCGGCCCGAGAAAGGGATGAACCGCCACCCTTTCCATGCCGAACTTGCGCCGGCAGCTATCGAACAGCTTATCCATGGTGTCGATTTCCCGGCGCAGGAGATCGCCCAATTGCCGCCCGTCCATAGCGGGAAAACTGCCGGCGACCGGGACCGTCTCATCCAACGCCGGCACTCCACGGGGAAGTTTGCCGAAGGAGAGGATCATCAACTGTAGCGACCATTGCAGATAGGTGCGCTTTTGGTTGCGGGAGAGACGCCCCTTGTTCAGCCGGGTCTCCATGGCTTTGGAGGTCTGGCGATAGCCAAGTACCAAGTGCTCGACTACCTGCTGCGCACTCCACTTATAGTCCAAACCCTTGGGGTGTAGCTGAGTTGTCTCCGCGTCCAGGCTGAGCACTTCGCTAGCGAATTGGCTTGCAACCTGTTCCAGGACAGCGTGCATTGGGGGGACCGTGGCCTACCTCGCCAGTCTGCGAAAGTGTAAAACACCCAGATAGCGGTGAAAACCGAAAAAACGGGCAGAACCTGCATAGGAACTACAACTTAGGAGCAAAACGGGAGGAGGAGCCGGGGCCGGGCTATTTTGCGGCCTGGAGTGTCTTAAGTGCCTTCATTGCCTGTTTAGACTTGGGGCCGTTGGGCACAATATCGAGATAAAGCTGGTAATTCCGCGCTGCGTCCGCATTCTTCTTGAGCATTTGCTGGGCTTCGGCCAAACCAAAAATGGCGTCTACGTTCGTGGGATCATTGGCCATGGCATCCTGGTAACGCTCCAAAGCTCCCTGATAATTGCCTGAATCCATGTAGAAGCCGCCCACTTCGGTGTCCTTCTTGGCCCGGCCTGGACTGGGTAGTTGACGCCTTGCCTCAGCCGGACTGTCGGTGTCGCCAAGATCACCTGTGGACTGGCTGGAACTGACGCCGGGGGGCAGGTTGCTCTTAGGGGCGGGATCCTGGTCATTCCCGGCGGCCTTGGCGGCATCGCGGGAAACAGCCTCGGGGAAAGGATTGTCGTTTGCCGCAGGGGTCTTGGTATTTCCAGCACCATCGGATGCCGCCTTCGCTGCATCGCGGGAAACCGCTTCCGGGAAGGGATTATCGTTTGCCGCAGGAGTCTTGGTAGTTCCGGCGCCATCGGAAGCCGCCTTGGCGGCGTCGCGGGAAACGGCTTCCGGGAAGGCATTGTCATCTTTTGCCGGCGGCTGCTTGGGGGCAGGTGCATCCGCAGGCGGTGGGGACGGAGACGAGGAGTCCTTGGAGTCGGAAGTCGACGGGGACTTAGGGGCCGGCTTTTTTTGCGGCTGGGGGGCGGGCGCGTCGGGAATTGCCTGCCCGGTATTGCTCTGGGCGGGCGCTTGCGCTGAGGCGCTGGCTGCAAACGTTAGCAGAGCGGCAAATGAGGCGACGATTCTAAGTCTGCTACGCATCGTTGCTACTTCAAGTCTAGACCTTCGGCATCGACCTTTCCAGCGCGCCCGGTCGTGTTAAAAAAAGAACTACCGACATGGGTTTGATTATTCGCTCCTCCTCCATACATGCCGCCGGCTGCTACACCACCTCATCCATCATCAAGGGTGTCAAGGTAGTGGAATACACCGGTCCACGAATCAGCAAACGAGAGGCCGACGCGCGCTTCGAGGACTCGAAGATCACGTATCTCTTCGCGATTGGAGACGGTTCAACGGTAATCAACGGCATGGGTGTGGCCATGTACATCAACCACTCCTGTGACCCCAACTGCGAGACCGAAGAGATCGATGGGCGGGTATGGATTATGTCGTTGCGTCCCATCGCGCCGGGCGAAGAGCTGACCTATGACTACAACCTGTTCGACGGCGACGAGGACGATGCGCGCTGCTACTGCGGAGCCCGCAACTGCCGCAAGACCATGTATTCGCCGGAGGAGATTGCGCGGCGGAAGAAAGCAGCGCGGCGGAAAGCCCTAAGGGCGGCAGAGCGGAAGCGGGTTAAGAAGGGCCCCAGAAAGAGCGGCAAGGTTTAGGATGTTTTTCGCCAATACCCCCACCGACTCGTCATCCTGAGCGGAGCGCCTCATCGATTGGTCACGTGACGCAGCCCTTGTGGCGCTGAGTCGAAGGACCCCGGCGGTGCCACCCACGTATTTCGGAGCTTTTCAACCACGGAGGCCCTCAAACCCTGAAGGGTACGGGCTTCAGCCGGTACGTAAATGCTTTGCTATGAAATCGGCTTTAGCCGCTGAGGGCAATCTTCGAGCCGAGGTGTGCTGAAAAGCGACCCTCAGGGGCTAAAGCCCAATCATCTTGGTTGGTTTATGTACGGGCTAAAGCCCGTACCCTCCATCTAGAGCGTCCCCACACCTCAACGGCCCGGATTTACCGCTATCTCGCCGAAAATAGTGACACCACAAAGAAGGACCCGGCAATGCAGATAACGTCCTCCACCAGCGCCACGGGCAAGTCGGGCAAACCGAAGTTCCCTGTAATCCGGCTGCGCGCAAAATAGCCAAGATAGGATCCCGCAACTGCACCGATCGCACCCAGCAGCACCCCGCCAATCAAAGAGAACGACCCCGCGCTGGCCAACAGGGAGCCGCACAGCCCTCCCGTCACAATCCGGACGGTGAAGCCCGGTTGTTTTAGCCGGCTTGGCGTCTTGGGTAGTTTGTCCGCGACCAATTCGCCCACGGCGCCGAGCGAAAACAGGCCGACCGCGACCTTACCCGCAGCAAAGGAGACCCACCCGGTTAGCGGCAAACGGTGCAGCAACGCCAACCAGCAGAGAACGGCAATCGGCGAAAGCGCCCGGAGACCGGACAACATACCGATGACAAAGATCGCGCACACAATCTCGATAGTGGACAAAGTAGCTGAACAGTAGCAAACACTTCCCTACCCCGATTGGCTCCCGTTGCTGAGAGTTTGCTATTCCTGCTGGGATCGGAACTCGGATTACAATCAAAGCTGCAGGCGGTTGGCCCGGCTCCCGGCCTGAGCTGCCGCCCGTCTGAAATCCTCCCTATGGCTTACCAGGTTCTCGCCCGCAAATATCGTCCCCAACGCTTCTCCGATGTCGCCGGCCAGGAGCATGTGACCCGTACCCTGGGCCACGCTCTGGAGCAGGAGCGCGTGGCCCACGGCTACATCTTCAGTGGGCATCGCGGCATAGGCAAGACGACCATCGCCAGAATCCTGGCCATGGCCCTCAATTGCCGCAACAAGATTGGCAGTGCGCAACGGCCCACCCCCGAGCCCTGCGGGGTCTGCGAGTCCTGCACCGAGATTCGCGCCGGCAACTCCCTGGACGTAATCGAAATCGATGCCGCCACCAACCGCGGGATCGACGAGATTCGCGAGCTGCGCGAGGCGGCGCGCTACGCCCCCGCCCGCGATCGCTACAAGATCTACCTGCTCGACGAAGCCCACCAGATCACCGATGCCGCCTTCAATGCGCTGCTGAAGATCCTGGAGGAACCACCGGAGCACGTAGTCTTCATGATGGCGACCACGCAGCCGGAGGATATTCCGCAGACCATACGATCGCGCTGCCAACATTTCAGTTTTCACGCCGTTACCTTCGATGACATCGTCACCCAACTGACCCAAGTCGCCACCCAGGAAGGCATTCTCGCCGATCCGCAGGCGATAGCCCTATTGGCCGAAGCGGGCGACGGCTCGATGCGCGATGCGCTTTCCATCATGGACCAGGCCATCGCCAGTGCACCCATGGTGGACGGCCAGGCCAAGCTCGACGGCAACGAAATCCGGGAGTTGATGGGGACGGTGCCGGATGCCGTCTTCGAACGCATGCTCGAAGCCATCGGCGAAGGTCAGAGCGCGGCCGTGATGGAGGAACTCAACCGCCTGCTGAACGCGGGCAACAGCCCGTCGCAGATGGCGCGGCAGATGGTGCGCTACCTGCGCAACTGTCTGATGGCCAAGTTGGGCGGAGAGAAGACGCAGCTGCTGCAGATCTCGGGCGACGAACGGGCCCGCGCGGTGCGCACCGCCACCCTCTTCAGTGAAGAGGATCTCACCCGTTTCTTGCAGGTAATGCTGCGCACCTTCGATGAGCTGAATTATCGCCAGGAACCGCGCCTCCATCTGGAGCTGGGACTGATGAAGCTGGTTCACCTGCAGCGCCTGATCCCGCTGGAGCAGATCCTGAGCGGCCTGACGGGTGCGGGTGCGGGGCGTCCCCCGGTTGCGCCCAGCGTGACCAGAAGCACTCCCCGGCCGGCAGCCGCCACAGCCCCGGCTCCGGCGCCAAGGCTGCTTCCAGCCGAGCCCGCGAATCCGCCAGCGCCTTCCCCCTTCGAGCTTGACCGCCAGCGCAAGCTGAGCAGCACCGAGGCAGAAGAGGTGGTGCGGACACCGGCTGCTCCGCCCGTGGCTGTTCCGGAAGTAAAGGCCGTTCCGGAAGTAAAGGCTGTTCCGGAAGTAAAGGCTGTTCCGGAAGTAAAGGCGGCCCCGGAAGTGAAGGCCGAGCCGGAGCCATCGCCGGTCCAAACCACTCCGGCGGAGTTGGATAGCCTGCGCGATGTGGTCACTGCCGCGCTCAACGAGCAGGGGCACAACACCGCAGCTTCGCTGCTGGGGGCCGGGCGCTGGAGAAAGGACGAGGATGGCGCCATCCAGGTAGAGGTAGGGGTCAAGAAAACCATGCTGGGCCTGACCATGAACGCCGAAGCCTGGAAGATCGTCCGCGAGGCGTTACGTACGGCGGGCGCCACGCAAAAGATGACTGTGGTGCCCGGCGAATCGACGGAGCAGGCGAACGCCGGCCCGCGGGTTTGGTCACGCGATAGCATTGAAGCGGTAGCCTTGGGCAATCCACTGGTGCGCCAGGCGCAGGAGATGTTCCACGCCGAAGTGCGCAGCGTGCTCGATTTGAGAAACCAGGGCAATGATTCCCGGAGCAAAGGTTGATATGGGAAGGTGGAATAAGCTGTGAACCCTTTAAAGATGCAGGAAATGCTGGAACAGGCGCGCCACATGCAGGACCAGATGCAGGAAAAGCTGAACCAGACGGTGGTGGAAGCGTCCTCGGGCGGAGGCGCCGTAACGGTGAAGATGAATGGGCAGAAGCAGGTGTTGCAGCTGAAGATCGATGCGGCGGCAGTGATGAGCCTGAGCTCCAGCCCGGCCGATGTCGAGATGCTGGAAGACCTGATAACGGCAGCGTTCAATGAAGCGGGTCGTCGCGCCGATGAGGCTATGAAATCCAATTTGACCGGGATGCTGGGCGGCTTGAACCTGCCTCCGGGGCTGCTCTAGCCTTGTCTCAATTTGCAGAACCGATGGCGCGGCTGATTGAAGAGCTGCGCAAATTGCCCGGAATCGGGGCCAAGAGCGCGCAGCGGCTCGCCTTCCACATCCTGCGCGCGAGCACCGAAGACGCGGGAGCGCTGGCCGACGCGGTGCGGGAGTTGAAGGCCCGGCTGTTGCTGTGCTCCACCTGTAACAACATCACCGATGTAGACCCATGCATTTACTGCGCCAGCGCGACGCGTAGCCAACGGGTGGTGTGTGTGGTGGAGGAGCCGGGCAACATCGCAGTAATTGAAAAGACGCGCAGTTATAACGGTGTCTATCACGTATTGCACGGTACCCTGTCGCCCCTGCACGGGGTCGGCCCGGAGCACCTGAGGACCGACAGCCTGTTGGCCCGGGTGGCGCAAGGCGAAGTGGAAGAAGTGATCCTGGCCACCAATCCGACGGTGGAAGGCGAGGCAACAGCGGTTTATCTGGCCGATCTGCTACGTTCAGCGGCGGTGCGCGTGACCAGAATCGCCACCGGAGTGCCAGCCGGGAGTGACATCGAATATGCCGACGAGGTAACCATGACCCGCGCCATGGAGGGCCGGCGCGAGCTCAAGTTCTAGTCGGCAACCCGATGAAAGTCTTGCCGTGTCGAATGCTAAAAGCAATGGTGGGGGCTACGCCCCATAAACGCTAACGTGTTTAGGATGTTTTTTGTCGAACTGCCGCAGAATCGTCATCCTGAGCGGAGCGCCTCACCGATTGATCGCGTGAGACAGAGCTTGTGGCGCGGAGTCGAAGGACCTCGGCGGTGCTTATTTTACCCATGCTGCTCGGAGCTTTTCGGCGACCGAAGCCCGACAACGTGCCCTCCTTACTGCTGGAACTTGCTGCTCTCGATCCTGCTCCTCTTGTCTCCCCTCCCCCTGGTAGCACAGACGACAGCGCAAACAGCTCTAACTTCCGCATTGCAAGGAACTCCGGCGGTCGGCTTGGTAGTCGATGTAAAAACTGGACGCCAACTGGCGGCGGTGAAGGCGACCAATGAGCACCACGCACCAGGATCCATCCTCAAGCCGCTGTTTTTAGCCGCCGCCCTCGAGCAGCACGAAGTCCAACCCGAAACCACCGTCTTCTGCCGCCGCAACCTGCACATCAGCGACGGAACCCGGGACTGGAACCTGGCTTGTACGCATCCCCAGAGCGACGTCGCCTTCACCGCCAAGGAAGCACTCGCCTACTCCTGCAACCGCTACTTCGCGGACCTTGCCGACCGCATTCCGCCTGCACAGGCCTCAGCCATCCTCGAACACTACGGTCTGGCGCCAGCCTCCATTCCACAGAGCCGGGAACAGAAAGAACTCCTGGTATTGGGTGTCGCTGGAATCGCCGTCTCCCCTGCGCAGATAGCGGGGGCCTACCGCAGGCTGGCGCTGGAACTCGACCAGGGCAAGGCCCCAGCGGTGCGCGAGGGGCTGAGGGACTCAGTGACCTACGGCATGGCGCACAATGCCTCCGTACCGGGCATGGAGATCGCAGGCAAGACCGGGACCGCCGGAGAGGAAGCCCAAGCCCGGAGCCACGGATGGTTCGCCGGCATCGGTCACTTGGGCCACGACGAAGTCGTGGTCGTGATCTACCTCCCGCTAGGCAACGGAGCGGATGCCGCCCGGCTGGCGCAGGGATTCTTTCTCGCCGCAAACCCACCCGTGCCGGAGAGTGCACGCTTGCTGACCGTCGAGCTCTTCTCCACCCGGACCGTAAAGACCCTCACGGCAACCCAGTTAGGTCAGCCCACACCCACCCAAATAGACTGGGCGCCGGATGGCCTCCGGCTCTCTTCGGGAACCACGGTAAAGCAATTCTCCTTGAGCGGAAGCATGCGCATGCGAGCCGGCGATTCGCAGGAAATTTCTGCCGCGGGAAAATGGGCCATCACCTGGCGGCGCGATGGCCTGCGTGTGCTGCTGACGCTGCCCAGCGAAAACTACGTAATTGCGGCGCTCAACGGCGAAGCTGCGCCGGACGAACCGATGGCCTCGCTCAAGGCGATGGCCATCAGCGTACGCACCTTTGCCCTGGCGAACGCCAACCGCCATAGCGACGAAGGTTTTGGGCTGTGCGACAGCACCCATTGCCAGGCACTACGCCTGGGTAAAGCACGCCCCGAGGTGGAGCGCGCCGTACGCGAGACCGCCGGCGAGACCCTGTGGTTCGGCGGCCAGCGGGCGCACGTCTATTACACCCAGCACTGCGGCGGCATGAGTGAAGCTGCGGGCGACGTGTGGCCCGCAGAGCAGGCCAGCTACCTGGCGGGAAATCATGCCGATCCCTATTGCCTGCGCCGCTCACCAGCCGAGTGGCACGCCCGAATAGATCTCGCCCAGCTCAGTGGAATTTTCCGCGCCCAGAGTTGGCAGACACCCTCGCCAATAAGCGCCATCCGCGTGATCAGGGTCAGCCAAACCGGCCGCGCCCAGCTGCTGGAGGTGACCGGCCGGGGAGCGCCGGCCCAACTCTCGGCCAGCAGCTTCCGCTTCGCTGTGGACCGGGCGTTGGGCTGGAACCAGATGCGCAGCGACTGGTATACGGTCAGCATTGCGGGCTCAGCCCTGGAGATAAAGGGCCGCGGCTATGGACACGGAGTAGGCCTGTGCCAGGCAGGCGCCTATGAGATGGCGGCGGAAGGCCTCAGCGATATCCGGATTCTCAGCTTCTACTTCCCTGGCGCTGTCGCCGGCATCACACCCGCCGGCGACGGATGGCAAAGCTTCGCGGGTGCGGGATGGACCCTACTGACCACCGACCCCGCCGGCGGGCTGGTGGCCGAAGGAAATGCCGCCTGGGCCAGGGCGCAGTCGCTGTTCGGCTCTCCAGCGGCTGCCCCCACGGTACAGGAGCTGCCCAGCACCGAGCTCTTCCGCCAGACCACCGGAGAGCCGGGCTGGATGCTGGCCTCGACCCGTGGCAGCAACGTGTTCTTGCAGCCTGCCGCCGTGCGGCAAAACAACGGAGGGACCGAAGCCCTGCTTTTACATGAGTTTTTGCACGTGCTGGTGGAACAGCAAGCGGGAGAACAAGCGCCGCTGTGGCTGCGGGAAGGCCTGGTGGAGACTTTGCCTAACTCGGGTCAGTTTAGGGGCACTATGCCGGTGAAGGAATTGGATGCCGCGTTGGCCCATCCCGCCGATGCCGCCGCTTCGCGGCAGGCGCACCAGGTTGCGGCCCGGATGGCCGCCCTGCTCGGCACGCGCTACGGGATAGCGGCGACGCGAGGCTTTTTACGCAATGGTGTGCCCTTGGACATCCTCAAGAGCCTGCCATTTGCGGACGACCCTGCAGCTCCCAACGGAGGTTCTGGTTCTTTATCAGGAGCTCAGCGATAATCGCCCGCAAACAACGATTTTCCTGGACTAGCAGTTGCCCATCCGATTGCGGGTCGAGGGTCTCGATAAGGTCCGCGAACATGGCCTCGTAGGGGGTTTGCTGGATCTGTGCGTTCGCTATCATGGGCGGCCTTCCTTAGACTTCCTTACGTCTATACACAAACTAGCCCGCCCCCCAAAAAGACGAAAGCCCAAATGGTGCTGTGCCGCACGCCCCCTTTGGGGGCGTTCTCGCACCCCCCCCGCAAGTGAGCAAAACAGAACAGATTCCGTGCTGTGCTCAATGCGATGCTAAAGCAGCCCACTGGTGTACCGGCGTATCATTATGGATAAACCCCTAATCTATCTCTACCCGGAAGAGGTCGCAGCCGTGAACGGTCCGAAGCAGCCAGTCTTCGATCCGGAGGCTTTTCTCACCAGTGCTGGGCTGGGACGAAGGATCGTCCAATTCAAGCCACGCGAGGCCTTCTTTTCCCAGGGAAGCGAGGCCGACTCCATTTTTTATCTGCTTAAGGGCCGAGCCAAGCTGACGGTCGTTTCGGCAGCAGGCAAGGAAGCCACCATAACCCTGCTCACCGTAGGCGATTTTGTGGGAGAAGAGTCGATTGCCGGAGCCCTGGGACGCCGCCTGGCGACAGCGACGGCCAGCAGCGCCTGTACTGCCCTCAAGATAGAGCGGACTGAGATGATCCGCGTGATGCACGAAGAGCACGCTTTCTCCGATCTTTTCCTCAAGTTTCTCCTTGCCCGCAGCATGCGCATCCAGGCTGACCTGGTGGACCAGCTCTTCAACTCCAGCGAAAAGCGGCTGGCCAGGATTCTCCTCCTGATGGCGGAGTTCGGCATGCCCGGCGAACCGGAAAGCCTGATCCCGAAAATCACCCAGGAAACCCTGGCCGAGATGATCGGGACCACCCGGTCCCGGGTCAGCTTCTTCATGAATCGCTTTCGCAAACTCGGCTTTATCGAATACAACGGCCGCATTAAGGTACATAAGTCACTGCTCAATGTAATCCTGCACGACCATCTGCCGCGGCAAAACGCCACCGGCCCTGTGCTCGCAGATGCACCGCGGGAAAAATCCAGATCACAAAAACGCCGTCCCCGTCTAGTCGCCGTGGGGCGGGCAGCAAAGTAAACTCGACGCCCTTTCCTGATTCGCTCCTAGGTTTCAAGACCTGGTGATTGGCGACTGAGCAAAACTGCACAGCATCCATATCTCGCGGGGAACATACTTCTGGATAAGTATCGGCGTAACTCGGCGGAGCAAAATCAATACCGTCGGGCCTGGAACGGCTCTGATAGTTCAGCCACCTTCTCAACCATCTTCCAGAACTTCACTGATTCGACATCCGGTGGCAACACCGAGAACAGGCGGGTCCTACTGTGAAACCGAGCGCAGAGATCCCCCAGCGCAAGCCCTCGCCGAAGGATGACCTAAAGTCACTGCCGATGGCGGAGTTAGAAACCAAACTCAACTCGTCTCCTGACGGTCTCAGCGAGGCCGAGGCTCAGAAGCGGCTGACGCAATACGGGCCTAACGAGATCGCGGAGAAGAAGACCAATGAGGTTCTGAAATTTCTTGGCTATTTCTGGGGCCCGATCCCGTGGATGATTGAAGCGGCCGTCATTCTCTCGGGGATTGTCCGCCACTGGCTGGACTTTTTTATCATCCTGCTTCTGCTTTGTTCCAATGCGGTGGTCGGTTTCTGGGAAGAACACCAGGCGGGCAACGCCATCGCCGCTCTGAAAGCCAAGCTGGCCATCAACGCCCGGGCTAAGCGCGATGGAAAATGGACCACTCCAAAGGCTAGCGAACTGGTTCCGGGAGATGTCATCCGCCTGCGCCTGGGCGACATCATTCCCGCGGACGCGCGCTTGCTGGCGGGCGATCCGGTGGAAGTAGATCAGTCTGCGTTAACCGGAGAATCTTTGCCCGCCTCGCGCAAGCCGGGCGAAGCAGTCTTTTCCGGGTCGATTCTCCGCCAGGGAGAAATTGACGCCATGGTCTACGCCACGGGGACTAACACCTACTTTGGCAAGACCGCGCAACTGGTGCAGGAAGCGCACACCGTAAGCCATTTTCAGCGCGCCGTGTTGAAGATTGGCGATTACCTGATCGTGCTCGCTGTGGCCCTGGTGTTGTTGATCGTCGCGGTCGCCATCTTCCGCGGAGACCCGATCCTCAACACGCTGGAGTTTGCACTCATCCTCCTGGTGGCCGCAATTCCTGTGGCCATGCCCACGGTCCTATCGGTAACCATGGCTGTCGGCGCGCGGCTGCTGGCGAAAAAAGAAGCGATCGTGACCCGGCTGTCGGCCATCGAGGAGCTGGCGGGCGTGGACATATTGTGCTCGGATAAGACGGGCACCCTGACCCAGAACAAGCTGACCCTGGGCGACCCGTTCAGCGTAAATAGCATTCCCGCGGATCAAGTGATTCTCTGGGCTGCGCTGGCCTCGCGTGCCGAAGACAAGGACACCATCGACCTCGCTGTGATCGGCGGCGTCAAGGACGATAAGGCACTCAAAGGCTACCAGGTACTTCACTTCCAGCCCTTCGATCCGGTGCATAAACGCACCGAAGCTACGGTGAAAGCTTCGGATGGAAAACAGTTCTATGTGGCCAAGGGAGCGCCCCAGGTCATTCTGCAGATGTCGGTCAACGCGGAGCAGGTAAAGCCCGCGGTCGAGAAAGCGGTCAATGAGTTCGCCGGGCGCGGCTTCCGTTCTCTGGGTGTAGCCCGAGCCGAGGACCAAGGCAAGTGGCAGTTTGCCGGCGTACTGCCTCTCTTCGATCCACCCCGCGAGCAGGCCAAAGCAACCATCGCCAGCGCTCGCCAGATGGGTGTAAGCGTCAAGATGGTCACGGGCGATCAATTGGCTATCGCCAGAGAAACAGCGCGGCAATTGGGAATGGGTACCAACATCCTCGACGCCAGCAGCTTAGGCGATACCAAACACCACGAGACGGCGCAGCTCGCGGAGGCCATCGAAAATGCGGATGGCTTCGCCCAGGTGTTCCCGGAACACAAGTTCCACATTGTGGATGTGCTGCAGCAGCGCGGCCACATCGTAGGCATGACCGGCGACGGGGTCAACGACGCGCCGGCGCTCAAGAAAGCCGATTGCGGCATCGCGGTTTCAGGCGCCACCGATGCGGCGCGCGCCGCGGCCTCCATCGTACTGATGGCCTCCGGCCTCTCGGTGATCATCGACGCCATCAAGGAGAGCCGCCGCATCTTCCAGCGGATGAATAGCTACGCCATCTATCGCATCGCCGAAACGCTGCGCGTTCTGCTGTTCATGACGCTGTCGATCCTGGTGTTTAACTTCTATCCCGTGACCGCGGTGATGATCGTGATGCTGGCGTTGCTGAACGACGGAGCCATCCTGTCCATCGCCTATGACAACGTCCATTACAAGGACAAGCCCGAGGCTTGGAATATGCGCCTGGTGCTCGGAGTCTCGACCGCACTCGGCGTGATGGGCGTAGTCGCCGCATTTGGGCTCTTTTATCTCGGCGAGCGGGTCTTCCATCTCGGCCGAGGGCAGATCCAGACGCTGATGTACCTGAAGCTATCGGTCGCCGGACATCTGACAATTTTCCTCACCCGCACCCGCGGACCGTTCTGGTCCATACGCCCGGCAAAGATTCTATGGATGGCCGTTCTCGGCACCCAGACCATCGCTACTCTAATTGCCGTATATGGCTTGTTCATGACGCCACTGGGGTGGAAGTGGGCGGGGTTCGTCTGGGGTTACGCCGTCGTCTGGGCTTTGGTCAATGATCGGGTGAAACTGCTCGCTTACCGAATCCTGGACCCAACCAAACCTCCATTGCTTGCGAAAAAACCTCTCGACCTGACTCCCCAGATCGCCGCCCGTGCCTATGAACTCTACCAACAGCGCGTGCGCGGTGAGAGCCTGCAGGATCAGGACTGGCTGGAGGCGGAGCGCGAGGCCCGGGCAGCTCAGCCCGCGGTAGTATCCTCGTGAGCCCAATGTTCGTCAGGCGAGATGGAGAAAGATGAAGATCAACGTCGAAGAATTTCGTGTGCCTCCGGGAAAAGAGTTCAAACTCGCTGACCGGCCGACAATTGTCAAACCTTTCTATCAATCGAAGAAGGAATATCAGGAGATCCTGAAAGACCACGTCAAGGAGTTGAGTTCACTGCAACAGCTGCACAACGCCTCCAATCGATATGCGTTGCTGTTGATTTTTCAAGGGATGGATTCGGCCGGGAAGGACGGCGCCATTCGCCACGTCATGTCTGGAATCGATCCGGCAGGATGCGAGGTTTCCAGTTTCAAACAGCCGAGTGCCCAAGAATTGGAGCATGACTTTCTCTGGCGCACGACCTGCCGGCTTCCCGAACGGGGGCGGATCGGTATCTTCAATCGTTCCTACTATGAGGAAGTGCTGGTAGTCCGGGTACACCCCGAGATTCTCCACACCCAGGGTCTTCCGGAGGAACTGATCGACGAGAAGAACATCTGGGAGGAGCGGTACCGCTCCATTGTCGAACTGGAGAGCCACCTCTATCGGAACGCAACCCGAACGGTAAAATTTTTCCTCAACATTTCGAAGGGTGAGCAGAAAAAAAGATTTCTCGCGCGCATTGACGAGCCGGACAAGAACTGGAAATTCAGCTTGGCGGATATTCACGAGCGCAAATATTGGAAGAAATACATGGAGGCGTATGAGGAGTGTCTCAACGCAACCAGCACCCATCAGGCGCCCTGGTATGCCGTTCCCGCGGACGATAAGGAGAATGCCCGCCTGATTATTGCCCGCATTGTCCTGGATACGCTGGAGAGTCTCAAGATGGCGTATCCCAAAACCACCGCAAAACGACGCCGCGAATTGCAGGCGATCGGCAAGCAGCTAAAGAAGAACTGACAGAGTCGAGAGGAACACTTATGACCCCCCAGGAACAGGCACTTGTCGTTGATGCAGATATTGAGACAGCAGCCGCTAAGTTCATCTTCGACGCGGCTCTATCCACCGCCATCGCAGCCAATGGCCATGGTGAGACCAAGGCCGCAGTTCCCAAGGGTCCGCTGACGCCGGACTTGCTCGACAAGATGAACCGATACTGGCGCGCCGCCAATTATTTGTGTATCGGCCAGATCTATCTCTTTGAAAATCCGTTGCTGCGCGAACCGCTCAGAGCGGAGCAGATCAAACCAAGATTGCTCGGACACTGGGGAACGTCACCGGGACAGAACCTGATCTACATTCATTTGAACCGCCTCATCAAAGAGCACGATGCAAATATTATTTACATCGCCGGTCCCGGGCATGGCGGCCCTTCGCTCAATGCGAGCTCCTATTTAGAAGGCAGTTATACCGAAGTGCATCCCGAGATCACGCCCGATGAGAACGGTATGCGCCTGCTCTTCAGGAAGTTCTCAACCCCTGGCGGCGTACCCAGCCATTGCGGGCCGCACGTCCCCAATTCCATGCACGAGGGCGGCGAACTTGGCTATTCCCTGGTCCACGCTTTTGGGGCGGCTTTCGACAATCCGGATCTCATCGTGGCTTGCGTGATCGGCGACGGAGAATCAGAGACCTGTCCGCTCGAAGGCAGCTGGAAGGGAGTCAACTTCCTCAACCCGGTGCGCGACGGCGCAGTGCTCCCCATATTGCATCTCAATGGCTACAAGATTTCCGGCCCCACGGTGCAAGGCCGCACCAGCGACGAAGACTTAAAGGCGCTCTACATAGGCCGTGGCTACAAGCCCTACTTTGTCGAAGGCGACGATCCTGAAGTGGTGCATCAGCTTCTTGCCGGGACGCTGGACGATTGCTATGCGGAGATTCAAGCCATCCAACGGGCAGCACGGCGGGATGGATTCAAGAAGCAGCCCATCTGGCCCATGATCGTCCTGCGCACGCCCAAGGGATGGACCTGTCCCAAAGAAGTGGATGGGATTCCCATTGAGGGGACCTTCCGTGCTCACCAGGTTCCGCTGGCAACCGTCCGCGAAAACCCCGAACATCTGAAAATCCTGGAAGCCTGGATGAGAGGCTACCAACCGCAAGAGCTCTTCGATAAGAATGGCAAGTTCATCGACGAGTTGGCGGAGCTCGCTCCGCGGGGCAATCGGCGCATGGGTGGGAATCCTCATGTGAACGGCGGCCGGTTGCTGACCACACTCAATCTGCCTGACTTTTGCGACTTTGCGCTGGAGATTCCCGGCCCTGGCGAAGTGGTCGCGGAAGCTCCGCGCAAATTGGGAGATTACTTCGCCCAGGTCTTCCGCATGAACCCGGCCAACTTTCGCATGTTCTGCCCGGACGAAACGGAATCGAATCGCTTAGGCTCTGTCCTTGAAGCCACCAAGCGCTGCTTTATGGCGGAGACGGTCTCCATCGATGACAAGCTAAGCCCCGATGGCCGCTTGATGGAGGTACTAAGCGAGCATTGTTGCCAGGGATGGCTGGAAGGCTATCTCCTGACCGGACGGCATGGCATGTGGTCTTCTTATGAAGCGTTCGCGCAGGTGGTGGACTCCATGCTGACGCAACACGCCAAATGGCTGGAGCAGTGCCGTGACTTTCCCTGGCGCAGAGACCTCGCGTCCTTGAACGTTCTCTTGACCAGTCACGCCTGGCGCAACGATCACAATGGCTTCAGTCATCAGGCGACCGGCTTCGTCGACAATGCACTGGCCCGCCGGAGTGAAACCATCCGGGTGTACTATCCACCCGACAGCAATTGCCTGCTCAGCGTCTTCGACCATTGCATGCGAAGCCGCAACTACGTCAACATTGTGACTTGCGGCAAGCAGCCACAGCTGCAGTGGCTGAGCATGGACGAGGCGCGCGAGCATTGCTCACGGGGTGCATCCACCTGGAAATTTGCCACCAACGACCAGGGAGGAGAACCGGATGTTGTGCTGGCTTGCGCCGGAGATGTCCCGACCATTGAAACCTGCGCAGCGGCATGGCTTCTGCAGAAGCATGTTCCCGGCATCAAGGTGCGGGTCGTCAACGTGGTCGATTTGACTGCCCTGATGATGCCGGATAACCATCCCCATGGGATGGACAACATGTCGTTCAACGCGCTATTCAGCGAGCATGCGCCCGTCATGTTCGCTTTCCACAATAATCGGTGGCTCATCCACAGCATGGTTCATGGCCGCTCCGATGAAGGCCGCTTTCATGTGCGCGGCTACATGGACCGCGGCACGACCACCACCCCATTCGACATGGTCGTCCTCAACGAGATGAGCCGCTTCCACCTCGCGATTGAGGCGCTGAAGCATGCTCCACGACTGCGGATTGCAGCCACAGACGCTATCGATTTGTTCCACCGCAAGCTGTTCGATCACCACGAATATATCCGGCAACATCTGGAGGATATGCCAGAGATCAGGAATTGGCATTGGACCGCCGACTTCAGTGAGCCGACAGTTGCTCCGCCCTTGGCCAAGGGACATCCTCGCGCAGCATTGTTCACCAACAGTTAACCGCGGAAGGCTAATCTAGCAGCAAATGGCGGGGCCCATCCTTCGCGTGTTTAGGCGAAGGATGGGGTGCGCTGCGGTAAGATTTACCGTTGTGCTACTGGTGCTAATCCAGTGCCTCCAACTGAGTCTTCGGGAGACACAATGAGCGAAGCAAACACAGTCACTACCTGGCCCAACGTGGATGGAATGGACGCCCTGGCTGAGCTTGCGCTCAACCTTCACTGGTCGTGGAACCATGCCTCTGACGAGATCTGGGAGAATCTTGACTCTGAACTCTGGCAGACAACGCAAAATCCGTGGCTGATTTTGCGCACTGTTTCCAAAGAGAAGATCAAGTCTCTGCTAGCGGCGCCGGACGTTCGTCAGCGTATCCGGGAGCGACTGCTCGAAAACCATGAATCCGCGGACACCTGGTTCCAGCAGAAGCACCCCGGCGCCGGGCTCACCTCCGTCGCGTATTTCAGCATGGAATTCATGTTGACCGAGGCGTTGCCTATCTATTCAGGCGGCCTAGGCAATGTTGCCGGGGATCAGATGAAAGCGGCGAGCGACTTAGGCGTGCCCGTGGTCGGAATTGGCTTGCTCTATGGTCAGGGATATTTCCGCCAGGCATTTGATTTGGACGGCAACCAGCAGGCGCTTTACCCGGTCAACGATCCCGGCCAACTGCCTATTCGCCCGCTGCGTGAAGCGAATGGAGAATGGCTAAGGTTACAGATTCAACTACCCGAATCGAAGATTTGGCTGCGCTGCTGGGTAGTATCTATTGGAAGAGCCAAACTCTACCTTCTCGACACCAACGACTTCGCCAACTCCGCCGCTCACCGCGGCATCAGCAGCGAGCTCTACGGCGGCGATGCCGAAATGCGATTGAAGCAGGAGATCGTGCTGGGCATCGGCGGCTGGCGCTTACTGCGCGCCCTGGGTCTACAGCCTGAGGTTTGCCACCTGAACGAGGGCCATGCCGCGTTTGCGGTTCTCGAACGGGCGCGCAGCTACATGGAGGATCACAAGACCTCCTTTGAGCTCGCCATGACCGTCACCCGTTCGGGCAATTTGTTTACTACCCATACGGCGGTCGCTGCAGGCTTTGACCGTTTCGAGCCAGAGCTCATGCGTAAGTATCTGCGCCATTACGCGGAGGATGAACTCGGCATTCCCCTGGATGATTTGCTCGCCATGGGAAGGCAGAATGCCGGCGACCGTCTGGAGCCCTTTAACATGGCGTATCTTGCTGTACGCGGCAGCGGCCAGATCAACGGCGTAAGCAAACTCCACGGGCAGGTGAGCCGCCACATCTTTCAGCCGCTCTTTCCCAGATGGCCCGAGAACGAGGTCCCCATCGGCTCTGTGACGAATGGTATTCACGTCCCTACCTGGGACTCAGCGCAAGCAGATGCACTCTGGACCAATCTTTGTGGCAAGACGCGTTGGCGCGGAGATGGGTCGCAAACAACCGGCATCCATCAGACCACCGACGAGCAACTCTGGCAGATGCGCACCCTCGAACGTAAGCATCTGATCGATCGTGTGCGCCGGCGCTACGCGCATCAACTCGGATCAGAACAAGTAGCCTCACAGGATTTGAGCAATCTACTGAATGAAGATGTGCTCACCGTAGGATTCGCGCGCCGCTTTGCGACGTATAAGCGGCCGAACCTTTTATTGCACGATCCTGAGCGGCTGATTCGTTTGCTTTGCGATCCCGCGCGCCCAGTCCAATTAATCCTGGCCGGCAAAGCGCACCCCCAGGACATCCCTGGACAGGCGCTGATCAAGAGATGGAATGACTTCATCCAGCGTCCTGAAGTCAAAGGCCATATTGTCTTTCTCAGCGACTACGACATGCAGATGGCGCAGGAATTAGTCCAGGGCATCGATCTCTGGATCAATACGCCGCGGCGTCCCTGGGAAGCCTGCGGGACGAGCGGCATGAAAGTCCTGGTCAATGGCGGCTTGAATTTTTCTGAACTCGACGGCTGGTGGGCGGAAGCTTACTCTCCCCTGGTGGGATGGGCCATCGGCGACGGCCTGGAACATGGGGACGATCCCGCGCGGGATGCTCTGGAGGCCGAAGCGATGTATGCCCTGCTGGAGCGGGAGGTCGTCCCTGAGTTCTATCAACGAGACGAACAGGGCATGCCGTCCAAGTGGGTGGCCCGTATCCGCGCGAGCATGTGTCAGCTCACACCGGAATTTTCCGTCGGCCGGACACTTCGCGACTACACCCAGGATCACTATCTGCCTGCGGCCTCTGGTTGTGCCCAACGCGCCCAAAAAGAAAGTGCTCTGGGCGCTGAGTTGGTCGAGTGGCAGCAAACCATCGCTCGACAATGGAAGACCCTGCGCTTCGGCACGGTGAGCGTCGAAACCCATGACCTCCTGCATATCTTCCGGGTACAAGTCTTACCGGGTGATCTCCCATCGGACGACTTAAGGGTAGAGCTCTACGCCGAGCCCCTGCGAGAAGGCGAATCCGCCGTCCACGCCATGACTGCCAGCGCCCAGGGCGCCGATGCAAAAGGAATCGTAACCTACTCGGCGCAAGTAGCCGCCACCCGCGCGGCCAGTGACTACACCCCACGCATCGTCCCTTATCATCCGGCTGTTTCTGTGCCCCTGGAGGCAGGCCAGATCCTTTGGCAACGTTGAACGGCGAGCTAACCGCGTCCCGGGGAACATTTCGTTCTATGATCCGTATGTATCAGGATGAACGTAAGCACCTCCTCAGCTGGCGCGGTAAGCGAAATCCGGAAGCCCTCTCCCCTCACCTCGGGAACGGCCATCGTGGTGTACGTCGCCCTGGTGCGCATCGTTCTCTACTTCTTCGCCGGACCCCACTACGGATATTTTCGCGATGAGCTCTACTACCTGGCCTGCGGAGAACATCCCGCCTGGGGATATGTCGATCAGCCGCCGCTGATCGCATGGATCGCGTGGTTCCTGCAGCATACGATCGGCACATCGCTTTGGGCCTTGCGGCTACTGCCCGCCCTTGCCGGCGCTTCCACCGTGATACTGGCCGGCCTGCTGGCACGCGAGCTGGGAGGCCGCCGTTGGGCTATGTTTCTTGCCTCCCTGGCAGCGCTCATGGCGCCCGTCCTGCTCGCCATGTCGCACTTATTCACCATGAACGCCTTCGACCCGCTGCTTTGGACGGCTCTCGCCTACCTCCTGGTACGCATCGCCAGGGATGGAAGCCAGCCTCTCTGGCTGCTGGTAGGCGCGCTCACGGGAATCACCATCCTGAACAAATATGCCGTCCTCTTCTGGCTCGCGGGAGTGGTCGTTGGTATTTGCCTGACCGGGCTTCGTTCCAGCCTTCGCCATCGCTGGTTCTGGTTGGGTTGCGCCCTCGCCACGGCCATCGCGGCGCCTAATTTCCTATGGCAGTGGCGTCACCACTTTCCCTTCCTCGAACTGATGCACAATGTCCGCGCCGAGGGCCGCGACATTTTGCTTCCGCCGCTGCCCTATCTTCAGGCCCAGGCTCAGATGCTCGGTTTTGTCGCCGCCCTGCTCGTTCTCTTTGCTCTGCTGTTCTTCTTTTCCCGGCCGGGACGACCCTATCGTGCTCTGGGATGGGCTTACCTTATTTTTCTGGCAGAGATGATGGCGCTGCGCGGCAAGATGTATTACGTCACACCCGTCTACCCCATGCTATTCGCCGCCGGCGCGGTGTGGATGGAAGGCGCCACCGCACGAAAGCGCTGGATCTGGGCCAAGCCAACGCTGGCCGTGGCCATCGTTGCCATCGCCGGCATCTACGCGCCGACCATTCTACCCATTCTCAGCGTGCCCCACTTTCTCGCCTACGAACACACCTTGGGCATCGAGCAGCAGCAATTCGAGCACACGCAGCCGGGAGTGCTTCCCCAACTTTACGCGGACATGTTCGGCTGGGACGAGATGGCGCAGCAGGTCGCGGCCTACTATCACACGCTTCCTCCGGAGGAGCAACGGAAGACCGCCATCTTTGCCAACAACTATGGCGAGGGGGGAGCCATCGACTTCTTTGGACCGAAGTACGGTCTTCCCAAGGCCATCGGGGGCCACCAGAACTACTGGATCTGGGGGCCGCGCGATTACACCGGAGAGAGCGTAATCATCTTAGGCGAAGGAGAGGAGCGCAACATGAAGAAGTATTGCGCCAGCTATTCCATCGTCGGCGATATCAAAGACCCGCTCTCCCGGAGAGACGAATGGCATCCCATCTATCACTGCCACGGGCTCAAGTTGAATCTGCAGACCGACTGGCTGCAGCTCAAGCGTTGGCAATAAGCGCACTAAAGTGAGCTGTTTAGCTCAGAATTTCTTTCACTGTCCTGAAACACTCCACACAGGCTTCAAGATCCCCCTTCCCAAGCCGAAAAAGAGGAACAGCAGATGCCGCTCATGCAACTCGTCATTACGCTCGTCGCCGTTGGAGTACTGTTGTGGCTCGTGAATCGCTTCATACCCATGCAATCGAGCATCAAGTCCATCCTGAACGGGGTGGTTGTCATCATTGTGGTCATCTGGCTAGCCAACCTGTTCGGCCTGTTCGGTCCCATTTCGAGAATTCACGTAGGCCGATGAACGCCGCTCGACCCGAGTCTCCCCTGCCTCGGGAAATCTACGGTCCAGTAGTCAGCCAATAGAGCTGTTTCACCTTGAACCCCTTCTTCATCGGTGGCGGATTCGCCTTACCCCACGCGGCATGGTTCCAGGTAACCGCCTGCAACCCATCGTGGGCAGGCGCAAAAACCATGGGCGACTCCAGCGGCGCACCCTCTACGGCATCGAACGTGACCGTGACCTGGCTGCCGCTGTCGACCCAATGACCAAACAAAGTTGTGGCCCCATTACCGGGATCTTCTGTAACTGTAGCTGTACCATCCCTACCCAGGCTCAGGTTCATGGACGGAAGGGCGAAGTGGGAAAGATAGACGCCGGCAAATCTTGAATGCGCGGTCGTATTATCAGCGAGTCCGGCCTGCGAAGACCACACCATGACGCAGGCCAATGGAAAGTGCAGAAGTAGAAGACGGAAAGCTCTCATAGTTCCTGCAGTCTAATCCCGAATCACCCGCGAAAAATGCACAGCCTGACAAGTATCTACACACCGATTCCCATTTCAAACCACAAATAAAGTTCTTTTAATCGTATGCACCTTGTCCTCTTAATCGGAGCGTTGCCCGGATCACGCACAATCGCTGCCCGGCCAGGCTCTCTTCCATTTGGGTTGACATCCGACCCAAAGAAGAGGACACTTGGGTCGAATGGCTACCCAAGAGAGCAACGACGACCGTATCGCCTTATTGCAGGGCACGCTGGACCTGCTGATTTTGAAAACCCTGGTGCTGGGGCCTTGCCACGGGCAAGGCGTGGCGCGATTAATCCAGCGCCAGTCGGAAGAAGTGTTTTTCGTCGACCACGGATCGCTTTACCTGGCGCTGCAGCGGCTGGAAGACAAAAAGTGGATTCGCGCAAAATGGGGCGTGAGCGATAACAACCGTAAGGCCCGCTTCTATTCGTTGACGGCCAAGGGACGCGAGCAGTTGCTGGAAAAGACCAGCGAGTGGCGGCGGCTGACACGAGCCATGGATTTGATCCTGGAGTCCAGCAAAGGACCTCAGCGAGAGGAGGCATAACTATGTTCGGGCGCAAGCGCAGTGCACAGGATTTCGCCGAGGAAATCAAGGCGCATCTGGAACTCGAAGCCGACGACCTGAAGCAGGAGGGCTTAAACGAGGACGACGCCCGATGGAAAGCGCGGCGCGCCTTCGGCAATGTCAGTGCTGCGCAGGAACGCTTCTACATGAAAGACCGATGGGAGTGGTGGGATAAGTTATGGCGCGACCTTCGCTTTGGATCGCGCTCCTTGTGCCAGAGTCCGGGGTTCGCGGTGACAGCGATACTCACACTGGCGCTGGGAGTGGGCGCGAACACGGCGGTCTTCAGCGTGATGAATGCGGTGCTGTTGCGGTCGCTGCCCATCGCCGATCCGCAGCAGGTAGTGAATCTGCGGACCTCAAACGCACCGCAGGGAACGGGGACCATCGATAGTCAAACCATGTTCTCCTATCCGGTTTATGACGCCCTGCGCCACCAGAATGCCGCTCTGAGCGATGTGATTGCGATCGCAGCACTATCAACGGACAAAGTGAATGTGCGCATCGGCGCTCAGCCGGAGACGGCGGAAGCCGACATGGTGAGTGGTAATTTTTTCAGCGCGCTGGGCGTGAAGCTGGCGCGCGGACGCGGATTCACTCGCCAGGAAGAAACAGAACACGCACAGACCACGGTAATCAGCTACAGCTACTGGACTCGCCGCTTCTCTCGCGATCCCGACGTGTTGGGGAAGACGCTGTATGTGAAGGGTGTTCCCTTCACCGTTGTCGGCGTAACCGCGGAAGGTTTTGAAGGCACAGACGCGGGCCGTTCCATGGACTTCTGGATCCCGCTGCAGAACCGCGTCGAGCTCAATGTGTTGGGCAATCCCCCGGAAAAAGGCCAACTCTATCAGCAGGACCCGACATGGTGGTGCCTGCAGCTCATGGGGCGGCTGGCTCCCGGGGTAAGCCGGGAGCAGGCGGTCTTGCGCTTGCAAAGGATGTTTCAGACGGCGGCCTATGTTGGTTTGGGTTCGCCGATGCCGGGGGAGCAGCCGCCGGTCCTGAGCTTCGCAGATGCCAAAAATTTTCCCGGTTATGACGGAATGTACGGGAGGCCGCTGCGCATGACGATGGCCATGGTTGGTCTGGTGCTGCTGATTGCCCTCACCAATGTAGTCATGCTGCTCATGGCCCGCAATGCCGCCCGGCAACGAGAGTTCTCTTTGCGGTTAGCGCTCGGCGCGCGGCGCAGCGAACTGCTGCGCCAACTGCTCACCGAGAGTTTGCTGTTGGTGACAGTAGCCGGCGCGCTGGCGTGGGGATTTGCCCAGCTGGCGACGCGCATGCTGGGGCAGTGGGCTCTGATTGAATCGAGCCTTGCTCCAGATAAAACAGTCCTGTTGTTCACTTTGGCTGTTCTGGCGTTCGCAGCCGTGCTCTTTGGCCTGGCGCCCTTTCGCGTGGCCATTGCCGGCGGTGCCGAGTTGGCGCTGAAGACTTCCGCAGCCACCTCGAGCGCAGACGCAGGCAAGACGCAAACCGGCAGGATCATCGTCGCGCTCCAAATGGCGCTCTGTCTGGTACTGCTCGTGGGCGGCGGCCTACTGCTTCGCACCCTGCGCAACCTGGAAAATATCCCGCTGGGCATGCAGACAGACGGGTTGGTGGTCTTCGGCTTGAATCCCCAGGGGCTCCATCCGGAAGCGAGGCTGGTCTCCTTCTACCAGGAGTTGGAGCGCCGGCTGCGCGTCCTGCCGGGAGTGCAATCCGTGACGGTGATGCAGTCCCGGCTCGGATCATGGTCGTCGAATAACAACAGTGTGACCGTTGACGGTAAGGCTCCAGATGTGGCAAAGGACCTGTCGACGGTTCGAAGCAATGAGATTGGCCCCGACTTCTTTCATACCCTGGGCGTGCCTGTAGTGCTGGGGCGCGAGTTCATGGATGCCGACAACGCTACCTCGCCATACGTTGCGATTGTGAATGAACTGTTCGCGCAACGGTTTCTGCCCAACCAGAACCCTCTGGGCCATCGAGTCAACGGGTTCGTGATCGTGGGCGTAGTGAAGAACCACAAGTACCGCAGCATGGACGAGGAACCGATCCCGATGTCCTGGTGGGACTACGCGCAGGCTCCGGAAGAAGGCCCACTGAATGTGGAGATGCGGGTGCGCGGCGATGCGCTGGCGATTCTGCCCGAGGTGCGCAACGTGGTCGCGCAGATGGATCCCGATCTGCCGCTGATCGAACCCATATTGCAGCGCAAACAGTTTGAACGGACCATCTCGCAGCAGCTGATGTTTGCCCGGTTGGGCGAGTTCTTTGGGTTGCTGGCGATAGTGCTGGTGGCCACGGGATTGTACGGAACCCTGGCCTATCGCGTAAGCATGCGCACGGCGGAGATTGGCGTGCGCATGGCGGTAGGTGCCCGGCGTGAGCAGGTGGTTTGGATGATCCTCAAGGACAGCCTGGTGCTGACGGCCATCGGAGTCGTGATAGGAATTCCGCTGGCCATGCTTGTCGGTCGCGCGTTGACATCATCTTTGTACGGTGTAAAGCCGTTCGACGCGGTGAGCTATCTCTTGGCGGTGACCGGTGTAGCCGCGGTTGCATTGGCAGCGAGCGCGGTGCCTGCGGCTCGCGCGGCCCACGTTGATCCTTTAACCGCCTTGCGCGCGGAGTAACAACAAGAATTCGCGGGTGGGAGCCCCGCATTCATGCGGGGGAGCTCGGCTTTCAAGCCGAGCGGCTCGCGCAGGACTATTCTCCTCCGGCTTTAGCCGCGGGGTTTTTAAAGCCTACTCCAGCCAAGGAAAAGCCGGCCAGTAGACACTCTACATGCTTTGGGAATAGAGTGCCTACATCTATGATCGGACGAAATCGCTATAAGAACAGAGTGGAGCTGCTCCAGGGAACGCTGGACATGCTCATCTTGCGGACCCTGCAGTGGGGGCCGCAGCATGGGTATGGCATTGTGCAGGCGCTCCGTGTGAACTCGGGCGAAGTGCTGCAGGTAGAAACGGGATCACTCTACCCCGCCCTGCATCGCTTGGAACGGCAAGGGTGGGTGCGGGCGGAATGGAAACAGACGGATAGCAATCAGCGCGCAAAGTATTACCGCATCACTGCCGCTGGGAAAAAACAACTGACCACGGACCGGACGCGCTGGGAGCAGATGGTGGCAGCAGTCGCTGCAATCATGCATGGTGAGCCGGAAGGAAACGACGCATGAATCGCCGCTGGAATCCCTTCGATCGGCGCAAGAATGAGCTTGAGGAAGAGATGGAAGCTCATCTGCAGATGGCCATTGCAGATCGCAGGGATCGCGGGGAATCTGCCGAGGATGCTCGCAGCGGAGCCCTGCGGGAGCTGGGAAACCTCGCCTTGGTGAGTGACGTCACCCGCGAGACCTGGGGCTGGCTATGGCTGGAACGGCTGGCACACGACTTACGGTACGCCCTCCGGCAATTACGGAAGGCTCCGGGCTATGCGATTGCGGCGATCGGGACGCTGGCCCTCGGCCTGGGTGCAACGATCGCCATGTTCACCGTTGTCGATCGCGTGTTGCTCCGCCCACTACCCTACCAGCGCGCGCAAGAGTTGGTGGAAATCAAAGAGGCCGGCAGCAAGGGCGTTGTGGGTTGGGGCGCGCCGTTTCTCGATATCGAGCAATGGCAGCAGCAAAGTCATACCCTGCGAGAAGTGGCCTTCCACCAGCTTGCGAGCGACCAGGGCCATCTTGATTTCCTGGAGGGTAACAGCGGCGCGACCCAGGTGAAGGCTCCGCGTATCAGCGCCAACCTGATCCCGATGCTCGGCGTGCGTCCTGCACTCGGCCGGAGCTTCAGCAAGGCTCCTGAAAGCGGAGCGGTGCGCGCAGAAGATGAGCACACCATCCTCTTGAGCGATTCCATCTGGCGCGACGCCTACGGCGCGGATCCCGCCATCCTGGGCAAGGTGGTGAGGCTGAGCGGACAACCGTACACCGTGATTGGTGTCATGCCGCGCGGGTTCTCGTTCCCCTTGAGCGCGGATATCCACTGGTGTGGCGGCCAATTGTCTTGGGAGATAAAGACAAGATTCGAACCAGGCGCGAGAATCCCACTTACCAGACCATGGGAAGGTTGCAAGCGGGGGCCAGTCCGAAGACTGCAGAGGCTGAACTGAAGGTCATCCAAGGACAGGTGGCCAAAGGGTACACCGATCCGTATGACGGTGACCAAGTAAAGTCCATCCAGGTGCAGAGCTATGGCGACTCGCTGGTGGACGCTGATTTGCGCAAGTCCCTGTTGGCTTTATTCGGAGCATCGGGCGTGCTGTGGCTGATCTCCTGCGTGAACGTCACCAGCTTGATGCTGGCTCGCGCCGGCGCCCGCAGGCGGGAGATCGCAGTGCGGGGCGCACTGGGAGCAGGCCGGTGGCGCATCGTCCAGCAGTTGTTGATGGAGGGGCTGGTGCTGAGCGGGTGCGCTTCGCTGTTGGGCATCGGGTTGGCCCTGCTCACGCTCAAGGGCTTTGAGTACGCACTACAAACACAGTTTCACCTTTACACCAGGATGACGCCGAGCCTGCTGGTGGTCAGCGCTCTCCTCGGCTTAACCTTCGCAAGTGCGTTGATCTCCTGCTTGTGGCCTGCGGTTTTGGCTGCACATGCCGCCATCGAACCGGCATTGCGCCAGGGCGGCGCGCAGAGTGGCGGTGCTCAAGGTCAGTACCGAACGCGTTCCCTGCTCGTGGTGCTTCAGATCGCGATGTCCCTGACTCTGCTGGTTGGCTGCGGTCTGCTGCTGCGCACCATCTATGCTTTGCGCCACGTTCCCCTAGGATTCCGTACCGACCACGTGATGGTGGCGAACATGAGCATTCCGGCCTACAAGTATGCCGGAGCAGATATTCAGCGAGCTCTCTACCAGCCGCTGCTGGAGCGATTGCAGCATCTGCCGGGTGTGCAGAGCGCGGCGCTGATGACGGAGGTGCCGCTGGGTAAGACCTTCAATATGATGTTTACCTTCGGCATCGATGGTAAGAGCGCGGCTGACGTACGCAGGCGCGACATGCGCTCCCAGTTTCGGGCGGTGAGCCCGGATATGCAAAAGGTCTTCGGCTTCCGGATGCTGAAAGGACGGTTTTTCAACCAGGGCGATACAGCGACCACGCAACCAGTGGTGGTGGTGAATCGGGCTTTTGCGAAGGAGTATGAAGGCGAGGATGCTGATCCGGCCAAAATACTGGGCAAGAGCTTGCTGAGTTATGACAAGAATCGACGGTCGGCGGTGATTGGTGTGCTTGACGATGAGCATCAGGTATCCGTGGCGGAGCAGTCGCAGCCGGAGATCGAGATTTGCCTGCCGCAGATCCCGCCGGATCCGGATAGCATGTTCTACATGAGCGCGGAAAATATGGCGATGGATCTCGCGGTGCGCACTGAGCGCGATCCTGCTTCCATCGTGCCCGAACTGCGCGCTATCATGCGTGCCGCGAGCCCCGAGTTGATGGGCAGCAGCTTTACCACCATGGACCAGGTGGTCGAAGACTCCTATGGCAGCCAGCAGCTGGCTGCGCGGCTGCTGGAGATTTTTGGTGGAGCGGCCCTGCTGCTGTGCGTCTCCGGCATCTATGGCTTGCTAGCCTACTTGGTCACCCAGCGAACCCGCGAGATTGGGGTACGGATTGCCCTGGGAGCGCAGCGCAGCCAGGTGGCTTGGTTGGTCATGAGGCAGGCGGTCTGGATGCTACTTATCGGTGGGGCCACAGGCTTGGTGCTGGCTTATCTATCCAGCCTGGTGCTGGGCACCTTCCTCTATGAAGTCAGGCCTCACGATCCATGGACGATGGGGACGGTCACTCTGCTGCTCTTGAGTAGTGGTCTGGCGGCCGCCTACTTCCCGGCCCGAAGGGCGGCTAGGGTCGACCCGATACGGGCCTTGCGGACCGAGTGAGTTATCGGAGAATCACTGAGGCTCGGCGTAAACGCTTTTGACGAAGCCGGCAGCGTTGGTGTTGGGCCAGTCGGGATGTTGTGTCTTGAGCTCGGCTGTAATCTGCTTCCCGGCATCGTCGGCGGAAATGCCCTGCCCCTTAAGCGCCAGAGCACGGGTGCGGATCTCCGAGATCAGGCCTCGTTCGGCCCCCACCAGAGAACCATCCCCGGGATCGCTGTGATCGGGCAGCACATGCGCGGCATTCAGAGCCTCCACTTTGTCAAGCACGGCCAGCCAGGTCGCGGGTGTGCCGCCATCGCCAAAGATATTCGGCATGGTCTTGTTCTGCACCACATCGCCCGAGACCAGGGTGCGGTCGGGTTCGACAAAGGTGAGCTCGTCACCCTTGGTGTGGGCACCGCCGAACCAGAGCAGCCGCGCAGTGACGCCGCCGAGGTCGACGGTCGCTTCCTGGTCGAAGGTCACATCGGGTGGACGCAACACCCCGCCTGCCAGCAGCTCCTTATTCTGCGCCGACCGGCTGCTGAACATGTCGATCATCTCCTGCCCATGCTTCTCCATTTCCTGCTGCTGCACCGCGTCACGGATGAGGATGGTGCCCGGAGGGAAGCCAGGTTCGCCCGCCGCGTGCTCGGGATGGAAATGGGTGGTGGTGAGAAAGAGCTTCGTGTTACGGGGCGCAAGCTTGGCCACGATGGCGGCGACGGTGGCTCCATTTTTCGCACCCATACCGGTATCCACCACCAGCGTAGCGCGGCTACCCACCACGATGGCGATGTTGGGGAAGCCCATGATCGCCCAGACGTGGTCGGAAATCTTGACCGTGTCTTCACCAACCATCGTATGGTTCATCTGGGCTAATCCGTTGCCGGTTAGGAGTGCAGCCAAGGTCAATAGTATGGAGAGTGATTTCATGGTGTCCTCGAAGCTTACCGTGCTCAACCATGACCAATATATCCTCATCCCTTCCCTGACCAACACAACGGACCAGTCTCCAATCAAAGTTTTGCCGGAGATCCATGCGGGAGCGGCCGCCCTGCGTGGGCATTCGTCAGCTCGCCCCCATCAATAGCGAGTTGCCCATTCACGAGCAGATAGCGTACGCCGGTTGCCAGAAGCTTGGGTTGTTCATAGGTCGACCGCGCGCGGATGGTCTTGGGATCGAACACCACCACATCGGCAAAATAGCCGGTCTTGAGAAGACCCCGGTCTTTCAGGCCTAACGTTTCTGCCGGCAGCGAAGTGCTGGAGCGGATGGCGAAAGGCAGCGTGATGACCTGTTCGTCAAAGACATATTTGCGCAGCTTCTCCGGGAATGTTCCATATTTCCGCGGATGGCCAGGGCTGCCGTCCGAGCAGGTCATCACCCAGTCCTGACGCATGAAATTTTTGATGTCGGACTGTTGCATATTGAAGGAGGCAACGTCCGCGCCGCCTTTTTGAATGACGGTCAACGCCGCTTCAATCGGCGAGACACCACGCTGCTGCGCGACCTTGGCCAAAGTCTTGCCGACAAACTCTTTGTCCGGCGACGCAGTCATAAGCAAAGACTCGGGGCCGCCGCGACGGTCGAGGTTCTTCTGCATCTCATCCATCAGGCGCGGCCTCACCGCTGCATCTCCAATCCGCTGCAACAATGCAGCCGAGCCCCCAACCTCCGCCCACCGTGGTATCAACGCGGCTTCGACGCTGGTTCCCGACGCATCGTACGGGTATTGACTTGCCGTCACCCGCACGCCCTCAGCCCGGGCCGCATCGATTAACGCGATCACTTGCGGGCTCTGCCCCCACACATCACGGCCCAGCGCCTTGATGTGCGAAATCATGACGGGCATCTGTGCTTCCCTGCCGATCCTGATGGTTTCCTGCACCGACGCCAGCAGCCCGATGTTGTACGTGCTCTCGTCTCGCATATGGGTGTCGTAGATGCCACCGTCCGCGGCCGCGACCTTGGCCAGGGCAATCACTTCCTCGG
This sequence comes from uncultured Acidobacteriaceae bacterium, assembly GCA_963844785.1. Taxonomy (GTDB): domain Bacteria; phylum Acidobacteriota; class Terriglobia; order Terriglobales; family Acidobacteriaceae; genus PALSA-350. The sequence goes on along the minus strand of CAWJPV010000005.1, from coordinate 75,037 downwards.
TGCTGGAATAGCTGCCCGGCGCATAATACAGGCCGGTGGACATGCCGATCGCCCCATCCTTCATTCCCCGGTCCACCAGCGCCTTCATGGAATCCATTTGCGCAGATGTGGGCTTGGCATCCGACATGCCCATGACAGCGCTGCGCACGGAGCCCTGGCCGATAAATAAGGCGGCGTTGGTGCCGATGCCTTGTTGTGCCCACTTGTGCAGCGCATCGGCAATCTGCAGAGGACTGCTTCCGTCGTTGCCGGTCGCTACCGTCGTCACGCCCTGCATCAGGTACGCGTCGTTGCGGCTGGTCGCCGGGTTGGAGAGATCTTCAAAGGTATGCGTATGGGGATCGATAAATCCCGGCGCGACCATCAGACCGTGGGCATCAATGACCCGTCTCGCCTTTTGCCTCAGGCTCTTTCCAATAAGAACGACTCTATCCCCGCGAATGCCAATGTCCACCTGTTGGGCCGGAGAGCCGGAGCCATCGAGAACTGAACCGTTGCGAATCACGAGATCAAGGCTCTGCGCCCACGAGGCGCTGGCCATATACATATAAAGGATGAGTAGTCCCGACAAGATCCTGGAAATCACCGCCGCCTCCAAAAAACGTGCCATTTGAAATATTAAGAAAGAGTACCTTGACGGAAGGCTGGATTAGCATCACAATGTAATTCTAATCATGCTTGGCGAATTCGAGTACCTGATGATCACCGCGGCGGCCGGACTTGGAGACAAGGCTTATGGAGCTGCCATTCGAGAAGAAATTGAGCAGACTACCGGGCGCAAGTGCTCCATCGGTGCGCTCTACACGACGATCGAGCGGCTGGAAAAGAAAGGCCTGCTCACCACCTGGATGGGCGAGGCCACGGCGGAACGCGGCGGCCGCGCCAAACGCATGGTTCGCGTAACCCCTAAAGGCGTGAAGGCGGCGAAGGACTTTTACGATGTGGTGGTTCGGGTAAGCCGCGGCGCGTCATGGGTAGCGAACCGGACTGGGAGCACATCATGACAGCTATCAGCTGGTCTTTCGTGGAGGTTGCCGCCCGGCTGCTGGAACCCGGCGAACGCGAGGCCGTGCTGGGTGATTTGCGAGAAGCCGGCGAAAGTGGGCTGCCGGGGGTACTCGATGTCTTTGGCTTGGCGGTCCGGCGGCAGCTCGCGCTTTGGAAGGACTGGCGGCCGTGGCTCGCATCGTTGGGTATGGCTTTGCCAGGCAGCCTGCTCCTGATGGGATTTTCCCTTTCTGTCAGCCAGAGCTATCAGCGACTGATCCACCCAACTATCTTCAAGGCGACCGGGCTGACGGTGGGCCCGAGTTTCACTTTGTTCTTGTGCAATGTTCTCCTCTTGATCGGCTGGTCCTGGACCGGTGGATTTGTCATGGGATCGATCTCGCGGCGAACCGTGCGGGTAAGCGCCATCCTATCTTTTCTACCCTGCGTGTTTTGCCTGGCCAGGTTCCGCGTGGAGTCGCTGTCACGGTTTTGCCTGCTTCTCTTTTTGCTGCCTGCGATCTGGGGAGTTTGCCACGGGATGCAGATTGCGAAGATCAAAACGCGATCGGCACTTATCCTGGCCACGGCCATCACCCTGCTCACGATTCCCGCTTGGACTAGTAGGGGCGCGTGGATTCCCAATTGGGCTTTGAGTTGGCCGGTATGGTACCTGGTGGCGACGGCATGGCGGGGCGGGGCTATGAAGGAGCGGGAAAAATGGCGGACCAACTAGCTTTATCCGTGAACGGAGCTCAGCATCTCGTCTCCGCTGCCCCAGAAACACCGTTGCTGTACGTGCTGCGCTATGAGCTGAAGTTATCCGGTCCGCGCATGGGCTGCGGGATGGCGCAGTGTGGCGCGTGCGCCGTTCTGGTCGATGGAGCAGAACTGCGCTCGTGTATCACTCCCCTTTCCTCCGCCGTTGGCAAGCGGGTAACAACGATCGAGGGACTGGCTCAGGTTTGGGCACAGAAGAAGGGCTTGAGCCAAATCGACGCAGCCAGTACTTTACATCCGGTTCAACAAGCATGGATTGACGAACAAGTGCCGCAATGCGGCTACTGCCAGAGTGGAATGATCATCGCCGCTGTTGAGTTGCTGGAGAAGAATCCCAAGCCTACCGTGGCGCAGATCAAAGACGCCTTTACCAATAAGCCCCCCTCCCCTCATCTCTGCCGCTGCGGTACGTATGCGGCCATCATCGATGCTGTGCAGCTTGCTTCTAAAACCATGACTGCGTAGCAGGTTGCGAAAAGAGTCTGGCCTTTGAAGGGTCCGGGCTTTCACCGGCTGCGGAAAAACGCTTTGTACGAAGGGCACGGCTTCAGCCGTGCCGTAAATTACTGCGCGGGGACGGCTTTAGCCGCTGAGGTACGGTTTTTCACAGTAACTCCGTGCAGGCAAAAGCTTGGAAAAACGTACCTCAGGGGCTAAGCGGATACCGCGTGGAGAGACATCAGTTCTTCCCTCGGTAGCCGCAGCTAAAGCCCTCATTGTTGTGGCTTTTTACGGCACGGCTGAAGCCGTGCCCTTCGTACAAAGCGTTTTCCGCAAGCTCTTTAGCCCTGCTGGCGGGACTTCCAATTCCCCGGGCTCCTGGAGCGTGACCATCATGCTGACAAAGACCGATCACTCAAGCGACCGCAACATTACGCCGAAGCTTACCCGACGCGGATTCGTCAAGATGGGCGGCGCTCTCATGGTGTCGTTCACGTTTCCCGGGCTCTCCGCCATGGGCGCGGATGTACCGCCCGCAACCAGCCACCTTACGTCATGGCTTGAGATCAGACAGGACAATACGATTCTGGTGCGCACCGGCCGCACCGAAATCGGCACCGGCATGAGCGCGTTTTATGCCCAGGTCATCGCCGAAGAATTGAGCGTCGAACCAGAATCCATCACGCTGCTCATGGGCGACACAGATAAAACGCCGGATGGCGGTTACTCCGCAGGATTCCGTCATGGAGCAGCGAACCTGCGCAAAGTGGGAGCCTATACCTACCAGGCGCTGCTCGGGCTAGCCGCAAAAAAGCTCAGCGTTCCCGTCACTACTCTCACGGTTACGAATGGCGTCGTCTCTGGCGGCGGCAAGAGCATCCGCTATGGAGAACTCATTCGAGACCAGCAGCTCGATCTGAAGATTCCAGTCTCAGGCGCGCCGCCAAAGGTCGACCCCGCGGAGTGGAATGGCTTGGCAGGATTGGACGGTCTGACCGTTCTGGGAGACCCGCCGATGAAGCCGATGAGCCAGTACAAAGTCGTCGGCAAATCCCACCCCATGCCGGGCACTCCCGGCAAAGTCACGGGCAAGACACAATGGAGCTGCGATGTCACTCTGCCCGGGATGCTTCATGCTCGCATGGTGCGCCCCGCAACCCTCGGTTCGACATTAATCTCCGTTGCAGCGCTGGACAAGACGCGCTTCCCCAACGCGCAGGTGATCACCAAACAAAATCTGGTCGCAGTGCTCTCCCCCGATGAATGGGAGGCAGTCAGCGCTGCTCGAGCGGTCGCTTCCGGCACCAAGTGGACCGAATGGTCCGGTCTCCCGGGCAGCGATCATCTGACCCAGGCCTTCCGCGACTACAAGTGGGGTGCGCCCTCTGAAAGCAACGGGAAGGCAGCCGATGTCCAAGCGGCCCTGGCGAAGGCATCGAAAACTGTTTCGGCAACTTATGAACAGCCTTACATGAAGCACGCTCCGATCGGTCCCTTTGTCGCGGTGGCAGACGTGCGCGCTGATGGCACAACCACCGTGTGGACCCATTCGGCAAACTCTCAGGGATTGCGAGCACAGATTGCAAACACGCTAAGCACACCGATCGAAAAAGTAGTCGTACGCTGGCTGGAACACGCCGGCCAGTTTGGGCGCACCACCTTCGGAGGCGACGGCGCTGAAGGCGATGCCGCCATCCTCTCGCAGTTGACCGGCAAGCCTGTACGTGTGCAGTGGACATTGCAGGACGACCTGGCGTGGTCGGCATCCTCACCCGGATGGGTGGAGGACATAACCTGCGGTCTCGACGACCATGGCTGCGTGACCGCCCTCCACAGCGCCTTCTACTCTGCCCAGTCGAATGACGCCCGGATTGTCGGCGCTATTCTCGCCGGCATGCCTTGCAGCCAGCCCAAGCCGGGTTATTGGATTGCCACCGTGTGGCCCTACGACAAGATTCAAACCCGGCGGGAAGAGGTGTATGGGATGCCGAACCTGGGGGCGGATTCGCCCACCGCCGGATTGCGCGGCCTGATCATGCGCACCCCCGGCCAGCGCCAGCAGAACTTCGCGCTCGAGTCGTTGATGAACGAGGCAGCCTCCTGCGCCGGCATCGATCCCATTGAGTTCCGGCTGCTGCACACCACCGACCAGCGGCTCATCGACATCATCCAGGCTACGGCCAAGGCAGCTGCATGGGAGCCGCGCCCTTCGCCGAACCCCGGCGCGCGCCGCAACGGCAGTGCGCCCGTCACCGGCCGCGGAGTCGGGATCATGATCCGCGAGAATTCTTGCTGGATGGGGATCGCCGAAGTAACAGTGACTCCGGATACGGGTGTAGTGCAGGTGACGAAGTTCACCATCGGCGCCGACTGCGGAAAAATCATCAACCCCCGGCAACTGGAACGTTGCATGAAGAGCGGCGTGGTCATGGGTGTCAGCGAAGCGCTCAAAGAAGAGGTCACCTTCGATAAGGGAAAAATAACCAGCACTAGCTGGAGCCGCTACAAGATCCTGACCATGGCAGAGACACCCGAGGTCAAAGTGGTGCAGATTTCACGCGATGACAAAGGCTTCGGCGGCGGCTCGGAAGGCGCCAATGCCGTGTGTACGCCGGCCGTCGCCGCTGCCTTCTTCGATGCCACCGGAGTACACCCGCGCAGAATCCCGTTAACCCCAGCCTATGTAACCACGCTCCTTAAAGGATAAAGCGGCAAGTTGATTTGGGGGGTAACGCCCGGCGGCGGTGAGTTTCGAACCGGGATCCGGCTACAATGCTCTCATCTTCGTAGGGAGCATTGGACCCGCTCGAAATGAAACCAACCAGAATCGTTCTCGCCTGCCTTCTAGCGTTTGCCTCTTCGGCCCCGTTGCTCCATGCCGATAGCTGCACGGCCATCAAAGACCTGAAGCTTCCGGATACGACCTTCAACATGGCGGAACGAGTTACTTCCGGCGATCTGGAGGTGCTGGGACTCGACAAGCCGCTCCATGAACTGCCTCCATTCTGCCGGGTCACCGGAGTGCTTCGGCCCACGGCGGATTCGGAAATCCGCTTCGAAGTCTGGCTCCCGGAAAAGGATTGGAACAGCCGCTTTCTCGGAGTAGGCAACGGCGGGTTCGCAGGGTCCATTGGATATCGAGGCTTGGCCGGCAATCTAAGCCGCGGATACGCCACGGCCGGCTCCGATGCCGGCCATCAAGCGGAGGGCGAGGATGCGAGCTGGGCCTTTGGTCATCCGGAGAAGATCAAAGACTTCGGCTGGCGCGCCGTCCACTTGACCGCCGAGCGCGCTAAAGATGTGATTAAGGCTTACTACGGCAAGACCGCCACCAAGGCCTATTTCGATTCCTGTTCCGATGGGGGGCGCGAGGCTCTGATGGAAGCGCAGCGTTTCCCCGAAGACTACGACGGTATCCTGGCCGGAGCGCCGGCCAACAACTGGACCCGCTTGTTGTCTTCGGGGGTAGATGTTACCCAGGCAATAACGGGTGACCCGCGGGCCTACATCTCCAGCATGAAGTTGCCTGCCATCGAGCGCGCTGCTCTCGCCGCATGCGACACGTTGGACGGAGTGAAAGATGGCATCATCGGCGATCCGGCGAAATGCCACTTTGATCCGTCGGTGCTGTTATGCAAAGCAGGAGACTCCGTGGAGTGCCTCACCCAACCGCAAGTCAACTCGCTCAAGAAGCTTTATGCGGGCGGTGTGGATGGACGTGGACGATCCATCATGCCGGGCTATTCGATGGGAGATGAGTCGGGCGCCTGGGGCAACTGGGTCCTTGGCCAGGGTCCCGGAGCGGGCTCCGGAGTCCAGTACGCGCAGAACTACTTTCGCTACATGGTGACCGGCAACCCAAAATGGAACATATTGACGGCGGACGTGGATGCCTCGCTCGTTGCTGCCGGCAAAGAAACTGCGACCGCTCTGGACTCCACCAATCCGGACCTGCGCCCCTTTTCCGCGCATGGCGGAAAACTGATCATGTATCACGGTTGGGATGACCCTGCCATCTCGCCCTGGAGCAGCGTCGCCTACTACCAGAGCGTTCAGAAGACGGTAGGCGCGGAGAAGACAGACTCGTTCATGCGCCTCTACATGGTGCCCGGCATGGAGCATTGCACCGGCGGCCCGGGCCCATCCGCCTTTGGCCAGCTGGGAATCCCCACCAGTAGCGGTCCCAAGTATGGAGTGTTTGATGCCCTGGTCGATTGGGTAGAGAAAGGTGTTCCCGCGAAAGATGTGATCGCCACCAAATACACGCCGGATAACAAGGTGATGATGACCCGCCCCCTGTGCCCTTATCCCGCGGTAGCGAAGTACAAGGGCACGGGCGATACCAACGATGCCGCCAACTTTGCCTGCAGCAAAGACAGCGAATGAAGAATCCGCAACTGCTACTGTTTGTGGCGCTGTGCCTCGCGCCACGCCTGCTCTGCGCGCAGGCGCCCGCCGCGCCTCCATGGGCCCAGCCCGGTTCGGCCAACCATGTGCAGGTGGCGCCGCCAACGGACTTCCACCGGCCCAGCAAGAACTTCGATACACCGATCGGCATCTTCGAGGGTCAATCAGACATTGGCAGCGCGCTGGTCCCGGGCAGTGCAAGTTACGATGCGGCCGCCGGCCAGTACACCATCCACTCTGCCGGCTACAACGTGTGGTACACGCGCGACGAGTTCCGCTATTTGTGGAAGAAAATGTCTGGCGACGTTTCGCTCGCCGCCGGCATTACCTTCCCTGACACCACGGGTTTCGGCGATCGCAAGGCCGTGCTCATCATCCGTCAGGATCTTGAAGACGATTCCAAAGAGGCCATCGCCGCCCTGCACGGTGCGGGCATGATCCAGTTGGCGCAGCGCGCGGAGAAGAACGTCCGCGTCAAGGATATGGAGTTTCGCGTCGGGGGCCGCGGCCGTCCCGGGGGCGCCAGCCCTGACAGCCTCGTCCCTGTCTTTGCCCAGCGCATCGGCATCGAGAAGCGAGGCGACTCCTTTGCCCTCTTCGTAAGCCTGGAAGGTGAACCGATGCACCAGTTCGGGCCCCCCATCAACCTGCACATCGACGGACCTTTCTACGTGGGCATCGGCTTTTGCTCGCATTTGCCGGATAAGTCCGATACCGCAGTGCTCTCCAACGTTGTTTTGGAAAACTCCGCGGGCAAGGTCCACTAGCTACCTATGAGCACCTCCCGCTCGGCAACTACCGCCTGCACCAACTCTGTTAGCCTTTGGGCTGAGTCATAGGACGCGAACTCCCGGGCAAGCTCCTGCGCACGAGCGCCGTATTCCGGCTTGGCAAGGATCTGGTCGACCGCATCGCGTACCTGCTCAGGCGTCGGCGTGTCTGTGGCGAGATAGATGCCTGCTCCGGTCCATGTGACGCGAGCACCAACCTCCGGCTTGTCCTCGCCCATACCCGCGACCACCATGGGCACGCCAAAGCTGAGCGTTTGCGTCACCGTTCCGTAGCTACCGAAGGCGACCAAGACATCGACGTCGGAAAGAATCTCGCCAAAATTGAGGTACTGCGAAGCAATCGTGTTCGGAGTGAGCGTGCAGGGAATGTTCTCAATGGGTTTTCCACCGGTCGTGGCGAGGATCAGGAAGTCTTTGCGCTCACCGAGACCGAGAATCGTCGGAGCCAGCAACTTGCCCAGATCGTTGTTGGCGATCGTTCCCTGGCTGACGAGAACAATTTTCCTTCCCGCTTTTTTTGCTTTCTTGATTTCTGCAGGCACATCGCCGGCGCCGCTCGGCAGCAATGTTCCGATAAAGTGCAACCTCTCTTCTGATTCGCGCAGCGGGAACTCAAAACCAGGAGCGCAGGGTTGAACGATTAAATCTGCGAGCATTGCCCCAGACGCGAAGAGCGAGCCTGGTAACGGTGGCAGGCCGATATCGGCCAGCATCTTGTCAGCTGCACTTCGCATGGGAAGGTCTCTCTTCTCGTAAATGTTACGCGCGATCTCGGCATATTCTTTCCGTTTTTCCGGATCTTCGCTCGGCAGCAGTCCGGGTCCCCACGGTGCGCCATCTGCGCGCTCAAGAGCCATTGCGGTGATCCCCAAATAAACGCACGCCGGCCGCTCGGAGCGTGGGCCGAGAAGCATTGGAAATACGCCGGCGAAGCCGGTCTCGTGTATCACAACATCAGGACGGAATTCTTTGAGAATCGCCTGCAGCCCCCGAAACTGGGAGACCATGGGACCGATGAAGACGCCCGTGTAGGCCTTCTCCAGCTCCTCAGGGCCGGGTGTTACCTTATGCTTTTCCAGGAAGGATGCGATGAAGTCACGCACATCCTGATCGGCGTCTTCGGGCAGAGGAAAGAACCGTACCTCGGCTCTTTCAGTCTTCTCGCGAAAGACCACGCTGGTATAGATGGCTGTTTCGTGACCTGCTTCCTTGAGGATGCGGGCCGCGACGAGTACCGGATTAAAGTGTCCGGTAGCCGGCATGGATGCAAGTAATATTTTCATATAGCTCCCTGGGGACAATCCCTGGCGAAGGTTCAATCATCGCTACTGGAAAAGTCTCTGAAGCTATAAATGCTTTGTACGACAGAATATTCCCGCTAACCGGCCAACACTCCGCTTGGCGATTACAAGGCTGTTACGATTGCCTGTTGCAAATCTTGAATCAGTGGCAATTCCGATTTGCCTTGCAGTTTCAGACGCAGAAAAGGCTCCGCATCATCGCTGAATTGGAGCCTGTTTTATTGAATTGTCTTGAGTTAGAAGTCTGAGTCTGGATTGAGTTTTCCTTTTTGATCGAGAGCCCCAAGCCGGTTGATGTAGCTGTAGTTCGCCACCTTCGACATCAGGTCGTAACCAAATTCATCGGCAAGCTCACGAAAAAGACGTTCTCTCTCGGCTATCGATAACACTTCTGAATCAGGGCAGTCAGTAGAAGACTTCACTGGGGGCGCTCCAAACCGGCTCAAGCTTCCACCGGACTGATGCATTTATAGCGTTCACTCCCGCGAAGCTCAATGTGTCTTTTGTCGGACCCGCCATCACCACTTCACCTTAATTTGACACTTTAGCGGTATTCAGCACACCTATCCCCGCAAGCTGTGTTCCCGCACCATCGTTGCCGGGAAGCAACGAGACAGATGGCGGAAATTCAGGCACATCGGAATAGAACTCACATCGCGGTGTTATTTCTGAGGACGACAAACGGGAAAGAAGAGGAATCACCTCGATGGGGAAACTGGACAATAAGGTAGCCGTGATCACTGGCGGCAATAGCGGTATTGGACTGGCTACCGCCGAAGAATTCGTAGCGCAGGGAGCGCATGTCTTTATTACCGGGCGGCGTCAGAAAGAACTGGACGAGGCGACCGCCAGGATCGGAAGAAATGTGACCGCAGTCCAGGGCGATGTCTCGAACCTTGGCGACCTGGATCGGCTCTATGCGCAGGTCAAGCGGGAGAAGGGACGAGTCGACATTGTGTTTGCAAACGCGGGATTGGGCAAACCTGCGGCGATCAGCGACATCACCGAGGAGCACTACGACGAGATTTTCAACGTGAATTTGCGCGGGCTCCTGTTCACAGTGCAAAAGGCGGTGCGAATGATGCCGGATGGCGGAATTGTTCTTCTCTGCGGCTCAAACGCTTCCCAAGTGGGCTTTCCCGGATTCTCAGCTTATAGCGCCACGAAGGCAGCGATCCGTTCTTTTGCGCGCACCTGGACGATGGACCTCAAGGAGCGGCAGATACGCGTCAATGTGATCAGCCCCGGTCCGATCGAAACTCCCATATTCGACAAGACTGGCCTTCCGGCCGAAGTTGTGACCCAACTGAAGGACGAAATCATCTCCAAGGTGCCCGCCGGAGAGATTGGACGACCGCTGGATATTGCCAAGGCCGCTGTATTCCTGGCCTCGGACGACAGCCGCTTCATTCGCGGAATTGAGCTGTTCGTCGACGGCGGCATGGTGAGCGTTTGATTGCGTAGGTGAACCGATGCACCCGTTCGGGCCCCCAGTGCTCTCCAACGTCGTTTTGGAAAACTCCGCGGTCAAGGTCCATTAGGCGCGCTTTCAAACGCGGTAACGGCAGCGTACAATTTGTGCCAATTCCGCGGGGAGCGAAAAACCATGCGCCGGTACCATCACATCGGAATTCCCACTACGGAAGCGAGGCCTGGCGAGACCCACTTGAAACACCTGAAACTTTTTGTCGTCAGCCACGACAAAAGCGAATTTGGCGTGGAGTGGATGCGTTTTGAAGCGGACGCGGCGGTCCCTGATCTCGTCCGGCAAGTTCCGCACGTGGCGTTTGAAGTGGCTGATCTCGCCTCCGAGCTTGCTGGCCGCGAAATCCTGATTCCTCCCAACAGCCCATCCGACGGTGTCCGCGTCGCGTTCATCGTCGAAAACGGCGCGCCCATCGAACTGCTCGAATTCACCGACCCCAACCATCCTGGCCGCCGCCAGCACAGCTGAGTGCCGCTTTTGCCTGCCCCGCCTGTCCCGGCCTGCCGTGGAGCGTGCCGTGGGGCTCGACGGGCTTTTTTTGTCATTAGGACAGATTTTTCGTGCGAAGTCTTTGGACCTGGTCATGTCGAAAACGTCAGGGCCACTTCCCCAAGCTGAACATTATCGCCAAGCGAGAGAGTATGTGGTTTAAAGATCCGGCTGGAATTCACGTAGGTTCCATTCCTGGAGTTGAGGTCGTTGAGTTGCAAAGAATGATCGTCGGAGCGGATCTGTGCATGATACCTGGAGACGCCATTCGCCTCAAGAACGATGTCGTTATCGTTCGCTCGTCCTATGCTGACCATAAATGTAGCCTGTAACGGAAGAGCATAATATCGCTGTCCACCTTCTGGGTCGATCCATCGTAAGCGAGGCGTGGGCACCAAAGTCGACTCGAGTGGAGAGCCCATGACACGGAAACGAGTCTCAGGTCCCAAGGATGTCGCTAATCGCTCCTGGGTCTCCATCACAGGGGCAGGAACGCCAGGGTCAACCAGCTGCGTTGCGGTGTTCCGATCATATTCAACGCCAAGCTTCCGGCTCCGCGACTCGGAGGCAATGGACGCCACCATCTCAGCGGACGCTAACGTCAAACGATGAGAGTTTCGCAGAAAATCGTAAAGCGCATCCATGCTCTGAAATCGTTCTGCCGGATCCTTGCTGAGGCACTTAAGAACAGCCCGGTCCAGCCATTCGGGAATCCCGCGCTCTCGCTTGGCAGGGCTGACTGGCTCCTCATACAGCAACTTTTGCAGTACAAGTGCCATTTCGCTCGCCGCAAACGGCGAGACTCCGGTGAGAGCCTCGTAGAGAACAGCCCCAAACGAGTATATGTCCGCGCGGAAGTCCACAACCCGGCCCTGAACCTGCTCCGGAGACATGTAAAGCGGCGTGCCTATTAACTGACCCGTCGCCGTAACGTCGGAATCGGCGTTCAGTTCCCTGGCGATGCCCAGGTCCATAAGGTAAACCTTTCCGGAATAGCTCACCTGGATGTTGTTAGGTTTGATATCCAGGCGGAAAAATCCCTTGGAATGAGCGAATCCGATGGCCTGAGCGATTGGCAGCAGTATCGCCAGCGCAACCTCCGGTCGAAGATGCCCAGCGCTCTTGATCACCACCTTTAGATCCACGCCGTCGATGAACTCCATCGCCAAATAGGCTTGCTGATCAGCCTCGCCCGCATCGAGGAAGGGTACGATGTTGGGATGTGCCAAGGTCTTTAGAGCCCTCATCTCGCGAAGAAATCGATCGCGATAGTTGGGATCTGCGTTAAGCGAGGGATGAAGTATTTTGAGCGCAACAAAGCGCTTGCTCTGTCTGTCGAGAGCCCGGTAGACGGTGCCCATTCCACCACCTCCCAGAACCTCCTCCACGACGAATTTACCGACGACCAGCTTTTCCGCAGGAATGTTAGAAGAGAAATTGCTGCCCGAAGATGGGTGGTCATCATGAAATAAGAACTCGATTCCGCTCATTTCGGCCAAGCGGCGGCGAGTGAGCCGATATCTCTTTTCGGGAACCAGGGAAGGATCGCCGACAACGACGTCATCGAGCTTCTGCGCCAGCAGCTCGAAGTAGTCGGCCGCGGTAAGGACCTCGAGCAGCGCCACCACAGCGTCGGTGGCGATCTCCTCTGCCAGGCTTACGCGGGCGCTTAGTTCGTGCGAAGCGGCGAGCACCTCCGCAGCCGAGAAATCTGCCTTGCCCTTGCGCAACATCCAGTCGACTACGTAGTAGACACCCAGCCGGCGCCGATCCTGCCGGGTACCGGTTACATCCTCTGACGAGACTCCAAAGAGGCGTTCGGCGTTCGCTTCAAGTTTCGCATTCAGATCCGCAAAAAACGTGACCCGCCTTAAGTCTTCCTTCCCAAATGAGATCCCGGGCTGGCCTATGGGCGGATCTTTGGTCCACGTCACCATCTCGTTGAAGGATCGGAGCAGGCGACGAGGAGTCCCGCGACCTTTGTAACGCAGATAGCCCCACAGAATGTCGGTCAGTTCGCGATTCTGCTGCGAATCGGAGTTAGGGCCCGCTGGTTCGGCCACCAGGTTCTTGCAGATCTGGTCGATCTCGGTCCACATGCAGGGCAAATATTTGTCATACGAGAATACGCTTTCGTAGATGCTGTCTCCCCGCCAGAGATCTTGCAGCCAACGCTCGTGCAGATCTTTGCCTGCGATGAAGACGAAGCAAATTCCTGACGTAGTAAACAAAGTCTTGAGCCCGCCCAGCATCACTTCAACCGCGGTCATCGACGATGGACCCAATTTGTCGGACTGTTGAACACCCAGTTGGTACTCGTCGAGTTTGTCAAGCTCGTCGAAGACAAAGACGATCTTAAGCGGCTTGAGCGGAGCCGTTTCGCCGAAGACTTTCCTGCGCATGTTCACCCACCAGGGGCAGGGTTCGGGTACGCCGGATGCCAAGGCGCGCGATATGGCAATCACGTCGTGCTCGGCCGTTTTGTCGTCATAGGCCAGGAATGAGGTCTCGAAGTCGACGCTGCGTGAGCGTTTCATGCTCAGCTTGGGTGCGAACGGCAGCTTGACTCCTGGCAATGCGAAATCGCCTATCTCAATTCCCCGCTCCCCGCTCTCGGAAAGCTTGCGCACGACGTTCGCCGAGGTGCGCTGATACGCCAGCGTTAGCCCGATCTGGGTCTTCGCAGGGAGCTGCCGGTATAGGTTCTTCTCTACCAGTCGCTCGTAGAGATGGCGGATCACGAGGTGCATCAATTCAGCGGGCTCAACGGGTCGCGCAATGTTCAAGTGGACGTCGAGCAGGTTGACTCGCCGGCCCAGGTTGTTGAGAGCTTGATGGACAAATGAGGTCTTGCCAACCCCGCGATAGCCGGTAATAAGAAATGACCCGCCATCGGAGTGTTGGAGACGCCTCGTGAGCTCTTCAATCTCCCTTTCGCGGCCAATAAACCAGTCCTCGTGCGAAGCGAGGTGGGGCTCATGGACGAAGCGAAAGTCTGAGCGCAAAGGTATGCGGTACTCTGATTCTGCCATGATGAAATCCTGAGCTCGGGGCCTTTATGGGGACATGATACCTACTGGCAAGAACTGCGCCGGGGCTGGGCCCATAATTTCAGCGACCGCAGTAACGTCGAGGGCGCCGGCCCAGACCCCGAACGGCTTGACCGCCTCATACGTCAAGTAATGAGCGTACAGTTGTCTCCAAGCCAATCCTATGCGGAACCTTCTGCGGAATCTCCACTTCGGCATGCGCGGGTTGCTCAGGAACCCGGGCCTCACGTTCACCGTATTGCTGACCTTGGCGCTGGGCATAGGCGCCACCACGGCGATCTTCACCATAGACTATGCGTCGCTGATCGCCGATACCCCTTTTCCCAATCCCGACCAGCTGGTCGTGGTTTGGTCAAAAGTGAATGGCCACCCCAACGGCGTGGCCGCCGGCGACTACCTCGACTGGAGCCGGCAGAACACGACTTTTAAGGACCTGAAAGCCGTCGCCGAGGGGCAGTTCAACATTGCCGGCAAAGACCAACCCATCAGCGTCGAGGGCGCCCGCTATACGCCCGGCTACTACACCATGTTAGGCAGTCCCTTCGCCATGGGGCGTGATTTCCTGCCGCAAGAAGGGGAGGCGGGCAAGGACCAGGTGGTCATCATGACCCACAAGCTTTGGCAGCGGCTGGGCGCCGACCCCCACATCATTGGTAAGACGATGAGTATCGACGGCTCCCCCCGAACCGTGATCGGCATAACGGCGCCGGGGCAGGCCGATCGCGCGCCGGCCCAGGTGTGTGTGCCGCTGGTCTTCAAGCCGGAGCAGATCAACCACGACTTTCATTGGCTGCTGGTGATGGGACGGTTGAAACCGGGAGTCACCATCAAGCAGGCGCAAGCCGATATGGATAACGTCACCGCGCATGTCGCGCAGGCTTACCCCAAGAGCAATCACGGCTGGGGCGCCCAGGTGGACCCGGAAAAACTGGAATGGATGCCGAAAGAGACCCAGCTCATCTTATGGCTGCTGCTCGGTGCGGTGGGCTTTGTTCTCTTGATCGCTTGCGTCAACGTGGCCAATCTATTGCTGGGCAGGAGTATGAGCCGGCAGAAGGAGATGGCCATCCGCAGTTCCCTGGGCGCGACCCCAGCCATGATCTTCGAACAGCTTCTGACCGAAAATCTCCTGCTGGCCTTTCTCGGCGGGGCCCTGGGCATCGCCCTCGGTTATGCCTTGCTGCAGGGCGTGCTGGCGTTGATGCCGCGCGGTACTCTGCCCACTGAGGCGGATTTGCGCATAAATCTGCCTATCCTCGGCTTCGCCATCGCCGTTACGACGCTTACCGGTCTTCTGTTCGGCTGTGTTCCGGCCTGGTATGCCTCGCGCATCGATCCCGCCGAGCCGCTCAAGGAAGGTGGCCGCTCCGGCACCGGGAGTGGACGCCACCGCCTGCGCAAGGTGCTGGTGGTGAGCGAGTTTGCCTTGGCGCTTACCTTGCTCGCCGGGGCGGGATTAGCCATTCACAGCTTTCGCAATTTGCTGGATGTCGATCTGGGCATTCGCACCGATCACATTCTTACCTTCTATATTCAGGTTCCTGACTCCCGCTCCAAAGAGCCCGACCAGATCATCTCCTACTACCGCCGCATGATGGCGGGCATTCAGGCTCTGCCGGGAGTTTCGCATGTCGCGGTGGCCACCGGCAGGCCGCTGGAAGGTTCCGGTTTCGGCATGCCGTTCATCATCGCCGGCAAATCCGGCGTTGTTGATCCATCGCAGCGTCCCGTCACCGGGTTCGGCATGGTCACACCGGACTATTTTGAAACCTATGGCATGCGCCTGGATAAGGGACGATTTTTCAACGAGCAGGATACGGCCTCGAGCGTAAAGGTAGCGGTCATCAACGAGGAGTTAGCGCGCAAGTATCTGGGGGGAACCAACCCTTTGCAACAGAGGCTGCTGGTGGAGCAATTAACTCCCGGCGTCACCAAGCTGGGCCCTCCGGTGGAATGGCAGATTGTCGGCGTGTTTCACAACGTGCGCAGTTTCGGATTGCGTCAGGATTTTCCCGAGATGCTGATTCCCTTCTGGCAGATACCGTGGCCGAATACGGGGATAGGCGTGCGCACTGTGGAGAATCCGGCTTCTATGACGAAGAGTATCGCCGCCGCCGTGCATGCCGCAGATCCGCAGATTGCGCTCACCGATACGAAAACGATGGAAGAGGTAAGGGACCAGGGATTAGCCGGTGATCGCTTCAGCATGGTTCTTTTTGCCGCTTTCGCCGGAGTGGCCTTGTTGCTGGCCGCAGTGGGCATCTATGGCGTGATGAGCTTTTCCGTGGCTCAGCGCGCTCATGAAATTGCCTTGCGCATGGCGTTGGGGGCGACTCGCGGGCGAGTGATCGGCCTGGTTATTAAAGAAGGCGTGATCCTGGCTTGCGCCGGGTTGGTTCTGGGCCTGGCCGGCGCATACTTCGTGGAGCGCACCATGCAAGGTATGCTCTTCGGCATTGGCAGGTTTGATTTCTCTGCTATTGCGGCGGTGGGGTTGGTCCTGTTGACGACGGCGTTGGTCGCCTGCTATCTGCCGGCGCAGCGCGCCGCCTCCACGGAGCCCATGGAGGTCCTGCGCAGCGAGTGACGAACTATATGTTTCTCACAGTTGGTGGGAGCCCCCGCATTTATGCGGGGGGAGGAGTGCTTTAGCGCTCCGTGAAAGAGTCGCGACTCTGATCACGCGCTTTAGCGCTGGCAATGTCTTTTCAGGAAACGGGCGCGACAGGCGGGACGTTTGCTGATCCAACAGGATCCTTGAGGCAAAAGGACCCGGGCAGGATAGGGGCGACCTGCGTGTAGCACTCTACACGTTGTACTGTGTGGTACGATACACGCACAGGAGGCAGCCTCCATGCCGACCAATCTAGCTATTGACGATCGCTTGATCGAGGAAGCTCGCCAGGTAGGAAATCACGGGACGAAGAAGGAGGCCGTGACTGCGGCTTTAGATGAGTACATCCGTCGTCGGAAACAGATGCAGATCCTCGATCTGTTCGATACCATCGATTACCTCGGAGATTACGACTACAAGGCCAACCGCCGCCGCGACCAGATCGAGAACGAGCGGTGAAACTGCTCGTCGATACCTCGGTCTGGTCGCTCGCGCTTCGTCGCAAGGGCACCGCCAGCCTGAGTCCGGATGAACAGAAGCTCAAGGCGGAACTAGTTCAGGCAATTCAGGATGGTCGAGTGGCGATGCTTGGGCTTCTCCGTCAGGAACTTCTGTCGGGTATCAAGGAAAAGGCCCAATTCGACAAAGTGAAAGCCGCGCTCGGCCCGTATCTCGACGAGCCGATCAGCACCGCCGATCACGAATACGCGGCGCGCGTCTATAACGAATGTAGAAACCAGGGCGTTGAGGCCGGCACGGTAGATATTCTGATCTGTGCCGTCGCCGTGCGGCGAGGTTGGGAAGTTCTTTCCCGCGATGGCGGCCTGAACCGCTGTCTTGCCGTCACTAAGAAGTTCTACGAGAACCAAAAGAGGACCAAAGCAACGGAAGAGGTCAAAACGCGTCGCACTTCTCGCAAGTGATTCGTGTCCCCGTATCTCCCCGCATTTATGCGGGGGGGAGCGCTTGAGCGCTCCGTAAAAGAGTCGCGACTCTGATCACGCGCTTTAGCGCTGAATTTCTCAAAGACCTGCCTCTCTCTACCGGGATGCACTACATAATGTCGTTTATTCTTCTGTCACTGAGTGAGGAGTATCGGGGTCCGGTTTGATCCCACGAACCCGGTCAACAAAATCGAACACCTCTCGTTCTACGAGATCGGGGCGCTGCAGGTGAAAATAGTGTCCGCTACCCTTCGCGATGATTTGAAGGTGGGAGAACCTTGGCCCATGCACTCCATTCGAATCAGGTGACCGTTCACGCGGTATACATTGCCCGGAGGTGGGTGGCGATACCAATATAGTGCGACCGCATTGAATGTTGTCGATAACCCGACAGCCAGGAAAACCATTGTAAACGGCCACAGAATCGTCCGTTGGATCAATTTCCGAGTCGGGGAACGACCACTTTTGTTCAGCCTAATTAAGCGCCAAATCGTACAGGACGCTGCTGCACACGCCACCAGCACAACAACCGCGGGGACCACAACGTAGTTGATATCCATCGATCAATCGTACCGATTCTCTGACTGCGCTTGATTGCCATTGTTAGCGCACGGTCTGCAAATTCTGAGATTTCAGCCGACTGAAATCTCAAAGAGTGATACGCCGAGGGACTCATTTAACCCAAGTGCACGGAGGAGACGCCAAGCCCAGATCGCGGGCAACTCTAACGATCAATCCTCAAGGCATCCTCCGTAGTGCCCGACAAGTCGCATTTTGGAAATTCGTGGTCGAAATTCGTGGTCAGGAATTCGTGGTCGGATCTGGTATTTTGCGGAAATGAAAAGCCGTTCCTGATTGTTTTGTCCGTTTTGGTTCCACCGGCGAAGCCGAGTGAGCTCTCGTCCGTCTGTCACTATGATCATTCCCGCCGAAGAAACTCGTTACGGATTGGCTGACCGTTGCGAACAGGAATAAGCCTTCACTCCGCGTGTTCTACCTAACAGATGCCTGCAACGCTCGGGAGAAAGCGGCATCGGCCAGTGCACGGAAAAGAGGAATCGCTCGAAAACTAGTAGAGCGCCCCATGCCGATATCAAAGGATAAAGATGAATGAGAGAAAACGTGAAGGGAAAAAATGAGCAAACCTGCTGGTAAGGTCACAGGGATCACGCGTAGCAGCAGCGGTATTGGAGTCGCTACGGGGGAGAGTTATGTAGCCGAAGGCGCATATGTTTATGATACTGGGCGCCGCCAGAAGGAGCTCGATCCAGCGGTCTCGCAGATTGGGCGAAATGCGAACGGGGCGCAGGGCGACGCAGCTGGGCTCAGGGACCTTGACCGTCTCTACGCACAGATCGCCAAAGGGAAGGATCACCTTGATATTCTCTTCGCCAATGTGGGCACCGCGAAACGACGTGCGCTAATCGGAGTCCTGGCTCGGACGTTAGCAGCTATGTGGCTCGCGTCGAACTCTTTGCCGACAGGGGCCCCGGGCGACAAAGCCACCCCGCAAACCCTAAGAGACCCCAGGAGCTTACTATGCAGAACCAGACAGAAGTGACTCACGGCCCGCAGATGCTGCATGAGAGCGAACATCCGCTGCTTGACTTATTCGGGCCGACGGTACAATTCCTCACCTCGCCCGAGGAGGCAGAAGGGACATTCTGTATCTTGATAAGTGTGATTCCCAGAGACGGTTTTATCCCCATCCATAGTCACGAAGGTATCGAGTGCTTCTTTATGCTCTCCGGACAACAAGAGGTTGTAGTAGAAGAACAGGGTCAGTTCAGGAAGATCGTTTGCAACCCCGGCGAGTTTATTCAAGTGCCCAACGGGGTGAAGCATGGCCTTCTGAATCGCTCTGCCAAACCAGCGTCCAGCCTTATCGTCACAACCGCGAAGCTGGGCCGCTTCTATAAAGAAATCGGTCGTCCCATAGCTCCGGGCAGTCAACAGGAAATACCAACAGCAGACGAGTTACAGTATTTTATGGACGCAGCCAAACGTTATGGTTATTGGATGGCGACCTCCGAGGAGAACGCCGCAGTTGGAATCTCACTGGTTACACCGCAGGGGGTCCCCTGATTGAGGTGGATATGTCTGCCGATAGGATGGGTGGCCTCAGCCAGAAGGCGACGCCCTTATCGATTTGACTGCGACCCACACCATTGAATGTGCAGATCCGCTCAGAATCCTCGCTCATAATTGAAGTCTGTCTGCTGGGGTGCAGCGGGATGAGAGCCTGGGGTGAAACCGAAGTCCCCCCGTCGCCCATAGACGTACTGATACCGTCGTCACCGGCCCCGTTATCGATCTAAATCATGACGGCTTCTCCCATGTTGAGCTTGACCATCTTCTAAGTATCCGTATAAGTCGCGTCAAGAAGTCGTTACTCATAAGTATTTTTTTAGCTGCCATTGTCGAGCAAAGTGACATCGAAGTGCGCGTTGATCAATACGTCCGCTCCTTCGCTGCCGTCATAACAGATGGTGACGCGGTGCCCACCCTCGCGCAAAGCGCGATCCACTAATGCTGCGATACGAGTATCGTCTTCGATGACAAGAATGTTCATTCAGCTCGGTTCGGCCCGTGGTAAGAAGATCTCACTGCTGCTGATGAACGGGTTCGGTCTTCAGATCTTCGGAGAATGAGACGCTGATACTCCATCGGCATAGTCGATTCTGAAATGGCGAACCTTAAGAATTCCTTAAGGCCTGTGGAGAGCAATTGCGAAATTACAGTGAATTGCTCCGAAGGTACATGCGGGCCAGTCTGGTTTTGCTCTAAACCGTTGCCTCTCCATTCGCAGGCCGTGTTCCATTCACGGTCTTTTCATACAGCCCTGTTACTTTCAGTCGCGGCGTCAACTGCGCCCACTTCTAACTACATCTGCGTTTCCCCAATAACCCACGGAGGTATTATTGTGACCTTTTCGCTCTGCAGCGTCTCTGCGCGCCTTGTCACGGCGGCCACGTTTGCTGCACTCACCGTTCCCACGAGCCTCGCCGCTCAGGATTCCCTCTTCTTCGGCCAGCCGAAATTATTTCCCGGCAATCTCGTCGTCAGCCGCAGCGTCTACGACAACCTCGCCGGCAACGTCACCGTCGGCGAAACTCTTCCGCCTAATTGCATCGCCAACGGCTGCGCGCAGGCCACCAACAACGGGACCTACCCGTTTGTATTTAATAACGTCATCCCCGACGCCAGCTTCGGCATCACCTCGCGCGTCTTCCTCGACCAGCTCACGCCCTTTGGTCTCCCTATTAACAGCATCGAAGTCCCTAACAGCCTCGATCACGGCGTTGGCAGCGAGAGCAATCAGCTCGTCACCAGCTTCAGTTCCAAGTCAGAACTCGGTCTGCACCGCTCCACCGACAACCAGTACCTGACCTTCATGGGCTACGTGGCCCCGGTCAATGCCGTCGACGTTTCCAACTCCAACACCCCCGCCGCGTTCGACTCCACCAACCCGGTTCCGTCGTCGTTCCTCCGCGCCGTAGCACGCATAGACGCCTTCGGCAATTTCAGCTTCACTGCGACCAACGCTTATAGCGGCAACAACGGACGCTCCGCCATCCTGAATGACACCTACGGCAACGACGCCTATTACACCGCGGGCAACGCCGGCAACGGCAGCAACCCCCAGCCTACAGGCGTCGTCCTCGGCGCGGGGGCGCAGTTCATCAGCCCGGCGAATCAGCCTGAGGCCGAGCAGACGCCCGGCACGCCCACGCCCCTGGCCAGCTTCTCCGTCACCGAGCTTGGCGACAAGGCCGACAAGGTGGGCAAGGACGACGACTTCCGCGGCATGACCGTCTTCAATAACGTTCTCTACTACACCAAGGGCTCCGGCAGTAATGGCGTCAACACTGTCTACTTCGTCGACACCACCGGCAAGGCCTGTCCCAACGGCGCCGGCCTGCCCGCGCCCGGCGCAAAGCTGCCCACCGCGCCCCTCAACTTGAATGGCGAGTCCAGCTCCGATATCCAGAGCCAGGGTCTGCCGAACAACATGTGCGTTCTGCAAGGCTTTCCCACTACATCCAATAAATCCGTAAACCCCGTTAACTTCCCCTTCGGCCTCTGGTTCGCGAACGCCAACACCCTCTATGTAGCCGATGAAGGGGACGGCTTCACTGGCCCCGGCGATATCTACACCCACGCCGCCGGTCAGACCCTTGCCGGACTAGAAAAGTGGACCTTCAACTCCGCCGCCGGCAAATGGGAACTGGCCTACACCCTCACCAGCGGCCTCAACATCGGCACGGCATACACCGTTCCCGGCTATCCCACCGGCACCAACAGCGCCACCGGCGAGCCCTGGGCTCCCACCACCGACGGCCTGCGTAACCTCACCGGCGCGATCAACCTTGACGGCACCGTGACCGTGTGGGCCATCACCTCCACCACCAGCGGCGGTGGTGACACCGGCGCCGATCCCAACAAACTTGTGGCCATTATCGACAACCTGAAGAGCACAACCCTGCCCGCCCACGAGCAGTTCGTCACGTTGCGCAGCGCCGGCTTCGGCGAAGTTCTCCGCGGCGTCTCGCTCACACCCGGAACCTTCGAGCTCGGAACCCCGAGCTTCTAAGACAATCGCAGGCGACGTACAACCGAAGGCGAACTCTCAGTCCCGAGAGTCCGCCTTCGGTCAGCCGATCGTGCCGCGAGCCGAATTGTTAGTTCTTGTTATACTTCGCCAGCCAGTCCGTTAGCTCTTGCATTACATTCAACCGCTGCTCCCACAGTACCGGGAAGTGCGGCGATCCGGGGTAAGTGACCATACGCACGGTCTTGCCGCGGGCTGCCAATATCTGGAAGTACTCCGTTCCCTGAAACGTTGGCACTCGCTGGTCAGCCTCGCCATGCAGGATCAGCAGTGGAGTGGTCACCTTGTTGGCATAGGCGACTGCAGAGAATTTCCGGAATGCCTCCGGATCCTCGTCCGTCCAGCGCGCATCGTAGTCCACTTGCGCAATGTCGCTCGTCCATAGAAATGGCCCCCAGTCCGTGATGCCTGCGCCTTCGATCGCTGCCTTGTAGCGGCCGGTTTGCGTCACCGTCCATGAGGTCATGAAACCGCCTGCACTCCAGCCGAAGATTGCCAGCCGGTTGGGATCCGCCCAGCCCTGCACGATGGCGTAATCGGTCGCGCTATCTACGTCCTGATAGGCGCGGTCACCGAAGTGTTGGTAGATGGCCGCCAGAAACGCTTCGCCATAGCCGGTTGAGCCCCGATACTCAGGCTGCAGCACCACGTACCCCAGCCCCGCAATCATCCGCGAGAAAGGATCAAAGCGTAACGTATCGTTTGCCTCCGGGCCGCCATGCGGCAAAACCAGGAAGGGATACTTCTTTCCCTCCTCATAGCCGGCGGGAAAGGTAGCAATGCCTTCGAGCGCGATACCTTCTTTGCTCTTCCAATGTACGGGTCGAACCGTACCCATTGCGATCGCGGCCAGCTGTGTATCCCCCTCATGGGTGATTTTGCGCAGGTGGTTTCCCTCGGGCACGGCCACGTTCGCAATATGATTCGGATCGCTCACGCTCAGCGCGATCTGCTCGGTCCCGTGCACATATTCGTTGCCTGCCGGAAGGCCTTGGATAACCCCTTCCTGCCAGTGATAAATCGGTTTGAGCGCACCGTCATGAAACTCCTCCAGATCGGTTTGCACGCCATTATCCACAGTCACCCACACGTTCCCTCGCGGGTCTCCCAATAACGCCAACGCCGTGCCTTGCAGGTCTGACGTGCGGTCGACTGCTATCCCTCCAGTACTCGCCACCGTCCATACATGCTCCGGTGTCAGAACCTCAGACTTGGTCGACAGAAAGGCAATCTCCTTACCACTATTTGTCCAGGCAACTCCACTCGCTGCATTGGCGACATCCGTCACGTGCCGCGCGCCAGTCCCGTTGCATACATCGATCCCAGCGCTCACGTTATGATGTCCGATGCGCGGCGAGATGGAGAGCAAGACCAACGACGTTCCATCCACGCTCCAAGCCGGTGCACCCTCGATGGAGGTGAGACCGCTGCACCACCAGCTGCCCATCGTGCCATCTACATTCACCACATACAGGCTAGACTGTGGCGGTTCCACCACATGCCGGACGTCCTCCGATATGTCCATAGGACGAGGATCGGCGACGATCGCGAACCGCTTGCCGTCCGGGGAGGCCGCGACCGACCCAATACCTCGCGGCAGCAGGACCACTGTCGATGGGACGGTCGCAGCCTTGTGCTCATGGAGCGGGAAGATGGCCAGTTGGAGCTGCTTGTTTACCTTCCATGCGCCATAGAGTTTGCCTCCGTCGGCAGTGAATCCCATGGGAGAGAAGTCGTCTGAAACTTCCAGCTTCGCAGCTTGGCTACCGTCGGCTTCAATCGTCCACCACTCGTCGCGCGTTGGTCCCTTTTCTGCGCCGAAAGTCACGTGATAGAGAATCATTCCGTCCGGAGATACTGCGACTGCCCTCGCACTGCGTAGGGTCGCCCAATCGTTTGCCGTGAACGGATGCTTGGCCGGTTGCCCTGATGCCGGCGTCCCCTGTTGTCCTAAAGCCGTTCCCGCCATGAGCAGCGTGATACCCAGCCAGCAGCGCATTGCAAGGCTCTGTCTCATCTCGTCTTCACTCCCACTGGCTCTGATGTTCGCGCCGGACACTGGGCGTGGCGCCGGAAGTTTCGTGGACCTACGGAGCTGGCACTTTGCGATCCGGCGACATTAAAAGTGCCAGCTCCATTTGTCCACGAAACCCGAATGGAAACCTTGGGATCCAACCGATCAGCACTGATCCCCCACCGCGGCTCGCCGCGAGATACTGAAAATTCTCCGGCGCTCGATGGCAAAACGCAGCATAACATCAAATCTGGCGCCACCCTCATTTTCGCGTTAACCTAAGTACCATTCAGCACTCGAATCCGCGCCACACTGAGGCTTACCGGATGCGAACGGTTCTGGTTCTTTTCGCGATTCTCACCATTTCATCGCACGCTCAGACCCCGGGTGCTGCCAAGTCCTTCGTTATCGCCGACGTGCACAGCAGCCCCTTCACGTCCAACCCCTTTATGCACGGCAACTCCATCCAGGGCGACCGATATTTCCTTACCCAGGCCACCATGGCCGACCTCATTGCCACCGCTTACGGCGTCGATGTAGCCAATGTGCAGGGAGGTCCCACCTGGCTCGAGCGCAATCGCTACGACATCCGCGCGAAAGTGCCGCCCAATACCACACAGGTGGACGTCAAGCTCATGCTGCGCGCTCTCCTCGCAGACCGCTTTCACCTGGTTGTGAAAACTGCTACTGCTCCCGTGCCAACCTACGTCCTCTCCGCCGGCTCCGGAAAGCCGAAGATGACGGAGTCGGAAGGCTCGGGCGATGGCTCCTGCGTCCCTGTTCCTCCGCCACCAAACAATCCTCCCGGCGCCCCGCTCTACATCGGCGCCAACTGCAAGCATCTCACCATGCCCGCTCTCGCCGACACTCTCCACAACTTCGCTGGAGGGTATCTCGATCAACCGGTTGTCGACGAAACCAACCTTGCAGGCGCCTGGGACTTCACCCTCAAATGGACCCCTCGCGACCTGCTTGAAAAGCAGGGTGCCGATGGCATCTCCATCTTCGCCGCTGTAGAAAAGCAACTAGGACTCAAGCTGGAACTCAAAACCGCCCCCCGCCCTGTCTTCCAGGTGGCGAGCGTTGACGAAACCCCGACCCCCAACGTCGCTAATATTGACGTAGCTCTTCCCGAGCCGCCTGCGGCCCCCTTCGAGGTGACCGTCATCAAGCCCAGCGCCCCTGATGAGAAGGGCTACGGCCGCATCACCGGTAACCAGGTCGAGACCCGCGCCATTCCCCTTAGGTTCCTCATTAACTTCGCCTGGGGCCTCAACCCCAACAATAAGGAAGGGATCGCCAACGCGCCCAAATGGCTCGATGACACCAAGTTCGATATCACCGCCAAGGCTGGAGCCAATGTTCGGGTGGACAAGTTTTCCTCCGCCAGCCTCATCAACTACGAGGACCTCCGCAGCATGATGCGGGCCATGATCACCGAGCGTTTTCAGATGAAGTCGCATATGGAAGACCGTCCCATCACCGCTTACACCCTGGTAGCTGCCAATCCCAAACTTAAGCCCACCACCGACCCCACCGAGCGCACCAAATGCAAGGAAGGCCCGGGCCCGGACGGCAAAGATCCCCGCATCGCCAACCCTATCCTCAACCGCCTGCTCACCTGCCAGAACATGACCGTCGCCCAGATCGGCGACGAACTCCAGCACGTAGCCAACGGTTATATCTACAACACGGTGATTGATGGCACAGGCCTGAAGGGTTCCTACGATTTCACGCTCAGCTTCAGCTCCGCCGATAAGATACTTCCCACCGCCGGCGATGCCGCCAACAACTCCGACCCCAATGGCGCCCTCTCCGTCTTCGACGCTGTCAACAAACAGCTGGGTCTCAAACTGGAAAAGGTTAAACGTTCTTACCCTGTCCTCGTGATCGATCACATCGAGGAAACCCCCACCGAAAACTAGGTCCTCTTGAGGCGTTGATGCATGCTGATGGCAAGTACTACGCATTCAAAGCACGAGACTGACGCCGCCGATGGCAGCGGCCCATTGGCAAGAATTTAGTCGTCGAATTTAGTCGTCAGACGGGACTGGTAGGTTGGAATGCTTTTCCGTTAGGGTGATTTCCGTCCCGCAGGCTACCGCTTGATCCGCACGGGTGAAGCTCCTTCACTGCGCCGGGCACTTGTCGCTCAGCGAGTCGGTCAGGCCCTGCTGCTCGACGCTAAACGTCAAATCCTTCCTGCCGTCCACGTCCTTGATCTGGAAGACGTAAATCCGGTCATACTCGTCATTTGGCCAGTCAGGAACAACCGATGGATCCTTCCCATAGGCCGTGAGTAGCCGCTTCGCAAATTGATTTAGATACGCGTGCTCCCAGGCCAGATAGATTACCGAATTAGCGTTTTCTGGGATTAGCAGCTCTTTTCTGAGCTGCCCGACATTTTTGAAGCCGATCAGCGCGTTCACCGGCATTCCCAGCTGGATAGCTGTCGGCTCAATCGTCATCAACGGCCGTACATAGGAATAGTTCAAATTGCCCAGTTGCCCGATCCGCGTACCGGGATCGGGCGCATAAATCCGGTCTGGCTTCCCGTAGCGTGGAATGAGCACCTTAGGCAGCGCGAGCGCGCGGTTCAGGCCCTTGCACGTAAGCTGCCCTAGACTCGTCGGGGGTTTCTCCGCGTGACGGATCGCAACGATCGTCTCCTGCGCGTGGGCACAATAGATAGATAGCAGCAGACAAACGGCGTTCAGCAGAAATCGCGCTGGCTTTCTCAGTGGTTCCATGCATGAAGTCTCTCAGATTTGAAAGCGGAGTGGGACCGCTGGCGAGCGATCCACAGGCCACAAGCTGCTACACGATTCATGGTCAGGAGCGGAACGACTCGGTTTTTATTCAGAGCTACCGGAAGAGAGTCGCGGTTCTGGCTAACACATCGTCGAGGATTTCGGAGGGAAGCGAATCTACTTTCTTGCCACGCCGGGCGCGTATGTCGAGCACACGCGGCTGGTCGCAGCGGACAACGCCTGTGATGCGTACGCCTGCAAGAGGGACTGCGAAACCTATACGGCGGGCAAATTCACCGCCGCTAGTGATCGGAAGAATCACCGGTAACTTGGTTGCCTTGTTGAATGCGGTCGGAGAGATAATCACGACCGGACGATGGCCGCGCTGTTCATGACCTTGGGTAGGATCAAGCAACACCATATAGATATCGCCACGGTTCATATCAACTCACCACCCACAGACGGTGAATCGATCCACTCCCGCTCCTCTGCAGGCTGTGGCTGGGAATAGTCCGAGGCCTCGAGCAATTCCGCCAGAGTGTAACGTGGCTTTATGTTGGGCTTGACGACCAGGCGCTCTCCATCGACTTCGAGCCCCACCGTTGCGCCGACCTCCAGCTGCAAGAGATCGAGGATCGCAGGAGGTACAGCCAGCATCACGGAACCTCCAACCTTGCGCAGACTAGTAATATGCATGAGCTCCTCACGTCTATTATATAAAAGTATAACATCTAAACCACCATTTGCGAGTTCCTGGCAGGTTCACCTCATGCCTCGGACAAAGTCAGCAAGCTGAATGCGAAAGGATAAAATTACGTGGCTGAAATAGATCGGCGGTTGCCTGGTTTCTGGCGCGAGGATCGGCACCTGAGCTTCTTCCTCGCATTCCTGGTGCTTATGACTATTTTCGTTCCGATGGTCGGCGAGTCGCGCCCAGGGCGAATCGCAATCGACCTCACGTTCTCTCTCGTGCTTCTCTCCGGGGCAATCGCGACCGTGTCCAAGCGCATGCTGTTGTATCTCCTTTTCGCGTTGACCATTTTGGAATTCACGGCGGACTTGATCGTCGAATTCCACCCTTCGTTCATCCCGAGGGGCGGGGACAGTGCCCTCAAAGTGTTTTGCATGGCCATACTCGTCGTCATGACCCTTAAGCAGACATTTCTTCCCGGTGCGGTTAATGTGCACCGGGTGATGGGGGGCGTAGCCGCCTACCTGCTGATCGGCGTGACCTGGGCGTTCGGTTACAAGTTGCTCATGGAAATGATTCCCGGCGCAATCCACTTCCAAACGCCCCTCGCCGCCGGAGTTCCTACCGGTGAACCGGCCCGCCTAATCTACTTCAGCTTTGAAACCCTCACCACCGTAGCGTTCGGCGACGTGTATCCGGTTCATCGCATTGCGCGATCGCTGACCACGGCGGAATCGCTTATCGGGCAACTGTACCCCGCGATCCTGATCGCAACCTTGGTCGGGATGGCCTTACAGGCGCGGACTAGCGCGGCCCCGAAAGAATAAATGGGGGCCTGGTCGCGGCAGTCGGCGGCGGCGCCGAGGCCATCCGCAATCAGGGAGAAACAATGTTCCGCTAATCTACAATGTCCTACCATTTCCAACCGAAAGGTTTGCCAATGTCCATTCGTTGCGGCCGCGCGAAAGCTTCTTTTACCACGAGGCTCTCGCTGCTCGTCCTGACGCCTTTACTCTGCCTGGGGACCATTGCGGCGAGCGCCGCTGCTCCGGCGACAGATGCGGGACAGCTTTCCGCGACGCTGCCCAACGGCCGGCGGATTACTCCCGCAGGCAGCTGGATTAAGGTCGCGCCGTTTCCTTATACGCTGGCTATCCGCCCGGACGGCAATCAGCTCGTTGTGCCTTCGATTGGCTGGCCGTTCTCGCTCAACATCATCGACCATCCCGGCTCCGCGGCCGCCAAGACCTCGGTGGAACGAATCCCGGCGGCCCGTAAAAACGATCCCCAACTCCAGGTGGCGACGGGCATCGCCTATTCTCCCGACGGCGGGCTGCTCTACGACGCGACCGGCGATACGGGTGCGATCCACATCTTCTCCACCGCGACCTGGAAGCGGGTCGCCGAAGTGCCTCTCGACGGCGCGACCGCGGGCAAGAACTTCGCGCAGAGCTATTCCGCCGCAGTAGCACTCACCCCTGATGGCCGCTTCCTCTACGTGCTCGACCAGGGGAACTGGCGCGTAGTGGTGATCGACACTGCCAGCCGCCGGCGCATCGCTTCCCTGCCCACCGGCGCCAATCCTTATTCAGTGGCCCTTTCGCCCGACGCGCGCCGTTTGTATATCACCAACTCGGGTCTTTTTGAGTACAAGACCTTGCCCGGCGCCGACAAGAAAGACATCCTGCATAGCGGCGTCGGCTTTCCTCCCTTTGGATATCCGTCGCGGGCCGCGCGCGAGGGCGCGCATGTCGAGGGTCTCGATGTGCCCGGACTGGGCCCCGAGAACAATCCGCGCGGCAGCTCGCTCTGGACCTACAACGTCGCCGACCTTGCTTCGCCCAAGCTGCTGGGGCAGCTGAGGCTCGGCGAATCCATTGGCGACGACAGCGAGAGCGCCGCGAAGACTGCGCTGGGCGGAGCTTCGCCAACCGGGGTGATCGCCGGCGGCGATCGCGTCTATGTGTCACTCGCCCATGAGGATTCGATCGCCGTCATCGCCGCCGATGGAAACAAACTGCTCGACGAAATCCCCCTGACGCCCTTCAGCGGAGCGGACTTCCTCGACCGCCACGGCCGTCCGTTGCGCGGAATCATGCCCGCCGGGCTGGCCCTGCGCGGCCAGAGGCTTTACGTCGCCGAAGCCGGCATTGATGCGGTTGCGGTCATCGACACCGGCTCGCGCCGCATCCTGGGCCACATACCAGTAGGCTGGTATCCGACGGCGGCGGCCGTCTCTCCCAACGGGACTTTGCTCTATGTCGCCAATACCAAGGGGAAAGGCAGCGGTCCTAACGGTGGATCGGCCTTCCACCCCGTAAATACCGGCAGCTATATCGGGGAGCTTGAATTCGGAAGCGTCTCAGTGATCAGTCTCGGTGACGAATCCCACCTGCGCGAGTCCACCGCGGCGGTGGTAGCCAACAACCTCGCGGCCGCTGCTCCCAATCGCTCCTTGCCGCGGCTCAAGCACGTATTCCTGGTGATTCGCGAAAATCGAACCTACGACGAGATCCTCGGCGACCTGCCCGGCGGCGACGGTGATCCGAAACTAGCCCGCTGGGGAATGAAAGGCTGGCTTTCCAGCGCCCCTCAGGACAAGACGATCCCGGTCACGCCCAACGCCCACGCTTTGGCCCAGCGTTTCGGCACCAGCGACCGATTTTTTCTGGACAGCGACGTCTCCGCCGACGGCCATCGATGGGTGATGGGGGCCGCGCCCACTCCGTGGTTCCATGTGGCCTGGACCTCGAATTACGGCGGCCGCAGGACCGGCGACGAATTTAGTGCCGCGCCTGGCCGCCGCGCCCTCAACGGCGGCAGTGACGCGCCGATGCCCGAGGACGAGCCGGAGTTCGGCACCTTGTGGGAGCACATCGCCGACAGCGGACTGGCCATCCGCAACTATGGCGAAGGACTGGAGGTCGAGGGCAGCCAGGAGATCGACGGCACCGCCCCCACCGGCCAGCGGCTTCTGCTCAACTCGCCCGTCCCGCAGCCCGTCTTCACCTCCACCGACCGCAACTTCCCCACCTTCAATCTGGGCATTCCCGATCAATCTCGCTACGCCGAGTTCGCCAGGGATTTCGCCCAAGTGCTCGCCAAAGGCGACGCTCCATCGCTGATTGTGATCCGGCTGCCTTGCGACCACACCGCCGGGCCCCGCGCCGCTGACGGCTATCCTGACCGCGGTTCTTACGTCGCCGACAACGACCTTGCCCTGGGCAAGATCGTGGACTTCCTCTCCCGCAGCGTCATCTGGAAAGACAGCGCGATGTTCGTCACCGAGGACGACGCCCAGGGTGGAGTTGACCACGTGGACGCTCACCGCAGCGTCCTGCTGGCCATAAGCCCTTACATTCGCAAGGGAGTCGTCTCTCATCGGCACAGCAGCATGGGTAGCATCCAGAAGACTGCTTACGAACTCCTCGGCCTCGGTCCGCTGAATCTGGAGGACCGTCTGGCCGCCGACCTGAGCGACATGTTCGTCGCCACGCCGGATCCAGCGCCGTATGCCGCCGTGAATGCCGACCTGCGGGTCTTCGATCCCGCGAAGGCCCGCATCGCGCGGCCCAAGAACGCTGAGCAGGCGCGGGAACTCCTCGACTGCGACGATCCCAAAGAGATCCAGGCGGAGTTCCAGCGCGAGGCGAAGAAGGCCAGGAAGATAGTAGACTTCGGGCAATAAAGTGGGGCCACCGAACAGAGCTGTCCAAATTAGCAAGCAAATCTAGTTTGTGTGCAGATAATCCGTGGATTGTATGCACACGGTGGTTTCAGAGAGAATCGGGTTGGCCTGGATGATTGCCTTAGCATTCACGTGTGGTCCAGTTCACCCAGGACTAACGTCCTGGGGCATTCTCAGTCGTCCCTACGGGACTGGTCGCGGTGGATAACTCTACCCAGGACTACCCCGGATTTCTGTACGCTGCTCTGGACACGTCTGCGTATGCGGCTTGCTTTACGGAAAGCCGCACGAGGCTCAGTGACTCCAACAAGCTTCACAGGAAATCCGGGTCCGTCCTGGGCTATTCTCAGCCGTCCCTACGGGACTGATCGCGATCTGTCCGATAGCTGATTTGTCTTAACTACTGCTATCCGAATCAGCAGATCAGAAAAGCTAATTGCTGAAAATAAATGGCTCTCAAGGTGTATCGGGACCAGTCCCGAAGGGACGGCTGAAAGTAGCCCAGGACGCTAGTCCTGGGCTTACTACGCACGCCACTAGGATGTGCAGCAATCTGCAACAGCCGTTGCTCCGCGACTTGGGAACTACGAAGAAAGCGCGGACCCTAAGGTCCGCGCTTTGTCCTGGTTGAGGAAACATTGACTTTAGAAGTCGATGCGGGCCGCGACCTGGCCGCTGCGCGCGCCTCCGCATGCCGACCCGATCGTCGGCGGATTGCCGTTGGAACTGCAGTTGATCGTGCTCGTGATCTGGCCAAAAGCCGGAGAGCTGATGTCCATGTTCGGATCGCCCAGGTTGCTGTGGTTCAGCACGTCGTTGAAGGTGGCCTCCAGGCGCACATGCACGCCCTCGGTGACCGGGAAGACCTTGCTCAGCCCGGTGGAGAGATTGACGAAGCCGGGGCCGACGATCGATCCCGCGTGCGCGTTGCCAAAGCGGCCAATGGGGTTGGGATAAGGGCCGGCGCCGCTGCCGGTGGTGCAGGGCGTGCCCGGCGTCCATCCCGGATAGCCGGGGCAGGTCAACCCGCCCGGGTTGAGGTAGGTCAACCGCGTGCGTCCCGCGGGCTTGATGCTTACTCCGGGAACGGTGTCGGGATACTGACTGCGATGGCCCGGGTCAAAGCCGGTGTTGGTGCTGTTCAGCCCTGAACCCGTTCCCGAAGGATCGCCCTGGCCCGAATCGAAGTAAGGCGACTCGAATGGACCGGTCTGCCACACGAAGATGTTGGATAGCCGCCAGCCGCCCACCGCCAGATCCGCTAAGCGAGGCATGGAGCCGCCAAACTTCTTTCCCCGCCCGACGGGCAGGTCGTAGACCATGGTCGAGTTCCACTGATTACGGCGAGTGCCGTAGACGTTGCCAAAGTCCGCGTTACGGTCGAGGATCGACGTGGCGCGCGAACCGCCCGTGTCGCCCGCGAACCCCACGTTCGCAGGTCCCTGGTTGTCGGCCAGCGCCTTGGAGAAGGTGTAGGTGGAGTTGACCTGCAATCCCTTCTCGAAGCGGTGGTTGAACTCGACCTGCGCCGAGTGGTAGCTCTCATTAGCGCCGGTGGCGCGTGTGTTGATGCGGCCCCAATTGGGAAAGAGGCGCGCACTCAACGGCTGGTTTGCCGCCGAGACGGTGCTGGAGAAGGGCAGAGTGTTCTCATCCGGCGCCCAGACCAGCTGATGCATCTCCGCACCGACGTACGACGCGCGCAGGGTGTATCCCGGGGCCAGTTCGCGGTCGATGCTCAGCGACCACTGCTCGGTATAGGGGTCTTTCCAATTCGTGCTGTTCGCTGTGCCGAAATAGTCCTGACCGTAGTCCGTCGTTCCGCCACCATTCCCCGAGCCCGCGTAGATCTGCGGCCACTGGTACGCGGGAACGCCATTCGTCAGGCTGTTGAAGTACTGCGTCGTCGCCGCCTGCAGTGTGCCGGTGAGCGAGTAAAAAGCGTTGCCCAGCATGTTGATGTTGTAGAGCGCAAAGCCGCCGCGGATCGCCGTCTTGTCGTCGTTGAACGGCTTGTAGGCGAAGCCGAAGCGGGGCATGAACCTTTTCTTCGGATAGTGCTTGAGGCCGTTGGGGTAGCCGGACTGGCTGTTGGAGAGCACCGGCATGCAGGGTGCGCCGTTGATCACCTGGCCCCCGCTTCTCGTGCCATAAGGCACACAGGCGTTCGCACTCGCCAGAAAGTCGGTCGCCAGCAGGTTAGCGAATCCGGTGGGGTAGATGGAGGCTCCCGAGAGCGGATAGTTGGGATCGAAGTTCCCCGTGTCGCCGTGCACGTCGTAGTACCCGGGGTGAAGTTCGTAGCGCAGCCCGTACGTCAGGCTGAGATTGTCGCTCACCTTCCATTGATCCTGCGCGAAAAAGTCGTAGTGGGCCGACTTGCCGTCGTTGTCCTGGCTCACCACATCGTAGAAGGTGTTGTAGGGCAGCCCGGAGAGAAAGTCAGCGAAGTCTACGCCGGTGAAAAGCCCGGCGCTGCCCTTGGTGTTGTACTGGAAGGTGCCGTAGTTGTTGGCGCCGACGAAGCCCAACGGCGTCACTGCTTGCAGGGTCTCTATCTCGGTGCCGAACTTCATCTGATGGTGGCCCTTCGACCAGCTCAGAGAGTCCGCGTAGACGTAAGTATTCGCCTTATTCAGCGAACTGAGGCGATCAGCGTTGAGGCTGCTGACGTGGAAGAAATCCAGCTCCGGGATGCCGTTGAAGTAAAGGTTTTGCAGCCCCTGCAGGCCCAGGCCCTGGGTGAAGGCCAATCCGTTGAAGCTGCTCGATTGGCCGGTCGTGTTTTGCACGTAACCGAAACTGAACTCGTTGATGACGCGCGGCGAGAAGGTGTAGTTCGCGCTGATTTTCAGCACCCGGTTCTGGTTGGTGTTCTGCGTGGAGGGCACCGCCAGCGGCTCGGGTTGGTTGATGGGGTAGTTCTTCCAGGTGAACCGGCCCCACAGCAGGAACTTTTGGTTGCTGCCGAAGTACTGATCGCCGCGGATATCAAACTGGTTCGAGGTCCCGCTCGAATCCTTGTTGACCTGGTAATTGGCCACTCCGTTGTCGGTATAGCTTGTGGGGTCGCCAATGTTGGGGTCGGGATAAAAAGTCAATAACTTTTGCGCCGCGCCGTTGACCGCCGGCAGCTGCGTGCCGTAGCTGCCCCCGGTGAAGGGGTCGGTCAACCCGCTGATCTGGGCATATTGCCCACTGGCATTCAGCACGTTGTATTTGGAAAAGTTTCCCTGCTTCATCAGCGTGCTGGGAACGATGTACTGATACGTAGTGGAAGCCGGATGCCGCCATCCCTCGTAGGCGCCGAAGATGAAGGTCCTGTTGTGGCCGTCGTAAAAATGCGGTATGACCACTGGGCCGCCGAAGCTGCCGCCGAAAGTATTCGCTACCAGCTTCGGCTTCGAGGTGGTGACCGGGTAGGTGTAAGGGATGGCATCGAAACCGGCGGTCTGGTAGTACCAGAAGGCCGAGCCGTGGATGGAGTTAGTGCCCGCCTTGGTGGTCACCGTAACTTCGCCCGGCTGGCTGAACTCGGCGACGTTCATCGCGCCGTCGGTGCGGACCTCGGAGATCGACTCGGAGGACGGGAAGGCGTCGGCGATTGGGTTATTGCCGGCCGCGCTCTGCACCGTGATGCCATCGACGGTGACTTCGGTCTGGAAGGGCAGCGCACCCTGAAGCGAGAAATTGCCATGGTCCTCCTGCACGCCCGGCAAGGTGCCGATGATGTTCAGCGGGCTGGTACCGTTGGCGCTCGCGCGAGTGTTCACCGGAAGGTTCTGCACCTCGGTCGAGGAGTACGTGCTGCTGATCGAAGCCGTGTCCGTGTTGATGGTGCTGATGGAGTCGGCCGAGACGACGATCTGCTGCTGGACATCGCCCACCGCCAACGCAGCGTCCACGCGCAGCTGCTGGCGGGCCTCCAGGACAAGGCCGGAGGTCGACCACCGCTCAAAGCCGGTCGCGGTAATGGCAACAGAATAGCGCCCAGCCGGGGTGTCGAGGAACTGGTAGTCTCCCGTCCCGTTCGACACAGCTTGGCGGACGGTGCCGTCGTCAAGGCTCTTGAGGGTCACCGCCGCTCCGGGAACGACCGCGCCGGACTTGTCTTTCACGGCGCCGAGGACGCTGCCCTGGATGGACTGCGCTTGGGCGCCGAACCCTGCGAGGATAAATGAAACTGTTATCGCGACAATCAGCGCGCGCGAGGCTTTCGCTAGATAATTTAGATTGAGTTGAATCACTATGCCCTCCGAAAAACGATCAGGTGGCCGCTGGCCCATGTCGCGCAGGCGCGGACTTCCCGGCGGTTGCGGGAAGGGCCACTGCTATGCGAGGACACTTCAAGTGATAATGGACGAGGAAGAATAAAGCAAGATGAATAAAGGGCGGCGCTGAAATGACAATTTGTGGACGGACGAATTTGTAACCTTGGGGACGGGACGGTAAGTTCAGCAGACGCTATGGACCTGGCTGCCACGTTTGGTTTGGAACATGTGTTCGGCTCGTTAATACCAACGGCTTAAACGGTTCTTGACGCTCTCGACATCCCCCCCTAATCCTTAAGGAATGCGCTTGCTTGTTCTGCTTCTCGCCATCGCTCCTTCCCCTGCATTCACTCAAACCTTGCTGCAGGCTAAAGTCGCTGCTATCGCGAAAGATGCACACGGAACTGTCTCGGTCGCTTGTCTTCTTCGGGGCACTACGCTCAACTGCGACCTGAATCCGCATAACCATTCGCCGATGCAGTCGATGTTCAAGTATCCGCTGGCCCTGACAGTTCTTCACCTGGCCGATACAGGCAAGCTCTTTCCTGACCAGCGCCATGGGGAGCCCATGAATGCCACCCTGGATCGAATGGTTCGGTTCCTTCCTGAGGATCGCATTCCGGGCGCTTACAGCCCTCTCCAGAATCGCTATCCCAATGCGAACGTCGATGTGAGCTTGCGGGAGCTCATCCAGCTTGCCGCTGGTCAAAGCGACAACGGTGCAGAAGAAGTGCTGCTTCGTATCGTTGGAGGACCTGCGATCGTCCAGAACTACATCCACTCGTTGGGAATAACCGCGTTCCAACTGGTCGATAGCGAGCATGATCTGGATCGCGACGAGTCTCTCCAGTATCGCGACTGGATCGAGCCCGCCGCAGCGGTACAGTTACTCCAGCGCCTTGTTCACAATCCTCCGATTTCGCAAGCAGCCAACGCTTTTCTTGTGCAGACGCTCACCGCCTCCATGACTGGCCCAAACCGGCTACGTGCCGGCCTTCCGGTTGGCACCCCCCTCGCGCACAAGACTGGCAGCTCCGGGACTCATGGAGGCATCACCGCCGCCACCAACGACATGGGACTTATTACATTGCCAGACGGGCGTAGACTCGCTATCGCGGTTTTGGTTACGGATAGCCCCGCGGATGAAGCCACTCGTGAAGGCGTCATCGCCCGCATTGGACGGGCTGCCTACGAGGAGGCGATCGCTACCAAATAGCGAGAGGCCGGAATACAAGCGGCCTCTCCAGAGTCTCGCCACAAATCCCGGTTCGGGAACCTGAGTTACATATATTCACTTTCGCTTCATCATCCAGCCGATGGATATTCCGGTGGCGACGCCTATCGCAATTCCTGTAGCGATGCCTATCGAAAATGTCGCTACCATTGTTTCGACGGGGTGCCGCTGCAGGCGCTTGATGGTTTCATCTATGAGCTCTTCGGCAGTGTCGCCGCCTTGTTTTGCGATGCGACGCGTCGCTCCTAAGCTCTCCTCAAGTGCATCTGCGAGGGCAGTTGCCGCCCGTGAAGCCTGCCGCGCTGCTTCGGCAACTTGGTCGCCCGTCCATTCCGCCACTGATTGCGCCATGATGTCTCGATCCCCCTCGTCTCTCAGTTCGACCGCCTGCACGTGACTCCCATTGCTGAAAGCCGCAGTTTGTATGTTACGCCCCGCCCCCGAACTATGGAAATGGGGGGAGTCAGAGCAGGCAAGATGCCGTTTACACAGCGCTCACGATCTATTAGCATTGGCCATGTTTTTCCCAGCTACACTCATTCGACCTGCGGGGAACACCCAGAGGATGCCACTCCGCGTAATGGCTCTCTGCGCCGCTTTGGTTCTGGCGGCACTGACTGTCACATCTTATGCGAGCGCACAGGCTGCTGCCCCGGCCTCGCCGGAATATGACCTGCTGCTCAAGGGCGGCCATGTGATCGACGCCAAGAACAACATCGATGCGCTGATGGATGTTGCGATTCGGGATGGCAAGATCGCGAAGGTGGCTCGGACCATCCCCGCACGCAGGGCGATCAAGACGGTGAATGTAACCGGCATGTACGTGGTACCAGGCTTGGTGGACATTCACGTCCATGCGTATGCCGGTACGGGCGAGAAGGACTCGTACGCCGGCGATCTAAGCGTGTATCCAGATGGGTTTACGTTTCGCAGCGGAGTGACGACGGTGGTGGATGCAGGATCGTCGGGCTGGCGGAGCTTTCCCGATTTCAAGAGCCGAGTGATTGATATCTCGAAGACGCGGGTGCTGGCGATGCTGAATATCGTCGGTGCCGGCATGCGGCCCAATGGGATCGAACAAAATACGGCCGACATGGACGGACAGAAGACGGGGGAGATGGCGCTGAAATATCCGGGCGTGATTGTCGGCATCAAGAGCGCGCACTTTACCGGCCCAGAGTGGAAGCCGTATGAACAAGCCGAGATCGCGGGCAAGATGGCCAATATTCCAGTGATGATTGACTTCGGGGCACGGCGGACCGAGCGGCCTATCTACAAGCTGTTTGCGGACTATCTGCGGCCTGGGGACATATATACGCACGCTTTTTCGGGTGAGCGCGGGGAGCAGGACAACGTTACCGGAGGGGTTGGGCGCGGGCTGCGGGAGGCTCGCGCTAAGGGGATTTATTTCGATGTTGGCCACGGGCAGGCTAGCTTTGCCTGGTCGGTCGTGATTCCACTCTTGTTGGATGGATTTCCGCCCGATTCCATCTCCACCGATCTGCACGTGGACAGCATGAACGCGGGAATGAAAGATATGCTGAACATTGGGGACAAGTTCCTGGCGATCGGCTGGCCGATGGAGGACGTGATCGCGGCGATGACTTGGCATCCCGCGCATGAGGTGAAGCAGGACCAGTTGGGCAATCTCTCCGAAGGTGCAATTGCGGATGTTGCGGTGATCAGCATCGCGCATGGGCACTTTGGGTTTGGTGATTCGTACAACGCACGGGTGGAGAGCGATAAGAAGATGGTGTGCGAGTTGACCATCAAGGACGGGAAATTTGTCTATGACTTGAATGCCATGTCGGGCAATCCGTGGAACAAACCGCCTACGCTTGCGGATAAGGAGGCGAAGCGCTGGACCACACTGAAGACCCAGGGCTTTGGCGAGTCGCACTGGAAGCCTCGCCCGGGCCAGCCTTTGCAACATGACTGGCGGCCTTACACGCTGCCGGCCAATCAGCTGGAGACAATGCAGCCGGGTACAGCAAACTCGGTCGATCCGCAGTGGATGACTCCGGAGGAACGTGCGAAGTCGGCTGAGATTGATAAGCAGAACGCCGCTAAGGCTGCGGCGAGGACGAGGGCGCTTGCGGCCAGTGCTCATGCGGGAACTAACTAAGATGGTGTCCCATCAACCCACAGAAGCGGGTGGAGATGGACGGGTGCCCCCTACCTCGTATGGAAGGGGCAGTGGCCAACATGATTTTCGAGTTTGGGGTGACCTATAACCAACAGGATCGATGAACCAGCATGAGAGAGAAACAAATAGAAATTGCAGCCAGTGCGGCAGATTCATCCCCAATCACCGAGACTATGGAGTCGAACCCTCTCTTGACCCGGCGTGAGATGCTGGGAGTAACCGCTATGGCCGGTTTGGCCGCGTTGACCGGTATCACGCCCAATGCTGTTGCGCAAACAGCGCAGACTCCGCAAACACGGCCTCGTATCGCCTGTCTCGTCAGCTATTGGGGTCTTCCCACGTCACATGCTGACTGGATTATCACCAAGCTGCTGGACGGTTATTGGTGGCACGGCGCCCACACTCCTTCGCGGGTCGATGTGGTGTCGGTTTACATCAATCAGTTCGACACCAGCTTACTGGGCCGGAAGGTATGCAAAGCAAAAAATATTCCCATCTATAAGACAGTCGGCGAGGCGGTAACACTTGGGGGGAGCGAACTTGCTGTGGATGGTGTTGTCATCGTCTGTGAACATGGGAATTATCCAACGGATCTCAAGGGCCACTG
The DNA here is from genome assembly GCA_963844785.1 of uncultured Acidobacteriaceae bacterium. Taxonomy (GTDB): domain Bacteria; phylum Acidobacteriota; class Terriglobia; order Terriglobales; family Acidobacteriaceae; genus PALSA-350. Next base: position 35,734 of record CAWJPV010000005.1, on the reverse strand, counting down.
GCTCTTGCCGCGCTGGTGGATTTACCAGCAGGTTATCCGGGTCTTCGAGCAGAGCAAACGCTCCGTGCCGGTGTTTAACGACAAACACCTCTCCTACAATTGGGACGACGCCAAGTGGATGTTTGATAAATCCCGTGAACTGAGCTTTCCCCTCAGCGGGGGGTCCTCCATCCCGGCCTACTTCCGCAAGCCCGAGATAGAACTCGCTATCGATACGCCCGTTAGGAACTCCATTGTGGTTGGAGACGCCGCAGATGAAGGAGCCATTTTCCATTGCGTTGATGTGCTGCAGGCCTTTGTAGATCGCCGCAAGGGCGGTGAGACAGGGGTCAAGTCAGTGCAGTCCATTCGCGGACCTGAAACATGGCAGTGGGTCGAACGCACTCTCTGGGCCGGCAACTTGCTGGAAGCAGTGCTGAAAAATTTTGACCTTAAGCCGGGATACTTTCAGGAGGGCAAGCAATCAAACGTCTGCATCGTGGAGTATAACGATGGGACCAATGCAGCCGTAATTTCAGGCGAGGGTGTCGGCTGGACCTACGCCGGCGAAATCGAAGGTCAGAAAGATCCGGCGATTATCTCCATGCTTGGGTGGCCCGGCCCCGTCTCCCAGTACCACGCCGCGAATGGCCACGAGCATTGGATCACGGAGATGATGCTGACCCGCAAGGAACCGTTCAATGCGGAGCGCTTGCTTCTGTCCACCGGCATTGTGAATTACTACATGGATTCAAACTGGGAAGATGGCCGTTACTCCGCCGTCGGACGCCGCATCGAGACACCGTACATGAACATGACCTATCACTCGACACACGGACCACTCTTTGAAACGGGGCCGCGCCCGCCGAACATCCCCTACATTCGGGGATTCGAATCATAGGCTCTCCGCGGACCGCGCGGCCCGACGACGCATTTGTAATGGAGTACCGGGTTGTTGCGTTACTAGGGCACGCGCGTGGCTTCCTCCAGCGCGTAGATGAATGACTCGTACACTCTACCTGTGGTTTGGCGCATGCCTAACTCGCAGGTCCGATTTGCAGAGACAAACCAGGTGTCGTTCCCAGACGTCTGAATCTGTATGAGTGTGTCACGCGTGGCAGAGTGAACCAGTTCGGGATGCAGCAGGCCGCGGTCGCCGGCAGTTCCGCAACAAGTCGTTCCCAAAGGAATTTCGGCGCTATCGGCCAGCGCGCCGGCAATTGCCAAGAGCGTATCACTGAGGCCGAGGTGTGCCATCGAACAGGTAGGATGGACAAGGATTTTGGAAATCTTTTTTTGAATCCTCAATGAGGGTAGAAGATCCTTACACCACGCGATCGAATCGATAATAGTGATACGGTTGAGTCGATCTTTGCGCTCGTCATCGAGATGCTCCAAGATATCGTCTTTGAGACCAAGCGTGCAGGAAGCCGCGTCCACCACGACCGGCAGCTTTCCTCCATCACTCCAGCGCCACAGCGCATCACTCATCTGTTCAGACATCCATGTCTGCCCCCGCTTGTAGCCCTTGGAACTCCACGGTGTCGTGCAGCAAAGACCCCTTACATCATCGGGAATCCAGAGAGGCTTGCCCGCGCGTGCAGAGAGCGCCGCAAACGCATCAGGAAGACCCGTAGATGCGGGCTTAGTGTTGTCTCTGCCGAAGATGCGATTAATGCACGCGGGAAAATATACCGCCGCTGCACCCTCGCGTCTTGTTTCGGGAAGCTCGGCAGGAGCGGCGTGCGGCATGGGGCCCGCGACTCCGGGAACCAGATCCTTGCTGACAATGCTGCGCGCCACGTCCGTCATGGCCTCAAGCAGATGTGGGCTGGTTAGTCCTTGGACGACGTCGGCCGCCTTGACACCCACTCGGGCCAGTTTTTCTACCTCCGCCCACTTCATGGCCACATCGAGGGCAACTTCTTCGGCTTGCCCGGAGTGCTGCATCTTCCTGAAGTGTTTGATCAGAGCGCCGGTATTGATTCCGATCGGGCATACATCGGCGCAGGTACCATCGACGGCGCAGGTCTCGATGCCGTCGTATTCGTACTCGTGTTGCAGCTGGGTCAGCACCTTCGACCATTCGGGCTGGCGTGACATCTCACGACGCAGAACGATGCGTTGTCTGGGGGTGACGGTCACATTTCGGCTTGGGCACACAGGTTCACAGAATCCGCACTCAATGCAGTGAGAAGCAGAATGAATGTCTTCAATGGCCGGAGTGGTCTTGAGATTCTTCAGATGAATCAGTGGATCTTTGCTCAGCAGAACATTTGGGGCCAGGATTCCGTGCGGATCAAGGAGCTGTTTTACGCGCCACATCAGATCCGTGACCTTGTCGCCCCATTCGCGCCGGACAAACGGAGCCATGTTGATTCCTGTTCCATGCTCCGCCTTCAAAGAGCCGTCATACTTATCCAGCACCATGTCAACCAGGTCACGCATGAAGCCGTCGTACCGTTGGCGGCTCGCTTCCTCGCTCATTTGTTCAATCATCACGAAATGCAAATTTCCGTAGGCGGCATGCCCCGCGGCCCCCGGTTGATATCCGTGTTTGGCCATAAGATCGAGCAGATCATGAGTAGCCTTCGCAAGTTGTGCGGGTGGGAAACAAACGTCCTCGATAATGAGGTTTGTGCCTTGCGGGCGCATTTCACCGACGATGCCGAGGAGACCATCGCGAACGTGCCATGCTAGCTCAATGGCTTCGGTCTCGTGGGTGAATTCCAGCGGCTGCAGCATCTTCACGTCGTGTAGAACTTCGCCAACCCTGCTCACCACCGCCTCGAGTTCCTGGTCGCTGTCAAAGCCGAATTCAACCAGTAGCGCCGCGTTCCTTGGGTCGAGGGTTTTCCAGTATTGTGGCGTCCCTTTCCACAGTTTTGAGGCGGCGGTGAGGGCTGGAGCGACCAGCAGTTCGACCGCCTGTGCTCCCAGTTCCACCAGTTTTCCCACCTGTTCCACGGCCTCATCGATGGTGTCGAATGGCAGCCATGCCACTGTCGTTTTTGCCGGCAAGTGATAAGTCTTGTAGACGGCCTCGGACACAAAACCGAGTGTGCCCTCTGACCCGACCATCAGGCGCCTCAGGATCTCTACTGGCTTCGCACCGTCCAGAAACGCATGCATCGCATATCCATTGGTGTTACGGATGCTGTACTTCCGGATAATTCGATCAGCAATTTCTTTGTTGGCGAGAATCTCCTGACGGATCTTCAGTAATCCTGCCGCCATTTCCGGCTCGGAAGCCGCAAACAGATTCTCAGCTTGCGGATCTTCCGTATCGATAACGGTGCCTGTCGTAAGTACAATTTTCATGGCCACGATCGAATGGTACGAATCGATCGCCGGCGGGCAACGCATGCCGCCCGCGTTAACCGCCAGTACCCCACCGATGGTTGCTGCGTTCATGCTTGCCGGATCCGGCCCCATGCGGCGGGCGTAAGGTTTCAACACCTCGTTAATGCGTCCAAGTGTAGTACCGACATGGCAACGAATCCGCGCTCCGTTGTCCTCGACTTTCCAGCCGCTCCAGTGCTGCCTCACGTCGATCAGGATGTCGTCGCCCTGTGATTGGCCGTTCAAACTAGTTCCCCCGGCCCGGAAGGTCGCATGGCGGCCTTTGCGAATGCAATATCGGAAAATCGCAGCTACGTGGTCGATGATCTTTGGCTGTACCACGACGCTCGGGATATACCGGTAGGGGCTGGCATCCGATGCGTAGCGCACCAGGTCGCTGATGCGATGCCGCACAAGATCCTCGCCAAGTATCCCGGTAAGGTCCGTCTTAAGCTCATCCGGAGTGCCTCCAGCAAGCTTTTCGTCGACAGCATCTAAACAGGGCGGCACGTCCGGACGACCGAGGCGTGTGGGATCTGGTGAAAGGAATTGATTCATGTTTACCTCCTGAAGCTGATCGATACGGTTCGTGACTGCTCATTTAGCTAGAGGGCTGAGTGACCGGGTGCCTCCAGAAAGCGAAAACCGAATGATTGATGCCTCAAACCGAATTCCGGACCGGAGTTTCCGGACCGGAGTTTCGGGGGGGAGTTTAGGGACAGAACCCAAACAGGAAGACGCGCACAAGCAGGCAGGATTCAAAGGCGATTGACAAGTAGGATCGAGCGGACCTATAGTCGTTCATCGATATATCGATGAACGAACAAAATGCCAAAAAGAAAACTTGATCCGCTACCCGCCGCCGCGTTTCAGATTATGCTTGCCCTCGCCGATGGCGATCTGCACGGATATGCAATCATGCGGCAGGTTGAGGAGCAGACTGGCGGACGTCTTCGTCTTGGACCAGGAACGCTGTATGGTTCCATCCAAACGCTCCTTGAGGGAAAGCTGATCGAGGAGGTTGATCGGCCCGAGAACATCGAAGTACGTTCCGAGCGCCGCCGCTATTACCGGCTAACCGCGGCCGGCCGCAAAATGGCGCGATCGGAGGCAGAAAAGTTGGCCGACATTTTGCGTGTTGCACGAGCCCGAAAAATCCTGAGGGGGGACTATGTTTGAGAAGATGTACACTCGCCTGTTACGTCTATACCCTTCGAGGTTCCGTAAGGAATACGAGGGTGAGGCGATCCAACTGATTCGGGACCGTCTGCGCGACGAGAGAGGTTTATTCAAAAGAGCCCGCCTCTTGTGGGACCTGGTGGCGGACGTGTCAGCCGGACTCCCACAGGCGTATCGGAACTCCTATGCGGCGACAGAAGCAGCGTCGCTTTCACTCAATGCCGAGGGTATTCCCTCATTCAAGGTTCTGGACGAGGAACCGATAGGGCGTGGATCGATTCTCCTCGGCGGCACCCTGTCGCTGACCACAATCGCTGCTTTTGGATTTTTGCTGGGCCGGTCGATGGCTCATTTGCCCGTCCCGGGTTCGAATGGACGGATGTCTCCGATTGAAGCGGTGGTAGAGCGACTCAATCGAGCGACGGCCACAGATACACCCATCAGCGGGCCGGAGGAGGTTTCCGGGTCCACCTCCGTAAGAGCGAGCGAACCCTCGACCCTGGCCGGCCGCGGCCGCGAGCACATCGAAGTCACACCTGCCGGGATTATTATCCGAGAGCGGGAATGTTGCCGGCGGACAAAGCCACACTGTTTCCATACCAACGCAGAATCCAAATGAACGTTCCCTGAACCTCATGACGCAGTTGCCGGTTGGTAAGCCAAGTGCATGGAGAGGAACTCTGCTCGATGCGTTCGGTCTGCCGGTGCGCTCAGCAGAGGTACATTTGATCGGCGGACATGGCGAACTGATGGCGCGTACCGCTGTGGACGGAAGCTTCGCATTTTCTGAACTCACGCCAGGCGATTACGAAGTAGTTGTTGTGTTGAAAGGCCGTGAGGTTGGGTATCTAAAGGAGCTGCATCTGAGTGCGCTCTCGACGCGGTCCCGGGTCACACTTTTGTCAGGCGGGCGCGTTCTGGTCTCTCGGCCCGGCAAGTTGCCGTAAGACCGGCTTGTCGCTGGGTGTTCTGAGCGAAGGGCATGCCGTCAAGAACATTGGCCGGTTGGCTGCGACTTTCCGGCGGCCTAGGCGCGGGAATTCGCCAATTCCAGTCGGCCGGATGCGCTAGTGGCGATCGGAACCAGACACTCGGCTGTAAAGACCGAGCGCCGCGGTAGCGGATTGCTGTATCGCTTGATTGCGATCCTCATTCTTACTCGTCTGGTCCGAACCACTCGGATCTGACAAAGCGATGGTCTGCTGCTTTCCACCGTTGCCAGGGGCAGCAGACGGTGAAGGGCGGCGGAGAAGTGCTGGACCGCGCCCACTTGACGTCGGAGCGGTGTCCCCCGCCCTACTGTCCGTCGGATCCGCAGTGGATTGCGCGGGCTGACCGGCTTCTGCCCCACCCAGACTTGCAACTGCCGCGGCCGCGTTCCTTGAGGCTGGTAACCACGTCGATCGGACCTTTCTGGTTGCCGTTACCCCGGTCTTAGTCCCCTGGCGGGAAACAGAAATATCGGCAGGCAATGGTTGCGAAATCTGTTGGTGCGCGTAGGAAATGAGAACTGCCAGTGATGGCACGATGCCGAGGAAGCCAGTAAGAAGAGCCAGTCCACACGCTGCGCGCAGGCAAATTAGCCAGCCAGAGGGCTTTCTTGATCCAGTCAGGATCGAGTGGATACGAGCCTTCAAATGTTGAGCCGCCGCGAAATCTAAACCCCAGGTTCTGTGCTCTTCTGATTGATTCATCCGAGCGAAGCGAATTAAGCACTCGGCATACGCCGCCCTTCTTGCCGGAGTCTGGGAGACAACTGCAAGGTCGCATGCAAGCTCGCGGTCTAGTTGCATCCTCCGGACTGCATACCAGGACGCAGGGTGAAAGAAAAGAAGCGCGCGCCACAGGATGGCAAAACCATTCCAGATAAAGTCCCTACGGCGAATGTGGTGCAATTCATGGCGCAGAATGTCTTCAAGCTCGGAGCGATCCTGTTCAAGACACGCATCTGGCAGCAGGATGGTTGGCCGAATCCAACCGAACGTTGCCGGCGAGGTCACCCCCGACAGCACCAACAACTGTGAACGGCTGACGCCCAGGGTAGGCGCAAGGGACTGAAAAACTTCTGCGATCTCCACCGGCGGAGGGCTGGTGAAACGGAGGACCCATCTCAGATGCCATTGCTTATTAATATAAGTAAAGAGAATACCGGCCAGGGCCAATAGATAAACGATCCCTGCCACGCGCAGCGCTACACCGAGCGGAAAGGCCCACGAGCCTGGAATCTGCCAGGCGTTCACGGAGGAAGCCGCCGGCTGAACCGAGCTGATCGCAGCGCTTGCGGGCAACTGTCCGTGCCCAAGAACGCCCTTCGCGAGCCAGAGCCAATACGCCCCCATCCCGCAAAGAAAGCTCAACCAGATCGAGAATCGCCGGCTTGGTAAATCGACCAGCCGGCTGAAGACTAGACACACCCCGAAAGCAAGTGTCGTCTTCAAGAAAAAGCCGGCAAGGGCAGCCACGACACGAAGCAAAAGGTCTGGGTTCACGGCGTCTCCGCATCATCCGCGATCGCGATCGCGGGCCTCATGCTTCCTACGATACTCCCGAAGATACGCTTCCAGTTCATCCAACTCCTTCTTTTTGATGGAACTGGTTTCCAGTAAATTAATGAGCAGCCCGGCCGCTGACCCTCGGAAGTTCCGGGACACCAACGCCTGGACAGATAGGCTGTCTATGGTCTTTCGAGAAACCAGGGGGGTGAAGATGAAGACGCGGCCTCGGCTCTCATGCGTAATAAAGCCCTTTTGTTCCATGATGCGGAGCAAGGTCTGTGTAGTCTTGTAGTTGGGGCGCTCTTTTTCGGGATGAGCATTCACTACCTCATCGACGGAAGCCTCTTTCAGATCCCATAAAACCTGCAGAAGACGCATTTCCGCCGGGGTCGGTACGGAGAGCTGCTGCTTACCTCGCCCTACCTTTGACGGTTTGTTTCGCATACGTGGCTCTCCCTAGAGATCTTAGCGATTTAAGATGATCCTTGATTCCCGTTTCCCAAGGAGTAAAGATTCCTATCTTAAATCCAATGAGAGGAGCTGGATCGCGTAAAATAGCTCATTCTTTTGCCTGCGCATCTTTGGTAGCCTTCCTCCCGGCCTTTTTGCATGCGCAAACGGCATCGATCCAGATCCCTTCGACCACCCCATTTTCGGTTGAATTGCTGCGGCACGTTCCTATGAAGACTGGGGAATCGCTCCAAGCCCGGCTGCTTTACCCAATCTACGTCGAGAACCGGATCGCAGTGCCGGCTGGCACAGTGTTTCGCGGCAGCATAGTCCAGTTGGATTCAGACCGAAGCCATAGGATCCATTCCCGCCTGCGAGGCGATTTCACGCCATTCCATATACCGGTTGTGCGCTTCGATCAGTTGGTTCTCCCCGACGGAACTCTTCAATCCCTGGTCAGTGAGAATGCGAGAGACGGAGCGTCGCTTCTGCGACTGTCACCCCCACCCGGCAAGAAAAAAGAATCCTTCCTTTCCCGCCAGCTCGATCAAGAGAAACAAGCGTTGAAATCTGACGCCGCAGCCATCACCGCACCGGGCCGGGGCGACCGTTTCGTTCAGTTTCTTTATACCCAGCTCCCGTATCACCCGGAGAGGATCGAAAGCGGCACCTCATGGACGATTGAATTGGCCCAGCCTCTCGAGCTCAGGTCTGATCCCCCTGGCGCCCATCCAGTGGTTTCACAAGAAACCCACCCGGCCGGCAAGGAAAAGCCGGATGCCGCCACTTCAGAGGATCCTGCGGCGTGGCGACTGCGTGCCTATCTGCTGCAAACGATCAGCTCCGCGAACGAAAAGCCAGGGGATACCTTCCAGGCCGTCGTGGCCGAACCCGTTTTCAATCTCGATCAAAGCCTTGTGGTTCCCCAGGGATCTGTGCTCATCGGAGAGGTCACGAAGGCTAAACCGGCTCGCTCTTTTGGTCGACAGGGACGGCTGCGGTTTCATTTTACGCAATTAAAGCTCCCCACCGGCTTTTCCCAGCCAGTCCAGGCTGCTCTCGCTGGAATCGATTCCGACAAATCGGCCAACTTGCAAGTCGACTCTGAGGGCGGCATCCAGCCACAATCTCGAAACCGTGTCGTCTTACCGCTGGTATTTACCCTCCTCTCTGCGCGCGCTTACGATGAAGATGGGAACCACATGTTAAATAGTGCTCTCGGATCCAATGGGTTCGGGCTTGTGGGCCGGGTCGTCGGTATCGTGACCAGCTCCAGTTCCCGCAACGTTGGAGGCAGTCTAGGCATTTACGGTGCTCTGCTCGCCGTCTACGACCTCTGGTTAGCGCGCGGCCACAACGTTGTCTTCGTGAAGAACACACGAATTGAGGTGACGATGACGCCGAGTCGCAGCCCCTTGAAGGTATCAGACGTTAAGCAAACGGCTGCCCCGCCCCACTAGAGACTTCAGAAAGGCTGCGCACTTGAACTGTTGACAGTAGCCTGGAAATCTCCGTACTCCATTTTCTGTCTGCTAGCGAATAAGGATAATGAAGGCGCAAACTGCTGTGACCGCGATCATGATGATGGCCGCCACCGCAAAGACCAGGTACGCAGCTGGAAAATCATCATCGTCTGCCACCGTATCGATCTCTCTGACTTCGACTCTTGCCATTGCGCTTTGGCCTTCATCGCGAGCGAGCGTCGCAATAGACTGCAACATATGCCTCAGTTACGAATTAAGATGATGAGCGACCCTGCCGCCGTGACTCCAATGACAATTATGGCTGCAATTACAAAGAGCAAGTAAGCAGTCGGAAGATCTTGATCGTCTTCCTCCATCTGGTTCCCTCTCATGTCACTCTTGCCAAGTTCAAAAAATGCAGGCGGGAATGAAGCCGCATGAAGCTCGAAAAACGTGCGCGCCGCATTAAGTCTTAACTAATTAAGACTTAATGTCAAGTACCACCTCGACGTATCTAAATATCCTTCTGCGGCGTCTAATCTGTATAGTCCATGACCACGGCTTATCTGAACCGCATCGCCACTGCCGTACCAGAGCACGATGTACATGACGCCTTTGTCGTCTTCGCCGAGCAGATGCTTGCCGACCCGCGGCTACGCACGGTCTTCCACCGCATGGTGAGCCGCGCCGGCATCGCGCATCGCTATTCGTCCCTCGATCCGCAGAAAGATTTGGGCCAATTCTGGTCGCACGACGCGCATGAGTTCTATCGGCCAGGCACTTTTCCCAACACGGCGCGGCGGATGGAGCTGTTTGAGCAGAACGCTCCGGTGCTGATGCGGAAGGCCGTGGACCGGCTTGCGCTCAATGAGAAAGAACGCTTCGGTATTACCCACGTGCTGGTGACCTGCTGTACGGGGCTCTATGCGCCGGGGCTGGACTTTGAGATCATCGACCACCTCGGGCTTCACGCCGGCGTGGAGCGTACGGTGGTTGGCTTCATGGGCTGCTATGCCGCGATCAATGCGCTGAAACTGGCGCGGCACATTGTGCGTTCAGAGCCGAAGGCTGCTGTGCTTATGGTCAACCTGGAACTGTGCACGCTGCACTTCCAGGAGACGCAGGAACTGGAGCAGGTGCTCTCGTTCCTGGTCTTTGCCGATGGCGCGGCGGCGAGCCTGATTACCGCGCGCGAGCAGGGCTTTGCTCTGGACAGCTTTAAGGCGGTGATGGTGCCCGACACGAGGGGGTTGATTACATGGAAGATCCGCGGCCTGGGATTTGACATGCTGCTCTCCGGCCAGGTGCCGGCGGAATTGGGCCGCGCGTTACATGAGGGCGAGCTGATGGCCGAGCGTGATGACATCGACCTATGGGCAGTGCATCCCGGCGGACGGTCGGTTCTGGATGCGGTGGAGCAGGGACTGGAGCTGCCGGTCGATGCGCTGGCGGCGTCGCGCGAGGTGCTGGCGTGCTTCGGCAACATGTCGTCGGTAACGGTGATGTTTGTGCTGCAGCGGATGATGCAGCGGGCGCGGCCGGGGCAGCGCGGGTGCGCGATGTCGTTTGGCCCGGGGTTGACGGCGGAGACAATGCGCTTCCATGCGGTCTAGTGCGGTGATCGAATTCAGACTGCGGGCCTCTCCACGCGAGCTGCCGGAGCTTATGGATGGTGACTGTAGCTATGACGATTTCCGTGACTGCCTGCGCAGCCTGGAGCAAGTCAACCGCTGGCTGCTGGGATATCGACCGACGATGGCTTGGCTGAAGCGGCTGCCGCATGGATTGCCTGATCCGGTGCACATCGTCGATGTGGGCAGTGGCGGCGGCGATCTGCTGCGACAGATTGCAGGCTGGGCACGGAGGCGCGACGTTGCTGTGCAGTTAACGGGAATCGACTTGAATCCTTATGCGGCGCGTGCGGCAGCGGAGTCCACGCCGAAGGAGCTCAGCATCGCGTGGGTGACTGGCGATGCTCTGGTGTATCGGCCGGAGAAGCCGGTGGATATCGTCGTGAGTTCGCTGATGGCACATCATCTGGAGGATGAGGAGATCGTCGCGCTGCTGCGGTGGATGGAAGCGACTGCGCAGGTAGGTTGGTTTATCAATGATTTGGAGCGGTCGGAGTCGAGTTGCCGGATGTTCAGGTGGGTGGTGGGGATGGTGCAGTGGCACCCGTTTGTGCGGCATGATGGGCCGGTGTCTTTCCGGCGGGCCTTCCGGAAGGAGGACTGGGCGCGGTTGCTGGCGGCCGCTGAGGTCCCACGCGAGGCGGTGACGGTGGAGCATTGGCGGCCGGGAAGGTTGTGTGTGGGGCGATGGAAGTTGAGGGGGGAATAATGGCAACCTCCACGCAGCTCCCGCCCAGCCCCAGCCGTTCCAGATTCAAAACCGTTCTCTGGATCTCCCTTGGCCTCACCACGCTCTTCGTCTTCATTACCTCAGAAGTTCTCCTGATCACCGACTATCCGATGTACCATGCCTACCGTCTGCAGGTCATCGCCGACCGCCAGCTGCTTATCCCACATACGCTCTTCAGCATGATGGCTCTCCTCATCGGCCCGATCCAGTTCTCGTCACGATTTCGCCAGCGTCATCTCCAGATCCATCGTGTACTCGGCCGCATCTACGTCATCTCTGTCTTGATCGGCGCCGCAACCGGGGTCGCCCTCGCCAGCGGCCGTCCGGGCTTTCCCGGAACCTCGATGCAGGCTGCCGCCTGGGTCGTCTGCACCACCGCCGCCCTCATTACCGCGCGCAACCGCCAGATCATCCAGCACCGCCAATGGATGGCCCGCTCCTACGCCGTCACCTTTACCTTCGTCTCCAGCCGTGTACTGAACCTCTGGCCCCGTTACTGGAGCCACCTCGGGGACTCTCTCGCCGCCGTCGGCGTGATCGCCTTTACTCTTGCCTCGCTGCTTATCGTGGACCTCGGCCTTAACTGGCGCGAGCTTACCACTCGCCGCGAATGATTAAGGTTTCTGCGCCAGTGCTGTCGGCTGCAAACTGCACAGTGGTCATTCAGTACGTCAGGAGCGGTACAAGTTCACGTATCGCGTCCAGAAAAAGGAGATTCCCGTGACCGCGTCCAATCTGAATCAGATTCCTTTGCAAGACGAAATTCTCGTCCTGGGTGGTGGAGTGGCGGGCTGTGCGGCTTCGATCGCGCTGGCCCGCAAGGGACGAATCGTTACCCTCATCGAACGCGAGCCCGCCCCGCGCCACAAGGTTTGCGGCGAGTTCCTGAGCGGTGAGGCGCTTGAGGATCTGCATGCGCTCGGCATCGATGTTGCCTCGCTTGGCGCCGTGCCCATCGAATACGTTCGCCTCGCCGCAGCCAGGCGCGCCGCGCAGGCTTCCTTGCCTTTCCCCGCAGCCTCGCTAACCCGCAAAACGCTGGATACAGCGCTCCTCGCCGACGCCATCGCCGCAGGAGTCCGGGTAGAGCGCGGCCGCAGTGTGCAGGCGCTCAGCCGCACGACATCCAAAGTGTGGCAAGCTACGCTCGACGACGGCACCACCCGTGAGGCCCCAGCGGTCTTTCTGGCCACGGGCAAGCACGATATCCGCGGCCACTTGCGTCCGAAGGACCCACAGCGATGGGTCGCTTTCAAAATGTATTTTCGCTTATCGTCCGCGCAGGCCTCTGAGCTGGCGGCCGCCTCTGAGCTAATGCTCTATCCGGGAGGCTATGGCGGTATCCAGCCGGTGGAGGGCGGCATTGCCAACCTGTGCTGCGTGGTGCAACAGCGGTATCTTGCGCGGGCCGGTCACCGCTGGGAGAACTTCCTTGCCAAGATGCAGCGAGACTGTCCTCACCTCGCTATGAGGCTTGCCGGCGCGGAGGCGTTGCTCGCCAGACCAATCGCCATTACCCATATCCCGTACGGTTACGTCCGCCGCACAACGGAGAATGGGCTCTACTGCATTGGCGATCAGGCAGCCGTGATCCCCTCGTTCACCGGCGATGGCATATCCATCGCCCTGCATACAGCACGTTGTGCCGTCGCTGCGTATCTTGCAGAAGTGCCGGCATCGCTTTTTCAGGCTAAACTGCGCTCCACACTGCTGGCCCAGATGCGCCTTGCCGAGTTCGCCGCCGATGGCTTGAACAACCGACTCGCGCGCGCTGCATTGCCCTTTTGCCTTAGGGTCTGGCCCGGAGTGATGCGCGTGACGGCAAGGATGACACGCGTTGCCCAGCACGCCGTTGTTGCTACCCCAGCAGTCGCCAGCTGAAATCGAGCCACGCCAAAACCACTTTCAGCCGTCAACACCATAGGGGAGATGCAATGAAATCGTTCACGGTATTCGCCTTCGCTGTCCTACTCGCTCCGGTCTCGCTCGCCCAGCAGCAGACCTTCATCGCCAACCCCGATGCCAGCGAGGTCAAGATGACGCTGAAGACCACCCGCGAGGTGGTCAACGGTACCTTTCGCATCCAATCCGGTTCGCTTGAGTTTGACAGCACCGCTGCTAAGATGTCGGGTTCGGTGGTCGTCCTGGCCGGCAGCGGCAAGACCGGCAATGGCAGTCGCGACAAGAAGATGAACAAGGACATCCTCGAGGTCGAACAGCACGCAACTGTCTCGTTTGAGCCCAAGTCCTACGCTGGCGCCATCGCTCCATCAGGAGACTCGACCATCCAGATAACTGGTATCTTCACACTCCTCGGCACCCCTCACGAGATCACCATCCCCGTTCTTGTCCATCTTGGAGGTACAACTGCAACGGCCAAGGCTCATTTTGTAGTGCCGTACATCCAATGGGGACTGAAGGATCCAAGCTTTTTATTCTGGAAAGCGGACAAAGACGTCGCGATTGACCTCTTGCTTACGGGCCGGCTTTCACAATAGAGGACAGCCTGTCGACTAGTGCGGCTTAAGGTTCTCTGACACAATGAAAGGCTCTTTGTCGTCGCACTGGTGAGCCGCCTCAAGTCCCTGGAGATCAGATCCGATATCGGCCCTTGCGGCGGTTAGAAAGCAGCTTAGACAAATTGAATCGATCGTGCCGTCAGTGTTTACGCGGTGGTAGAACTTGCGGCCTTCAGCGTCTTTCATGGTCAGGATAAGGCGCCATCCTCGCAGAAATTGACGTCAGAAGATCCCTGGAGAGTCTAAGGTCGGATCTAAGCAAAGCGTTAAGGGAAGTTGCGCTGGTCCGTCTTCCGTCCGCACCGGCTTCCGGATCGTCAATTGGCGGTCCATGAACGTCTCTAGAGGTAGTGACGAGAGTCCCTTCGCCCCCGGTTAGGGGACTCTCGTCTGTAGGCTGGAATCACCCGCTTCCAGTCTTAATTGATTAAGACATAGAAAGCTCGGGGAAGGTTGCTTGAGGCCGCCGCCGCTGAGCGGAAATTACGCCTGAAGTTTGTTTGGGGTTTAAGTGCATGCGGACAGCTGGAAGCGCGAACGCGCTGCACACCTTTTCCCTTTCCGCGAACACGTTCTGTCCGGAATTTAAGCGCATAACGTGCCCCTCCAACTCAAAATCCGCGATTTAAGTGCAGCGCGACACTCGCCTGAACCCATCATCAACCCCTTGGCCCATCAGGCGGCGGCCGCCTCTTCCGGTATCGACGACGAGTGCCGGAAATGCACTCGATGGGCAAGGCGCCGAATCGGGATCTCCATCCAAGTGGTTGAAACCCACGCGCACAGGTAGGACGCTGCGATCACAGCTATAGCCAACAACAGGTGAGGTCCGTCCGGAATATGAGGGACGTCCGCGAATGCCCACCCGTGGAACAGGCCGTTGATAACCGGGTGATACATATAGAGCGAGTATGAAATGAACCCGGTGAACGTGAACAGCCGGAGGTTGAGGGCGCGGCGGTAGCGCGATGTCTCCGACACGGTGAAAACACGCAGAATGCCCCAGGCGAACAGTACCGACCGCAGCGTGAAATCGACGTTAGCGGCCAGCAAGGCGCCAGGCGAAGGTAATACTTTCGAGAGCAGGATTAGCCCGTTCCCAAGCAGGAAAAGAACAGTCGCGACCGCGAACCCATCGAGGAAGGGGCGCAACCGTCGGACGACAGCCATCCACTCGGGGGTCCGGAGAGCGATCGCCGCCAGGAGGCCGGCACCGAGGCTGTCCATGCGCCCGGGAAGCAGAAAGTATCCGTCCGTCCATGTTCCCGTCTCCACTTGAAGCAAGGTGCGCAACGGCCATGCGCCGACGACGCAGACGACTGCGAGGACGGTAATTCCGCGGCGGCTCATCAGGAAAACGAGAGGGGGGAGAAGCAGGTAGAACTGCTCCTCGATGGCAAGCGACCAGGTGCTGGCGACCCAGCGTGCCCCGCCATCCAATCCGCTGGCGCCTTGCGCAAAATTCTGGAGGAACGTTGGGTACGTCCAGAGCGGCATCGCGTCCTTGAGCAGAAACCGGTCTAGCCAAGGCGCGTGGATGATGGGTCGCGCGACGACGACAGCGAAGAACGAAAAGACCAGCAGGTAGTAGACCGGCCAGATGCGCGCGATCCTGCGAAGCCAGAAGGCCCGAAAGTAGTTCGTGGCGCTCCGGTTATCGAGTAGGATGCCGCCAATTAGGAAGCCGGACAGCACGAAAAACAAGTCGACGCCGCCAATGAGCCAAGGGACAAGGCGACCGACACCAGGCAGCGCTCCGGGCGGCAAGCCGGATACGATGACGTGATCCGCTAGCACGAGCAGACAGGCGATGCCGCGAACCCCGTCGAGTTCCGATATCCGCTCCGACATTTGTATCTCTGGGTATCCAAACCCACACTAGTGCGAGAAACGCGCAGGGCCCTTACGCAGCGCTTGACCGCGCGCGCATCATGACGAGCTGACCAGGCATGCGGTAGTGCAGTCCGGCAGGCCCCCGGTTAGGGGACTCGCCTTCAGTCTGGAATCACCCGCTTCCAGTCTCAATGGATTAAGACATAGAAACCTTGGAGAAAGGTTGCTTGAGGCCGCCCGGCGGCTGAGCTCTCGAGGCTGCGGCTAATTGGCTCCAACCCGGGACAGTGGTGATTTAAATGCGCGTTGTCCTAGGCCGTTCCTTGAGTGCCGCTAGCGACCGGATTGAGTTCAGAGACACTCGTTGCTCACGAAAAGTACCGGCCAGTTGTCAAGATTGTCGTGAATGAAAGCATCCTAGTGCGCCCCTCGTTCATCCTAAGCCATTAAGAGTTTAGTCGCCGCTTGGCCGATCCCGATATCACCGGGTTGGCGGTCGTAAAATCTGTGATCTTTATGAAGTGCCGCGAGTGTTCTTCTTCTAAGGTACGCCGGCAGAGGTTTCGCTTAATGGACATCGAAGGGCGGCTTTTTTCCAATATCCGATTGGCTATCGGCGCTGCAATCGCCGGGATTACGTAAGCTTGCACCGGGTCTTGCTGCGATGGAGTAAGAAGTCAACTCGTTAGCCCGCCAATTCGAACTAATCCATCACAAAGTGAATGGCAACGCGATGGGGCGGCGATCCTAGGAGTAGTAGGCAGGTTCGTGTGTCACATCCCCGCAGAAATACCCGAAAGAGATTGCTCATCGAGATGGTTGACACAACATTCCTAATCCAATTCAAGACTCCCGATCTAGGCGCTCAACCTGTGATTGCAGCCCGAGCGGAAGTTAGAGGCGAGCATCTTCTCCTTTTGCACTCGAACGGCCAATTGGCTGCCGTGTTTATGCTGGAGAATGTTAAGAGCTGGTCCGAGGTCTCTCCAGAAGGGATTTAGGCTTTTCACCGGAGCAGGGTCTTGACCGCAAGCAGAGTTGCGGCTGCAGTGGACACGGGCCTTCAAATCTGAGAAGACGCAGCAAAGTCGATTTCCAGGTATGCGACCTCTGCTCTAAATTCAGCCGTGCGAAGCACACCAGCAAGACTCCCGGCTCCCGACTCGGAGCTCAGCGCTCCCGCCGGCGATACGTGACTCTGGTTTGGCGGCGAAGGCGTTGGATCAGCCGACCCATGAACTCCCGACCCCATGAGCGCATTGCTCATCAGCACTGCACACGTGTACAGCTCCAGTTTTCTGTTCCGTTGCGCACAAATAGCCAGAACATGCACGAGCATCTTAAATCGTTAAGATTTTACTTCCATTCGTTTTTAAAATGAGCTATTATCGGCACGTCTTTTGGTGCTACAGATGCCTTTCCCCGGGGCGATAGCCACTTAAAGGCGCCGGAGTCCATCGTGTCGAACTATCTTCGCTGTCATCGACTGTTTTTAACTGGAAAGCCTGGCGTGGGTGTTGTTATTGGCAAGACAAAAAGTGACAAGAATCTGACAAAAACGTGACACCGATAGCTCTGACTTGGCGTACTGTCTGTTTCGGACGCGGCACGAAGGTCGACTGGAGACCCAGACGCCCGACGGACCACTGTATTTCCCCCTTTGCTGTATTAGCCGCTCTTCCCCCGGTCAACAACTGAATAGTCGCGGAGTGTCTCATGCGAAACACTTCGTTGTGATCGACCTTTGTTGAATGGCAAGGCTGACGCCCCCCTGCCCGTCACCTGGCGTTCACACCACCGGAGGATAACTATGACTACTTCGATCGTCGCTCCCGAACTTCATAACCTTTCGTCCATTAAGCGGCAGATGGATAGCGAAATTGACAGTCTGGTTGCTGCGCTGCCTGATCTTAAAAATCTCACTTCCGAACAACGGCGCGGGATCATAGCGCGATACAGCGCCGTTCTCGAAGGTAACTTCATATATTGGATGACGGCTGCCTATCTGTCCGTGCGGTCGGAGGAGGCACGGCCTATCCTGATTGACAATCTTCGGGAAGAAATTGCCGATTGTCATCCCGAGATGCTACGGAGGTTTGCGATTGCCGCGCATGCCTACCCAGCAGAGGCAGACGCCATGGCGGTGCGCGATGACTTGACCAAGGTCCGCACATTCCTGGGGCGCCTGCAGGGAGTGCAGAACGTACTTACTATGGGCTTTTTTGAAAGCTACATCCAACGATTCATGTCGTACTTGGCGGACCTGGCAGTGGCCCAAGGCTCCACGGACCTGGAATATACCGCGGTGCACGGTGTTTGCGACATTGCTCACTCCGAAGGCCTCTTGATGGCGCTCTCAGCCGAGGCGGCGATTAATCCACCCGATCCGGAAGCCGATCTGTTTGAAGGCGTTAACAAGCTTCGCGCCCTGATCCAGACAATCAACGGAAACGGGCATGCGAACGTGCTTGCGGCTGAATGACAGTGTGGCTTTACGCGAAGCATCCAGTAGCCGGTTTTCCGTTGGTGGGGCCATTCGTCCAGCAACGGCAAGTTCTGTGCACCCTTGGCCCCCGTGGTAGGCTGCTCGGGCACAAAGGAATGCGATCCCCCCCGCGTAGAGAGCACGTTAAAGGGAGGTACTGATAGTGAATGTTCGAAAGGAAATCGTAACCCAATTCAAGCAAGTCGCTCAGCAACAAAATAAGCGGCTGGCTCCCCTAACGGACGGGCTGGAACTCTTGAACTCAGGGCTCGATTCCCTTTGTTTCGCTATCCTTGTCATCCGGCTTGAAGACTCCCTTGGACTCGATCCATTTGCGGCTTCGGAGGATGACCAGTTTCCGGTTACGTTCGGCGATTTCGTGAACCTTTATGAGCATGTTGCAAAATAGTTCGGCCTCGCTTTGGGACGCAGTCGGCACTGCCATCGACACATGTGATCCTTTTGTTTCCAGCGCGGAGACGAACCTCCTTCTACGCGACATGCTGGCTGGCTCTTTGCTTGGCGGCCGGTCCCAGGAACTAAGCGGAGCTTCCGTTCTCATTGCGACCACGGACCAACTGATCGCCGCAGCAGCACTCATCGAGCTCGACGGGGTGGCCCGCCGCATGGTTTTATGCCCACCCGACGTACTAGAAGAATATCTCCCTTCGATTGTTGAGTCTGCGGAAGTAGATGCGATTGTTTCCGATGGGATCATCAAGTCCCCGGGAACTGCCAGGGTGAGCTCTTTTATTCATTGCGACGGGAAAATCGTCCCTAAAGGTCATGGCTCACCCGGCCGCTTCGAGACGGAATGGGTGCTGCTGACGTCAGGGACTACTGGAGTCCCGAAGCTGGTGGCCCATACCTTGGCCAGCTTGGCAGGAGCGATCGGCTGCGAGCCCGGAAATGGCCGGGTAATTTGGAGCACGTTCTACGATATCCGCCGTTATGGTGGTTTGCAGATATTGTTGCGCGCTATGCTGACCGGTAGTTCACTGCTCTTGTCGAACGCACAAGGATCGACCGCCGACTTCCTGGCCCGCGCCGGCGCGCATGGAGTCACCCACATCTCCGGTACACCGTCGCATTGGCGACGCGCCCTGATGAGCTCTTCCGCTCGTCTGATTTCGCCCCAATACATTCGTTTATCGGGAGAGATTGCGGATCAGGGAATCCTCAACCATCTTGCGCAGGTCTATCCGCAGGCACGCATCGCTCACGCCTTTGCCACCACCGAAGCTGGAGTTGCCTTCGACGTCAACGACGGTATCACCGGGTTTCCCTGCAGTGTCCTGGAGCGCACGCCGGGCGTTGAAATGAAAGTCGTGAATGACTCTCTTCGCATTCGCTCTGCGCGCACAGCGGGGCGGTACCTGAATGAAGTACATGGCCCACTTAAGGATGCGGACGGTTTTGTCGACACGACGGACATTCTCGATCTGCGAAACGAGCGCTACTACTTCGTAGGCCGGCGTGATGGAGTCATTAATGTTGGGGGCCTGAAGGTGCACCCCGAGGAAGTGGAAGAGGTGATCAACAGTCACCCTAAGGTTCGGATGTCGCTGGTCCGAACCAGGAAGAGTCCCATCATCGGCTCGCTAGTGGTTGCGGATGTTGTTTTACGCTCGGCACCCGAACTTGAGAGCGGTGGCGATCGCCACATTCTGCAAGACATCTTGCTGTTATGCCGCGAGGAACTTGCCTCCCACAAGGTGCCGGCCACTATTAATTTCGTTTCTAAGCTGGCGGTTGCTGATTCTGGAAAGCTCATTCGGCCACGCCATGCGTAGCGTAATTGTCACTGGCGGCAGCAAAGAAGATCTGGCCGATGCAGTGGAATGTCTGGAGCGAGGAAGATGACCGGCACGGTCATGACCGAGGACACAGGGAGCCCGGTATGAGTTCACTCGAAACAATTGCGCCCGCACTCGGCAGCGTTTCGCCGGGGAGGGCGTGGCTGCGCGCTTTGCAGCTGACGGCGCCCATTGCGCGCAATCGTGATCGCATTCTCTCCACAGTGATTGAGGAGCGTGCCGCGCAGCTAGGGGACACGCCCGCGCTGCTTTCGGACCGTGAGTGCATGACCTATGGGCAACTCTCGCAGCGAATCAATCAGTACGCGCGCTGGGCGCTTGACCAGGGCATAGCTAAAGGCGATGTGATCGGCCTGCTGATGACCAATCGACCAGAGTACCTTGCTATATGGCTCGGTATCAGCAGCGTGGGGGGCATCGTTTCACTGCTGAATGTAAACTTGACCGGTTCCTCGCTGGCCCACTGCGTCAATGTCGTATCTCCTAAACATCTCATTGCCGCTTCGGAGTTCGCCGGCCAGCTGGCCTCTGCTCTGCCGGCGCTGGCGCCTGCGCCCACGATCTGGATTCATGGCAACGAACCCAGCTCGTGGCCGCGTCTTGATCTGGAAATCGAAGCAAGGCTCGGCGACCCGCTCAGCGAGGACGAGAAGCGGCCGCCGACCATAGACGATAAGGCACTCTATATCTATACCTCCGGCACTACCGGGCTGCCCAAAGCCGCCAACGTCAGCCACGCGCGAGTCATGCAATGGGGCCATTGGTTCGCCGGCATGATGGATGCGCAGGCAACGGACCGGATGTATAACTGTTTGCCCATGTACCACAGTGTTGGCGGGGTGCAAGTGCCCGGTGCGATTCTGGTGGCGGGCGGCACAGTTGTCCTGCGCGAGAAATTCTCCGCCAGCCAATTCTGGAATGACATTGTGCGATGGGACTGTACGGTATTCCAATATATCGGCGAACTTTGCCGCTACCTGCTGCACACTCCGCCCTCACCCGAAGAGACCAACCATCGCATCCGCCTGGCCTGTGGCAATGGGCTCGCGCCGGAAGTGTGGGACAGCTTCAAGAACCGTTTCCGCATTCCGCAAATTTTTGAATTTTATGCTTCCACCGAAGGCGGCGTCTCGCTTTTCAACGTTCAGGGAAAGCGTGGGGCCATCGGCCATATTCCCGCCTATCTGGCGCATCGCTTTTCGCCTGCCCTGGTAGTGATTGATGTCGAGAAGGGCGAGCCAGTCCGGAATGAAGAGGGATTTTGTCTCCGCTGTGCCGCCAATCAATCGGGCGAAGCCATCGGTAAGCTGGTGGAAGATCCGGCGAACGCCGGCAGCCGATTCGAGGGTTACACCAACCTGGAGGCCTCGGCTCGGAAGATCCTGCGCGACGTCTTTGAGCCAGGGGATACCTGGGTTCGCAGCGGCGACCTGATGCGCAAGGATGAGCAGGGTTATTTCTATTTCGTTGATCGCATCGGCGATACCTTCCGCTGGAAAGGGGAAAACGTTGCCACTTCTGAGGTTTCAGAAGCGATCTGCGCCTTCCCCGGAGTTAAACACGCCAATGTCTACGGTGTCGCCATTCCGGCCACCGAAGGCCGCGCCTGCATGGCCGCGCTGGTCACCGGGCATGAATTTGGCCTGGCTGACTTTCGCCGGCACCTAATGAGCCACCTGCCCCCTTATGCGCGGCCTTTGTTTCTGCGCATTAGGAAAAACATGAACCTTACCGGAACCTTTAAATATTCAAAGACCGATCTGGTGAACGATGGCTTTAATCCGGTCGCGGGCAAGGATGCTGTCTACTTTGACGACCTGCAATCGGGAGCATTCATCCGCCTTGATCGGGAACTCTACGACCGCATTCAAAAGGGTGGTATTCGCATCTAGTTCTGCAGGTGTTTTTTTTTGAGAGAGAATCATCGCCGATTGGAAGCAAGCCCCCGATGCCCCGATGCTGGCCACTACCAAGGGGGACCCTGATGCCCGTTTTTTTTAACCACGAACCCAACGGCTGTATCAAGATCGGCCTGATCAACAACATGTCCGACGAGGCACTCAGGGCGACCGAACGTCAGTTCATCTCGCTGCTCGAATCGGCCTCGGACGACCTGCCGATTCATTTGTCGTTCTACACGCTGCCGGGAGTTCCCCGCAATGACTTCACCGCCGGCCATATCAGCCGCCGCTATTCAAATATCGAAGAGCTGTGGGACGGGTGTCTGGATGGGCTGATTGTAACCGGCCGGGAACCGAAGGCCGCGAACCTGGAGGATGAACCCTACTGGGACAGCTTCACCAGAATCATCGCATGGGCTCAGGAGAATTGCCAGGCAACGGTTTTTTCTTGTCTGGCGGCTCATGCGGCGATTCTGCACATGGATGGCATCCGGCGAGTACAAAGTGCAAATAAACTCTTCGGTATTTTCGAGTGCGCGCGGGTGTCGGATCACTGCTTGACCGCTGGAACCGTGTCCCATATCAAGCTGCCGCATTCACGTTGGAATGGCGTTCCCGAAGAACAGCTTCGAGATTGCGGATACGACGTGTTGACCCGCTCGGCCGAAGCTGGTGTGGATACATTTATCAAGCAGCAGAAAAGACTCTTCGTCTTTTTCCAGGGTCATCCGGAGTATGAATCCGATACTTTGCTCCGGGAGTATCAGAGGGACGTCGGACGCTACATCAAAGGCCAGGTACCCCAGTACCCGTCGATGCCAAGAGGCTATTTCGATGAGACGACGGTCGATGAATTGGCTGCGTTCCAGGAGAAGACGCTGGCTCGAAGACGTGAGGAGTTGTTACCGGAGCTCACCGTCATCCTGGCAAATAAGAGGATCGATAACACATGGCAATCGAGTGGGGAGGGCATCTATAGAAATTGGCTGCGTCATATTTGCGCCCGGAAAGGAACCGTGCCGGTGTCGACGAGGCTCAAAGGAATGGCAGACAGTGGAGAGTTCTTGGGCGCGCCCTACCCGCAAGCGTTTCTGTTGGGAGAGGTGGGCTGAAAGCCGGAGGAGCCATGATTTCCAAGCTGCCTATGCAAGCGCAACTGATAGACGAAGTTAGCAACGACCTGGAGCCACTTATTACCCGGCTATGGGAGGACCTGTTCGGCTTCTCGCCCATCGGGCTGCAGGACGACTTCTTTCAGCTTGGTGGAAATTCGCTTCACGCGGCCAGGCTGGTGGCGAAGATTCGCGCTCTGACGGGCCGAGATCTGCCGCTTGAGAGCTTTCTCTATGCGCCCACCATCGAGCAGTTGGCGCTATTGATGCGAGCTGGCAATACACTCTCCTCTTCCACTCTGGTGACTCTCCGAGAGGGCAGACGCGAGCGCCCGTTGTTTATCGCTCATAGTCTGAGCGGCACCATGCTGGAGTTGTGGGCACTGGCGCGGGAACTGGATTGCCATTGCGCCGTGATTGGAATACAGGGCCGCGGACTTCGCGCGGGCGAAGTGCCGAATTCTCACGTGGAGGATATGGCCGCGGATTACATCATGCAAATCCGCTCGGTTCAGCCCCATGGACCATACGCTCTGGCAGGGTTTTCTATGGGCGGACTGATCGCGTTTGAAATAGCACAACAGTTGTTGCAATGTGGCGAGACAGTTGAGCTGCTCGCGCTCCTGGATACTCAGTTGGACGAGCAGTGCCTAATGTTCCAGGACTGGCTTTTACACCAGGCGGTCCGTGCCGGCATAGAACTCCGCGAGATCCGCGCTCGTTGCTGGCGCGAGCGCGTCGGCTACATTCATGTGAAAGCCGGTCATTTCGCCGACAGGCTTCGCGTGATCGCTGGAAAAACTCCAAAGCACGCCAGCGTCGACGAGCAAAAGCTCCGAGGTGTGCTCAGTCTATCGCCGCGCCAACGGAGGATCATTCTGGCTCTGCGGGTCGCCATGGCCGCATATCGCCCAAAGACCTACTCCGGCAAAGTAACCTTTTTTCATGCAGCCATCCCCAATCCGCGCTGGCCGGATCCACTTCGGGTATGGAGGGGTGTATGTCGTGAATTGGAGGTGGTCGAAGTTCCAGCGGGTCACAGCGATCTGATTCTGCCGCCAACTGTCAGCTACGTGGCGAACACTCTTGACCGCTTGCTCGCGGTCAAAGATCGATAGGCTTTATCCTGCCCGCTGGTTCAGGTGGGGTTTTCTGCCGTCACATGTTTGCCGAAGATCGGCACGCACGCCAGAAGAGCTGCCAGAAACCAGAACGCGTTGTGCAGGCCGATTCCTTTGGACAAGAAGCCAATAACGGCTGGTCCCGTCAGCAGGCCCCCATAACCCGCCGTAGTGAGGGCGGCAACGGCCAATCCCTTTGGCATTGTGTGTTGCGTACCCGCGAGTCTGAACAAGATTGGCACGATGTTTGCGGCTCCAAGGCCCACAAAGACAAAACTGACCAGCCCCATCCATGCGACCGGTGCGAGAATGAGGCCGCACAACCCTAGAAACGCTATCGCCCCACCAAGTGTCAGCACAAGGTGGTTCCCGAATCGCGCTACGACGGCATCGCCGACGAAACGGCTGAACGTCATCGCGATGGAGAAGAGCATGTATCCCAGCCCTCCGTGGGCAACAGAGACGAGGTGCTCGCCGACCAGCAAAAGCGCACTCCAGTCGAGCAGAGCCCCTTCAACCAGGAATGAGATGGCCGCGAAGATAGCGATGACGAGCACGACCCCTCTCGGGATTGCAAAGAGAGGCTGCCTCGTTCTCTCTCGATTCGAGAGCATGCGCGGAATAGCCACAACAATCAGTAAAACAAGAATAATGGAGCTGAAAATTGTGCTTGAAATGAGTGCGATGCCTCGAGAGAGAAGAGCGGTCACGATTCCCGACCCCAGGAACCCACCAACACTGAAGAGGGCGTGAAATCCAGACATCAACGGCTTCTCAGAGACACGCTCAACATCGACAGCATGCAGGTTCATTGCAACATCTAACGATCCCAGAGAAGCCCCGAAGACGAACAGCGCGACTCCAAGGGCGATGGGCGACGATACGATGCTCAAGAGCGGCAATATGAGTGCCAAGCCTAGGCCACCTGAGAGTACGACCGGCTTACTACTGAAGCGCCCACTTAGATTCGCAGCAAGCGGCATCGCAACGATGGAACCGGCGCCCAGGAGCAGAAGAACCAACCCCATGGTGGCGTCGCTGAGATGGCAGCGAGTCTTTGCGAACGGCACCAAGGGAGCCCAGCAAGCTACGCCGAAACCTGCGGCAACGAACGCCAGCCTGGTCGATAGCCTCGCGCGCGATAGATACAAAACATCTGTCATGAAAATTCCCGCTCTCGGTCGTGTCGAACGGACGCAACCTACGGTTGCCCAAGGATGACTTTAGGACCGGCATTGGAAAAGGTCGAGACAATCTCCTCCGATGTACCGGACTCAAGAACGACATGGTCAAGGACTGCCAGTGCGGCCACCTGAAACGGCGCCCGAGTCTCCACTTTGTCCATAGTGACAAGGGCTGCGATGCGATCACTTCTCGCAATGAGTGTGCGTTTGAATTCGGCATCTGCCATATGGAACGCGCCAATACCAAGAGATACGGAAACGGCGCAAGCTCCGAGGAAACACAGATCAAAGCTCAAGCGTTCGACTTCGCGGATCGCAGACAGCCCGATGGCCGCGCCGGTTTCACGATCGATCTCTCCTCCCAGAACAATGACTTTGAAATTCTTTCCCTCGAGGAGGGCGCTTGCGATTGAGATCGAATTTGTAGCGATGGTAAGAGAGCGATCGGGCGGCATCTCTCTGGCCAGGGCCAAGTTGGTACTGCCGCTGTCAAGGAACACCGTCGAAGCTTCAGAGAGCAAGGTCAGGGCGGCCAAGGCTAAAGCGCGTTTTTCTTTCGAGTCGTCCAAGAGTCTCTGTTCAAACGGGACTCCATCCGGCGATATCGGAAGCCCGCCACCGTAAACCCGTTTGCACTTGCCCTCGGCGGCTAAGGCCCGCAGATCTCGACGGATGGCGTCCTCGGACACCAGGAACTCCCTTGCGAGAGCGGTGGCATTGACGGGAAGGCCGCGCAGCAGTCGACTTTCAATCTCGCTTTTTCTTATCGGCCCTGATGAACCATGCACAAACGAGAAAATACCATGCACAATCAAGAAACGCAATAGGATGCC
This sequence comes from uncultured Acidobacteriaceae bacterium, assembly GCA_963844785.1. GTDB lineage: Bacteria > Acidobacteriota > Terriglobia > Terriglobales > Acidobacteriaceae > PALSA-350. Next base: position 9,660 of record CAWJPV010000005.1, on the reverse strand, counting down.
GGCGTGCCACGGGTCTCCACAGCCACGCCGGCACCAATTTCAGAACTTCAAATCGGGCAATCCTTTTACATCCTCCGCGTCGGTTGAGACGCTGATGTTGTGCCATGCCTTGGCGTCGGATTCCCGCTTTTGCTCGGCAAAGCCGGCATACTGCACAGCATCACTGCCAAGTAAGAGGTGTGCTGGGAGCTGCTCTTTAGAGGCGAGTTGCAGAATGACCTGTGCGACCTTTGCTGGATCGCTCATCTCATGCCCCCAGTGGCCCTCCAACATCTTGATAAACGTGCCTACCGAGGCCTCGTAGTCGGGTAAAAGCTTCGGTGTGCCGGCGGTTGCCCGCTTGCCCCAGTTGGTCCTTATACCACCTGGCTCGAGTGCGCACATTTTAACGCCGAAGGGCGCCAGCTCCGGGGCAATGGCTTCGGTAAAGCCACCTACAGCCCATTTTGCTGCATGATAGGCTGCGTTTCCAGGGACCCCCAACCTGCCACCGACGGAAGAGATCTGAAGGATGCAACCACTCTTCTGCTTCCGCATGACCGGGATCGCCGCTCGTGTCATGTAGACGACGCCGAAGAAGTTCGTGTCGACTAAAGCGCCAAAGCTCTCTGAGCTTAGCTGCTCAAAAGGGGCGACCTCTCCGTACCCCGCATTATTGACGACAACATCCAGCCGTCCGAAGACTTCAACAGCCGTTTCGACCGCGGCCTCTGCTGCTGCCTCATCTGCCACATCGAGGGGCGCCGTATGCACCTGCTTGCCATAGCGCTCCACCAAATCATTCAACCGGTGTGGGTCGCGGGCCGTCGCCAGGAGGCGGTCACCCGAAGCAAGAACTGCCTCCGCGATATCGCGGCCCAAACCACTTGCGCTGCCTGTTACCAACCATACTTTCGACATCCAAAACCTCCGTTCTGCGGATTGGATGTCGCATAACGGAGTGAATACTCATTAATTTATTTAAAAAGTTCTGCCAGGCTACTTTTTAGCTGCCGCGCTCCAGAAGGCCTCGAAACCCGCGCTTCGGTAGTGCTCTGCTTTAGCTGGATTGGCCACCATGGACGCCATCGTCGTTTCCGCCATCGCGAGCAGCAGGTCTGACGCAAAAGCTGAAGGCAGACCACTCAATTTGCCCCGCGAGACAAGCTGCTGCATGGCTTCGGTTGCGTCTTCGAAGCCCACTTGGCCCTCCCGCCTGCTTTGGTCGGTGATGCGATCAGAAACGGAAAGCTGCATCATGGCCTTACGCTTCGCCGGTGACTCCATACCCCAAGTGACGTAGGCGTTCCAGATATGCTGTATTCGGTTCCGGAGTGAGCTGGTCGAGGAAAAACCCGCGATCATGGCGTTTCGCATGTCTACCTTTAGCTCGCGGTAGAGTTCGTTGAGCAGCTTGTCCTTATCCGGGAAGTACCGGAAGAGCGATCCCTCGGCCACCGTCGCAGCCTTCGCAATACTGGCAGTGGACGCGCCAATGCCATCTTCAGCAATCGTCTTGGTGGCTGCAAGAAGAATGGCAGCACGTTTGTCTCCGGTCTTCGGTCGCGCCATGGCTGTCCATAGTGTATGCAGTTCCTGGTAAGGATAGAAACCTACTGATTGCGAGAATTGCGCAGCGGTCGCATCCTTACCTAAGCAGAGGTGCCATTCGTGAAGCAGAGTTTCGCCGCAATTATCCTTGGTGGTACCGGACAAGTCGGCGGTGCAGCCGTCGCGGAACTGCTGGCAATTCCGGAATGCCGTGAAGTGGTGATGGTCACCAGAAAGCCCATTGCCCCGCGTTCGCGGGTGCGCAACGTCGTTCTTGATACCGGCGCTGCGGACTTTGCCGAGCGCATTGCTGCCCTTGCCCGCGGAGTTCTAAGCCAAGGCCCCGTCAGCGCCGTGAGTTGTGTGGGTGTCGGTTCTGGATCGAGGCGCTGGAGCGAAGAAGAATTACAACGACTTGAACTCGGCGTCGTCGGTGCCTTTGCGCGTGGCTGCCATGACGCCGGAATCGCCCAATTTTGCCTGCTTTCCGCGGCAGGAAGCTCAGCACGCAGCCGGCTTCGCTATGCGCGAGTCATGGGCATGAAGGAAGACACCGTGCGAAGTGTCGGTTTTGCCCGCCTCGCCATATTTCGCCCCGGCATCATCGTTGGGAACGCTCATACCCCGGCCTGGATCGGTTGGTTGGGAAGCCTCGTGCCCGGGTCGTTCGGCAATATTGATCAGCGAATTCTCGGTCGCTCAATCGCCGCAGAGATAGCTTTGCACAGTCGAGAGGCAGGTGAAGTTACCCGGGAAAACACCGCAATGAAAAAACTCGCTGCGCAGTTCAATAGCGTGCATTAGAAATTCTTGTTTTGAAAGCGTATTTCACTTCTTCAGTTTTAAAACGTTCCGTGCTGAACTGAGAAGTTCGTCGGAAAGTGTCGGATCGCTTTTTTTCACGGCACGGGACAGCATCATTGCGCCCACCAAGCCGCTAAACAAAGCTATCGCTTGTTGCCTTGCTTCTTGCTCGTCTCCACCTATCTGCGCGGCGATTATATCGAGATAGGTTTCAATGCCTTTGACGAAAGCAGTTTGAACGGTTTTTCCATTTCGCGCAGCATCGCCGGACAAGGCTGGTGCCGGGCATCCTCCCGATTTAGTGTCGCGATGCCTAGGACTAAGATACTGCGTGATGAACGATGAAAGCGATTCGTGCGGATGCTTTCCGGATGCAAGCTTTTCCGATAAATTACTTGCGACACCATCGAAGGCTGAAGCAATAGCTTCAGCCGCCAACCCATCTTTGGATTTAAAGTGGTTGTAGAATCCGCCATGTGTAAAGCCGCATTCCTTCATGATGTCAGCGACGGCAACATTCTCCATGCCGTGCAATCTGAACATTCGCGATGCAGTCTCAACAATGAGCTGACGATTTTGTTCGGCTTGTCCTTTTGTTAAACGCAAATGTCACGCTCCATGTAGATCCCTTGACAATGATGATACCCATCATTGATGGTAGCATTATTAATGATGACTGTCATCATACCGTCAAGGAGTACCCCTTATGCAATTCACGAAATTCGGTCACACCGGCCTAACGATTTCTCGAATGATCCTCGGAACTGGGACCTTCGGAAAACAAACAGATGAAAAAGAAGCGCATCGAATGCTCAGTAAAGCAGCCGAAGCAGGGATTAACTTCATCGATACCGCAGACATATACCCCCCTGGCGCGGAGGCCGGTGGTGCTGAAATCATCACAGGCCGCTGGCTCAGCAATAAGCGGGCAGCTTTTATCCTCGGCACAAAGGGCGGCGGAAAAATGGGGCCTGCCGCCTGGGATGCAGGCAGCTCACGAAAACACCTGCTCGACGCCATCGATGCTTCGCTACGCCGCCTGAACACGGATTACGTCGATCTTTATCAGCTGCATATGGATGACCTCGCTACCCCTATCGACGAAATGGCTGAGGCTATGGATACGATCGTGCGTTCGGGCAGAGCGCGTTATATCGGCGTATCGAACATCCTCGCCTACCGTCTGGCAAGAGCGCTTGGACGGCAGGACGCACGAAAGCTGACGCGTTTCGTTTCGGCCCAGCCACGTTACAACCTGCTGTTCCGTGAAGTGGAACGAGAGCTTTTCCCGCTGGCGCAGGAAGAAGGTCTCGCGGTGATTCCCTTCAATCCTCTTGCCGGGGGCCTTCTGAGCGGCAGATACAAGCACGGCGATACGCCCGAGAAGGGTCGCTTTTCGGCGGAACTCGGCGGGTTCGGGCAGATGTATCAGGCCCGGTATTGGCACCAGCGCGAGTTTGAAACAGTCGCCAGGGTTCAGGAAATCGCCAAGCAGCATGGAACGCCAATCACGACCTTGTCAGTCGCTTGGGTGCTGGCGAATCCTGCCATTACTTCGGTTATTCTTGGTGCCAGCCGCGTCGAGCAACTAACCGACACCCTGGCCGCCGCGGATTACAAACTCGACAGCGCACTGGAATCGAAGCTGGACGAAGTCAGCGCCGAGTTCCGCAGGGGCGACGCAGGCAAATAAGGAAAAGCGCCCTCCCCGGCGCCATGCAATTACTGGATGCCGGAATCGGTCTGTTTCAGCATGATCTTCGGAAATGCGCTGGGCCGCTCTTTCTCGCCGTCTTTTCGCCCCAGTTGCGCGTTGAAGTAATACACTTTCTTGAGCTGGCGGCGGCGGTGCGCACATGCAATCAACCATTTTGCTCGAGCGCAACAAACTCTCTTGGCCGACGTGGAAAGCAGTGACGCTTTATTACACGATTGCGTGTGGATGGGCTTGGCTCGCCTGGTCTCCTGTCGTGCTGGGATCAGGCGGTCTAAAGCTCATCCACCTGAACGCGTCTCTTCCAGTCTTTACCTGCATAGCGACTCTCGGACCATTCTTTGGCTGTTTTCTTACTCACCGTTTGGAAACAGGCAACTGGAGAGCCGTTCACCTTTTGCCTCGAAGCCTCCTGCAATGGCTATGGTTGCTGATGGGTCCACTTCTTGTGCTGGTAACCTATTTTGTGGTCTATCCCGCACTCATTTCGAAAGGCAGCCCTGCCCAGTGGCACTGGAGGCCCGCCGTTCTGACCGCGTTGTGGCTTCCTATGTTTAATTACAACCTCTTAGGGGGGCCTCTCTTCGAGGAATTTGGCTGGCGCGGATTTCTGCAGGCTCGCTTGCAGCAAGTCATGCCCTCCTGGATCGCAGCCATCTGTGTCGGAATTTTATGGTCGGTATGGCATGCTCCGCTCTTCCTCGCGACCTGGAGCAGTGCTTCTCCCCTGACCTACATCCTGATTGTCATCGGTGTTGCCCTGTTGATTGCGTGGGGATTCAACGCTTCAGGAGGCGCTGTGCTGGTAGCAATCATGATGCATTCCGCATTCAATGCTTCGTCTCGCTTTCTCGACCCTTTTCTGGGGGACACACCAACGCATGAATATCCTTCTGGAGAAATGTTTATAGCCTTTGCGTTCCTTGCTACAGCTGCCCTCGTCGTTGTCCTCACCAGGGGGCGTCTCAAGCCAGGCGCAAACCAGTCAACCAGCATTACCCCTGGCTAACGCCAGTCCACTCAAGCCTTTCTATTTTTTCCAGGTTTCCACTTGCCCTGTGCGACAAGGGGCTTGAATGAATCCAGCCCACGCGCCGGCAGCGGCACAGTGCGACGCAACTCGGCGCTCTTGTACGCAGCCATCAGCAGCTCGACGACTTCCAGCCCATCCTCAAACGTAAGCGCCGGCCGGGTCCCCTGCAAAAATGCACGGACAAAATGGCGGTTCTCTCCCTCGTAGCCGTAAGCCGCTGCTTCGCCTGCCAACACCGGCATCAGTCCGCTCTCCGCGTTCTGTTTCTCAACCAGGTCCTCACTCTGGTTTCCGCGCAGCTCTCGACTTAGGAAGACTTTAAGATTCGTATCCAGCGAGTTAAAGCTCATGGAGTACTCCGGGCCGAGCACTTCCGCGGAGAGCCGTAGTCCCGCGCCTACAAAACTCCACGAAGTGGTCACTTCGCCAATCGCAATCGTTCCAGTATCTGTTTCAAATTCCACGGTAGCGGAGGCAAAATCCTCCGAAGGCTGGGTCAGATAGTTGACTCCCTTGCCCATGGATTTCGCAAGCTGCCGGGCGTACTCCGGCCGCGACCATTTGAGGCTGGCAATATGGGCCGTGATACTGACCGGCCGCACAGAGGAATAGGGCGCGCCCGGCTTGGTAAGCAGGTGCCGCACCACCAGCACGGAATGGCACATCATGTCGTTCAGCACGCCCCCACCCTGCAACTCGCCCATCCAGAACCAGGGCTTGTGCGGACCGCTGTGCTCTTCCGCAGCGCGAGCGAGATAGGGGCGCCCCGCAGATGCGGCGCCGCGCGCCCAGATAATGTTGCGGCCTGCCTCAATAGCGGGCGAGAAAATCTGGTCTTCCATGTAGGCATGGGGTATCTTTGCCTGCTTCACCATCCGCACCATGCGCTTTGCCTCAGCGACGTTGCGGGCCAGCGGTTTTTCGCAGGCGATTCCCTTCAGGGGCACGGAGCGCTTGGCTGCCGCGGCCACGATCTCTTCCATATTCTCGATGCGTGTGTGATTCGGCCCCAACAGCCAGATGGCTTCAATGCGGGGATCGGCAACCATTTCATTAATGGACGGCCGCGCCGTAGCCTCGCCGACATCGAGCGAACGCGCCAGCGCGGCGGCTTCGGCGGCATGTTTGCTGTTGGGGCTCCATATACCGCGGATCTCGGCATCACGCACCGCTACAAACGACTGAAGGTGAAAGCGGGTGATAAATCCGCTGCCTACAATTCCTATTCCGAGCACATCTTTGCCCATAAAACCTCATGTAAAGATTCAGACTTAATTTACGGCAGGACGACGCACCGCCTAGGCGAGATCGGCCTTCATGATCGCCAGGCACTTCTTGACTTCTTCAACGCTATTGGAACCAGGCGGAATGGGATACTCCAATTCAACCAGGGCTGGGATCGGCCATTGGTTTTTCTCAAGCAGCTGCAGTACAGCTTTGATGGGCGTATCCGCCTCGCCCCAGGGTAGAATCGGGCCGCCATTCCGCTTCACATCCTTTACATGCAGATGGCTGACCCGCTCATGGTGCTCCTGCAGATAAGAGACCGCGTCAAAGTTCGCCTGCGTGAAGTGGCCGATATCCAGGTTGATCCTGTAGTACTTCGACATGGCCAGCGCCTTTGCGAAGCTTTCCGGGGTAGCAAACTGGTTGGGATCGGTCAGGTTCGCGTGATTATGAAAGGCCACGGGAAACTGATGCTTGTCGACTATAGGGACCAGCTTTTGCGCGACCTCAAGCGTCGTAGAAGTGGAAACCACGGAGGCGCCAAGCGTCTCGGCCTGCTCAAACATCTTGTCGATTTCCTGGTCGGTAAAATCGGCCCCCATGCCGTTGACGCAGTATGCGTACACCACGATGCCGGCATCGGTGAACTTCTTGCGCATCTCCTCGAAGTGGCTCATCGGGGTAAGCAGGCGCCATTCGCGCAGTTCGTCCCGGGCTTTCAGAGCCTCCGGAGTGGGCGTCCTGTTGTTGTCTCTTTGACTCATCCCGGTGTTTGGCGCAGGGCCGGATCCATTGGCGGCTGCCGCCATCCGGGCTGCCCTTGCCTTAGCCTGCTCGATTTGAAAAGCGGTGACCGGCTCTGCATGGTTGGCCATTAACTCGATCAGCCCCACACCGCAGGCCTGGCAATTTTGAATCACCTGTTCGATGTGATCCTGGCCCAGCACATTTGGCATGTCGTTGAAGCTGTAAGTGATCAGGCCGAGCCTCACTCCATGGACAGTCGATGCTGCATCCGCAGCCAGCGCGGGGTGTGTCCGGAGAAGCGGTAGGGCCATGGGTAGGCTCATTCCGAGAAGGCGGCCAAATTCCCGTCTTGAATACATTACCGATTCCTTTCTGTCTCTACTATGGTGGGCGCTACCTCCGGCTAGAAGTTCAGCGCGAAGGCATAGAGAGTATCGCCGGCGGCCGCCAGTATGTACTGGCGCCCATCGAGCATGTAGGTCTCTACCGCATTGGTCACCTGTCCAATGTGTGTGTGCCACAGAGGTTTTCCATCCTTTGGATCGTAAGCGACCAGGTTGCCGTTCTCATCGCCGCCGAATAAAAGCTTTCCTGCGGTCGCGGTCAATCCATCATTGCTTCCGCTTCCTGAAACGGAAGGTTGCAGATGCCGCCATACAACCTTGCCTGTCTTGTAATCGATAGCAGTGATGAAGTTCCCGCCCAGCCCCACGCGCTGCTCAAAGACGCCGTTCAACCCCTGCATCGCGCGCGGGTTGGGCTCAGTGCGATAGAACTCGGAATAGACATCGTCTGTGGACACATAGAAGAGACCGGTCTGGGGATCAAAAGCCGGTGGTTCCCAGTTGACGATGCCGTCGGAATCCGGAGCGACCAGAACGCCACCCGGCGAGGCTTCCTTTTCCGGATTGGGGATAGGACGGCCCGATTTGTCGATGCCCTTTGACCAGTTGGGAGCGTCCGAGTAGGGCACAGTCAACAGATGCTCCCCCGTGACGCGGTCGAGAACGAAGAAGTATCCATTCCTGCTGGCGTCGAGCAAAAGTTTGCGGGGCTTTCCTTTGAATTCGCCATCGACGATCACCGGGGTTTGGGCGGCGTCCCAGTCGTGCGTGTCATGCGGCGACGGCTGGAAATACCAGGCCAGCTTACCCGTATCCACATTGAGAGCCACGATGGTGGAGGTATAGAGGTTGTCGCCTTTGCGCGTCGAGCCGGAAAAGGCCGGAGTTGGGTTGGCCGTTCCGAAGTAGTAGAGATGCAGCTGCGGATCGTAACTTCCCGGAAGCCACGGGCCCCCGCCGCCGTGCCGCATGGAGTCAAGGTTCGGCCATGTCTCCGATCCCGGGTCGCCCATCTTTTCCGGTTCGGTATACCACTTCCATTGCAGCTCCCCTGTTTCAGGATCGAAGGACTGCAGAAAACCCGGGGCATCGAGATCGTCTGCCGTCCCTACGATCAGGTGATTGCCGATCACAATCGGTGCGACGGTCGAGAAGTATTGCTCGTTGAAATCGGCGATTGGCTTGTGCCATCGTTCCTTGCCCGTCTTGGCATCGAGCGAGACCAGATAATCGTCCGGGGTCTCGAAATAGAGCCAGTCTTTGTACATGCCCATGCCGCGATTGCCGATGTGCGTGCCGCCCTTTGTCTTCCAGAAGTAATGCCATAGCACCGTTCCGTTGCGCGCATCCACAGCCCATGCGTTATCGGGTACGGAAACGTAGAGAATGCCGTTTACCTGCAAGACTGCGCCGGAAACGCGGCCGGCGTTGCGTACAGGCACCGGGTCGTCGGTTTCGCCGCCGACAATCGTCGGCGGGTTGCCGGGACCAGATCTTTGCGACTGTCGTCCAGCCGCGCCAGGGCCGGCAGCAAGACGGGATACCCACGAAAGCCCCAGGTTCTTGATGTTTGTCTGATCGATCTGCGTCAGGGGGCTGAAGCGGCGGCCCGAATAGTCCCCGGAGTAGGTCGGCCAGGAATCCGTCGCCGGTTTGCCTATCTGGGCCGGATCGAGTCCCTGGGCCTCCGCCGCAGCAGCGCCCACCACCATACCAAGGGCGAAAAGAGCCTTCATTGTCGTCTTCATTTCAGTGTCACCAGATAAGCAGTCAGGTTGTGGATGTCTTCATCTTTGAAGTTGCGAAGCATATCAAAGTGCGGCTGCAAGGGGTTGTTGATCGTCACCTTCGGGCTGTCTCCCTGTCTGACATAACTGTGATAGTTACCATCTGAATCAGTAAGAGCCACCATGAAATCGTCGATTTGGTCCAACTGGCCCTTGACAGTTTCTCCGCTTTGCAGGGTCACCGTAACCGTCTTTCTCGCCGACGCCGGCAATCCGGCATAGCCTTGGGTTACAGCAGCGCCACCAGACAGCATGGCGCCCTGCAGAGCGCGCACGTCGGTATATTTTGCTCCAATACCGGCCAGGTCTCCTGAGACGGAGTGGCAGCCGGCGCACTTTCCCGGTCCATTGAAATAGGCCTCACCGGCCTTCGCATCGCCCACCAGCGGGTCCACTACGCCGGTGGTCTCCGCGCGGCCGCCTACCGGCATACTGTGAATGAACGCGGCGATGCTGGCGATCTCCTCCAGCGAC
>CAWJPV010000004.1:0-302263 GCA_963844785.1 uncultured Acidobacteriaceae bacterium | reverse complement strand
ATCCTCCTTACGATAGAATACGCGGCCGCCCCGTAGAGGCTTCGGCCGCGTGGTCCGCTTGCATTTCTTAGAAAACAATCTTGCCGCTAATTTGCAGTTCTCGATTAGTGTTTCCGGTTGCCTGTTGACCGTCGACCGTTCCGAAGGTGCTCGGACTATTGATATCGGTGCTGTTGTACTCATTTAGACCGAAGACTGTATGGTTGAAAAGGTTGAAAGCTTCAGCGCGAAATTGGAACTGAGTCTCGCGCCAGAGGGGGAACGATCGAATCACCGATGTGTCGAAATTGATGAATCGCTGGCCTTGGATAAGACCACGGTACGCGTTCCCGAAGGTGTACTGTGCGGGAATGGCGAATGCTGCGGTATTGAACCACTCGTTTTTCGACCTGGTAAACCCGGAAAAGGGGTTACCTACCATATTCGCGCGTTCGTAGACGTTGGGATTACCGATATTGGCAACGTCGGCGCTATCGACCACGGTCTGGTTCTGCCCGCTGCGGCCAGTAAAGATATTGTTGATCTGCCAGTTGCCCAGGATGTAATCGCCGAAGCGGTTGCCGGTGGAAAATCTCCTGCCCGGGCCGACCGGGATGTCATAAATAGTGTTGATCGCGATGGCCTGAGGCACGTTCGTTCCAGCGTAGCCTCTGGACGCTTTGGGGTTGTACGCATCCTGCACGGTGAGACCTTCCGAGTTGAACCAACCGTCGTCTGCGGTGAAGCTTTGGGACCAAGTGTAGGCTACCTGGAACACGAGGCCATTGGTATAGCGCTTATCCAATGACACCTGAAGGGCGTTGTACTGAGAACTTCCGACACCGTGATCGTAAAGCGTTGGTATGCCATAGGGATAGGGCGCCCTTGTCTGCGGGTCCCCGGGACCGGGTGTGAGAGCGGTGTTGTAATAGCCGCCGATATTGGTGCGGTGCGAGCCAGAGCCGACATAGTCCACTTTCAAAGACAACGAATTGCTGAGCTGCTGCTGAACGCCGAAGTTCCACTGCTCAGAATAGGCATTCTTATAATTGGGGTCGAAGAACCAATCGTTGTCAGTAAATGGGGTGGCAGCCGGGAACAGGCCGCCCCCCGGGGTGCCCCCAAAGGGGTTCTGAGAGTTAACGGTCGGCGTCGGCGACGCGGTGGAGGGTACGTTGACATCCGGGAGATCGGGATTACCGATATCAGGCCAGGAACCCTCGGCGTTCTGCACCATCTGGGTAACCGCCGCCCAGTTGTCGTAGACGATGCCGAAGGCGCCGTGAACCACTGTTTTTTCACTAGCCTTATAAGCAAAGCCGACACGCGGCCCGAAGTTGGTATGCACGTTGTGGCTTATCCTGTCGTTCGGACTCACCACGACATGGGCGGGCAGAGTTCCATTTCCCGGAATGCAGGGAGCATAGCCGCGGACTGAGCACGGAGGGGGCAACAACTGCACGATGTAGGTGCCGTTGTCCCAATCCATATCGCCGGTTTCCGGCCCCCCATTCTTGCCGATGGTCGCACTGGTCCCGTACCCCGGTATGAACGTGTAGTCGTAGCGCAAACCATAATTCAAGCTCAGTCGGGGGGTTGCCTTCCAGGAATCCTGCAGGTAGGCGCTTAAGACCCCGCCAGGCCTCTCCAGTTCGTCGACGTTGCGGCGTTGTGCGGACTGGGGAACGTTAAGCAGGAAGGATGCCAAGCCGTTGCCTGTCGCCAGACTGGGAAATTGGGGCGCAGAGGTTTGCGGATCGCTAAAGCCGAGTTGAGTGTAGTTGATCGTACTGGCAAAACCGGTAGAGACCCACCCCAGCCCGAACTTTATAGTGTGGTTGCCGATAATTTGCGTAATGCTGCCTTGGTAGCCGGTATTGTCCGTAGCGAAGGGTGTGAGGTTGATTTCCTCGCCGGCTGCGTTGATCCCCTGAATGCCCAACTCTGGAACGAAGTCGCGCCCCGAGGTGAAATTGCTGACGAAAGAGGGGGACCAGCCAACGGCACTGATGAGAGAGGCCGTGGGAGCTTTAAATTCGTTTATGCCGTTGTCGGCCACTTCGGTGTGCGAGCCTTGGAACTGCACGATGCGCGTGGGGCCGAAGACATGGACCCAGCTGCCGCCATAATTGCGCGAATTGATGATCAGGCTGCTAGGTATCGACGGAAGACCGTCGGACTGAGTGAGCGTCGAGTCGCTGAAGCTATAGCGGAACCAGAGAGAATCTTTGGACCCGAGAGTCTGGTCCATGCGGACACTGAATTCGTTGAATGATTGCACCTGGGGAGTGGTGTCGACCGCGTTCGCCGAGAACGAGCCGTTGCCCGTAGGATTGAAGAAGGGGCCCGCCGTAGGGTAAATAAATTTTGCCCAGGTGACCATTCTTTGGTCGATACGATTCGCGGGAATCTGATTGTTTGGAAACGCAGTTCGGCTGTAGCCCGTGGGAGTCGCGACGGTACTGAAAGGATCGTAAATCGGGTTTTGCCCGTTGTCGGCCTCATCGCCGGCCAGTTCTGCGGCGGTGGGCACAAGGATGTCGTTATCCTCCGCCCTGGAATAGCGGAACCCCTGATAAGCCCCATAGAAAAAGGTTTTGTTTCTGCCGTTGTATAGCTTGGGGATGAAGACCGGACCGCCGATCGCCCCCCCGAATTGGTTCTGATGGAAGAACGGCTTGGACTGGCCTGTGGGAAGAAAATAGTTGCGGGCATCGAAGGCGGTGTTGCGCAGGTAATCCCACGCGGCGCCATGCAACTCGTTGGTGCCGCTCTTGGTGACCACGTTCACGACGCCGCCCAGCACGGAGCCAAATTCCGCGTCGTCGGTGTGAGATACCACCTTGAATTCCTGAATGGCATCAATGATCGGCCCGACCGCATAGGTGCTGTTGATGGCAGCATAGTTGGGGAGGCCATCGGTGAGAAAGTAATCGCTGCGGTTGCTTTGCCCGTTGATGGCAGGGAAAGTATAGTCCGAACCGATCGCAATGGCGGAGCCGAAGCCGCCACCAGCGATATTGGTGCCATTTTGGGCGGTCGATATAGCAACGACGCCGGGAGTGAGCGCGAGCAACGCTGTGAAATTTCGACCGTTCAGAGGGAGGTCGTTGACCTGCTTGGTCGCGATCACGGTGCCCAGGTTGGCGTTCGTCACGTCTAGCTGTGCGGCGGCCGCCTCAACGTTAACCACTTGTGTTTCCGTTCCCACGGTGAGAGCAAAGTCGAATGTGGCGGCTTGGCCCACGGCCAGCACGAACGGCGCTAACTTTTGCGAGCTGAATCCCTTAGCACTGGCCTCGATGGTATAGTTCCCAGGCGGTATGCTGACAAAGCCATACGCACCCGCGTTGTTGGCGGTCGATGTACGCGCGACCGCGGTATCGACGTTGGTTAACACGATGGTGGCGTCGGGGACTACAGCCCCGGTGGGGTCTCTGATCACGCCGTTGATCGACGCGGTTGATACTTGGGCACTGGCGGAAACCGCCAGGAACAGGAGTAGAAGACTAAGGATGCCCAGCCTTTGCATGCCGGGGAGCAAACTTCCGCCTTCTCTGACAAAACTCCGTGCGCATCGTTTCATACCACCTCCAAAAGTACCGCCCGATTCAAGCTACTTGGCCCGACCCTGTTCTGATCCTGGTCCAGCTACCCTTTAAATCCTTACCGTCTTGGACTTCCCGTTAGACTTACAACTCTTGACTCACCTTGAGTGTGGCGACTGCTTTACGAATAAGACTTTCCCGGATAAGGCCGCGGGGTTATATCGGCATCTACCAAACCCAAAGCCCAACGAATGCCGCCGGTGTAAATCTCCTGTAAATGGGGATCGTCCAGGCTGGTGTCGATATGCCCGAAGGTCGAATACCACACGCGGCCCTTGCCGTATTTTTTTGCCCAGACGATTGGGTAATCGCCATCGCTACGAACACCGATCAGTTTGGCGATCCGGGCGCGATAGGCCTCGTCGGACATTTTGCTTCCCTCTTTTTCCGCATTCAGCGAAGCAAGCTTTTCGGCGAACCTAGATGAATCCAGGCGGAGGATCACGCGATCGATATCCCGCGAATAGTTCGGCCCCAGAATGGTGTACTGATCGCGGAAGGAGAATTCGCGGGGAACATTTTTCAGCCCGGGAAAGGCCGGATCCTCGACCACGATAGGCAGCGTAATCGATGGGAACTCCGCAACCAGGTCGCCGCCGACCATTTCCGCATACTCCCTCCACACGATGCAGCCGCCGCCGTTCGACGCGTGGCCGCCGACAAACCCTTTGCCATCGTCGTGCACAAACGAGAGCAGATCGTCCTTTTGCTCATCGGTGATTTCCCAGGAGCCGCCGCCCATAAAGAAGACTGCGTCGAAGTCATTGAGGGTCCGGGCATTGCGACCGTAATTGATGTCTTTGGTGAGCAGCTTGAAGTCGGTTCGGATCACAGTGATCCAGTCGCCGGACTCACGGCCAAGGCGTTCGATCGTAGCCAGGGTATGGGAACTGGCGTCGTGATGATAGGAGTTACGCTGGCGGTTGTACCACACGTCAGCGTCAGCAATGGCAAGCAGCTTTTTCTTGCCCGGCCAGGTTTCTTCGACAAATCTGGGGCGCGCAGGATCCGGTGTCGGCGGGTGGGTACGTTCTGGCGGAGGCGGAGTGGTTGCGTTTGTCGCCTGTGCGCCCCCTAGGGCGTCCGCGGCTCGCGGACTGAACGACGTGATGGCTAGCCCTTTGAGAAGTTCACGCCGGTCCATGGTTCAACTACTCCTTCTGCTCAGAATCAGATCTTCATCACTATTCCCGGCTCTTCTGTGCAAGCTTGATTCCTGCACGAATGACAATACGATGCCGGTTACATTAATGTTCCCGCAGCCCAGGCCGTGCCCCTTCGAATCAGTTCCCCTACCTGCGGCACCTGCAAAGCCCTCACATCGTGTCCCAAAGGAGTGTTGAAGACCCGACCTTTCTGGTAGTGAACCGTCAATGCCATGGGGAAGTCAGCGTCTTTTACGTTGGAGTGGGCAGTGGCCAGGATTTGCACCGGGATGGAGCCGTCTTTGTTGTCGTAGTACAGTTCGTCGTCGGTCTGAAAGTCGGTCATTCCCTTGGTGATGGGACTGTCGTGGTCGACGATTTTGACGGTGAAGGGCCCACGCTTGTCGTGGTGGAGCTGCTGCGAACGGCCCACGATGTTGTTGTATTCCGGCCAGTACGGAAAGGCGTCGTTAGCCCAATGAGTCGTGACTAAACCCTTGCCTTTGCCCAGGAACTTTAGAAGATTTGCCTTGTCTTTTTCATCCTGTGCCAGCGGTTCTGCGTTCCTGAAATCAAAAATCAGCACATCGTATTTGAAAATCTCAGGAGTAGCGAGAAAGTTGGGATCGGCTTCGATCGTGACCTCGAAATTGAAGTCCGGTTTACCGGCCTCCAGGATGGTTTTCAGTTCCGCGGAGGTATCTTTCCAAAGATGACCAGGGTAAGAATCTTCACCGGTGACAATCGCGACGCGCGTCAGTCGCTTGGTGTGCTGCGCATGGCCAGGATGGCCGAAGGCAAGCGCACCTACCGCCGCCAGGATGAGAAGCATGCTCACGATCGCGCTCACTCCGCATGGTGATGCTTGTTGGCTACGAAATGTCACAGTCTCTGCACCTTCAAACGTCAGGTCTTAGTTCAGAACAAACGCATACACCATGTCACCCGCGCCCACGAGGATGTACTGGTGCCCGTCGAGCATGTAGGTCTCTGCCGCGCTGGTGGGATGAATTTTCGTGTACCACAGTGGTTTGCCGTTCAGGGGATCACGCGCGACCAGGTCCCCGTTCGGATCCGTGGCGAAGAGCAACTTGCCAGCGGTTGTCAGCAGACCTGGAAAGTCGCCTCGAACATCAATACCGCCAACGCCGGCATAGCGGTGACTCCACACGATCTTGCCCGTCTTGTAGTCCACGGCAACCAACCGGTTGCCACGCGAGCCCATATCGGCGCCAGGAACGCCGGTAAGCCCCATGGCTCCCTTGGGGTCGAGTGTGCCCAGGTAACGCATGCTATACGTCTCAGCGACATGAGCATAGAAAAGCTTTGTCACCGGATCATAGCTTTGCGGGGTCCAGTTGGTTACGCCGAGACCATTTGGGGAAACAATCGCTCCGCCGATGTCGTAGTCTTTCGCTGGATTGCGGATGGGCTCGCCACGCTTGTCGATGCCCATGTCCCAGTTCACCGTGTCGGTGATTTTGCTGGTGACCAGGTGCTCGCCGGTCACGCGATCCAGGGTAAAGAAAAAACCATTGCGAGCAAGCGTGCCTACCAGCTTGCGTGGCTTGCCGTTGAACTCTCCGTCGAAGAGTACAGGAGTCTGTGCCGAGTCGTAGTCGTGCGTGTCGTGCGGCGACGTCTGAAACCACCACCCCAGCTTTCCGGTATCCACATTGACGGCGAGCAGAGCACAAGTGTAGAGGTTGTCACCCGGACCGCGAGTTTGTGAGGTGTAGGCGGGCGAGGGGTTGCCGGTTCCGAAGATATAGAGGTGGGTCTCTGGATCGTAGGAACCTGGAGCCCAGACATTGCCCCCGCCGTGAGCCGCGGCATCGATGTTGGCCCAGGTTTCTGCGCCGGGATCGCCCTTTTTCATGGGAACGGTATAGAACCGCCACTGCAGATCACCGGTGTCAGGATCGTAAGACTCCAGCATGCCGGGCTCGTCCATGTCGTCGCCGGTCCCGATCAGGAGATGATTGCCGACCACGATGGGCGACATCGACGAGAAGTATTGCAGGTCAAAGCTGGCGATCTCTTTGCGCCACCGTTCCTTTCCCGTTTTGGCATCGAGACAGAGAAGGTAGTTGTCGGGGGTTTCAAGATAGACCCAGTTACGCCACATGCCCACGCCACGGTTGCCGGTGTGCGTACCGCCCTTGGTTTTCCAGTAGTAGTGCCAGATCTCATGACCATCCCGCGCATCCAGGGCCCAGGCATTGTCGGGCGAGGTGACGTAGAGGATGCCTCCTACCTGCAGGATGGCGCCCTTCACGGTTACCGGGTAGCGCGCGTCCACACCCTGCTCTGTTCCGCCAACAATCACCGGAGGAGTGCCGACCGGGCCCTCCGGTCCGACAACCACGCGGGTTGCCCAGGCCAGCGAAAGATCCTTGACGTTGCCTTGGTTCAACTGCGTGAGGGGGCTGTAGCGGCGGCCGGAGTAATCACCGGAATAAGTCAGCCATGCATCCTGGGGAGGATTGAAGATCTGCTGTGGATCAAGGCCCTTGGCTGGGTCGAACGACTGGGCGATCGCGGCGCCTGGCGCCACCAGCACGGCAAGAATAAAAATGAGATTCCTGAATGCTGTGGTCATTTCAGGGTCACCAGATATGCGGTCACGTCATGAACGTCTTTGTCGCAGATCTTCTGCAGAAGCTCGCGATGGGGTGCGAGCGGATCATGGATTTCAACTTTGGGTATGTCGCCGTCACGGCGGAAGCCTTGCGGGCCGTCGGTTTCGTTTGTAAGCCCGACATAGAAATCGCTGATGCTGACCAGATTGCCTTCGATCTTCTTGCCGTTGGTTAACGTAACGGTCACAGTGATAGGAGGGATATGCAGTCCAAGAGCTTTCGCGGAGTATCTGCCTGAGCTGCCTCCCTCGCCGCCCGGGAGCAACCACGTCTGTTGCAGGGTTTTGGGGTCTGTAATGCGCGCGCCTATGCCGGCCAGATCTCCAGTGACCGAATGGCAGGAGGCACAGCTCTTTTGAAAATAGGCCTTGCCCGCCCCGGCGTTCCCAGTGAGAATGTTGATCTCCGCCGCGTTGTACATAACAGTTTTGCCCGTGGCATTAAAGTGGTGCAGCCAGGCTGCCACCTCTTTTACTTGCTCGTCGGTGATGTCGACTCGTGGCATGCCCTGCTGGGCTCGCCCACCATGAACAATCGGCGCTATTAGTTCACCGTTTTGATCCTGAAGAACCACTGCGGACCGCAACAAATTCGGTCCCACTTCACCGCCTCTGGCATCGGAGCCATGGCAGAAAGCGCAACTCACACCGTAGGTCGTCTTACCCCGATCGATTACTTCCTGGGGATAATTCGGCCGGTCCGGAAAATCCAGCGTCTGGCCCTGGATCGCAATGGTTCCTTTGCGGCCGTTTTGAGTCTGAGCGATCACCTGAAACTGCAACAGGAGCAGCGAGCCCAAAAGGGCTGCCAGCGAGATCGCTCCGGTCGTCACATACGGTCTCACGTAGATCTCCGAAACCTGCAGCGTTTTCTAGTTCGCGGCCGATCCTGCTTCGGTCGGCTTTAATCATTTACGTGCGATGAGCAACACGCGTCACAGCATGGACTACCAAATTGCGGGGCGAACAAGGCCGGGCAATTTTGGTTGACGCGCTTGGGCGTAGATCTTTACCGGGGAGCACAATATGCCTCGATTGACATCGTTGTCAACCCCATTTGCAGGCGGCCTCTAAAAACCGGCCAGAGTTACACTTGCGCCCATTCCCTCGGCACTATTGGCATAGCAGGATACAGTCCGCGTTACTTGCCGACAGAGTTCCTTATTGAACTATGGGGTCTTGATTGCATCAGCCACAGGTTTAGAACTGTATTGATAGCGGCGAGGCAATTTACTCGACGAACACAAGGCCTCGTCAGCCCTGAACTTTACACCCGCAGGATTGTCGAACGATCAAGGTAGTGGGCAGAACTACGGCGCGGGCGTGGCCGCTGCGGCCGCGGAGGCGTTCGAACAACAGGTTTGCGGCTTCACGTCCAAGCATCTCGGCAGGCTGTTGAACCACCGACAGGCCCGGCGTCAACATCTCTGCGAGTTCAAAATCGTCGAAAGAGAACATGGGTATATCGCGGCCGGCTTTTTTCCCCAGTTGCCGCAAGGCGCGTAGAGTGAGCATGGTACAAACCCAGTTCAAGCTAAAGATGGCGTCCGCATTTTGCGCGCGAAAGACCTCTTCTGCCAGCCATTCGGCAACCAACAAACTCTCGTGCTCTACCAGACACACTCTTGGCTTAAGAGCCGCCTTTTTCATCCCATCGCGGTAGCCGGCTACGCGTTCTTTGCAGGTATAGAGGTATGGACGCGCGCCAATGGCAACAATTCTTTGCAGACCATGACCTGCCATGTGCTCAGTGGCCTCTCGTGCGCTTTTACGATTGGTCACCGTCACGGAATCAAGATCGGCATTTCGCAGCACCTCGTCGAAGGTCACAGCATGAACGCCCGCGGGGATGAGGTCGCTCAAAGTATCCGTTCGGCTATCCGCGGGGGCGACCACCAAACCATCGATTTGCCGGCCGACCAGGCCCTCGAGTTCAGATCGTTCCAGAGCGACTTCCCCGCCGGAACTAGCCAGAATGAGGACATAACCATTCATGCGGGCGACTTCCTGAACAGCGTGCACCGCATTGGCATAAAAGGGGTCAGCAAGGTTGGGCACGATCATTCCGATCGCTGCGGATCTCTTTGCCTTGAGTCCCCGAGCCAGTTCGTTCGGCCGATAGCCGAGCCTCTCCATGACATCCCGGATTTTTTGCGCCTTTTCCTGGCTGACATTTTTCGATCGATTCAGAACGCGGGAGGCTGTTTTGAGCGAGACGCCGGCTTCGCGAGCAACGTCGACCAGTGTGGGAACTTGAGACTTTTTCAGGACCATGTCTTTGCGCATCCCGTCAACAAGCTTGTTAGAGCCAATTCCCACCCGCTCTTTCAGGTGCAGCAATCGAGCCCAGGGCTTTTCCCCTGGTTTCCGGATACCAAAGAAGCACGACACCAACCTGCAGAACCATCGTCAGGGAGAAAAAGTAAAAGGCACGGCCCGAGGAAGCGTGCTGCATGACTGGAAAGATCGAAATCAGAATAGCATTCGCAATCCAGTTCACTGACGAACCATAACCCTGACCTTTGCCACGTGTTCCCGGGGGAAATAATTCACTCAGGTACACCCAGACAACTGTTCCCTGAGAAAACGAATAGAACGCATGGTATGCAACCAGAATCGAGAGGTAAAAAAGGGGACCGAGGTGATGCGGGATGGCAAGGCCCAGACTAAGCAGGCACACAGCCATGCCGGCCGATCCCCAAAGCAGGAGAGGCTTGCGTCCCACCTTATCGACAAGAGCCATTCCGAGGATGGTCATAGCCAGGGTCAACGAGGAGAGCAGAACGGTGTAGGTGTGCCCTAAAAGCAATCCAAGACCGGCGCTGGACAGGATGTCGAGCACGTACACCAACAGGACGTTCACGCCAGAGAGTTGATTAAAGATGGCGATGCTGGTTGCCAGGAGAATGGGACGGACGTTTTTTCGAGAAAACAGCTTTTCGCGGCCAGAGGCGATGCGTGGCCTGGATTCTCTTGCGATTCCGGGGGACGGGTCCGGCAAATCGTCAGGGCTGTGTCTGGAGTTCTGCGTGATACCGAGCTGCAGCAGGAGAACCAGGAGCAGCGCGGGGATCGCTCCCAATCCCAGGCACCATTTCCATTGGTTCCCTGCCGCGGCCAAATGGGCAATCACTAATCCGGCGGAGTACGCCACCAGTACGCCGACACCGACCTGCACCTGGAACAAGCTGACTAATCGCCCGCGAAGAGCGATGGGAGAGATTTCAGAGAGATAGAGTGGACAGGCGACAGTAAAGCCGGCAATCGCCATACCGCACAGAAATCTCATAGCCGGCACAAGAATCCAGGACTGAATGGGCAGGGCGATTCCGATGGCCGCAAGCGCATAGAGGACAGAACAGCCTGCTATGAAGTCTCGGCGGCGGAGCCGGTCTGCGACCCGGCCAGAGAAAAGGGCGCCGCAGACGGTTCCCCAGAGGGAAGAAGAAATAGTCAGACCGAAAAGCGCAGGGGAAAGGTGCCATTGACCTCTGAGGCTTTGCGTGGAAGCAGAAAGTGCTCCGAGGTCGTACCCGAAAATGAATCCGCCGAACGAACCAACCAGTGCGGCCGCGAGCAGGCGCTTGTTCAATGAATGTTTGCCAATGCCAGCTTGTCGCAATTGGTACAACAGCGGGCCATTGCTCCCCGGCCATTCTAGCTGGGAATTTCGCAGGTACGGCGAGGGAAAGAAGAACCTTTGCTTAGGTCCCCGGCTTCCACATCGACTTCATCTCGTAGATTTCCAGGTGATTGATGACGCTCTCCTTCTGCTTCACACTTAACTCCAGTCCGTGACCGCCCGTGGATAGGGGTATTTCTCGAGTGATGTAGCGGACGCCCCCATCTACAAAGATTTCCGCTACGCCTTTGTCGATCAATACCTCCACTTGGCCGCGGCCATTCTCGAGATCTTCCGATGCGATGGTGGTGAGGTCCTCTCCGTTGTAACGAACTGCCAGCTCATCGCCGCTCTCGAGCGAGGCTTGGAGTTTTACGTCGAGAGGTCCCGATCCGGCTGAGCCTAACTTCTGGTTGGCGTCGGCAACGGTCAACGTGGACCAGGTGCGTGCTTTGGTCCGCAATTGAGCTATTTCGGCAATCGGCGTGGCCTGCATTCTCAGACCGTCTTTGGTTGTTTTCAGTTTGAATTCTGTAGGGAACAAGATCATCTGGGTGAAGGGCATGCCCTCAAGCTGGATCCTTCCCCATGCCATTTGAATGCGCCTGCCATCCGGCATTTGGCCGAAGGACTGCGCCGCATATAAAGCATCGTCTCCATGCAGATTTTTCCCTTCGGCATAATGCAGGACAGGCGATTCCGCGGTGAAGGTCCCGCCATCGAAGGTGCCGATCTCGTAGCTGGACGAGCCGCCATGAAGAATCCACTTCTTACGACTGTTATCTCCATCAATGGGGAGCTCAAAAAAATCCGGGCACTCATGAAAGCCCTTGTGATGGCTTTTACGCGTCCAGGTTTTGAGATCGGTAGAGTTGAAGAAGGACATACCATCCTTTTCAAACAAAACCATTACCCAGCGCTTGGTCGGCTCATACCAGAAGACCTTGGGATCCCTGGTGTCGTTCGAGCCCACCTCGCGATTGGTGTCCAAAACAGGATTTCCGGCAGCACGGTGGAACGTAGCTCCATCGTCTATGCTGTATGCGATGCACTGCACCTGTTTGTGCGAGATGCGGTCGAAAGCCGTATAGACCAACACCAGCGCATCTTTGCCCCATCCTCCGGTATTTTGGTGGTCGACGAAACTTGTGCCCGACCACGGCGAGCCGAGCTTGTCGAGCATGAGCGCGGGCGGTAGCTCTCGCCAGTGAAGCAAGTCCTTACTGACCGCGTGGCCCCAGTACATGAAACCGGTATCCCACTTGACTCCGAAGGGAAAGGCTTGCCAGAAGAGTTGATACTGACCGTTGTAAAAGATGGGGCCGTTGACGTCATTGCTCCAGCCGCGCTTGACGGTAAAGTGAAACTGCGGCCGACCGCTCTCCTTGTATAAGGTGTGAGCGCCCTCGATTTGGTTCGCCTGATAAATGCGATCCAGAGCGGCCTGAAGGGAAGGATTCGCGACGCCATTCGAGGCTGTCAGGGTGATGGTGCTGCCCTTGAATTCGCTAACATCCAGGAATATCCAATAGTCGATGGCATGCTCTGCCAGCTGCACAGGAAATTCACGCTTTTGCACGCCACCGACGCTGATCTGAAACAGCCCCATTTCGCTTGCGCGTTCGACTGGGATATTCAGATATCGCTGCGTGATGAGAAATGTTCTGCTTTGCGCGCACAAAGAGGTTACCGGGCAAACAACGACAGCCAGCAAGCAGCCCATAGCTTGAAGTCGCAGCCGAGGCCCTGGGCGGTGCCGAGGATCACCGGTTGTATCGGAGTTAACCCGGCAAAGCATGTGCACCCATTGCACGATCGTAAACGGCAGCGCTGCGAGCGCCAGTTTTGCTTGCATCATGAGATTTTCTCGCGTCCCGTCGTGCAGAGTCTTCCTGTTTCAGGATTCTACGCGGTAGTCCCTTCAGTACAGACTCGGCACTCCCATCCTTCCGCAATTCGTTTCGCTCGGGAACACTTTTCGGAGCCTCATTAACGGTTCGCTCGCGCTACTACCTGCTGATTTGCTCACCCCGCACGGGTCTCCAGAAGCGAGATGGAGCGCCGAGCCGGAAGCAGAGCCGCTCGATTGCATCCGCCAAAACCCGAATCGCCTCACTGGTCGTTTCGGACGCCACTCATCGCATGATCGAACCCTGAAGTTTTCTTTCACCACATGCTGAAGTTTCTTGAACAAAGGGTCGAGTGCAACCTATACTGGCCCAGGTCAGACCATGTCTATCCACACTTACGGAGCAAGCAACGATACGTCCGGCATTGTCTTTTCGCGAAGGAGAATCCGATTGATGTCCAGATGGCACCAAGGTCTCTCAGTTTGCCTTACTCTCTTGCTCGTGGTTCCTCCAGTTCATCCCGAACCTGTCCCGACGCAACTGATCTCTGTTGACGCGGCGGCTCAGCAGGGCAGGATCAAGCGCGTCAATGACGTTGATAATGGACCTCTCTGCCAGCGTGGCATCGTCGATCTCAGCCGCTATTACAAAGAATTAGGAATAAGGAATGTGCGCTTGCATGACGTTCCCTGGACCTACGACAACGTCCTCGATATCAACTACGTTTTTCCCGACTGGAATGCTGATCCTGATCGGCCAGAGAACTACGATTTCACCCAAAGCGACTATTACCTGCACACCATCAGCGCGCTCGGTATCAATATCATCTTCCGACTGGGATACAGCGCAGAATACAAGACTGCGGTGCACCACAACGCTCCACCCGCTTCGTATGACAAATGGGCGGACATCGCCGCTCACATCGTCCGGCATTACAACGACGGTTGGGCCAACGGGCAGACGGCCAATATCAAATACTGGGAAATATGGAACGAACCGGATGGGCACGGCCTGGTCTTTTGGGCAGGCCCTCCAGAAGGCTTGTACCACCTCTATGAGGTGACCGCTCGAAAGCTTAAAGGCCTCGATCCTTCGCTCAAAGTGGGCGGACCTGCGATCGCCGGCAGCCTGCCTTTTCTTGAGGGGTTTCTGAAGTACGAACAGGAGCATAAAGTTCCTGTCGATTTTGTTTCGTGGCACATCTACACTCAGGACCCTCACGAAGTTGCGCGCCGCGCCGAGCAGGTTCACCAACTCATGGCTCGCTATGGTTTTCTCAGTGCAGAAAGTATCGTGGATGAGTGGAATTACGGACCTGTCGATTGGACCAAGCTGTTTAAAGACCCTGCTGCAAGCAGGGCCTATTTCGACGGTTCACAGGACTCTTTCGGAGCAGCCTTTGATGCCACGGTTATGACCGACCTGCAGGATGCACCTGTGGACATTGCCACCTTCTTCTCGGGGACGACATTCATGTGGGGGTTGTTTACTTCATCGGGGGCGCCGCAGAAGGCATACTACTCGTTTCTTGCCTTTCAGCGACTGCTCGAGACTCCTCTGCGCATCGCTGTTGAGCCCCTCAATCAAGCCAAGCTGTCTGCCTTGGCCGGAATGTCAGAGGACAAGCAGATGGTTCGCTTACTCGTAACCAGCCTGGGTACGAATCATGAGAACGTGCGGCTGGAATTAAAAAATTTGCCCTGGAGCGGACCCTCCGACTACGAGCAGAGAATCATCAACCCAGACCACGATCTCGATGCCGTCAAGATGGGACCAGTCTCAGGAACAGATCCGTCGATCCAAGCAGAAATCGATGGGCCCTCCGTTTCGCTATTCACTATCAGACCCGCGAAGAGGTAGGACCAAATGAGAAAATCAAGAGAGGGGCAAAACAGTGGATGAATTAAAAGATCCGATTGCAGTTCGAGCGCACTATGGTGAGCCCAGCCACATGTCCAAGGCGAAGCAGCTCGATCGCCTGGATGCACATTGTAAAGCCTTTATACAGCTCTCGCCTTTTGTCGTGATTGCCACCACCGACAGCGAAGGCCGGGCCGATGCCTCGCCGAGAGGAGACAAGCCCGGCCTTGTTGCTACAGTGATCGACGACACCACGTTGATCATTCCCGACCGCACCGGTAACAAGCGGGCAGACACCATTATGAATATCACCGCGAACCCGCACGTCGGCTTGCTGTTCATGGTTCCCGGGATCAACGAAACCCTGCGCGTCAACGGGACAGTGCGGGTCACCATCGATCAAACCGTCCTCAAACCCTTGATGGTCGAGGGCAAGATACCGATGGCGGGAATGGTCGTCAGCACGGAAGAGGTTTTCTTCCACTGCGGCAAGCCTCTCATTCGCTCTGAATTGTGGAATCCGGAACGGCGAGTGGTACGAGATAAATTTCCTTCTCTAGGCAAGGTGCTGGCTGACCAGATGGCCCATGGATCCGCAGAAGAATTGGATCGAGGTATTGAAGAGCAATATCGAACTCGCCTCTACTAAGGCCTACCCATCGCCAGAGATATATGTTTCGGCGCGCTGGTTGGGCGGAAGAATATCCAGAGGAATGCGGCGCCGAGGTTGAGAAGAACTCCGCACTGCAGAATATGATTCCAGCCAAGTCCGCGCTGTAACATCCTGCCGACGAGTACAGGCGAAAGAAACGCGCCGAGGTTCGCGGCCGAGTTCATCAGACCGGCAACCGCTCCTGCGGAATTCTCCCGTAGATCGACCGCCGCCGCCCAGAGTGTGCTCAAGATAAGGTCGCCGGCTCCAGCGGCAAGAGCGATCAACACCGCACCGGCGACAGGAGATGCCGCGAGCAAGCCACCGTAAAGGAGTGCCGCGGAGATTGCCAGACCGCCGCTCACCACCACGATGCGGCCGGTCCGCGGTCCCAAATATCGCACCACCCAGATGCTCAGAGGACCGCCCGCCAAAGTCGAGAATATGCCGAAGAAAAAAGGTAAGCCCGCATAGACCCCAGCCTTCTGCAGCGAGAAATGCCGGCTATCTATGAGATAGGTGGGGAACCATGTGGTGAAGAACTGCCACATCATGGTGTAAAGCAGCGCAACAAGAATCAGAATCACCAAAGAACGAGACAAGGATGCGCTGCCGGAGCGCTCTACCGGCAAAGGTGCCGGTACATCTTTTCGCCGTGGAAATGCGGCCAGCCAAACGACCACCACCGCGACCCCGAGGGTCGCAAAAAACACGAACACCGAGCGCCAGCCATACCGAATGACGAAAAATGCGGCAATGGAGGGTGCAAGCAGTCCCCCGATGCGTCCACCCGCCAAAAAAATACCGAAGGCCGCAGGGCGCCGCTGAAACGAAATGGAACGGCGAAACAGCGAAGCGACCATAGGCGAAAGTGCAGCCTCGGATATGCCGAATAAAAAGCGGAAGATGAGAAAAGCCGCCAGGCTTCGCAGCAGCGCGGTCAGACCGGTGGAGAAGGACCACAGAAGGATGATGATAGCAATCAGGTTCCGAACAGGACGGCGATCGGCGATGAATCCCCAAGGGCTTTGAAAAAGCGCGTAAGAAAGGCTGAAAGCGCCGAAGATCATCCCGATTTCGGCAGCGCTAAAGCCGAATTCTGCCCGGAGCGCGGGCGAGACAATCGACATACACACCCGGTCCATATACCCGAGCGCGTTGGCGAGGGTAGCAATTGCGACCAACTGCACCACGAGACGCTTGTCCCGGCCCGCATCCTGCATCGGAATGTAAGGAACTGCAGAGTCGCTTAGGACGGAATTACTCCTTGGCTAGAGGCGATGGTGCGCTTAATCGCTCACGTCCAGAGAATCGAGAGGGATCTGCGTGGACGTCAAAGGTGTGATCTCGATGGCATGAAACCCGCTGTCTGCGGTATTCCCAGACCACACTGGTGCGGAACGTTCGGAGTTGGCTGCGTGCAGATCGACTATGGCGCCGGAGCGTCCGTCTATGCTCACGCGAATGGCTCCATACGCAGGCCCTTTTGGCGAGTAGAGCGTGAATCGGCGGCCGATCACACTCCATTTGGCAGCCACTCGGGGTTGTTTGGAAACAGCACCCAGGCCGTAGCGGAAGGCAGGTGAATTTACCTCGGTCCATTGAGCAGGATCCTCCGCGCGGTCAAGCCACCCTTCGCTGAAGAGATAGGCACGGTGAGCAGGTTGCATAGTGCCCACTATGCGGAATTGGGAAACATTTAGATAGGTATGCGGTTGAAGCAACCAGCCGATGGCGCCCACTTGTTGCGGCGGTGACCCGCTCCATACCTCTTTGCCATCAATCCAAACAGATATACTTCCCGCACTACGCCTGAGGCCTACAGCCCAGTTGGTGCGTGCTTCCGCAGATCCCGACGCCAGCACGACAAGTGAGCCCTTGTCATCCGCTTGCACCACGCGCCAACCGCTCGCGTTCATCTCCAGTCCCCAGTGCCGGCTTAGCATCATTTTGTGAAGAGTGGCATCCGACCTCGGCTGATCGGGGCCGAGAGGCGCGGTGTAATCCCACACGAGCCGCGCCGTGCCGCGAATTCCAAATCTTGCCTCGAGCGTGCAATCGTCGCAAGTTTGCCGCAGCATGGTGAAGCTCAAACCAGAATGAGCGGCCATTTGGAACCCATGCTGATACGGAATATCCCACTGCCGCACAGCGGTGTTGATTGTCCCCATGTCTGCGCGATCTTTGGCTGGATAGAGGACGTGCAGGGCGCCCGATCGATCCAGCGCGCCGCTGAATGTCTGGCCCCAGATGCCGTAGTACTCGCTTTCCCGATCCTCTGAGTGCCACAATGAACCGTAAACGGCGAGGGTCCATGCCGCCGGCACCTCGGCTTGGTCGAGAGGCGCTTTGAAGAGACATTGAAAATCCCGGTTCATGGCAACTGAGGTAGCCGGTGCATAAAGGTATTTACCGTCGCTGAAAGCAGGATACCCTTCCATGAGCGGCGGATGGAAATAGTCCGACTCCACATTGCGCACCAGTACCGGCTTGCTCCATGGCCCCTCCGGCTTCGACGCTGTGATTACGAACATAGCCCAACCGAAGGGAGCGTCATCCAGCATGCCGGTAATCAGCCAGTCATTCTTGCGCCGGATGAGGGTGGCCGCATACGGCCGGCTGTAACGGCCAGCCAGGTTCGCGTGAGCCGTCTTACGCAGGATCGGTTGGACATCGCGATGGAAGGGACCTTCTGGCTTGTCTGCCCAGGCATAGGCGATGCCGCCATCCGTATGATCGCGACGTTCCCAATCGTAGACCATGTGATAGCGATGATGAAAATACACTACGCTGACGTCCGGCAGATGGCCGGCCCCTGAGCGATCCGCATCGAAGGCTTTCGCATCCTGAGGAAGTACTGCACCCGAGAGCCTTGACCAGCTTTTTCCCGCGTCAGTCGAGCGAAAGAGAATGCACTTCGCAGGATGGGCCCAGTATCCCCGGGAATAGTCACCAACATACAAATAATGACGTCCACTTACCGGGTCAATGAAATAGAACCCGTTCACCGGCCACTCGAGGGGAGCCGATCCGCGAAAGACAGGATTGCTCTGGGCATGGTGAAATGCATCGAATGAGGGATCGCCAAACACGGGATGCCGCAACCAGTCTTCCACGTGAGAAACGTCCGCGTAGTCAGTCCCCGCACTTGAAACAGCATCCGATGGCCTGCCAACCGCGGCGGCAAGCAGGCATACAACCACGGTGCCTTTGAGCAGCAGCTTGGTTGATTGCCTCATCGATGGAATGCTCCTGGGGGTTGAATCAACTTTACTCCGCGTGTAAGGCCGCATCCTCGTGCGCATCGGTGAAGCGCTTTACGGCTGCCCTACGAATCTCTTCGTCAGCCACTTTCTCAAGTGGGGTATAGCGCGGATGATGAGATTGCTTATAAGGGTCATTCCTGGCCGCGTTGTAGCAACAAATCATCGACCAACGAGGATGTGGGGAACGGTTCTGGTCGGAACGATGCAGCAGGTTGGCGTGAAAGAACAAGGCGTCTCCTGGCTCCATTTCGACATACACCAATTCCATCCTCTTAAGAATTTCCTGTACGCGTTCTAAATCGGCGCCGGTTTGCTCGCCAGTGGTCACATGATCGATGCGGCCCAGTTGTTGAGATCCCTTGATGACCTGCATGCACCCGTTCTCCCGGGTGGCTCGGTCCACCGCGATATAAGCGCTGGTCAGCAAAGGGGCAAGCACGCCATTGTTGTACCAATACCCATAATCCTGATGCCACGCCCAGGCACCGCCGACCCGGGCGTCCTTCATAATCATTTTCGAATGGTAGTGATAGACCTCGCCACGGAGAAGCTTCTCCGCAGATCCCGCAATCGATTTGCTTCGCGCGATCATGCCGTAGATCGTGTCACCGGGATGGTTCCACGAAGACAACCGGACCGTTCCACCCTCACCATCCGCTCTACCAAAAGAGTGTTGATCGAGAACACGATCTTCGCGCGCCGCCCGGCTGAGCAGCCCGATTTCCTCTGAATCGAGCATTCCGGGTAAAAGAACATATCCATCGCTCTCATAGGCGGCAACCTGCGCCTGGCCAATTACCCCTCTAGCCATAATATTTTCCTCCAGCGAAGCCCCTCCCCATGTCACACCCCAGCGGCTCGAATGGTCAGCAGGACGACGGATTGTCCCGCGACGTCTTGCTTCAGCACCGTAGAGGAAGATGTGTGCGCCCCACTCACGGATTGCAGATCATATCGGTCATCGACCACCTGTTGTTCGTAGCGCGACGGCCCTTTCCAAGGGAGATTCGCCAACGTGATCTGCACCGATTGCGCGTTTTTTGTTGGATTGGTCATCAAGATACGAACTGTCTGCTTGTCGTCGGAAATGCCGGCGAGCACCTTGACCGCGGCATCGGGCGAAAGGTCCACTCCCAGACGATTCGGCGAATCGAGCATTCGGCGAAAGGCCAGAAACGCGAAATAAGGCTTTTGCGGAGCTCCTGAGGAAGTAAACAATCCCCACATCAACGTCGTTCCCGAATAATAGGTGGCAATATCCACCGGGGCATCCTGCAAGCCGATCAGTACGGCGGCATCAAAGGCTGCGCCGAAGGCGTTCTGCGTGGCATCGAAGTAGGTTCGGCTTGCGTTCGCATCCACGAACAAGCGTTTCCAATCCGATGGACCGTAGTTCCACTCATCAAGAATACTTTCGGCATGGGGATAGCCGTATTGAACCATTAACGCGTGGACCTTGTTCGCGCGGCGCGCAACTTCGTCGGCATCCTGCGTATAGATGTGCCACGAAACAAAATCGACGGGAACCTGATGTTCGTGAGCATACTTGAGAAACCCCTCGAGGAAAGTTAGATTGCCGGCCAGCGCCGGCCCACCAAATTTGAGAGAGGGATACTGCTTCTTGAGCGCCTTTGCAGTGACCGCGTAGAGTTGGTAGAACTGTTCCGGAGTTCCCGCCCAGAAGCCGTGGCCATCGGGCTCATTCCATATTTCCCAGTACTGAATGTCATCGTGCTGGCCGTTCGCCCACCCCTGATTGTGGTGTTGGATGATGTGCGCAGAGATCTCGGCAAATTTGTCGTAGGAGGATGGGGGAACATTGTGGTGAACTGCGGTTTTATATTCGGCACTATAGCCAAGCCGATATATGACCGCCATTCCCTGGGAAATAATGGTGTTGAGGTAATAGTCCGTCTGCGTAAAGTCGTAGTTCTGGGGCTTGTCCGGGTCTGCATCCCACGTTGGAAATACGTAGTTGATATCGAACGAATTGTCGTAGGTCCAGGGAACATCGTGCAATCGTACCCAGTGCACACCGAGTTCCTTGTAGTACTTAGTCAGATCGACGATCCCCCGTTGGCACAGCGGACCATTGTCCAGGTCCTGCATTGCCTTGATTTTCCCTGCACTACGCGACGCATCTACGGTGAACGATTCGATCTGCGCACTCTGTTGGGCCGACGCCGCAAACAAGAGACAGAGAGGCAGCACTCCCAGCCAACTTTTTCTTTTCATGGACGATCCCTTCCCGTTTATCACAGCGCCACAACAGACAGATGAGTACTCTTGCCCGAGGCCGCTGGTTGGATCAGAAGAGCAGCTTAAGCGCGAGCTGAAGCTCGCGGCCGCTGTTGTAAGTGCTCGTGATCGTTCCTGCACCCTGAGCATCAATCGCTGTGGCAGGGTTGGCGAAGTTTGGATGGTTGAAGAAATTGAAGGTCTCTGCCCTGAACTGCAACCTGGTACCCTCAGTGATGGCGAACGACTTAAATGCGGATAAATCGAGATTTACCGTACCAGGACCGATCAGGATATCGGGTTTGGAATCTCCGTAGGTGAAGACCGCGGGTACAGCAAAGGCAGATATGTCAAACCAGTCGTGGATCGATCGCTGTCCCTTGGGCAACGCCCCGTTTCCAATTCTGTTGGGACGCAGAAAGGGCGAATTTGTGTTGGCGGGATCACTGGAGATAGTTGGCGAGAACGGCAGGCCACTCTGGTCGGTGAGGATACCGTTGAGCTGCCAACCGCCCACCAAGGCATCCTCGAAGCGATTGGCCGAGGGCAGAAACGTCATGCCCCGGCCAAACGGCAATGCATAAAGCGCACTCAGCACGAACCGGTTGCGAATGTCGAAAGTGGAGAGGCTACGCTCAGCATGCGGATTGCGCACGTCCTGCGGTTGAGATTGAGGACCCAGGGTGCCGCTGCTGCCGCCCGAATCAATCGACTTAGACCAGGTGTATGCCGCATTGAATGAAAGACCAAAGCTGAGGCGCTTCTCCCCCCGTACTTGCAGGCTGTGATAGATCGAGTTCCCTTGGTCGAACGACTCCGTGATACTGCTCAGGTTGGGCGTTATCAGAAAGCGGCTGGCGAGTGGGCCTGGTCCTGGAACTGCCTCATTGATGTTTTCGAAGTTCCACAACTTGAGTCCGCGAGTACCAACGTAGGCCACATCGACAAGCCAGCTCTTGCCCAATTGCCGCTGGAGATCCAGGTTCCACTGTTGCGCATAGGAATCCCGCATGTGCACCTGATACATGTTGACGCTACCGGTCGGATCGTTGGGATTGCCCACCGTGGGAGCAGGAATCGGCGTGCCCAGGGTATACGTCGGGACCGAGGAAGTATCGTACGAGACCGCCTGGGTTATGGCAAAGGGTGCGTTATAGACCAGGCGGCCGCTAGTACCGCCCTGCGTCTTGCTGGGGATATAGAACATGCCGTACCCGCCGCGCAGGCTGGTCAGCTTGTCGGAAGTGAGCGCATAAGCAAAACCAAGCCGAGGGCCGAAGTTATTGTCGTCCCCCTGTATGGTGGTCCGATTGGTGTTAACGCCCGCAACCAGAAGCGTCTGGGTTGCCACATCGTAGTTGCTGATATGGTTGTTGGTGTCGGACAGTGGAGTAAAGATCTCGTAGCGCAAACCGGCATTGATATTGAGTCGGTCGTTTACCCGGATTAAATCTTCGACAAATACGCCAAAATCTGTGCTGCGCAAATGCCATGGAGCGAGCGCGAAATCGCGTTCATAGCCGGAAGGATAACCGAGCAAAAAGCTGCCTAACCCGCTGCCTGTCTCGACCCCGGAAAGCGAGGCCTGCGCAGTGGTTGCGGTAGAGAACGAGATGTTGCCAGCCGGATAGTTTGCCTCAAAGTGATTGTCTTGCCGCTTAATGAACAAGACACCGAATTTGAGCGATTGCTTGCCGCGAGTCATCGAAACGTTGTCAGAATAATCGAACACGTTGTCAAAGATATGGTCGGGCGAGTACGGGCTGCTACCGATTGTGCCGATACCGGCACCGCTGATATTGGCCAAGCCCGCCGTGTAATAGGTCCCTAGATTGAAACCGGGAAGACCAAATTGATCGCTAAGGTCCTGACCGTTCGAAGTGTTGAGGATGTGCTGCCCTTTGCGGGTGAATCCGATTCTCAACTCGTTGACCATGGTCGGAGACAAAAGTGCCGTGTAGCCGATGGCAATGTTCTGCCCCTGGGTGGAGGAGTCACCGCTCAACAGTGGGTCGCCCCCCAGTATCCCGAATACGGCAGGGGTGATGATGCGGGCGTTGTTCACGCTGTAGCGAGCGAAGACATTTCCCGAGCGCGGAAGCAGAGCGTCGACGCGGACATCACCCCCGTCGAAATCGTTGGCATTGGATACGGAGGTGCGGAAGTTATTCACGGTGCCTCCCAGGTTTGGCGCGGGCAACGCGGCCAGCAGTAGCGCGGTGGAGGGATTGATACGGGAAGCCGGAATCTGATTTCCGGGAAAGGGAGCTCGTATCTCCAGTCCAGTGGAAGATATGCCCGTCACCGTGTTGGGATCGAAGATCGGCAATTGGTCAGACAGGTTGCCGGCTCTCTGAGCCGCTGTGGGAACGGTTTCAATATAAGTCTGGCCTTGCCGGACGCGGGTTCCCTGATAGTCGGTAAAAAAGAAGATCTTATCTTTACGAATAGGGCCGCCGAGGATGCCGCCAAACTGGTTCTGCACGAATGGAGGGTTGACAGCGTCGAAATAGCTGCGGGCCGTGAAGGCCTTGTTGCGGGCGAATTCAAACAGTTCCCCATGGAACTGATTTGTGCCGGATCTCATCTGCAGGTTGATGACACCGCCGGCGGCACGGCCGAATTCCGCAGAGTAGACGCTTTGTTCGAGCTTAAATTCCTGGATCGCGTCAAGCGGGGGAGAGATAATCAAACCGCTGAGCACGGGGTCGTTGATATCCACCCCATCCATCGAAAAATTGTTGGCATCGGTTCGCAAGCCGTTGACGTTGAAAGCTGTGCGTCCAAACGGTTGGGACTGAGGCAGGCCGCCCTGAAGATTTTCTCCTGGAGTTCCATTGGTCACCCCTGTGGTCAGAGAAATGAGGTCGACAAAGTTTCGCGTCGAAAGCGGAAGCTGGCTGATTGTATTGCTGGTAAGTGTGTACCCGATATCCGGCGACGCGAGCTTCACCAAAGGCTCGGAGGCGGTCACCGTCACCGCCTGCTGCACTGATCCAATTGCGAGATCGAAGTCGATCGTCAATCTTGCGTCCACGGTAAGTTCGATTCCAGTTTTTGTCGTAGGGCTGAAGCCGCTTCCTTCGACGCGTACCTGGTATGCACCCAGCGGCAATTCAGACGAGATGTATTCCCCTGCGCTGTTGGTGGTTACAGTCCTGACCAGTCCGATATTGGTATTGGTGATGGTCACGGTGGCGCCCGGTACGACAGCACCCGATTGCTCCTTTACTGTTCCGAGGATAGTTCCTGTGACATTTTGTCCGTTGGCTGCCACCTGGACAAAGGCCAACAAACAAAAAAGACACGATAGCGCCTCCGAGAGTAATCGCCTGGATCGCATGCTTCCCTCCACTAGAGCTAAGTTGTTTTTTGGACTAATCTGGTCTGACCTGAATGGGACCACGGAATTAAATTAGTGTCAATAAATTTTTCTACCGCTCCCGGGGCTTAAGTCAACGCTAAGCCTTTATTCAAGCGGCAGAGCGGTCTATGACGTGCGCCCGAAGACCTCGACTCAAGCCTGGACAGCGGCCTCGAACTCCGGGGAGAAGGAGATCTTAATGCGTTGACAAGTCGCAATTCTGGCCATATGGTACTACCACAGCAGGCCAATTTTCGCCGGATAACAGAATGCCTATTGTATGGAACCGATCTAACCAACTACTCGAGCGATCGAAGAAGTCGCTCGCTGGTGGCGTGAGTAGTCCCTTCCGTGGGGCCTTTCCCGCAACGCTCTTCTTTCAGGATGCAGTGGGCCCGAAGCTGCTGGACGTCGATGGAAACTGGTATATCGATCACGTGCTCGCCTGGGGACCGCTCATCCTTGGCCACAAACATCCGGCCATCGTTAAAGCCGTCGAGCAAGCTGCGCGGTCTCCCCATAATTACGGCGCGCAACACGAGCTCGAATTCATCGTCGCCGAGCAACTCTGCAGCCTTATCCCCTGCGCGGAGCGAGTAGCGCTTACCTCCAGTGGCAGTGAGGCTGTGCAGTTAGCGATGAGGCTGGCGAGAGCCTTCACCAATCGCAATCTCATCGTGAAGTTTGAGGGCCACTACCACGGATGGATGGACTCTGCTCTGCTGAGCTACCATCCGTCGCTCTCTGAGATGGGTCCCGCGGCCGCACCCCGCGTTGTTCTTGGCTCCGGCGGCCAGGTAAGTAATGCCGTCGAAAATGTACTGGTGTTGCCATGGAATGATCGACAAGCACTGGCCGACACATTTCAGGCGCACGGCCACGAAATCGCAGCCATCATCACGGAACCTATCCTGTGCAATAGCGGCTGCTTGTTGCCGGAGGAGGGTTTTCTAGCCGAACTGCGGCGCCTCACCACAAAGCACAAGGCGCTGCTCATCTTCGACGAGATCATCACCGGGTTCCGCATGGCCATTGGAGGCGCACAGAGTGTCTTCGGCGTGACTCCAGACATCGCCACCTTCGGCAAGGCTGTGGGTGGCGGTCTGCCGCTCAGCGTGGTTGCCGGCGCACAGGAAATCATGGAGCAGATCCCCGAAGGCAAGGTCGTGTTCGGTGGAACCTTCAATGGAAACTCCTTAAGCCTGGCAGGAGCCAGGGCAACGCTCGAAGAACTGGCGAAAGACAATGGGCGTCCGCTGCAAGATGCCACGAAAGCCGGCGAGGTGCTCATGCGAGGCATCAGTGAAGCGGGCAAGCGGTTCGGGATCCCGGTGCAGACGACCGGCTTCGGCACCGCCTTTTCTGTGCACTTCACGGAGCGTTCCACGCTGCGAAACTACCGTGACACGCTGGACGACGATGACGAATTGCTCAGCATATGGCTGCGGGAATGCCTGGCGGAGGGAGTGTACCTGATGCCCGGTGGACGCATTTACACCTCGGTCATGCATACCAGCGACGACATAGAGAAGACCCTTGCGGTCATGGAGCGGGTGTTGCAGCGCACGGTCGAATTCGCATCCTTATCGGCGAAGGGCCGCCGTTGAGGTGCAGCCTTTGCTGATGACCGGGAAGACAGCACTGATAACCGGCGCCGCTGCGGGAATCGGGGCGGCGATCGCCCGGGAATTTTGCGAGCAAGGAGCGCGCGTCTGGCTTCTCGATAAAGACGAACCGTCGCTGCGACAACTGGTCGAAGGGCTGCAAGGGCAGATGAAGCCGGCAGCCATGTGCGTGGCCGACATTACCAACACGGACGAGGTCGATGCAGCGATTACGGCGATTCACCAGGAGATCGGCTGTCTCGACATTCTGGTAAACAATGCCGGGGTAGACACACGCCATTCCTTCCTTCAGATGACGGAAGCACAGTGGTTGGGCATGTTGGATGTCAACCTGAATGGAGCATATCGTTGCACGCGCCGGGTGGCGCCGCGCATGGTGGAACGCCGCGCCGGCAAAGTGATTCACATATCGTCGGTGACCTTTCATTGGGGGCTGAAGCAGCTCACCCACTACATCTCTGCCAAAGGAGGCCTGGTGGGGTTCACCCGTGCTTTGGCGAGAGAGCTGGGAGAATTTAATGTGCACGTCAACTGCATCACGCCGGGCGCGATTCTGACTGAACGTGAATCCAGGACCGTCACTCCGGAGCAAGCTGCCTCAGTGATTCAACTGCAAAGTCTGCAGCGGCGCATTCTGCCGCAAGACATCGCCAGAACCTGCGTATTTCTGGCAACCGAATGGAGTGACGGCATCACCGGGCAAACTATCAATGTCGATGGCGGCTGGGTGATGCATTGAGCCATCAACACGACGGGGAGAGGGCGGCATGATCGGTGCGAATGGGTGGAGTGGTCTGGTTGTGGCACTGCTCGCAGGCGTGGTTATGGGCTCCGTGCTGGTGCCCATGAAACTGGTCAAGAGCTGGGCATTTGAAAACACCTGGCTTGTTTATTCCGTGTGCGCCTACCTGGTATCGCCCTGGATCGTAGCTTTCTTCACCATTCCCCATCTTGGCGCTGTCTACCAGCATGCCGGCTGGCGCGTATCAGTTATTACCTTTTTCCTGGGCATGGGGTGGGGCCTGGCGGTGGTGCTGTTCGGCATTGCTGTCGATATGGTGGGCCTATCGATCAGCACGGCGTTGTTGTTTGGTTCGTCGGTAGCGCTGGGGTCGGTGGGAGCGCTCTGCCTGGTGGACGCTTCTAAGTTGCGTACCGCCGAGGGCCTGCGAATCGTGGCTTGGGACCTGGTGCTGCTTCTGGGTGTTCTGATTTGCGCGCAAGCAGGCCGCACCCGCGAGCCTGCATCCAGCAGCGGCGGTAAACGGACCCGCCAAGGTGTAACCATCGCGCTTTTGGCGGGCCTTCTCTCCACGCTCTTCAATATCGTGCTCGCTTATGGCGCGCCTATCCGCGATCAGGCCATCGCTTTGGGAGCAGACAGCAATCTCGCAGCCAATGCCATCTGGAGTTTGGCGGTGACTGGCGGTTCGATGCCCAGCATATTCTGGTCTCTCCGACTGCTGCGCCGCAACGCACGCTGGAAGGTATTTCGCGAAGCGAACTCGGTCAAGAACGCCTTCATGTGTGCCGGTATGGGCGCTGCCTGGATTTTGGGAACTGTTCTTTACGGGGTGGCGACCGCGCGCCTGGGCAAATTCGGCACTGCGCTCGGTTGGCCGATCTACATGTCGGCGACCATACTAGTTGGCATTCTTTGGGGATGGGGACTGGGGGAGTGGAAAGGCGCACCGCGCCGCGCCATTCGATTATTGTGGGCCGGCGTGGGAACCCAAATACTCTCGATTGTGCTGCTGAGCGTTGCAGCGTAATCACATCAACTTCAGAGTAAAGGAGAAGTAGATGGCGATAGCGGTCGCATCCATTGTGCAGGAAAGCAATGACTTCTCCCCGCTGAAAACCCGTTACCAGGATTTCGACCTGGTTCTCGGTAAAGACGTTCTTGGGCGGCACGAGGGCGCGTTCACGGAGATGGGAGGGTTTCTGGGTGTTCTCCTGGGCGCGCGCCGTAAAGTCGAGCCGCTGTGCGCCGGCTGGGCGGTAACGGGTGGGCGCATGGCCCGGACGGATTATCGGCGGCTCGCGGATGCGTTCCTCAACAGATTGGCGCGCGCAGCTCGACCCGAAGCGTTGCTTTTCGCCCTGCATGGTGCGCAGACCGCAGAATCCACACATGATGTTGCAGGCCATCTGCTGAGAGCCTCGCGCAGCATCCTGGGTCCGCGCGTACCGATCGTGGCGACCCTCGATTTACACGCGAATGTGACCCGACTGATGGTTGAAAGCGCGACCGCGATCGTGGGCTACAAAACTTACCCTCACATCGATCTGTTTGAAACCGGCACAAAAGCGGCAGAGTTGCTGTTACAAATTTTGTCTGGCAGCCTGGTTCCAGTCATGAGGTACCGCAAAATCCCAATGATCGTTCCAGCGGAGAACATGCAGACGACGTCTGGTCCGTTTGCGACGCTCATGCGGCGTGGTGAGGAGCTTGAGCAATCGGGGGCGGCGGCGGCGGTGTCGATCTTCGGTGTTCAGCCCTGGCTGGATGTGCCCCAAATGGGTTGCAGCGTCGTCTCAGTCACCCATAAAGATCCCCAGGGGAGCCAAGCGCAAGCCGATGAGCTGGCGCAGGCATTTTGGGACAGCCGTCGGCAGTTTGAGGTAAAGCTTATGCCCGTGCGCCAGGCGTTGCGCGAGGCCCTTCGGGTCGAGGGTCCGGTGGTGCTCTCTGAGCCCTCTGACAGCACCGGCTCAGGCTCGCCCGGTGATAGCACAGGCGTTCTGGGTCCTCTGGTAACTTTCTGTTCGCAATATCCCTGTGCCATTTTTCTGGTCGATCCTCGCGCGGTGCAGCACGCGATCTCTGCAGGCGTCAATGCGACAGTTACCATGCGGGTTGGTGGATCAATCGATCGTAAGCATTCCCGTCCTGTACGCATTGTCGCTCGTGTCCGATTGATCTCCGATGGCCGTTGGACAGCGCAGGCACGGGGTTACAACACCGGAATAGAAACATGCATGGGGCGCTCGGTCGTGCTCGACATAGGTGGAATTCGGCTCTTGATCAGCGAAAGGTCCGCCATGACAGTGGATCCAGAACTCTTTCGTAGCCACGGAATCGAACCCGAACGAATGCGGATTGTGGTCGTGAAAAGTCCCAATGGATTCCGGGCAGCCTACGCTCAGATTGCGAAAAAAGTAATCCTGGTCGACACGCCCGGTGTGAGTACTTCAAAGCTGAAAACAGTCCCTTATGACCGCGTCCCCAGGCCACTCTATCCACTCGACACTCGAGTAAACTTCGAGCTGGGTAAGTGAAGTCATGACTTTGCGTTGACAGTCGTTCGGTACTTCCTTTATCGTTGGTCTGACCAAGACAGGCCAGTCTGCCTGTAGGCGAGCGATAGCTTCGTCAAGCCTAACCGCACAGCAATGAAGGAAATCTCGAACGGTTTCTTGCGGCTCCTGTAAGTGCTGGTCTTGGTCCGACCCCATGAATCCGAAGCCGTAAAAACTCCTAGTTGAGGCGCAATGAAAGACAAGGCAATCAGGCAGGATAGTCCGCTGCCCATCCCTGTCCAGCTTCGCGAGATCCTGGTTCGAGAGATTCGCGAGAAGAAATTTGTTGGGGGAAAACGATTTCCGTCTGAACGGGAGTTGGCGGAACGCTTTGAGGTTTCTCGCGCTTCGGTGCGAGAAACCATCAGCGAACTCATCGCTTCGGGCATTCTCTTTCGCACCGTTGGCCGGGGCACCTTTGTAGCCGATGAACCACTCAAGAATGGCGGCCATCAGGTGGCGTTTCTCATCAACGAAGACATTTTCAGTTTTGCAGAAGCAGGGTACGGCCGCATTCTTCGCGGAGTTGAAGATGCGTGCCGCCGCCGAAGCGACGTACTCGTCTTTAAGTCCATAGGAACCGATGCCGGTCAGTTGTTCAGCAAGGAGTCACCCAAAGTAGACGGCATTGTGATCGTCGGCGGCCTTCGTCGACCGCTGCTGGAACACCTTCGCGCCGCACAAATCCCGGTGGTGCTGGTCGATCTTCTGATTCACACGAAATCTGACGATATTGAGACCGTGAATATCGACTACGCCGGTGGAACCAAGCGAGCCATGGAGCGCTTGGTTGAATTAGGGCATCGCAAGATCGGCTTTATCGGTTTTCCAGGTTCCGACAAGTATGAATCGTACTGGCAATCGTCTGCAGCTCTCGAATTGCAGTACGATCCGCGCTTAGTTGAGTTTCTGCACTCAGTGGATCTCGAACCAGGTTTTTTGGCAGGATTCCGCGCCACGCAAAAAATCATGAGTCGTAAAGTGGTTCCCACGGCCATCGTTGCTACCAACGACTATGTTGCGCGCGGAGCCATGGAGGCCTTACAGGCTGCTGGAATCTCCGTGCCCGATCAGGTGAGCATCGTCGGCTACGACGACTTCGGCTTAAATACTTCCCCTGCTCTCACAACTATTCGAGCAGATTTAGAAGAGGTTGGGAGACTTGCCATGGAGGCTCTGCGGCGGCGCATCCAGGGAGAAGAGCGTGGAGTGCCCATTGTCGTTTCGGTTGACTTCATCGAGAGAAGTTCAACAACGATCGCTCCCGTTCATGCCTTTCCGGCAGTTGTCTAACGCAACAGTGGATTCGACCACTAACGCCGGTGGGTGCCTCAAGTCAATACTTGGCGCGGCCTCCGTCAGCTCAATGCGGAAACCATGCTGGAAGACGAACTAAGAAGACCCAAGTTGTTCGTCATCGACTGACTGTTTTGATAAACCCGTTGGTTGACAGCGAATGGCTGCTGGGAAGCCACATAGCTCATTTTATTATACTTATGGTCGGGGAGAGAGGATTCGAACCTCCGACCCCCTGGTCCCGAACCAGGTGCTCTACCAGGCTGAGCCACTCCCCGAACTTGCGGTTGGAAGGATGTTTACGAGCTGAAAGGTCCCTGGCCGAGCCCCTCATGAACGCCCGCAAACTATAACAGAGTGTATCAGAAGGCTCCTACTCGCGACCCGGATCCTGAGGGGGTCTTTGTTGCGTAGAGTCCGGGGAAGACCGGGAACTGCGGTAAAGCCCATGACTCCCTTGCAGCAACTCGACCTCGCCTGCTTGCACGTGCTCGATGGAGGGATGGCCACCGAGCTCGAGCGCAAAGGCTTTAACCTGGCCGGACCGCTATGGTCCGCACAGGTGCTGGAGAGCTCGCCGGAAGCCATCGCTGCCGTGCATCGCGATTATCTCGACGCCGGCGCCGATTGCCTGCTGACCGCCAGCTACCAGGTCTCCGCCGAAGGTTTTCAGGAGATCGGCTTCGCTGCTCACGACGCAGCCCAAGCCGCTGCCAATGCGCTATGCGCATCCGTGGCTCTCGCGGAAAAGGTGAGAGACGAGTATCAAGCCGGCTCGCCGCGCCAGATCTGGATCGCGGCTTCGCTCGGACCCTACGGCGCCATGCTGCACAACGGAGCGGAGTATCACGGCAACTATGACTGCTCCTTCGAGGACCTGGTGGGGTTCCATAGTCGACGCATCGCAGTGCTCGCTCGAACCAATGCCGACTTCCTGGCCTTTGAAAGCATTCCCTCGCTGGAAGAGGCCAAGGCTATCCTCGCCGCGCTACAACCTTATCCTGACCTGGCGGCGTACCTTAGCTTCACTTGCCGGGATAGAACGCACGTTTCGCATGGAGAGAGCTTGCGCGCGTGCGCAGAGTTGCTTGATGCGCAGCCCCAGGTCATCGGGATCGGCGTCAATTGCACCGCTCCCGAGCTGATCGGCAGCCTCATCGGCGAGCTGGCAAAGGTCACGAGCAAGCCCATCATCGTCTACCCCAATTCCGGCGAGCAGTGGGATGCGTTGCATCACTGCTGGCAAGGGGACGGGCAGTTACAAGCATTTGGCGAATTGGCAGTGCGTTGGCGGAGCGCCGGCGCCCAATGGATTGGGGGCTGTTGCCGCACGGGCCCGGAACATGTGCGTGCCGTGGCCCAGGTTTGGCGAAGCTGATTTAGTTTTGCCCAGCCGCTCGCGTCCTCTAAGCTGTTGTGCGTGCGAAAACTATTTTGTTTGCTGCCATTTCTAGCCGTAGCATTGTCTTCGGCCGCCGCTCAGTCCAACAGCAAAGCTGCCGGCGTGGACCAGGACGTTCTCTCGAAAATCCCGCAGCGGATGAAATCTTTTGTCGACCACCAGACCGTCTCCGGAGCCGTTACCCTGGTGGCCCACGGTAACGACATCGTGGAGTTCGACGCTACCGGCATGGCCGATGTGGAAGCGGGCCACGCGATGCAGAAGGACACGATTTTCCAGATCATGTCCATGACCAAGCCGGTCACGGCAATCGGCATCATGATGTTGGCCGAAGAAGGCAAGCTGGCCCTGCGCGACCCGGTTGAACAGTACCTGCCGGAGTTCAAGGACCTGCGCGTACGAACCACGCTCGGCCCGGATGCCGTCCGCGCGGGTGTTCCCAACCACGCGATCACCATCCGCGACCTGCTTACCCACACCGCGGGGATTCAGGACTACCCCGGCCCTCCTACCATCCCCAACTACGCTCAGACCATGAGCGTGCCGCTCGATGAAGTGGTGAGGCAGTTGGCCAAACAACCACTGCTGTTTCAGCCGGGGACGCAGTGGAGCTACTCCAGCCCCGGAATCGAGATTCTCGGCCGTATCATCGAAGTCTGCTCGGGCGAGAAATATGTGGACTTCATTACCGAGCACATCCTGCAGCCTCTGGGGATGAAGGACAGCTTTTTCTTCCCGCCCGCCGACAAGATCTCGCGCATTGCCATGGTCTACGAGCAGAAAGACGGGAAGCTGGTACGCTCCCCGGCCAGCATTCTTGGTGGCGATCCAGCGAAGTACCGCCAAGGAGCTGTCTTTCCCGCACCGGGATGGGGCCTTTACTCCACCGCCGAAGACCTGCTTCACCTCTACCGCATGATGCTCAACGACGGCGTTTACCAAGGCCACCGCTACCTGTCGCCCTTCTCCGTGCACCTGATGACTGAGCCGCAAACTACCGGCATTCAGCCGGTGGGATGGATGCGCGGCTCAGACTATGGCCTCGCCTGGGAAATCGTCACCGATCCGCTGGGTGAACTGGCCGGACACACGATCGGTACTTACGGGCACGGCGGAGCCTTCGGGACCCAGGGCTGGATCGACCCTAACAACGACCTGATATCGATCCTGCTCATTCAGCGCTCCGACGAGGGTGCAGGGAGCATGACGAATGTCTTCCTCAATATGGCTGAGTCCGGCGTTGGCAAGTAGAGGTCTTTACGGGGAGGGGCTATTCGTCTGCGGAAAGTCTGTAAGGAGCGGGAAAGGAAGACCTCAGGGGCCGCCCGGCGGATCCCTAATCGCCAAGGCCCGGAGGGCCGACCGCTAAACTTCAGCTCGGCCCGGAAGGCTGGGTATCGCAACGACATCCCGAGCGCCGTGGGCGCGACACCATGCATGGCCAACGATCCTAAATAGGTGATGGATGAAACGGGTGCCGCGCCTACGGCGCTCAGATCATTTTCGGGATTGATCCCCAGCCCTTCCGGGCTGGGCTGAAATTTAGCGGTCGGCCCTCCGGGCCTTGGCGATTAGAGGGATCCGCAGTGTCTTCCGGTTCTCACGCGGAGGCTTATCGCCCGAGTCATTCCTTTCCTGCCTCGTGCAGAGACTTTTTCCGCGGCATGTGAAGTCATGCCCTGATACAAAACAGCGAGTTTTCCGCAGCCTTTAAATCCTGGCACGAGATCGCATCGTCTCCGGCTGGCATGCTTTCTCCGCCGTCACACTCCTGCAACATGCGACAATGGTCTTACCTGCATGAAACCTGAGTCGCTCTCCGTGGACCTGGAATCAATCTCTTTGACGCCTGAGCTTCTGGCTCAACACAGCATCACACCCGACGAGTATCAACGTATCGTGGCTGCCTTGGGGCGGCCGCCCGGGCTGACTGAGCTGGGGATCTATAGCGTCATGTGGAGTGAACACTGCTCCTACAAGTCCTCCCGCGTCCACCTCAAGCGGCTGCCGACACAGAGCGCGCGCGTGGTGCAAGGGCCGGGAGAAAATGCCGGCATTATCGACGTGGGCGATGGCTGGGCTTGCGCCTTCAAAATCGAGTCACATAATCACCCCTCGTTCATCGAGCCTTTTCAGGGCGCCGCAACCGGGGTGGGGGGCATACTGCGCGACATCTTTACCATGGGCGCACGGCCGCTCGCCGTCATGGATTCCCTGCGTTTCGGGCCCATCACCGAAGACGAGCTGGATAAGGAAGCATCGGCGTCCGCCGTGGTGCACAAGAACCATTCCCTGCTGGAAGGCGTGGTTAGCGGAATCGCGGCCTACGGAAATTGCTTCGGCGTACCCAACCTGGGCGGGGAGACGCGCTTTGAACCCTGCTATTCGGGCAATCCCCTGGTCAACGCTTTTGCACTAGGTTTGGTGCGGCGGGACGAGATTTTTTATGCCAAGGCATCGGGCATCGGCAACCCGGTGATCTACGTGGGCGCAAAGACGGGCCGCGACGGCATCCATGGAGCCACCATGGCCAGCGAAGAGTTCAAAGAGGGCTCAGAGCAGAAACGGCCCAACGTGCAGGTGGGCGACCCATTCATGGAGAAGCTGCTGCTCGAAGCATGTATCGAAGCCATGCGCACCGGCGCGGTGGTGGGCATCCAGGATATGGGCGCTGCCGGCCTCACCTGCTCAACCTGCGAGATGGGCGCCCGCGGCGGTGTGGGCCTCGAAGTAGAACTGGACCACGTGCCGCAGCGGGAAACGGGCATGACCGCCTACGAGATCATGTTGAGCGAGAGCCAGGAGCGCATGCTGCTGGTGGCAGACAAGCATCGCGAAGCCGAGGTCATCCGCGTCTTCGAAAAGTGGGGGCTGGACGCGGTGATCGTGGGCGAGGTGATCGCCGAACCGAGACTGCGCATCCTGCACCATGGGCAGTTGGTCGCTGACATTCCCAACCAGTCGCTCACCGACGATGCGCCGCTGTATCACCGGCCGGTGGGGCAGTGGAAGGCGCCGGTTCGCCTCAATCCGCCGTCCGAGGTGCTGGAGCAGCTCACTTTTTTTGAGGAGACGCTGAGCGGATCCACCGCTTCCGCCGCCGACTATGCGGATGAACTGCGCGCCCTGCTCGCCTCCTCGAATATCTGTTCCAAGAACTGGATCCACGAGCAGTATGACTCGATGGTGCAGACCAATACGGTGGAGGGACCGGGCGGTGAGGCGGGAGTTATGCGCATCAAGGGCACGAACCGCGGCCTGGCGATGGCGCTCGACGGCAATGAACGCTGGTGCTACCTGGACCCCAAGCTGGGAGCTTCGCATGCCGTAGCCGAGGCGGCGCGCAAGGTCGCCTGCTCCGGCGCGACCCCGGTAGCGGCAACCAACTGCCTCAACTTTGGCAACCCGGAGAAGCCGGAGATTATG
The DNA here is from genome assembly GCA_963844785.1 of uncultured Acidobacteriaceae bacterium. GTDB lineage: Bacteria > Acidobacteriota > Terriglobia > Terriglobales > Acidobacteriaceae > PALSA-350. The sequence goes on along the minus strand of CAWJPV010000004.1, from coordinate 266,986 downwards.
GCCCAGCTTTCGTCGGCCATCGATGGCATTTCCGCAGCTTGTCTAGCTCTTGGAACCCCCATTACCGGGGGCAACGTTTCGCTCTATAACGAAACCCGCGGCCAAGGTATTTATCCCACCCCCGTGATCGGGATTGTGGGCATCCTGGACCAGGTCAGCAAGGCAGTGGGGGCGGATTTTCAGCGGGCCGGCGACGCCGTTTTGCTGATCGCTCCCGCGTCGGTTTCCCCGCTTGAGGAGCGCATGCAGGAGTTTGGTTCCTCGGAGTATGCCAGGAAGGTTCTCTGCGCCCTGTGGGGCACGCCGCCCAGCCTGGATCTGCAGGTGGAAGCCAACCTGCACCGCTGCCTGGCTGAGCTTTCGCAACAGGGGCTGATTCATTCCGCCCGGGACATCTCGGACGGTGGCATTGCGGTTGCGTTGGCGGAAGCATGCTTTGGTCATGAGATCGGGTTGCGCGCGAACCTCTCCAAGGCGCCCGACCTGCCGGCCGAATGGGATCTTTTTGGGGAGACGGCAAGCCAGTGCATCCTCAGTTGCGCTAAGGAATCGGTGGCGCGCGTCGAAAGATTAGTTGGGCAGTACAACGGCCTGATGGTGGTAACACTGGGAGAAACCGTGGCTGATCTCTTTGAGCTGGCGGTCGACAGCCGGGTACTCATCCGGGAGAAGGTCTCAGGCTTGCGCAATGTCTGGTCAGGAGCGCTGGCTGCGCTGCTGCGCAACGACGTACCGGTCGGAAACTAGGGGCATGGAGAGTATCAGCATCAAGCAGCATACAGATCACGACGAAACCGAGGAACCGTTCGATAAGTTGCGCGAAGAGTGCGGAGTGGTGGCGGTGCACGGCCACCCCGACGCGTCGCGCCAGGCGTATCTCGCCCTCTATGCGCTGCAGCATCGGGGGCAGGAGTCCGCGGGCATTGCCACCGCCGATTACACCAACCTTTACAACATCAAGGGCATGGGGTTGGTGGCGGATATCTTTACCGACGAAGTGCTGTCCAAACTGCCGGGCGAATTGGCCATTGGCCACACCCGCTATTCGACGACCGGCGACTCGGCGCTGCTGAATGCTCAGCCTATCCGGGTGGACTCGACCCGGGGCCTGATCGCCATCGCGCACAACGGGAACCTGGTGAACCTGGGCACGCTGCGCACCCAACTGGAGCGCGAGGGCGCCTACTTCCAGACCACCAGCGACTCCGAGATCATCGTGCAGTTGATTGCCCACTCCAACGCTAAAACGCTGATCGAAGCCATCGGCGACTCGCTGCGCCAGGTTTCAGGCGCTTTCTCCATCGTGATGATGACGCGCGACCGCATCTTTGCCGCCCGCGATCCCTATGGCTTCCGGCCCCTGTCGATGGGCCGCATCACTAATCCTGATGGTCCAGACACCGTGGTCTTCGCCTCTGAAACCTGCGCTTTTGATCTGCTACGCGCCAAGTACGAGCGCGACGTACGGCCAGGGGAAGTGGTGATGGTGACCCGCGACGGCGTCAGCTCGGTGGAATATGCAACCGGGATGCGGCAGGCGAGCTGCATCTTCGAGCATGTGTACTTTGCTCGGCCTGACAGCCGGATCTTTGGCCGCTGGGTACAGGCCAGCCGGGAGCAGATGGGCCGGCGACTGGCGCGCGAGGCGCCAGTCGAAGCCGACCTGGTGGTGCCGGTGCCGGATTCCGGCGTGACGGCAGCTCTTGGATACGCGGCGGAGAGCGGGATCCCATTCAATTTCGGGCTCATCCGCAACCACTATGTGGGGCGCACGTTTATTGAGCCGGAGCAGCGGGTGCGCGACTTTGGAGTGAAGCTTAAGCTGAACCCGGTGCGCAATCTGCTGGAGGGCAAGCGCATCATCCTGATCGATGACTCCATTATCCGCGGCACTACCAGCCGCAAGATCGTGCGCATGGTGCGCGCAGCGGGAGCCCGGGAAGTGCATCTTCGCATCAGCTGCCCGCCCAGCATCTCGCCTTGCTATTACGGAGTTGACACGCCCAACAAGAGTGAACTGATCGCGGCCAACTCGTCGGTGGAAGAGATTCGGCAGTACATCGAAGCAGATTCGCTTAGCTATCTTTCGCTGGAAGGGCTGGAGAAGGCGTGCGATGGCGGAGAGGGCAACCGCTACTGCACGGCCTGCTACACCGGCGACTATCCGACCCAATGGGTGGATGTAGCAGAGATTCTGCCCGCAGCGGCTGCCACCACTTAGTAGGTACCTCACGCAGACGTTAGTGTGACCTGGACGGGTGCCCCACGTTCGCCTCAGCGTACTTGGGCCGAAAATGATTTTTCGAATGCCTTTGCAGGAGGGGAAACCGAGCCCCGACCCCGGAAACTTAAAAGCTTTGGAGGGCTGCGCCCCGTCGTTTTCGGCCCAGGTACGCTGCTGCGAACCTGGGGCACCTCTACTAAGTTACTTAACGGACAGAGCTACTCCGATTTGGTGGAGGAAGTGGACGGGGCCGCCGCCGGAGCGCTTTCTGTCTTGGCGGGGGTTGCCTTATCAGACGTTCCACCCTTATCCGCGGGGGCGGAGCTACCGTCAGAGCTGCTTCCACCGTCCTGCGACTTGCCGGACGCGGCCGGCTTGGCAGCGTAGTCGGTGGAGTAGAAACCCGAACCCTTGAAATGGGCCCGGGCGGGGGTCGAAATTAGCCGTTCCACCTCGCCCTGGCAGACCGGGCACTCCTTTGGATCTTCAGCAGAAAAAGACTGGATCAGTTCAAATCGATGTCCGCACTTTTTGCACTGGTATTCGTATAGCGGCATCCGGGCACTCCTTCAACTTTGCAGGTTCTTCATTCAATGGTTGCTGGTGCGGGCTGGCGATCCGCCAGCTCGATGAGGCGAACCTCAGTAATGGCCTCCGTGGCCTGCAGCGCGGCCAGCACCGAGCCCGCGACGCGGCCGTCAATCTGGACCACGGCGAGCGCGTTGTGCTGGGCTGTGCGCAGGTTACGGCCCAGAGCAAAGTTCGCAATATTCATTTTATGCTCGCCCAGAATGGTGCCAATGCGGCCGATCACGCCCGGCACGTCCAGGTTGCGGATGAATAGCAACGTTCCGTGCAATGGAGCTTCGATATCAATGCCGTCGCAAGCCAGCAGCCGGGGTGAACTGCCATGAAGCACGGTGGCGCTGGCGGTGCTGTCAGCGGTGTCGGTGTGCAAGGTCAACTTAAGCACCGTTCCGGCACCCCCCGATCCTTCTTCCTTCTTGTCTTCGTGTACCCGGATGCCGCGCTCCGTGGCTACGGAGAGGGCGTTGATGCGATTGACTACGTCGGAATGCGCCAGCACACCCTGGATGGCAGCATTGCGCACTAACTCGGTTTTGCCCTGCGCCAGCCGCCCGCTATAGGAAAGATGGATACTCTCAAGATTTCCCGCAGCCAGGGGAGAGAGGAATGCCCCCAGACGCTCCGCCATGAGGATGTAGGGGGAAAGCTCCTGATACTCCTCGTAGGTCATGGAGGGCAGGTTGACGGCGTTCTGCACCACCCCGAACTTGAGGTAGTCCTTAACCTGCTGTGCGATCTGTACCCCGACGGCCTCCTGCGCCTCGCCGGTGGAACCGGCAATGTGCGGAGTCAGGATGACGTTGTCCAGCCCGAAGTAAGGCGAATCTTTCAACGGCTCCTGGCTGAAGACGTCGAGGGCGGCCCCGGCCACCTTGCCGGAGCGCAGGGCCTCTACCAGGGCCGCGTCGTCGATCAACTCTCCGCGGGCGCAGTTGACGATGCGCGCGTTCTTCCTCATGGTGGCCAGCGTCTGGGCGTTGATAATCCCCGCGGTTTGAGGGGTAAGCCCCACGTGCAGGGTCAGGTAATCGGCACTGCGAAATAGCTCATCGACGGTGCAGAGGCGGACGCCATTCTCCCGCGCCACGGCAGGAGCGACAAAGGGGTCATGGCCGAGTAGTTCCATGCCGAAGGCCTTAGCCCGTCGCGCCACCTCCAGACCCACCCGTCCCAGACCCAGAATGCCCAACTGCTTGCCCCGCAGTTCAGTTCCCTGCAGCGACTTCTTTTCCCACTTGCCGGCGTGCAGTAGCGTGTTCGCTCGGGGTAGCTGGCGGCCTAATGCGAGCATTAACCCGATGGTGAGCTCAGCGACGGCGATAGCATTTGCGCCAGGCGTATTCATGACCACGATGCCATGGCGGGTGGCGGCATCGGCGTCGATGTTGTCGACCCCCACGCCGGCACGGCCAATCACCCGCAGCTTGGGAGCCGCAGCCAGCAGCGCCTCATCCACCTGGACTGCGGAACGAACCACGAGCGCATCCGCATCTGCCAATTCGGCGGCCAGACCGTTCTTGATTTGATCGTGGGTCACGATCTGCCAACTGTTCTCGCCTTCAAGCACAGCCAGGGTGGCGGGCGAGACTTTCTCTGCCAGTACGATCTTCATCGCTCTCCTAAGGGGTTGGGTGTCCCTGCGCGGCGGCTTCCGATGGAAGCCGCTGCGTAGGGACGGTTGAGAGTGATACGGGTCTAGTGTGCGGAAAGGGAGACACCTGCCGCGGCGCGGTCCCGCTGCGCGGCCTCGTCGGGCGCACGCGAAGCGAAGACGTTCTGGGCCGCCACCAGTGCTTTGCCGAAGGCGAACCCCGGCAGCTTTAGGGTATGGGCAACTTGTTCCAGGGCCCCGATCAGGGCAATGGTGTCCATGTAGTCGAAAAATCCCAGATGGGCGATGCGAAAGATCTGCCCCTTCATCTCCCCTTGTCCGTTGGTAATGACGGCAGCGAAGCGGCTTTTCAACTCCTTGACGATGGCGCCGGAATCGAGCCCTGGAGGGGGCAGTACGGCGGTCACCGCGGCAGCCGGAACTTCCGGGGCGAAGAGCTTCAGACCCAGGGCCTCCACTGCGGCGCGGGTCATAGCGGCGCAGCTTTCGGCGTTTTCCACCAGCTTGGCACGGCCGGCCGCCAGATCGCCGTCTGCCTGACCGGCAATATAGTCGAGCGCCGCTCCCAGGGCCGCAATCAGGGCCACTGCGGGAGTGTAGGCGGATTCCCCTTTGGCCGCATTCTTTCTCTCTTTGCGCAGATCGAAGTAGTAGCGGGGGTTGAGCGAGGTCTCCATCAAGTCCCAGGCACGATCGCTGACCGCCAGGTAGGAAAGGCCGGGAGGAATCATGACCGCCTTTTGCGATCCACCGATGAGTACATCCACGCCCCACCCATCCATATCGATGTGTGTGGTGCCGAGGCCAGTGATGGCGTCCACCACCAGCACCGCTTTCTTAAGGCTCTGCTTCAATACTTCGGCGACACCCGGAACGTCGTGACGCACCCCGGTTGAGGTCTCAGTGGCCTGCATGAAGATGGCGCGGGTCTCAGTCTTGAGCGCCTTGCGCACCTCATCCAGGTCGAAGGTCTGGCCATACGGAGCACTGACTACATCGACCTCACAGCCAAATGCCTTTGCCAGGCTGACCCAGCGCTCGCCGAACTTGCCCGCCGTCAGCACCAGCACCCGGTCTCCCGGGGAGGTCAGGTTCGAAACCGATGCTTCCATCGCTCCGGTACCGGAGGAGGCGAGCAGGATGACGTCATTCTTGGTCCCGACAAAAGTCTTCAGGTCGCGGAGTACCTTCAGGTACAGGGCGCGAAATTCGGGGGTGCGGTGGTGTATATCGGCTGCAGCCATAGCGAACTGGGCGGCAGGGAGAAGCGGGGTGGGGCCGGGAGTAAAAAGACGGACCTTACGGATCATGGTTCCATTGTAATAAACAAAGCTTTCTATAATTGGTCCTTAAATGGGAATGGAGGAGTATGAGCCTGACTGAGAAGATCCATCAGGATATGGTGGGGGCCATGAAGCAGCGCGCGGTGGAGCGCTTATCCACCCTGCGGATGGTGGTATCGGCATTGAAAAATAAGGAGATAGAGCAGCGTACGCCGGTCACCGATGCACAGGCTTTGCAGGTATTGACCACCCTGATCAAGCAGCGCAAGGACTCCATCGAGCAGTTCACCAAGGGCAATCGGCCGGAGTTGGCGGAAAAGGAAGCAGCGGAGATTACGGTCATCGAAGAGTACATGCCGAAGGCGGCGGGAGATGAAGAGCTGCGGGAGCTGGTGACCTCGACCTTGGCGGAGTTGCGGGGTCAGGGCGCCCAGGTCGGGCCCAAGGATATGGGGACGGTGATGAAGGCGGTTCAGGTCCGGATCCAGGCCAGCGGCTTGAGGGCCGATGGCCGGGTGGTGAGTGAAATGGTGAAGGCCGCGCTGGCTGGGTAAGAAACCGCAGGCCGCTCTCCTGCAGTTTCTCTTCTACTCCGGGATGACCTTCACGAAGATGCCGTCCGGCAGCTCACCCCCTAGAACGTGGACCACTCCGTTTTTTACCAGGCCGCGCAGCATGACCCCCTTGCTGGGCGGCGGCGCAGATGGGGCTGGAGCGGGGGCCGGGCTGGCAGCCGGAGCCCTCCCCATTCCGCGGTCCATGGCCACATTGGCCAGCCGGTCCGCATGGCGGTTCTTCTCCCGCAAAACATGCTGGATCTGGAAGTGGTCAAGCCGCGCAATACGGCGCTTGGCCTCATCGTAAAGAGGGCGGAGTTCGGGGCTGTTTACACGATACTGACCCTTGATCTGCTTGACCATCAGTTCTGAGTCCGAGACGACCCGCAAACTCCTGTGCCCATTGGCGATGGCAAACTCCAACGATGCCAGCAGGGCGGAGTACTCGGCGAAGTTGTTGGTGTGCACACCCAGGAACTGGCTCAATTCGCCCAAAACCTTACCTGCCGAATCCTGGATATAGACGCCGAAGCCGGCCGGACCCGGGTTGCCGCGCGACCCGCCGTCGCAATACGCAACAATGCTTTCGCCGGAGTGTTCGAATAGGGAAGACATAGGCTGAGTCTATCGAATCTCAGCTGCTTACCAAATGCACTGCTGCTTCGTCTAGGGGACAGTAGTTAGTGTGTACCTGGGGCGACGAATGACTACGGACGCGCTTCGCTTTACCTCGCAAGGGCCAATCAAGGCTGCCCACTCTGCCTGGGCTCCGCAACGAACGATACAATCATCGTCAAACATGGCTAGCGAAGCATGGGGCCGGGCCACCGAGACCGAGCTGATCCGCGAAGCACAAAAAGGCTCGCGGACCGCCTTCGAAGCCTTGGTGCGCCAGTACGACCAGCCGGTTTTGCGGCTTGCGCTCCGCCTCACAGGGTCCGAACAGGACGCCCAGGACATCCACCAGGAAGCCTTCCTCAAGGCCTATCGGTACCTGGCAAATTTCCGCTTTGAATGTTCCTTCTATACCTGGATCTACCGCATCGTGACCAACCTGTGCCTCGATCACCTGCGGCGGCGCAAATCCCGCCGTGAAGAGCAATCGGTGGTGGTCGACTCCAGCGGCGGAGAGATGGACCTGCTGAGCAATATCTCCGACGAGCGAGCGATGGCGAATCCAGAGCGTGAGCTGGAGCGCAAGATGCTGGGGGAGCGGATCCAGGAAGCGCTGGGACGCCTGACTCCCCGGGAGCGCATGGTTTTTGAACTAAAGCACTACCAGGGCTTGAGATTACGCACGATCGGTGAAATGTTGAACACCACGGAAGAGACCGCCAAGAACACGCTCTTCCGGGCTACTAGAAAACTAAGAACTAATTTGGCGACACTAAGATGAGGCGAGGTTTTTGGTATGGATTGCGAGCTGGCGCAGCAAAAGATTGCTCTATTCGCGTACGGAGAACTTCCTGACGATCAGTGTCATTTGCTGGAAGGCCATCTAGCCACCTGCAAACGCTGTCAGGAGGAGTTCGCAGCAGTACAGGCCCTGCAACAGGCAATGGCGCTTGCGCCAACCCTGGAACCTTCCGCTAACCTGCTGGCGCAAGCGCGGCTACGGCTGGAGGAAGCATTGGACACCATGCCGCGAAGCGGCTGGCTGATGCGTGTCCAGCAGTCCATGTTCCGCGGTGTGGCTATGCTCGGCCGGGCTCCGGTCGCGGCCTCTGCGCTGCTGGTTCTGGGTCTTGCCTCGGGAGGGTGGGCCGGCTACCAATCCGCATTGCGCAGCCACCGCCCGCCGGCTGAGTTGCCCGCAGCCATCGCGGGACCGGGAACCATCGCCAACGTCAGCAGCATTGTCCGCGAACCAAATACCGAGAACGTAGAAGTACACTTCAATCGCCTGGTTCCGGAGACGACCCATGGATCGCTGGATGATCCGCAGATACGGGAACTGTTGCTGGTAGGGGCGCAGAGCCAGGTGAATCCCGGGGTGGCGCAGAATTCCGTGGGCCTGCTGGCGGGCGAGTGCCAGGCGGGGCACCAATGCTCCGACGGCCCACTTCGCAATGCTTTGCTGGTGGCCCTGCGCTACGACAAGAATGCCCGCGTCCGATTGCAGGCCCTGGACGGCCTTAAGCCGTACGTGGCAGAAGATATGCGGGTGCGCGATGGGGTGCTGGAAGCACTCATGAACGACCAGGATGCCACGGTGCGCTCTCGCGCCATCGAACTCCTGCAGCCGGTCGAGGCCGATAGCAGTGTGCGCGAGGTATTGCACACGGTGGCGTCGGAGGACGACAATCCGCATATTCGCACCATCTCCAATGAAATTCTGGATGAATCGCCGCAGATCCAGTAGCTTGGGAGTGGCCTTTTTCGGTGTGCAGCAATTGTTAACGGTATGAGTCCCTGGGAGTCCTGCGATGAAGCACCTTCCGATTTTGGGTTTAGTGGCTACGGTTCTGGGCGGTCTTCTCTTTAGTCACGCCAGCTGGGCGTCAGGAGACGCGCTGAATCTGCCCGGCAACCTTCCTGAGTTTCTGCTGTATAGCGCGCAAGGCTACTTGGGGGTTGATTTAGGGGCGGTTGATAAAAAGCGCGCCAACGCGCTGCATCTGAAGGACACGCACGCGGCCGAGGTGGTCATGGTGGACCACGACGCTCCAGCCGGCAAGTCCGGCCTGAAGGAGCACGACGTGATTCTTCAGCTGGACGGACAAGCTTTTGACAATGCCGACGAATTGCGCCGCCGGCTGCGGGAGATGCCTTCCGGGCGCACAGTGACTTTACTCATCAGCCGCGACGGCAACCCCGTCCACGTGACGGTGCAGCTGTGCGACCGGGCAGCGCTCGAAAATGTATGGTTGCAACACTACAGTGTTCCGGAGCCGGCAGCGCCCGCCGCGGGGCAGAGCTTCCTGGGAAACGTCCCTTCGGGCGGTCCCGGGTTTTTGGATAACATGATTCCCAGGGCGCTCTACGTGGGCGCCGATGTGAACCCGGTGCGGACGCAGTTGGCGGACTATTTCGGGGTGAAAAGCGGCACCGGATTGCTGGTGGAAAGCGTAGATGACGCGAGCCCGGCCTCGCGAGCAGGCTTAAAAGCTGGGGACGTCGTAGTGAAGATCGAGTCGCAGCAGATGACGAGCAAGAGCGACTGGCTGAAGGCCATTCGCAATCACCGCGGGCAGCTGGTACAGGTAACGGTGATGCGCAACAAGCAGGAGCAAATCCTGATTATGAGCGCAGGAAAGCCCAAGAAACATTAACCACCCGGGTGGCCTGTGCTACCGCTCAGGCCGCTATCTTCCCCATTCCTCTGTGGTTACTCCCGCCCTTGCTCGCGCTGTGATTGAATACAAGCAGATGCCACAACGGAAGCAGAAACAGACCTGGAAAGGCCGGACCAAGGCAGCCACGCGCAAAGCGCGCGAGCTGATGGTGGTTGGGCGTGCTTTAGCTTCCACCCGGCACGTAGTCATGGCGCAGATTGTGCCCATGCGGTTCTGCAATCTGTCCTGCGCTTACTGCAATGAGTACGACAAGGTATCCAAGCCGGTGCCGCTGCCCGAGATGTTGCGCCGCATCGACCACCTGGCGGCCCTGGGCGCAAGCATCATCACCATCTCCGGGGGGAGCCACTCACGCATCCGGAGCTGGACGGCATCATCGCCCGTATCCGCCACCACGGGCGGGTAGCCGGCATGATCACCAACGGATACCTGCTGGTGCCGGAGCGGATCCAGCAGTTGAACCGTGCCGGCCTCGACCACATGCAGATCTCGATCGACAACATAGAGCCGGATGAGATCTCGAAGAAGAGCCTCAAGGTTCTGGACAAGAAGCTGGAGTTCCTCTCCCAGCATGCCGAGTTTCACGTCAACATCAATTCGGTGGTGGGCGGCGGCATCAGGAATCCGCAGGATGCGCTGGTCATCGGCAACCGGGCGCTGGGGCTGGGGTTTACTTCAACCATCGGCATCATCCACGATGGGGATGGCCAGCTGAAGCCCCTGCAGGATGAGGAGCGGCGGGTCTATTACCAGATGGCCGGGATGGCCAAGAAAAATTATTCCCGCTTCAACAAGTTTCAGGAAGCGATCGCCAATGCGGAACCGAACGACTGGCGCTGCCGCGCCGGCTCACGTTTTCTGTATATCTGCGAGGACGGGCTGGTGCACTATTGCTCCCAACAGCGCGGCTACCCGGGAGTTCCTCTGGCGCAATACACCAAAGCCGACCTTAAGCGGGAGTACCTGACGGAAAAGAGCTGCGCTCCGCACTGCACTGTGTCCTGCGTGCACCAGATTTCCTACATCGACCACTGGCGTTCGCCGCAGACGCGGCAAACCACGCCGGGCCAGCTGGTCAACATCCAGACCTAGATTGCGTCCCTCAGCGGCTAAAGCCAAATTCATGCAAAGCATCTTCGTACCATTCAAAAGCTCATCTCCCTCAAGCGCGTGGTTGAGTGTCTGCTTGAGAACTACCTTCCAACCCGAGTCCCGTAGGGACGGCTGAGAGTAGCCCAGGACGTCAGTCCTGGGTTAGCATGTGCCGACGAGCAGTCCCGTAGGGACGGCTGAAAGTGTCCCAGGACATGGTCCTGGGTTGGCTGCCCCGAACCACGAATAGTCCATTTTGGAGATAGAGTACCCAGGATTGCATCATGGGGCATTTTCAGCCGTCCCTGCGGGACTGGTTCGTTGGCACATGCTAACCCAGGACTGACGTCCTGGGCTACTTTCAGCCGTCCCTACGGGACTCAAATTGGAAGGGAAATCTCACGCAGACACTCAACCACACCCTTCAGCCGATCCGCGGCACAGGCCCGAAATGCGCTATTGGCCGGTGCCCTTGTGCGTGGAGGCGGTTGTCTGGCCCTTGGTGTCGGCGAGTGCCTGATCAATGATCTGGTAGAGGCGCTGCCGGTCGACCACCTCTACAAAAGGCACACCATTGGTCTTGTTGGTGACCACCCAGATGGTCGGCGTGTGCTCAATGCCAATGCGCTTGCCAAGATCAAGGTCAGCTTGGACTTCAGCAGCCAGCTTCTTTTGCGGATCGATCACAAAAGGAAGCTCGATGCTGTGCTCCTTCGCGAACTTTTCCGCGAAGTTACGAATCGCTGCCGAAGCAGCCGTCGTGGGACCTGCCGGCGTCTCAGGCGAAGTCTCTCCCGCGGCATCAATCAGTTGCTGGTTGGCAAAGACCGCATCACGAAAATCATCGCCAAGCTTTTTCGATTTGGTGTCAAACCAACGCGCGTACACCGCGGCATCAAAACTCCAGGCGTGGAAGGGCAAGGGAAAATCGTGACGCACCCAGGGAATATGGTATTGGGTCGCGGCGTCGTGTAAGAGAGGATTGGCGCGGGCACAGTCAGGACACTCCATATCCTCAAACTCGACGATCGCCACGCGGGCGCCAGGCGGAGGTTTGAGGGCCGCCGGATCATGCACGGTGGTGGACTGCGCACGGGCAAAATGAGCCCCGGAGGTGACGACGCTGAGCAAGAGCAGGGCGGCCATGCGGAGCCCGATTTTTGGGTAAGTGTTTGGAGTTATCGCCGGAGGCGTTGATGGAATAGCGTCCATGGTTCCTTTGCCCTTCACTCTTCATACCTTCAATCCTCTCCATTGTAATGGGTAGGCGGTGGCCTGGATGCGATATGATGCAGGCTTCCGGTGGGGGATGGGTAACGCGACCTTGAAGATCGTACTCAGCCTGGCGGGGGCGGGTGCGATCAGTTTTTGTGTTTTTGTCTTGCTGGAAGCGCTGCTGTCGCGCAGCCATGGAGCGAACGCCGGCGCCGTGCTTTTTAGCTTTCAGTTGAGCTCGATGCTGGCGATGGGGGTCTTTGCCGGGCTGGCTATTGTGATCTTCGTCCGGCTGTCGCGGAGCAGGCAGAGACTAAGGAAGTGATATGAAAAATCGCGCGGAGTGGGTAACTTTCGTTGTATTCGTGATCGCCGTCCTGGGAGCATTAGGTTTTTTATTGCGCCGCGGAGTACACGGCCAGTCGGCGGCCCTGGCGATAGCCCTGCTATTTATCTTGCTGTTGCGGATCGGAATCTTTGCCTGGAATCTGCGCCGCCAGCGTGCGGAGCTGGAGCAGAAGTAGGTCCACGCTGCGCTTGTGCTACACTCGGTTCCCGCAAACGAAGTAGGCCGCCCGCGTGCATGGCAACGCGCTCCCCAGCGCGCACGGACCGCTCCAAGACTCCGAAACGGGACTCCGAATCCTGAGAACTGGAGATACCTGGGATGAATCGTTCATTGAAAACCTATCAGGGCCAGGACATTCGTAACGTCGCCCTCGTGGGTCATGCGCACAGCGGCAAAACCACCCTGATCTCCGCACTGCTTCAGGCAGCCAAGATGACCGAAAGGTTGGGCCGGGTGGATGACGGCAGCGCGGTAACCGCCTATGACGAAGAGGATGTAGCGCGGCGGACCACCATGCAGAATGCGTTGGCATTTGCCGAGTGGCGCAACGTAAAGATCAATTTTCTAGACACCCCTGGCTTTCCCATGTTTGTGCACGAGGCGCGCGCGGCGCTGCTCCCGGTGGAGGCGGCGTTGCTGGTGGTGAACGCAGCCTGCGGGGTGGAAGCCATGACCCGGCGGGTGTGGAGGTTCGGCGAAGAGTTCAACCTGCCCCGGGTAATCGTCATCAACCAGATGGACCATCCTCGCGCCGACCGCGAACGAACCCTGAACGCATTGCGCGAAGGTTTTGGCCGCCAGGTGGTTCCGGTGCAGCTACCCATTCTTGAGGGCAACGGACAAAATCCCACCTTCCGCGGCGTCGTGGACCTGGTGACCATGCAGGCCTTCGTGTACGAACCCGACGGCAGCGGGTGTGGCCGCCTTTCCGAGATCCCGGTACGCCTGCGCGAAGAGGCCACGGAGGCCCACCAGGCCCTGGTGGAGCTGGTAGCCGAAGGCAAGGACGAATTGATGGAAGAGTACTTCCGCGAAGGAACCATCCCGGAAGAACACTTGATCGTCGCCCTGCATGAGGCCATCCGCGAGGACCGGATCTTTCCTGTGCTTTTTGCCAGCGGTCTGAGGAACGTGGGCAGCGATCACCTGCTGGATTTTCTCCAGGTGTACGCGCCGTCGCCGGTGGAGCGGGTCCCGGTGGCTGCCCGGGGCGCGGTGGAATCCGCCGGTGTTCGTCCCGATTCCGAAGCCGAGATGGTGCTGCGCAAGGTGGATGATCGCGAGCCGCTGTCGTTGTACGTCTTCAAGACCATGTCCGATCCCTTCGCGGGAAGGATTTCTTTCTTTAAGGTCTTTTCCGGAATCGCCAAAAGCGATGCCACGGTCACCAATTACACCCACCACAGCGCGGAGCGCCTGGCCCACCTGACGGTGATGCAGGGGCGTACGGCAAGTCCCATCGGAGAGTTGCATGCCGGCGATGTGGGCGCCGTGGCCAAACTGCGCGAGACCTTTACCGGCGACACGCTGGGGGATGCGGGGCATGAAATTTACTTTGACCCGGTGACCATGCCCGAGCCCGCCGTCACCTATGCTATTGAGCCTAAAACGCGGGCCGATGAAGATAAACTGGCGCCGGCGGTCCACAAGTTGATGGAGGAGGATCTGATGGTCCGCTTCTATCGGGACGCCGCGACCCATGAATTCCTGTTGGCGGGCTCGGGCCAACCCCATATCGAGTCCATCGTGCAACGGCTGCGCCGCCGGTACCACACCGAGGTGACGCTCAAGGCGCCCAAGGTGCCGTACCGGGAAACGATCCGCGCCGGAGCCAGCGCCCAGGGCAGGCATAAGAAGCAGAGCGGTGGCCACGGGCAGTTTGGCGACTGCTGGGTCCGCCTGGAACCGCTGCCCCTGGGCGGGGGGTTCCAGTTCGTCAACGAGATTTTCGGCGGGGCGATTCCGCGCACCTTTATTCCGGCGGTAGAGAAAGGCATCCAGGAAGCAGCGGCGCGGGGCTGGCTGGCCGGCTTTCCCATGGTCGATTTCCGCGCTGTGCTTTTTGACGGAAGCTACCACGATGTGGACTCGAATGAGCTCTCCTTCCGGCTGGCCGGGCGGCTTGCCTTCCGCAACTGCATGGAGCAGTCCAGGCCTGTACTGCTGGAACCCCTGATGCGGGTGGAGATTGAGGCACCGGAGGCTTGTACCGGTGTTTTGATGGGCGACCTGACGGGAAGGCGGGGCCGCGTTCAAGGGATGGGCAGCGGCCGGGGCACGACGGTGATCCGGGCCGAAGTCCCGATGGCCGAGATGCTCACCTACGGTGCGACGCTCACCTCCCTCACCCAGGGAATGGGCAGTTTCCACATGGAGATGGCTCGCTACGATGTGGTTCCCCCAGCCTCGGCGGAGAAGGTAATCGCCTCCGCCCATAAACACGTTCACGCAGACGACGAATCGTAGGGGCTCGCCCCCTCCACACCCCTAGTACGATGGGTGAGGGGCGAGTTGCGCCCCGAGCCTGCCACATTTAGGCAACCTGAAGGCGCTGAACCGATCTAAAGGATTGGACGGAAAGGAAGCGACGACCCATAATGACGATCCCAGCGCGGCGGCTTAGGGCAGCGTGTACGGCGGCGTTGTTGTCCGCTGGAATGCTGTCAGCGCAAACGGCCAACCAGAGTTCCGCGCAAAGCCCCTATTACGGCAGCGTAACCATCGTGAAGCCGACCGACGGGGTCAAGCCCCTGAGCATCGATCAAGCCATCGGGATGGGCATCGAGCATAACCTGGCGCTGATCGAGGCCCAGCAGCAGGAATTGATCGCGAAGGCACAAACCAGCGAAAACCTGCAATCGCTTCTCCCCACCGTCACCGCGCAGGCTGATTCTGGGGCACACCAGATCAATTTGGCAGCCTTTGGGTTTTCGAGCTACCTTTTAGCCAAATCCGCTCCCCTTTTTCCTGGCCTGGACCTGGCATCGGTTAAGACGGTGGTGAAGGTCAACTCGACCGACGCGATGGTGAATTACTCGCAGACCCTGTTCAGCCTGCAGAATATCGACCTCTACCGGGCGGCCAAGGCAGACGAGCGGGCTGCTTATTTCAGCAAGCAGTCTTCACGCGGGCTGGTGGTGCTGACGGTGGGCGACGCCTATCTGCAGGCGCTGGCTTTGGGCGCCCAGGTGGCCAATGCAAAGGCGCTGCTGCAGGCCGACCAGGTGCTGCTCGACCAAACCGTCGCCGAGCACCAGGCGGGCACGGCTGCGAACCTGGACGAACTACGGGCGCGGGTGCAGTTCCAAACCCAGCAGCAGGCCCTGGTTTCGGCCGAAGTCAATTTCGCCAAGGCCAAGATCGCACTCAACCGGGAGATCGGTCTTCCAGCCGAACAGGAGATCCAGCTTACCGATTCAGCGCCCTATGCCGACCTGGCGACCATGAACATCGACGAAGCCAAGCGAATCGCCTACCAGAGCCGGCAGGACTACCAGGGTTTGCAGGCCCAGGTACGGGCCGCCCAATTGCAGCGGAGAGCGGCCAAATGGGAGCGGCTGCCAACGCTCACCTTTCAGGGCAATTATGGCGTCACCGGGGTGACGGGCGGTTTTTACCATGGAACGTTCGCGGCTACGGGTACGCTGAACCTGCCCCTTTTTGAAGAAGCCAAGTTTCGCGGAGACAGCGGTGTCGCAGCCGCCAACCTCACTAATCTGACCGAGCAATTGGCGGCTTTGAAAGAGCAGATCAACCAGCAGCTAAGGGATAGCATCCTGGATGTAGAGACCGCTACCGAGCTGGTGCGGGTGGCGCAAAGCAACGTGGACTTGGCGCGCACAGAATTGGAACAAACCACGGAACGTTTCCAGGCCGGAGTGGACGACAACCTGCCCGTGGTCCAGGCACAGGCTACCCTGGCGGACGCCGAGACCACCCTGGTGAACACCACCAGCCAGCACAACCAAGCCAAGTTGGGGCTGGCGCGTAACCTGGGCATTGTCGATACCCAATACGCAACCTACGTGCACGGCAACTAGATACCTCAGGCTCCCTCGAGCAGCGTCACCGCTCCACTGCCGATGTCGAAGTAGCCCGTCGCCACCTGTAGTTTGCCCTCGTCGATCATCGCGGCCAGCAGCGGGGACAATTCCCGCAACCGGGCGGACTGGATCAGCGCATTGGCGCGAATGGTGGACTCGATATCGGGGCCGGCTTGATCCACGGCCGCCTTGAGATGCGGGAAGAGCACGCCTATCTGGCCGGGAAAGGATTGTTCCGGTTGCGCTTGCCTCTGGATCGCCGCCGTGACCGCCCCGCACCTGCTATGGCCCATGATCAGGATGGTGTTTGTGCCCAGCACAGCGGCAGCATACTCGAGACTGGCGACGATCTCCGGGGTGACCATGTTGCCGGCCACGCGAGTAACAAAAAGCTGTCCGATGGTCTGATCGAAGACCACCTCCACGGGCACGCGCGAATCGGAGCAGGAGAGAACCGCGGCAAACGGTTCCTGCCTCTCCAGAGTTTGTTGCAGCATGGCGAGGTCACGCCGGTAGGCAGAGGTGCGGCCGCTGGTGAATCGGCGGTTGCCCGCCAGCAACTCTTCCAGCGCGGGGCTTAGTTTTTTCTCGGCTTCGTTTTCTGTGACGTCTGCGGCCATGTATATCCTTCTCAGCTAAGGTCGCGCTCGAAAAAAATCGTGACGACGTGCCTGCATCCTATTGTAGTTGCCTGCTTGCGATATCCTTTCCGGGGAATGGTCAAGGACAGTTTTTGAAAAATTAAAAAAGCAGGCATATGGCCCCATCAGGAACAGGGACAGCAGCATTTGCCTTTCGAGATTTTCGCCGCTATCAGCTGGCACGGGTAATGGTCATCATGGGCGCGGAAGCGCAGGCGGTGGCCGTGGCTTGGCAGGTATACGAGATCACCCATCGGGCGATCGATCTAGGGTATACCGGGCTGGTGCTGTTTTTGCCCGGGCTCTTATTTCTGCTGCCCGCCGGGCATGTCGCGGACCGCTATGATCGGCGGATGGTGATACTGGTCTGCTATGTACTGCAGATCTTATGCACATTTACACTCCTGGTTTTCGCATTGCAAGGTCTGCATAGAGTAGAGCCGATCTTTGTTGTGCTCTTCCTGATCGGCTCCGGCCGCGCCTTCAGCGGCCCCGCCAGTTCGGCACTGCTGCCCCACCTGGTGCCTACGGAAAATTTCGTGAATGCCATCACCTGGGGAGCCACGGTCTTCCAGATCGCCAACATTGCCGGACCGGCAGTGGGGGGTCTGCTCTATACCTTGCCGCCGATAGGCAGGCTCTACGGAGCTCCGGTTGTGTTTCTATTTACGCTGGCAACCGGTATCTGCTTTGTGCTGTTGATCGGGTCTTTGCATGTACGCCCCGGACGAATGGAGCATCGTGCGATTTCCACCGACGTAATCCTGGCGGGGTTTCGCTATGTGTGGAGATCGAAGCTCTTGCTGGGGTCGATTTCGCTGGATCTTTTCGTGGTGCTTTTGGGTGGTGCGACCGCGCTGCTGCCCATCTTTGCCCACGATCTATTGCATACCGGGCCACAAGGGTTGGGAGCCCTTCGCTCGGCGCCGGCGCTGGGTGCGCTGGCGGTTTCTATCTGGATGACCTTCAGCCCGGTTTTGAAGCGCCCCGGCGTTCTTATGTTCATCGGAGTGGCTGTTTATGGGAGCGCCACGATCGTCTTCGGCCTCTCCAGGAGCCTGCAGCTTTCGTTGGCTGCGTTGATGGTGGTGGGAGCCTCGGACATGGTCAGTGTGGTGATCCGGTCGTCGATGCTGCAACTGGCGACCCCGGCGTCGATGCGGGGCAGAGTGAGCGCCGTCAACTCGCTCTTTGTTGGAGCTTCGAATGAACTGGGTGAGTTTGAAAGCGGAGTGACCGCCCAGTGGTGGGGGGCGGTGCGCGCCGTGGTGATTGGAGGTATCGGGGCGCTGGCCGTGACCGGCATTTGGAGTGTGCTCTTCCCCTCCCTACGGGGAATCGAGCAGTTGACCCCAGAATCGTTGCTGCAAAAGGAAGAACAGCCCTATCCGGGGTGAAGCCTGGCCCACCCACGCACCATTCGTTGCCGGTCCGCGTGACCCGTAGCGCAGCCGAGCGGGTCACCGTGACGGCGAATGGGGCTCCGTGGGTGAAGGGTTAAATTCCAGTGCCGTAATCTGCCGAGCAGACACTATCCCCGGCATGCGAGAAGAAATCGTACTGCGTGCGGTGATTGAACTTATAACGCGCACGCAACTCGCGGCCGACGTAGAGACCCACAGCAGCAATACCAACAGCAACCGAAGTCCAGCCAACTATCGCCATAGCAGACCCTTCTTCTTCCTGGGTAGGCGAGATCGCCGGCAGTATGTCGCCGGAACCCTGAGCCCTGAAGTCTTTACCATCCATGTACATCATGCCGAAATAATAGCGCAGGTTCATGAAAACCACGTAGTTACGGCGGTGGACACCAAAGGACTATTTCACCTGCTCAATTTGATGCAGCAGGGCGACCTTTCGTACCGCGGGAAGGAAGCTGGCTTCAATAGAATTAGCCGCCAATTCACGCAGGTGCTCGGCGGTAAAGCCAAACGCATCATGGGCCACACGATATTCGTCCTGGAGGTCGCTTTCGAACATCGCCGGATCATCGGAATTGAGGGTCACCATGAGGCCTGCATCGAAATAACGGCGTACCGGATGCTCCTCCAGGGTGGGACAACAACCGGTGCGCACATTCGACGTCACGCAAATTTCCAGCGGTACCTGGCGTTCGGCCAACACCTCCATGAGATCCGGATCCAGTTGCGCGGAAAGCGCATGGCCGATGCGCTCCGCGCCTATATTGAGGGCTGCCCAGATGCTCTCCGGTCCCATGGTTTCCCCAGCATGCGCGGTCAGTCGAAGACCAGCATCTTTGGCCTCCTGAAAGAGCTCGCGGAAGGGCTCGGCGCCGGTCCGCCGCTCATCGCCGCCAATCCCGATGCCCACGATGCTGGGCCACTCCGGGCGTAGTTCAGCGGCCTTGCGAAAGACGCGAGCCGCCTCCTCCGGGCCAAAGTGGCGAACCGCATCAAAAATCCAATAGAGGGTGATCCCGAATTCCTGCTCGGCGCGCACGCGCCCTACTTCCATCGCGTGAAAGAGAGGTTCGAACTCGATCCGCCTCCAGTAGTAAACAACGCCCACGGAGACGTAGGCCTCAGCATGCACCACGCCCTGAGCGGCCAGACGCTGCAGCATGCGATAGGTGATCAATTCGTAGTCTTCCGGGGTGCGCAGCCGTTCGCTAACCGCCTTGAAGGCCAAGAGGAACCCGGTGAAATCGGTGTAGTGATAGAGGGCCCGTGCCTCGTCCAGCGTCATGGGTTGATCATCGTTCCGCTGGCTCAATTCGACCAGCGTCTCCGGAGTAACGGTTCCTTCCAGATGAAGGTGGAGTTCTGTTTTGGGGAGCGATCGCAACCACGTGGCCGCGATCCGGCGGGAGGGAGCGGGGCGATTCATGAAAGTGAGGAGAACTCGCTGTGCTTGCGGCTGTAGAGGAAATAGATGCCCAGGCCTATAGCCAGCCAGCCGAAAAAGCGTAGCCAGGTGATGACCGGCAGGCCGGACATGAGCAGCAAACAAAACAAGATGCTCAGGATGGGTACGGAAATTCCGCCCGGGGCGCGGAAGCCACGACGCCTCTCCGGTTGGCGATAGCGCAGGATCAGCACGCCGATCGATACCAGCACAAAGGCAAAGAGTGTTCCGATATTCGATAGGTCCGCCAGGGTGCCGATGTCCAGCAGTCCACTGGGAATGGCCACCACGAATCCTGCTACCACGGTGGCGACGGCCGGAGTGCGATAACGCGGGTGCACCTTGCCAAACCAGCGGGGGAAGAGGCGGTCGCGCGACATGGCAAACCAAACCCGCGCCTGGCCGAGTTGGAAGACCAGGATGGAGGAGATCATGCCCATCATGGCGCCGCAGAGCACGATCAGCCTTACCCAGTTGAGAGTCGAAGAGCCGGTTTCATGGGTCAGCTTCTTTAGGGTATTGACCACCGGCGCTGCATCATCCACCAGGCTCTGCCAAGGGACCAGACCGGTGAGCACGACGGCGACGGCGACATAGAGCAAGGTGCAGACGACGAGCGTAGCCAGAATGCCGAAGGGAACGTCGCGCTGTGGGACCTTGCACTCTTCGGCCGCGGTCGATACCGAATCGAAGCCGATGTAGGTGAAGAAAATGATGCTGCCGCCGGTGAGGACTCCTGACCAGCCATTAGGAAAAAACGGATGCCAGTGAGCGGGATGAATAAAGTGCGACCCGGCCACGATAAAGACCAGGATGGCGGAGATTTTGAGCAGCACCATGACGTTGTTGGTCCCGGCGGATTCGCGGATACCCCGCACCAGCACGATGGTGAGGAGCAGCACGATGAGAAACGCCGGCATATTAAAGCCCAGATGCCAGCCTGGCTGGTAGATCGCATTGCCTTGCAGGTCGGTGAGTCCGGAGGGCAAGAAGGCAGGTGAGATCCAACGCGCGCTGGGATGCAGGCCAAACCAATCCATGAAATCGACAATGTGCGCCGCGAAGCCGACGCACACGGCCATGTTGCTGACGGCATATTCCAGGATGAGGTCCCAGCCGATGATCCAGGCGACCAGTTCGCCCATGGTGGCGTAGGTGTAGGTGTAGGCGCTGCCGGCGATGGGAATCATCGACGCTAATTCGGCATAGCATAGCCCGGTGAAGGCGCACACGATGGCCACCAGCACGATGGAAAAGGCCAGCGCCGGCCCTGCTCCCGGACGGCCCGACAAGGCGTGGTGATGCACCAGGTAATCCAGTAGCGGGGTGTTCAGGATGGAGGAGGTGTCAAACTTCTCGCCCGCAAGGGCCGTGCCGATCACGGTGAAGATTCCCGAACCGATGACCGCGCCGATGCCGAGCGCGGTAAGCGACCAGGGGCCGAGGGTTTTCTGCAGACAGTGCTCGGGGAGTTCCGAGTCGCTGATCAGCTTGTCGATCGATTTGGTTGCGAACAGTTGCTTTCGCAGCGTCTCGGCTCCTTTGAACATCGACAGAAAAGTCCCGTAGGGACGACTGAGAGTAGCCCAGGATGTCAGTCCTGGGCGGACCTCGCACTCAACTCGAAAATTCCCGGTGGGAAAAAGCTTGCCCAGCACTGCGTACTGGGACATTCTCAGCCGTCCCTGCGGGACTAGTCACATTTCTGCAACCTACCCATGACTACCCCGGATTTCCTGCACGCTGCTCTAGAAAGATCTGCGTATGCGGCTTTCTTCACGGAAAGCCGCACGAGGCTCCTTGGCTTGGCCAACCTGCACAGGAAATCCGGGTCCGCCCTGGGCTACTCTCAGCCGTCCCTTCGGGACTCTCATGTTTTCGGCCTGGGTGTTTCCCCGCTTGGGTGTTTCCCCGCTTGGGTGTTTCCCGCCTTGGGTGTTTCCCGCCTTGGATGTTCTCGGCCTGGAATTGGCCTTGGTCACGTTAGCCGCTTAGCGCTTGCTTTGACCTCTGGTCAGCTTCTTGGCTTTCTTCTTGTTGGAACCTCGGGGCAGGGTACGCGCGGCCTTGGGCGCAGCTTTCTTGCGCGCCGTGCGCTTGATCTTCTTCCGTTCCAACTTGTCTTCTACGTTCTTGGTATTGGCCATTATTTTCCTTGTCTACACTTTTTCCAGCTGAGCAAACTTTTCCACTAGCTTCTTCACGCCGAATTCTGCAAATTGTACCGTAATCTTCGCGTCGTCACCGTCTCCCTCGCGGCGAAAGACGACGCCCTCACCGTATTTGGGATGACGAACGCGCTGACCACTACGGAATCCAGTCGCTCCCGTAGAGACGGGGATCTCTAACTTAGGCCTGGTCCCGCTTCCCTTCCGCGAAGAGAAAAACTGGGCGATGTTGTCCAGGGAACCTGGGCCCGCATTCGACCGGCCGGGCGGCGCTGCCGTCCGGGAAACGGTGCGGGGACGCTGGTCCTCGTCCTCGTAACTGTAGTGTCCGGGCGCTTCCCATTCGTCGCTGCCGCGAGCGGATCGTGAACCATAGGCGCTGCCGATGGATGCCCGCTGGCCGCGGGTCAGGTCTTCCATCAAACGCGGCGGAATCTCTTCCAGAAAGCGCGAGGGAATGCTGGATTCGGGCATGTCGTTCCCGTATCTACGACGATAGCGAGCCCGGGTCATCACCAGTGCATCCATCGCGCGCGTCATGCCCACATAGCAGAGCCGCCGCTCCTCTTCAAGTTCGTTGGGTTGATTGAGCGTGCGCGAATGGGGAAAGAGGCCCTCTTCCATGCCCGCCAGCAACACCAGGGGGAACTCCAGCCCTTTGGCCGAATGCAGGCTCATCAGGGTGACGCGGCTTTGGGGATTGTAACGGTCGGTGTCACTGACCAACGCAGCGTGGTCGAGAAACTCGGACAACGTCTCCCCGCGCTGCTGCGCATCCTGGGCGGCATTGGCGAGTTCCTTCAAGTTTTCAATGCGGGAGATGGCTTCGGGGGTGCCCTCGTCCTCAAGCGAGCGGATGTAGCCGGTGCGGTCGATGAGGAAGCGGATCAATTCGGGCAACGTCGCCGCGTCGCCGGGCTTGCGAAATCCTTCATACACGGGATCCACCGCGGGTACGGGATGCAGGTCCGCTTGCAGCGGGAGCGCTTTGTCTTCCGGATCGGGTTCGGGTTCGAGATCGCCGAAGTCGAAGCGGACGTCTTCCCAATCTCCTGAATCAGTCCCGGCGGCCTCGGGGGCGCTCGACTCCTGAGGCGGGAGAAGGTCTTGCGCCAGCTTTTCCGCGAACCCCGGATCGAGCAAGGCACGGCCATCTTGTATCAAGCGGCGGAAGGTGTCCAGCGCCATCAACGCGCGTTGCGGCAAGAGGTGCTCCTGCAGCGCGCGCTCGATCGCTGCCCAGGTGCTCATGCCGGTCTCCAGGCTGAGCCGCTCCAGCACTTCCAGCGTGGTCTTGCCGATACCCCGCGGCGGGGTGTTGATGATGCGCGCCAAGGCGATCGAGTCGTCAGGGTTTTGCACCAGCTTGAGGTAACTCAGCAGATCTTTGATCTCGGAGCGGTCGTAGAAGGAGAAGCCGCCCACCATGGTGTAGGCGATTCCGTAACGGCGCAGGGCTTCTTCCACCAGCCGGGACTGGGAGTTGGTGCGGTAAAGCACCGCTGCCCGGGGCAAGTCTTGCTCCTGGCCAGCACGGCGCATGTACTTGCCGATGTAGTCGGCAATAAAGAGCGCCTCATTTTCTCCGTCGGGCGCTTCGTAGTAGCCGATCATCGCTCCGCCCTCGCGCGAGGTCCACAGGTTCTTGCCTTTGCGCTGCAGATTGCGGGCTACGACCGCGGAGGCTCCCTCCAGGATCACTTGCGTGGAGCGATAGTTTTGCTCCAGGCGGATGGTCTTGGCTTCCGGGAAGTCTTTTTCGAAATCCAGAATGTTGCGGATGTCCGCTCCGCGCCAGGAATAGATACTCTGGTCCTCATCGCCCACGACGCAGACGTTGTGCTCGGGGCCGGCCAGCATCTTCATCAGCTCGTACTGGGGCCGGTTGGTGTCTTGATACTCATCGATCAGCAGGTAGCGGAAGCGGCGGTTATAGCGCTCCCGCACCTCAGCGGAGGAACGCAGCAGGCGCACGGTTTCGAGCAGCAGATCGTCGAAGTCGAGCGCATTCGCCTTGCGCAGTTCCTTGCGATAGATCTCGTAGATTTGCGCGATCCGCTCGCTCAGCGGGTCGGTGGACTGCAGGTAGATCTCCTGTGGATCAAGCATGTGGTTCTTGGCCCAGGAGATACGGGAGAGCACGGTGCGCGGCGTCAACTGCTTGGTGTCCAGCCCCATGCGGCGCATGGCCTGCTTGACGATGGCCTGCTGGTCGGTCTCGTCGTAAATCACAAAGTTACGGGTAAGCCCTTCATCGCCGATACGCA
Source organism: uncultured Acidobacteriaceae bacterium (assembly GCA_963844785.1). Lineage (GTDB taxonomy): Bacteria > Acidobacteriota > Terriglobia > Terriglobales > Acidobacteriaceae > PALSA-350. Next base: position 242,786 of record CAWJPV010000004.1, on the reverse strand, counting down.
GCGCTTCGATGTCGCGACGCAAAACGCGGACACAAAACGAGTGGAAGGTGGCCAGCAGAGGTTTGGCCAAAGAGCGATGTTCGAGCAGCTTGTCGACCCGCTCCGCCATTTCCGCCGCGGCTTTGTTGGTAAACGTGACCGCCAGGATGGCGTCGGGGGCAACGTTCCGTACCTGGATGAGATACGCGATGCGGTGGGTGATGACCCCGGTCTTGCCGGAACCCGCCCCAGCGAGGATCAGCAAGGGACCATCCACGGCTTCGACGGCGGCGCGTTGTTGCGGGTTTAATTTATCGAGCAGATGTTGCAATGGCTGGTCTCTGGAGCGTGCGTTGATAATCTCGTTCGGCGGATGGTCGGGTGACGGGCTGGGTTCTCTTCTACCAGTGTATCGCCCACAGGCTGTTCATAAATGTGTTGCAATCCTGGTATGGGGAATGAAACCAGGGAAATCAGGCGCAGGGTTTGCGTCTTTTGTGGATCGAAATCTGGGGTACGGCCAGAGTACCGCGCCGAGGCAGTGGGCTTGGGCAGCATGCTGGGAAAGGCCGGCCTGGGCTTGGTGTACGGTGGCGCGCAAGTGGGCCTGATGGGCGCGTTGGCTGACGCGGCACTGGCGAACGGAAGCGAGGTCATCGGTGTCATTCCCCGGGCGCTGGCCGGAGTGGAAGTGGCGCACCAGGGGCTGAGCCAGCTGGTGCTGGTGGAAACCATGCACGAGCGCAAAGCCTTGATGGTGCAGGAGGCGGATGCATTCGTTGCCCTGCCCGGCGGTTTTGGAACTCTCGATGAATTTTTTGAGGTCCTTACCTGGGCCCAACTCGGGATCCACACAAAACCCTGCCTGCTGGTGAACACTGACGGTTATTACGACCACCTGCTGAGCTTTCTCGGAGTTGCGATCAATCAGGGGTTTCTCAAGGCGGAAAACCGTGCCTATATCCACGTCGTCGACAACGCCGCCGAAGCACTGCAAAGTATGCAACGGCTGTGGGAGAATCTGCCCGTCAGCCACGTCGCTCCGGCAACCCCAGCTCCCTAAGGGAGGCGGTGAAAAACTCGGAGGGGACATTTAAAAGATATCCCTCAGCGGCTAAAGCCGGATCCGTTTTCAATTGCTTACGTACGGGCTAAAGCCCATACCCTTCGGCTGAAGCCCGTACCCTTCATTGACTTTACTCGGCCATCTGCGGAGATAAAATCGGCGCGTAGCCAGAAGCGGGCTCCGGGTCGGCGGATGGCAGGGCTCTGAATTGTTTGCTGAGCGCCAGACCTTGCTGTTGATACGAGGAGCCGATCGAACGCCCGTAGACCCTTTCCGGCAGTTGCGCCATCTGGTGATAAATCAGCTTTCCTACCAGTTGGCCATGCTCGAGAAGAATAGGCACCTCGTGCGCCCTCACTTCCAGAACGGCTTTGGTGCCAGGAATCTCCCCTCGATCGCCGTATCCGAAACCCGGGTCGAAGAACCCGGCGTAGTGGATGCGGAATTCGCCGATGGAAGGGTCGAAGGGAACCATCTCCGCGGCATGCGTCGGGGGTACACGGATCCTTTCATGGGAGGCCAGGATGTAGAAATCTCCGGCTTGCAAGGTCAGATCTTTGGACTTGGATCGGGGAATCACTTCCCAAAATTCTCCGATGTCATACGCGTTGACTTTGCCTAGATCGATGGCATGCCTGGTCTTCTTTGCCCGGTAAGCAATGATGTTGGAGCCGGTGCCCACCAGGTCCACCGAAACACTGAGCCCGCGGTCTATTCTTGGGTCGATGGGGCTGCTATCCGCGTCGAAGGTCAGCTGCTCTTTTTCCGCCAGCCGGACTAATTTGCCGTCGGTGGCCTGCGGCCTTCCACGCAACAGACGGAGTTGATTCAACTTCATCCCGGTCCTGACCCGGATAGGAAAAGTACGGGAGACGATTTCCAGATAAAGAGCCCCCTGGTAGCCCTTGGGGACACGCTCGAATTCAATTCCCGGTTCAGTGATCAGCCTGGTGAAGACGTCCAGACGGCCGGTGGTGCTTTTGGGATTGGCAACTCCTGACACATCCGCAGGCAAGCGCAGGCTTTCCATCAGAGGCACGAGGAAGACGGAGCGCGGTTCGAGAACTGCGGAATCCTCCAGATCTATCTCGCGGATGAGCAGGTCTCTGATCTTGCCTTCGATGGACGAGTGGCCGGGCAAAAAGCTAGCCGCGATCTGGAAGGCCTTTCTTCCCAATCGCAGGTCGATACTCGCCGGTTGGATCTGGTTGCCATCAGGATTGGGGGCGATTATCGATCCGCCATCGATCAATGCCTGGATTGCCTGGAAGGGCAGGATCCCGGTGGTTTCGCTCTTAGTTCGCGCGACCGGATCATCAACGAATGGGGATTCTTTCATGCTCTGAATTTCCAGGTCGCTGGGCAAGTTTGCTCACTCTCTTGGATCACTTTTATCCACCCTCAGATTACAGTCACGCCTAAACGACGGTGGCTGTGAAATTTGGGGTCACTTGTGTGCGTTTCTTGTTCAGCGGGGCGTGGCTGCCCGGCACAGGTCGCACTGGCAACTGCGGCGCAGGTAATCCCAGGAATAGATCCCGCTCTGGTGTCCATCGTTCCAGCGAAAGCTGATGGCGTAGCGCCCGACGGGGGAAACCGAGTCCGGTCTTGCCGGTGCTTTGTACATCTGCAATAAGGTGGGCGGCTGCGGCTTGGGCTCGCCCGGCTTGCGGCCGGTTGCTCCGCGCTCCTCATGGCAGGTGGCGCAAGGGCAGGCGTTGCGCAGCCAGGTGAAGTTCCAGCTGCTTTGGTGGCCGTCTTTCCAGTCGATCTCCATGCCCGTGCCGGTTGTCTTCTGCACCCGGACCCGGGCGGGGTCGGTGGCCTCGCGGGGTAAAGGGGTCTCCTGCGCCACCCTGTGGGCTTCTTCGTCGCTGATAAATCGGATGCCCTCGTGGCTCATGACAGTCTCAGTTCAAGAATACTGCTTCCAGAAGAAGTACGCAGCCATTCCCAGGCCGATCAGTACCACCAGCAAGCGCATGTGATGGGGATGCATGCGGCGCGCATACCGGGCTCCCAGATAACCGCCGAGGGCGGCGGCGATCATCATCAGCAGGCAGTACTTCCAGAGAATCTGCTTCTCCACAATGAAGGTGACCACGGCAATGCCGTTCGCCGTGGTGGTCGCGATCACCTTCAACGCATTGACCTGGTTGATGTTCTGGATGCCAAAGACGGACAGGACGGACATCAGCAAAAAGCCCGCGCCGGCGCCGAAATAGCCGATGTAAAAGCAGACCACCACCACCCCGATCCACAACGGGACGAGGCTGGGGCTGACGCCGGTGTGAGTATCACGCCGGCGCTGCAGCCAACTGGAGACAGGGCCGCTGACGGCAAAGAGCCCGGAGGCGAGCAGCAACAGCCAGGGCACCAACGCCATAAACGTGGCTTGGCCGGTGTGCAGCAGAATGATGGCCCCGGTTACTCCGCCTAGCAGGGCGGCGGAACAGACGGGGAGTACCAGCCGCAGATTGGCCTTCAGGTCTTGCCAATACGCAGCGATCGAAGTGAACTGGCCGGGCCAGAGGGCAACGGTGTTAGTGGCGTTTGCCTGGATGGGCGGAACGCCCACCCCGAGGAGCGCCGGAAATGACAGAAACGAGCCGCCGCCCGCCATGGCATTCAGGGCGCCGGCGAGAAAAGAGGCGATGACCAGCCAGGCGTGTTGCCAATGAGGTCCAAGTGCCATGAATCTTTATTCTAGGGGTTAAGGATCGGGGCTTTTTAGCCCATACATAAATTCGCCGGAGCTATCTGGGCTTCACGGCTACGGAAAAAAACTCATTTCCCTGAAGGGTACGGCCTTTTAGGCCGTGAAGGGTATGGGCTTCAGCCCGTACATAAATACTTTGGAATGAATTCGGCTTTAGCCGCTGAGGGATATGTCGGTGATTAAGCTGCCCTCAGGGGCTAAAGCCCTCTGTTGTTGCCTTTATGTACGGGCTAAAGCCCGTACCCTTCACTGTGGAACTAGTCGACCTGCAGGATCAGGCACTTCAGATACTCGGTCTCCGGGATATTCAGCACGACTGGGTGGTCAGGAGCGGCTCCTCGGCGCTCTAGTAGACGAACGCGGCGTTGCGCATCACCGGCCGCTGCCGCCACCACCCCGTGAAATTCGTCCCAGGAGACATGGTGGGAGCAGGAGCAGGTCACCAACGTGCCCCCCGGGCGCAACATCTTCAGGGCGCGCAAGTTGAGCTCTTTGTATCCCCGCAGAGCGCCAGCCACGGCGCGCTTGGACTTGGCAAAAGCGGGTGGATCAAGCACCACCGTGTCGAAGGTGTTGCCCGCTGTGCTCCAGTCGCGCAGTAGGTCGAATGCATTGGCCTCTATCCATTCCACCGAGCCCTGGATACGGTGACGGTTGACTTCCAGGTTCTCCTCCGCCACCTCCAGCGCGGCACGGGAGGCGTCCACGCCGGTTACCCGGGAACAGGATCGGGCCAGGTGCAATGCGAAACCGCCCTGATAGGTGCAGACATCGAGGGCCTCGCCCCGGGCATAGCGCGACGCGGCGGCATAGTTGAGGCGCTGGTCGAGGAACGCTCCCGTCTTCTGCCCCGCGTTGGCGTCGTAATGGAAGGCTAGCCCGTTGAGGTGAAAGATGGTGGTCAGTTGGGCTATCGGCTCGGCGGTATAGAGCGGCGCCTCCGACGGCTGGCTGAGCTGCTCCAGCTCCCGGATGCGGGCATCGGACCGCTCCACGATGGTGGCTGGGTCCAGTTCGGATTTGAGGACCTCGACAATGACCGCACGCACCTCATCCCGATCCAGCGCCTTGGCGAGGATCTCGAAAAGGATCAGGTCCCCGTAGCGGTCGACGATCAGGCCAGGAAGCTCATCGGCTTCACTAAAGACCAGACGGCAGGCATCGGTGCCCTCCTCCAGCATGTCCTGGCGTTGCTGGATGGCGTAGCGCAGGCGCTGGTCAAGCAGCGCCAACCAGCCCTCATGCGTCAGGTGAGGGTCAGAGGTCACCATGCGCAGCGCAATCTGCGAGCTTGGGCTCCACAGCGCGGTGCCCAGGGGAAAGCCGCGATGGTCCGCCACCGCGATCAGACCCGCTTCTGTCTCCACCAAGTGCTCAATATCGGAGCGATAGACCCAGAGGTGCCCGGCACGCAGGCGGTCCGCAGCCCGGCGGGAGATGGTGGTGACCGCCGCCTTGCCGACAGGCGCAGAGATTGGTTCATTCATTTTCGCTTCTACGCTGCACAGGTAAGTTTAGCGAAGTGCGTCTTTTCTTGAGGAAAAGCCGCGCCGGCCTTCTTTCCTCCGTATACACCAGAAGCGAAAATGGTTCACGGGACACAAATCATCTTCGCACGAGATCCATAAGGCACGCGGGAAGCCGTCGCTTGTACACACCACAAGTGAAATTGCTTAGCAAGCAGCCTATAATCAGGTATGGCGACTGTGCACTCTACGCCACTTGAACCTTCCGCGGAACCGGACATCCTGACGGCGAAGTTTGCCGAGCTGCTCGCGACCATCGGCAAGAATCGGCCGAGCGACGACATCGGCATCATTCGCAGAGCATGGGAGTTCTGTGTACAGCACCACAGCGGGCAGCTGCGGGCTTCCGGGGAGCCGTATGTGTTGCATCCCCTCGAGGTAGCCCAGGTTCTGGCGGAGATGAAGCTGGACTCCACCGCCATCGCAGCCGGGCTGCTGCACGACGCCGTCGAAGATACCCCCGTCACCACAGAAGACATCACAGAACAATTCGGGGAGCAGGTTGCGCACATCGTCGAGGGCGTGACCAAGATCGACAAGATCCAGTTCGCCAACCGCGAAGACCGCCAGGCGGAGAATGTGCGCAAGATGTTGCTGGCCATGGTCAGCGACGTGCGCGTGGTCTTGATCAAGATGGCGGACCGGCTGCATAACATGCGGACGCTGCAGCACCTGCCACCCGAACGGCAGGAATCGATCGCCCGGGAAACACTGGACATCTACGCTCCCCTGGCCCATCGCCTGGGTATGGGCAAAGTGCGCGGTGAGTTGGAAGATCTGGCCTTCCGCTACGTCGACCCCTTCGGCTATGGACAAGTGAAGAGCGCGGTGGATGCGGCGCGCGATGAGGATGAGCAGTTTCTCAACTCGGTCGAATCCCTGCTCAACGAACGGCTGCGCGAAAACAACATCAAGGCGCGCGTGGAATGGCGCATCAAGCGGCTCTACAGCATTTATCAGAAGCTGCAAAAACAAAAGATAACGGTCGACCAGGTTTATGACCTGCTGGCTGTCCGCGTGATCACCGCCACGGTACAAGACTGCTATGCGGCCTTTGGCCTGATCCACTCCATCTGGCGCCCGGTGCCGGGTCGCATCAAGGACTTTATCGCCATGCCCCGGCCCAATCTGTATCAATCGCTGCACACCACGGTGATGGGCGAGGGCGGGCATCAGTTCGAGGTCCAGATCCGGACCGAAGAAATGCACCGCATCGCGGAAGAGGGGATCGCGGCGCACTGGAAATATAAAGCGGCCGGCTCGCCCACCAACGCGCGCGATGAGCAACGGCTGGCCTGGGTCCGGCAGCTGGTCGAGTGGCAGCGGGAGATGACCGATCCCAACGAGTTTCTCTCCACTCTGAAGATCGATCTTTACCCGGAAGAGGTTTACACCTTTACCCCCAAAGGCAAGGTGGTTGTACTGCCCAAGGATGCGACGCCGATTGACTTCGCCTATTCCATCCATACCGAGGTGGGCAATACCTGCGTGGGAGCCAAGGTCAACGGCAGGATGGCGCAGCTACGCACCAAGCTGCACAACGGCGACATCGTGGAAGTGGTTACCCAGAACGGCCACACCCCAAGCCGCGATTGGCTCACCTTCGCCAAGAGCTCGCGGGCGCGTAACAAGATCAAGCATTGGCTCAATGAGCACCAGCGCGAGCGCGCGGTGGAAATCGGCAAGAAGCTGCTCGACCGGGAAGCGCGCAAGTACAAGGTGTCCCTCAGCAAGCTCACGGACACGGACTACGCCCGGGCAGCCAGCGAGTGTGGCCTGGCAACGGCCAGCGACCTGATGGCGGCTATCGGCTTCGGCAAATACTCCTCGCGCCAGGTGCTGAACAAGCTCGCTCCGGGGGTGACTGCGCAGACCGGCCTCGAGGTAGAGCCGGGCAAGGACGCCGCCGGCGGCGCTATGTCGGACGCGGTCAGGCGCGTCCATATGCACGGCTCCGACTCGTTGCAGGTGGAAGGCCAGGATGATTTGCTGGTCTACCGCGCGCGATGTTGCAATCCGATTCGCGGCGAAGAGATCGTAGGGTATGTAACCCGGGGCAAGGGCGTCGCGGTACACGCGCGGAGCTGCCCCAATGTGCAAAATCTGTTGTACGAGAGCGACCGGCGGATTTCCGTGGAGTGGGCGCGGATGGTGGAGGAGAACGCCGGCCGTAAGATGACCTACCCGGTAAAGCTGACCGTGTTCTGCGACGATCGCGCCGGCATGTTGAAGGAAATGACGGCGGTCATCAGTGACGATGGCACCAACATCCGCGGGGTCGATACCAAGTCGACCGGTGACTCGGAGGCGATTGTCGAATTTGTGTTGGAAGCTGAAGACATGCGGCACCTCACACGGATCGTGAGTGGCCTGCGGCGCTTGCCGGGCGTGCGCGACGTGCAACGCGCGCATAAGGTCTAGCGATAGAGGGAAAAAGAAACAGCAGGTCCCTCCACTACGCTTCGCTCCGGTCGGGATGACAATTCTGTTGAAATGGCCCTGAACGCGGTCAGACGAATGGCTGTTAATGGTCCCACAGAATTGTCATTCCGACCGGAGCGAAGCGTAGTGGAGGGACCTGCTGTGTTTCTCTTCCGGTTCTCTCGCAGACTCTTTTGCTGCTGATTTGCGTCCTCAAGCCCTGGGCGGCGAGAATCACGGCATGAGTATTCTCGACAAATTACAGGTTTCAGCAGAAGACGCCCCGTCGGCCATCGGCCCTTATTCCCAGGCAGTGATAATCGGGAATCTGGTTTACACCTCCGGTCAGGTGGCCCTCGATCCGAAAACCGGGCAATTGGTCGAAGGCGGAGTAAAAGAGCAGACCGTTCGCGTCCTGGAGAACCTGAAGGCCGTCCTGGCCGAGGCCGGCAGCAGCCTGCACCACGTCATAAAGACCACCGTCTTTCTCAAAAGCATGGGCGATTTTGCGGCCATGAACGAGATCTATGCCCGCTACCTGGCGCCCGCCGGCGTGGTGGCCCCGGCGCGGTCCACCGTGGAAGTGGCCAGACTACCCAAAGACGCCCTGGTGGAAATTGAAGTGATTGCACAACAAGGAGCAAGCTGATGGAGAAAGCGCAAGTCGAAAAGGTTGAGAAGACAGACGCAGAGTGGCGCGCCGAACTCACCCCGGAACAGTATTACGTGATGCGGCAAAAGGGGACAGAGCCGGCATTCTCCGGCAAACTCTACCGCAACCACGCCGACGGAACCTATCGCTGCGGAGCCTGCGGGGCTGAGCTGTTCAGCTCCGACGCCAAGTTCGAATCCGGGACCGGCTGGCCCAGTTTTTCGGTGCCGTCCAATGCCGCGGCGGTGAATTTACACGAGGATAAAACCTACGGGATGATGCGAACGGAAGTTACGTGCGCGCGCTGCGGAGCCCACCTGGGACACGTCTTCCCAGATAGTCCAGGGCCCGCAGGCCTGCGCTACTGTATCAATTCCTTGTCGCTTGGTTTCGAGCCCAAAGATGCTGGGGAAAAGGAGTAACCGCTATCCGGCTTTGACGACTTTGCCGGCCTTGATGCAGCGGGTGCAAACGCGAATGCGCTTGTGGCCGCCCGCAACCTCAGCCTTTACCGGGCGAAGATTGACGTTCCAACGGCGCTTGGAGACATTGTGCGCATGCGAAATCTTGTTACCGAACTGCGGGCCTTTGCCGCAGATGGTGCAAATCTGAGCCATGACAAACTCCATCACTTATGCTTTTCGCAGAAACAGGCGGCAGTCGTACTCTGTAAATGCGCTATCGAAGAGGGCGACAGCGTCTAAATCACAGGACAGGTACACGCACCATACCAGCGAAAGTACAGTATAGCCGCATCGAGCAGCCGACGACAACTGCCGGGGATCCATTCCAGGCGCCGTGGCTGGTCTTTTGGGCCGCCTTCGTTGTGCGCGTGCTCTACATCACCCTGGCCCACACTTACCGCATCAAGACCTTCGACGACCACCTGCCGTTTGGCCAGGAGATGGGACGCATCGCTCGCGCGCTGGCCACCGGATACGGCTTCGCCGACCCCTTTCGCGGGCACACCGGCCCGACTGCATGGGTGGGACCGCTCTTTCCCCTGCTTTTGGGCGGCGTCTTCAAGCTTTTCGGGGTCTTTACCGCCCAATCGGCGTGGATCATCTTCACCCTCAATAGCCTCTTTTCCGCTCTTACCGCCCGCTTGGTCTGGGAGATCGGGGCGCGCTGCTTCAACCGCAAGGTGGCCCTGTGGTCGGCCTGGATCTGGGCCCTCTACCCGGCCGCGATGCAATATGCGGTTCGTTGGGTCTGGGAGACGTCGCTAACCACCTTCCTGCTGTCCTGGGCACTGGTGATAGCGCTGCGCATGCGGTCCCCCGACAGCACCAAAGCAGCCCCCGGTATGACCGTATCCAACTGGGCCCTCTTCGGGCTGGTTTGGGGCCTGACCGGCCTCAGCAATCCGGCGATGCTGATCTTGTTGCCGGCTTGCGGGCTCTGGGTTCTGGCCGGAGCGCCTGATTGGCGCCGGCAGGCCGGCGGAGTCCTGCTGGCGGCCTTGCTCTTTACCGCCTGCTTTGGACCCTGGGTATGGAGGAACTGGCAGGTCTTTCACCACTTCGTCCCCGCGCGGGGAAACTTCGGCGCCGAACTGTATATGGGCAATGGACCAGGCGCGAACGGGTTGTTGATGGAGTACGACCACCCCATCCAGGCACCCGACCAACTCCGCCTTTACGCCCGCATGGGTGAAATCGCCTATGCCAAGATGCGCGGAGAGAAAGCCCTGGCAGTGATGCGCGCCGATCCCGGCAACTTTGTTCGCGATTCATTCAAGCGGGTGTACTTTTTCTGGGCTGGGGTTCCCCATCCTGAGAATGCGCTTCCCTGGGTGGAGTACGCGCGCGGCTTCAATTTTGTCTTCGGCAGCGTGTGCGGCCTGCTCGGATTGGCCCTGGCCTTGTGGCGCAAGGTTCCCGGCGCCGGACTGATGGCCTGGGCCTTCCTGCTATTGCCCCTGGTCTATTACCTGGTCACTGTACACGCCCGTTTTCGCCATCCGCTGGAGCCGTTGATGGTGGTTCTCGGGGTGTACCTTTTTCAATCCGCTGAATTGACCAAAAGCGCTGGGAAACGTAAGATTGAAGAGTTTGGGACTAAGTCTGCGTCGCGCCCAGAGTAATGGTGCGCCGACATGGCCTCTTGGGGCGATTTGCTCACCCGCATTCCCTTGGGTTTGAGCACATCCAGCAATCCAGTATCTGCCCAGCAAGTTTATGACGCCGGCATGGCGTTAGGAGGTTTTATGTACGCGGTGATCCGCACAGGTGGTAAGCAGTATCGCGTTGCTCCGGGCGACGTGGTTCGTATTGAAAAGGTCGCGGCCGAAGTCGGCAATGCGGTTGAGTTCAGGAACGTGCTGGCCTTCTCCGACGGGTCATCGCCTATCGTCGGGACCCCTGAGGGGAAGGTGCTGGGCACCGTGGTCAGCGAAGGACGCGGGGACAAGATCCTGGTCTTCCACTTCAAGCGCAAGAAGCAATATAAGAAGCTGCAGGGGCACCGCCAAGCCTTCACCGCGGTCCGCATCAACAGCATCGAGGTCAATGGATTCACCTACGGCGAAAAGGCCTAGGCAGCCGCGGCGTAATAGCACGGCACGAGACGAATTTCTGATTGAGGATTAGGCAATGGCACATAAGAAGGGCTTAGGCAGTTCCAAGAACGGTCGCGACTCTAACGCTCAGCGACTGGGCGTAAAGATCTTTGCCGGCCAGGTGGTCACCGGTGGTTCCATCATCGTGCGCCAGCGCGGCACCCGGTTGAAGCCCGGACTGAATGTCGGCCGGGGAAAAGACGACACGCTCTATGCCGAGATTGCCGGCAAGGTGAACTTCACCGACCGCGGCAGGATAGGCCGATTCGTCTCTGTGGAACCGATTGAGACTGCAGCCGCCGCCAAGTAAGGGCATTGGCACCAATGCCCTCCCCTCACTGAGATAAGCGAACCACCTGACGGATCGCTTCCGCCCGCGCCAGGCGATCAAAGCCGGCGTTGATCTCGTCCAGCTGCAGACGGTGGGTGAGCAAACGGTCCACCGGCAAGAGTCCCGCGCGATACAGGGCAATGAAACGCGGCACATCTCTTGAGGGCACGGACGAGCCCATGAACGATCCCTTCAGCGTGCGCTCCTCGGTCACCAGATTGAATGCTGGAATCGACAACATGCGATCCGGCGCCGGCAGTCCTACGGTGACGGTGGTTCCCCCGCGGCGTGTGGCCGCATAAGCCTGGGCAAGAACCCGTTCGTCGCCTACCGATTCAATCGCGAATTGCACCCCACCCTGCGAGAGGTCGCGCAGGCCCTGGATCGCCTGCGGATCGGCGGCGTCGATGCAATGGGTGGCCCCCAAAGACCGGGCGAGCTCAAACTTGTGCGTCGCCAAGTCGACTGCAATGAGCGGGTTGGCGCCGGAGGCGTGAGCCCCGAGAACAACCGCCAAGCCCACGCCTCCAAGCCCAAATACGGCGACGCTCTCCCCGGCGGCGACCCTCGCGGCATTCACCACTGCGCCTACGCCAGTCATGACCGCGCAGCCGAATAACGCCGCGATCTCCGGAGCGAGATCGTGATCGATGCGCACCACCGACCGCGCCGATACCACGGTGTATTGGGCAAACCCTGAGACCCCGAGGAAATGATGCAACGGGACGCCGTCGGCATCGCGCCAGCGTTTTTCGCCGCCCAGCAAGGTGCCGGCGACATTAGCCGCAACCCCCGGTTCGCAAAGTGCTGGACGGCCGCTGGCGCAAGGGACGCAACGTCCGCAGCTGGGAATGAAATAGAAGACCACACGATCCCCTACGCGGAAACCCTGCACATCTGCCCCCAGCTCGACGATTTCGCCACTGGCTTCGTGGCCCAGCACCATGGGCGTCGGCCGGACGCGCGATCCGTTGATGACGGACAGATCCGAGTGGCACAAACCCGCGGCCAGCACACGCACGCAAAGCTCTCCCGGGCCGGGAGGCGCAAGCTCGACCGTTTCAATGACCAGTGGCTGGGACTCGGCATAGGGCGCCGGACGCCCCATCTCACGCAGGACTGCCGCTTTGACCTTCATGGTTAACCTCGGTGAGCAGCATACCAAGGGTTGCGAAAGTGGCCATGGCAAATAAAAAAGCCATAACGGAAGACCGTTATGGCTTTTTCGACGTTAACTACGTTCTTAGCTGGCTACATGAAGCGAGTTCTTGATCAGGATGCGGTCAACCACCTTTTCGACATCCTGGAGGAAGAAGGTGTTGGCCGGAGCGGGAACAGCCACCGGGCCGCGGACTCCGCTCTGACCGAGGGTGGTAGCGATTTCGTTCCAACGCCCCAGATGCGAAGAGGGATCGAGGACGGCGGCCTGTCGAGCCGGTTCCCTTTGCAGGAAGTAGGCAGACCACACAACCAGTGTCAGAAGGCTGGTGCAGGTGGTCACTACGCTCAGGGTGGAGCTCATCATGTTGTGTCCGAAGTGCAGGAAAGCCGCGGAGAAAATCAGGTCACTTGCCGCCATGATGCCGAAGCCAAAGCTGATGCCAAAGACCCGGCTACGGTAGGACAAGCCAAGTTTTCCCGCAGCAATCAACAGGAAGAGCAGAAGACTGAGAATGAAGATGCTTTCGCAGCGCATCGCCTGGGCGACCAGGCCCAGCAGGAACCTGTCCCCTTTACCACCCGGTGTAAGCATGGCTGCCATGGCGGCTACGAAGGAAATGCAAGCCACCCAGCGGAAGGATATGGTGCCCAGCCACTTCAAGCCGGGAAAAGGATCCATGGAGAACTGGAACAGCTCCTGGATGACCAGGAAGACGACCAGAGCACCGGCGACGTAACTTGCCCAGTAGGTATAGAAGTACAACGCGTACGCGGTTGCGTTGTCGATGGTAACAAAGCGATGGATTTGTAATAAGAAGTGGAGCACCACAGACGAGCCGAGCCGAAGCGCAACGTAGGCGAAGAGCGCCGGAAAGCGCTTTTGTTCCCGAGACCTGAGCAGCGCAATTAAGGCCACTGCCAAGAGGATAGGCTCTGCCGCGTAAAACATGGTGAGAGCTACACTCGTCATCACAACACCCCTTCCGAGTCTTGAGAATAGCTCGAATCGGGGTGCTGCTCAACCCAAGAAAACGCTGAAAACTAGCACTTTTGTGCTAGGCCTGCACCGTTTGAGTACTGAAGTGGATACGTTTAGTACCGTGCCATGGTTAGCGAAGGGTGCAACCTGTACTGGGAGGGCAGCTGGGCACCGGCATCGCGCGGGAAATCACCAGGCTGTGGTTCGCGGAGACAGAAGTGGTGGGCTTGACAGTAACGGCACTGGCGACAAAACCGGCGAACAGTACGGAGAAGATCGAAGCATGGACAAGAAGTTTCATGATCTAGTTACCTTTGGGGGGTTGATATATCGTTTCGGTGTGGAAGCTTAGTTTCGACCAGTGTATAGTTCGCGTCCATTCGAGCTACGTCTTTTCGGTGATATTAGAGGATATCTACCCTTTACAGTACCGTAGTACCCACCTTCCACTACCTGAGAGTACCCTAAATTTGGGTTACTTCAGAACACCTTAAAAGATGTAAGTTGATCACTTAGGTACCGCGAGCGATTGAAGCTAAGCGCAATCAGGAACTTCCGTTGCGCTCGGCGGGAGGCCCTCTAGACCCTCGAAAAGGGGCCTCAAACGTGGTAAACTTTAACTAGTCAAGTGCAGTCAAACCCTGCACTTTCAAGATGTTATTTCCAATCGGCTGCTTCGCGCCGAGAGCCGCTCGCAGAGCTTTACCGTCGGAGTTGCATGTCCACCAAAGAAGTTGCCCTCCCCGCCGCTATTCCCCCCACCGCCATTCGTGAGACTCCGCCACTCGAGCGCACGTATACCGGGGACAACATCAAGATCCTGGAAGGCTTAGAGGCCGTCCGGCTGCGACCCGCGATGTACATCGGGTCGACCGGCGACCAAGGCCTGCATCACCTGGTGTACGAGGTGGTCGATAACTCCGTCGATGAGGCGCTAGCTGGGCATGCCTCGCATGTAGACGTGACGATTCATATCGACAACTCCATCACGGTGACGGATGACGGACGAGGCATTCCGGTCGACGACATGGATGTGCCCGGGGGCGAGCGGATGCCTGCCCTGCAAGTGGTGCTAACCAAGCTGCATGCAGGTGGCAAGTTCGATTCCTCCACCTACAAAGTTTCCGGTGGACTGCATGGTGTCGGCGTCTCCTGCGTGAACGCTCTCAGCGAAGAGCTCGATGTTGAAGTCTGGAAAGACCAGCACACCTACGAGCAGTCCTACGCCAAGGGAGCACCGGTCACCAAGCTCAAGCAGACGGGCACCACCAAGAAGCGGGGTACAAAGATTCATTTCCTCCCCGATCGCTCCATCTTCACGGTGACGGAATACAACTTCGACACCCTGGCCCAGAGACTGCGCGAACTCGCCTTTCTGAATAAGGGTCTGGAGATCAAGCTGGTGGACGAGCGGACGACCGACCCCAAGACCGGGGAGGCCAAGCGCTCTGAGTTCAGGTATGCCGGGGGCATCGCCGAGTTCATTAAGCACCTGAATCGAGGTAAGCAGGTGCTGCATGAGAAGCCCATCGTCATGGAGTCTTCCCGCGATGGGGTTGAGCTGGACATCGCTCTGCAGTACAACGACAGCTATTCCGAGGCTGTATTCAGCTTTGCTAACAACATCAACACGGTCGACGGTGGCACCCATCTTTCTGGCTTTCGCACCGCACTGACCCGCACCATCAATACCGCGGGACAGCAAATGGGGCTGTTCAAAGACGTGAAGGAGAATCTCTCCGGCGACGATGTGCGCGAGGGGTTGGTCGCGGTGGTGAGCGTAAAGCTGCCCCAGCCGCAATTCGAAGGGCAGACCAAGGGTAAGCTCAACTCCGATATTGCGGGCACGGTGCAGGCGTTCGTCAACGAGCGCCTGGGGATGTTCTTCGAGCAGAACCCTCCCATCGCGAAGAAGATCATCAACAAGGCGATTGAGGCTGCGCGTGCGCGTGAGGCGGCCAGGAAAGCACGGGACCTGACCCGGCGCAAAGGCGCGCTCGATGGCGGCGGTTTGCCGGGCAAGCTGGCCGACTGCAGTGAACGCAACCCGGACCGCTGCGAGCTGTACCTGGTCGAGGGCGAGTCCGCAGGCGGGACGGCTAAGCAGGGGCGGGACCGCAAATTCCAGGCAGTGTTGCCCCTCAAGGGCAAGATCCTCAACGTAGAAAAGGCCCGCTACGACAAGATGTTGGGCCATGAAGAAATCCGGGCCATGATCACTGCCCTGGGCTGCGGGATCGGGAAAGAGGACTTCGATCCGTCCAAGCTGCGCTACGGCAAGATCATCCTGATGACCGACGCCGACGTGGACGGTTCCCACATCCGCACCCTGTTGCTGACCTTTTTCTTCCGTCACATGGTCGATTTGATCCGCCGCGGGCACGTGTACATTGCCCAGCCGCCGCTCTACCGGATCAAGAAGGGCAAGTTTGAGCAGTACATCAAGGATGACCGCGAGTTCGTCAAGGTGATGATCAAGCGTGCATCGGATGGCATGGGATTGCGCTACGGCACAGCCGGCAAGAAGCTGGAAGGTGGTGCGTTGACCAAGTTCATGGGTCAGCTCAATGACTACCTGGGCGTCTTCGAAAAGGCGAACAAGCACCTGCGCAACCAGGAAGTTACGGAATTGCTGCCCAAGTTCGAGCTGATGAAGCGGACGGATTTCGAGGGCGACGGCGCGGTTCCTCCGAAGCTGGCCAAGCTGCACGCCGAACTGCAGAAGATGGCCAAGCGCTGCGAGTTCAAAGCTGTGACTGCGCCGCGCTACGAAGAGGAGCATCGTACCTGGTCGGTGAGCTTTACCGACAGCCAGGGCTCTGAGCGCCGGGTGGACTGGACCTTGGCCTCCTCGCCGGAATATCGGCAGATGATGGCCAAATATGGGCTGATTCGGGAAGAACTCGTGGGACCGTACGTTATCGAGTACGGCAAGGCTGCGGACGCTGAAGAGGGTGAAGCAGATGCGCCGGCGGAAGAGGCGACAGCCAAACCCAAGAAGGCGAAGCGGGTTATTCCAGAACCGGTGACCAAGCACTCGGCCCGGGAAGTCTTCGAGCACGTGATCGAACAGGGACGCCGCGAATACGACGTACAGCGCTACAAGGGCCTAGGCGAAATGACATCGACGCAGTTATGGGAGACCACGATGGATCCCGACCGGCGCACTTTGCTCTCGGTAAAGCTCGAAGATTTGGCCGAAACGGAATCGATCTTCAGCACGCTCATGGGCGAGGACGTCGAAGCACGGCGTAAGTTCATTGAAGACAATGCGTTGGATGTAAAGAACCTGGATATCTAGCGAACCGCGGCGTTGGTTTGTGCGACAAATCTCTCGCTTCCTCACCCAGCCTAGCGCCCTGGACGGGTGCCAATGTTCGCGTTCTTGCGTACATGGGTTGAACACGACCTTTTTCCAATGCATTCACTACCGGTCTCCACCTACTTACAGGAAAAGAAAAAGGAAAGGGCTGCGCCCATCTTTTCAACCCATGTACGCGAAAGTCCGCGAACATGGAGCACCCGTCCAGGGGGAAGGCTGGGTGGGAAGCCGGGAAAGCGGCGGACGAAATGACAACCAACCTCCCGAATAGCGCTAAAGTCGTTCATTTCTCTTTTAGCTCGTTCTGTCCGGCCCGTGATTCTGCCTCTTAATTGATCTACCATCCGGGCATGGCTCTGCTCGAAGTACAGCAACTCACCAAAAACTATGCCAGGCGCTCTGGATGGCGGGGGGCGCGCGAGGAAAAGTGCGTCGTTGACCGAGTCTCCTTCTCCATCGCCCGTGGAGAGACCCTGGGGCTCGTAGGGGAATCGGGCTCCGGCAAGAGCACCGTGGCGCGGATGGTCCTGGGGCTGATACCGCCTTCTTCCGGAACGGTTTATTTCGACGGCCAGGAAGTAGTCGGTGATGGATCGGGCGCCGCGCTCCGCACACTCCGGCGCAGGATGCAACCGGTCTTTCAGGACCCCTTCGCCGCCCTCAACCCGCGCATGACCGTGGCCGAGATTATCGCCGAGCCTTTCCGCATCCATCGCCACGGTACCCAGCCAGCGGAGAATCCGAAGGCCCTGCTGGCCGAGGTGGGCCTGGACGAATCCGCCCTGCGGCGCTATCCCCATGAGTTCTCCGGCGGCCAGCGGCAGCGGATCAACATCGCCCGGGCACTGGCGCTGCGTCCGGAGCTGCTGCTGCTCGATGAGCCGGTGTCCGCGCTGGACGTGAGCGTCGGGGCCCAGATCATGAACCTGCTGCGCGACCTACAGCGAACATTCCATTTGACTTACCTCTTCATTTCCCACTCCATGCCCCTGGTGCGCTATCTGTCGACCAATATCGTCGTGATGCGGGCGGGAAGGGTGGTCGAAATGGGAAGCTGTGAGCAGATCTGCGGTTCCCCGGGGGAGGCGTACACGAAGACGCTTCTGCAGGCCACGCCGGAGCTTCCGGACCGTGATTAGCTAGAATGTGATGTCAATACACTCATATTTTATGATTCCTTCGTGCTATGATTGACATCTAAGATATAGCAGGCTGATAACTCACGCTTGCGCGCACTTCTTCGAGCGATACCAGAATCAAAACAGAAATGAAGACCAGGCTTATCCACACCCGGGCGAGGCTCGCCCTTGCCTTCGCAACACGCGCAAGTTCAGGATGGTCTAGTCAGTCAGGAAAACAGGAATATGGCAATACGTTGGGACAAGTTCACACTGAAATCACAAGAGGCGATTCAGCAGGCCGGCTCGCTGGCCAATGAGAATGGCCAGCCTGAAGTGGTGCCGATGCATCTGCTGATGGCTTTGCTGGAAGACAAGGAAGGCATCATCGTTCCCCTGCTTCAGAAAGTAGGGATTCCCACCGAACAGATGTTCGCCAGTGCCCGGCACGCCATCGCAGGCATGCCAAAAGTTTCCGGCGCGACCTCGGAGCCGGGACTTTCCAATGCCATGCAGCGGGTGCTGAATGACGCTTCGAAAGAAGCACAGGATTTTAAAGACG
This sequence comes from uncultured Acidobacteriaceae bacterium, assembly GCA_963844785.1. GTDB lineage: Bacteria > Acidobacteriota > Terriglobia > Terriglobales > Acidobacteriaceae > PALSA-350. The sequence goes on along the minus strand of CAWJPV010000004.1, from coordinate 224,390 downwards.
AGTACGTTTCGACCGAGCATCTGCTGTTGGCCCTGGCCCAGCTCAAGAAGGATCCGGCGCAGTTGCTCCTGGCATCCATGGGCGCCACGCGGGACGCGATCCTGCAGGGATTGACCTCGGTGCGCGGCAACCAAAGGGTCACCGACCAGAGCCCTGAGGGCAAATACCAGGCGCTGGACCGTTATGCGAAGGACCTGACGGAACTGGCGCGGCGAGGAAAATTGGATCCGGTCATCGGCCGCGATGAAGAGATTCGCCGCGTAATCCAGGTGCTCTCGCGTCGTACCAAGAACAACCCGGTGCTGATTGGCGAGCCTGGGGTGGGTAAGACCGCCATCGTCGAGGGCTTGGCGCGGCGCATCGTCTCCGGCGATGTGCCGGAATTGCTGCGCGACAAGCGCGTGATCTCGCTCGATCTTGGCTCCATGCTGGCGGGAGCGAAGTATCGCGGGGAGTTTGAAGATCGTCTCAAGGCGGTGCTCAAGGATATTCAGGAGTCCAACGGTCAGGTCATTCTCTTCATCGATGAACTGCACACCCTGGTTGGGGCAGGCGCGGCAGAGGGCGCCATCGACGCTTCGAATATGCTGAAGCCGCCGCTGGCGCGGGGCGAGTTGCGGGCTATCGGCGCGACCACGCTGAACGAATATCGCAAGTACATCGAAAAGGATGCGGCGCTGGAGCGTCGTTTCCAGATCGTCTTCGTGGGCGAACCCAATGTGGAGGACACGATTGCGATTCTGCGCGGTCTCAAAGAGCGCTACGAGGCCCACCATAACGTCCGCATCAAGGACTCGGCCATCGTGGCCGCGGCCACGCTTTCGCACCGCTACATCTCTGATCGGTTCCTCCCGGATAAGGCGATCGACCTGGTGGACGAGGCAGCGGCATCGCTGGCCATCCAGATCGGTTCGGTGCCGACGGAGATCGACCAGTTGGAACGGCAGATGATCTCGCTGGAGATTGAACGCACGGCGCTCAAGCGAGAGAACGATAGGAATTCGAAAGAGCGGCTGGAGGTCGTGGTGCGCGAACTGGCCGCGCTTAAGGAAAAGGCCACGGGGTTACGCGCGCGTTGGCAGACAGAGCGAGAAGCGATTACGCGGCTGACCGAGGTCAAGAAGAAGATTGAGGCGCTGCGCTTCGAGATGGAAGAGCAGACGCGGCGTGGCAATCTGGAGCGCTCGGCGGCTATTCAGTATGGCGAACTTCCCCAACTTGAAGCTGAGTTGAAGCTGTTGAACGCCAAGCAGGACGGCGCCGGGGTAGGCCGCATGCTGAAGGAAGAGGTCGACGAGGAAGACATTGCCAGGATCGTGAGCAAATGGACCGGCATTCCCGTGGACAAGATGCTGGAAGGAGAGGTGCGCAAGCTGGTGGAGATGGAAGGGCGGCTGCGCGAGCGGGTGGTGGGTCAGGATGAGGCTCTGGAGACTGTGGCCAACGCAATCCGCCGGTCACGCGCCGGGCTGAGCGATCCTAAGAGGCCGATCGGTTCCTTTCTCTTCCTGGGGCCAACCGGAGTGGGCAAGACCGAGACTGCGCGCGCCCTGGCGGAGTTCCTCTTCGATGACGAGCAGGCTATGGTTCGCATCGACATGTCGGAGTACATGGAGAAGCATGCGGTCGCACGGTTGATCGGGGCGCCTCCTGGATATGTAGGCTACGACGAGGGCGGGCAACTGACTGAGGCGGTTCGCAGACGGCCCTACTCGGTGATCCTTTTCGACGAGATTGAGAAGGCGCACCCGGATGTATTCAATGTCCTTCTGCAGGTGCTTGACGACGGACGGTTGACGGATTCCAAAGGCCGCACGGTGGACTTCAAGAACACGGTGCTAATCATGACTTCGAACCTGGGAGCGCATCTGTTGCAGTCGGAGAACCTGGAGAGCGAATCGGCGTTTGACGCGGCGCGCGAGCAGGTGATGCAACTGCTAAGGCAGAGCTTCCGGCCGGAGTTTCTTAACCGGGTGGACGATGTAGTGATCTTCCGTCCGCTGGGAGAGGAGCAGTTGTCACACATTGTCGATCTGCGGCTGGCTGATCTGCGCAAGCTGCTGGAACCGCGCAAGATCACGCTGGAGTTGACTGACGGCGCGCGTCATCAGTTGCTGCTGACTGGATATGACCGCCAGTACGGGGCTCGTCCGTTGAAGAGAGCGATCCAGCGCCTGATCCAGGATCCACTGGCGATCAAGATTCTGGATGGCGAGGTGCTGCACGGCGATCACCTACGGGTGGATGCCGATCCATTGAAGAACCGGCTGCTCTTCGAGGTGGAGGGCCGGACGGTAGAGGCCTGATCGCGAGGAAGTCGAAACCCCACTCTTCGTTTCGCGAAGGGTGGGGTTTTCTTTTAGACCCACTCGCCTTTGCGCATCAGCGGCTCCACGCTGCCGGTGGCCGTGATGCCGTCCAGATCGATCTCGCTCGATCCAATCATCCAATCCACGTGAATCAGGCTTTCGTTCGCACCCTTGGCCGCCAGCTCTTCCGGCTTGAGCTGGTCTCCATTCTTTACGCAGGTGCTGTAGGCCTGTCCCAGGGCAATGTGGCTGGCCGCATTCTCATCGAAGAGCGTGTTTAGAAATAGCAGCCCACTGCTGGCAATGGGCGAGGAGTGCGGCACCAACGCTACCTCACCCAGACGGCGCGCTCCATCGTCGGTATCGATCATTCGCTGCAGCACTTCCTGGCCCGCGGATGCCTTGGCATCAACCACCCGGCCACCTTCAAAACGCACGGCAATCTTCTCAATCAGCGTGCCCTGGTGGGAGAGCGGCTTGGTGCTGGTCACGGTGCCCTCCACGCGGTCTTTGTGCGGGGTGGTAAAGACCTCCTCCGTGGGCATATTGGGAATGCAATAGGCCCCGGTGCCGGCCTGCGTGCCTCCGCCCATCCACAGGTGATCGTCCGCCAGTCCCACCCGCAGATCGGTCCCGGGACCGCGGAAATGGAGCGTAGCGTAGCGCTTCTGGTTGAGCAAATCCGCGCGGCGATGCAGCCCGGCGTCATGTTGTTTCCAGCGGGCGATGGGATCGTCTGTATCCACCCGGGATGCGGCGAAGATCGCGTCCCACAACCTGGACATCGCCTGATCGGGAGGGAGATCGGGAAATACCGCAGCCGCCCAGGCCGGCGTGGCGCAGGCAACGATGGTCCAATTGATGTCATGGCGGGTGATGAGTTCGATGGCCGGACGATAGGCCTTGGACACAGCGCGGTTTGCCCGGCCAACTTTCTCCGGATCTTCCTTGGAAAGCAGGGATGGGTTTCCGCCGGCAATCGCCAGCCGCGCGGCGCCGTTGCGAAAGGCCGATGCCATTCCCTCGTAGAGCCATCCCGCGGCGGTATCGAAGCCCGCGTCCCCGGCGTAACGATAACGCAACAGCGTCGACTGCTCATCGGTGAACAGAGTGGTCACGAGCGAGGCTCCGGCCTTGTACGCCTGCTCGGTGATCAGGCGGGCCAGCGGCAAGGCATCGAGTGACGCCGTCATGACCAGCTCCTGACCACGCGCGAGCCCTAAGCCCGCGTTGATTGCTACCTGGGCCAGACGATCCAGTTTCTGTTCAAAGGTCAAAGATGTTTTTGGAAGCTCGGTTATCGTGCCCATGAAATCCCTCGTAATCACTATTATCAACCAACGATGGAAAGCGATCGTGGGGGCTTCCCCCGGATTTCCTGTGGGGCTTGTTGGCGTTGGCAAACTTCATGCGGCTTTCCTAAAAGAAAGCCGCATACGCGGTCGTGTCCAGTGCAGCGTACAGGAAGTCCAGGTCGCCCCATCTTTTTCGGCCCAGGTACGCTTTGGCGAGGGGCACCCGTCCAGGGAGACGAAGGGGTTTCACTTATGGGGTTTGTGCTCGCAATACGCGAGGGATTCCCTGTAGATCGTGAACGACACTGACGGATCGCCAGCCGCGGAGCAGGGCTTCGACGGCCGGTTGTTGGCCGAAACCGATCTCGAGCAGCAGCCAGCCCCCTGGCTTGAGGACCTTGCGGGCCTCAGGGATCAGGCGTTCATAGACTTCCAGCCCCGTAGGCCCGGCGTAAAGCGCGGGGTGGGGTTCGTAATTAGATACTTGGGGCTCCAGGACCTCTCCTTCGGCGATGTACGGAGGATTTGATACGACCACATCAAAGTCAGCACCATCGACGGCCGCCAGCAGATTGGATTGCAGCAAGGTCACACGATCGAGCACGCCATGCCGCTGGGCATTGCGGCGCGCGACTTCGAGCGCCGCAGGAGAAAGATCTACCGCAGTCACGCGCGCTTGCGGCCGGGCATGGGCCAGCGATACTGCGATGGCTCCCGAGCCGGTGCCGACGTCCACAATGCGTACGGTTTCGCCGCCAATGTGCTCCAGCGCTGCTTCCACCAGGTGCTCGGTCTCCGGGCGGGGGATGAGGACAGCCGCGGTCACTTCAAAGAGCAAGCCGAAAAACTCCTGCGAGCCAGTGATGTACTGCATGGGCTCGCAGGCCAGGCGTCGATTGAGGAAGCTTTCCAGCTGGTCCGATTCAGCTGGGGAGAGGAGACGCTCGGGATGAGTGAGCAGGGCGACCTGGTCGCATCGCAGGACATGGGCAAGCAGCACTTCGGCGTCGCGGCGCGGAGTGCGTGAGGTAGCGGCCAGGCGAGCGCGCGCCGCTTGCAAAGCCTCGCCGGCGCTGGCCGGCACGTTACGCCACAGTGGCTGTTTCAGCCTTGAGACGCTCGGCCTGGTAGTACGCGATCAGGGCGTCGACGGTTGGCTGGAGCCTGCCTTCCATGACTTCCGCGAGCTGGTGGTTGGTTAGACCGATGCGGTGGTCGGTGAGCCGGTTCTGCGGAAAATTGTAGGTGCGGATCTTCTCGCTGCGGTCGCCGCTGCCCACCTGCTGCTTGCGCTCTTTGGCCAGCGCCTCCTGCTGCTTTTCCATTTCCACTTCATAGAGCCGCGCGCGCAAGACGCGCATGGCTTTCTCGCGGTTCTTGATCTGCGATTTCTCATCCTGGCAACTCACCACCGTGTTGGTGGGCAGGTGGGTGATGCGCACCGCGGAATAAGTGGTGTTGACCGATTGCCCACCGGGTCCGGAGGAGCAGAAAGTGTCGATGCGAATGTCCTTAGCTTCGATCTTGACGTCGACATCTTCGGCTTCGGGCAAAACTGCCACGGTGATGGCCGAAGTATGGACCCGGCCCTGGGTCTCGGTGGCAGGCACGCGCTGCACCCGGTGCACTCCGCTTTCGTATTTCATCTGCGAGTACACGCGCTTGCCCTCAATGATGGCGATCACTTCCTTGAGACCGCCCACGCCGGATTCGGACTGCGAAAGAATCTCTACCTTCCAGCGATGCTGCTCGGCGAAACGTGAGTACATGCGGAAAATCTCGGCAACGAAGAGAGAGGCTTCGTCTCCACCTGTGCCGGCGCGGATCTCCAGGATGACGTTCTTCTCGTCATTGGGGTCCTTGGGCAGCAGCATGACCTTGATTTCTTCTTCCAGGGTTGCAGCCTGGCTCTGCAGGCGGGTGAGCTCCTCCTGCGCCATGGCTGCCAGCTCAGCATCGCTCTCGCTCAACATGCCGGTGGCATCGGCAATTCCCTGGTTCGCTTGCTTGAGCTCGCGATACTTTCCCACGATCTCTTCCAGGTCGCGATGGGCTTTGGCGGTCTTGTGATATTTTTGCTGGTCGGTCACCAGCTGCGGATCGGCTAGCTGACGGCCAAGGTCTTCATAACGGGTTTCGATCTGTTCCAGGCGATCCAACATGGCAAGGTTCCTTTCCGCGCCGCTGGGGCGTGGTCAACTTTTGTATTTCGGGGCGAAACAAGAAGACGCAGTCGGCGGGGAGCGCCGCTAGGAAAGAGCGTGCCGGACAGGAACCGCATTGGCGACGCGATGAACCATTTGACTTATTTTATCAGGTTTGGCCGCCCCTGCATCTCAATGGGAACCTGAGCATGCATGCCCTATTTACCCAATTCGCTGAGCTGTGCCAGCGTCTGGCCGAAACCGGGAGCAAGCTGGAGAAGCGGGCGCTCATGGCCGAGTACCTGCGTCCACTGCCCGTGCCGGAGGCCGGGCTGGCGGCGCTGTACCTTGCCGGTGTGCCTTTCCCGGAGACGGATGGGCGCGAATTAAAGGTGGGCGGGTCGGCACTGAGCCGCGTCCTGGCCCAGCTCTCCGGGGCGGGCGAGCCCGCTATGCATGCCGCGTACCTGCGCCATGGCGACCTGGGCGGCGCGGCGCAAGACCTTCTGCAGGGGCGGGGAGCCGTGGGCTCGACCCTTTCGTTGCCCGAAGTGGCTGAGGCCTTTGCCGCCATCGCCGATGCCGCAAAGCCGGCCAGGAAGCAGCAGATCGCCCTGGAGCTGCTCAAGATGGCCACGCCGCTCGAGGCCAAGTACCTGATCAAGATCATTCTGGGCGATATGCGTACCGGCATCCAGGTCAGCCTGGTCGAAGAGGCGATCGCCGCAGCTTACAGCGCTCCCATCGGCGAAGTGCGACGGGCCAGGATGCTGAACGGCAATCTCCCCGAGGTACTGGAGCTGGCGGCCACCGGCCGCGTGTCCGAGGCGCGGATGAAGCTCTTTCATCCTCTCGGCTTCATGCTGGCCAGCCCGGTCGAGACGGTCGAGGAGGCCCTGCAGCGCTTTACTACTGAGGTGGCGGAAGAGGCCAAATCTGGCGAGGTGCACCCGGATGGGCCGGTCATCAAAGAGGCCCAGATGGAAGATAAGTACGATGGTGTCCGGGCACAGGTTCACTGTGGCTCACCCGACCATCCTGGTCGAGTGGCTCTTTATTCGCGCTCACGGGAGGATATGACTGCCAGTTTTCCGGAGCTTGTTGAGGCTTTTGCTGGCTTTGCAGAACCGCTGGTGCTGGATGGCGAGATCCTTGCCTGGAGCCGCGATCGCGCGCTGCCATTTGCTTCTCTGCAAGGAAGGCTGGGGCGCAAGCGGGTCACGGCGGAGATGCGCGAGGCTACTCCGGTGGTGTTTATGGCTTTTGATCTGCTTTATGCCTCCGGCGAACCTTGGATGGACAAGCCTTTGGACCAACGCCGGCGGGCGCTCGAAGAGGTGGTGGAGCGAGAGCAGCCCAGAACCAGGGTAAGCAGTCGCCTGGCCAGCCGCGGGCAGCAAACGGAGCTGTTATTCGAGCCCGCAGCGCCGGAAGACAGCTTCGCCCGGCTAATGCTCGCGCCCGCAGTCCAACTGGAAAGCGTGGCGCAACTGGAGCAGGCTTATGTGGATGCGCGGGCTCGCGGCAATGAAGGAGTGATGCTGAAGGCCCGGCATAGCACCTACCAGCCGGGAAGGCGGGGTCTGGCGTGGCTTAAGTTGAAGCGCGAGCTGGCCACCCTCGATGTGGTGGTGACGGCGGCAGAGTATGGCCATGGAAAGCGGGCCGGATGGCTGAGCGACTATACCTTTGCAGTTCGCGATGGCGAGGTGCTGCGCAACGTCGGCAAGGCCTACTCCGGCGTGACCGACGCGGAGATTGCCCGGCTAACCCAGTTCTTTCTGGAGCACACGCTGGAGGATTTCGGGGGCATCCGCACGGTTGAACCGCTGGTGGTTTTGGAGGTCGCATTTAACAACGTAATGCGGTCGGATCGGCATGACAGCGGTTTCGCCTTGCGCTTCCCGCGCATTCTGCGCATTCGCGACGACAAGCCGGTAAGCGAGATCGACACCCTGGAGCGGGTGGCCGAAATCTATGAGTCCCAGCCAGACAAACCCCGGGCAGAATCCTCCGAGTCGGTCTCCTAACAGAACCATTAGGAACTGGACGGGTGCCCCTCGCCAAAGCGTACCTGGGCCGAATAAGACGGGCGAAGCCCACGACAGCCTTTTGCTAGTCAATCAGCTGAAAGCAATCGAAACATATCGTTTTCGGCCCAGGTACGCTTTGGCGAACCTGGGGCACCCGTCCCGGGGTTTTGGCTTGGTTTGTAGCTTCTAGTGGGAGTGGGAATGAGCGTGGGAGTGGCTGTGACCAGAGTGGTCGTGCTCGTCGATCTCAGCGGGCGGTGAGCAACCATGCGCGACTTCGCAATCGACACATTCGAATTGAATCGTGGAGTGGTAGATACGGAATTTTTGGCGAAGGACCCCGTTCACCTGTTCCAGTATGCGCCCACTCTCCGAGGGCGGGATGTCGGCGATGATGATGTGGGTGGCACAGGCATGGGTCTGCGATCCGAGACTCCATACGTGCAGGTCGTGCACGTCTTCTACCCCATCGATGGCCTGAAGCGAAACCCGGATCTCAGCCAAGGAGCAACCGCGGGGAGTCCCTTCGAGGAGGATGTTGAGCGTCTCGCGCACGATGGATATCGAACTCCATAAAATCAGCGCCGCAATCACGATGGAGAGGACTGGATCGATCCAGTTATGTCCGGTGAAGAGGATGGCAGCGCCCCCGACAATGACCGCGGCAGTCGAGAGCGTGTCGCCCAGCATGTGTATGAAGGTGCTGCGGATGTTGACATCACGCGAGGTGGTCCAAAGCAGGGCGGCGATTACGCCGTTCATCAGCACGCCGGCCGCGGCGACGATCATCATCAGCCGGGGTTGCACTTGCACCGGCTCGCTCAGCCGATGGATGGCCGCAATGGCGATCCAGACCGCGATCAAAACCAGGGTCAGCGCGTTGAGAAAGGCTGCCAGAACGCCGGCTCGTTGGTAGCCGAAGGTCTTTTGGTCGGTAGGCGGCCGAGTTTGAAAGTAGACGGCGACGAAGGATAACAACAAGGCCAGAAAGTCGGATACGTTGTGGCCGGCCTCAGAGATCAGAGCGAGCGAATGAGCATGCACACCGGCTACGAAGGTAAGGACCACATAGCCCAGCGTGGCCAGTAGCGATATGCGCAAAATTCGTTGCGTCTTCTCCGACGCCCCGCCATGAACGTGCATACCTATCTAGTGTACCGGGAAGCGCCATAGACCGGGAAGCTATCGTATGGAACGCGCGGCGGCCTTGGGGCGGCCGTGAATGGGGACGGAATTGGCCGTATCGCGCAATCCGCTCCAGCCTTCAGCCACAATCAGCGAGTTGCCGGGGTTGTGGGGATCGTAGCGCACGGATGCGGGAAAGCCCAAGCGGCAGTCATAGATATTAACAATGTGCCGGAGCATGGTCACGTCCTGGGAGCACTCGTAGACCACCCCCGCAGCTTCATATTTGTAAAGAATCAGCTGCAGCCCGTTGGGCCGGCCGCTCTCTTCGGCAGTAAGGTCGGAGATGTCGATAACGGTGGCGTCAATGATGCGTCCCTGCTGGACCAGCAGATCCCTGCGCTTGCGCTCTTCCTCATCTGGGCTGGGGCGGCGGCGAAGAAGCGCATACGCGGCCACTCCCCCCAGGCAGACTCCAACCGCGGCAAAGGTGCCGAAGAGCTGGGAATCGCGCAACGGGAAGCTATTCATGAAAGCTCCAGCTCAAAAGGGGTACACGATGCAGAATAACCCAGGGCAGCGACTCCTGGGAGATGCGATGAGGGGCTGGACCGCATTCGGCAACATTACTTCCGCTCAGATGGCGCCAGGAGGGCTGCGCTATACTGGGCAGAGATGTCCATTCGTTCGTCTGCTGTCCGAAGCTCGACGGCGATCGCCGATTCGAGAGCCGATACTCCCGCAAATTCTCGCTCCGAAGCCCGGCGCATTCGCTCAACCACCGTTTTGTGCGTCCGCCGCAACTCCAGCGTGGTCATGGCCGCCGATGGCCAGGTCACCCTGGGGATAGCGTGATCAAACATACCGCGCGCAAAATCCGGAGGCTGTACCAGGATAAAATCCTGGCTGGATTTGCCGGCTCGACAGCGGATGCATTCTCGCTCTTTAGCCGCTTCGAGGCCAAGCTGGAACAGTATGCCGGCAACTTGGGGCGCTCGGCCGTGGAACTGGCCAAGGACTGGCGCACGGATAAGATGCTGCGCAACCTGGAGGCCTTGCTGGTGGTTGCCGACCTGCAACAGACCTTTCTCATCAGCGGCTCAGGCGACGTGATCGAGCCCGACGAGGGGATTGCAGCCATCGGCAGCGGCGGCAGTTTCGCCCTGGCAGCGGCCCGGGCCCTGGTGGAGAATTCCGACTTGCCGGCGCGCGCCATCGCGGAGAAGTCTTTGCGGATCGCGGGCCAGATCTGTATCTACACCAACGATCAAATCACGATTGAAGAACTGCACGGCTAGCATCCCTCAGGGGCTAAAGCCCAGATTAATTTGGAGGGTTCATGTACGGGTCAAAGCTCGCTGCGGCGAGGTAACCCGTACCCTTCACTAGAAGGAGCAGGCATATGGCTATCTTTTTACCGGGAACCGCGGAAGAGCTGGAACTCTCGCTGGAAGACCTCACCCCACGGGAGATTGTGGCGGAACTGGACAAGCATGTCGTCGGCCAACGCGCCGCCAAGCGGGCCGTGGCTATTGCGCTAAGAAACCGCATGCGCCGGCAGAAGCTGCCGCCCGATATCGCCGAAGAGATCATGCCCAAGAACATCATCATGATCGGGCCCACCGGCGTGGGCAAGACGGAGATTGCGCGCCGCCTGGCCAAGCTCACCAATTCGCCCTTCATGAAGGTCGAAGCCTCCAAATTCACCGAGGTCGGTTACGTCGGGCGTGACGTGGAATCGATGATCCGCGACCTGGTGGAAATCGCCGTGGACATGGTGCGTGAGGAAAAGCTGGAAGAGGTGGAGGATAGGGCCGAACTCAACGCCGAAGAGCGGTTGCTGGACCTTCTGCTGCCCCCTTCGCCAGCTGCCGCGAGCACGCCGGGTGGTGCTAGTACCCATTCCGCCCCGGGTCCGGTGGTCATTGATGGCACTAACTTTCCCCCGGCAAGCCAGGAAAGCCACAACCGCACCCGGGAGAAGCTGCGGCAACAGTTCCGGGAAAGCAAGCTGGATGACCGGACGGTCGAGATCGATGTGCGCGAACGCAGTACACCGTCGTTTGAGATCATCTCCAACCAGGGCGTCGAGGAGATGGATATCAATCTCAAGGACGTGCTGCCCAACCTCTTCGGCCAGCGCACCAAGAAGCGCAAGATGAAGGTCGGAGAGGCTTTCGAGTACCTGGTGCAGGAGGAAGAGACGCGTCTGGTTGATATGGACCAGGTAACGCGCCTGGCAGTCGAGCGAGTGGAGAACTCGGGCATCATCTTCCTGGATGAGATCGACAAGATCGCCGGCCGGGAGGGCGGTCACGGTCCGGATGTATCGCGGGAGGGAGTGCAGAGAGACATTCTCCCCATCGTCGAAGGGACCACCGTGAATACCCGGTATGGCATGGTGCGGACGGATCACATCCTTTTTATTGCAGCGGGCGCGTTTCACGTTTCCAAGCCGAGCGATCTGATTCCCGAGCTACAGGGCCGCTTCCCTATCCGCGTGGAATTGCAGTCGCTTACGGTGGAAGACTTTGTCCGCATCCTTACCGAGCCCAAGTCGTCGCTGACCAAGCAGTACACCGCGCTGCTCGAAACCGAGGGCCTGAAACTCAGGTTTACCAAGGAGTCGTTGGAAGAGATGGCGCGGTTCGCTTTCCGGGTGAACGAGACGACGGAAAACATCGGTGCGCGCCGGCTACACACCATCATGGAGCGGGTGCTGGATGAGATCAGCTTTATGGCGCCGGACATCATGAAGGGCCATTCCGCGGAAGGTCCACTGATCGAGATCGCAGCTTCAGCGGCGGAAAACGGCGCAACGGTGCCTCTGCCGGTAAGCGACGTGGAGACGCCGGACGGCCGGGAGCGGGTGGTGCTGATCGATCCGGAGTACGTTCGGGCCATGGTGGCCTCGATCGTCAAAGACCAGGATTTGTCGCGTTACATTCTTTAGCCACCAGGGCTAAAGCCCTGAATCTAAGATCAGAGCGTTCTCGCGGGTTTGAAAACCCGCTTCCCCGGACTAATGCTCGCTGCGGCGAGGTAGTCCGGGGCTGGCACAGTTAGCAAGGGCCAACGAGCAGTCCCGCAGGAAGGACTGAGAGTAGTCCACGACATGGTCCTGGGTTGGCAGCCCCTAATCGCAATGACCATTTTTAGAGGTAGGGTTACCCCAGGATTGCATCCTGGGGCATTTTCAGCCGTCCCTGGCGGGACTGATCTTCGTTGGGAATGGCAACCCAGGACTACGTCCTGGGCTATTCTCAGCCGTCCCTACGGGACTGATCGAGGATTCGACCGACCGCTGATTTGTTTTTAACTACTGCTATCCGAATCAGCCGATCAGAAAAGCTAATTTGGACAAGTCTGACTCTCAGCCGTCCCTGCGGGACTGGTTCGCGATGTCGATTGCCAGGGCTGAAGCGCGTGATCAGGCCTTCACAGAGCGCTAAAGTGCTCCTCCCCCGCATAAATGCGGGGCTCCCACCAATTCAAGCAGGAGCCCGCTCGGAAGAGTTTGACTTCAGGGGGTCGAACTGCAGGGTGGGAAGTTCCTCCACCGCCCGACGCAGGGTTTGCTCCCAGCAGGCGTGCATCAGGTCCAGTTCCGGGTCATCGGCCTTGAAACGCCGGTAGCGGTCGAATTCCAGCTTGTCGTTCTGATAGAGCAGGACCTCCAGGGGTGGCCCCACGGTGACGTTCGAGCGCATCGCGGCGTCGAGCGATAGCAGGGCGTAGGTGCCCGCAACCTCCAGGCTGGTGGAACGGAACTCGATGCCACGATCGAGGATCGGGCGCCCATACTTCACTTCGCCAATTTGCAGATAGGGCGAATCCTCGGTCGCGCTCAGCGGGTTTCCCTGGGGATAGATGAGGAAGAGGTTCGGCTTCTCTCCTTTGACCTGGCCGCCTAACAGCAGATGAATGTTGAACTTAAAGTCGTCCTTCTCAAGCGCGGCGCGATCCATGTCCGAGACCCGGCGAACGCAGTCGCCGACGATTCGGGCAGCCTCATACATGGATTCGGCCTTCGCCAAGCCCTCCCCAGACTCGAAATCGTTGCGCAAAAGGGTGATCACCGACTGGGTGAGAGACAGGTTTCCGCTGGTCAGAATGACGAAAGCACGTTCTCCGGGCTGGAGAAAGGTGTGCATCTTCTGGCAGACGTTCACCTGGTCGTAGCCGGCGTTGGCTCGGGAATCGGACGCCATAACCAATCCTTCACGAGTCATGATGCCCAGACAATAGGTCATGAATGGTCTCCAACCTGAATGCTAGAGCATTTTCCCGGGAAAACGGTATGTCGATAGAAAGAGGTGGGAACCGATCCTCATTGTCTGATAGCTTTTGAGCAAAGGGCAGGGTCACGGGGAGGCTCAGGGGGCGGTTATGTAGGCTTTTTCTTGAGGAAAAAGCCTGTTCAGAGCGCATTTCCTCATTTAGGGCTACCCTGCCGTTGCTTTCGCATCATAATTTTTGCGACAAGGACCTTGTCGTTCCTGTCGAACTTGCCCGGGGGTAACCCTGGGCGATTCGCTCTACAGGGCTCGATCGAGGGAGTGCAATGCTTATTCGCTTAGGTTATGACATCGGCTTCAACATCCCAGCCCCGGTTACGATCGTGGCCATGCTCCACGTGCATCCTTCACGGGAACCCGACCTGCTCGAGCCCGACGAGCTGCGCCTGGATCCAAGCGTCCCCATCACCAGCTATATCGATACTTTTGGCAATCGCTGCTCGCGGTTTGTGGCCCCCACGGGACATATCCAACTGACCGGTTCTACCCTGATTGAAGACTCGGGCATGGAAGACCCTTCGCCTTTGGATGCGAACGAGCATCCGGTGGCGGATCTACCCAACGAAACCCTGATCTATTTGCTCAACAGCCGCTACTGCGAGGTGGATCGCCTCTCCAACATCGCAGTGGAGTTGTTTGGCGATGTAGCTCCAGGCTGGACCCGGGTTCGCGCCATCTGCAATTGGGTTTATTCCAAGGTAGCTTTTGGCTACCAGCATGCCCGCTCCACCAAGACCGCGCTGGATGTGTTTACCGAGCGGGTGGGAGTATGCCGGGACTTTCAACACCTGGCAGTGACCTTCTGCCGCGCCCTCAATATACCGGCACGCTACGTGACCGGATACCTGGGGGATATTGGTATACCGCCAACCTTTACTCCCATGGATTTCAGCGCCTGGTTCGAAGTTTACCTGGCCAACCGCTGGTGGACGGTGGACGCGCGGCATAATCATCCTCGCATTGGCCGGGTGTTGATGGCGGTGGGACGGGATGCCTCCGATGTGGCGATCACCACCTCGTTCGGGATCGCCAACCTCACCCAATTCAACGTGATTAGCGACGAGGTGGCGACCGAAGCCGCGTCAGGATTCAAGCATTGAGCCAGGATGGCGAGATGGAAATAGCCCGACCCAGCACGTTTGCCAACCCGCTCCTGAAGGACTACGTCCTGGACAACACGTACGATGAGATGTTCTCTGGGGAGGGCCAGGTAAGACCGCATTACGGCGCCGCGTTAGAGACATTTCTCAACCTTCCTCCGGAGGAGATTGCGCGCCGCAAGCGCTCGGTTGACCTGTCTTTCCTCACCCAGGGCATCACCTTCAACGTATATGGGCACGGAGAAGGAACGGAAAAGATCTTTCCTTATGACTTGTTGCCGCGCATTATCACCGGCGCGGAATGGCAACACATCGAAAAGGGCCTTACCCAGCGCATCACCGCCCTCAATCTGTTTCTGCACGATGTTTATAACGATGGCAAGATTCTTAACGACGGCCACGTGCCGCGCGAGATCGTCTACAGCTGCCGCCAGTTTCGCAGAGAGATGCGCGGCCTGCAGGTTCCCCGGAACGTCTATATCACCGTGACGGGTACAGATCTTCTGCGCCTGAGCAATGGTGAATTTGTGGTGCTGGAAGACAACCTCAGGGTGCCGAGCGGCGTGTCCTACATGCTGACTAGCCGCCGGGTGATGAAGCGGACGTTCCCGCAGTTGTTCCGCGATTATGGTGTGCAGCCGATCGAACACTATACGCAACTGCTGCTGAGCACGTTGCGCTCGCTGGCGCCTGAGGGGCGTCACGATCCCTCCATCGTGCTGCTGACGCCGGGCGTCTACAACTCGGCCTATTTCGAGCACACCTATCTTGCCCGGCAGATGGGCATCGAGCTGGTCGAAGGACGCGACCTGGTGATCCACGACAATGTGGTTTACATGCGGACCACTGCCGGCCTGAAGCGCGTGGATGTGATCTACCGCCGGGTGGATGATGACTTCATCGATCCCCTGGCTTTTCGCTCCGACTCCATCCTGGGAGTGGCGGGGCTGTTCAATGCCTACCGTGCCGGCAATGTAACCCTGGCCAATGCCTTCGGCACCGGTATCGCCGACGACAAGGCGGTCTACGCTTATGTGCCTGCGATCATCCGCTACTACCTGGGCGAAGAACCGATTTTGAATAACGTCGAAACGTATCTGATGACCGACCCTAAACAACGCCGGTACTGCTGTGAGAATCTGGACAAGCTGGTAATCAAAGCGGTGGGAGAGTCGGGCGGATATGGAATGCTAATCGGGCCCCACAGCAGCGCCGAACAGCGGGAGGAGTTCAAGCGCCTGATCGAGGCCAACCCGCGCAATTACATTGCCCAGCCTACGCTCGATTTCTCGCGCGCGGGCTGCTTGACGGAAAACGGCATTGAACCCCGGCATGTGGACCTGCGTCCTTATATCTTGTATGGCGATAAGGTGCGCATTGTTCCGGGTGGGCTCACGCGCGTCGCGTTGCGGCGAGGCTCGCTGGTTGTGAACTCGTCGCAGGGTGGGGGCAGTAAAGATACCTGGGTTTTAACGGACTAGGGGATATATGCTTTCTCGCGTAGCCGACAGTCTTTATTGGATGAGCCGCTATCTTGAGCGCGCTGAGCATACGGTGCGCATGCTCGACGTGAATATGGGTCTCATGCTGGACAAGTCCAGCACCAGCGCGGAGGGAAGATGGAAGCGGGTCCTGGCCGCCCTGGGAAATCCGCAGGGGGTTAGCTGGAACAATGACTATTACCAACTTGTCCATTCGCTGACCTTCGACGCGGAAGTTCCCGCATCGGTGACTTCCTGCCTGATCGAAGCACGGGAAAATGCGCGCCAGGTGCGCGACGAAATCAGCTCTGAGCAGTGGCAGCAATTGAACCGCATGTACCACTGGGTGATCCAGCCCTATTCGGAGTATGGGCTGAATACCCGGCTGGCTGATTTTCTGCCCGCGGTGATCGACGGTGTCCACCTTTTCCAGGGGGTCACCGATACCACCATGAGCCATGGCGAGGAGTGGCAGTTTATTCAATTGGGCCGCTACCTGGAGCGGGCATCCTCGATTGCGACTCTACTCTCCCTGTATCAACCGGAACTGCTCAGTGCACCGGAGGCTGCGGTAGAAGGAAGCCACTACCAGGAGTGGGTAGGGTTGCTTCGTTGCTGCACGGCATTCGAAGCCTACTGCAAGGTGTACACGGCGGACCTTTCTGCCGACTGGATTCTGGAATTTCTATTGTTGAACCCGCAGTTTCCCCACTCGTTGAGATATTCGATCGATTGCCTGCGCCAGGCGCTGGTCTCCGTGCGCGCGTCCAGCGGAAGAATGCCGGTGGATGACTTGTCCAGGGTCTCCGGTAAGCTGCAGGCTTCGCTAAGCTTTGCCGAAGTCTCTGACATTCTGGCGCAAGACCCTGGGGCGTATTTGCATAACATCCTGCGCCAATGCCGGCAGACGCACGACCTGATTTACCGTTTCTATATTCAATATTCGGTGCAAGCTGCTCTCGCCATGTAGTGAATTTTTGGGAACCGAGGAGTTCGACAGGCGATGGATTTTTATCTGATTAGGCACCTGACCAAGTTCCTTTACGCCGACCAAGTGAGCGAAAGCCTCATGGAGGCGCGCATGCACCCGCGCAGCGATAACAATCAACGCTGCCTCTCGTTCTCCTTGTCGGTCAGCCCTCGTTGCCGGGTTTTCTCGTATCGCGATCACCTGGGCAACAATGTCCATCACTTCGATATTCCTGGAGAGCACTCGCAGCTGGTGATGGTAGCCGAAGCCCTGGTGGAACAGCAGCCACTGCCCGAGATTCCGCACTTGCTCCGCCCCGGCGCCTGGGACGAGTTGGATTCGCTGGTCTCCCTAGGAGACTTCTCGGAGATGCTGCTGCCGAGCGAATTCGCCAAACCGTCGCCCGCCCTGCTCGAACTGGCGAAACTACTGGATGTGCGGCGCCGCGATGATCCGCTGGTGCTATTGCGGCAGTTGAATGCCTCGCTGTATCACTGGTTTGATTATGACTCGCGCAGCACGCACGTCAACTCACCCATCGACGAGGCGCTCGAATCCAGAAAAGGGGTCTGCCAGGACTTTGCCCACACCATGATTGCGCTGGTGCGGCATGTGGGGATTCCCTGCCGCTACGTGAGCGGATATCTCTATCATGGCGAGGAGAATACGGATCGCTCCACGTCGGACGCCACGCATGCGTGGGTAGAGGCTTTTTTGCCCCAGGTGGGCTGGGTAGGTTTCGATCCAACGAATAATCTGCTGGCTCACAACCGATACATACGCACAGCCCTGGGAAGGGATTACGCGGATGTGCCGCCCACCCGCGGTATTTATCGCGGCAGCAAGGAGAGCGAGCTTTACGTGGCAGTCAAAGTTTCAAAATACGAGGATTTGCCGCCCCTTGACCGCGATATGCCAGTCCCGGAGGATTGGTCTATCCTGGTGGAGCGGGCACAGGAACCTCCGGCGCCGCCCACCCAGTTGCTTCATTTACAGCAAATGCAACAGCAGCAGCAATAGTACGCGCTCAGGATCTTGAGGTCCTGACCAAACGTAACCTCTGCGTTTCTTTCCTTCTTCTCCTGAGAAGGCAGGATCGCGTAGCTTATCAGAGGTGATTCATGGAACAGCACTTCGGCTACTTTTGCCGGGCGTACGTCGGGCAAGATGTGCAGGCGAATGTGATCGCACGTACGCTGCTGGAAGCCGAGCTTGAAATCACACGCATGATCCGTGGAGGGGCTATGGCGGCACACGCGGTGCAGCATGGAATGGCTGATCACGAACCGGTGCTGGTGGCTAGCGCGTCCGACGGTAAGGCCGCCGGAGAGATGTGGCGTTACCTGCGGCAGAACGCCGGTCCGGAGTTCGAACGGTGGCAGGCCGCGTACGGCTCCAAGACCAAAATCCTGGATGATCGCTGGGTGGTGATTGAGCTCTGCTCGCAGGGGATCAAAGAATATGGGGCCTTTGGTAAGGCCGTCCGGGCGATTTGGGCCAGCGCCGGCGCGGTCCCTGCCACTCCTTAAGCCTCGAAATCTTAGGTCCAGTCGAAGACGACACGGAAGAATGGGTTGGGTTTGAATGATCGCCAATCAGCATTGGCGTGCGGTCCGGTTCACCCAGGACTGTCGTCCTGGGACATTCTCAGCCGTCCCTACGGGACTAATCGCGACTAGCCGTGAAAGTGGTCACTGCAAACAACGGGAGAGCACTCTACTTCTCTCTTGCGCTACGATCCCGAACCAGGGGGACATCCCTTCCCCCCACGCTCTGCCCTAACAAACTACTGATGAACGACTGAGAGCGGGGTTCCCCAGGATGGAGGGATCGGTGGGCTGAAGAGGCCCCCGAGCTTGCGCTTGACGGGGTGTGGTTGATTCTCCTAAGGTCAGAGCGCGAGTAAACGTTTGCAACGTCTGTTATTTTGTTCCCTATGCCGAAAGCTACCGACATCAGTGCCCTGGACACGCTGAAGGAACAGGTGCTCGAGGCCAACCTGGAATTGGTGCGCCAAGGGCTGGTCCTCTTTACCTTCGGGAACGCCAGCGGCATCGACCGCCAGCGTGGGCTGGTGGTGATCAAGCCCAGCGGAGTGGACTACTCGGCACTGGCTCCG
This sequence comes from uncultured Acidobacteriaceae bacterium, assembly GCA_963844785.1. Taxonomy (GTDB): domain Bacteria; phylum Acidobacteriota; class Terriglobia; order Terriglobales; family Acidobacteriaceae; genus PALSA-350. The sequence goes on along the minus strand of CAWJPV010000004.1, from coordinate 205,516 downwards.
GCAGATATGGTGGTTACTGATCTGGATGGGAAAGTGGTCGACGGCAGGCTTCGCCCGTCTTCTGACCTGGCTACGCATCTTCTACTTTATAAAGAGTTTCCTGGAATTGGCGGGGTGGTCCATACGCACTCGGAATATGCCACGGCGTGGGCCCAGGCAGGGCTCGAGATTCCAGCCTACGGAACTACCCACGCGGATTATTTTTACGGCCCGGTTCCGGTCACCGCGGAGTTAACTGCGGAGGAGATTGGCGGCGATTACGTGCTCAATACCGGCATCGCGATTTCGCGCCGTTTTCAAGGTCTCGATCCCCATGCAATTCCAGCCGTGCTGGTGGCCGGCCACGCGCCTTTCTGCTGGGGGAAAACGCCGCACGAAGCGGCCCACCATGCGGCCGTGTTGGAAACGGTGGCGCGCATGGCCTACTTTACAGCGACCCTGCGACAAAGCTGTAATGGGGTCTCCCAAGCGCTGCTGGATCGGCATTACTTCCGCAAACACGGCGCCTCCGCGACCTACGGACAGGAGAAATAATGCACTTAGCGGCCTTCGTGGCTTCAACCCAACTGGCGCGCCTGAACTGGATCGACATCCTGGTGATCGCTATCTACTTCGCGATCGTGGTCTTCATTGGCTTCTATCTCCGGGGTTCCTCCAATACCAGCGAAGAGTTCTTTATGGCCGGGCGGGAGATGACCGCGTGGATTGCCGGCCTGAGCTTTGTTTCTGCCAACCTGGGGTCGCTCGAGCTGATGGGCTGGGCTGGGTCTACCTACCAGTATGGAATCCTGGCCATGCACTGGTATTGGATCGGGGCTATTCCGGCGATGCTCTTCCTCGGCATTGTGATGATGCCGTTCTATTACATCTCGAAGACCCACTCCGTACCGGGATATCTAAAGCTTCGTTACGGAGACGGGGCACGAGCCCTCTCCGCAGTCAGCTTCGCGTTCATGACCATTCTCATGAGCGGCATCAATATGTACTCGATGGCCATTGTGATGAAGGTGGTCCTGGGGTGGGACCTGAACTTCAGCATCTGGGTTTCATCGGTGACGGTGGCCGTGTATGTTGCGCTGGGGGGACTGAAGTCAGCGATCTATAACGAGATTCTCCAGTTCCTGCTCATCTGGGCGGGAGCCCTGTTGGTGCCGATCCTGGGCTTGATCGAAGTGGGCGGCTGGAGCAATCTGCGGCAGCAGATCGCAACCAACCTGGGCCGTTCCGACTATGTGCACCTGTGGTCGACGCTGGGCCACTTCAGCACCAACCCCATGGGGGTGAACTGGTTCGGGATCGTTTTCGGGTTGGGCTTCGTGGTCAGTTTTGGCTACTGGACGACAGATTTTCTGGTGGTACAGCGCATTCTGTCGGCGGACAGCATTCGTTCGGCCAGGATGGCTCCGGTGATCGGCGCCGCGTTCAAAATGGCGGTGCCCTTCATTGTGATCCTCCCCGGCCTGATCGCACTTTCCGTGCTTCCTTTCAAATTGGTGGCGCAGGATGTCGCGGTCAAGACCGGCCAGCATAGCTTCAATGAGGTCCTGCCCCTGATGCTGGTGCGCTACTGCGGGCCGGGGCTGCTAGGGCTGGGGGTGACGGCGCTGATCGCCGGATTCATGTCGGGAATGGCGGGCAACGTCAGCGCGTTTTCTACTGTGTGGACCTATGACATCTATGGCGCCTTTCTGAACAAGAAGGCTACCGACCGGCACTATGTAGCCATGGGCCGCTGGAGCACGCTGGTCGGAGTGCTGGTTTCGGTGGGCACGGCGTACCTGGTGCAGCACGCGGCCAGCATCATGGATTACGTGCAGCAACTGTTCAGCTTCTTCATTGCGCCACTCTTCGGAACCGTGATTCTGGGCATGCTGTGGAAGCGCGCGACCAAAGAGGCCGGGTTTTGGGGGTTGCTGGCTGGTACAGTGACCTCGATTAGCCTTTGGCTGTGGGTGCAGCACGATCCGCATGCGTTGCGCTACGTGGCCCTTTCTCCAGACGCCAAGGATATGGCGGAAAATGTTTATCGCGCCCTGTGGGCTTGGTTGGTCTGCGTGGTGGTTACGGTGGTGGTCAGCTACATGACCAAACCGCGGCCGGTCGCGGAACTGGAGGGCCTGGTCTATGGAGTTTCTCCCCTTCCTAAGGAACACGACGATCACTGGTATCAGCGTCCGATTGTATGGGCGGGCACGGTGGCAGTGGTCTTCACCATCCTCAACATCATCTTCTGGTAAGGAGCCGGGCCGATGCGAGAGTCGTTTTCTATATGGTGGTTTGCAGGTGTATTGCTGCTGGCCTATGGCGTGGTGATTTTGAGCACCGGGCTGTGGGAACTCGGTCACCCGCTACCCAATCCTCCAGTACTGAATAATCTTCATGCACCGATTTGGTGGGGCGCGCTGCTCACGGTCATTGGCCTGGTTTATACCATCGGCTTTCGCCCCAAGCAAACGGTTAACAAGCGAAGGAAATAACAAATGGCGAAACAGATGACGTTTGGCGTGATTGTCGGTAACCGCGGCTTTTTTCCCGATCACCTGGCGAAGACGGGCCGCGAAGAGATCCTGAGAGTGCTGGCGGCGGACGGCATCCGCACCATTGCGCTCACTCCGGAAGAGTCGAAGTTCGGCGCGGTCGAAACGCCTACGGAGGCGCGGCTATGCGGCGATCTCTTCCGCAAGCATCGCGATGAGATCGATGGTGTGATTGTTACACTTCCCAACTTCGGCGAAGAGCGCGGGATTGTCGATGCCTTGCGCCACTCTACGCTGAAGGTGCCGGTGCTGGTGCAGGCGACTCCGGACCGGGCGGCGGATATGAAGATTTCCCACCGTCGCGACAGCTTTTGCGGCAAGATGTCGGCCTGCAATAACATGATGCAGTACGGGATTCCGTACTCGCTCACTGCGATGCATACGGTGCAGCCTGACTCGGATGAGTTTCGCAAGGACCTGGCCTGGTTCTCCTCGGTGTGCCGGGTGGTGCGCGGCTTTACCAATCTTCGCGTGGGCGCGATCGGGGCTCGTCCGGCGGCGTTCAACACGGTTCGTTATAGCGAGAAGCTGCTGGAGCGGAGCGGCATATCCGTGGATACACTCGATCTTTCTGAAGTGCTGGGACGTATCGAGCGGCTCAAGGACAATGACGACGCGGTGCAGGCCAAGCTGGCGGCGATCCAAAAGTATGTGTCCACCAATAATATTCCGGTGGCTGCACTGATCAAGATGAGCAAGCTGGGCGTGGTCATCGAGCAGTGGATGCAGCAGACGTATTGCACGGTGAGCGCGATTCAGTGCTGGACCTCGCTCGAAGAATACTTCGGCGTGGTGCCTTGCACGGTGATGAGCATGATGAGCGAAAACCTCTTTCCCAGCGCCTGCGAGGTGGATATTTGCGGGACTATCAGCATGCACGCCCTGGCGCTGGCCTCAGAGACGCCAAGCGCGCTGCTGGATTGGAATAACAATTACGGTTCCGATCCTGACAAGTGCGTTTGCTTCCACTGCTCCAATTTGCCCAAGCACTTCTTTAAGGACGTGGTCATGGACTTTCAGGCGATCATCGCGGGCACGGTGGGCAAGGAGAATACCTTTGGCACTTGCGTTGGCCGGGTCAAGGCAGGAGCGATGACCTACGTGCGCTTCTCTACCGATGACTTCCATGGCAAGATTCGCGGGTACGTGGGGCAGGGGGAGTTTACTAATGACCCGCTGGAGACTTTTGGGGGCGCCGGCGTGGCCAGGATTCCACGATTGCAGAAGCTACTGCGACTGATCTGTGAGCAGGGATTCGAGCATCATGTCGCGGCTAATTTTTCGCAGGTGGGTAACGCGGTACACGAGGCGGCCACGCGCTATCTGGGTTGGAGCATGTATAACCACGACGCCGAGCAGGCTTAGCGGTGGCGATCGTCGCGGGAGTTGATTTCGGCACGCTGAGCGTCCGGGTTACGCTGTTTGACAGCTCCCGGACAGAGAAGGGCGGATTGGCCACGGCTTCGGCCAACTACCCGCTGAAGCGGAAACGGGAAGATCCGGATTTCGCTACTCAGTCCCACAATGATCAAATGGACGGGCTGGTCAGCGCCATGCGGGCGGTCCTGGCCAAGGCGGGGATCTCGGGCGAGCAGGTCGAGGCTATCGCTCTCGATACGACCGGTTCGAGTGTGGTGCCGGTCGACGCCGGCATGCAGCCGCTCGATGATTACTATCTGTGGTGCGACCATCGCGCCAAGGGTGAGGCGCAGCAGATTACCCAGCTGGCGCACGCGGAGCACCTGGAAGCGATTGAATGGTGCGGCGGGGTCTACTCCCATGAGTGGGGGTTCGCCAAATTGCTGCACTGGCTGCGCCATAACCCGTCGAAGCGGGGGGAGTTGGCGAGCGCTTTCGAACACTGTGACATGGTGGCGGCGACTCTCTGCGGTATTAGTGACCCCATGCTGGTGAAACGCAGTGTGTGCGCTATGGGTCACAAGTGGATGTGGAATCCCAAGTGGGACGGGCTTCCATCACAGGCGTTTCTCTCCAGCGTGGATCCGCTGCTGGACGGCATTCGCAACAAGCTTGGTGGCGAATATCATACCTCGGATGCTTTGGCGGGTCATCTGGCGCCGGCGTGGGCGGAGAAGATGGGCTTGCGAGCGGGTATTCCGATTCCCGTGGGCGCGTTCGATGCCCACTGGGATGCCATCGGCGCGGGGTGCAGGGAGGGCGACGTAGTTAATGTGGTCGGGACGTCGACTTGCATCATCGCCATGCAGCGGAAGACTACGCTGATTCCGGGCGTGTGTGGTGTGGTTCCCGGTAGCGTGGATCCGGGCTATACCGGGATCGAGGCTGGACTCTCGGCTACAGGCGATATTTTCGAAGCGATTGCGCGGCGCGCTAACGTCAAGGTCGCGGAGCTGAGCCGGGGGCTGGAGAATTATCGGCCGGGACAAACCGGGTTGCTGCGGCTGAGCTGGGATAATGGCGACCGCACGATCCTGGTCAACCCGGAGCTGGGAGGGATTACGCTGGGGTGGAACGTGGTCCATACCGCGCAGGATGAATTGTTCGCCGCGATCGAAGGCACTGCCTTTCATACGCGGATTATCCTGGAGCGCCTGGCGGAGTACGGAGTGCCGGTGGATCGGGTGATCAATGGGGGCGGAGTGCCGCAAAACAATGCTGTGCTCAACCAGGTGTATGCCAATGTGCTGGGCAAACCGGTGTTGGTGCCGGATGGGATTCCTACCAGCCTTGGATCTGGCATCTTCGCGCTGCTGGCGGCAGGTGCGTTCAAGTCGGTGGAAGAGGCGCAGAAGAAGATGTGCCTGCCGTACCAAACCTATCAGCCGGAGGCTAAGGCTGTGGGTGTGTATGAGGAGCTTTATCAGCTCTACCGGAAGGTTTATTTTGCTTTTGGTTTGCGGGGCGCTCCGGCGGTGGAGTTGGGGGATGTGCTGCCCAAGTTGATTGAGATTCGGTCTTCGGTGTTGAGTGGGTAAACCGCAGGTCCCTCCACTACGCTCGCGCTCCGGTCCCACGGCACGCCGGGGCAGGCGGGATGACAAAGGCGGGTTGGCGTAGTCTGAATGGCATGGTTTACCTGGAGCGCAAGCCGTCGCCCGCGTTGTCTGGATGCGTGGAAATGCTTTGGTATGCGTGCGCGCCGCATGTGCCGCACCAGCGGGAGTTGGTGTTGCCGGGGGGCAAGATTCAATTTGTCATCTCGCTCGCGGCGGATCATCTGACCAATTGCGCTCCAGAGGGCGATGTACCGGTAGGGCCGGCATTGTTGGTTGGTGCGCGCACATCCGCAGAGTTGGTTGCAACCTGCGACATGAAGAGGCTTGCCGGGGTGGTCTTTCGACCTGGAGGACTTGGCCCCTGGTTGCGCGAACGCGCGGACCTCTTCTATGAAAAATCCCTTTCGCTGAGTGACCTTTGGCCGATGGAAGCGATTCGTGAGCGCTTGCGCGACTTGGCAACCACCCCTGAGATGACGCTGCAGGTCCTGGACGAAACGCTATGTGAACAGGCTTCGGCGCGAGAGCGGAGAAGCCATGTTCGTGAGGCGCTGAGCTTGCTCAGATCTCTCAGCGTTCGAGAAACGGCACGCGAGCTTGGCATCAGTGAGCGGCGGCTGCACCATGTCTTCAGTGAGGATGTTGGTCTTTCTCCCAAACAGTGGAGCCGGGTGCGACGCTTTCAACGCGTAGTCCGTGCTCTGCACCAGGGCGCCGAAATGCGTTGGGCGGAGCTGGCAGTCGCTTGTGGATATGCAGACCAATCGCACTTCTCCCGCGACTTCCATAGCTTCTCCGGTATCGACCCGACCACCTACATCGCCTCGCGCGGGCGGTGGCAGAATCACGTTGCTATGTAGCGGGGTTCCGATTTCTTCAAGACGCCGAATATGCAAAGTGGCAGCATGGGGCATGGCTAACTACGCTAGAGACTGCAAATCAACCGTGATCCCCGGTATGCGCTATCGCGATTGCCTGGCGGCAATCGAATGGCTGTGCAAAGCCCTGGGATTTGAGAAGCACGCTGTTTATATGGGAGAGGGGAACAGCGTGATGCACGCTCAACTCACCTTCGGCAATGGCATGATCATGCTCGGCTCGGAGAGCAATTGCTCAGACTATTCGCAGTACGCTGCCATGCCGGATGACCTGGGCGGCCGCGAGATACGCAGCATCTCCCTCATGGTGAGCGATTGCGACGCGGCCTATGCTCAGGCTAAAGCAGCCGGCGCAGAGATGGTCTTCGAGCTGGAAGAGAAGGGCTACGGCGGCAAGGCTTTTACCTGCCGTGACCCTGAAGGTTATCTGTGGAATGTTGGCACTTACAATCCCTGGGAGACTCCGCCGAAAGCTTAGGGACCGTACTCGGCGGCTACGGTTTCGGGTACTCGTAGCCAGCCGTAGAGGGGAAAGTTCTCTACCAGCTCTAACACTTGTCCTCGTATGCGGCGCAGGGCCTGCGGGTCGTTGCGGTGATCTAGGGCCTCGCTGATCCACTTGGCGATGATTCGCATCTCCGGCTCGCGCATGCCTCGCGTGGTCATGGCTGGACTGCCGATGCGGATGCCGCTGGGCTTGAGCGGCGGATTGACGTCGTAAGGAATTGCGTTCTTGTTGACCGTGATGCCCGCTTCATGCAGCGCATTCTCGGCTTCGCTGCCCAGGACCCCGTGGGAAAAAACGTCTACCAGCATCACGTGGGTGTCGGTGCCGCCAGAAATGACCCGGTAGCCTTCGCTCATCAGGGTTTCGGCCAACACCTTCGCATTCACCACCACTTGCTGCGCGTATTGCTTGAATTCCGGTTCCAAAGCCTCGCGAAAGGCCGCGGCTTTGCCGGCAATGACGTGCACCAAAGGACCGCCCTGCTGGCCAGGGAAAACACTCCGATCCACCGCTGTGGCATATTGCTGCTGGCAGAGAATCATGCCGGCACGAGGGCCCCGCAACGTCTTGTGCGTGGTGGTGGTGACCAGTTGCGCGTGAGGTACGGGCGAAGGATGGACTCCGCCAGCTACCAGGCCGGCGAAATGGGCCATATCGATCAAGAGCAGTGCTCCGACCTTGTCCGCAATCTGCCGCATGCGGGGGAAGTCGATGATCCTGGGGTAGGCGCTGCCTCCTCCTATGATGAGCTTTGGCTTTTCACGCTCAGCAGTGGCTTCGAGAAGGTCGTAGTCGATACGCTCGGTCTGCTTGTCTACGCCGTAAAAGACCACGCGGTAGAGCTTGCCGGAGAAACTGAGCTTGTGCCCGTGAGTCAGATGGCCGCCATGGGCCAAGTCAAGACCCAGAATGGTGTCGCCGGGGTTGATGACCGCCATGTAGGCGGCGGCGTTCGCCTGGGAACCGGAATGGGGCTGCACATTGACGTGGTCGGCGCCAAAAAGCTCCCTAGCGCGATCCCTCGCCAGGTTTTCGACGACATCGGCGTACTCGCAGCCGCCGTAGTAGCGCTTGCCGGGATAGCCCTCGGCGTATTTGTTGGTGAAGACTGACCCGACAGCCTCTAATACTGCCTGGCTTACAAAATTCTCCGAGGCGATCATCTCCAGGCCTTCGTGCTGGCGGCGGATTTCGTGGTCGACAGCCGCGGCGATCTCGGGATCAGCCTCAGCAAGCGTACGGCGCATACGGTCAGACATGTTGCGATTCTAGACTATTTGCCGGGTGGGTTCGGTTGGTCGATGGAGGGAGAGCAATTGAAGGCTTCGCCTGTCTTTTTCGTCCCAGGTACGCTGGTGCGAACCTGGGGCACCCGTCCCATTTCCTCTGGCTTCTTTTCCAAATAAAAGAGCGCGAAAAGCGCGATAAGCGTGATTAGTTACCTTTAGTTACTTTGGTAAGTAGCTGTGGGAAGGGCAGGAACTGTAGCCAGATTCTTGAAGGCTCCGTAGATGAAGGAGCCGATGTACCAGCCGTCCATGAACTTGTATGGGGTTTCGCCGGTGGTGTAGTGGCCGCAGGGCAGGACTTTGGAGACGAAATCGATCCCGCGCCGGCGGAAATTTTCGATCACCTGGAGCGAGTACTCGCGGAGAAAGGTGAGGTCATAAGTGGCGTGGACGAGCAGAACTTTTTTGGGGTGAGCGGCAAACTCCTCCATGTAATAAGAGGGGCTCACAGCTGCCCAGACATCCCGCAGCCGCTGCTGGGTCATGGAAATGCCCTCGAAGGCGGCTCGGATGTGACGCGTGCTCTGCCCCGTCCAGACAACATCGCCAAAAGACATGGAGGCATGGTTGAAGGCGCCTACGCGCACGCGGCTGTCGAGCGCAGCAGCAAGAAAGGCGTAACAGGAGCCGAGACTCGTGCCCAGAATGCCGAACTGCTCGTAGCCCTGCTGCTGCAGCCAGTCGATGCAGCAACGGATATCGATGACTGCCTGGCGGCAAGAAGAGATGGTGCGGCCGACGTTGGCGCTGACGGCGTAGTCGGCGCGCTCCAGCTCGGCCGGGCGGCGAATGTCGTGGTAAGGCTTGCTCAGACGCAGGGCAGATACGCCAAAACGATTGAAGAGAGAACAGAGAGCGTTGTGGCTGAAAGCGTCGGCGTTCCACTGCGGCATGACGATGATTGCCTGCTTGGGCTTGCCTGCCTGCTTGGCCGGGGGAGCGGGAAACCAGCGGGCGTTGACACGATCGTTCTCTGGATAGGGCGTGCGCACGGGCGAAGTAAAGCGCAGAAATTGCGCCTTGGGCAGCTGCCCGGCGGCTGCCAGCCGGCGAAACTTCGCATCCTGCTGCAGAGTGCGGGGACGAACGTTGGTGGGAAACAACTGGGGATGACGATCCTCGAGCACGAAGTCATCCGGAGTCTGGTAGGCGAAAAACTCGGTGCGATGGCGCAGGATGAAGTCGTTCAATTGCAGCATGGCCCGCTCGGCCGCGGCGTCATCCCCCGGAGGCGGCGGGGGGGCGCTGTAGCCGTAGGAATGGGCGAATTCCTGAAGCCAGTCAAATCCCCACTCGACCGGGCGGACGATGCGGTTGGTGTCACGGGTGGTGAGGGCGGTTTCCCAACGGTACATCCAACGTGCGTAGAGCTTGGCGACGGTTTTCTTCATTTAGCGCTTTGGGCCTGGATACGGAATTGCTCTACCACTGCGGACATATCTTCATCTCCTTGACCGGCGGCGATGGCGTGCTCAAACACCCGCAGGGCCGCACGGCCCATGTCAAGATCGAGGGCCTGATGGTCGGCTTCGCTGACCGCGTAACGGAGATCCTTGGCCATGAGCCGGAGCAGGAAATTGGGCTCGTACTGGCGGGCCGTCATGCGCCCGCTGAGCAGCTTCACCAGGGGGCTGCCTGGGGCTCCTTCGGTGAGCACGCGAAGCGCCTTCTCCTGGTCCAGGCCGCTGCGCTCGATCAGGGAGAGGGCCTCCGCCAGGGCGGCTGCTTGTGATCCGGAAAGGAAGTTGTTGATGAGCTTGAGGCGAGCACCGCTACCTACCGGGCCAACGTGGACCACGTCGCGGCCCATGGCCTTGAGGATCGGGGTGATCTTGTTGACAGGATCGGCTGGGCCTCCGGCCAGGAAGAGCAATTGCCCGGTTTCAGCCTGGACTTTGCTTCCCGTAACCGGGGCATCGACCACCTCACAGCCGCTCTCCCTGGCCGCCCGGTCCAGTTCCTCAATCCATTCCACGGTGACGGTGCTGGATTCCACCAGGATGGTTCCCGGCGTGGTGCCCAACAATGCCTCGCCGCGGCCTAGCCACACGTCCCTGCAGACGACGACGTCGGACAGCATGCTGATAACCACGGCCACACCTGTGGCCGCCTCACGAGGGGATTTGGCCATCCTGGCTCCGCGGTCGGCCAGGGCTTTTGCCTTGTCCGGGGTGCGATTCCATATGCTGAGCGGGTAGCCGGCGTCGAGCAGGCGGGCCGCCATGCCTGAACCCATCAGTCCAAGCCCGAGTAAAGCAATGTTTGTCTCTCCCATAAGATCTCCTGCCAAAGTTCTAGAATAGAGGTGTTATGGCATTTACGGAACAATACGACATTGTAGTCGTGGGTGCGGGGCACGCGGGTTGCGAGGCGGCCATGGCCGCTGCCCGCATGGGACTCCGGACGGCTCTGTTCAGTTTCAACCTGGACCTAATTGCGCAAATGTCGTGCAATCCCGCCATTGGGGGTATCGCCAAGGGGCACCTGGTGCGGGAAGTGGATGCCCTGGGCGGCATTATGGGCGAGGTGGCCGATGCGGTGGGGATCCAATTCCGCTTGCTGAATACTTCGCGCGGGCCGGCGGTGTGGTCTCCACGAGCGCAGTGCGACAAGCGCCAGTACCGGGTGAAGATGCGCCAGGTGCTGGAGTCGCAGGCTAATTTGCATATCAAACAGGCGGAAGTGGTGGACCTGGTGCTGGAGGAGACAGATGGTCCCCGGACGCTGCGCGGGGTAAGGTTGCGCGACGGGCGCACCGTGCTGGCGGGCGCGGTGGTGATCACTACCGGCACCTTTCTTAACGGCTTGATTCATTGCGGTGAAGAGCATTACCCGGCCGGCCGTAGCGGAGAACCACCCAGCGTGCTGCTGGGGGAGGCGCTGAAGAGGCTGGGACTGCGTGGATGCCGGCTCAAGACGGGGACGCCGCCGCGGCTGGACGGGCGCAGCATCGATTGGAGCCGGTTCGCGGAGCAGCCCGGGGACTTGGACCCTACTCCGTTCAGTTTTCGTACGGTGGAGTTGCCGCAGAAGCAGATTTCCTGCCATATCGCGTACACCACGCCGGAGACTTTGCGCATTATTCGCGAGAATGTTGGGCGCTCGCCGATGTACTCGGGACAGATTACGGGTGTGGGTCCGCGGTATTGCCCTTCGATCGAAGATAAAGTGGTGCGGTTTCCGGATAAGGAGCAACATCAGTTCTTCCTGGAGCCTGAGGGACTGGACACCAACGAGGTTTATGTCAACGGCATGTCGACTTCACTGCCGATGGAAGTGCAGTGGGAGGTGGTGCGCTCGATTCCTGGCCTCGAAAACGCGGAGATGCTGCGGCCTGGATATGCCATTGAATACGATGCTATCGACCCCACGGAGCTGGATCGCAGCCTGGCGGTAAAACAGATTGGCCGGCTTTATCTTGCGGGACAGATCAATGGCACCTCGGGATATGAGGAGGCGGCCTGCCAGGGACTGATGGCAGGGATCAATGCCGCGCTTCTGGTGCGCGGAGAGGCCCCTTTTACGCTTGACCGCACCGAGGCTTATACCGGGATTCTGATTGACGACCTGATCAGCAAGGGCACCAATGAACCGTATCGCATGTTTACTTCGCGAGCGGAGTTCCGTTTGCACCTGCGGATCGATAATGCCGATCGCCGTCTGACTCCGTATGGACATGCGCTGGGGCTGATTAGCAGCGGGGCTTGGCAGGATTATGAGCAGAAGCAGGCGCGGGCGGTGGCGCTGGAGAAGCTGCTGGCCACACGCAAGGTGAACCTGGAACGGCTGGGCGCTCTGCTGCCGGAGGTGGCTTCGGGGTTGGGCAATGTGGCGGGGCAAACGTACGCCCAACTGGTCAAGCGGCCGGAGATCAGCCTGGAGATACTGCTGCCTGTGCTGCGACTGGAATGGGAGGGCGGGGAGCTGGGTTTCTTTTCTGGTGCTGTGAATGCCAGGGTTCGCAATGAGCTCAAGTCGGTGGAGACGGAGATCAAGTACGCGGGCTATCTGGATCAGCAACGCAAGGCGATCGATAAGCTCAAGAAGGCGGAACAACGGGCTATTCCTGCGAATTTTGAGTATGTTGGGATTAGCGGATTGTCGCGGGAGATGCAGGAGACACTGGCCCGGGTGCGGCCGCAGACTTTGGGCCAGGCTAGCCGGATTCCCGGGGTTACCCCGGCTGCGCTTTCGCTGCTCAATGTTTATCTGGAAGTGGGCGAGAAGCGCAGGGTGGTGGCTACGTAGGGTGAACCGCGAGGTGGGAGCGGACCCAGGTTTAGTGCCGCGCCTCTGGCGCTCCACAATCTTGGCGATCCGTCTCCCAGCCCTTCCGGGCTGGGCTGACTTTTGACGACCGGCCCTCCGGGCCTCGCATCCATCGCGATTTTTGTAGTGTCATTTCCTTTTCAATTCGCCACAGGCACGCCGGGGCAGGCGGAATGATTAAAAAGGCGTGTCGAGTGCTGTGGTATCCCACTCAAGCCAAAACCGGGCTTGACCCCAATTTCCTGCCACACTGTGCTGAACAGGTCCGCGTGTGCGCCTTTCATTTAGGAAAGGCGCATGGAGTGTACCAACGCCTCAAGCCTCCGCAGGAAATCGGGGCAAATGGAGCACCCAGCCTTCGTTGCCCGGCCCAGGTTGGCGAACGTGGGGCACCCGTCGCTTTCCTAAGCGACTTTTAGAAGCCTGGGGGAGTGGGAGGCGGGGGGGCGGCCTCTACTGAAGGTCCGCCTACGCCTACACCTACACCGCTCGGATATTGGTCTGGAGCTGAGTCTGGCGCCTGATTCTGGGTGCCGGCATCAGGCGCAGGCGCCACGTAAGGACGGCGCGCCCGCGAGGATGGCCCGGGGGGCACAAAGCCGTCGCCGGAAAAACGCGGGATACCGAAATGGCCGCGAAGATGCAGCAGATCGAGCGTGCTGATGTCCCCGTTGAGGGCAATCAGGTTGAGATCCTTGGGCGAGGAGACCAACACCATCATTCCAGTCACATCCATGTGAGCGAAGTTGATCCATAGGTCAGTCTGCCCGGCATTGAAGGGGTCACCCTTGCCATGGGCCGCGACTAGATGCCGCCAGCCAGCAGCCTCGTATTGCCTACGGATCAGATCCAGTGCAGCAGGGTCGTAGAGGCCGGGCGCAGCGAAGTGATAACTGTGCACCGAGATGCCATTCAGCTTGGCAATGGCATTGCGCGCCTCCTGATCAGCATCACCGATAAAGTAGCCGGCCAACTGCAGCATGGAGCGGTCAAAGGTGAAATCGGTGTGGAAGGCGGCACGCTGGCCCAGCGCCTCGAAACCCTGGGGGACCCAGCTGAGAGGCTGCTGCTGGTTTGGCGCGGCCTGCGCACTTTGCCCCAAGACGGCAAGAGGTCCAACAAGCAGGAGGACGAGAAGGGCGAGGGTAGCGCGGGGATGGGACATGGCTGCTTTACTCACTCCTCCTGGGTTAAGACGCCGAAACCCGGAAAAAGTTGTGGCCTGCGCTGCCCAGAAAGGCCCTCGAAGCCGACTACCCCCTCTAGCATCCACCGCATCTGCCGATAACGCGGACAAGGATGGAAGCCATTGACAAGGACACGAATACTTCATGCGGGAGCATTGATTCTCGTGATGCTTGTCTTAGGCCATGACGGAAGCTCACAAAGCTCGCCGATATCCAAAGTAATGGAGGACTTTTCGGCGTTTGCCGCACTGCCTGCTTCCGGCGCTGTTTTACCTTGGACGGTTCGCCCATTTTCCAGGATCGGCTTGGGGTCACACGCGGGCTTGGGCGGAGTTGGTTTCGATGTAGCGACTAATTTATCCAGGAGATTCAATATCCGCGCGGGCTCTGACTTCTTTGGCTACAGCACAAGCTTTCAGGATCAGGGGGCCAACGTCGCTACCAATCTGCGCATGCGATGGGGACACGCGTCCCTGGATTGGTTCCCATTCGGTGGACGCTTTCGACTGAGCCCCCTGGTGGTGTTCGCGAACAACAATCAAGCAAAGGCAACCGCCCTGGTTCCGCCGGGCAGCACGATCACCTTGAACGGCCAGGATTACATCAGCAGTTTTACTGACCCGCTGCACGGAGGAGGTTCGGTCGATTTTAGAAAGGCTTCCCCCGGCTTTACGCTGGGGATGGGGAATGCGATCCCGCGCACCGGCAACCACTTGAGTATCCCGGTTGAAGCGGGGTTCTACTATGTAGGCCAACCCGGATTGAAGGTCAATTTTACGGGAAGCGCATGCGATCCCACGCAACCCGCAGCGATCGGGTGTGAATCAGTGAATCAAGACGCTGGCTTCCAGCAGAACCTCGCGGCGTTCATCGCGCGCAATAACCATAACCTTAGCTACGCAACTTTCTTCCCCATCTTTTCGGTTGGCGTTGGCTATGCCTTTAAGTAGACGCGGCGAAGATTTTGAGCAATCTCGCGTTTGATTGCAGCTTGACGACGAAGACCGCACCCGGGATGCGCCCGCGTACCGTGCCTATTCTTGCGCTGGCGCTACTATTACGGTTACTTATTTTATGGTTTGTGATTGCGCGGTTTCCGCATAACTGGCTCTATTCGCGCGGGATTGAGCTGGGAACACTGGCGCAATCGCTGGTCACGGGGCAAGGACTCAGCTCGCCGTTCGGCGGCTCAACCGGTCCAACTGCCCTGTTAGCTCCGGGATACCCTGCGATCATCGCCCTCTTCTTCCGCATCTTTGGCTCGTTTACCTTTGCCGCGGCGATCGCCGTGATGGCGATGCAGCTTCTGTTCAGTGTGCTCACCGTGCTGTGCATCATGCACGTTGCACGACTGTCCTTTGGCATTCGGGCGGCCAACACGAGCGGAGTGTTTTGGGCGGTATCGCTGCCGCTTATCTGGATGCCGACGATCTTTTGGGAAACCTGCTTGTCTACGCTGCTGCTGGTGGGCATGGTGGCTTTGGCGCTGTACTGTGAGCGCACGCCGAGTGGATCGCTGTGGACGCTGATGGGCGCTTATACGGGGTTGGCGGCGTTGGTGAATCCATCGCTGCTGCCGCCCCTGCTGACGCTCATGGGTTGGGCGGCGTGGCAGACGCGAAAGACGTTTTGGTATTTCCCCCTGGCGCTGCTTGCGCTCTGCATGGTGTTTGCTCCGTGGCCGATACGGAATGCCCGCGTGCTGCATGCATTCATTCCTCTGCGCAGCACAGTTGGCTTCGAATTATGGGTGGGCAACCGCGCCGGAGCATCGGGGTTCCTGGATGAATCGCAATTCCCAATATTCAACCGATGGGAATATGACCAGTATGTGGCCAAAGGGGAGGTGGCCTATATGCACGACAAATCGGCGCTGGCCGAAGCATACATTGGCAGCCATCCGAACGCGTTCCTGCGACTCAGCGCGGTGCGATTCTTCCGCTTCTGGACGGGAACTGGTAACAAAGACGGTTCCCTAATTTTCACTCTCCATGCTGTATTTACTAGCTCTCTTGGATTCATGGGTATCTGGCGTCTGGTGAGAGAAGGCCGGCTCCGCCTGGCCGTATTGTTTCTCTTGCCGCTGCTGGTTTTTCCTTTGCCCTACTACATCACCCACGCTGAGTTCCGGTACCGGTTGGTGGTCGATCCTTTGCTCACGATCCTGGCCGCCCATGCGCTCACGAGTTTTCGGGATTGTGCGGAGAACCGATGACTCCGGAGGCCGCCCCGGCGGTTTGGCTACGTTGGGTGCTGCCATCGTTCGCGGATGTGTTTTTTCTGGTGCTTCTATGCTTGCTGGCGTTCAGTCCTATGAGCGCCGGCCTGCTGCGTGATGCCGATACGGGATGGCATATCCGGAGTGGCGAACTCATGCTGGCGACCCACGCGGTGCCGCGCACCGATCCCTTTTCCTACACCAGGCACGGAGAGCCCTGGTACGCATGGGAGTGGATGTACGACATTGTCATAGCCGCAATCCACCACGTCTCGGGTTTGAATGGAGTCGTACTCTTTACCGCTGCAGTCATAGGCGTGACGTTCGCGCTATTGTTCCGATTCATTTTGCGCAGAAGCGGAAACCTGGCCGTGGCTGCGTCTCTGACCCTATTGGCGGCAGCGGCTGCCCAGGTTCATATGCTCGCCCGGCCACACGTTCTGAGCTGGCTGCTAACCCTGCTCTGGGTGGAGACTCTGTACCGTTTTGAAGAGGGAGACGTCTCGGCGCTGCTCTGGCTTCCGCCGCTGATGTTGCTCTGGGTAAATCTTCACGCGGGGTTCGTTTTGGGGCTAGGGCTACTTGGGGTTTTTTCTATCGGGCGCGCCTGGACCGCGCTCAGCACACCGCGCGAGGGGGATGGGCGAAAGCTAGCTCACCTGGCCGCCATCTTCGCGCTTTGCCTACTGACCACGCTGCTGACACCGTACGGCTACAAATTGCACGTTCATGTCTACCAATACCTGTCTGACAGCTTTCTGATGAACAGCATTGACGAATTCACTTCGCCGAATTTTCACGTTGCTGTTTACGGGTACTTCGAGCTGTTTCTGCTGCTGGCGATCGCGGGAGCGGTTCGCGATCAGATCAGCGTGACCGGGTTGCTGCTGCTGTTCTTCTCCCTGCACGCGGGGCTATATGCGGCACGCAACATACCTATATCGGCCATCCTTATGAGTCTGGTACTTGGTCCGCCGTTGACGGTGGCGATCTCCTCGAAACCCGAGGACCAGTCCGGTCCGCAATGGTTACGTTTCCTGCGCGATACTGTACAAGGTATTTCGGACGGCATGACACGCCTCGAAGGACAGTTCCACGGGCATGTGCTGGCGTCGGTTACGATGGCCGCATCCGCGGCACTGGTCCTAAACGGTGGGCGCGCGTTTTCCAAACCGATAATCTCCGCCCACTTTGATGCAAAAATCTATCCGGTGAAAGCAGCCCGGTTCATCGCGCAAACAGGCATTCGAGATCATCTTTTCAGCACCGATAGCTGGGGCGCCTATCTCATTTACCGGCTCTATCCGGGAACTAGAGTTTACTTCGACGACCGGCACGATTTTTATGGAGTAGCTTTCCTCAAGGACTACGGGAAGGCCATTGTGGGATCCCGGCAATGGCGTGAGCCACTCGATCGATATCAGGTGAAATGGGTACTCATGCCCGTAGATTCGCCGTTGTCCAGTTTGCTAAGAGAAAGCGAGGACTGGCGTGCTGAGTACGATGACGGGTTGGCCATCCTCTTCTGCCGAAGACTCCTGGCTTCTCCGACTTGCGCGCCCTTCCCGTAATGGGTCTGTATGGATTGCCCTTCTGCATATAGCTTGGACCGGCGCTCTCCCAAGCCTGTCTTTATGTAAACATTTGTATTGCCAATGGAAAACTCTCTACCTCGACTGGGCCGGATCATTTGGGGTGTACCTCGGCTTCGCGCAGTTGCGGGTGCTGCAAAAACTAGGGTGGGGATCCGCCTATGAAGAAAAGCTGCTGGCGCCTCTTTGCGGCCGGCAGCATTATCGCGGCCGGGTTTTGTTTTGTAACCGTCATGTACGTCTTCACGCTTAATGATAAGAGTGCCTGCGAAAAAGACTTTATTGAATATTGGGCGGCTGGACAGCAACTGATTCACGGTGCGAATCCCTACGATGCCGAGGCCACACTGCGATTAGAGCGCAACGTGGGACTGGCTCGTTCCAAGCCTAAGATCACGTTTAGTCCTCCAGTGGCTTTCTTCCTTGTATTACCGCTCGGACTCGTCAGCGCAAAGACCGCCCTTATCTTATGGTCCCTCGCCCTTCTTGGCGGGCTCTCGGCGTCGATCTGGCTTCTCTGGCTCATCCATGGTCGCCCCAACAGCCGGTTACACCTGATCGGCTGGATCTTCCCCCCCGCGCTGGCGTGCCTTGCAGTGGGGCAAATTAGTATCTTCTGTTTGCTGGGCATTGTGGTCTTTCTCTATTTGCACAAGTCTTGCCCCTTCCTCGCCGGCGTGGCTCTTTTGCCGTGCGCCATGAAGCCACAGCTGTTCTTACCCTTCACCATCGCTTTGCTTCTTTGGGTGGTGAGCCGGAAGGCATACCGCTTGCTCGCCGGAATCTCCGCCGCCTTGGCTGCCAGTTGCGCGCTCACCCTCTATTTCGATCCGCATGTCTGGGTGCAATACCAACAGATGATGAGCACCGGCGAAGCGCTCAATGTGTATTCGCCAACCCTAAGCGCAACCCTCCGCCTGCTCATTGATCGCAATGCCGTGTGGCCACAATTTGCCCTTGAGATTTTCAGCTGCAGTTGGACCATCTGGTATTTCTGGACCGGGCGCACTCATTGGAACTGGATGGATCAAGGTATGTTGTTGCTCCTGGTCTCAGTGAGCTGCGCACCCTATGGTTGGTTTTTCGATGAAGCTGTTCTGCTTCCAGCGGTTCTCGCTGGCCTCTATCGTGCACTGGAGTCCGGGCGTTCGCTTCTACCGCTTGGATTGATTGCGGGCATTGCTCTGATCGAGGTTTACGGAAATGTTCAGATCACGTCGCCATTTTACGTGTGGACTGCCCCTGCCTGGCTTGGCTGGTACATCTACGCAAACGGCAAAAGAAGTACGCCGGCGATCGAAATTCGCGGCCAGTGCCCGGCTGTGAGCTAGCAGCGTGGGGGCAATCAGATACCGAAACTGTCAGGACAAAAATGCCTGTTTTGCTAAAGCATCGCGAATCGAAGACAAGCCAACGTGAGATTCCAAGATCCAATTTGCGCTGGTACTTCGGTGTTTTTGTGGTCTCCGGATTTTGCGGCTTGGTTTATGAGGTGGTTTGGGTTCGTCTCGCTATGGCCAGCTTCGGCGTGACCACGGCCCTTGTTGCCATAGTACTTTCGATGTTCATGGCCGGTCTGGGTCTGGGTTCGTGGTGTGCAGGAGTATGGACGCACCGGGTTCTGGATTTAGATGCGCCACGGATGCTGCGCTTCTATTCCATTGCCGAATTGCTCGTGGGAATCTCGTCATTGGCTGTCCCTCTGCAGTTAAAACTCGGACGAATGTTGTTGCAAGGCATGGGAGGCTTTGGAGTATGGCAAACCTCGCGCTACTACACCTTGGCCGGTATTTGGGTCGCCATCACGCTGGTACCCTGGTGCACCTGCATGGGATCGACATTTCCTCTGCTGATGGCAGTCATTCGACAAACCGACCGGGCAACATCAGAGCGTTCTTTCAGCTACTTATACGTGGCCAACGTGGTTGGCGGCTTGCTTGGCACCATCGCCTCAGCCTTCTTTTTAATTGAGTTGCTGGGATTCCAGGGGACGCTCTACGTCGCGGGCAGTCTGAATGCAATTCTGGCGCTGTTAGCCCTCAAGCTGAGCTTCTACACGGTCTCATCTTCTTCGCTTGAGACGTCGACCTCTGGGCAAGCGACAGCACCGGGACTCTATGGATTTCCCACTGCGGCCCTTCTGTCTCTCTTATTCACAACCGGACTGGTCGCCATGGGTATGGAGGTCATCTGGATCCGCCAGTTCACCCCCTATCTCGGAAATGTCGTGTATGCTTTCGCAGGAATCCTCGCAGTATACCTGGTGGCTACTGTTGTGGGCTCGCAGAATTACCGCTCGCAGGCCGACTCCCACCTACCCGGCGAGAGTGCTTCGGCATGGAGTTTACTGGCGCTGTTTGCCGTGATCCCGGTGCTTGCGGCGGATCCCCTGCTGCCATTGGCAAGCGGCTTCCGCCTCTGCGCCATCGTGCCCTTCTGCGCTATGGCGGGTTTTCTTACTCCCTTGTTAGTGGATGCCTTGTCATCCGGCGATTCCGATCGCGCCGGCACCGCCTACGCCGTCAACATTGCGGGCTCCATTGCCGGGCCCCTCTTAGCCGGCTTCTGGCTCCTGCCGTGGCTAGGGGAACGTCGGGCAAGCATGGTTCTGTCAATTCCTTTGTTTGCGATAGCCGTACTAACAGCGTCTCACAAGCCCTCTTCCGAGCCGCCTAAGTTCGGGCTCAGCCCGAAACTCAAGCTTGCCCTCGCAGCCATTGCCGCGATCCTGCTTTTTAGTATGAGCCACGATTACGAAACTAAATACAAGCTACGAGAGGTCCGAAGAGACTACACGGCCACCGTGCTCGCCACAGGAACAGGCTTTGATCGAAAGCTCTTGGTAAATGGAGTCGGGATGACGTCGTTAACTCCGATCACCAAGTATATGGCCCATCTGCCGCTCGCATTCATGTCCAGGTTCCCACAACAGGGCCTTGTCATCTGCTTCGGAATGGGAACCAGCTTCCGCTCAATGCTTTCCTGGGGAATTTCCACCACGGTAGTAGATTTGGTCCCGAGTGTTCCTGCACTGTTTGGGTATTACCATGAAGACGCAGCGAAGTTGGCGGGTTCTCCTTTGGCGCGAATCGTTGTCGATGACGGCCGCCGCTTCCTCGACGGTTCAACTCAAACCTACGATGTCATTGTCGTGGACCCGCCCCCACCTCCAGAAGCTCCGGGTTCCAGTTTGCTTTACTCGCGTGATTTCTACGAAGTGGTTAAAAGGCATTTGCGAAGGGATGGAATTTTGGGAACCTGGTATCCGGAAATGGAAGGCGATAGCGCGACCACCACCTCCATAACCAAAGCTCTTATGCAGTCCTTCCCGTACGTACGGGCCTTTCCGTCGTTCGATCGGTTGGGAATTCACTTCCTCGCCAGCATGGAGCCACTGCCGACGACCTCAAGCTCGGTACTCGCGGCGCGCTTGCCGTCTCGCGCGGTTTCCGACTTCGTGGAATGGGGTCCGCGGGCCAACCCCCAACAACAGTTCGAAGTAGTTCTGTCCCAGGAACTATCGTTGGAAAAACTCCTTGCGGAGGATCCTCGAGCGCCGGCAATGCGGGATGACCGGCCCATCAACGAGTACTACCTGCTGCGCCGTTTGCTTCATTCCCACAGGTGATCCATGATGAGAGCCGAGCTCTCGCGTGGGCCGGAGTTCCAGATAGACCACTGTAATTGTCAGGCCTGGAACAATCGCGGCAAGGATCAGTTGGGCTACGTGGTTATCTACTGAGACTAGAACGAAGCCAATGATGTTGGTTCCCACCGCCACAAAAAGAGCCAGGAGCGTACGATTGGTTTTCGCAGGCATTTTGCACCACAAATAGAGAAAAGGCAGCACGCCAATGGTGTATTGGTGCCACCAGCTGATCGGGGAAACCACGATCCCGACCAAGGCCATGACTACGAGATCACGTACCAGGTTTCCGTCACGACGTCTCAAATAGAAGCGGACCAACATGAGCAAGTAGATGGCAAATGCTAACAATCGTGAGAACGTACAGGCATAGGGTGGGATCGTGAGCGGCGGGCTCTGCGCACTGTGCACCTGCCCCAAAAAGAGATCCTGCACATAGGCCACGACCGATGAATTCTCGCTAACCGGCACACCGCAGGAGATCTTTGGCAAAACGTCGTGCCAGAACTGTTGGTGCATAGCCCATCCCGCCTGCCCAACCGAGAAAACCAGCATAACGATAATCCAGACGCCATACGCCGCCAGCCACTTCCATCGACGATGAAATATCAGCACGGGCAAAGCCAACGCTGGAGTTAGTTTGATCAGAGTCGCAGCGGCAAAGCAGAGAGCGGACAGCGAAGTACGATTTCTGGCCTGCAACCACACGCCCGCCGTGAGTAGAAAGAGAATTAAGCCGCCGACTTGTCCCCAGAATAGATTGTCAAGAAACGGGTAGTACGAGAACAGGCCCGTCGAAAGTATGAGAGCCAGCCTCCAGTCGATGCGAACTCCGCCGATACTGAGTGAGAGAAGAACCGCCCCGGCGAGCAACAACACAGTGGACAGCTTCCAGGCTGTAAGAGCGGAGGAAAAAGAGAGACGCGCAAATGGCTTCATCAGAATTGCGAAGAAAGGTGGATAGATATAGGGAGCCGAGAATGGAACATTGTAGCGCAAAGCAGCGGTGTGCCAAGACGAGGACAAAGGAGCCTGAGCATTGAGATCCATTCTGCCATCTGGGTAGAGTGGGAGCTGATAAAGGCTTTGGCCGGACCCGTCGGAAAGCACTCTCGCGGCGAGGTAGTATGCGCTGAAATCGACGCCACTATTCTGTGGTGGTGGTCCCATCGTTCGCGCCCATTGCGACAGTTGGGCAGTGATGAAGACCATCAGCAGAACCGTCGCGAGCCCCGCTTCCTTATGCCGAAGGAATGTGCCCCGCACCAACATCTGTATGCCTGCAATCGCGGCAACCAGCAAGTTGAAGCTCATGCCCATCTTGCCGGAGAAGATAGGATAAGGAGCCAAGGCGTCGCCCACAGAGGTGAGGCACATCGTAGACCAGAGGACATACCAAAGCGTCTGCGAATCTACACGTAGCTGAGACTGCTCCATCTTAAGTGTCTGCGTGAGAACCTTCGGTCCAAAATTGATTACCGGCAGAGTCTGTGCCCTAACAGAAACCAATAGGAACTGGACGGGTGCCCCACGTTCGCCTCAGCGTACGTGGGCCGAATAAGACGGGCGAAGCCCACCAAAGCTTTTGCGATATCGATCAAGTAAAAGCAATCGAAACACATCGTTTTCGACCCACGTACGCTGAGGCGAACGTGGGGCACCCGTCCAGTTCCTATTGGTTTCTGTTAGGGCACAGACTCTGCCGGGTTGAGTTCTCACGCAGATACCTTCAGGCCCTGAGGTAAGCTTTTCTGTCCATCTATCCGCATCAATTCAAGGAAATCCATACCTCAGCGCCTGGCGTGTGCTCTCCCGCGCATCAGCAGTCACATAATCTCATCGGCAGAAGCATACAAGTGTTTAGGACGATGATTGTTGTAGGGGCCAGGTACACGGTTAGGGAAGTGTCCACGCCCACGGGGTGCATTTGCAAACCAGCTACATCCGCTTTCTGCACCTTGAGCCGCACCACCTGTCGCTGCTCCTCATCGAAGCGCTGGTAACGCTCGCCACGCTCATCGTATTCGCGGTCGCCCCGGTTCGACATACTGCATTTTTTCCGAATCGCGGTTTTCGCGGATTCGCATTGAAGCGGCCGCGTGCTTGCCTGATGGTCTTTCTGCTGTCGTTTTTCGGCCGCATCGCGCTCTTGCCTATCGAGCCGTTTCCTCCGCCCCATGTGCAGGACGAGTTCAGCTACCTATTGGCAAGCGACACCTTTGCCCATGGACGGCTTACCAATCCAACGCCTCCACAATGGCATCATTTCGAGGCGTTTCATGTATTGCTGCAGCCGACCTATATGACAAAGTACGGTGCGGGGCCGCCACTTTTCATGGCATTCGGTCAGCGTTTCCTGGGGACTCCAAGAGTAGGCGTGATGTTGAGCATGGCGCTGGCAGCGGCGAGCCTCTGCTGGATGCTCCAAGCCTATTTGCCCGCGGAATGGGCGCTCCTGGGCGCATTGTTGGCAGTGGTTCGCATCAGCTGGTTCAGCTACTTCGGCAATGCTTATTGGGGGGGCTCGGTGGCGATGTTGGGCGGCTGCCTGCTGTTGGGGGCCTCAGGCAGGCTTGTTCGCACGCAAAAACCGCGTGACGGATTCCTAATGGCGCTCGGACTCATCCTGTTGGCGAACTCACGTCCATTTGAAGGTGGTCTATTGGCGATGCCCATCTGTCTCTATAGTCTGTGGGCTCTGTTCAAAAAGCGAACGAGGTTTCGCGTGTTGCTCCCAGGGCTAACCCTTTTGCTGGTGGGAGCCGCCCTCACTGGCTACTACTGCCACCGCGTGACCGGACACTTCGTTTTCCCCTGGGTAGCACACTGGCGGCAGTGGGGTATGGCTCCGCCATTTCTGTTTGGGAAACCGAACTATTCGGTTCATTACCAATTCCCGGAACAGCTTAGCTATAACCGTGACGGGGATATGTTGCCTTATACGAGCTACAAAGGCGCGAGTGATTTTCTGCCGGAATTGATGGCAAAAGGCATTTGTGAATGGATTTTCTTCATCTTTCCCGGATTGACGTTGCCTCTTATCGGTCTCATTCCAACATGGCGCGCCAAAAAATCCAGGGTTTTGATATACACGCTCGGCTTCGCCTGTGTTGGCTACTTCGCGGAAACAGCGCTGCAGGCGCACTACTTCGCGGTAGCCACCGGTATTTTGTATCTCATATTGCTGAACGGCCTCCGCTTGATGAGGGTCAGCGGTCGACGCAATATAGTTTGCGTCAAATTAATGCGCGGCACTCTAGCGGTGATGGTCATCATGTTCGCTGTGCGCCTTATGGTGGTTCCAACGGACGGGATTCCCAGCTGGGGTACCTGGATGATCCAGCATGGTCAGACGCCCGCGTGGCAGGACATTCACCAGATCATGGAATCAAAGCCCGGCAAGCAGCTGGTCATTATCCGCTATCGCCCCGACCACTTCTGGTGGAACGATTGGATTAACAACGGTTATGACATTCCCACGCAGCATGTTATCTGGGCGCGAGATTCTGAGCCTGGAGAATCGAATTTGCCGCTGCTGTGCGAGTTCAGAGACCGCCGGGTGTGGCTGCTTGTTCCGCCGGAAAAGGGATTCATGCGACCGCCGGACAGAACCGCTCCGTGGGATCCCCACGCAGCAGAACAGTTCCTGCAGCCCTATCCTATTCCCCAACCCCTGGCTTGCGGCGGCGCAATAGATCCTTTGCCTACTGGAAGATGCTGACTTCGGGCGCAGCGGAGGTGGTGGAGCCGACCAGATTCATGGCGATGGTGCCACTCCCGCTCAGGGTCAACTGGTCAACTACGATATTTCCTACGGCATAGGTCGTGGAGCCGCCGGCGCCACTTAATTGGACAAGATCGTTATAACTGCTGTTGTGGAAATACAAGCCGCCACTGAAGTTGAAGGATGCGCCCGCGCCGATCAGGGTGTTGTTATAAGTGCTCGAGTGAGCGGAAAAGAAGAGCAGTCCGCGACTCCCAGTGGCTGAATAAGTATCGGAACTGGGGGCGCCGATGTAGGTTCCCCCGGCGCCACACTGGGATATCAGCACGTTGCCGATAAGCGAAGCCGGCGTGCCGGAGGGTGTGGCGGTGCTGGAACAGTTCATGTAATAAGACGGAACCGTGTTGATGGAACTGCTGGCTGCCCCCGAGCCTCCGGCAAAAGTCGGCCCCCCGGTGAGAAAATAAAACATGACCCCTTGGGTCGACGGCTGGGCCCCGACCCAGGCATTGCGCAGCGTGGTGGATGAACCCACGGTCAGGTTTCCATTCAGGTAGTAAACGCCGGGCATGAAGATGACTACATCGTTGGCATAGCCTGCGAGACTGGTGGTATTGATGCCGCTGGGATAATAACCCGGAGTAAACTCCAGGCAATTGCCGTAGATATTGCCGCCGTTCAAGGGATAAGTCGAGCTGTAGGTCAGGTAATGCTGCTGCGCCGCGGTGTTGGGGCAACTGTCGGTTCCGCTCGCGACCCAGGTACCCGAGGTGTAGCCATAGGTTGGGTCAGAGGTTGGCGTATAGCCCTGGGCCACGGTGGCGACGGGAGTTGTGGCTTCCGCTACTTTGCCCGGCGGCTGGGTGGGAGCGGGAACACTGGCGTAGGGGTCGGCTGCGACCGCCGAGGGACTCTTCCACTGCGCATGGGTGGTGTTGTTCATGATGTAATTCGCGCCGCAAAATTGGTTGGTGGTGGGACCGCCGACGATGGCCACATTTCCGCCCGTCCCCGCCGGCCCCGCGGTACTGGTATCGATGGGATATCCGTTGCCGCCATTGCAATACACGGCATTGCTCGAAGCATTGGATGAAGGGGAGCCATTAGCCGAGGAATTCACCTGGATGCTGGTCGCCGGGCCTCCCGCGATCACAATATGAGCGCCGCCGGAAAGGGTAAGGGATGAACTGATGGTGGGGTTGAGAATGACCAAAGGCGCGGATGGAGTTCCAGGTGGCAGTCCGCAGGTACAAGATGCTCCCAGGGGCAGCGACCTGACTCCTACCATGCCCATAAACCAGGTATTAGGTTTTTCTCGCACCACAACATTGAGAAACGGGTAGGTGATTCCGGAAGCGGCGGTGACGCCGGTTACCGAAGCGGGGAAAGTCCAATTAACCGCGACCGCGCCGGCGGATGTACTTGCGCCCCATGAGGCAGCAGAGGTGGTCGCAGTGTAGCCATTGAATGCCGCATACTGGCACAGCGCGGCGGTGGAGGATGAAGAGCAGTCCCCTGCGGTTCCGACGGTAAAGCCAGGACTGCTGGTGATGGTGCCCTTTTGCAGGTAGAGCATGTCCATCGCCCCGGCCACGCAAGCGGCGTCGGCGGCCGATTGCGCGGTCTGGCGATGAAACCACATGCTGGAGAGGTCGACGGCGAAGCCCACAGAGGCGAGCAGGAATGTGCCCAGGATCAAGAGCAGGAACACCGAGGCCTGGCCTGATTGGCTATCCAGTTCTACGCTCGCGAAAGGAGATACAGCTTTGGTTTTCGTAATGGCTGCATCCTTGCGACGTTAGTACAAGATTTGGCCCTGAGAGGTGAAGGCCAGCGCGTTCGCCAGGCCGGGGAAATTGAGAAAAGGGACGTACGTGTAGGCTACTCTGACCACGACCGGATTTCCGATTGCTGCTGTGCTGTTGCCGTAGCTTACGGTAACTGTCATGGCGGAGATGTTGTGCAGCGAGGCAGACGCCGCGGCGGAGACCACCGCCTGCACGTTCGAGTAGGGAGTCTGATTGGTACACACGGTATCAGGACCGCTGCAAAGCGAGCTGTCGGTTCCGTGCATAATGGCGTATCTCACGCCTTCCTGGGCTGCATCGTTCAGTACGCTGCAGGTGTAGGTGAACATGCAAAGCTCAAATAACCAGAATACGAGCGAGAAGACCACGGTGAGCGAGACCACCATCTCGAGCGTGGCCTGTCCATCTTCGCGGCACCGATCTCTGCCGTTATGGGCTGGAGAAAAACGCGGCCCCTCAGCGGTTGAGGCTGGAAGTGTTTTCAACCGCATACGCAGAAACTTGAGAGTTTGCGTGAGAACTGGAAGAGAAACCGCAGGTCCCTCCACTCCGCTGCGCTCCGGTCGGGATGACAATTCTGTGGGGCCATTGACATGCACTTGTCCGACCACTTTGTGGGACCATTTCCTTGCAACAGAATTGTCATCCCGACCGGAGCGCAGCGGAGTGGAGGGACCTGCGGTTTCTCTTCCAGTTCTCACGCAAACTCTCAAGCCCGTACCCTTCAAGGACCGCGGCCTAAGACGACGGTTCATTGCATACCCCTCATTTCCACCATGCGATGGAAGGTTGGCATGGGGAAGATGGAGGCGGGAATGGGGAGTGGTGGAGTGAAGGTGTAGAGCACGTCCACGCGGTTCAACTGGAAGGTGGGGGATTCAGGATCAATATCGGGCGTGCCGGTGACCGCGCCGGCCCCCGTGCTCGGAGTTGTGCATTGGGTCGTGTTGTTCAACGCGTTCACGCCCACTGCACTCGAACATACCTGAACGGAGACGTTGGCGCTGGAGGCGCCAGAACGCCCAATGCTGGCAATGGCAAGATTCGAGACTACTGTGGCGGCTGGCTCGGCAGCCTGGGCAGGCGAGGAGGTGCCCTGGATGGAATACTCCATGGCGTTGCGTGCGGCAGAGTTGAGGGATGTAGCGACGAGAAAGAAGAAGCCGAAGTCCACGGCGTAGCAGACCAGGACGGTAAAGATCGGGAGCATGATTGCGACCTCAGCCAGGCTCTGACCTTGCTGCCCCAGGCACAAGCGTCTTGCCCCGCCTGGCCAGTGGAATCGCAGCCAGCTGGCCAGGCTCTCGCGGAGTTCTTTCTTCTCCGAAGGCAGTCTTGATGGATCGCGGCTGGTCATACGGTTAAGTGCATCGATCCTTCCATCGTTGCAATTCTGCGCCACGCTTGTTTATCGGCAGCAATCCACGCACCCATTAGGACTCCCACTTAGGTTTCCAGATGACCCGCGCTCCATCGCTTCCGCATACATATTCGTGACCATTGTAAGTATCTCTCTTTAGCCCCCGGGTAAGGTGTGATTGACAGCGCCGCAGCTTAGATACAACATGCCACTAGATAGTCCGCGCGTTCGCGATCTAACAGCCCTAAGGAGAGTGGCAATGACAAATTTAAAAGGCATTCTGACTAACCTTCTAAGTGATGAGTCTGGGCAGGATCTTATCGAGTATGCGCTGGTCGCCGCGTTAATCGCTTTGGGAGCTACGGCAGCAATGACCAGTCTGGCGAATAATATCAGCACTGCATTTTCCACCGTCGGCAGTAAGTTAAACGCGTCCGTCTAGCAAATCCGCACGCTCGCTGCTGATTTGGACGGAAGACTCATCGCTGTCTGATCAGATTGTTATCTAACAGGAATGATGAAACTACTCAACCGGCTTTTTTCTGACCTTTTGCATGAGGAGTCTGGTCAGGACCTTATCGAATACGCTTTCGTTGCAGCATTGATCGGGTTGGGCGCCACGGCCGCGATGAGCACTCTCGCGACTTCCATTGTGAATGTTCTCACCGCCGTTGGCACCCGAATAACCAACGCCCTCTAACTTAGCCCGCTGAGCTCGGGTTTGGTCCGATATGGAACTTGCACCAACGAGCTCGAACTGAAAATGCCGACTGGGAAGTCATTCTGTGGGAAGACTGAATATCGAGTTTGTGTACGCGGCTTGCTCGCTTTTTTGCGCTCTGGTGGGCGCAGGGTATGACGTAATCAGCCGCAGGATACCGAACGCGTTTACCCTTCCCGCAATCTTGTTTGGCCTGCTGCTGCATTACAGTCTTGGTGGATGGCGCCAGTTGGGATCGGCAGCTGCCGGGGGATTGGTGTGCGGCCTGATTTTTCTGCTGTTTTATCTTGCCGGTGGAATGGGTGGGGGAGACGTGAAGCTGATCGCCGCGGCGGGTTGCAGTGCCGGGCTCTCGCTGGTTGCGCCACTGCTTGTCTTGACGTCGTTGGCCGGCGGAGTGATGGCCATCGGCCTGGCGCTCTATCATCGCCGGCTCAAGCAGACCCTGCTAAACATGGGCGCGCTGGTGGCTCATCACGGAAGAGCGGGCCTGGCGCCGCATGCGGACCTCAACCTTGACAATGCGCAAGCGCTTCGCTTGCCCTATGCGTTGGCTATCGCCGCCGGGAGCGGGCTTAGCCTTTGCCGGTTGATGGTGCAGAGGTGAAGCCATGAAGGCAAAGCGCCTTCTTATGGCCTTGCTGTTCGCGGTGCTGGTTTCGGGTCTGTTCACCTTCTGGCTGAGCCGGCGGCTGGCCAAGGCGGCTCATGTCGAGGCGCCGAAGAAGCAACTGTATGTTGCCTCAGCCAAGGCGCTGGACGCGGGAGAACAGTTGAAGCCGGGGAGCCTGCAGCTGGTGGAATGGCCGGCAGCGACACCGCTTACCGGCGGCTTCAGCAAGATCGATGAGGTTGCGGGCAGAATCGTGCTTTATCCGTTGCCCAAGGGCGAACCCATCCTGGAACGGCAATTGGCGGCAGCGGGAGCAGGCGCGGGGCTGACGGCGAAGATTCCCTCGGGCATGCGAGCGATCTCCGTTCGTTCCGACGAGGTAGTAGGGGTAGCAGGCTTCCTGCTGCCCGGTACCCATGTCGACGTGCTGATGACCTATCACTCGGTGACCGCGCCGGAGCCGCAGACGCTGACCGCATTGCAGGATGTGGTGGTGCTGGCCGCAGGGCAGCAGATACAGCCCCAGGCCGATGGCAAGCCGATCAGCGTCAACGTGGTGACGCTGCTGCTCAAGCCGCAGGACGCAGAGAAGTTAGTGCTCGCGACCAGCTTGGGAGGAATTTATTTCGTGCTGAGAAACGGCGCCGACGAGGAGCAGGCACTGAGCCCGCCGGTGGGGCTCACTCAGCTGGCCGGCGCTCCCGCTATTTCGCCTGACCGCGGAGCGGAAGTGCCGGTGAACAAACTGTTACACCCCAAGCCCAGGGAGTACGAGGTGGAGACCATCCTGGGTGACAAGCAAGTGTTCAATGGCTTTCGCTAAGGCACACAGATTGATATTCATGAATGTTTCCCGGCAAGGTACATATCGCGCGCTGTTGCCGGCTATGCTTTGTGCCGCCGCCGCCCATGCCCAGGCGCCGCCAACCATTCCCGCAGCGACGGCTCCCACCGCCGCCTACGTGAGAGCAGTGCACACGGCCCCATTGCCGGACGTAACGACCACGTTAAGCAGCTCGACAAGATCCGCCAGCCAGACGCTGCACGTGCTGGTGGGGCGGTCGATTTTTATCAAGAGCGCCAGCCGGCTCAAGCGCGTGTATGTAAGTAATCCGCTAGCGGTCGATTCGTTTCCGTCGAGCCCCACGCAGATCGTGGTTACGGCGAAAACACCGGGGCTGAGCAGCCTGATCTTGTGGGACGAAGCGGGCCAGTCCGCCACCTACCTGGTTTTCTCTGACCTGGATGTGGCCAGCCTGCAGAATGAGATTCACCAGGCGCTGCCGAATGACGACATCCAGGTAGAAGCACAGCTGGATCGCGTTTCTCTATCCGGCACGGTGTTGAGCGATGCCTCGGCCGAGGTGGCGGGCAAGCTGGCCGCGCTGTATGCGAAAGTTGTGGTCAATTCCGTGGTCGTGCGACCGCCGCATATCAGGCAGGTGAGGCTACAGGTTGAGATCGTAGAGATCGACCGGTCGAAGGTGGAGCAATTTGGTATTAACCTCTTTAGCTACGGCAAGAATCAAAGCAACACCACTACAGGACAGTTTCCCTCGACGCAACTCTATACGCCCGCCACTAGCTCTTCACCGGCGACGCTGACCAGCAGCAATCCTCTCAACCTGCTCTTCTACAATTTTGGGCTGAATATCGGGTTGGCCCTGCAGGATCTGCAGGCGAGAAATCTCGCGCAAATTCTTGCCGAGCCGGCTATTACCACGCTGAGCGGACAGAAGGCCTCGTTTCTTGCCGGGGGTGAGTTTCCTTTTCCGGTGGTTCAGGGGGAGCGGGCGGGCTTACTTCCATCACCATTCAGTTCCGGCCCTACGGGGTGAAGTTGGATTTCACTCCCATCGTCAATGACGATGGGACGGTGCAGTTGAAAGTGGCGCCGGAAGTAAGCGCGCTCGATTACACCAATGCAGTCACCATTTCCGGGTACACCGTTCCCGCCATTTCCACCCGCCGGGCAGAGACCCAGGTAGAACTGCGCGATGGCCAGAGCTTCGCCATTTCCGGACTGCTGGACCATCGCACCACGGACATTTTCAACAAGATGCCGGGCATAGGCGACGTGCCGATTCTGGGCCAGCTGTTCCGCTCAAAAAATGTGAACCACACCACCGAGGAGCTGATGGTGATCGTTACCCCGATCATCGTCGATCCCCTGAGCGATGCCACTTCGCCCACGCCACCGAAATTCCCGGTGCCGATGCTCGACCCCACACAGTTCGATAAAAAGACCGGCAAGCTAGAACCACAATCGGAGACGGGGAGCCCAAAGTGATGGAAAACGGACAACATGAGGATGGTCTAGAGGTGGCGCTACTGACAGTGCATATCGAACCGGGAGCGGTGGATCAACTGCGCAGTTTTGCTTCCCATATGTCCTGGACGCTGGTTACCGTGGATTACCAGAACTACTTCTCCAGCGCCAAGCTTCCAGCTCTTACCCAGCGGGCCATTGAAGCCCAGGGCTGCATCGCGGTGGTGGACTTCGATCGGGACCCGGAGCTGGCGCTCCAAACCGCTGAATGTTTACGCGAGAGCTTTTACCATAAGATCGCGATCCTGGCCTTCTCCTCTGCCACCGATCCGGATTTATTGCTGCGCGCCATGCGCGCGGGGTTCAGTGAATTTCTCTCCAAACCGTTAGATGCCGATGAATACACGGACACGTTGACCCGGCTCGACCGTCGCTGGTCGTCCATCGGGGGCCGGGCGCGAAATTCGGGAAAAATTCTCTCCTTCTTTGGCGCCAAAGGGGGCGTGGGCACCACTACACTCGCGGTCCATCTGGCCATGTTCCTGGTCCGCAGCTTTGGCAAGAAGGTATTGCTCATCGACAATCACCCGCAGCTAGGCCATGTCGTCCTCTACCTGGGCATGGATGGAAGCAACCATCACTTCTACGACCTGGTGCAGAATGTGAGCCGTTTGGACCACGAATTGCTTCGCGGATTCATTGCCACGCACGCCAGTGGCCTGGATGTTCTGTCCTCTCCCGATGTTTATGGGAGCGCCTGGAAGACCGACGCGGATGCGGTTGAGCGGACACTGGAATTCCTCAGCACCCAATACGATTTCGTGTTGCTGGATTGCGAGGCGTCGTTCGAGGACATCAACCTCGCTGTGGTTGCTTTCTCCAATTGGATATACCTGGTCGCTACTCCGGAGATCGGGGCGGTTCGCGATTTATCCCGCTACGTGGACGGTCTTATTCAGAATGAGCAGGCGACCAAGAAGCTGCAGGTGATCATCAACCGTTACTCCTCACACGAGGCGGTCACCATCGAGCAGATTGAAAAGGCGGTGCACCTGCCCATCGCGTTCAAGATCCCCAATAACTATGGGGAACTGGTTCGATCGATCAATATCGGCGAACCGCTGTCGGCAGAAAGCAAGTCGGATTTTTCCCTGCAGATGAAGAAATGGGCGGCCTCGTTAGTCAAGGTCGTTCTGCCCCCGGCTGAGGAGCCGGTGAAGAAGAAATTTGCGCTGTGGAAGTAAGCCTGAATTTCGAGCACCAAGGAGTTTGAATGACTCATTCGACGAGCAATGGGGGGATCAATGGGGGAACGGGGCCCGCGGGGAAAACCGGGGTGGTTCCGGCGATCGTGAGAACCGCCAAGCCTGTTGCCTTCAAAATGCAGCAGGAAATCAAGGCGGCGGTTCACCTTGGCCTGATCAAGCGCCTGGATCTGGAGAAGATCGCCCTGATGCACGAGAACCCCGCCTCGCAACAGCAACTGGTGGCGGCCATTCAGCAATTGATCGGGGAGCAGAATATCCCGCTGTCTTCGGTCGAACGCGACCGGTTGACGCAGGAGGTGTTGGACGAGGTCTTCGGCCTTGGTCCACTGGAGCCTTTGCTGCAGGATCCAAGCGTCAACGACATCCTGGTGAACACCTGCAACGCGGTGTATGTAGAACGGCGCGGGGTGCTGGAGAAGACCACGGTCATCTTCAAAGACGACCGGCACCTGATGCACGTGATCGACAAGATCGTCTCCGCCGTGGGCAGGCGGGTGGACGAGTCGTCGCCGATGGTGGACGCTCGTCTCAAAGACGGTTCGCGGGTCAACGTGATTATTCCGCCCCTGGCGGTGGACGGCCCTATTCTTTCCATCCGTAAGTTTGGGTCGACCCCGCTGGGGGCAGAGGACCTGCTGCGCAACAAAGCGCTGACCGAGCCGATGCTCGAGGTCCTGAAGGGCGCGGTACAGGCACGGCTTAACATCATCGTCTCGGGGGGCACGGGCGCCGGAAAAACCACGTTGCTGAACGTGCTGTCGGGCTGTATCGACGAACGCGAGCGCATCATCACCATTGAAGACTCGGCCGAATTGCAAGTGAAGCATGAGCACGTGGTGCGCCTGGAGTGCCGGCCTCCCAACGTCGAAGGAAAAGGCGCGGTGAAGCAGAGAGAACTGGTCATCAACGCGCTGCGCATGCGTCCCGACCGGATCGTGCTGGGTGAGGTGCGTGGGGAAGAGTGCCTGGACATGTTGCAGGCCATGAACACCGGCCACGACGGCTCCCTGACCACCATCCACGCCAATACGCCGCGGGACGCGATCGCGCGCATGGAGACCATGGCCATGATGGGCAGCGTGAGCCTGCCGGAAAAGGCGATTCGGGCACAGATCGCGTCGGCCGTTCATCTGATTGTGCAGATCGCCCGCATGAGCGATGGGTCGCGCCGGGTTACCCATATCACCGAACTCACCGGAGCGTTCAGCGATGTCATCAGCATGCAGGACATCTTCCTTTTTGAGAAGGAAGGTCTGGGACCCAATGGGAAGGTGAAGGGCCGCTTTCGCGCGTCCGGCATCGTGCCAAAATTCGGCGACAAATTGAAAGCAGCGGGTATCCCGCTGCCAACCGGCCTGCTCGATTACTCAGCGGAAGTGTGACCAAGAGATGGCTCTCCCGGTTCTACTGTTTCTGGCGATACTGTTGGCTACCTTCGGCGTAGTGGCGGCGATGACGCGCCCGTCGCCGCAGGAGAAGCTCATCGGCCAGCGGATGGCATCGATCCACCACGCAACGAGCAAAGGCAGCGCCAGCCCCGAGTCCGGGCAATTGTTCAAGGCAACCATCCGGGGCAGGTTTGGCTGGCTGGATGAAATCGTGGAACCTTACGGATTCGCGCAAGCGATACAGATGCGCATATTACAGGCGGGCAGCTCGACCAGCGTCGCTAACTTGATGATGAGCAGTGTGGGTCTGTTCCTCGGCGGATATTTCATTGCCTGGCTCTTCGCTCCCATGGTTCTGATCGACATGGCCGCAGGCGCGGGGCTGGGCTTGCTGCCCTACGGACTTCTTTCCTTCAAGAGAACGCGAAGGATCCGCGCCTTTAACGCAGTGCTGGCGGAGTCCATTGACATGCTGGCCCGGGCTCTGCGCGCGGGCCACTCGGTAGTAGGCGCGCTGGAGATGCTGGCGGAGAATGCACAGGAACCAGCGGCGTCGGAATTCGGGGAGATTTTCAAACAGCAGAACCTCGGCCTGCCACTGCGCGATGCATTGATGCAGCTTCTGGATCGTGTTCCCTCGGCCGACCTGCGGGTTCTGGTAACTGCCATCCTGGTGCAGAAGGATACTGGCGGCAACCTCGCCGAGATCCTGGATCGGACTGTTTTCGTTATTCGCGAACGGCTGCGGATTCAGGGCGAGATTCAAGTGCAGACCGCCCAGGGAAGACTTACGGGATGGATTTTGAGCTCGCTGCCGGTGGTGATGCTGGTGTTGCTCAACCTGGTGAATCCGGGATACTCGCACATCCTGTTCACCGATCCATTCGGCCGCAAGTTGATTTATTTCAGTATCGGCATGCTGGTGGTTGGGTCTTTGATCATTCGCCGCATTGTCAATGGAATCGAGGTATAGCGATGAGCCTGATCTTTTACATCGCCCTGGCGCTTACGGTTTTCCTTCTGATCGCGATGTTGCTCGCTCCCATGATCCTGAGACCTTCGCCGGCCGCCAGGCGGATGCTGGAGATGGTACAGAGCACGCGTCCGGATAAGAGAAGCATCGGCTACAAAGAGCGGATGCAGGGGACCATTCTTTCCCTGGCCGCGGACCTGCAAGGGTGGTTGGGGTTTTCCGAGGACGTAAAGGTCAAACAGCAGCTGTTGAGCGCAGGAATCAGAAGTAGTCGAGGTATGAATGCCTATGCTGCCAGCCGCTTCATTGGGCCGGTGATAGGGATCGCGTGCGGGAGTCTGATTCGGTCCAACACGGTTTTCTGGGCTTTGTCCCTGGGGGCTGTTCTTTATCTTGTCCCGGACATGTGGCTAAGGATGAAGATCAAGCAACGCCGAGAAAGAATCAGGAAAAGCCTTCCGGATGCACTCGATCTGCTGGTTATCTGCGTGGAGGCCGGGCTCGGGTTAGATCAGGCGATGCTGCGGGTGGGACAGGAGTTGATCATCAGCCACCCGGACATCCATCAGGAGTTCATTCAAGTCAACCTGGAGCAACTGGCGGGAAAGCCTCGTCTGGAAGCATGGAAGAGCGCGGCAGAGCGTACACAGATTCCCGAGTTCTCGCTGTTCGTCAGCATGTTGACGCAAGCGGACCGTTTCGGTACGCCGATTGTCAGAGCGCTGAGCAGGTTTGGTGACGAGATCCGCATGAAACGACGGCAGCGGGCCGAAGAGATGGCGGCGAAGACCAAGATCAAAATACTTTTTCCGCTGGTGCTGTTTATATTTCCCTGCATTTTCATCGTGCTGCTGGCGCCCGCGATTCTGAACATTGCGAAGAATATGCAGTCGTTTAAGTAGTTTGACTGCGAACTGAGTTTTACAAGATATACGAGATTTGGAGAAAGGAGGATACATCAGATGGATACGACAACATTAGTGCGCATCATCGCGGGTGTTCTGGCAGTGGCAGTGCTCGCCTTCCTGATATACCGCAGAAAGCACGCGAAGGTTTAGTTGCCTGTGATGGCCTTCCACACACTCATTAGAGGCGCAACGGTGACCCTCAGAGATATAACGAGGGGCACCGCGCTGGGCACACGGATCACGATCGCCGACACGTCTCTCACCCGCCTGATTGGTTTGACGGGCAGGAGAGGACTGGACTCCGGAGGTGGGCTGCTTATCAGGCCTTCGTCCGGAATCCATACGTTTGGCATGTTGTTTTCTATCGATGTGGTCGCGCTTAGCAGAGATTTACGAGTGCTTAAGCTTTGGCATCGCCTGGCTCCGTTCAGGATGACCAGCATCAACCTGAAAATACATAGCATGCTGGAACTGCCGGCGGGCCAGATCAGCAATTGCCAGATACAGGTGGGGGATCAGTTGGAGTTGGTGTGAAGGTGGGGGTGGTGATGACGAGTTAGGGAAATTAGTACATCAGCGGGCTGTAGATGCTGTTATCGGGTTTCGGTGGTCGAAAGCTCCGAGCAGCATGGGTAAGATAAGCACCGCCAAGGTTCCTTCGGCTACGCTCAGGACAGGCTCTTCGACTCCGCGCCACAAACGCTGTGTCACGCGGTCCATCGGTGAGGCGCTCCGCTCAGAGCCTGTAACTTTTTCGATTTCTTCAGGTTGGTGGCCGGAAAGCCCTGAAGAGCATCGGCCAACGAGCATCCTCGGGGTCCTTCGACTCCGCGCCAAAACCCTCTATTAAGCGATAGATTTGGGAGGCGCTTCGCTCAAGGATGACAGCCTTACGGGAGGTTTGGAAAAACATTGATTGGGTGTGCCAAAAACACAAAATCAAAAAAGTCACAACCTCTCAGGATGACGAGTCTGTGGGAGAACTAACGGAACGGAGACCTTTGTGCGGGAGCCGGGGCGCACCGCAGGTCCCTCGGCTTCGCTCGGGATGACAAAAGGGGAGGGCGGTGACTTTTATTAGGAGCCGGCAGTCGGATGGACAGAAAGAAACAGCAGGTCCCTCCACTGCGCTGCGCTCCGGTTCCACGGCAAGCCGGGACAGGCGGGATGACAAATTCGTTTAAAATTCGATGACTTCACGTGAAATGGGGAGCGGCCCTGGTTAGGGACCGCTGCCCCGAGAATGATAAGAGTTTTAGCGTTAACTGCAGGGCTTACCCGCATCCGGGTGGGCGCCTTTGGCCTTGGCCGCAGCCTCGGTCATGTATGCGCCGGCTTTGGTCGTACCGTAGTACTTCGTCCCTTGGCAGTGATAGACCTTGGTGGAGGTGTTCAACCAGACCAGTCCTGGGCCACCACCCGGTGCCGGCGTGGTCGAGGTGGGCGTGGCTGTCTTGGTCTTGGGTGCGGGCGCAGCGGGCGGAGTGGGATTGGCAGGGGCCGCGGCGGGAGCTGCCGGAGCCGCCGCCGTTGCGGGCGCAGCACCGGTGGACGCATACCAGGTCTTCACCCCCTTGTGGCCGCGACAGGCACCGCTTTTGCTGGCTCCGGTCCAGTAAGACCCGTCATTACATAGCCCGGTGGCACCAGCAGGGGCCCCTGCAGGAGCCTGGGCCACACCTGCCTGGGTAATGATCATTGCGGTTATAGCCAGCGCGGTAGCCGCCAGCATCGAACGGATGAGTGTCTTCATATGCGCTCCAGTTGAGGTCATCGCTTGAATTTTTTGGGGGCCGGCCCCCAATACTACGGTGACCCGGGACTGGAGCACAAGAATTAATGTCGAACGAGTTGGCAGGATGAAAGACAGATCAGCGCGCGTCCCGGCTGACGATGGCCACCCGAAAAGGCGGCTTGGTTTTTTCTGCCGGATCTATTTCGTAGGTCTCGCTGGTCTTTGCCGGATCGTAGTCGCGCCATAACCAAGTCATCTCCGCGGGAAACTCGGCTGCGCCATGACCGGAGTTGTGGGTTCCCTGGCCAAAGCTGAAATGGAAATCGTAGTTCTTCAACTTCAATGCGTTGGCCATGCGGATGTTGGCCAGGGGCCAGCTGCCGTAACGTTCATTCTCCTGATCGTTGGCGCCATCCTGAAGCCATACACGAAGATTGCGCGTGGGCTCGCGCAGAATCTTCTCCGGATAGTCCTGGCCGCCGTCGGGGATGGCTGGATCTTCCTTCCACTGGATGCTGGTGAAACTGCCGATCCAGGTGATGACCCGGCTGAATTGATCGGGCATCTGCCAGGCTGCGTTGAAAGAGCAGATACCGCCCGAGGACAGGCCCGTGATGGCACGGCTGTAGGCGTCTTTGCGGAGGTTGTAATGGGCGGAGACCTGGGTCAGGATTTCATCGCGCAGGAAGCGGGCATAGCGCTCACTCACGGTGTCATATTCGGTGCTGCGCATGGAGTCTTTGAGGGTGCGATGCCACTTGGTGGCGTAGGCCTGCACAAAGCTGTAAGTCGGCGTCCCGGGCGCATCGGTCACATCGCCTGGGTTGATGAAGAC
The DNA here is from genome assembly GCA_963844785.1 of uncultured Acidobacteriaceae bacterium. Lineage (GTDB taxonomy): Bacteria > Acidobacteriota > Terriglobia > Terriglobales > Acidobacteriaceae > PALSA-350. The sequence goes on along the minus strand of CAWJPV010000004.1, from coordinate 166,812 downwards.
GCAGATCATGACCGGGATCTTCTTCTGCGCGATCAGGTTGTCAATCACGTTGAGCGCGGGGTTGTTGCCATCGCGATGGATATATCCGCCACCGTCCTGAAAGACCATGAGGGGCGCTGGAACCTTGGGATCGTAGCCGACAGGCACATACACCCAGTACTCACTCTGCATGCCGTCATAGATCCTGCTGGTGTATATCAGCTTTTCCGAGAGCTTGCCGGAAGGCACGCCGATCTGGAGATAAGAGTCCGGGCCGAATGCGGGAAGATCCAGACGTCCGCCGAATTTGGCTCCCGCGATTTGGTAGTAAAAGGCGTGCAGGGTGCCTAGCGCTTCGATTCTGGCTGCGGCGTACCATAGGCCGTTGGCGCTCAAGGACTGCATTTGCGGACCGGCGACGCCGTCGATGAAGAGCAGGGGAGGGGTGGAGGATTGCAAGGCGAAGAAGAAGTTATGGCCCTGACCGGCCCAGCCTGTGCCCTCCTGCAATTCTTTGGGGCTGAAGGTGGCGTTGATGCCGTCCGCCAGCCCGGGGCTGTGGGATTGGGCCAGGCTTATCAATTGCGGGGCGGTCATTTTTTCGGCGGCGAATGATGTGAGGGCCGGCACGGTGAGCAGCAAAAACATCCATGTACGCATAGCAGGAGAACTATATCGCACGGGGTGCTGGTTCTACTGAGGAGGCTGATTGGTGCCCGGCGCTGGCGGGGGCTGGGTGCTGTTTGGGCCCTTGTAGACCAACGGGATATGCATGGGCAGCTGGGCGTCGGTGGACTTTGATTTGGGCTTTTCCTGGGTAGCAGCTCGTTTGGTGTCTTCGGCTACGACCGTGCGCTGAGAGTTGAGACAGAGCCAGGTGGTTCGTACATGCTCGAAGACGTGGGAGAAAATGCCCTTTTCCAGCACCGGCCCCTTGTCCGTTTTCCAGCTCATCACGTAGGTCCCGTTCACAATCGCTACCTCTCCCACGAAACGCACGCTCACTACTTTTTGTTGGAGGGAGTCGGGTCCAGCTCCCTTGACGAGGAGTTGGGCAATCTGTTGGTTGCGGGTGGCCACGTCGCCAGTGGCGGATATGCCGATAAATTGCGGCGCGAGAACCAATTCGAGTCCATATTGATCGCGCTTGGTGATGGCTTCGTTCCAGCGGTCTTCCACTTGCTGCATTTCCTTAAACTCGGGGGGCACCGCGGTTGACTTGGCGGGTTGCTGCGCGGCGCAGATCGCTGCCGGCAAAGACATGCAGAAGCAAAGGAGTAGAGATTTCGTTCGAGGACCCATCCTGGTCTCATCATACCGATTTCTACCTTGATTCCCTCAGCTGGGTGCCTGATTCCCTCAGGCCGGCGGGTGCCGGTTGTGACCTAAACTGAACCTGGAGTTTCCCCCTTTGGCCACTTTTTCTGATGTGTCATTAGATCGCGGTCTGCCCGCAAGCGTGGAGGCAGAGCGTTCGATCCTGGGCGCGATCCTGCTCGACAATCACTCGTACAACGAAGCCGCGGAAAAGCTTAGCTCGGAAGACTTCTTTCTGGACTCGCACCGGCGGATCTACAGCCGCATGGCGGAGCTGATCGACGCCCATCGCGCAGTCGATATCGTGACCCTGGCGGAGGAACTGGCGCGGCGCAAAGAAGTAGAGGCGGTGGGCGGCGTCGCCTACCTGGCCTCGCTCACAGAAGGTCTGCCGCGCCGGCCCAGCATTGAAGAGTACGTCCGGATTGTGAAGGACAAATCGCTCGCCCGGCAACTGATCATCATCTGCAATACGGCCATCACCCGGGCGGCCGATCAAAGCGATGAGGCGCTGGTGGTGCTGGACTCGGCGGAGTCCGGTCTGCTGGAAGTCTCGGAGCGCGGTATCACGCGCGGATTTGCCGGCATCCCGGAGATCATTCGCGACTCCTTCGGCACCATTGACAACCTGTACGCGCAACAGAAAGAGGTCACCGGGCTGGCCACTCACTATACCCAGTTCGATAAGATGACCAGCGGCCTGCAGGCCTCGGACCTGATCATCATTGCTGCCCGTCCCAGCATGGGCAAGACAGCCTGGGCGATCAACATTGCGGAGAACGCGGCGGTGCGCGATGGCAAGGTGGTGGCGGTCTTCTCGCTCGAAATGTCGAAGGAGTCGCTGCTGCGACGCATGCTGGCTTCGCAGGCTTTGGTTTCCATGCAGAAGATCCAAACCGGATTTATTCCCAGGGCGGACCGGGACAAATTGATGGAGGCGCTGGAGCGGCTGGCGGAGGCCAAGATATTTATCGATGACACGCCGGCCATTGCGCTCTCCGAGATGCGGGCCAAGGCGCGACGACTGCAGCGGCAGCAGGGCGTGCTGGACTTGATCGTGATCGACTATCTGCAACTGATGACCGCCTCCACCTTCGGTGCGGGCGCCAAGCGCTACGAAAATCGGACGCAGGAGGTTTCCGCCATCTCACGCGGCCTTAAAGCGTTGGCCAAAGAGTTGCGGGTTCCGGTGGTTGCGCTCTCCCAGCTCAGCCGCGCCTCGGAGCAGCGGGGCGGCGACAAGAAGCCGATGCTGTCTGACCTGCGCGAATCGGGCTCGATCGAGCAGGATGCCGATGTGGTGGCCTTTATTCATCGCGACAGTTACTACAACAAGGACGAGAACGGGGAAGAGGATCCCGACTCGAAGAACAAAGCGGAGATCATTATCGCCAAGCAGCGCAATGGTCCCACCGGCTCGGTGCATCTCGCCTACCGGGCGGACTGCACGCGCTTTGAGAACATGGCCTTCGGCGAAGCACCGGGCGAATACTAGGCGCATGTTTACCCGACCCGTTTGGGCAGAGGTCTCCCGTCAGCGGCTGCTGGCTAACTTTGAGAAGCTGCGCCATGCGGTGGGCTCCCGGGCTGATTTGATGGCGGTGGTCAAAGCCAATGCCTACGGGCATGACGTGTTGGCGTGCGCCCCGTTGCTGGCCGGCGCGGGCGCTCAATGGCTGGGGGTGACCGGAGCTGAAGAGGGCGGCGCGGTGCGCGCCGTCTGCCCGCAACCGCGCATTCTGTTGCTGTCTGGAATCTTTCCCGGCGAAGCAGACATAGTGATTGACCAGGGGCTGACCCCGGTGGTTTGGGAGCCGTGGCAGCTGGACGTGCTGGAGGCCGCCGCGAGGGTGCGAGGGCTGGCGGCGGGGAGCTTGGCGGTTCACCTGGAGATCGACACCGGTATGTCGCGACAGGGTGTGCGCGTGGTGGGAACCGATGTCTCTGCGGAAGCTGCTGACTTGTTGCGGCGCTTTCATCCTGGCTCCTGCCTCCGGGTGGAGGCAGTGATGACGCATTTCTGTGCTCCAGAGACAATGTCTTCCCACCGCGCCAATCCCCAGTTGGCAAGCCTGGCTGCGGCGGTTGCATTTATTGTTGCTCAGGGTCTGCGCCCACAGTGGCTGCATGCGGGGAACTCTTCCAGCATCGTCGCCGGATCCGACCGGCGGGCCTTGATGGAGATGGCGGAGAGCGCGGGGATGCGGTTGATGTTGCGCCCCGGTCTGGCCCTCTATGGCTACCTCGACCGTCTCACCCTGGACGGACTCTCATGGGCCGGCGACGACCCAGGCTTTGCTCCAGTGCTTGCCTGGAAGACCCAGGTGACCTCGTTGCGCACTCTGCATCCCGGGGAGAACGCCGGTTATGGGCATACCTTCACCGCCGAGGGTGAGACGCGCCTTGCCCTGCTGCCGGCCGGCTATGCCGACGGGGTCAATCGCTTGCTTTCCAATCGAGGACACGTTCTCATCCGCGGCCAGGAGGCGCCCATCGCCGGCCGGGTCTCGATGGATCAAACCATGGTCGATGTGACGGGTATTCCCGGGGTGGCCATCGGCGATGAGGCGGTGCTGCTGGGGAGCCAGGGCGCGGAGTCGATCGACGCGTGGGATCTTGCGGAGCTTGACCGACTCCATCCCGTGGGAGGTGCTGTGCGCGATCAGTGCGCGGGTTCCTCGGGTGGTTGTTCCTTAGCTAGATAACTGAGCTCATTCTCGCGTTTGAAGAAAGCGGTGGTCGGGCTTCGCCCGTCGTTTTCGTCCCAGGTACGCTTTGGCGAACCTTGATTGGATAAGGAAGAAGGCTTCAGCGATCCTAGAGAGAGTCTTGAGGGTGGGACCGAGAGACTCTGGGATCAGGAGAAGCCTTATGAAGATTATAGGATGTGATTTTCACCCTAGCTTTCAACAGATAGCGATTTGCGACTTGGAGACGGGAGAGTTCCAAGAGCGGAAGTTGAGCCACGCCGACGGTCAGGCAGAGCGGTTCTACGGGGAGTTGGGGGAGCCGGCGTTGATCGGGATCGAGGCGACTGGAAACAGCCAGTGGTTCCTCGATCTGGCGCAGCGGTTGGGCCATGAGGTACGGGTAGGGGATGCAGCCAAGATCCGCGCCAGCTATGTGCGCAAGCAGAGTACGGACAAGCGGGACGCGGGTCATATCTTGAAGCTGCTGCTAGAGAAACGGTTTCCACAGTTGTGGACGCCGAGCGCGGCGATGCGGGACCAGCGGCAGTTGTTACGTCACCGGGACAAGCTGGTCGAGATCCGAACCAAGGTGAAGAACAGCTTGCAGCCTCTGGCGATGAACCGGGGGATGCAGAAGAAGAGCCGGCTGTGGACGCGCCAGGGGATGGAGCAGTTCCAACAGCTGGCGATGCCGGGCTGGGCTGCGACGCGACGGGAAGATTTGTTGCAGCTGCTCAAGCAGTTGAACGGCCAGATCGAGCCATTGGATCAGGCAGTGAAGCAGGCCGCCGAGCAACATCCCCAGGCCCAATTGCTGATGACCCAGCCTGGAGTGGGCCCAGTGACGGCGCTGGCTTTTGTGCTCACGATCGGGGATGTGGCGCGCTTTGCCGGTAGCAAGCAGCTCACCAGCTATCTGGGCCTGGTTCCCAGCGAACACAGCTCGGGCAGCAAGCGCTGGCTGGGAGCCATTACCAAGCAAGGCAACCGCTTTCTACGCAAGCTGCTGGTGGAAGCGGCGCAGACCACAGTGCGCAAGGATGAAGGTTTTCGCAAGGAGTATCAACACCGTTGCCGTCGTCGTCCTAAGGGAGTAGCCAAGGTGGCGGCGGCACGCAAACTGGCTGTGCGACTCTACTGGATGCTACGTAGCCATGTCAGCTATCCGGAGATCGCTCATATCGAGAGCCACCCGCGGGTGCCCCTGGGAGATGTTTAGCCCGTAACTTTGATTGGGTGCTCTCGCATCCAGACCGGTCTATGCAGAAGACGGCGCAAGCGCCTTGGAAAACACCTCCGGTGTTTCCCACTTCCGCACAGACTCGGCGGCTGGATGTCCGAATAGAAGAATCATGATCGTAGTTTCGGTCGTATCGATGGTTCGGTGGAGCGATCCACCAGAAAAATGATTCAGCGGTGATGTCCCAGAGTCTCGGTCCCACTCTCTCTGCTGGCCAAACAAAGCGGTGCTCCGCACCGCTCAGGATATCTTCGCCCTTGACAAAGCCTTTTTCCTTATCGAGGGGCACCCGTCCAGTTTGATTAGTCCCGCGTGCGCACGAGGTACGCCCGTCCAGTTTTGATTAGCAACGCGTGCAGGTCGAGGGGTACCCGTCCATCTCCTCGGCTTGGTTTTGGGTGGGCTACACTGGAATGAGGGCGCTATGTTTATTGATGAGGCACGAATTCGGGTGAAGGCGGGGGACGGCGGCAATGGCTGCGTGGCCTTCCGGCGAGAGAAGTTTGTTCCCCGCGGCGGTCCCTCGGGCGGAGATGGGGGACGCGGCGGCGACGTCATTATGGAATCGAGCGAGCGGCATAATACCCTGGTTCACTTCCGCTTCAATCCCGAACATAAGGCACAGCGCGGACGCCACGGCGAGGGCTCCAACTGCAGCGGCAAAGAAGGCGAAGATGTGATTTTGAAAGTGCCGGTCGGGACCGTGCTTTACGACGACGAGACGGGCGCGGTGGTGCATGATTTTTCCCGCCCCGATGAACGCATCATCGCCGCCAAGGGCGGACGAGGGGGACGAGGCAATCAGCATTTCGCCACTGCCGTTCACCAGGCCCCGCGGGAATCGGAAGCAGGCCGGGAAGGGGAAGAACGCGCCTACCGGCTGGAGCTGAAACTGCTGGCCGACGTAGGGCTGGTGGGATATCCCAACGCGGGCAAGTCAACGCTGATCTCCCGCATCTCGGCCGCCAAGCCCAAGATTGCCGATTATCCCTTCACCACCCTGGAACCCAACCTGGGAGTGGTCTCTGTGGGAGAGCCGCCGCATGAAGATAGCTTTGTGGTGGCCGATATCCCTGGTCTGATCGAGGGCGCTCACCTGGGGGCCGGGCTGGGAATGCAGTTCCTGCGCCATATCGAGCGCACCCGGCTACTGGTCCACCTGGTGGATGTTTCCGATGCCAGCGGCCGACCCGACCCGGTGGAAGATTTCCAGGTCATCATGGAGGAGCTGAAGAGCTTTGGTCATGGACTGGATGAAAAACCGATGCTGGTGGTAGCCTCGAAGACCGATGTGGCCAACCCGGAGAAACTCAAGAAACTGCGCACCATGGCCAAACGGCGCAAGCTGCCCTTCTTTGCCATCTCTGCGGTGAGCGGTGCGGGCATCCCGGAGCTGAAATACGCCTTGGGTGAGCGGGTGCGCACATCCCGCGAAGCGGAGATCGCTCCGGTGGCGTCGCCCACGATTCTGGCTGAGTATTAATACCTAGGCGGTGACTAAACGGGGTGCGGGCACGGCGATCACCGTGCGCCGCGGGGCGGGAAATTGCACCAGCTCCCAGGCGGATCGATCGCGCAGCAGGCGGGAGACCAGGGCGGTGTGCATGGCGTGCCCAGCCCGCTGGGCCACAACCCGGCCCAGGATGCGATGGCCGACCAGGGCCAGATCACCAATCAGGTCGAGTACTTTATGGCGGACGAACTCGTCGTCAAAGCGCAGCGGTCCGTTTTGCACCGCGCCCCCGCAAAGAATAATCGCGTTCTCCTCCGAGGCTCCGCGGATCAGACCCATGTCGCGCAGCATCTTCTCGTCTTCGCGAAATCCGAAGGTACGGGCGGCAGCAATCTCGGCGCCGTAGGATCCAGCGGCCAAGTCGACGGTGAATGCCTGGCGGCCGATCGGGTCAGGGAAATGGATGTCGTAGGTGATGCTGTAGCCTTCGCCGGGATAAACGGCGATGAACTTCCCGTTCTCCCGGACTTCCACACTCTTCAAGATGCGCAGATACTGGCGCCGGCGGCGTTGGCTGCGAATGCCTACGCGGGCGAAGGCTTCCACATAGGGAAAGGCGCTGCCGTCGAGGATGGGCAATTCCAGATTGTCCAGCTCAATGATGACATTGTCGACGCCCACGCCGATCAGGGCGGAGAGCAGATGCTCGGTGGTGGAGATGAGCACGCCCTGACGCATGATGCTGGTGGCGTAGCTGACCTTGGCGACATTTCTGCCGGTCGCCGCAATCTCGTAGTTGTCCAGATCCGTGCGACGGAAGACCACGCCGGAACCAGCAGGCGCGGGCAATAATCGCATGTTCACCGGCGCCCCGCTGTGGAGACCGACTCCGGAGAATTCGATCACCGACGCGATGGTCTTTTCTAAATGCTCTAATTCGACCAATGAGTATTCCTGTTTGCAAATGCTTGCAAAACCATAGACTACATAGAATGAAAAAAGGTTTACTGTGGCAAAAATGCCACAAACTGATCGGGTTAGAGGGCGTACAACAACGGTGCTAGATACGGGTGCGAGAGGAGCCAATGAAAACCTACCGTGAGCTGACTGGCGCCGTGGCCAGGCGGCGTCCAGAAATGCTGGAAATGATCGCCCAGCTGGTTCAAGTCGAATCCCCTACCGAAGACCGGGCGGCGGTCAATCACTGCGTAGCCCTGCTGGAAGAGTGGATTAGGGCCGCCGGGGGCAAGAGCAAGCGCAACCGCCAGAAGACCGCGGGGGACCTGTTAATTGGACGGTTTGGGCCGGCGCGGGGGACCCCGGTGATGCTGCTCGGCCACCTGGATACCGTCTGGCCGCTGGGCACGCTTAAAAAGATGCCCTTTCGGCTGCGGGGGGGCCGGGCCTGGGGTCCAGGCGTACTGGACATGAAGGCCGGGGTGGTGATGGCGCTTACCGCGCTGCGCTTGTTGAGTGAAGCGGAGCGCCTGGCCAAGCCGGTCATCTTCATGCTCAATAGCGACGAGGAGACTGGCAGCGAATGTTCCCGGGCGGTGATTGAATCACTGGCCAGGAAATGCGGGTCGGTGTTTGTTCTGGAACCCGCCCAGGGCCTGGCCGGGGCTTACAAGACGGCCAGAAAGGGAGTGGCCAACTATCACTTGCAGGTACACGGCATCGCCGCCCACAGTGGGGTGGATTTTAGCCAGGGACATAGTGCGGTGTTGGAACTCGGGCGGCAGATCGAACGCGCCAGCGCCTTCACCGATCTGGCCCGGGGCATCACTGTTAATGCCGGGGTGATCGGGGGCGGCACGCGGTCGAATGTGGTGGCTGCTGAGGCCTGGGCGGAGTTCGATGTCCGCATTGCCCGGGCTGCTGACGGGCCACGCGTGGATCGCCGCTTCCGGTCGCTGCGCACGGTGGACCGGCGATGCGGTTTGGAGGTGACCGGGGGCCTGAACCGGCCGCCGATGGAACGCACCGCGGGGACGGTCGCACTTTTTCGCCGCGCCGCAACCATTGCCGCAGGATTGGGTTTTCAACTGCAGGAAGCAGCAACGGGCGGCGGTTCGGATGGGAATTTTACTTCGGCCCTGGGTGTTCCGACGCTAGATGGAATGGGAGCGGTGGGCGAAGGCGCACATGCCGATCGGGAATCTATTTTGCTTGATACGCTCGTTCCCCGAACAGCACTACTAACAGCGATGATTGGCGGCCTTGCCCTGGAATAGGCCGGAAAAGGGGACGCAAATGCTGATTGCAGTTGATCTCACCCTGCTGACTGTGTTCGTTCTGTGCTCTACCGCGTTGCTGAATCGTAAGAAGTTGCACTGAGAGGTAAACAGGCTGCTGCATTTGGTATGGAAAGCAATACCTCAGGGGCTAATGCTCGCTGCGGCGAGGAAGCCCTCGTAGCTGCGGCCTTTTGCGGCCCGACTAAAATCGTGCCCTGATACAAAACATGAGTTTTTCCGAAGCCTCTATAGTGTCCCGGTAAGAGTCGGGCCGGAAGGTCTCAAAGGCGGCTCTCGGCTGCTTCCAGCATGGTGGCGACCAGCGCTAAGGGCAATCCAACCACGTTGAAATAGCAGCCGCTGATGCGGGGAATCCAGCGCGCCGCGTATCCCTGGATGGCGTAGGCGCCCGCCTTATCCATGGGTTCGCCAGTGGCCACGTAGCGGGAGACTTCCTCCGGCGAGAGGGTCCGCATGGTGACCTGGGTCAGCTCCGCCGCTACCTCGATTGCTGGCGGCAAGCTCGATCCCCAGACTACGGCTACCCCGGTGACCACCTGGTGGGTGCGCCCGGCGAGCAGGAGCAGCATGCGCTCGGCGTCCGCCGGGTTAGCCGGCTTGCCCATCACCTCACCGTCGCAGACTACGACCGTGTCGGCGCCGAGGACTATGGCCGGCTGATGCCGGGCAAAGACTTCTTCGGCCTTCTCCCGGGCGAGCCTGGTGGCGAAGCGGATGGCATCCTCTTCCGGCCGGCGAGACTCGGTCACGGAGGATGGCTGGACGTCGAAATCGTAGCCCGCCTGGGCCAGTAGCTCCCGCCGTCGCGGCGAGGCAGAAGCAAGGATGAGCTTGGAGTTCACGAAAACATTCTCCGCTTGAATTGTTAGAGTTCGCTCACGCTGGTGCCCGCGCGGACACCCTTGCGGTCGCAGACAGCCCAAGCCATGCGCGGGGTGTTGTGGGCGATGCCGAACCGGCCGTCAGGCCCGAGCAGGATGATGCCTCCATGGCCCTGGAGGCGGGCATAGAGATACGTGATGGCGTCCTGGGCAGCTTGTTCCGGCCCCAGTTGCGGCACCCGGTCGACCGCCCACTTGCCCAGCACCAGCTTCATGATGGGTTCACCCCAGCCGGTCAACGACGCGGCCGCGCTGCGGTTGTCCGCGTAGCCGCCGCAGCCGATGAGGGAGGAGTCCCCTACCCGGCCGGGAGCCTTGTTGAGGGTCCCCCCGGTAGAGGTGGCGGCGGCCAGATTCCCGGCGGTGTCGAGCGCCACTGCGCCCACGGTGTCATGGGAATCCGCCGGGGGTTGTGCGCCCTCAAAGGTGAGGTCCGGAATGCCTGCCCGCTCCCGCTCCTGGGCCTCGGCCAGACGCAGGCGTTCGCGATCCAGCACCAGCTCCTGGTTCTCGATCAGCTCGATGCCCTGCTCACGAGCGAAGTCTTCCGCGCCTTGGCCGACAAAGTAAACGTGCGGGCTCCGTTCCAGGACCAGGCGGGCCGCCTGGATGGGATTCCTTAACCGCTCTACGCAGGCCACGGCACCGACCCGCAGGGTGGCGCCGTCCATCAGCAGGGCATCGAGCTGCACCCGGCCGTCCCGGGTAAGAAAGCTGCCCCGGCCGGCATCGAAGGTCTCGTCGTCTTCGAGCAGGGTCACGGCCGCCTCCACTGCGTCCAGCGAGGAGCCTCCTTCCTTGAGCAGGGAGAAGCCCGCTTTGACGGCGCGCATCACGCCGCGGCGATGAGCTTCGAGTTGATCATTGGGGATGTCCCAGGCTCCGCCGTGCAGCAGCAGAACGGGATTACCTGCCGTCATCATCAGGCGCGGGGCGCGGGGCGAAGATCGGAACCCAGATCGGAACCAAGATCAGGGGTGGTGCTGCGGGCCGCGGTGGCGGCTGGGGCACTCTGGACCTGGTTGCTGACCGGCTTGCTCACCAAGGCGGGAAAGGTCTTGGTTCGTTGATAGGTATAGCTGATGCGGTGGATGACGGTGATGGTGGACAAGACGGCCAGTACCCAGAGGACTGGGGCCATCACCCCCCAGCGATTGAAGAGCGCCCCCAGGATGATGAGTACCACCCGTTCCGGCCGCTCCATGAAGCCCACCTTGCAAGAGCCAATCAGCGCTTCGGCGCGGGCCCGGGTGTAGCTGACCATGAGCGAAGTGACCATGACAAAGGCGGCCAGAACGACGTAGAAGAAACGATTGCCGCGGGCATAGAAAACGAGCAGGCCGAAGAAGAGGACGACGTCGCTGTAGCGGTCGATTACCGAATCGAAGAATGCCCCGAAGACGGTGACCTGGTCGGTCTGGCGCGCCACCCGCCCGTCCACCATGTCAAAGATACCGGCTCCGATGATGACCAGCCCGGCATAGAAGAACATGCGGACGTAATTGTGCTGGTTGGCGAAACCGAAGAGAATGGCCGCCACGGTGTTGATCAACAGGCCCAGGAAGGTCAGCACATTGGGCGAGATGCGGGTGAGCGCCAGCCCATCGACGATGTACTGCAGGATGACGCCGCATCCTTTGCCGAAGGCGCTAGTCCAGGTCATTTCGCCGTCCCGTCGAGGTCATGTCGTCGTCCCGCCGAGGTCATGATGCCTCGTCGTGAATGGTGGTCAGCTTGAGAATCTCCATCTCCCGCTTGCCGTTGGGAGTCACAATGGCGGCAATGTCTCCGACCTGCTTGCCCACCAGCCCCCGGCCGATGGGCGAGGTGGTGGAGATCAGGCCCTGGTTCACGTCAGATTCTTCGCTGGTGACTAGTTTGTAGGTAATTTCCTCGTTTTTGGTGGTGTCGAAGACCACTACGGTGGAGCCAAACGCAATCCTGTCCTTGGGGATATTAGTCAGGTTGACCAGGGAAAGCTCCGCCATACGCTTTTTGAGCTGCCCCAAACGGGCGTTGACGAAGACCTGGCGCTGCTTCGCCATGTGATACTCGGCGTTCTCGCTCAGATCCCCCAGCGACGCGGCTTTCTTGATCTCGATGGGCAGATCGTGGGTGAGCTCGTGCTCCAGCTCGCGGATCTGTTCTTCCAGCTTTTTCTTTATGTGTTCAGGCATTTTGGCGATGATCCCAACGAGGCCGATGGGCCCGGAACAGGTACGACCTACGAGGTGCAAGACACGATTATACGACGGACCAGGACCGCCGGGAGTCATCGCCGGGAGTCGAGGAAGCTTTGCAGAATGAGCACCGCGGCTACCTGATCGATGACGGCACGGCGATCAGCCGGCAGTCGGCCCGCAGCATCCAGGTGACGATGCGCCTCGGTGGTGGAGAGACGTTCGTCCCAGAGGGTCACGGTGACCCCGGTCTCTTGCTGCAGGGACTGGGCAACGGCCTGGGCCTTGAGCGCCTGGGGGCTGATGTCGCCGGACATGTAGAGCGGATTGCCCACCACCACCTGGGCGCAGCCATATTTGCGTACCAGGCGGGCCAGGGAGCCAAGGTCCTGGCGACGGTTCTTGCGCACCAGGGTGAGCACGGGTTGCGCGGTGAGCCCCAGTTCGTCGGAGACCGCCACGCCGATGCGGCGGTCGCCGACATCCAGGCCTAAGACCCGTGTCTGGGTGAGATGCTCGATGGGTACCTCCTCTGGCGTTGTCCCGTTTTGCTTGCTTGCAGGAAACGATTCCATCTAGCACAGGTTACCTCCAGAGGCGGTAACAGGAATCGCATCATAAAATCCAGGAGGAGAATCCAATCCAACAAGGTTCCCTTGTGCGACGTTTCCTGGTGGTTGTTTTTCTGCTGGTTACCCTGCTTGCGGTCTCGTTGGGCATCCGCGAACTCATTTTGCCAGCCGGCGCGCCGGCGGCGGAGACCTTTGTCGAAGTGGTTCCGGGCATGGGCTCGCGGACCATCGCGGGGTTGCTCGCGGGGCAGGGGATTATCCGCAGCCGCTACGCCTTCGATCTTTGGCATGTGCTGCGCGGGGGCACGCTGAAGGCGGGAGAATACCGCTTCGCGCAGGCGGCGACGCTGCCCGAGGTATACAACCGCCTGGTGCGGGGGGATGTTTACACCCGGACGGTGACGATTCCCGAGGGATTTAACCTTTTCGACATTGCGCAGGCGGTGCAGGATGCGCAACTGGGATCGAAGGAGAGCTTTCTGACCGCCGCCAACCAGGACGTGGCCCTGATTGCCGATCTCGACCCGGGGGCCAAAAACCTGGAGGGCTATCTTTTTCCCGATACCTACCGTTTTCAGCGGCACCAGCCAGCCAGCCAATTGCTGGCGGCCATGGTGAGGCGCTTCCGGCAGAGCAGTGCTTCGATCGGCGTGGCCAGCGACTATCACCGCATCGTGACCCTGGCGTCGCTGGTGGAGAAAGAAACCCCGGTGGCGGAAGATCGCCCGCTGGTGGCGAGTGTGCTCAAGAATCGCCTGACCAAGGACATGCCCCTGATGACCGACCCTACGGTGATCTACGCCGCACTGCTGGAGAAGCAATACCGGGGGGCGATTTATCAGTCCGACCTGAAACGGGACTCGGCCTACAACACCTACCGTCATACCGGGCTGCCGCCGGGGCCGATCTGCAGCCCGGGCATCGCTTCGCTCCAGGCGGCGATGCATCCTGCAGACAGCAACTTCCTGTATTTTGTTGCGGATGCAGGGGCCTCTGGCCACTCCCGGTTTGCCACGACGCTGGAAGAACACGAGCGCAATGTGAGCGCCTACCGGCGGGGGCTGAAGGATGCCCAGGGGACCCATTGAAGAGACGGCGGGGGAGGGTTGACCTCCGCGCTGTAAGGTTGCGATTGCACTATACTCGCATTTCCTGAGTTGAATGAATGCGGAGAGACTGGTTGAAGTTCTTGGCGCTGCTGGTACCGGTCTTGACCGGATGCCTGAGCCACACCCGCAGCCTGCAGAAGCCGGTCGTGGCCGGCACCGTCCTGAATGCCGATGCGGTGCAGCTGGTGGAGGCGGTCAACCGCCGCTACGACCAAGTGAGTTCGCTGACGGCAACGGTGGATTTTGCCGCCTCGGTGGGCGGGGCTCATACCGGCAAGGAGACGGATTACACCTCGTTTCATGGGTATATCCTGTTCCGCAAGCCGCAAATGCTACGCGTGATTGGACTGGTGCCGGTGGTGCGCACCCACGCGTTTGACCTGGCCAGCGACGGCCAGACCTTCACCCTGGTGATACCGCACTACAACAAGGTGATTGAAGGGAGCAATGCGGTGACTACCCGGGCCAAGAACCCGTTCGAAAATCTGCGTCCGGATGTATTCCTGGACTCGATTCTGATTCGCAGTATCAACCCGGATTGGATCGTGTCGCTGACCCACTCGACCCAATTGGAGCCGCAGGCCAAGCAGCTGATCGAAACCCCGCAGTACGACCTCACGGTGTTGAAGCCCGGGAACCGGAGTTCCTCCCCCGCTCTCCCGCAAGTGGACAAGCCGGTGCGGGTTATCCACTTCAGCCGGGTTAACCTCATGCCGATTGAGCAGGATATTTACAACGCCGACGGCGATCTGGAGACCCAGGTCATTTACGGACCGTATCAAGACTTCAATGGAACCCAGTTCCCCGCCACCATCACCATCAACCGGGTGATCGACGAATACAAGATCGCGCTTACGGTGGAGAAGGTGACCTTGAATCAACCGCTGGCCGATGACCAGTTTGAGACTAAGGTGCCTGCAGGGTACAAGGTGGAGAAGATGCCTTAGGCCACCGGCGCTAAACCCGGATTTCCTGTACGCTGCACAGGACGCGACAGCGTATGCGGCTTTTGTTCAGGAAAGCCGCAAGAAGCGCGCCGGAGCCATCAAGCTGCACAGGAAATCCGGGCATGATGCGAGTCGAGACTCTCCACAGAGCGCTAAAGCGCTCTTTCCCCCGCATAAATGCGGGGGCTTCCACGATCAATGAATGCTTTTGCTATCCAACAGCCTGATTGCGGGATTGAGCAAATGCGATCGTGGGGCTGCGCCCCGTCTTTTTCGGCCCAGGGCCCGGATTTCCTGCACGGGGCACCATCGAGGGCCGCTTGTGCGGCTTTCATTAAGGAAAGCCGCATGAAGTACCAACGCCAGCAAGCTCGACAGGAAATCCGGGGGTACGCTGGGGCGAACCTGGGGCACCCGTCCCACTCCTTCCGGCCTGGTTTTGACACAGACTCTGCTGGGACGGACGTAGTTTCGAAACTGACCCAGGCATAAATGCGCGGGCTCCCACTCCCGCAGTTAGAGCAGGCCGGCGCGGGCGGCGTGGGCGTGGATCTCGCGGTTGATGTCGAGCGCCAACGCTAGCGAGTCGCGCGCTTGCTGTGGGGTCACTCGCGGCGGCTTGCGGGTACGAACCGAGTCCAGAAACGCGCGGATTTCGAGCAGCAGCGGTTCCCCACCTTGGACCGGCGGCTTGGTGGCGGCCAGGTTTTGCTCCCCGCTCTCGCCCGGAGCCACGTTGATAATCAGCAGATCCTGACGGGCGTAGTCGATGGACAGGTACTGATGAGGCTGGAAGAAGCGCAGCTTGCGCACGGTTTCCGTGCTCACGCGGCTGGCGGTGAAGTTGGCCACACAGCCGGAAGCAAACTCCAGACGAACATTCGCGATGTCGACCTTGGGAGACAAAATCCTCAGGCCTACGGCATGCAGTTGGCTTACCGGAGAACGCGCGAAGCTGAGGACGATGTCCAGGTCGTGGATCATGAGGTCCAGCACCACGTCCACGTCCAGGGCGCGGCGGTGGAAGACGCTGAGGCGGTGGGCTTCGAAAAACATCGGCCCATTGACTAAAGGCTCAGCCACTGCGACGGCGGGGTTAAAACGCTCCAGCAGTCCTACCTGCAGGATCCGGCGGGTGGCTGCCGCTTGCCCGACCAGGGCATCGGCCTCGGCCAGGGTTACGGCGATGGGTTTTTCCAGCAGGACATCGAGGCCCTGGGCCAAGGCCTGAGTGGCCACGGCATAATGAGCGGACGTTGGCACGCAGATGGAGACCGCGTCCAGGTGGAGCTTTCCCGCGCGGCACGCCTCCAGGCAGGCTTCGGGCGAGGAAAAGACGGCGAGGTTCCCCTGCTGGCGCAGCATCTCGGCCGCGACCGGGTCGGTTTCCGCAACCGCGGCCAAGTGCACCCCGATACCGGCCTGCTCCAACTGGCGATAGACGCGCAGGTGATTGCGGCCAAAGGCCCCGGCGCCGAAGACGGCTACGCTGAGCACCTGATCGCTACTCATCGGCGTCGGGGCGGGTGGAAAAGGGCGTATCTAGCATCGGTTTATGGAGTTATATCCAGCGCTGGTGGGGAAGATTGATTTCCGTCAGCTATTTTCCCTGCACTGCGCCGAGGCATTTGGAATAGAGGGTGAGTAATTGGTTAACCTGATCTTCGGGTTTAGTACCGCTGGCGGCGACAAAGCCCGCGGCCGGCGACGTGCCCTTGCCCAGCCCCGCCGACGCAGCGACAAACTTCAACAGATCCAGGGCGATATCTTCATTGCGGCGCGAGCCATTCGGGGTGGTTACAGCCTGTTCCATGTGCTTCCTCCGTGGCGATGCTACCAGAAGCGCGGTCGAGTATGCTGCTACTTGCAAGCGACCGGGCGGCAAAGGGGATTCCCGTGGCAGTGATGGCGATTCAGCAGATTCGACGCATGCGGGGCGGAGCCCAGAGCCACCTCATGCTAGCGTCGGACAACCATCTTTATGTGGTCAAATTCCGCAACAATCCGCAACATGTGCGCGTCCTGGCCAATGAGCTGCTGGCCACCCGGCTGGGAGCCGCGGTCGGGCTTTCCATGCCTCACTCGGAGGTGATCGAGGTGACGGACTGGCTGATTCGCAACACCCCCGAACTGCATATGGAGGCTCGCGGCGGCCCGCTGCCCTGCGTGGCCGGACTGCACTTCGCCTCCCGCTGGGTTGGGGGCCTGATGCCCGGGCAGGTAGTCGACTATCTGCCCGAGGAGCTGCTGCTCGAAGTACGCAATCTGAGTGAGTTCGCGGGCATTCTGGCACTGGACAAATGGACCTGCAACATCAACGGCAGGCAGGCGGTGTTTCAAAAGAGCCGGCGGGAGCGCCGCTACAGCGCTACCTTTATCGACCAGGGATACTGCTTTCATGCCGGGGACTGGAAGTTTATCGATGCCAGCCTGGGCGGGGTGTTTGCTGAGAACTCCGTTTACCGCGGCGTCACCGGCTGGCCGAGCTTCGAACCCTGGCTAAGCCGCATTGAGAACCTGGCCCCGGAGACGGCGTGGACGATAGCAGAGATGATTCCGCCAGAATGGTATGGTGGCGATTTGAGCGCCCTGGAAATGCTGGTAGAACGATTGCTGGCGCGCCGGGCGCGGGTGCGAGAGTTGATCGTGGGGTTCAGGGAATCGGCGAGGAGACCGTTTCCGCAATGGGGAGGGGTGGGGGCGCGGGAGGAGTGGAAGGCGGGAATGTGGGTGCAAGATAGTGGGAGGGTGGGCTGAAGGGCGGGGAAGAATTTGACGAGGAAAGGGAGTAGGAAGGGGAGACGTGGCGGAGCGGAAACAATGCGAGTTTCAACTCATCCGTTATGTGCCGGATCCGGTGAAGAACGAGTTCGTCAATATTGGCGTGCTGCTGCGCGCCTCGACGGGCGAGCAGAGCGTGCTGCGCTTTACCCGGGACTGGGCCCGGGTCCTCTGCCTCGATCCGGATGCGGACACGCAAATGTTCGAAGCCCTGGAGATCGAGATCGGACAACGGTTGCGGTCCCAACCCGCCGACCATCCCAAGCCCATCATGGCCCTGCTCGAGGAGTCGCTCTCCAACGGGATCCAGATTACCGAAACCAAGGGGCATCTGGCGGAGAGCTTTGTTTCCGCGGTGGAGGATCTGATGCGCCTCTATGTGGATAGCCCGCGGCGGGAACGGAAGCAGCGCCGCGGGGGCCGTGCAGCGATCGTCTCGGCCATGCGCACGCAGTTTGAGGCGGCCGGGGTGTGGACGCTCATGCGCAAACACATCGCCGCCGCCAACTACACGCAGCCGGGTGATCCGTTGCGCATCGACTGCGGCTATCGCAACGGGTTGGTGAAGATGTTCCAGGCAGTCTCGCTGGAGGGCGGGGTGGATGAGGCGAAGCTGCTGGCATTCGCCGCCCCGGAACTCAGGGCCGGGGTGGAACGAGTGGATAAAACAGATCTCGAGTTGACCGCGATCATCGAGCCTATCGGCTGGCCCGAAGGCGACACCGAACCTGATGAGGAGCGAACCGCGCGCTACCAGTATGCCACCAGGACCTTGGAGCGAGCCCTGATCCGCGTGCTGGCCACCGACCGCCTGGCGGAGGTGGCACAGACTGCGCGCACAGAGCTTAAATTGTAGCGTCAGAGCGGGATGGGATAATCGAACCACATGAACGCCTCTCCTACCGTTGGCGTGGTCATGGGAAGCAAGAGCGATTACGAAGTGCTTCTTCCTTGCATTGACCTGTTGCGGGAGTTCGCCATCCCCTACGAAGCGCGGATCGTTTCTGCGCATCGCACCCCTGACTGGCTTTTTCAATACGCCGAGCAGGCCGAGCCGCGGGGATTGAAGATCATCATTGCCGCCGCCGGCGGGGCGGCACATCTTCCCGGAATGATCGCCGCCAAGACTATCCTGCCGGTGCTGGCGGTGCCGGTGCCTTCGACCTGTTTGCAGGGCATTGATTCATTGCTTTCTATCGTCCAGATGCCTAAGGGGGTTCCGGTGGCCACACTGGCCATCGGCAAGCCGGGCGCCGCCAATGCTGCGTTGCTGGCGGTGGCCATCCTGGCCGGCAACGACGCGGAACTGGGCCATCGGCTGCGTGCCTGGCGCGAGGCGCGTAGCCGGGAAGTGCGGGAAGCGGAGTTGCCCTCTTGAGCGCGATCGCTCAGGGGTCGACCATCGGCATTCTGGGGGGTGGTCAACTGGGTCGCATGACGGCCATGGCGGCGCGGTCCATGGGCTACCGGGTGCAGGTGATGGATCCCGATCCTTCGTGCCCGGCGCGTTTTGTGGTGGATGCCTGCTTTGTGGGCTCCTGGGACGACGCCCGCGCGGCCGCCGACCTGGCTCGCGGCTGTGACGTGATCACGCTGGAAATCGAGCAGATTTCCATCGCCTCGCTGGAAGCTGCGGCCCGCCATGCTCCGGTGCGGCCGGGTAAGGAGATCCTGGCCATGGTGCAGGACCGGATCCAGCAAAAAAACTGGTTGCGGGACCAGGGGTATCCGGTAGGCGCTTACCGGGCTGTTTATTCAGAAGACGATCTGCTGCGTGCGGTGGCGGAGTTGGGTCCGCGGATTTATTTGAAGCGGGCCCGCGGCGGTTACGACGGACGGGGCCAGGTGAAGCTGGATGGGTCGGAGGCTGATAGCGCAGGCGCTGCGTGGCAGGCGCTGGGAGGAGAGCCTTGCGTGGCCGAGCAGGCGTTTGATCTCCAATCCGAGATCTCGGTGATGGTGGCGCGCAATCCCAGCGGTGAGGTGATCGCTTACCCGGCCGCAACCAACCATCATGAACAGCAGATCCTGGTTTGGAGCGCGCTTCCCTCCTCCATACCGGCCAGGCTGGAGAAGCAGGCCCAGGAGATTGCCACCACCATGGCGCGCCAGCTCATGCTGGAGGGCCTGCTGGCAGTGGAGATGTTTGTCACTTCCGGGGATGGACTGTACGTCAATGAGCTGGCGCCTCGCCCGCACAACAGCTATCACGCCAGCCAACGCTGCTGCGTTACCAGCCAGTTCGAACAGGCGGTGCGCGCGGTGTGCGACTTGCCCCTGGGAGATGTGAGGATTATGCGGCCGGCGGCGATCGCTAACCTGCTGGGCGATCTTTGGCTGAAAAACGGAGTCCAGGATGAACCGCGGTTCGCCCAGGCGCTGGCTGTTCCTGAGGTTAGTTTGCACTTGTACGAGAAGCACACCGCGCGCGCGGGGAGGAAGATGGGTCACCTGTCGGCGACCGCGGACACGGCGGAAGAGGCGGTGGCTCGGGTGATGGATGCCAGGAGCCGGCTTTAAAGACCTTCCGTGAGCTGAATCCGAAAACAAATATTAAAGCGTTCGGTGGGCTTCGCCCGTCTTTTTCGGCCCAGGTACGCTTCGGCGAACCTTGATTGGATAAGGAAGAAGGCTTCAGCGATCCTAGAGAGAGTCTTGAGGGTGGGACCGAGAGACTCTGGGATCAGGAGAAGCCTTATGAAGATTATAGGATGTGATTTTCACCCTAGCTTTCAACAGATAGCGATTTGCGACTTGGAGACGGGAGAGTTCCAAGAGCGGAAGTTGAGCCACGCCGACGGTCAGGCAGAGCGGTTCTACGGGGAGTTGGGGGAGCCGGCGTTGATCGGGATCGAGGCGACTGGAAACAGCCAGTGGTTCCTCGATCTGGCGCAGCGGTTGGGCCATGAGGTACGGGTAGGGGATGCAGCCAAGATCCGCGCCAGCTATGTGCGCAAGCAGAGTACGGACAAGCGGGACGCGGGTCATATCTTGAAGCTGCTGCTAGAGAAACGGTTTCCACAGTTGTGGACGCCGAGCGCGGCGATGCGGGACCAGCGGCAGTTGTTACGTCACCGGGACAAGCTGGTCGAGATCCGAACCAAGGTGAAGAACAGCTTGCAGCCTCTGGCGATGAACCGGGGGATGCAGAAGAAGAGCCGGCTATGGACGCGCCAGGGGATGGAGCAGTTCCAACAGCTGGCGATGCCGGGCTGGGCTGCGACGCGACGGGAAGATTTGTTGCAGCTGCTCAAGCAGTTGAACGGCCAGATCGAGCCATTGGATCAGGCAGTGAAGCAGGCCGCCGAGCAACATCCCCAGGCCCAATTGCTGATGACCCAGCCTGGAGTGGGCCCAGTGACGGCGCTGGCTTTTGTGCTCACGATCGGGGATGTGGCGCGCTTTGCCGGTAGCAAGCAACTCACCAGCTATCTGGGCCTGGTTCCCAGCGAACACAGCTCGGGCAGCAAGCGCTGGCTGGGAGCCATTACCAAGCAAGGCAACCGCTTTCTACGCAAGCTGCTGGTGGAAGCGGCGCAGACCACAGTGCGCAAGGATGAAGGTTTTCGCAAGGAGTATCAACACCGTTGCCGTCGTCGCCCTAAGGGAGTAGCCAAGGTGGCGGCGGCACGCAAACTGGCTGTGCGACTCTACTGGATGCTACGTAGCCATGTCAGCTATCCGGAGATCGCTCATATCGAGAGCCACCCGCGGGTGCCCCTGGGAGATGTTTAGCCCGTAACTTTGATTGGGTGCTCTCGCATCCAGACCGGTCTATGCAGAAGACGGCGCAAGCGCCTTGGAAAACACCTCCGGTGTTTCCCACTTCCGCACAGACTCGGCGGCTGGATGTCCGAATAGAAGAATCATGATCGTAGTTTCGGTCGTATCGATGGTTCGGTGGAGCGATCCACCAGAAAAATGATTCAGCGGTGATGTCCCAGAGTCTCGGTCCCACTCTCTCTGCTGGCCAAACAAAGCGGTGCTCCGCACCGCTCAGGATATCTTCGCCCTTGACAAAGCCTTTTTCCTTATCGAGGGGCACCCGTTCTCGTCCATGGACGGCGTCGGAGGATTGGGAGTCAGAGGGAAAGGGCCGTGGAATCCCACATCTCGCGAAAAACGAGCGAGATGCCCGGATTTCCTGTACGCAGCCTCATCCAGTGTCGCGTGTGCGGCTTTCATTGAGGAAAGCCGCATGAAGTTAATCAACGCCGCCAGACTTCACAGGAAATCCGGGGGTGTGGGGCACCCATCATTGGTTGCCGGTTTGGTTTAGCCGATGTCTTCGTTCCAGTTTTCCAGGTATTTCTTCAGCTCTGCCATGAACCTGCCCGCGTCCGCCCCGTCGATGATGCGGTGATCAAAGCCCAGGGTGAGACGTATGATGCTGCGGATCGCGATCGAATCGGAACCGTTCTCATCGGTAACTACGGTGGGTTCTTTAAACAGGCCGCCTACACCCAGAATCGCCGACTCCGGCTGATTGATGACCGGGGTTCCGAATTGCTCGCCGAAAATGCCGGGATTGGTAATGGTGAAAGTGCCAGAAGCCACTTCTTCCGGCTTCAGCTTCTTGGCCCGGGCCCTCTCCGCCAGGTCTACGATGGCGCGGGCAATGCCCAGGAAACTCTTGTCCTCCGCCTGGCGGATGACGGGCACAATCAAACCCCAATCCAGGGCGACGGCAATGCCCAGGTTGATGTTCTTGTGGTAGCGAATGGCGTCTCCCTCCATCGAAGCGTTCACGATGGGCATCTTGCGCAAGGTCGCGATGACGGCGCGGGAGATGAATGGCATGTAGGTCAGCTTGACCCCGTTGCGCTGCTCGTACTTGGATTTCTCTTTCTCGCGCATACGCACAATGCGGCTCATGTCGATCTTGAAGACCGTATGCACGTGGGCGCTGGTGCGCTTGGAGTCGACCATGCGCTGGGCAATGATGGAGCGCATGCGGGTCAAAGGCACTAGCTCATCCCCAGCCGTGACCACCGGCGCAGGCGGTGGCGCCGCGGGTCTGGCCGCCGCCGGTGCGGATGCCGGCACTGGAGCTAGAGGAGCCGCTGGCGTTGGTTGGGCAGGTTTGGCCGCCGGGGCGGGCGCGCCGCCCTTGGCCAGGTAGCCGAGAATGTCTTCCTTGGTGATTCTTCCCGCTGAGCCGGTGCCGGGAACCTTGCTCAGGTCCAGGTTGTTTTCCTTGGCAATCTTGCGCACCAGGGGCGAGGAGCGGACCCGCTCCCCGGTTTCTGTTTCGCTGGTGTCACCGGTTTCGCCGTCGGCTTCAGTAACTGCGGGCGCAGCCGCTGCCGGCGCGGGCTGCGTGCTGGGTGCGGGAGCGGTAGCTCCAACTGCCCCAGCCGCGCTGAGGACCGCGACTACGGTGTTGATTTGGACCGTGGTGCCGGCCTGCACTTTGATTTCTGCGAGCACGCCGGCCGCCGGGGAGGGAATTTCGGCATCCACCTTGTCGGTCGAGATCTCGAAGAGGGGTTCGTCCTGCTGCACGGCATCGCCCGGCTTCTTCAACCACTTGGTGATGGTGCCTTCAAAAATCGACTCGCCCATCTGAGGCATGATCACGTCAGTGAGGGCGGGCGCAGCCGTTCCGGCGGGTGGCGCCGGAGATGGAGAGGCTGCGGGCGCCGGAGCAGAGGAGGAAGCTGCGCTGGGAGTTTCTTTAGCCGCAGGGGCCGCCGGGGCCTGACCATTGGCGTCGGTGATCACGCCCACCACAGTGTTGATCTGGACCGTGTTGCCTTCGGCAATTTTGACTTCGCTGAGTATTCCGCTGGCCGGGGAGGGTATCTCGGCATCCACCTTGTCGGTGGAGATTTCAAAAAGAGGCTCGTCCCGCTGCACTGTATCGCCGGGCTTCTTCAACCACTTGGTGATGGTGCCTTCAAAAATCGACTCGCCCATCTGGGGCATGATTACATCGGTCGGCATGGACTCCCTTTCAACGCGAACTTCCTATTCTAGAGCAATCCAACACTTGCTGTGTGACCGCCCGGCACTCCGCCGGGCAGAAGATCGTCGATGGTTTCGACCCACACCACCTGCCGCCCGAAGACCCGGCCAAAGTGGCGGGATACTGAGTTGGACACCTGCTCGAACGAAGGCGCGGGATCTACTTCTGCTTCGATGCTGGTGACGCCGCGGTCGCTGATCCCACAGGGCACGATCAACGCGAAGTCGTTCAGATCGGTGGTCACATTCAGGGCAAAGCCGTGGGTGGTGACCCCGCGAGCGACGTGCACGCCCAGCGCGGCGATCTTCTTCTCCGCGACAGTACCTCCGGGGATAGTCCAGACGCCGGCGCGCCCCGGGGCGCGCTGGGTAAGCACACCGTAGTCCGCACAGGCGCGAATGAGCACTTCTTCCAGGCGGCGAAGGTAGTCCACAATGCCCAGCGGCGGGGTAAAGCCGCGCAGATGGAGGATGGGATAACCCACCAGCTGGCCTGGACCGTGATAGGTGACGTCGCCTCCGCGGTTGGTCTCAAACAGGGAGATGCCGCGGCGGGCCAGCAACTGGTCGCTGGCCACGACGTGCTCACGGTGGGCATTCCGGCCCAGGGTGAGCACCGGGGGATGTTCGACCAGCAGCAGCACGTCGCCGATTTGCTCCTGCTGGCGCAAGGCGCACAGCTGCTGCTGCAAAGTCAGCGCAGTAGCGTAATCCAGGCGGCCGAGGTGGAGCAGGGACACGACCATGATTAGAGAAGAGCCAGCTCAAACATTGATGGCCATGTTTTCCACGCTGCCAAAACCGTCCAGCATGGCCTCCGCCAAGGTGGGGTGAGCGTGGATGGTGAACATCAGCTCTTCGATGGTGGCTTCCAACTCCAGCGCCACCACCGCTTCGGCGATCGTCTCCGTAGCTTGTGGCCCGATGATGTGCACTCCCAGCAATTCTCCGTGCTTGGCGTCGGCGACCACCTTCACAAAGCCCTCGTGGGAGCCGACGATGGAGGCCTTAGAGTTGGCGGAGTAGGGGAACTTGCCCACCTTCACCTGGTGGCCGGCGGCCTTGGCTTGCGCCTCGGTCAGACCCACGCTGCCGATCTGCGGCTCGCAGTAGGTGCAGGCAGGGATGCGGTCACGGCGCACCGGCCGGGCTCGCTTGCCGGCCACCTTGGCCGCGACCACCATGCCCGCCATGGCGGCCACGTGGGCCAACTGGGGCAGGCCGGCCACTACGTCGCCGATGGCGAAAATGCCCGGCTCCCCGGTCTGCATCCACTCGTCCACCTTAATGAAACCGCGCTCCAGCTCGACCTTGGTGCTCTCCAGGCCGAGATTGCCGGTTCGGGGGGCGCGACCGACGGCCACCAGCACCGTCTCCGCTTCCTTGGCCACCTGCTTGCCATCGGAACCGGTGAAGCTCACTTTCACCCCGTCCTTGGTCTTTTCTACCTTGTCCACCTTAGCCCCGGTGTAGGTGTCGATGCCTCGCTTGCGGAAGACCCGGGCCAGTTCCTTGCTTACGTCCTCGTCTTCGTTGGGAACGAGGCGCGGGAGGTACTCGACGATGGTGATCTCGCTGCCAAAACTTTTGAAGATGGAGCCAAACTCGACCCCCACGGCGCCGGCGCCGATCACCACCATGGACTTGGGTATCTGGGGCAGAGCGAGGATCTCTATGTTGGTCAGGATGCGGTTGGCGTCCGATTCCACGCCGGGCAACAGGCGCGCGTCGGAGCCGGTGGCGATGATCACGTTCTTGGCCTGGACGACGTTCTTCTCCCCATTGGCTGCTTCGACGGCGATGGAGTGAATTCCCTCTTTGGCCGCGCCGGTGAGCTTGCCATAGCCCTCGATGACGGTGACCTTGTTCTTGCGCATGAGGAAGTCGAGACCCTTCACATGCTTGGTGATGATCCCGTTCTTGCGATCCAGAATGGTCTTCCAGTTGAGAGTGACCGTGCCCACACCTTCGATGCCGTGTTCGGCGGCGTTTTTCAGGTGGTCATAGACCTCGGCGTCGAAGAGCAGGGACTTGGTGGGAATGCAGCCGACGTTCAGGCAGGTGCCTCCCAGCTTTTTATCCCGCTCGATCAGCGCGACCTTCAACCCATACTGCCCGGCGCGGATGGCGGCGGTATATCCGCCCGGACCGCCGCCGATGATGACTATGTCGTATATCGTTTCTGGCAAAGCAAGCTCCCTCAATACAAAACACTTATTTTACGCGACGGTCCGGCACACGCGTTAAGCGCCGTCTTGTGCCACACTGAACGGGTGCGACCGCACCTGGCCACGCTTGTCGCCGACTTTCGGCGTTATGGGGAACAGATCGCGGTCGTCACCCACCGCGGGAACCGCCGCTTTTCCTCCACCTACGCCGAATTGGGCGAGTTGAGCGCGCGCTGCGCCCACGCCTACGACCAAGCGGGCGTCAGGCCTGGAGAGCGAATTTTGCTCTGGGGCAACAACTCCACGGAATGGGTAGCGGCTTTCTTTGGATGCATCTTGCGTGGAATCGTTGCAGTTCCCCTGGATTCGGCCGGGAGCGTGGAGTTTGCCGGACGGGTGGTGGCCGAGGTCGAGCCCCGGCTGCTAGTGGGGGACCTGGCGCTGTTGCAGCAGCTCCATTCGGGCATCCCGACGCTTGGTTTCGCCGATTTCTCTACTTCTCTTCCCGCTCCGGATTATCTTCCTCTGCCAGGTCTATCGCGGGATACGCCGCTGCAGATCATCTTCACTTCCGGCACTACTGCTGAGCCCAAAGGCATCGTGCACACCCAGGGCAATGTGTTGGCCTCGCTCGATCCGCTGGAAGAGGAGATGGGGAAGTATTTGCGCTACGAGCGCCTGGTTCATCCATTGCGCATTTTGCACACGCTGCCATTGAGTCATGTCTTTGGCCAGTTCATGGGTTTGTGGGTGCCACCGTTGCTGGCCGCGGAGGTGCATTACGAAGACCGGCTGCAGGCGCCCCGGCTGGCGACGCTGATGCGCGAGGAACGTATCTCGGTACTGGCTGCTGTCCCCCGGGTACTCGATCTGCTGCGGGCGTACATGGAGTCCGAGTTTCCCGGGCTGGGGCAAAGGGTGGCCGCAGCGCGGGGCGAGTCCATTGCCAAACGGTGGTGGCGCTTCCGCGCCGTGCATCGCCGCCTGGGGTTTAAATTCTGGGCCTTCGTCTCCGGAGGAGCGACCTTACCGGCTGCCCTGGAGAGCTTCTGGACTACGGCCGGCTTTGCGCTGATCCAGGGGTATGGGATGACGGAGACGACGGCTTTGGTTACGTTGAATCATCCCTTCAAGATTGCCCGCGGCAGCATCGGCAAACCACTGGCCGGGCGGGAGGTCAGGATCGGGGACGATGGCGAGATCCTGGTGCGAGGCGCCTCGATCGCCGCCCATGTGTGGCGTCATGGGCAGCTACAACCGCGGGGCGAAGAGTGGCTGGCCACGGGTGATTTGGCCACCCGTAATGACGCGGGAGAACTGGTTTTTGCGGGACGCAAGAGCGACGTCATCGTGACCTCCGCCGGATTGAATATCCACCCCCAGGATCTGGAGGCGGTGTTGCGCCGGCAGCCTGAGCTACGGGATTCCCTGATCGTGGCTTACGATTCGTCCGCCGGCCCCGCGCCGGCCGCGGTGCTCATTGCCGATGCCGACCAGGGCGAGGATCTTCTTGGGCGCGCGGTGGATACGGCCAATGGGGAGCTTGCGCCCTTCCAGCAGATTCGTTATTGGCTGCGCTGGCCGCAGGCGGAGTTTCCCCGCACCTCGACCGGTAAGGTGCTGCGCCGGGCGGTGCAGAGCTGGGCGCAGCAGTCGCTGGCGGCCGGCGGCGCGGCGGTGGAGAATCCCTCCGACCCGCTGCTGCTGGTGCTGCGCCAACTGGGGGCGGCTAAGCAGGAAATAACAGCGACCGACCGCTTGATCGAGGATCTGCATCTGGACAGCCTTGCCATGGTGCAACTGCAGTCGACGCTGGAGACCAGTTTTGGGGTGGAGCTGGAGGATGCTGCGTGGGAGGCGGTTAGGACGGTTGGTGATTTGCGCGGGCTGCTGTTTCCGCATCAAGCTGCCCGTGGAGTGGAACCAATTCCCAGGTCGGCAGCGTCTCCTGCTGTTCGTAACCAGAAGGCGGCGGTGGTCTTTCCCCGCTGGCCCTGGTGGCCGGTGCTGCGCTGGGTGCGTATCGGCTTTCTGGAGCTGGTCGCTCGTCCGTTGATCTGGCTGGTGCTGGGGCCCCGCATCGGTCCGCCGGTCCGGCTGGACCAGCCTTCACTGCTGATCGCTAATCATCTCACTGCGTTCGATGTTCCGGTGATTCTGTATGCCCTGCGCGCCGCAGATCGGGACCATGTTGCGGTGGCTATGTCCGGCGAGATTCTGTCCGGGTGGCGACGGGGCAAGGCGCAACGGCACCGCATCGTCGGTATTCTCACTCCGGTTGCTTATTGGCTGGTCACCGCGCTCTTTAATGTCTTCCCCTTGCCGCGCGGCGCCGGTTTGCGGCAAAGCTTCGCCCACGCCGGGGAGGCGCTGGACCAGGGCTTTCACGTATTGGTTTTTCCCGAAGGCCGGCGCTCTGCGGATGGACGGTTGCAGCCGTTCGAGCCGGGAATCGGCTTGCTGGCGGAGGAATCGGCAGTGCCGGTGCGACCGATCCTGGTGGAGGGTTTGAAGTGGCTCAAGGGGGAGAGATGGCCGAGACGGGGTCAAGTGGTGGTTCGGATGGGGGAACCTTTAAAGATGCAGCCGGATGAGGATCCGCAAAGCTTCACTCGACGACTAGAGGCGGCGATGGTTGGGTTGGGGAATATTGGCGTCGAAAGGGTGTCCTGAGCCGAGGAGCCCCTAAAGGCTTTGGGCAGGGTCGACACTGTTGAGCGGGCAGCTGTGGAATCCCACATCTCGCGAAAAACGAGCGAGATGTGGGGCACCCGTCATTCGTTGGCAGGCCGAAATCGAAAGGCGACCCTCGGCTTCACACGCAACGTTCGCTGCCGGTAAAGTAAGAAGCCGCAGGTTAGCCGCCGCGAACCTCATCACCTTGGCTGCGCCGGGGCCCATCGATCACTCCAGCCGAGATAACAAATCTTCCACGCTGCCAGTTGGGAATTTACCCGAGAAGGCGCGCGGCTTCCTTGGCAAAGTAGGTCACGATGAAATCTGCGCCGGCGCGGCGAATGGAGATGAGCGATTCCATCATGGCTCGCTCCCGATCCAGCCAGCCTTTGGCGAAGGCGGCCTGCAGCATGGCGTATTCGCCGGAGACTTGGTAGGCCCCGATGGTCACATCCAGACGCTCACGCGCGGCCCGGATCACATCCAGATAGGGCATGGCCGGCTTCATCAGGATCATGTCCGCACCTTCGGCTATATCCTGGTCGATCTCCCGCATGGCCTCGCGTAAGTTTGCTCCATCCATTTGATAGGTGCGCCGGTCGCCGAACTGCGGCGCTGAGTCTGCTGCTTCGCGAAAGGGACCGTAGAAGGCAGAGGCAAACTTGGCGGCGTAAGAAAGAATTGGAATCTGCTCCAGGCCGTCATCGTCCAGATGGTCGCGGATGGCGCCTACCCGGCCGTCCATCATGTCGGAAGGGGCCACGATATCGGCTCCGGCCTTGGCTAACGAAACTGCGGTGCGGGCAATCAGGCTCAGGCTGGAGTCGTTCTCTACTTCGTAGGCATCGCCGTTCTTGCGGACTACTCCGCAGTGCCCGTGCGAGGTGTATTCGCAGAGACAAACATCGGCTACCAGTAGGAGCTTCTTCGCTGCCGGCCGGAAGGCGCGGAGGGCCTGCTGCACGATTCCATCTTCTGCCCATGCGCCGCTGCCTTCTTCATCCTTGACCGCGGGAAGCCCGAAGAGCAGAAGTCCGGCCAGACCGAGTTGCGCCGCCTCTTCCACTTCTTTCATCGCTTCGTCGATGGAGAGGTTGTAGACCCCAGGCATGGAGCTGACTTCGCGCCGGATGCCTTCGCCAGGGCAGATAAAGAGGGGATAGATCAATGCTCCAGGCTGGAGATGAACTTCGCGGACCAGCGAACGCATGGCTTCGGTGCGCCGTAAACGCCGGAGGCGGGTGACAGGGAATTCCATTTCTTGATTTTAAAGGGTGGCGAGAACCCCGCCCTGAAACGATCTCCTCGGCCATGCTCTAGCATGGTCAAGTGAGCCTATTAGAGCCGGTACCGGCGGTGGTGGAGGAATGCAGCTGTGAGGCGCTCGAATGGAGCCGCTTGCTGGAGCTGGTGGCGAGCTTCGTGCATTCCAGGGTGGCGCGCGAGTGGCTGCTGGCGATGAAGCCTTCGCGGGATACTGCCTGGATCGACCAACAGCACGGACTGGCGAGCGAGATGCGGCTGCTGCTGGCACAGGGGGTTTCGCCCGCGCTGGGCGGATTGTTCGATCCCATCCGGCTTACCGATAAGGCTCGCATCCAGGGAGCCTTGCTGGAACCGGAAGAGATTCGCGACCTGCTCTTTCTGGTGGACAACATCACTACCTGGCAAGCCCTGATTGAGCGCCCTCCCGAGGCGGTGGCTGCACAACTGCGTGGATTACAGGGGCTGAGCCAGTTGCCGCAGGGTGCGCAGTTGGCACAACTGGCGCGTTCTCTTCGTTCACGGCTGAATCCCGATGGGTCGCTTAGCGATGACGCGTCGCCGGAGCTGCGCCGTGTCCGGAGGGAGATCGAACGGCAGCAACGGGTGATCGAAGAGAGCCTGCGCAGCACCTTGCGCCGCCTCTCAGAAGGCGGCAGCACGCAGGAAGACCTGATCACCATACGGGGAGAGCGCTTTGTGATTCCCGTAAAGTCGGAGCACAAGCGGCGCATTCCCGGCGTGGTGCATGGCGCGAGTTCGAGCGGGCAGACCGTGTACCTGGAGCCGCTCGAGACCATTGAGCAGAACAATGAGCTGGTGCGGCTGATCGAAGACGAACAGGCCGAGACCCGGCGTATCTTCCTGGCCATGACCGCGGAGATCGGGCTGCAAGGTCACGCCATTGCCCAGGGCGCGGCCATACTGGCGCAGCTCGATGGGCTGCAAGCGCGGGCACGCTTCGCGGCCGAGTTTGATTGCATCCGCCCGCGCTTCGCCGACCCTGCCGAGCCGGTGCTGGAATTGAAGGAAGCACGCCACCCTTTGCTCGAAAAGCGCTTGCGCAACCGGGAAGCCAACGTGGTGCCGATGAGCCTGGCGTTGAACGACGGAGAGCGACAGCTCATCATCAGCGGGCCCAATACGGGGGGAAAGACGGTCGCGCTCAAGACCACCGGCTTGCTGGCCATGATGGCCCAGGCGGGGATCCCAGTGCCTGCCACGGAGGCGGTTTTTCCGCTGTGCAATGCGTTTCTGGCCGACATCGGCGACGCGCAGTCGATTGAGCAGAACCTCTCTACCTTCTCCGCGCACATCGCTAACCTGCAGCGGATCTCGCAGCTGGCGGATTCCTCCTCCCTGGTGCTGCTGGATGAGCTGGGGTCGGCAACCGACCCGGAGGAAGGAGCCGCCCTGGCGGTGGCTATCGCAGGGTATTTCCTCGATCGCCACGCCTGGTGCCTGATCTCCACCCACCACACCGCGCTCAAGCTCTATGCGGCCAAGAGGCCGGGGGTGCTCAATGCGTCGGTGGGCTTCGACGTGCATACGCTGACGCCGACCTTTGAGCTGCGGCTGGGTGTTCCGGGCGCTTCGGCCGGCATCAACATTGCCCAGCGGTTGGGTCTCGACGCCAAGATGATCGCCGACGCGCGCAGCCAACAAAACACCCAGACGCAGGATATTGCCCACTTCCTGGACCAGTTGCACAGCCAGCTCGACGCTGTCGCACGGGAGCGCGAGGAGCTGCGACGCCGCGAGCAGGAGGTGGCGCGAGAGAAGAGCCGCCTGGAAAACGAGGGGCTCAAGGAGTGGCGGGCCAAGGTGCGGGATTTGGAATCGCAACTGCAATCGTTACTAAAGGATTTCACCTACCAGATACGCGAGACGGTACGGGCGATTGACGACCGGGCGGCGCAGCAAAAGCTATCCAAGGAAGCCGAGCGGCGGATGGCGAAGTTGCGGCGTGAGTTCAGCGAGCAATTCAACTCCGTCGTGGTGGCCCAGCACAGCGGGGCTGACCGCGGAGACAGCAACGCGCAGCCCCACCTGGTGCGGCACGTCTCCGTGGGAGACACGGTGAAGCTGAAATCGCTGGGCAAGACCGGCGTGGTGCAGCGACAGGTGGATGGCAACGCCTTCGAGGTAGCCATTGGGCCGATGAAAATGCGCGTGGCGCGGGAGGATATCGCGGAGGTCATCGCCGCCCGGGAGCCCAGGCCGGCGAGCCCGCTGGAGGCGGCACGGGGGCGCGGGGTCACGGTCTCCATTGCCCACCCCGAGGAGACAGTCCGCTCCGAGCTCAACGTCATCGGGCGCACGGTGGAGGAAGCCACCGGTGAGGTGGAGCAGTATCTGGACCGGGCCTTCCTGGCCGGGCTGCCCCGGGTCCGCATCGTGCACGGCATGGGTATGGGGGTCTTGCGCAAGGCGCTGCGGGCGCAACTGGAGCGGCATCCGCACGTGGCCGTGGTCGCCGAGGCCAGCCCCAGCGAAGGAGGAGCGGGCGCCACGGTGGTCGACCTGCGACAGTAACGGCAGAAATGTCCGCTTATTGAACTTGCGCTAGGGTTCCCGGGGTTTCGGGGGTTAGTGTGAGTTCATTGCGCAGGCGGAAGTTGACCACGGATTCGGCCGGAATCGACAGATCGCGATTTCCGGTAAATGCTGCGCCCAGGGCTCCCGCTCCACCACCGGCCAAGCCGCCGACCAGCAGGCCCACTCCACCGGTTGCCACCCCTCCAATTAACATCCCCATACCCGCTCCGCCGCCGATCAAGGCCGCGGTGCGTCGTCCTTTGCCTTTCTTGCTCTCGGAAAGAGTGCCGGTATCGATGCGGTATTGGGTGCCGTTTACCTCCAATCGGGTCAGGGTCAAAGCCATCACCGATTTTCCTTTGAACACCCCACGCCGGTGGGCGACCAGGACCTCGCCTGTAGCGGTGGATCCGGCAGGGACGGCGACGCTGTTGCCGGCCATGATGGACTCGACCAGAGTCCCGGTAAAGCGCTCGCCGGGCTCAGCATGTTTGACGTCGATGGTCTGGTTCATCCGCACCTCCAAGCGAGTACCGCTGGGGAGGGTGAGTGCGGGCTCAGGCGCGGGCGCCGCTTGTACATTTTGTGGAGAGCCGGGCGCTGCCGCAGCCGGCGGGGCCTGGGCGGGTGGAACGGTGCTGGTCTTGCTGGTGCATCCGGTGAACCATGCGGAGGCCAGGATAGCGAAAGCGGCGATGGCTCGCCGGCATTTGGGGGAAGCATTCATGGGGGGAGCGCCTCTCAACCGTAAAGGTACCCCCGAACAGGCAATCAGCGATGCACCACTTTGGTGGAAGGCAGCCAGCGGGTTAGGTTTAGAATTGGCGGGTCGGCGGAGAAGAAAATCAGAGGTGGTAAGTTGCTGAAAGTAAAGCTTTCCTTCGCCATTCTGGGTCTGGCTCTGACGCCTCTGGCGGCACCGCTCTTGGCGCACAGCCATCCTCTTTTCGCGTTGCTCATCCGCAGTTTCTTCTCTGGCTTGTGCCACCAGGATCCGGCGCGGAGTTTTATGGTCGAAGGTTCGCCCGCTGCGGTCTGCGTGCGGTGTCTGGGCATCTACTGCGGGGCGGCGCTCGCTCCCCTGCTTTGCGTGGTCGAGGCTCCCGCCCGGCGATTGCTGGCGATGGCGCTGCTGCTTAATCTGCTCGACGTGGCTAGCGCGACTCTTCATTGGCATGGCGACCTGCCCCTGCCGCGGTTTTTGTTAGGGGTGATGCTGGGAGCAGGAACCGGAGCAGTGCTTCTTTCTCCGCTGAGGTTTTCGCGGGTGGGTCTCCAAGAGGATCGGTCAGGGTAGGAGGTTGTTGGGGAAACACCTCTAACCCGCTTAACAGGCGGGGGGAAAAACTCACTGAACGAAGGGGCGCGGCTTCAGCCGCTTGCAGAGTATGCGATCGGCCAGGGCTTCACAGGTTGCGGAAGAATTGGAATCGGCGGAGTCTGTCTCCTAACAGAACCCACAGGAACTGGACGGGTGCCCCTCGATAAGGAAAAAGGCTTTGTCAAGGGCGAAGATGCAGCGGGTTCAGTCGGTGCGGTAGACTATGCGGCCTTCGCTGATGGTCATGCGCACCCGGCCTAGCATTGTCCAGCCGTCAAAGGGGGTGTTGCTTGATTTGGAGCGGGTCGCTGCCGCTCGAAAGACCCATTCCGCCGCAGGATCGAAGATGACTACGTCGGCGAAGGCTCCCGTCGCCAGAGTCCCGCGGCCGCGCAGGTTCAGTAGATTGGCCGGCTGCGTACTGAGCAGCGTGATCAGCCGGCTGAGCGAGACCTTGTGCTTGCGATGCAGCAATTCGAGGGTCAGGCCCAGCGCCGACTCGAGGCCGGTGATGCCGTTGGGCGCACGCTCGAATTCCTGCTCCTTCTCATGGGTCGCATGGGGCGCGTGATCGGTGGCGATGCAATCGATGGAACCATCGAGCAGCCCTTCCAACATGGCGCGGCGGTCGGATTCTGCGCGCAAAGGCGGATTCATCTTGGCATTGGTGTTGTATTCGCCTACCGCGCTCTCGGTCAGCACAAAGTGATGCGGGGCTACTTCGCAGGTGACGTGCAGGCCGTTGCGCCGGGCGCGGCGAACCGCATCCAGTGCGGCGGCCGTCGATAAATGGGCGATGTGCAGGTGGGCGCGGCCGCCCTTGAGCTCGGCCAGCAGGCGAAGATCGCGCTCCACTAAACCAGCCTCGGCAGCCACCGGCATGCCGCGCAGACCGAGCCGGAAAGCCAGCGCGCCGGCGTTCATGGAGCATCCCCCGGTCATGCGCGTGTCTTCAGCGTGCTGGATCACCGGCAACCCGGCTCGGGCCGATGCCGCCAACGCCTGGTGCATGATCGCTTCGCCGAGAATGGGCTTGCCATCGTCGCTCACCCCCACCGCACCCGCGGCTTTCAGAGAGCCGTATTCGGTGAGCGCCTCGCCCATGCTGCCCCGGGTGGCGGCGGCGATGGGAAAGACGCGGGCACTGGGGTTGCGCTCCGCACTCTGCATCCAACGCGTGGTCTCTACCGAGTCGTTCACGGGAACCGTGTTGGGCATGGCGCAGACGGTGGTAAATCCACCCGCCGCCGCAGCCGCGGTGCCGGTGGCGATGGTCTCCTTGTAGCCCTGGCCCGGCTCGCGTAGATGGACGTGGATATCGACCAACCCCGGGGCAACCACCAGGCCCCCGGCCTCCACAATCTCGGCATCGGCCTGCTTGGCTGCGGCCGCTAATTTGCCGGGATGCTCCATGGCTGCGACACGGCCGTCCTTCAGTAATAGATCGCGGTGCGCATCCACGCCGATGGACGGATCAACCACGTGGCCACCGCGAATCAGGATCGCGCTCAAGCGCCGCCTCTCTTTTTGCGCGCCCTGCTGATGGGTTTTTGCGACTTGAGATGCGCAGGCGCCAGGGCACGATGAATCAACGCCATACGAATGGCCACGCCGTTTCGCACCTGCTCGGCAATGACCGACTGCGGCCCGTCGGCCACGTCGCTGGTGATCTCCAGGCCGCGGATCATGGGTCCGGGATGCATCACAAGGACACGCGGCCCGCTGGCCCGCAGCCGCTCGCGATGCAACTGGTAGCGGACGATGTATTCCTCCAGGTCAATGTGCACCCCGGTCAACCGTTCCTTCTGGATGCGGAGCATCATCACGATCTCCGTTTGCTGCAGGGCGCGGTCGAAGTCGCGCTCGATGGTGATGCCGGGGCCTAGTTCCTGGGCCACGTCAGGCAGCAGGGCGGGCGGTCCACAGAGGACGACACGAGCGCCCAACCGCGGCAGCAGCAGCGCATTGGAGCGAGCCACCCGGGAGTGGAGTATATCGCCGACGATGGTCACCGTGATGCCGTGAAGAAGAGTTGCGCCCGGTGCGTCCTGGGGCCGCCCCAGGGCGAGCAGCATGGTCCTGACGTCGAGCAGAGCCTGGGAGGGATGCTCGTGCATGCCGTCCCCGGCATTGAGCACCGGCAACCCGGTGGCCTGCTCCAGCAGGTAAGGCGCTCCGGAAGAAAGGTGGCGCAGGATGATGCACTCCGCCCCCAGCGCGCGCAGGGTGATGCCGGTGTCTTTGAGCGATTCTCCCTTTTCAATGGAAGAGGATTGGGAACTGATGAGCGCGGTGTCGGCACCCAAACCTTTGGCCGCCAGCTCGAATGAGGTGCGGGTGCGGGTGCTGGATTCGTAAAAGAGCAGCGCGACCCGGCGATGGGCCAAGTGCTGGGCACGAACGCTGGGCTCCTCCGCTTCAAGCAGGGTGGCCAGGCGCAGGATGGCGGAGACATCTTCCAGCGCGAGCGAGGTGACGGAAAGCAAGGACCGCGAAGAAGCGGGCGCGGGGGGCGCGATCCCGAATTTCCCGTGAAGCTGCTTGGCTTTGGCAGAGTTCATGCGGCTTTCCTTAATGAAAGCCGCACACGCGGCCGTGTCCTGCAGAGCGTAAAGGAAATCCGGGTGACACGAGGGGGCTCCGGTCTGGCTTTCTTTGCTGTCATGGTGAATCGGGCCGGGTTGGTTAATCAGTGCGTTCGACCAGGATCACCTGTTCGTCGCCGTCAATCTCCTGCAGCTTGACCTCGACGATCTCGCGCTCGGTGGTCTGCACGTGGCGGCCCACGAAGCTGGCCTCGATGGGCAGCTCGCGATGGCCGCGGTCAATCAGCACCAGAAGCTGTACGCGCCGCGGCCGGCCATGGTCAAAGAGCGCGTCCAGCGCTGCGCGTATGGTTCGACCGGTGTAGAGAACATCGTCGATAAGAATGATGTCGCGGCCGGCGATATCGAAGCCGATGGCCCCGGGGACCACGACGGGGCGAATGTCGCGCGTGGAAAGGTCGTCGCGGTAGAAGTTGATATCGAGAACTCCGGTATCGACCGGCTTTTTCTCGATACCCGTAATGAGATGCCCTAAACGGTTCGCCAGGGGAACTCCGCGGCGCTTGATGCCGACCAGCCCCAGATTGTGACCGCCATTATTTTTCTCGATGATCTGGTGCGCCAGCCGAATCAGCGTGCGCTCGATTTCCGATGCCGACATGAGGCGGGTCTTCTCCCGCAGCCCCGGCATTGCACTGACCTTTGCTTTGCTCATAAATGCTCTGGCCGGATGATACGAGGGTTGAAGCATTTTTGCCATTACGGTGGTGTTATCCGTTGCCCAGAGCACCCTTGCGGGGAGCCAACAGGCGGACGCCCAGGGCTCCCCCAATGGCGGAGAAGAGAATAATGCCCAGCGAAGTGGTGGCGGCATTCATCAGGGTGTAAGCCGCCCGGCCATCCGGGGACATCAGGAATTGGACCCAGGCATGCCACTGCGCCTGGGCGTCGGGGTTGGCCTGCACCAGCGCCGTCGATTGCTTGATGACGGAGTCGTAGAACTGATCGATCGCGGAGCCCTGGTGCAGAACATAGCGGGCAAAGACGCGCCAGACGGCGGTGGCGATGACGGAGCTGTAAGCGGCGATGAGCCCGGCGACAGCACCGATGCGCACCCCAGAGCGCGTTTCCAGGAGAAATGCAGGAGCCCGCCGGTGGTAGACGACGATGGCCAGCACCGCTCCCCCCACCACCCATAGGCAGCAGCCCCAGGAGAGCACGGAAACGGCACTGAGCAGCCCGGCAGGCACAGCGACGAGAAGCGCAGCCAGAATGGCGTCCCTCCAGGAGATTCCCTGGGCCCGGGCCGGCTTGCCTGGGGGCCGGGCGCTGGCGTATGCGCTCTCGCCTTCTTCCTGCTGGGCAAACTTGAGTTGCGGGGAACCGCAGTTGGGGCAGAACAGCTCGGATGCACTGAGTGTCGTGCCACATCGATGGCAGGTGGGGTTCATTCCTCTTGAAGCTATCTCAGGGGCGAGCGGAGCGCAATCGATTGCATGTTCAGATCTTCGCTCCCCTCAGTTGGTCCCCTGCTGTTCGTTGTCGAAGCCGCGGGGAAGATCGAGCGCGATCAGGCTGAAGTGGGTGGCCGAGGTGCTCCCACCTTGCAAGACCACAATATGCTGGTGGCGAGGAGAACCGGCTTTCAACTCCAGATCTCCGGGATGGGACTGGCTGTGGGGAAAGCCGTGATCGAAATCGGAATGCTCGGAATGCTCGGAATGGTCGGAGTGGTCGGAGTGGTCGCAGGTGAGGCCCTCCCCGGTCCTGACCGGCAGACCCACCGGCTTATCTCCCGCGCACTCGATTACGCCGCCGTATTCGCTCAGGGCATTGCGATAAAAATTGAGCACCTGGTCCCGGTTGTCGGCAGTGGAGTAATGGGCCATCTTTACCTTCAACTTCCAGGAACCAAACCCCAGGTCGACTTTGGCGGAGTGGTTTCCATCTCCCGCGGTTTCCAGCACCGAGCCGGGGTATGCAGGGAGGCCGAGCTCGGCGGGCGAGGTCTGGTCCTTGTTGACCGAGATACCCCCAAACGGGGTAGCAATTTTCACGCTGTCCCCCTCGCCGTTGCTCGACTTGTCCACCTGTACCTTGCAGCCGGTTGCGCCAGACAGTACCACGGCGAGCAAAGAGAGCCCTAGAGCGGTTTCTCTCATGTTTGTTCTCCCCTGGTAGGTACGCGAGGGGTCCCCTTGGTGTTCCACAAAAAAGCACAGGGGGGGTTGCGGCGCCGGGATGCTGCGACTTTCTGTTGCCCGCCGCATCTGTAAGGTCTGGCGCCAGGACGATGGTATGGCGCTTTTACCGTTCTAATGAGGGTTTCTGTGTCCGCACATTCATCGCACTTGTTCTCCCCGATTCAGTTGGCCGGCGTTACTTTCCCCAACCGCGTATTTGTCTCTCCCATGTGCCAATACTCGAGCGAGGATGGATTCAGCAACGACTGGCACTTGGTCCATTTAGGAAGCCGGGCGGTGGGCGGCGCGGGGCTGGTGATGACCGAGGCGGCAGCGGTGCTGGCAGAGGGCCGCATTACGCCGCAGGACCTGGGCCTGTGGAAGGACGAGCACATCCCGGGGCTGAAGCGGATCGTGGAGTTTCTCCATGGGCAGGGTGCACGTGCCGGGGTGCAACTGGCCCATGCCGGGCGCAAAGCCAGTATGGCTCGTCCCTGGGCGCCGGAGCAGCGGTCGTTGGCCCCAAGCGAAGGCGGCTGGAAGAATGTGATGGCTCCCAGCGCCATTCCTTTTGCGGAAAACTACTCCCAGCCCAGCGCGCTGGATTTGGCCAGCATTCAAACTATCACCAAGGCATTTACCCGGGCCACCGAGCGGGCGCTGGAGACGGGGTTTGACCTGGTGGAGCTGCACGCAGCCCACGGTTACCTGCTGCACGAATTTCTCTCCCCCATAAGTAACCGGCGCAGCGATCAATATGGCGGCTCGTTCGAGAATCGAATCCGCCTGGTGGTGGAAGTGGTAGACGCGGTGCGCGCCGTGTGGCCCGCCGAACTGCCGCTGCTGGTGAGAATCTCAGCCACAGATTGGGCTGAGGGAGGTTGGGACATCGAGCAGTCCGTCGCCCTGGCCAAAGTGCTGAAAGCGCACAAAGTGGATTTGATCGACGTCTCGTCAGGAGGAATGACGCCGCAGCAGGTGATACCGCTTGGACCGGGCTACCAGACTTCGTTTGCGGAGCGCATCCGGCGGGAGGCGCAAATTCCTACCGGCGCAGTGGGCATGATCACCGACGCTGTGCAGGCCGAGCACATTCTGCGCACCGGTCAGGCGGACGTGGTCCTGCTGGCGCGCGAGTTGTTGCGCGAGCCTTACTGGCCTTTGCAGGCAGCCAAGGAACTGGGGGACAGCAACAGTTGGCCTGCGCAGTACTTGCGGGCGGCGCCGCAAGGTAGCCGGGAACGTGAGCCGGTGGCTGATTCCGCTGTTGCGGAAACGGCCAACCGCTAAGGTGTTTGCACTGGTGGTGAAAGCATTGGAAAAAGGTCGTCTTCAACCCATGTACGCAAAAACGCGAACATGGGGCACCCGTCCAGAAGGCTAGGCTTCGTGGGAAACCGGGAAAGCGAAGGACGAAATGACAGCCATCGGTTACCGAGGATTGGACAGAGCGGCCTAAGGGGCAGTAACTGTGTTGAGGACGTTATCAGAGTTGGTATGTTGCGGTGAAAAATCCACACCAACGGTTAAGAAAAGCTACGACGGGAAGGCTGGCTGGCCTATACTTCTGAGCAGCACAGGTGGATTCGAGGTAACGTTTCTGCCTGTTAATGAGTATGGCAACTCACCTTCCTCAGCAACGCGCACCGCAGAAAACGGAGATCCCCGATAAGCTTTACTTTCGCATCGGCGAGGTGGCGCGCCTGTGCTCGGTTGCGCCTTATGTTCTGCGTTTTTGGGAGTCTGAGTTTACCCAACTCAAGCCGAATAAAAGCGGCACCGGGCAGCGGCTGTATCGGCGGCGCGATGTAGAGATGGCGTTGCGAGTGAAGCGGCTGCTGTATGACGAGGGTTACACCATCGCCGGCGCCCGCCAGGCGATTCAAGCAGAGACGCGCAGCAAACGAGGCGGTGGTCAGCCGGAACTTCCCCTGCCGCAACAACAACAAACAGTGCAGCGGACGGAAGCGCGGCTGCACAAAGTGCGCAAGGAATTGCGAGAGATTCTGGGATTGCTTTCGGGACCCGAACCGCAAGCGCGCATCCAGATCAAAGAGCGGCCCGTTCCCACCGCGGCGGCTAAACCCGGGCTCTTCGAGCTGTAAGGCGCCGGGCTGCAAACTTCAGTTAGACCTAGTTGCTCTCAGCCGTCCCGTGGAGCAGGCTCTCGGCGACGATGCTGCCGTGGTTCATGAAGCGTTCCATGGCCTGCATAGCGCAGCCCTGTCCGCAGAGGTGGTAGAACTCCGGATTGCCGCTCTCCGCCTTGTTCCACGGCATGAGCGTAAAGCGCTGACGCGGCTGCCCTTCATCGAAGCAGGGAACGTCTCCCAGGACGAGCATCCACCAATGGTTGGATTCCAGTTTTTTTCTACCGCAAATGTCGCACGTGAAGGAGACATCCCAAACCATTGTTCACCTCATCCCAAGAAAGACCGAGTGCAGGATTTTCCTCGGCTACGCCGTTCGGAAGAAACCCTTAACACGCTGGCAATCGTGCTAGAGTTACCGTAAGCACGGACCGGATCGATTATAGTGCGGTTTACCCTACTTCGAAACCGCTTTAGCCTTTGGTAACAGAAGCCGGTGAGTTCCAGTGACTTGTTCCGAATGCTCTTCCTCCAGTTTCCGTTTGTCACGCTTCCGTATCAAAGACGTGGAGCGGCTGCTACTACTGCAGTATCCAGTGCGCTGCCGTCATTGCCACCATCGCACGTACGCGGGTCTGCCCTTGGCTATGGTGCTCAAGCAGGCCAGCCGGATACGGCGCGACCGGCGCGAGCATGAGGCCACCCGGTAACGCGGAAGATGACGGGCAGCCGTAAGCCCCCCAGGCGATGAAACTCCGTAAATCAAGGCCAAAGATGCTTTCTTTGAGGGGACGATTTGCGTTCGTTTTCCCCTACCCAGGTCGATAACGTGCAATGAAAGTAACGTTGTCTATCGACACGGCGTTCTATAGTTATCACGTGGGATCCATGTGTTTATGGAGCGAGCGAGGCTCGTCCGTTTACGCCCGCTGGGGCGCTTGGGACACCGGCTCCATGCGGACGGCGGGCCGGCTGCAGCAAGGTGAGACCTGCAGCCGGGCCATATCCATCTAAGGGAAAAACGATG
This sequence comes from uncultured Acidobacteriaceae bacterium, assembly GCA_963844785.1. GTDB lineage: Bacteria > Acidobacteriota > Terriglobia > Terriglobales > Acidobacteriaceae > PALSA-350. Next base: position 125,626 of record CAWJPV010000004.1, on the reverse strand, counting down.
CCTATCGCAACCGCCAGATTGACCCCAATTCGATCCCGGCCATTTGGATATCGCAACCGCCGAGAACCGCTGTGGAGTTCCAGACAGGCTTTTTTTTCCGAAGCTGCCATCGTCATTCTCGGCGTCGCGGGCGCTTACAGCCTGAACGTTGTCGGCGCGCTTCCCTATAGCGAAGTCTTTCTTCTGCTGGTGCTCCCAGTGCTGCTTCTGGTTCGGGGCGGACGAGCGTTCGACCGTCAATATCTAATGTTTTACATCCTGGCGGGAGGCTGGTTCCTGGGCACGCAAATTGCAGATGTCTACAACGGAATGCCAGCTTATAACCGGATGAAAGGAACCGCGAGGGTGGTTTTTTTCATCCTCGACTTCATGGCTCTTGCCATTTTGATCGATAAAAAGAGCCGCAGACTCTTCGTCTTCGCGATGAGCCTTGCAGCCCTGATGTTCATTACTTCGTTCGAGTTCCAGGGAGAGTTCGCGCTGCAGTGGAAATTCGGCTTGAGCCACGCTTGCACGATGATGGCGCTGCTGATCTCCAGCTATTACTACAGAAGACAAAGATATTGGATCTGCTTGTTCGTCGCTTTGGTCATGGCAGCAGCAAATTTTCGCTACGGCTTCCGTTCGCAACTCGCGATCCTCGCCATCTCGACAGTATTGATTTTGCCGTTTTTCGATGATGCACCAGGACAGCCTGGAACTGCTACCAGCCTACGAGGCACATTCAGAGCCCTTGTTTTGCTCGCGGTGTCTGGCGGAGTTGCTTATGGGGCGAATGCTCTGATCAAATATGCGGCCCAAAAGGGGGTTTTCGACGATGCCTCGAATGCCAAGTTTCAGACCCAATCCGAAGGAGACTATGGAGTGCTGGTGGGCGGACGGCCGGAAACTCTCGTAGCCATTCAGGCCATCCGCGACAGCCCCATCATTGGCCATGGTTCGTTTCCATTTGGAGTGAAATATCTGCAACTGAAACAAGATATCCAATATGAACACGGGTACAGCGACTCTGATGAAGCGGAAGACACTGAATTCCCTGTCATTCCAACCCACTCTCATTTAACCCTGGCCTGGGTGGAAGGGGGAATCCTCGGCGGCATCTGCTGGATCTATATTTTTGTTCTCGTTCTACGAGCCGTTCTGCGGTTGAGCGCGCAGCGGCCGCACATGGCGCCCTTATATTCTTATCTTCTGGTTAATTTTCTTTGGGATATCCTCTACTCGCCTTTTGGGAGTGTGAATCGAATGCGGGCCGCATTCTTTATTTTGCTGAGCTATTTCATATTGAGGACTCCCTTGGTGAAGACTGTGAGGGTTCGCCGTCCCCGGGCGCGGACGATTTATAGATCCCTCGCAAGTGTCCGGCCCACAGGAGTAGCCACCTCATCGCCCAGGCTTGGCACCTCCCTTTGACAATGGATGACGCGCAGATATATTCGCGATTGGCTGGTGTATTTAACGACGTCTTCGATGACGAGACGATCGAGATTACTCCGCAATTGACAGCGAAGGATGTTGATGGCTGGGACAGCCTCACGCACATTCGCCTTATGCTTTCAGTCGAGAAAGCATTTAAAATCAGGTTTACCACTGCTGAGGTCGGGAAGCTTGAAAACGTGGGCGATCTGGTTGCTCTCATCAGAGAGCGGGTATGAGTCCAGATGAGGACGGGGGTCAGTGAACTCACTGTATTCGGAGCTGCAATGGCTGCCGCGTGCTCCCCAGGACTTTTCTACCCTGCTGAAGGCTGCGGCAAGCTCCGGTGAATCCCTTGGGAGCGAGATCAGGTCCCTGGCATCCTTCGGATTAGACCTCAACCGGCTAACCAAGCTGGCTAGAGTGATCGGCAAGGCGCGTTCAGAAGGCACATCCCTTGATCCGCTGGTTCCCTTCCGGCTCGCTCTTCTGAGTAACTCGACCGTCGATATGATGGTGCCGGCTCTGATAGCGAGCGCCGCGCGGCACGGTATCCTGCTTGAGATCATCCAGCCTTCCTACGATCAAGTAATGCAGGAGGTGCTGACTCCCGATTCCAAGATCAACAGTTCGAAGCCCGATGCCGTGTTGTTCGCGCTGGATTACCGCGCCCTACCGCTGAAGCTGTCGCCTGGTGACGCTGAAGCGGCGGCCGCCACCGTGCAAGGGACGCTCGGGTACCTGCAGGCGCTTGGCGACGGCATCAAGGCCAATGCGAAAAGCCTGTGCATTTTCCAAACCTTCGCTCCTCCCGCGGAGCCGCTCTTCGGCAGCCTTGACCGCGCGCTGCCAGGAACGATGAGAAGTCTGATCGATACCGTCAATCGAGAGTTAGCCGCCTACGTTCTCAGCTCGAGCGACGTGCTGCTCGACGTTGCGGGATTGGCGGAGACGGTGGGTTTAGCGAACTGGCACAACCAGCAATTGTGGAACCTGGGCAAATTCTCTTTCTCCGATGAATGGATCCCTCTATACGGAGATCACGTTGCCCGTTGCGTGGCGGCGATCCGGGGCAAGAGCAAGAAGGTACTGGTACTCGATCTGGACAACACGGTCTGGGGCGGAGTGATCGGAGACGATGGCCTGGAGGGGATAAAGATTGCGCAAGGTGACGCGGGTGGTGAAGCTCACCTGGCCGTGCAGCGCCTGGCGCTCGATTTGCGGCAGCGCGGCATTGTGCTTGCAGTGTCGTCGAAGAACACCGATGCTGTGGCGCGGGAACCATTCGAAAAGCATCCAGAAATGCTTCTCAAACTCGAGCATATCGCGGTGTTTCAAGCCAACTGGAACGACAAAGCCACGAATATTCAGGCCATCGCGGAAGAACTGTCTTTGGGCCTGGATTCGATGGTGTTTCTCGACGACAATCCGGTCGAACGTGGACTGGTGCGAAGACTGCTGCCGCAAGTGGCCGTGCCCGAGCTGCCGGAGGAGCCGTCGGGGTACGCGAGGACGCTCGCGGCTGCCGGCTACTTCGAGGCCGTTACCTTCGCCCATGAAGACCTGAAGCGCGCAGGCTACTACCTGGATAACGCCAGGCGCGCCCAGCTACAAACGAAGGTGGGCGGTGTGGATGCCTACCTGGCTTCGCTGGAGATGACGATCACCTTCCAGCCCTTTGAGGCGATTGGCCGCGCGCGCATCGTGCAGCTTATCAATAAATCGAACCAATATAACCTGACCACCCGCCGCTACACTGATCCTGAAATTCTCGATGCTGAAAATGATCCGGAGGTCTTTACCCTTCAAGTCCGGCTAGGCGATATATTCGGCGACAACGGGATGATCAGTGTAGTCATCTGCCGCCCGTCGGCGGCCGGAGTTTGGGATATCGACACCTGGCTGATGAGTTGCCGCGTGCTCGGCCGCAAAGTGGAGCACATGGTGCTGCGAGAGATACTCGAGCATGCGCGAGCGGCGGGCATAGGCAAGCTGTACGGCATCTACAAGCCGACGGAACGTAACCAGCTGGTGGTTGACCACTACGCCAAGCTCGGCTTTTGCAAAGTGCTGGAAGAAGCGACGGGCCTCACGCGCTGGGTTTTGCCGGTTGAAGGAACGACACCCGAAAGCGCTCCCATGACTGTGATTTCGCGAGGATTTACGACCCGCAGGGAGACTTCCCCCGCATGACGCCACCGGATTCCGCGGATGCCGGGTGCGCGGAAAAAGCCAAGTTGCCAGGGCGAGATTGGATATGGTTGCCCATCCTCGGTCTGCTGACGATCTGTCTCCTTGCCGGCGCTGTCGAGTTGCGCGCAAGCCGAAGGTTTGCCCGGATCCCCACCGCGGGGGAAAGCTGTTTAGCGATAAACGATCCGTCTTACGGAGTGCGGGGCATTCCCAATTGTGTTGTATGGGAGAAAATACCTGAAGGCAATCTTATCCAATATAGGTTCAACGGCAGCGGCTACCGCAACAATGCTGACCTCGGACCAAAATCTCCGGGCACCTACAGAATCGTGATCGTGGGGACTTCGATCGCAGCAGGATTTCGGGTATCGCAGGAACAGACAATTGCAGCGCTGCTGCCGGCGGAACTCTCGCGGCGCACCGGACGCAAGGTGGAGATTTACAACGAAGGCCTTCCCCTGCGACCCTCGAGCTCCATCGCTCGGAATTTCAATGAGGTACTTGCGGCCGATCCTGACATGATTTTGTGGATTGTATCGCCCTTGGACATATCCAATCCGTCGTTGGAGGTGCACAGGGATCCACTCGAGCCTCTGCCGCAGGCTGGTGTGTGGTCCTTCACAAAGGCGGTGTTTGCCAAAGAAACCTTGAACGCGTCGATGGCTACACTCTTTGGCCACACACGGGCGGCAATATTCCTAAAGGACCTCATATATGAGAGCCCGAGCCGTTACGTGCAGTCTTCTCTCATGGGGGCAGACTACAACAAGGACTTCCTGACCAGTGAGTCCAGTGCGAAATGGGATGGGGAACTAAAGGAGTTCGATAGCAGCGCAGCGAACATTGAAGGGGAAGCCCGAAAAGCGGGTATACCCCTGGTGGCAACGCTGGTACCGGATCGCACCCAGGCGGCCATGATTTCCATGATGGATGAATGTCCGAAGGGTTTTGATCCTTACAAGCTTGGCAACGAACTGCGTACCATCATCGTGAGCCATGGCGAAACTTACATAGACATTCTTCCCGATTTCCGCACGGTGCCCAATCCGCAACTCGGTTACCTGGCGCTCGATGGACATCCTAATGCCTACGGGCACGCAATGATCGCCGGATTTTTGAGCCGCAAGTTGGCCGGGGTCATGGTTCCGGCAAGACCATAGCATGGATAACGCTTCTTTTGAGTTCGTGCTTTTTGGTCTCACCGCGGCGATGGTTTCGAACTTCAGCCGTTCAAGCGTTTGGCGCTCCATCGTACTTTTCGTGGCAAGCCTTGTCTTTCTTGGTCTTCTGGCGCATGAGGTGAGCGCTTTTCTTCCCCTGATCGGCTTCGTTTTGTTCGGTTACGGATGTCTTGTTCTGCTGGAGCGAGGATGGTCCCAGGCGCTTCCCTGGATTTTGGCGACCATGGTCTTGGTCTACGTATGGCTCAAGAAATACACGTTTCTGCCCCAGTCAATCTTTCTGCATTCGGTTTATCTCACCCTCGGCCTTTCCTACATCTTCTTCCGTGTCCTTCATCTGTTGATCGAAGCGGGAGGTAGCCGAGAGAAGAAGCACATCAAGATTGCTTCGTACCTCCTTTATACCCTCAACTTCACCACCTTCATTTCCGGGCCCATCCAGCGCTACGAAGAGTTCGCACGGGACCAATTTGCGGCCGAACCTATCCCGCTGGGATCGTGCGTCGTCGGTCTGCAACTGGAACGTATTGTTCGAGGATTTTTCAAGGTCAACGTGCTCGCCATGCTGTTCGATACGGTGCGGGTCGATGCGGTGGCTCAGATGTACCAGCCGTTACCTCTTCCGCTCAAGCTTTACGGGGCCTTTCGGCTTTGCCTGATCTATCCGCTCTTTCTCTACGCAAATTTTTCTGGGTACATCGATATCGTGATTTCGTTGGCTCGCCTTATGCGCGTGCGCCTACCGGAAAACTTCGAAAGGCCCTTCTCGGCCTCATCGGTGATCGATTTCTGGAACCAGTGGCACATCACACTCTCTAACTGGCTTAAGACCTACGTGTTCAATCCGCTTCTTATGGCGCTGATGCGGCGCATCTCTTCGGTGGCCCTGCAGCCGTTTCTGGCGGTCTTCTGCTTCTTTGTGACATTCTTCCTGATCGGTCTTTGGCATGGACGCACCTCGGAGTTCATCGTGTTTGGTTTGCTGACCGGAGGAGGCATGTCGATCAACAAGCTTTGGCAGATGGGCCTGGCGCGCGCGATGGGGCGCAAGGGTTATAGGGAACTGGCAAACCAGCCCATCTACGTGGCGTTTGGGCGTGGACTCAATTTCGTTTGGTTCGCCTTTACCCTGTTCTGGTTCTGGGGCGGCTGGAAGCAGATCGATGCAATCTTCTCTGCATTGCGTCCGGCCGAATGGCTAGGGGTCTGGACGGCGGCGTGGCTGGCGGCTACGGCGGTGTTGGCGCTGTGGGAATGGCTGCGCACAGCTCTTTTGTCCATCAGGACCGCTGAAGGTCCGGTGCTCGTAAGCCGCTACGCGCGCGTAGTCTATGCGTCGGTGATGGGACTGACGGCACTGGTGATAACGGTTTTACTCAACCAGCCCGCTCCTCCGATTGTCTACAAAGCGTTTTAGCCTGAATCTTTCACGGCCCGCTGGGCAAACACCAAACTCCACAGGAAATCCGGGGAAAGCCCACGATCGCTTGATCTATCTGTCAAGCTGAATCTATTCGGTGCTGCTGAGCCGTCTGGCTGAAAGCCCTCGAAAAATATCATTTTCGGCCCAGGTACGCTTGGGCGAACCTGGGGCACCCGTCCAGTTCCTAATAAGCTCTGCTAGGAAATTGCCTTCTGCCGAGTCGAGCTCTCACGCAGATCTGCCGGGCTGGGCTGATGCTTGGCTACCGGCCCTACGGGCTTTGGCGGTTAGCTATGCCTGCACCAGTTCAACAAGCAGGTCGGCCTCGGTCATGAGCCATGCGATTTCCCGCATGCCAAACGCCACGGCTGGAACGGGACCGCTCAGAAGGAAAGATCCGAGCGCAGTAAGATGCTCGATGGCTCTGCGGATATCGTTTACCTGGTAGCAGATGTGGTAAACCCCGCCGCCTTTCTTGAGGGTGCGGTCTATGGGAGAGTTTGGCCCAAGAGGAGCCACCAGCTCTAACGCAGGGTCCCCGTCTCCGCGGCCTAAAAAGCAGACGGTTACATTCTGAATAGGATCGTCGAACGGACCCGAGGTTAATTCGTAGCCGAAAAGGTTTCCAAAAACTGGAATCGCTTGCTGAAGATCGCGCACCGCAACTCCGAAGTGATGAAAATCGAACTTTTCCATGCAGGATCCCATCAGACGGGCCGGCTAAGAACCGTGGAGAAACGGACCTTCAGCCGCAGGAAGGGCGACTCAACCCAGCGGTACGACGCAAAGGCGAGCAAAACCGTCATGACAAATCCCAGCGCCTTGGTTGCAAGCAGCTGCCATCCGTAGGCCGGGCGAAAGAGGCTCAGTAGGATAAGAAGTCCGGTGAAGTGCAACATGTAGAGTCCATAGCTGATCTTGCCTAGCCGCACTATCCAACCACTGGTCAAAAGCTTGTTGCTGCTGTAGAGGCACCCGTATAGGATCGCTCCGGATGCCAGGGATATGACCAGGCGCCCGAGCACTGTGCCCATGTCGATTGGACGCGGCTGGTCGGTGAGCCAGGCGGGTGAGAGGATCCATCCCAAAAGCCCACAAGCTATCAGCAGGAAACGGGTAGCACTCGTAAGCTTGGGCAGATGATCCGCATAGAGCGCCAGCAGCATTCCCAGCGCCAACGAGTCACACCGTGAGGCGGTACCGAAATAGAGATAAGTCCAGGGCGCGCCCCCCAGCACGATGCCGAATTGGCTCACCGCCGAGAGCAGAAAGGTGAGTATTCCCGCGATGATCATTCCGCGACGCTTGAGCACCTTCATGAGCGCGGGCCAGATGAGGTAGAACTGCTCCTCAATTGAGACCGTCCACAATGGGGAGCAGATCGACTCGGGAACTCCGAAGATTGCCGTTACCCAGTTACCTACGAAGAGCACATAGCCAACTACGTAATACCAATTAAGCCTTTGATCGTAGTACCAGACGTGGCTTTGAAGGAACCTGGGGAGCGCAAAGCCGATGCCCAACAGAATCACAAGAAAATAGAGCGGCCAAATACGCAGCGCACGCCGGATATAAAACAGCCGAAGCGAAATACTACCCGTGTCCTCAAGTTCACGCAGCAGGAGCGATGTGATCAAAAATGCGCTCAGGACAAAGAAGAGATCTACGCCCGCTGCCCCCGACTTAACTACCGCTGCCCAAAGCCATGGCAGCGGCAGATGCAGCCTCTCATAGAACGGGCCTTCGGGCGGAAACGAATGACAGACAAATACACCGAGAAACGCGTAAAATCTTAAGCCGTCAAGTTCCGGGCGGTAGAATCGGCGCTGGACTTGAGCCCTCGCATGAGGAACTTCACCGGGCACCTCAGTCAATTGCCCCACCCCGCCAGTGCTCGTGTTTTGCATTTGACCCCTGGGGAGTACCCGGTCGCCCTTTGCACAAGTCGCTCAAAGAATTATAAGAGTTGGCTGCTGCGATCCGTGCAGAGAGAAGCTTGCTCATGCGATAAATCATGCCGGTAAGAACCATAATGTTCAGCGGGACGCCGGCGAGTCTTCGATGCTGGAATCAAGCTCAACGCTTGATGAGTTCCATGGTCCGGCCACCCGGGTCGTAGACAGGAAAAACCATGCGCTCCCCAGGCTTGAGATGATTGAAACGCTCGACCTCCGCGCTAAAGTGACTCTCGGGCCATGGCGGGTAGATCCACTTTCGAACGACGCCAACCATCGTGAGCAGCAGAACGGCTGTTCCTGCGTAACGCATCACCGTGATTTGTCCTTTTGACGCGCACCATACCGCAGACCACAGAAACATCAGGGAGGGAAAGAACCAGTAGCGGATCCCAGCGGCATTCGCGAGGACCTCCCAACGAGGCGTGCTGCCCGGCAGCAGGAGAGGATCTCGCAAAGACGCCATGAGAACCAGGAGGGAGAAGACGAAGTAAAGACGTACCGCTAGTGGCGCGCTGCGCCAGCCCCAAAAGAAAATTGCCAGTCCTCCGATAGCCCCTAGAACAAGGAAAGGGATAGGGAGGTTTGGGCCGCCCGTGCCCACCATACTGTCGATAAAGATACTGCCGCCAACGATTCGCAAGAGACGGAGCGGCGTCACCCCAAGAGGCGCTCCAGGCCTTTTGACAGCGTGCAGGATAGTTACCACCTGAATCACCGCGCAAAGAAGCGTTAAACCCAGCACAACGAGCGTCCAGCGCTGACGGCGAAACCACCAGTAGGCTGCAATGAGGGGCAGCAGCAGAATGCAGAACGGGCCGCTGATGCCTCCGATGCAGAATAGAGTGAGGTCCGATGCGCGCCCACGCCAGCTCAGTGGCGGAACAGAAAAAGCAAGCAGCGCCTGTAACACGGCAAGATGCCACATCGCATTCGTGAGCACGACGTGAATCTCGGGCGCGTCCGGAATGGCGATGTAAAGCGCAGCCATCCACATGCGCTCTGAGAGAGGCCCCCAGGAAGCGCAGCGGCGCGAAAGCAACGCAGTGACGGGAAGAACCTGGATCACGGTGCCAGCAAGGTTCATGATCAAGGGCGCCCAGCGCAGAGGAAAGAGCAGGCTAACGCCGGCCACAAGCCGGGGTAGGGTCTGCATGTAGCCTGCCTGGGCGGTTCCCAGCGATGGCAACCAATGCAGGTTATAGGCCTGCTGGTACCAGACCCAGGCGTCCTCGGCAAAAAATTGCGGGTGCAGCAGAGCGCCCGGCAGGCGGCTGAAGATGGCTACAAAAGCCGCAATAAACGTCGCCACCTGCCAGGCGAGGCTTAGACCCGCCTGGGATTCTATCTTTTGCCAAACGCGCATGGCCCTGCCGGCGTACTCCCCACCACTTTGCAGGCTCTCGCTCATCGTATTCGTCATTTGGCTATTGGTGGAGCGGCATTGCAGGTTCAAGATCGGGATATGAGTCCATATGCGGGGAACTGGAAAAGCGCATAGAGAACATGGCCAGCAGATACAGGCAGAAAAGAATCAGCAGTTCCAGATTTTGCTGCCGCAGCAGGAGGACGAAGAGCAACTTGTTCTGTAGTACGCTTTTCCATTCATCGTGTTGAAAAAGGAACATTTGCAACCGATACTGCACGGAAAAGACCGCGAGCGCAGTCATCACACCGATGGTGGCGCCGAGAAAGCGGCGCTTCTGAAAAACGATCAGCACCGCCGGAACGGTAAGCAGGAGCAGACGGGTGTCGTAAAAGCGATGATAGACGGGGAGCAGGGAGAGGATCGACAGTGCTCCGAGGGCAAGAAGATGCGATTCCGCATCGGCGCGCGCACCCCGGAAAACCAGGACGAACGCCGCGATGAGACAAATAAAGACGGCGTAGGCAGCCAGGTTAAATTTGCGGGCGCTGAGGAAGAAGATGCTGGTCAGGGATTGCAGATTGGTATCGCCGATGGCTTGTGGATTCGCAGGCCTGGGATCAGCACTGCCGCCTGTATCCAAGGTTGCCGTGAGATTTTGGCGAAGAGTGGAAGGCCAACCGGCACTGCGCGGATGAAGCTGGAGAATCGAGGCCGCGGCCAGAAGCAACGCGAGTGCGCCTGCTAGAGCCACAGCGGCGGAACGCCAATGGAGTCTCCGGGCAACCAGGTAGAGCACGATCAAGCCACCGATCTGAGGCTTAACGGCGAGGCTGAGAATCAACAGCAAGGTCCCCAGAGGGAGGAGGCGGCCGCGCAGAAAGAGATAAATGCCAATTACCAACAGCGAGATGGCGAAAATCGCGGGCTGACCGAGTACCAGCAGAATTGCGCTGCTTAGCAAGAAGAGAGAGCCAAGGGCAGTAGCGAGCCAACGGTGCGACGGCGGACACAGGGCCAGGACGAGGCCGGTCGCAGTGACGAACAGGCAGCCATTCAACAGAAACCAGATCAAACGGGCCGCGGGAAAGGGAAAGAGCGCTAGCGGGGAGAGCACCAGGAAAGTCGAAGGCGGGTAGACGGGAACATCAATATCCCATGACGGTAGATCGGTTGCGCGGCCGCCCGCTAGAAAGAATTGCTGTTCGAGTTGGGAGGTGTCGTAGGGATTGCAACCGTGGAGCAAACAGCGGGCACCGGTGTAGACGGGAACGAAGTCATTGGAGGCGCGGAAGACCCTAGCTCCCCCGACCACAAACAATACGATGGCGGAGACACTGAGGACCAGAACATGCAGGTGTTGCCTTTTAAAGCTCATGACTTAATCGCCATTTCAATGCGTTGACGGCCCGGGCTTGCCCGGGGTGTCTTTGAAAGCGCATAGAAGGACGTGGGTGGATGTCAGGAGGGGGTGGAACCAGCTCCTGCGATGCAGTGGTTCGGCCCCGGTTGGCAGCAACCAGATTCGCTGCATCCTGGTTGCCAGCTGATCGTAAGAATCAAAGACGCTATAGGAATACGCGAGGCCATCGCCCTCGGAGATGCTATACATCTTCCCTTTAGTCTGAAGGTATCGAGAGGCCCGCCACAAACCGCACTTGTAGAGAGCTATCTTCGTCAGCCGCGCTAAGCGACGACCCTGCCCAAAGCGATTCGAGTCGGATAGAAAAACCGCCCGCTTGGCCACCCGGAGCATCTCCGCAACAACACGGGCTGGGTCGGCGACGTGGTGCAGAACGCCGCATTCAAATACTGCGTCGAAGGCTTCGTCCTCAAAGGGTAGCTCGTAGCCGCTACCCTGCAGCAACAGGCCTTTCGGTACGCCGTTCAGTTCTGCCTTCTCGATCATTGCCGCCACAGGCTCGATGCCGCGGACTTCCTTTCCACGATCGAGCAGAAAGCAAATACCTCTTCCGGTTCCTGCGCCTACATCGAGGAAAGTTCGCAATCCGAAGGCGTTACTGATCATCTCGATGTATTGCAGGGCTAGATTGTGCTCATGCTCTTCGCTGGCGTTATGCAGGCTGTCATAGGACAAGACGCTTTGTTCGTAGTACCTCGCCTGTAAGGTCTCCGCAGATTCAGTCATGGCTATCCTCACAGAAACAGCAGGTCAGATGGGCAAGCTATTCTGATCGGCTCATCAAAAGATGATAACGACGCGGGCCGAGGATGCATAGTGAACGCTATTGTTCACGCGGCATCTGGAATCTCGCAGCAGAGCAGGAAAAAATATCAGAGCTGTCCAGATTAGCGAGCGAATCTGGTTTGGTGTGGAGATAATCCGTGGATTGTATGCAATCGCTAGTGTCAGAGAGAATCGGGTTGGCCTTGGATGATTGCCATAGCATTCACATGTGGTCCAGTGCACCCAGGATTGCATCCTGGGGCATTTTCAGCCGTCCCTTCGGGACTGATCGCGGTGGATAACCCGACCCAGGACTACCCCGGATTTCCTGTACGCGGCTCTGGACACATCTGCGTATGCGGCTTTCTTTACGGAAAGCCGCACCAGGCTCAGTGACTCCAACAAGCTTCACAGGAAATCCGGGTCCGTCCTGGGCTATTCTCAGCCGTCCCTACGGGACTGATCGCGAGCTGCCCGAGAGCTGATTTGTAACTACTGCTATCCGAATCAGCCGAGCAGAAAAGCTAATTTGGACAAGACTGCCTCACAGCCGTCCCTGCGGGACTGAGTTCGGAGAGGGACGCTTTCACGGAGCACTAAAGCGCTCCTCCCCCCGCATAAATGCTGGGGCTTCCACTTTTTTTGTCCATAAGCGATCACGAAGCCGCTGCGAGGGTCGCTCTACGGCCCAGTAAGACAGCTCCGCGCAAAGCAGAATGGCCGCTAGATTGAAGGGGAAGTAACGGCCGGCTTCGGCCGTCAGGATGCTCTGCCAGAGATAGAGACTGTAGGAAATGACGCCGATGTGGCGCAGAATGGGCGTGTTCAATACCCGGCCATAAAGCGTGTCCGGACGCTTTACCACGTAGAGCGTTACCAGGGAAATGGCGATTCCTTCCAGCGTCATTCCGAAGAGGAGACTGTACCTTGCGTAGAAATGCGATTCGAGGAGTGGATCAAGAAGGAAAAGAAAGAAGATAGATCCGGCCATTAACCACGAACTGGTGAGAATCGGCAGCCAGCGGCGGAAACGATCATTCTGCCAGAGCAGCGCGAGCAGACAGCCGAACATGATCGTATCCACACTCGAGTGAAACATGCGATTGATCATCGCCCGATGCTGCGGCTCGAGGATCAAATAGGTGACGCCGCGGAGGAGTGGGGAAATGAGGATGAGAAACCCCGCCAGGTAAACCGCTTTGCGTTTCCCCAGCAAAAGCAGGGCCGCGGGCCAAAGCAAGTAGAATTGCTCTTCCACGCTCAACGACCAGATGTGCTGCAGACCTACGAACCCGCTTCCCGGACCAAGATAGTAGTCCATGCAATAAATCGCTGCGAAAAAGAAGGCGCGCAGCGATGTGTGGAAGACGCCGGCCAGGACCAACACCAGGAGGATCACAAGATATAGGTAGAAGGGGGGAAAGATTCTGAAGGCCCGGCGCAGATAAAAGTGCTTGAGGCCAATGGTGCCGGTCGCGTCCCACTCTTTCAGCAGCAGGCTGGTGATCAGGAAGCCGCTGATGACGAAAAATACGGAAACACCCAAATGCGCAAAGAGTAGGAAGGTGCCCACGGGAAGGTTGACCCAGGGCGAAAAGTTCTGGCTGGAATGCGCAATCACGACCAGAAGAATCGAAATGGCCCGCAAGCCGTCGAGGGATGGGATACTCCTGGCTTTGGCGGTGATCTCTATGCCGCTAGTCGAAGTGCGCATCCTCGATATGGTAGAGACACCGCACCGGCTTAACAACTGCTTGATCAGGTTCCGGCGCCCCTCAAGGAGTGAGGTAACACTAATGGGTGTTACCTGAGGTGGTTCTTATTCGCAGTTGATCGTCGAGAGTGCCAAGAATTTTCTGTAACACCACATTCATCTATTTGTAATCTGCAACATATCGCTTAGTCTTCGTGTCATACGTAAGCAATAGACGCGGTTGCGGAGCGTGCCGGCGAGCTAGCTCTCCAGCCTAGCAAGGAACAAACACCCGACCTTCCCTGGAGGTGGACTTTGATCCCGCTAGACAATTCCTTACGCCAGCTGTTCCACGAAGTTGTCTCCGAGTGCTACGACTCACGCCTGGGTTTGCGGGACGCGGAGATATCCAGCTACGTTGCCGATCTGCTTACCGAATTTTGCCGCGCCGAGAATATCTACCGCATCCGCGATGCCGCAGGCAATCCTGTGCGCGAAGTGGGCGAGATGCTGCTCGCTTCCGATCCTGTTCACGGCACAGCGTCCTCTTTTGGAGAAGAACGGGAACGACGGAAACATATCGGCGACTACACGCTGTTCTTCGCCGGCATGTATCCGGAGGCGACCCATCGCTGGGGCGGGCTACAGCACGACAACTTTTTCGAAATGGTCCAGGCGGGCAAAGAGAGCTACTACATCGTTTCCCAGTTCGACCTCTTTGAGTATGCACAGGAGGCGCCATTTTTTGGCCGCCTCTCCGGTTCCTTCGAAGCTTGCATCTATGGGCTGAACATGGTGCGCGGGGAACTCGACCGACGCAAGGCGATCTCTCCTCCCCGATCCTTCTCCTCGGGTCCGGCAACGCAAATCATGTAACCCCGTGACTCCAGTCCGCTCTCACTCTCACCTGCGAAATGGTCCGATCCGCAGTGGGTTAGAATCTAGCGGAAATGTGTAATCAGCGCTTAAGGAGCTTCCTTGTTGCTGGCTCCAGCTAGACAGGTACCCCTGGAGCGGGTTCGACAGGCTCCCGGTCACGTCCCTGCGCTTGATGGCATTCGTGGTGCCGCTGCCGCAGCTGTATTCATTTATCACTATGGCGGTGGTGCGCGTTCTGCAAATTTTGCGGTTCATTTCGCCGGCGAGACCATTCATCTAGGGTGGGCCGGGGTTTCTCTCTTCTTTGTTCTTTCCGGCTTCCTGATCACTGGGATCCTCCTGGATTCAATGCAACGCCCCAAGTGGTGGAAGACGTTCTATATCCGTCGTACCCTGCGCATCTTCCCTCTTTATTACACCGCACTCCTGGGAGCCATGCTTGTTCATCTGTCACTGCAAAGGTCCTGGTCTTCCATCGTCCCCATTTGGCCATATTTTTTCTACTTGCAAGATATCCCTGCGCTGGTTCGGTTCGAGGTCCTTAGTCCACATTTTGCTCTAGGGCACTTCTGGAGTCTCGCGGTAGAAGAGCAGTTCTATCTGGTGTGGCCCCTCTTGCTTTTATTAGCGAAGCGACGAGACCGGGTCAGGCAGCTCTGCTTAAGCATTTACCTGCTTTCCTTGATTTTTCGTATTTGCGTCTTCGGCCTCCCCTTGAACCCCGGGTGGGCGATCTACTTCTTAGGCGGGCGCGCAGGTGAGATGGCCGCCGGGGGCTTCCTGGCTGCGTTACTACATGGTTCGGAATTGGGGAAGGGTCGTGTCCTTCCCGGTGCGCGACCCCTGCTGGTGGCGTCCGCCGCGAGCCTCGCGGTGGTCCTGTGGACCAGAGGGACCCGAGCTGCGGATCCCTGGATGGGCACTATCGGCATCGCGCTCTTCAGTCTACTGTTCGCAGCGCTGATTGCGTCATCTCTACAGCCGGGAATGGTGGAGCGAATCTTCAGTCTTCCAGTCCTTCGGTGGCTGGGCAAGATAAGCTACGGTATCTACGTCTACCACCTGTTGCTCTACCCGGCGTTTGCCTGGCTTACGCATGAGGTTTTTCCCAGGTCAACCGGCGAGATATATCTGTTGGAGCTTGCTGCCGTGGCAACGGTGGGTACACTATCGGTGGCCGCGATTTCGTTTGCAACCCTGGAGAGTCGCTTTCTGCGGCTCAAGGGCGTCCTAGGGAGCCGTATCCATGCCTAAATACTGACGGATCTGGTGTAGCATTGCGCGAACGCGCACTGTGGTTTTTCGCGGCCGCGAAGATCAGTACAAGGAGAAAGGAAAAGATGATGCTGACAACAATTTTCAGGGGCCGGTCACACAAGAGTCTGACGATTTTGCTAGCCCTGGGGCTGCTGGGCGGCGTGGCTGCGGCGCAGTTGGAGGCCAAGCCATCAAGTGTCCACGCCATGATGGCGCAGACCGCGCCACCGGCTGCGTCCAGCCTGGTCGATATCAATTCAGCCAGCAAAGCGGATCTGAGTGCCCTGCCGGGGATCGGCGACGTCTATTCGCAGAAGATCATTGCCGGCCGTCCGTATAAAACCAAGACGGACCTAGTAAACAAGAAGATTATCCCGCAGGCGACCTACTCCAAGATTCGGGACAAGATTATCGCTACCCAACCCAAGAAGTAGATAACGCAAAAAAAGGGGGAAGCGCGGCGTTGGCCGTGCTTTCCCCCTTTTGCGTTCAGTTAGACGGCTTGCGGTAAAGCTTCCTTTACCCGAAACCGCTGCATGTTGATGCGTAACGCGCGCTCAATCTTGCGCAGATCGCCCTTCTCTTCCGGAGAGGCAAAGGTCGAGGCTACGCCGCTGCGAGAAGCGCGGCCGGTGCGGCCGACACGATGCACGAAGTCTTCCGCAACTTTGGGCATATCGTAGTTCACCACATGAGCCACGTGGTCTACGTCGATTCCGCGGGCAGCTACATCCGTAGCCACCAGGACCCGATGACCACCCTGGGCAAAGCTGCGCAAAGCAGCATTGCGCTGCGACTGGCTACGATCGCCATGGATGCTGGTTGCCTTCCAACCGGCATGAGCGAGCTTCTTGGCCACACGTTCCGCGCCATGCTTGGTGCGGACAAAGACCAGAAAGCTTCCCGCCTCGGAACGGAGCAGGTGTTCCAGTAGCGGCAGCTTACGATCCGCGGTGACTTCAAAGGTTTGCAGCTTGACGTTTTCTGCCGGCTTGAGCACGGAGCCGATTTCAATCCGTACCGGGTTCTTAAGGTAGTCGCCGGCTACTTCACGAACCGCACCCTCGAGAGTTGCCGAGTAGCAAAGCGTCTGATGCGCGGTCGGGATAGACGAGACGATGCGGCGAATGGCGGGTTTGAAGCCCATGTCGAGCATGCGATCGACTTCGTCCAACACCAGAATCTGCACCTGGTTGAGCTTGACCAGCTTGCGGCCGATAAAGTCTTCCAGACGGCCGGGTGTGGCCACGATCAACCGCGCGCCACGACGGATACTGTCCAACTGCGGACCCTCGGCCATGCCTCCGACTACCAGCGCGGTAGGAAGAGCGACCAGTTGGGCGCATGCCTGCTGGACCTGCATCGCGAGTTCGCGGGTGGGTAGCAGGATCAAGGCGCCGGCAGCTTTGACTTGGGTTTTCTGTAGCTGCTCGATGATGGGGATAAGGAAGCTGAGCGTCTTGCCGGTGCCGGTTTGCGCTGTCGCCAATACATCCCGGCCCTCGAGCGCCGGAGGAATCGCTCCCACCTGTACGGGGGTGAGCGTAACAAAATTTGCTTTGGCCAGACGCTGCTTGAGCGCCGCCGAAATGGGTAATGCTGAAAATTCGTTCAAAATAAAGTCCCTTGCTTCCGGTCTCCTGATGAGACCTGGAGTGCTGTTCATCGCCTCACGGCTTCGTCCGCCCGGCGATACGATGAATAGCCCGATGGCTCGCCCCGGTCGCTCAAACTACTTTCGACCCGTGCACCGACACGAAGATCACCGTCGGCTTCGGCCTTAAGGCTGCAGAATTAAAACTGACATTGTTGACTGCACCACGCAGTATGCGGTTCGTCGCGCTGTAGAGGGGGTCTTGGCATTTTAGCCAAGCATGCTCGTACATCGCACCATGCCAGGGAAGCGCGTGCTTCCAATCGTCACCGCGAAACGTTCGGGGCGACTACGCTGAAGGGCTTGGGCGATATGCGACCGGCTTGCTCCCCGCCCATGGGCGAAAAGGAAGAGGTCTATTGAGGGCAGCCTCGGCTTGTGACAGCTAAATGGCTGATGACCAAACAATTAAGCGCAGATTAAGAATACCATAGGCCACGCGCAAGGTATAGCTAAGTCGTCACCTAGGGTCCGGCGGACCGTTGCAGGGGCATGATGGCGTTCTTGTTGTCCGGGCCCGTGGGATCGATGCGGAAGTCCCACACGGAGAGGTTCACTTCTCCCGGCCCCAGCAGTTCGATCAGCGCGTAGTCGCCAATGGTCAGCGGCTGGGCTGGGGTCAGCCTGATCCAGCGGTTTCCCGGCAGCGCTTGAACGGTAGTGGGAATTACGTCCTCCGTCTGCGTCACCTTTCCGGCCATTCCAATCTTGACGTCGCTGACCACGCGATAGTCCTTTTTGAAATTGCTGCGCACGCGCACGATGGCGTACTGGCTGTTTGCGGAACTGTTTGAATTCTTGTCCTTAATCGAGCCCGCTCCGTGTGTGTCCACCGTGACCGCTGAGGATTCAGCCTCGTTGTCGTCCACCCCGATGATGCTGACGTAGAAGGCGGGGTCGTTGATGTGCAGCTTGACTTTGGACTCCGCACCAGGGATCTGAACCTTCTGCTGGATACCACCGATGGGATTGAGCGCAGAGCGCAAGACGTTGTGGCCGGTCTGGCGATCCACGCTGGCTGAATTCTGGGGAAGCGCCACCAACTCCGGCGAATCGCGAAAAGTATCCAGCGCCCATATTCCGTCCTGGTCGGGCAGGCGCAAACCGGGGGATACATCCGGAGTGCGGGCGCGGGCGTGCTGCTCCTCTTTGTCGATCGCGGCGGCTTCGGGATTGGCCGGCGAGATGGGCTGAGCGGGCTCCGGCTCGGGTGCGGGTTTGGCCCCGGGGACATGGTCCTGGGCCCATTTCTGGGTTGCCGCCCAGTCGACAAGGTTTTCCGGGATTTCCTCCCATTGCCCCCGCTCAGCGCTGAAGTAGCGCACCCGGTCGGCTACTTTCTGATACTTGGTTACTACCTGGTAGGATCCGTCCTTGAGAATCAGGCGCTGGTTCTGCACCTGCGCCATGCCTGGAAGGCTGGCGGCCAGGTTGGACAACAGAAGTACGAAAAGAAGCAGGATGCGCGCGGGCGACATGGCCGTGTGAATACTTTAGACGAAATTGGGTGGATCACGTTGCCTGATGTGGGTTTCTCGCTGCGAACGGAACGAGAGCCCCATGAGGACAGATTCTCATTTCCATCTTCCCTTCGTTTTCAGTTCCTGCGATACTTGTATGTGCCCACCCGGTGCGCCAATTCCAACCACAAAAAAAAGGTGAAGAAGCAATGTCAGCAAAGTACATCTTTGTGACAGGCGGAGTCGTGTCCAGCCTGGGTAAGGGCCTGGCCGCAGCCTCCATCGGATGTCTGCTGGAAAGCCGCGGCTTACGCGTTAACCTGATGAAGTTCGACCCCTATCTCAACGTCGACCCTGGTACGCTCTCGCCTTTCCAGCACGGAGAGGTCTTCGTAACCGACGATGGGGCGGAAACCGATCTTGATCTTGGCCATTACGAACGCTTCACCCATGCGCGGCTGAGCCGGGATAACAATCTCACTACCGGCCGAATTTACGAGCAAATCATCACCAAGGAGCGCCGCGGCGACTACCTGGGCAAGACGGTGCAGGTCATTCCCCACGTGACCAATGAGATCAAGAACGCGATGCGCAAGGTGGCCTCCGACGCCGATGTGACCATTGTCGAGATCGGGGGAACCGTGGGCGACATCGAATCGCTACCTTTTCTGGAGGCGATCCGGCAGATGCGCCAGGAGTATGGCCGGGAGAATACGGTCTTTGTACACGTCACCCTGGTGCCCTGGATCGGCGCCGCCCAGGAGCTGAAGACCAAACCCACACAACACTCGGTCAAAGAACTGCTTTCCATTGGAATCCAGCCGGATATCCTGTTGTGCCGCACCGATCGCTTCCTCTCCCACGAAATCAAGAGCAAGATTGCGCTCTTCTGCAACCTGGAAGAGCGGGCCGTCATTGCCGCCAAAGATGTTGCGTCCATCTACGAGGTGCCCCTGACCTTCGCCCAGGAGGGCGTGGATAAGCTGGCGCTGAAGTATCTGCATATCGAGGCCAGGGAGCCCGACTTGACGCGGTGGAAACAGCTGGTCGATCGCTGCTACAACCCTCGCGACGAGGTCTCAATCGGGATCGTGGGCAAATATGTCGAGTACGAAGACAGTTACAAATCACTGAAAGAGGCGCTGGTGCACGGCGCCCTGGCCTTCGACCTGAAGCTGCGGGTTACCTGGATCGAGGCCGAGGGCCTGGAGAGCAAGCACCCCGGGGACCGGGACTACGAGGAACAGCTGGCGGGCTTTGACGGCATCCTGGTGCCCGGTGGATTCGGGAAACGGGGCATCGAAGGCATGCTCAACGCTATTCGCTATGCGCGGGAGAATGGCGTTCCCTACTTCGGCATCTGCCTGGGCATGCAAACGGCCTGCATCGAGTTTGCGCGCAATGTTTGCGGACTGGCGGGGGCCAGCTCCAGTGAGTTCGATCCGGCCACTCCCCACCGGGTGATCTTCAAGCTGCGTGAACTGACTGGGGTGGAAGAGATGGGCGGCACGATGCGGCTGGGTGCGTGGCCGTGCGTGCTGGCCGAGGGTTCGATCGCGACCAATTCTTATGAGACCACCCAGATCAGTGAACGGCACCGCCATCGTTACGAGTTCAACCGGGAATACGAGGCGCTGCTTACTGGTGCGGGTCTGCGCATCACCGGCACCACGCCCGACGCAACCTACGTAGAGATTGTCGAGATCCCGGGCCACCCGTTCTTTTTGGGCTGCCAGTTCCACCCTGAGTTCAAATCCAAGCCGCTGGAGCCGCATCCCCTGTTTCGCTCATTTATCGCGGCTTCTTATCAGTACCGCCTGCAGCCGGACACTCCGTCCGAGTCAGCGAAGCAGGAAGGTCACCTTACGCAAACTCTGCCATGAGCGACTTTGAAATCGGCACGGTGCGGGTTGGTTCTCCTTCGCTATTCCTGATCGCGGGCCCCTGTGTCATCGAAAGCGAGGCGCACGCGCGCTTCATGGCGGAGTCTATCCAGCGAATCACCAGCGACTTGAAGGTTCCCTACATCTTCAAGGCCTCTTACGACAAAGCCAACCGCACTTCGGCCGCGGGCTTTCGTGGGCCGGGAGTGGAGCAGGGTGTGCGCATCCTGCGCCAGATTGCTGAGTCAACCGGCTTGCCTGTGATCACGGACGTGCACCAGGCGGCTGATTGCGCGCGAGTGGCGGAGGCGGTGGACGTGCTGCAGATTCCGGCGTTCCTTTGCCGACAGACCGACCTGCTGCTGGCGGCCGCCCAAACGGGACGCGCGGTCAATATAAAGAAGGGGCAGTTCGTGGCGCCTTGGGATATGAGCTTCGCGGTCGGAAAAGTGACCGGGGCGGGCAATCCGCGGGTGTTCCTCACCGAACGGGGCTTCAGCTTTGGCTATAACAACCTGGTCGTGGACATGCGCTCATTGGCCATCATGCGGAAGATGGCTCCCGTGGTCTTCGACGGGACCCATTCGGTGCAGACGCCATCCTCGGCGGGGGGCAAGTCGGGCGGCCAACCGGAATTCATTCCGGTTCTGGCGCGGGCAGCGGTCGCGGCGGGGGTGGACGGCGTCTTCCTCGAGGTTCATAACGATCCCGCCAATGCCAAATCCGATGGTGCGAATGCGTTGGATCTAGCGAACCTTGCTCCGCTGTTGGAGAGCCTCCTAGCCATCCATGCGGCGGCGAACAGCGTTTAGACGGCGAGCGTCGAGTGCTGTTATCCCACTCAAGCCCAAAAACGGGGCTTGAATGGGGCACCCAGCTTTTGTTGCTGGTGCTACCCAGCTCTTGTTGTTGTGTTGGGAGCAAAAAAAGGGCCCCTCGGGTGAGGGGCCAATCTGCCTTGGTTCTCTCGTTGTGTGAGAGCTTTTATGCGGCTTTTAGTTTTGGGGCTGCGACGCAGCATTCCGGGGGGAGGGCTGCGGGTTCGACTGCTGCGTCGCGCCTATTGGTGAACCGCCAGCTGGCGTGTTCAAAGCCGCAAGACTGTTGTGCATCAGCGTTACGTGGACAACCGTGCCGCTGTTGCTCGATTCTGTGGTTTCCTGGGGGGCATTTCCCATCCCCAAGCGATAAATTCGGTAAACCGGCACCTTGTGGTCGACTACCAGGTAGCGTACGACCGCATCTGCCATGGTTTGAGATCTTTGGATTCCTGCCTGGCCTCGCGTATGCGAGTAGCCCTGCACTTCGACGATGTAGCCCTTTTGTCCTTGTAACTGTGTAGCAACCTGATCCAGAGCTTCCTTTGCTTTCTCATTCAGAGTGGACTGAGTGGAGCGGAAGTGAAGTTCTGTATCAGTAATCTGCTGGTACTGGTCGAGATTGCTGACCGTCGAATTCAGTTGGTTCGTCTGCGTGCTGGCCTGTTGAGCCAGTTGTTGCGCCTGACCGGCTTGGGTCGAAGCTTGTAGCGCCTGCTGGTTTGCCGAGTCTGCCGTGCTCTGTGCCTGATGGATGCCGGCTTGCGCACGGGCATCTACGTCCTTGATATCGTTGGCGTTCTTGGCGGTGAGCTGATCGAGCTCGTTCAGCCTGTCTTTAACTGGGGCAACCTGACGATTGACCCATTTCTTTCGCGCCAAAGGGTTCATCTTGCCCCAGAAGCCTTCGTTCGACTTGGTGGGCAAGGGCTGACCGGTAGCGTAAGTGGATGAATCGCTAGCACTACCAGAAGTACTTGCAGAAGCAGGGGCTGCGGTAGGGGCGCTGGTCTGCGGAGCGCCGCTCGCCGCCGCCGGGGTACTCTGCGCCATCACCGGCACGCCCAAACTGGCGGCCAGCAAAATAGATGCGATAGATCCCGGGGTTACCGTACTTTTGATCACGCTTGTCCCTTTTAGCCCGATACTGCCTGGAAAATGAAACACACCGCTCGCTTCTGTACTTGCCTGCGAGTATTGCAAGCAGCTGGCCAAACAGCTTGGCTTTCTGAATAAAATTTTTATATTGCTCATGTTATTGGAGTTAAGGGAAGAATCCACACAGGGTCTGAATATTCTCGATACCCCCTGTAGCAACACGAAACGTGCACTTTTCTCTAGTCGGTACGAAAAAAATGCTCGACGACCATGCAGCTCAATTACCTCGGTACCGGAAGAAAAGCCTACTTGGCGCGCACGTTAATCACCCGAACCTCGGGGTATTGCTGATTCCAGTCCGGCGGGATGGTGTCAAAAATGAGACGAAAATCGCGCTTCTGCCCCGGTTCTATGGGAGCGGAGGAGACCGGCTGGATATCGACGTAGGGTTCGCGAGTACGGATGAGGCTGAGAGGCATGGCCAGCCTTTGAGCGTACTGGCCAACATCGCTATGAAAGCCAACCTGAACGGTGATCGCAGTGAGCGTTCGATTCCCCGTGTTGGCGATCTGGCCGTCAATATACGTGACTTTAGCCCCGGAAAAGGTATTTGCTTCACTCATCTGAAGTCCGGTGATGGGCAGGTTGGCGGCGTAGGCGTCGGCAGGGGCCATGCCGGTTCCGGTAGACGGGGTGTCCGGGTTTGCCCGAGTGCCAATTACAACCCAGATCCCAAGGCCCACCACGACCACGGCGGCAGCGATGATCCACGGGAGCCACGATTTGGCTTCCCGGGTTTGGCGCGAACCAAGAAAGTCCAGCTCACCATCGGGTTTCAGGCTGTGTTCGTCTTTTTGTTCTGGCGCCAGCATCACCGAAGATTGTACCTGCCTGAGCGCAGGGTCATTTGATCAGCCGAAGCTGGCCTTCTTGACGGATTGGCGCATATCGTTGCCGCGCATCTGAACTTCTACGCACATTTCGGCCAGGCGCGAGCGCATGCGCTCGGTGATCCGGTCGCCCAGGGTCTCTTCCCGGATGGTTCGGTCGGCATTGCGCGCCAAGGCTGCCGGCGCGTTGGGGTAATTGGTGGTTATGAGGGTGGTCCGTTTGTCGTTGTAGCGCGTGTTCAAGATCAGGGCCACCGTATCCCATACCCAGTCTGTTGGCTTTTGTGCACCTAACTCATCCAGAATCAGCACTTCCGCTTCAAACACGGGGGCCAGGATCTCGAGCTCAGTAGTAGCCACGAGAGGGTTATAGGACTCCTGGATGCGCTTGAGCAGTTCGCGGTAATCACAGAAGAGGCCGCGGACACCTTTTTCCAAAATCAAGGCCTGCAGGATGCCGACTGCAAGGTGGGTCTTGCCCACACCTACATTCCCGGTAAGCAGGAGTCCCTTTCCCTCAGTGGTTACGGGATAACCGGCGACGAAACTGCGGGCGATCATGTGTGCGGTGGCCAGCGATGGATCTGCCTGGCGGTAGCCGTTGAGGGGACTGTCGAAGCTCTCCAGGCTGCAATGCTCATATCGTTTTGGGATTGCGGCCCGTTTAAGCAGCCGGGCAGCTTGCTGCTGCAAGCGGCATTCACAAGGCTGGGCATAGCGTTCGCCGTCAGGTTGGATAATGAGACGCAGGCCGGAGTCTTCACAGATAGGACAAATTTCGCTCATGGGGACTAAGCCCAAAAATACGCTACGGAAGAGCCTCTCGCCAGAGCTGTGGGGTGTGGAAGGCTGGGCGTTCTGTGGAAAGAAAGCGAAAAATGACTTAAACTGTAGATTCGAGCCTTGGGTTGTGGGCTTGCAGGAAAGGTTTTCAGATGCCAAAACAGGGAATACATCCAAATTATAAGGAAATCCGGGTGCAGTGCGCGTGCGGCTCAGCTTTTGCGACGCGTTCCACGCACAAGGGTGATATCCACGTGGAAATTTGCTCCGCGTGCCATCCGTTCTTTACCGGCAAACAAAAGCTGGTCGATACTGCCGGCCGGGTGGAGCGGTTCCGCCGTAAGTACGCCAAGTCGGATGCGGGTAAGTCCGATGCGGCGAAGGCTCCCACAGCCAGGTAGACGCGCTGGTTTTGCGCAAGAGGCCTCCGCGCGCGGAGGCCTCTTGCGCGTAGGGACCTTATGAGAAAAGTGTCCATGAAAAAGAGCTGGGATAACCCGCGGGAGAACAGCATGCCGGCCTCGGCTCGGGTGCCGGCATCGGTCGAGATCGGCCAGGTGCGGGTTGCTCCAGCGACGGTGCTGGCTCCGATGGCCGGGGTTACGGACACGGTGTTTCGCCGGTTTATCCGCAATGCGAGTGTTTTTTCCGGTTACGGCAAAGAGGAAGCGGCGACCGTCAGGCAGCTGGTGGAGACGCCGATCAGCAATCAGCAGTCTGGCTGCGGCTTGATCATGACCGAGTTCACCTCGGCGGATGGGCTGTCGCGTATGCGCGAATCGAAGCGCAAGCGGTATCTCTCCTACGATGAGGATGAGCATCCGATTTCCGCCCAGCTGTTCGGCTCCGATCCCAATACCCTGGGGGAAGCAGCCAGGATCGTTGAGGATGCGGGCTTTGACATGGTGGACCTTAACCTGGGGTGCCCGGCCAAGCGGGTGGTCAGCTGCAATGGCGGTAGCGGCCTGTTGCGCGACCTTCCCCATATTGCAACTATCTTTGAGCGTGTCCGGTCGGCAGTGCGGATTCCCTTCACGGTGAAGTTCCGCTTGGGTTGGAGCGACCAGCATATCGTTTGCGTCAAGTTGGCTCGTCTGGCGCAGGAGAGCGGACTGAATGCAGTGGCACTGCACGCGCGCACACGGGAGCAGGGTTATTCCGGCCAGGCGCGTTGGGAATATATCGCCGCGGTGAAAGATGCGGTACGTATTCCGGTAATTGGGAATGGAGATATCCGGTCTCCGGAGGATGCCTGCACCATGGTCGCGGAGACGGGATGCGATGCGGTGATGATCGGCCGCGCCGCGCCGGCCAATCCGTGGATCTTTCGCCAGATCGCGCAGTATACGGCCTTCGGCCGCTACGACCAGCCCACCCCGATGGACCGGTACCACATGATTCGGGATTACTTCCTCATGCTGATGGAGGAGGATGAGCCCGCCGCGATCAGCGGCAGGATGAAGCAGTTTGCTTCGTGGTTCACACATGGCGTGCCGGGTGGGGCGATTTTGCGCAAGAGTATTTATGAGGCTAAGAGCGGCGCTGCGGTGCTGGAGGCGGTGGATGCGTTCTTTGCCGCTCAGGCCGAGCAGCTGGTCGCCGCTGGGGTCTAGGTCGCGGCGAGAGAAAGAAACAGCAGGTCCACATAGCAGAAGCGGTAGTGGGGCTTCCTTCGCCCGTCTTTTTCGGCCCAGGTACGCTTTGGCGAACCTTGATTGGATAAGGAAGAAGGCTTCAGCGATCCTAGAGAGAGTCTTGAGGGTGGGACCGAGAGACTCTGGGATCAGGAGAAGCCTTATGAAGATTATAGGATGTGATTTTCACCCTAGCTTTCAACAGATAGCGATTTGCGACTTGGAGACGGGAGAGTTCCAAGAGCGGAAGTTGAGCCACGCCGACGGTCAGGCAGAGCGGTTCTACGGGGAGTTGGGGGAGCCGGCGTTGATCGGGATCGAGGCGACTGGAAACAGCCAGTGGTTCCTCGATCTGGCGCAGCGGTTGGGCCATGAGGTACGGGTAGGGGATGCAGCCAAGATCCGCGCCAGCTATGTGCGCAAGCAGAGTACGGACAAGCGGGACGCGGGTCATATCTTGAAGCTGCTGCTAGAGAAACGGTTTCCACAGTTGTGGACGCCGAGCGCGGCGATGCGGGACCAGCGGCAGTTGTTACGTCACCGGGACAAGCTGGTCGAGATCCGAACCAAGGTGAAGAACAGCTTGCAGCCTCTGGCGATGAACCGGGGGATGCAGAAGAAGAGCCGGCTGTGGACGCGCCAGGGGATGGAGCAGTTCCAACAGCTGGCGATGCCGGGCTGGGCTGCGACGCGACGGGAAGATTTGTTGCAGCTGCTCAAGCAGTTGAACGGCCAGATCGAGCCATTGGATCAG
Organism: uncultured Acidobacteriaceae bacterium; assembly: GCA_963844785.1. Taxonomy (GTDB): domain Bacteria; phylum Acidobacteriota; class Terriglobia; order Terriglobales; family Acidobacteriaceae; genus PALSA-350. The sequence continues at coordinate 99,101 of CAWJPV010000004.1, read as the reverse complement.
GCAGTGAAGCAGGCCGCCGAGCAACATCCCCAGGCCCAATTGCTGATGACCCAGCCTGGAGTGGGCCCAGTGACGGCGCTGGCTTTTGTGCTCACGATCGGGGATGTGGCGCGCTTTGCCGGTAGCAAGCAGCTCACCAGCTATCTGGGCCTGGTTCCCAGCGAACACAGCTCGGGCAGCAAGCGCTGGCTGGGAGCCATTACCAAGCAAGGCAACCGCTTTCTACGCAAGCTGCTGGTGGAAGCGGCGCAGACCACAGTGCGCAAGGATGAAGGTTTTCGCAAGGAGTATCAACACCGTTGCCGTCGTCGCCCTAAGGGAGTAGCCAAGGTGGCGGCGGCACGCAAACTGGCTGTGCGACTCTACTGGATGCTACGTAGCCATGTCAGCTATCCAGAGATCGCTCATATCGAGAGCCACCCGCGGGTGCCCCTGGGAGATGTTTAGCCCGTAACTTTGATTGGGTGCTCTCGCATCCAGACCGGTCTATGCAGAAGACGGCGCAAGCGCCTTGGAAAACACCTCCGGTGTTTCCCACTTCCGCACAGACTCGGCGGCTGGATGTCCGAATAGAAGAATCATGATCGTAGTTTCGGTCGTATCGATGGTTCGGTGGAGCGATCCACCAGAAAAATGATTCAGCGGTGATGTCCCAGAGTCTCGGTCCCACTCTCTCTGCTGGCCAAACAAAGCGGTGCTCCGCACCGCTCAGGATATCTTCGCCCTTGACAAAGCCTTTTTCCTTATCGAGGGGCACCCGTCCAGTTCCTATTTAGTCCTGCTGCAAAGCGTTCATTATGGCGACCCTCCGTGTTTGCGGAAAATGACTTTTCGTTCGGTGCGCCAGCCTTCGTTCAGGGCTACCAATGTCCAGGGAATCGCGGGCGACAGGTGTTGCAGGATCGTGTCCATGGAAGGATGCACTCGTAGTGCGGGCACTATGTAATACAAGAGGGGTGCTTGCGGGTGCAAGGGGACACCGGGAAAATAGCCGTTCTGTTCCAGCTCTCCCTTTCCGGCGGAGTTGCGCTGCTGCTGCAGCCAGTGCACGCGAATCCAATAGTCCAACCCCTGGAGCGGAAAATGCAGGTCCTCGTCCACTTTCAATTCCAGAATGGCCAGGCGCCCGGTGCGCGTAACCGTGAGCAGATCGAGCATGGCACGGTCGGCTGCTGCAAAGGCGGGCACCTGGTGGTAAATCGTGTGCCCACCCAGGCTGTCGTCGATCTGCGTGAGGTCGCCGCCTAACGTCGACTCCAGCCACGCTTCCGGCTGCAAACGAAATAAGGGATCGCGCGCACTGCCCTCCGGATATCGACTGGCAAAGAGCCGCTGCATCAGATCCGCAAACAAGGCTTCCGTGTCCTCCTGCAAGGGTGTTTCATTGGCACCGGCGCCGAAGGTCAGGTTGCATTGGCGAACAAAAGAGTCGGCGACAAATCCCTGGCGCACACGGGCGAACTCCAGCCCGTAGAGAGAAAGCGCTACCTCGTGGGCGCTGCGCGGGTCCATGGTGACGCGGCTTCGCATGACTGGGGGTAATAAGCTCTGGATGCGGGCCAATCCGTCCCGGGCTCGCTCCATGGCTGCCTCCGGGTTGAAGGCATGCACCAGACGCATTTTCAGGTTGCCCTGGTCGGCGGTGTCGATCGCCTCCAGGTCCTCGCCCACGCCGACCTCGTAGAGCTCCCATTGCCCCAGCTGGCGATTGAGCCAGGCCATCCGGGCCCGCGTGGTGCTGCCGCAACCAGCCGGCAATAGAACCTTGAGTCCGTGGCAAACTCTTTTACCGGCGCCATGTTCCCGGCAATAGGCGAGCCAAAGGATGCCCAAGGTGAGCACACCATCGATGGTCGCCTGGCTCTCCTCGGCATTGACGCCGATGAGCGCCCAGCATTGCTGGCCGCGCACCAGCAAGCCGCGCGCATACGCGGGGCCGAAGCTGTGCTCGAGGTCCATTGCCGTGCGCAGGCTCTCTATTTTGTAGTCGTTGAAGTGACGGGTGAGGAGCCGCTCCAGCAGATGCAGATACCTGGTTCGGCTCAGAGCGCGGGTTGCGGGCGTTCTCTGGTCGCGATCTCTTAACACCTCGAGCGATTGCGGGCGTTTGGCGCCAAGGCGACGCACCCGTATGCGCAGCGTCTCTTTGCGCGCTTCCAGTCCCACCACGGTGCGGACCATATTCCGCTCTTCAGACCACAGATGCAAAACGCAGCGGCCATGCTCGGCCGAGATCGCGTAGTGGGCGGCCGTCATCTCGAAGAGCACGCGGCCATCCTCGAGCAGCGCGGCCCGGGGATGTTCCGCGAAGAATTGTTCGAGCGAGAGGGCCAGCTCTGCCGGGGAAAGTTCAGGCTTCTGGTGGATTTCCACGGGGCCGCCGGCTACCAGCCCATGCGCGCCGACAGCTGGGTGACGTGTGCGGTGTGATGGCGGCCGTGCCAATCATAGACAACGACCACCCGTGCGAGAGTTTCCCGGCCGTTTTCAGGATGCACATAGCCGCGCTTCCAGTCCTGCTCATCGAGCGAAGCAAAGAGTTGCACCCAGCGGGTGTGCAGCGCCTGCAGCAGGTCGAGTGAGGTCGACACTGCTCCCGCGGAGGCATCTTTAAGTTCCGCCCAGCGGCCCTCCCGGTAGGGAACGATGGTTGGCCAGTCTTCTGTCAAGGCGAGGCGCACCCGGACGTAGGCGTTCATGTGGCTGTCGGCGACATGGTGGACCAACTGTCGCACTGTCCAGCCGCCGGGGCGATAGGGAGTTTCGAGTTGTTCTTCGGAGAAAGCCGCGACTGCGGAGCGCAGGTTCTGGGGCAGCTGCCGTATCCCTTCGATGGCGGCGCTTCGCTCCTGGGCGGTGGACGACTCAGCGCGCCTGGGGCCACCGATGGGGTAGCGCAGCTGTGCGAGCTCTGCAGCTTCTGGGCTCATGGATGACACGGGACGATCTTAGAACATAAAAGACGGAACATTATCAACGACGGAATAGCGTCAATCTGAGGGGGCGATGGCATAGTACCCTTTGCGCGCCAGGGCCTTAAGGCCATCTCCCTTGCACTCGATGTCGATCTTGCGGTAAGTGCCATCCAGCTTGGCGTTGGTTGGGGTATAGCTGGCGACATACTGGGTGCGCAGTTCTTCTTCGATCTGAGCGAAAGCGCCTTCCAACTTCTTGCCGTTGTTGCCGACATCAATCACCCGCCCGCCGGTATCTTCCGCCAGTTTCTTCATGGCCATGTCGCCGCTGTAGCCCATGGTATACATGCCGCGTCCGTAGAATCCGCGATCGGCACAGAGCAGTACATAGACGATGGTATTTGCCTTCTGGGCGGCTTCGACGGCACCCTCGAGCTTCTGAACGCTGCCCTGGTCTTCGCCATCGGTCAGAATGATGATGGCCTTCCGGCCGGTCTCCTGTTGCAACTTCTCATGCGTGGCACTGTAAACGGCATCATAGAGCAGTGTGCCCTTGGGCGTGCCTGAAGGCATGCCGCCCATACCGCCAGTTCCCACATTAATCTGCGCCTGATCCATCGCGTGAGCCAGCGCGTGTGCGTTGCTGGTGTAGTCGGAGAGAAGATCGAGATTCACATCGAAGGAGATTAAGAAAGCTTCGTCTTTCGACCGCAGAACGCGGCTAAGAAAAGCGGCGCCCGCCTGCTGTTCCAAGGGGAGAACATTCTGCTGGCTTCCGCTGGTGTCGAGCAGGATTCCCAAAGTGAGGGGTTGATCGGTCTCGGCGGTGAAGTTTTTGATCTTTTGCGGAGTCTTATCTTCCAGGATGTTGAAGTCGTCCTTGGTGAGATGGGGAATGAGCGCGCCATGTTTATCGTGCACGGTGAAGTAAAGACTCACCAGGTTGACGTTGACTTTGAGGGTCTCGAGCGGCTGGGTCTGGTCGTCCTGGTTGGGGTCACCTGCCGGACCTTGGGGCGGCGCATCGGGAGAGGGCGCAACCTGTGCCGCGGCATGCAGGACGGCGGCGCAAAACAAAACAGCCCATAACCAAGACGCCCGGCGCGGACGGCGGAAATTCATGGAGGTTAGACGGATTAACATGGCGAACGACACCTCGGAAGTTGGACCGCGGAACAGGACCAAACCTTACAACGCCGGCGGCGTGTCTGGTAATCTTATGCCTAGTGACTGCCCGACAGCGCTGTTTCTAATAGTAAGTCACAACGAGTGGGTACGACTGAGGATGGCCATGAACCGAGTCGTCCGCCTGGGGGATCTTTTGGTGAGGCAGGGTGTCTTGGGGATTGTGCTGTTGTTGCCTTGCGTCTTCGGCGGCCAGCAGTTAAACGCGCAAAATCAGACCGTGCCGGATGCCCCGACACCGCAACAGCAGCCTGGCAGTTTGGGCAACCTCAAACAGGGTGTGACGCCCGGCTCAGGATCGCAGGAGACCCCGCAAGACAGCGGAACCAATACTACCCAGGTGCCACCTAACCAGCCATCCGGCCCGGACCAGGTGCAACAGCAGCCACCCATGATTGTCGAAGCCGGCCCCGGCCGTAAGGACATCACCACCTTCAGCACCAGAGTCGACTACGTTTCTGTGCCAGTAACCGTCCTGGACAAGAAGCATCAACAGGTCGCGGGGCTGACGTGGCGAGATTTTCAGATCTACGAGAACGGTGTGCGCCAGCGATTGATTACTTTCAGTGCCGATGCCGTCGCGCTCTCCGTTGCCCTGGTGATCGACCAGAGCCTGCCGCGAGACACCATGAGCAAGGTGAACGACAGCCTGGCCGCAATCCAGGGCGCCTTCACGCCATACGATGAGGTCGCGGTGTTCACCTACGCTGATGGAGTGAACAACCCTACCGGCTTCACCGCAGCGCAGGGCGCGCGGTTGCCGGTCGTGCTGGCGCAGTCCAAGAAGCCGGGCGACTACATGGGGGTTCCCATCAACGGCGGTCCCCTCTATGGCGGACCCACCATCAATGGGCAATCGGTGGACCCTAATCTCGATCCGCAACGGGGAAACTCCGGGTTTGGCGTCATTCCCAAAGAGATTCACACTTTGAACGATGCCATCCTGGCTGCCGGCAAGGCTCTCTCCACCCGGCCCCAGGGAAGCCGCCGGATCATTTACGTGATCAGCGACGGCAAGGAATCTCGCAGCAAAGCCAATTACCACGAGGTAGTGCGTTACCTCGAAAGCAACCAGATCGCAGTGTACGGTACCCTGGTAGGCGATTCTGCCACCTGGGGCCTGGGTTACCTGGACAAGTTCAAAATCCCGCTGTTGCCGCTTTCCCCGGATAACATCCTGCCCAGGTATGCGAATGATACTGGTGGCCACCTGTACTCCGAGTTTTCGGAGAATGGCATTCAGCGCAGCTTTGCCGACCTTGCGTCCTTGGCGCGTACCCAGTACACGCTCGGCTACAACACTCACCTTTCGCCACTGGACAACAAATACCGCGTCCTCGACGTTCGCGTCCTCCGGCCAAATGTCGATGTCGTGGCCAAGAGAGGGTACTACCCCACGGCTACAAACATGTCGCGATGATCGCTGGAGCGGCCTTGAACCCGGGCCTGGGTTTTATCGGCCTGGGACTGGCGGCATCGGCGTTTTGGGGCGCCAGTGATTTTCTTGGGGGGCTGGCTACACGCAAAGCCCATGTTGTGGGCGTGGTTGCGATTGCCCACAGCCTCAGCCTGGGACTACTTCTGTTGGCCGCTTTGGCCACCCATGCTCCGCTACCACCGCAGCGCTTCGCGCTCTTAGGGCTTTGTGCCGGAGCCTTCGGCGGATTGGCTCTCATTCTCTATTACCAGGCTTTGTCGTTGGGCGAGATGGGGATCACCACCGCATTAACCGGGCTGCTCACGGCTCTTGTTCCGGTGGTCTATTCGTTCTTCACCCAGGGCTCGCCTAAATCCACACAGATCGCGGGTTTTGTGCTGGCGGCCGCCGCCATCGCGCTCATCGCCTACGCGCCGGGAGGTCTGCCTCGCTTTCTCGCCCTTGGCTTGGCGAGCATCGCCGGCGTTTGCTTTGGGGTGTTTCTGGTGGTTTTGAAGGTGGGCAGCGCGCATAGCCTGTTATGGCAGCTGATCTATTCCCGCATAGCCAGCGCCACCCTGGCAGTGGGCATCGTGATCGCAATGCAGCTGCGCACGGGCGAGAACGCCGCAGTCTGGCGAAAACAGGCCAGGAGGAATGGCTTCGTGTGGATGGCGGGATCTGCCGGGGTGCTGGAAGCCACCGGAAGCTTGCTGTATATGAGCGCCGCCCGCGAAGGCCGCCTGGATGTGGCGGCGGTGCTGGCTTCACTCTACCCCGTGGCCACGATTGCTTTAGCGGCTTGGTTCCTGAAGGAGCGGGCTACGTCGAGTCAGACCGTGGGAATGGCGCTGGCTTTAGGAGCCGTAGTGCTGGTTTCCATCTAGACTCGACCTGGGCAGGCCGCGGATGGGCCTTACTTGACTTCGGACGGAATCTCCGGCTTCGGCGCAGGAGCAGCGTCCTGCTTGACCGGGTCCGGCGTGCCCTTGATGGCGTCTTTGAAACCACGCAGCCCCTCGCCCAAGCCCTTGCCCAACTCAGGGAGCTTGCGCGGGCCGAAGATCAAGAGTGCGACCACTAAAACAACAATGAGGTGAGTCGGTGTAAGTAGTTCGCCCATTGAATTTCTCCTGGCGTTGCCGTATGAAATTGCTGGTCACTCAGCACGCCCCGGAATCTCTTCCGGTTACGTTTATTGTCGCACAGCAGCCACGTGCTCGGCGCTTAGCGTGCCCACTTATAGTACGCCTTCCAACTGCTCTTCGGATGGGTGTCCGGGCTTTCAGGGAGCGGGAGGCGGCTGGCCCAGACGGGCCGCAACCATCTTATAGAAAGCAGAAAGATTCTCAGCTTGGCCGAGGGTCAGGCGGCGGTAGACCTTGAGGAGTGGGTAAAGCCGGGAGCCGCGGATCAGCAGGGTAGGAACCGCAGCCACCCCCCCACCGGGATATTGCGAAAGCTCCCATTCGCCGGTATAGCGTCTGCGGATGACCTCTCCAAAGTAGCTGCCCCACAAGCGGGTCTGGAAATCCAGGTCTTCCGCCGACTGGCCGTCCAGGATCTGCTCCAGTTGATCTACCGAAGCCTCGCTCAGATCGAGACGCTGGCGATGGTCATTCCATGCGACGCGAACGGCCTCCTCGGCATAAGCACTCATCATCTCAGCCAGGGATGCGAAGTTGCTTTCGGCCAGATTGGTTCTGATGGTCATTGCGTCAGCCTATCGCATACCTGGACTTGCGTGCGCCAAGCTTCTTTATTCTCAGAAAGGCGCATCCCTGATCCGTTGTGCGGCGCCATACAGCAGGAAATCTGGAATAGGAACGAGCCGAGCGGTCTGACAGGAAGCAAAGTGCAATGTATCTTAGGGATTAGCCCATGATGCGGGATCTGCGGAGGTTTGGTTGAAGGCAATTGGTGTTGCTATACGGAAGTGGGGGACCGCGGCTGTCCTTTTGAGTGTAGGTTGGTTGAGTATGGGCAGGATCGCCGACGCGCAGGTAGTTCCCCCTGCACAAACGATCCCCGAAGCACCCTCCCTCTCGAACGAGACCCTAAAACCTCTGGATTATCGCAATAAGTACGATATTTATGGCGGTGTTGCCTCGTCCCATTTCAACGCTGGGCCGGCCCTGATCGGGGGCGCAAATCTGGGCGGCTTTGACATTCAGGGCACGTGGTGGCCGAAGATGCGGATAGGCTTGACTGCCAATGTTCGCGGCTACTACGGAACCACGGGAGTGGTTCCCAATCCTTACAACATCCACGGTCCGTTCATTTATGAGCACCTGTTTATGGGCGGGGGTTCGTTCCGCGGTCCCAAGAACGAACATGCGGCGTTGACTTTCCATGCCCTCGCCGGGGGCTCCTATGGAGTGTTTAACACCGCCACCAACGCAGGACCTAATGGTCCAAACCTCACGCCTCCAAACCTGGGGCTCTTCAATAATGGCTTTACGTTTGCCACGGCGCTGGGTGGATCCCTGGATCTGAACCGCTCGTCGAAGCTTTCCTTGAGGCTCTCTCCGGACTACCTGCTGACGCGGTTTGGGGGAGGGTCGCAGAATGAATTTGCCATTTCCATCGGGGTTCTGTACCGCCTGAGCAAGGTGCGTAGTAAGTAAGGCGGAGCAGGTGCCTCTGGGGCTTGTATCAGGGCACGAGTTTATAGTTTGCGGTTGGCCTTGGATGATTGCCATAGCATTCCTGGGTGGTTCAGTTCACCCAGGACTGACGTCCTGGGCTACTCTCAGCCGTCCCTACGGGACTGATCGCAATCTGGCCGATAGCTGATTTGTTTTTAACTACCGCGATCCGAATCAGCCGATGCGGGGGGCTCCCACCTCGCTGCAGATTGTAGCTGTGCTGGTTGCTTGGGGCGGCGGCTCGCGGCCTTCAGGGCCTTCCATTGGGGAGCCATTTGGGCTTCCAGGCCGTCTGGGATAGCCAGGCGATGGGTTCCAGCATCGAGGCGATGGCTCGGGTCAAATGAGGAAAATCGATGCGGCTGATTTCGTCGCTGGGTTGATGGTAATCGGCATGTAGGCCGAAGCTGGAGACGGTTTGGGCAATGACGCCCCGGCGGGCAAGACTGTAGTTGTCGGAACGACGAAAGAAGTTCTGCGCGGGATGGGGGTCGGGCGCCAAGGGGGCGCCGTGACGCACCAGCTGCGGACCCAGGTCGCTGCGATCGAAACCGGTGAGCCATAGACCATCCTTGGGTAAAGACGAGTCGCGCCGGCCGATCATTTCAAATTCCAGGTTGGCAACAATCCGGGCCAGCGGCACAGGCGGATGGTCGAGAAAATATCGATTGCCGTAACCCCCAATCTCTTCTGAACCGAAGAGGACGAAAAGCAGGGTGCGCGGGGGGCGGGCACCGGCGGCCAGCACGCGCGCCAGCTCGATCACCGCGGTGGTTCCGGAGGCGTCGTCATCGGCGCCGTTATAAATCCGGTCGCCGTTTTTACCCGGCCCAATGCCGAGGTGATCCAGGTGCGCGGTCAATAGAATGGCGTCTTTTGCGGCAACCGGGTCGGAGCCGCGGAGAATACCCACCACGTTCCAGGTCTCCGTTCTTGGCCCCGGGGCAAAGCCCTGGAGTATGCCGGCGACTTTGGGCGGTAGCGGATTGGGGAGGGGCGCCTTTTGCAGGAAGCTGCCGTTGTCGCCGCCCGGCTCCAAGCCAAAACCTGCGAACAGCGAGGCGGCGTAGAGCGCGGCTAAATGCTCGTCGCGGGTGCCACTGCCCCGTCCCTGAAGTTCGTCGGAGGCAAGGAAGCTCATGTCTCCCCGGATGCAAGGGGCGCAGACCGCGGCGCGGGAGGGCTTGACCGACTGGGAATAACATGCGGTTACGCCGAGCAAGGTGGCATACAGAACTGCACGGGATAACGATCGCATCGGGAAAGTATAATGGAGGTCTTCCGGGTACTCCTGCCCCTGAGCGGATGCCGACGCCAGATCGTCTGGTGGTTGGAAACTATCCCGAACGAAAGTGAATTTGCGGGTAAGGGAAATTGCATGCGCCGAATACCGGCTGTGTTTTGTTTGCTGTTGCTCCTTGGCTTCACCACTGGATGTGATTTTTTCGTTTCTCAGAACAATTGCACCGATTGCACCACCACCGGTGACTACCTTTACGTCGGCAATGGAAACAACACGTACCTTGCCGGATTCAGCGTCGGTACCACTGGGGCCCTTTCGGTTCTTAACGGCTCGCCCTACAACAACGGGGTGGCTGCCCAAGCTCTGGCCATAACGCCCACCAATACCTTTATGTACGTTGCCACCACCAACGGCATCTACTGCTATTTGATCAACAGCGATGGATCGATAACCATCCAAAACAGCGGCAGTGCCGTGGCCCAGGACGTGGTTGCCACAGCAATGCAGGTGGATAGCACGGGAAGCTACCTGCTGGCAGCCGGAGTTGGGATTTCGCTTGCGGCGCAGGCGATTGGCATTTACCAGATCAACACCTCCACCGGCCTGTTGACCGCGCTCACCGGCTCTCCTCTGGCCCTCTACACCGGTAAAGCCAGCACTGCGACCGTGGTGACTCCAACGGCAATGCTGATCACCCCCAACAACGCGAACGTCTACGTCTCGCTGCAGACGCTGGGGGTGCAGGTGTTGACACTAGGCACGGGGGGCGCTCTCAGCACCGGCAGCGCAGCTACGTTTCTGCCGCCGCTAAGCACTTCGTCCTCGCCGGCGGATTATGGGTTGGCAAGCGATCCCAATTCCAAGTTTCTATTTGTGGCCGAATTGAACACCGGACTGCGGGTCCTCAGCATTGGCACCAGCGGTACGCTCAATGAAATCTCCGGTTCACCCTACGCCACCGGAACAGGACCGACAGGAGTGGCGCTGGACCCTACGGGAAGCTACGTTTACGTGGCTAACAAGGGAAGCAACAACATCAGCGCTTTCACGCTCACCGCGGCCTCGGGTAAGCTGGCCGTGATTTCGGGGTCACCTTTCAGCTCGGGTGGGCAATTGCCCATCGCTCTGGTGAATGACAACCAGAAGAAATATCTGGCCGTGATCAATAGCGGCGATAACGGTTCCTCGGGCAATAGCGATCTGCAGGTTTTTAGTTTCGACGCTACCGTCGACGGAAAGCTGGACCCGGTCTCGACCGCCACCACGGGCACCGATCCGACCCTTCCCAGCACCATCGTCGCTACGTTCTAGCGTAGTTGCTCAGGAGCCAAAACAAAGCGTCCCACCTTGCGGCGGGACGCTGGTTGGCTCATCGGCTGCTGCGTTCTAACTGAAGAGTCCGTTGAGGCCGTTGGGAAAGAAGACTCCGGTGTATTTGGCGCCGGATGCGGGCATATTCACATCACCTGTAACAATGTTGAGAACTTGCGTTGTGCTGCGGCTGTAGGTTTTGGAGTAGTTGGTTGAGCCGGTCTGCGCATCGACGATGGTTGCAGCTCCGTTGGTGGTGTTAGCCAGCTCCACGGAGACGGTCTGGAAGCCAACACCAATGTCATCTGTGGTTGAGCTGCCATCGAGCTTCATGCGGGTGGCGGAGATCTGCTGGGTGTAACCCTGCAGTCCAAGTTTCCCGGTTGGATCTGCGATAAAGATGGAGGTGCGTACCAGGCCGGCGTGATACGCCTCGACCCCCAGAATGCCTGCTGCCGCGGCCAGGTTGCCCGATACGGTGAGCAGTGGGGCAGCCCCGCTATATGCGGTGACGCCGACATCCTCGAAGATGTATGCCCCCACCAGGAAATCAAGATCGTTAGCGAAGGGATCGAAGCTGGCGGCAATGCCGGCCGCGGTCGCCAGGGCGTTGAAGCTGTTGTAGAGGTCGAGGTTTGGCTGGGCCACGGCAGAGCTTCCTAGCGCACCACGGAGAAAGGTTACGTGGTTGCGCTCCTCCTGGGCAGTTTCGGTGGCATAGGCCTGAATCGCAGGAAGTGTCCAGGGGACAAGACAGCTGGTTGGGCCACCGCTCTTGGTGACCACGGTGCCGCCCCCCGTGGTTGCTGTGCCGGCGCCAATTCCGATCCCGACTTGATCGATCGTTTTGCCCGTCGTGGCCAAAGTGTAGAACTGTGACTCGAGATACTCCAGATTGAGCGCGAAGTTCAAGATGTCGGAATCGGTATAGGAAGGAGAGGACTGAGCTTTTGCCAGCTTGACGCCGGCAAAGGCAAGACCGGCGAGAGCTGCACCACCAAGGGTGAGCATCTTCCGGCGACTGTTGACGATCACTTCATCTATCTGCTGGGTTTCAAGGTTTGCCATGGTTCTCCATCCTTAGCTAGCGGTTACGCTGATATTGCCGGTCATTCCACTGGGGAAGAATCCGCCCCCCTTGACGCCTGCGCCCGGAGCAGCGGCATAGACGATATGGAGAACCTGGTCGGTGGTGCGCGAGTAGGCAATCGAGTTCGTCGAATCACAGGCCACGATGCTGCTGGCCGGCGTGTAAGCGGTGGGAACGAACGGAATGGCGTACGGCGGAAGCGGGGTGGGAGCGGTCTCATTCCCGCCTCCGAGAGTTGCGCGTAGTTTGCTTATCTGTTGCGCGTAGGTCACGTACATGTTGTTGGGCGTGACCATCGTGGCTGTTGTGGTCGCGTTCGCGATTGAGTCGGCAATCAACAGGGTACGTATTTCCGCAGCATGGTAGGCTTCCACGGCGAGAATGGACGCCGCAGCCGCAAGGTAGGTTTTTCCTGTCGTGGTGTTGCTAAGCAGTCCTGCTGCTCCGTGGTACGCGGTTACACCAACGTCCTCAAATACGAAGGCGCCTACCAGAAAAGCTTCGTAGCTGGAGAACGGATTGAAGCTCGAGCCAATGCCCGCAGCTGAAGCGGCGGCGTTAAAGCTGTTCATCAGATCGACATCAGGCCGGGTGACAGCATCCGTGGCAAGGGCTGAGCGGAGGAAGCGGACGTGGTCGAGCTCATTTTGCGCGATCTCATAGATGTAGTTTTGCTGCACAGTGGTCAAATTTGGAATCATGGTTGTCGAAGGAACGACAACGGTGGTGGTTGCGTTGCCCGTATCGGTGGCCGAGAGCCCCATGCCGGTCGCCGCACGAAGATAAAATTCGGCTTCCAGGTACTCGAGGTTGAGGGCAAAATTCAAATAATCGCTGTCCCCGAGAACGACCGCAGTGGGTGTGGGCGTTGGGGTGGGAGTTGGAGCCGGGGTCGAACTGCCACCGCATCCGGCAACCACCGCGACCGCAGCAGCTGCTCCCGAACGGGCCATGAAGCTACGACGGGTAAGAGCCTTATCGATGAGCTGAGTCAATTTTTTGTCCACGAGATACCTTTCCTGCCTGAAATCAAGCGACACCAGTCCAATCAACCCGCATCACTCGCTACCTTAGTAACGCAGCGCATCGCGTATCGGATTGCTTGATTCCGTTGGAACGTCCCGTACAACGAAAGTGGCATATCGTTTCGATCACCCGGTTCCCTGCTAACGGAACAACGCGAGCAGAGAAGGAGTGGATTTTTCGAATTGCGGCGTGTTGCTTTGAGGGAACATACAACCCCAGGGCTATTTCCCGTGAAGGTCATGACTAGTGAGGATGGGAACGGGCGGTCTCGTTTACGCTCAAGGAAAGCAGTTTTTTATCAGGAAAAGCCGCTCGCCGGCGCACTCGGTGTGCATCGCAATAGGAAATCCGGTCTAATGGAGACAGGGAAACATCACCTCTCATATGTTTGCAGCTTTGTCTCTCCTCCGCCGTGCCGGCCTCCGTCTTCTCTTTGGCTCCGCAATATGCGTCGTCCTCATGACCGTGCTGGCTGGTTGCAATCGTTTGCGGCAGCAGGCCAAACCGGAAATGGTTTATGTGGTGGCCAAGCAGACGTACCTTAGGGACCGGGTTGCGGCTGTATCGAATCGGGTCGCCCTGGTTACGAATGGAGAGGCACTGGAAGTCGTCGAGCACGGACGCCGCTTCCTACGAACGAAGACCAGCAAGGGTGAGGTGGGCTGGATCGAAGACCATATGGTCATTGACCAGGCGACCTATGATCAATTTGCGGCGCTGCAGCAACAACACGCGCATGATCCGGTGGTGGCCACGGCGGTTCTGCGTGATGATCTTTACCTGCACGTGAAGCCGGGCCGCGAAACCGACCGCTTTTACCTGTTGCCGGAAAGTCAAAAGCTACAGTTGTTGATACGTGCTTCCGTGCCTAAGCCGGAACCACCTCAAGGTTTTTTGACCGCACCCCGGCCGCCGGCGGCGGGCAAGGAGAAGACCGGTAAAGAGAAGCAGACAGCTGCCAAGGCTACCCCGGCGGGTGAGCCCACTGTCGCGATGGAAGACTGGTGGTTGGTGCGAGACAGCCGCGGCCAAGTGGGTTGGTTGCTGTCGCGCCGGCTGGATATAGATGTCCCCGACGAGATTGCGGGATATTCCGAAGGACAGAAGATCGTGGGCGCCTATGTGCTGACCAGGGTTAACGACCCGGACTCATCGCTGCCAGACAAGCTGGTACCTGAATATGTGTCGGTCACCAATGCCTACAAGGATGGGATTCCCTACGATTTCGACCAGGTAAGGGTTTTTACCTGGAATGTGAAAAAGCATCGCTATGAGACCGCGTACCGGCAGCGCAATATCGAAGGCTATCTTCCGGTGACTATCAGCCAGAGCAAGAATGCCCAGGGCCAGCCGGTTCCGGTGTTCTCGATCACGGTTGCCACCAGTGATGCCGTTAAAGTGGATCCGCTCACCGGGGCGGCGCGGCCGGTCGACACAGATACCCTGCATTATCAATTGGAGGGCGGCATGGTGAAGCGGGTGACACCGGCTGGGCCTCCGGGATCGGCTCCTGTTGCCGCTCGACCAAAGGCCGCCGCGGGAAAGGCACAGCGCCATCACAGTAAGGGCAAGGGCGGTGGGGGTTAGCTGGTCTGGATTGAAGGAGCCGCAGGTCCCTCCATTTAGCTGAAAAAATCGGCGATGGCGGCCACTACGATCTCTTGTTCCTGACGGGTGAGTTGGGGAAAGATGGGCAACGCCAAGACTTCGGCTGCGGCTCGCTCACTTTCCGGGAAGGAACCGGCTGGGTATCCCAGGCTAATGAAGGCGGGCTGCTGATGCAGCGCCAAGGGGTAGTAAACCTCTGATTCCACTCCCCGGTCACGGAGAAAGGCCTTCAGTTCGTCGCGCCGGCGAACGCGGATGACGTACTGGTGAAAGACGTGTACGGCCTGGGCTCTGGTCTTGGGAAGGACTACTCCTTTTTGCGGATAAGGGCCACGCTCAACCAGGCCCGCCTGCTCGAAAAGTACCCGATAGTTCTCGGCTAAGGCGCGACGCTCCGCGTTCCAGTCGTTAATAAAGCCCAGTTTTACCAGTAAAACCGCGGCCTGCAGTGTGTCCATGCGGCAGTTCCAACCGACTTCATCGTGCAGGTAACGCTGGCGCATGCCGTGCACCCGCAACAGGCGGACCCGCTGCGCGATTCCCTCTACCGTCGTGGTGACCATGCCGGCGTCGCCGGCGGCGCTGAGGTTTTTGGTGGGGTAGAAACTGAAGGCGGCCGCGTCTCCCAATGAACCGGCCTTGCGCCCATTCCAGGAGGCTCCGAATGCCTGGGCGGCATCTTCAATCAACAGCAAGCCATAGTCCTGTTTCAGGCGAGCGAAGCAGTCCCAGTCGGCGATCTGGCCGTAGAGGTGAACGGGCAGAAGTGCACGAACCGTAGGGCCGGTGGTTGATTCCAGGCATGCCCTGGCAGCCTCGGGATCCAGGTTGAAGGTTTCGGGGTCAATATCCACCAGCAGCGGTCTTGCTCCGGCACGCAGAATGGCGCTGACGGTGGCGAAGAAGCTGAAGCAGGTAGTGATGACCGCGTCGCCAGGGCCGATGCCCGCCCCTGCGAGCGCCAACCATAGGGCGTCTGTGCCGGAAGAACAGCCGATGGCGTGGCCCGCGCCACATTTTTCCTGAGCGGCGCGCTCAAATTCCGCCAACTGGGGCCCCATAAGGAACTTTTGAGAGGAGAAGACAGCCTCCACCGCCTGGAGGAGTAAGGGACCGATGAGACGATATTCCCGCGAAAGGTCCAGAATCGGCACTCGAACCTGCACAGTACCTGGTTCCCCGGCAGTCCTGGACGGGGTAGTTTCTTTCCTGTCTACCACGTTGGTAATGTTAGCACTGCCTTCCATAACACCCCGAGCAGCTAAATTGCATCTAAGCAGTGGTTGACGCGCCAAATGGCGTTGCTGATGCTTTTTACCGTACAGCCTTGGTTGGGTTGGGGCACAACCCGTTAAGGCGTGTAAACTTTCAGTAGCAGGATTTGAGCTCGTTCCGGCTCAGAGCCTAACTTTGCAGTAGCTGCAAGAGCTTGAGCATTTTCCATAACGCAGTTCGACATCGCAGGAATTGGAGATCGGCACATGGACAATAAGCCGGCACAGAACATCCAGGACACGTTTCTCAATACGGTCCGCAAAGACAAGACTCCGATCACGATATACCTGGTCAGCGGAGTCAAACTCACAGGCAAAATACGCTCGTTCGACAAGTACTCCGTGTTGCTTGAAAACAACAGCCAAGAGCAATTGATTTTCAAGCATGCCATCTCAACGGTGGTAAGCACGCGGTCTGTGCTGCACAGCGATCATCGTCCGAGTACTGGCATAGGCCATCCTCCTGCGAGCGCTCCGGGCCCCGGCGGTTTATCCGTGCGCCCTGATAGCGCGGCGGCAGAAGGGTAAGCCCGAAACCGCTGTTGCGGCCGGCCAGACCGGAAATGCGGTAGGAGCATCAGCTGCGTCCCTGTTCCGCGGCCTTCCATGGTTTGCGGCTTTAGGAAGAGTGCGCCGCCTGGCGATGTCGCGTGGATGGGCCCTTTGACTGTGCCTCACCAATGAGGGTCTTCTGAAAAACACGGGCGTTCAGGCAGATCGAGCGCTGCTGGTCGGGTGGAGTTCGTCAGCCGGCCTAAAGCAATGCCGCGCTCCGCTGCCCTGGTGCGGGAAGCAAACAGCGCCTAAAGCAGAGACGGGCCGGGAAAGTGGGAGCGGAGCGATTTCCCACGAGACCGGCCCCGTCTGACCCTGATCCGGGTCGAGGAAGTAACTAAAGTATACGCTTTTGGGGGACAGGTCACAAACGGAAAACGTTCCGGAAGACGCTGACCTTTTGCCCAAAAGAGCCCTATTTCAAGCGGCGGGCCAAGAAAATGTTGGTTCGAGGGGAATACTCTCCCTCAGCGGCTAAAGCCGTTTCTGTTTTTAATCGCTTACGTACGGGCTGAAGCCCGTACCCTTCAGAAATGCGGCCCCATAATGGGCTTGGTTTGACAGCCAAATTTCACCTCTGTTAAAAACAAAGGTCCCGGCTGTCACTACCGACTCTCCGCTCACAATCTACCCATATACTGAACATTTGGCATGAACGAGACCTTACACCAACTCGAAGGACTACTGCTCGGCTCGATACCGACCATCTTTCTGTTTCTTTTGCTCGTTATTCTTTACCGGCTACTGGTTTATGGCCCCTTGACGCGGGTACTGGACGAGCGGCGGGAGCGTACCGAAGGGGCGATCGAGCAGGCAAATGCGGCCACGGCGGCGGCCGCGGCCAAGACCCAGGAATATGAGGCGCAACTGCGGGCTGCGCGTTCCAAAATCTTTCAGGCGCGGCAACAGAAGCAGCAACTGTGGAACCGCGAACGAGACAGCGCGATCGCGGAAGCCCACGCAGCTGCCCAACGCCAGGTCGAGGAGGCGAAATTGGCCTTACAGGCACAGACCGAAGCCGGGCACCGCACCATCAAAGACTCGATCGACGAGCTGGCCAGCGATATCCTTGCCGCCGTCCTGCCGAAAAGCCGTGCAACCGTGGGGAGAGTCCGTTGAACTTCTCCCGTTGGCCCTTCTTTTTTGTTTTCCTGCTGTGCTTAGGTGGCGCCCTCTGCTTACCCGGAAGGGCTTCGTGGGCGTTGCAAGCTGCGGGAGCCCCTCAAGCGGAGAACCACGCGACGAGCGAGGCCAGTGAGGGAACCACGGAATTGGAATCCGGCGATGATGTGTATCGTCATTCAGGCTCTGTAAAGTTTCTTGCGCGCTGGTTGCATCTGGATAAGGAGTCTGCAGCGCGCCTGTTCGAATACCTGAACTTCGCTTTGCTCGCCGGCGCCATTCTCTATGCGCTGTCGAAATATCTGCCGAAGACTTTCCGGACAAACCGGGAAAACATCCAGCACCGGCTGCTGGACGCGCGAACGGCGACCGAGCAGGCTCATCAACGCCTGGCGGCCATTGAGCAGCGATTGGCGCATTTGGACGAGGAGATCGCAGCCATCAGCAAGCAGGCGGAGAAGGATAGCGTGGAGGACGAAACCCGCATCAAAACCTCGATTGAAGAGGAGCGGCGGCGGATCGTCGACGCGGCGAGCAGAGATATTGCGGCAGCGGCCAGCGCTGCGCAGAGGGATCTCAAGCGGTTTGCCGCAGGGTTAGCTGTGGATCGTGCGGCGCAGAGAATCGTGCTGACAGAAGACGATGATCGCGCCCTGCTGCAGGAGTTTGCCCAAAGCCTGGGCCATCACACCCAGGGCAGAGGGGAAAGCTGATGGCCGTTTTCGCCGCTCGCTATGCCCGCGCTCTGGCCGATGTAGTGTTGGACGCGAAGTTGAACGCCACCGAGGTGGAGCAACAGCTGGAGGATTTTGCCGCCACATTTGCGGGCAGCAAGGATCTCAAAGAGCTTTTGCTGAATCCTTCCATCTCTGCACAGAAGAGAGTGGCGATCCTGGACAAGATCAACAGCCGGGTCGGTTGCGGACCCCAGGTGAGAAATTTCCTGGCGGTGCTGATCAGGCACGAACGGCTGGGCGCGCTGGGCGAAATTCTTGAGGAGTACCGGCTGGAGATGAACCGGCGTTTGTCCATCTCCGATGCCGAGGTGGTTACGGCGCGCCCACTGGAAGATCAGGAGCGGGCAGCGCTGGAAGGGCAGGTCTCTGTGCTGGCCGGCCACAATAAGGTCAACGCAACCTTCCGCGAGGACAAGTCTTTGATCGGCGGAGCGATTGTGCGCATTGGTAGCACCATCTATGACGGCTCAGTGCGGGGACGTTTAGAACGCTTGAAAGAGCGGCTGGTTTCCAGCTAACGCCGATAACAAACGCACCGGTCGGGCAGAACGGGCGATCACAAACAAAATCGAGAATTGACGAAAGAACGGTATGGCTCAGATCAACGCAGACGAGATTACACAGCTCCTGAAGGAGCAGATCCAAAACTACGACGCAGAGATTAGCGTCGACCAGGTAGGGACCATCATTTCCCTGGGCGACGGAATCGCCCGCCTCCACGGGCTCGACAAGGCCATGGCAGGAGAGATGCTGAAATTTCCCCATGGCGTGGAAGGCCTGGCGATGAACCTCGACGAGGACCAGGTGGGCTGCGTCATTTTGGGCGATTACACCGTCCTGCGCGAGGGAGATGAGGTCAAGCGCAGCGGCGAGATTATGAGTGTGCCCGTGGGCAACGGGATGATTGGCCGGGTCGTCAACGCCATTGGCCAGCCGATCGATGACCGTGGCCCGGTCGAGGGAACAGAGCTCTCGCCTATCGAGCGCATCGCTCCCGGGGTGGTCGACCGCCAAGGCGTGAGCGAGCCGATGTCCACCGGGCTCAAGGCCATCGACAGCATGATTCCCATCGGCCGCGGACAGCGCGAATTAATTATCGGCGACCGCCAAACGGGAAAGACGGCCATAGCGCTCGACACCATCATCAATAGCGCCAAGAACAACCTGATCTGCATTTACTGCGCCATCGGGCAGAAGCGGTCTTCCGTAGCCCAGGTAGTGCAAACGCTTTCGGAACACGGGGCCATGGATTACACCATTGTGGTTGCGGCCACCGCTTCAGAGCCGGCGCCGATGCAATACCTGGCCCCCTATGCCGCCACCGCCATGGGTGAGTTCTTCCGCGATAGCGGCCGCCATGCACTCATCATCTATGACGATCTCTCCAAGCACGCGGTGGCGTATCGTGAGATTTCGCTGCTGCTGCGTCGTCCTCCCGGTCGCGAAGCCTATCCCGGCGATGTGTTTTACCTTCACTCGCGCCTGTTGGAGCGCTCGGCCAAGCTGAGCAAGGCCAAGGGCGGCGGCTCGCTGACCGCGCTGCCTATCATCGAGACCCAGGCAGGAGACGTCTCCGCTTACATTCCGACCAACGTCATCTCCATCACCGACGGACAGATTTATTTAGAGACGGATCTGTTCAATTCCGGTGTTCGGCCGGCGGTGAACGTCGGCCTTTCTGTAAGCCGCGTGGGCGGCAGCGCGCAGATCAAGGCCATGCGCCAGGTGGCGGGCACCTTGAAACTGGACCTGGCGCAGTTTCGCGAGCTAGCCGCCTTTTCCCAATTCGGCAGCGACCTGGACAAGGTGACACTGAATCAGCTTAACCGCGGCCAACGGCTCACGGAAATTCTCAAACAGCCGCAGTTCTCTCCTCTCTCGACGGAGAAGCAGATCATCGTTATCTTCGCCGGCACCAATGGATTTCTCGATGACCTGAAGGTGGAGGAGATCCACTCCTTTGAGGCCGGGCTTTATCCCTATCTTGATTCGGCACAGTCTGGATTACTAAAGGACATCGTCAGCAAGAAGGCGTTGGATGATGAGCTGAGAGACCGGATCAAAAAAGCGTTGACGGAATACAAACAAAACTTCCTCTCCGAGCATCGCGAAGCGGCCCTCAAAGAGTCGTCGGTTAAGCCGCTTACGGAAGAAGAGAAGAAGAAGCAGGAAGAAACCAAGAAGGCCTGATCGCACATGGCAAGCATTCTCGATTTAAAACGGCGCATTCGTAGCGTGAAAAGCACGCGCCAGATCACCAAAGCGATGAAGATGATCGCTGCCGCCAAGCTTCGACGGGCGCAGGAGCGCGCCATATCGGGCCGTCCCTATGCCAGCATGCTGGCCAGTGTCATCGGTTCGCTGATGCGCCATATCGATCTGTACGATCCCCAGACCGGAGACGTGCGCCACCCATTGTTGCTGGCCCGGGAGGAAAAAGAGGCGCTCCTGATTGTTGTTTCCGGAGATAAAGGATTTGCCGGCGGCTTCAATGGAAACATCACCAAGGCCGCTTTTCGTTTCATCAGTGAGCACAGTGAGGAGCAGATCGACATTGCTCCCATCGGGCGCAAAGGGCGGGATCTTTTTCGCCGCCGCTATGGGATGGCTACGTTTGTCGAGAGGCAGGCCAGCCCGGACAAAGCCAACGACCCTGCCGCGGACACAGACGATCGCGATCCTGGAGCGCCCCCGCCGCCGCCGGAAGACAAGAGCAGGGGCGAACGCAAAAATCAGATTGAAGTAGCAGGCGACTACCCCGGTATGCTGGATAAACCCAGCTTTGACCAGGTCGCACTCATGGCGCGTGAAGTGGTTCACCGCTACATCGAAGAAGAACTGGACGCGGTCTACCTGGTTTATAACGAGTTCAAGTCGGTGCTGTCTCAGCGGGTCGTGGTGGAGCGCATCTTACCCATCATCGAGCCTGGGCAGCGGGATATTAAGCAGGTTGAAGAGATGAGCCAGGAGGAGCGGGAAGAGATGGCGCTTGCCGCCGCTCACTCGGGCATAAGCGTTAGAGAAGCCGACAGCAGCGAAGCCGAGCAGGAGGCGAAAAAGTTCGGCACTGCCGAGGTGGACTACATCTATGACCAGCCGCCGCGGGAGCTTTTGGATGGCCTTCTGCGCCAGTACGTCGCCTCGCAGATCTATCACGCGTTGATTGAGTCCAGCGCCGCTGAGCAGGCCGCGCGCATGACCGCCATGGATGCAGCCACGAGTAATGCCTCCAAGATGATCGACTCGCTTACGCTCACCATGAACCGTGTGCGCCAGGCTGCCATCACCAAAGAGATTATCGAGATTGTCAGCGGCGCGGCCGCGCTCTCGTAGACGAATTAGTCCAGCCCTGAAGGGGACCATCGCAGGATGAGTGCGGCTTTAGCCGCTGAGGGAAGCAAACGTTATGACAGAAAACATAGGTAAGGTGATTCAAATTTCCGGGCCGGCAGTCGACGTGCAATTTGAAGAGGCGACGATGCCCCCGATTTACCAGGCGCTCCGGGTGACCAGCGAAGGCTTCGATGTGCCGTTCCCCATCAACGTTGTGTTGGAGGTGGAGCAGCACATTGGTGAAGGCCGGGTTCGTTGCGTGGCGATGGAGTCGACCGAGGGGATGGTACGGGGCATGCAGTGCCTCGACCTGGGCTCGCAAATTTCCGTTCCGGTGGGGGTGGCGACGCTGGGCCGCATCCTTAACGTCATTGGGGAACCGGTGGACGAGCTGGGACCAGTCAATGCAAAGGAAAGATGGCCAATCCATCGGGCGGCGCCGTCTTTCGAAGAGCAGGCCACCGGGGAAGAGATGTTTGAGACCGGGGTCAAGGTCATCGATCTGATCCAACCGTTCTTGAAGGGCGGCAAGATCGGCTTGTTCGGCGGCGCCGGCGTGGGCAAGACGGTCATCATTCAGGAATTGATCAACAACGTTGCCACCAGCCACGGCGGCGTTTCCGTCTTCGCCGGAGTCGGCGAACGGACCCGTGAAGGCACCGACCTTTGGAATGAGTTTGAAGAATCCGGCGTTATCAATTCGAAAGATCGCGAGAAGTCGAAGGCAGCGCTGGTTTACGGCCAGATGACGGAGCCACCCGGAGCCCGCTTGCGCGTGGCTCTTACCGCGTTGACCATCGCCGAGTATTTTCGCGATGAGCAAGGCGGCGATACGCTCCTGTTCATCGACAACATCTTCCGTTTCACGCAGGCGGGCTCCGAGGTTTCGACCTTGCTCGGACGCATGCCGTCGGCCGTGGGCTATCAACCCAACCTGGCCACGGAGATGGGTGAACTGCAGGAGAGAATCACCTCCACCAAAAAGGGTTCGGTCACGTCGGTGCAGGCGATTTATGTACCTGCCGATGACTTCACCGATCCGGCGCCGGCGACGACCTTCGCCCACCTGGATGCGACCACCGTGCTTTCCCGCGCGTTGACGGAGATTGGTATCTACCCGGCGGTGGATCCGCTAGCCTCCACTTCGCGCATCCTCACCCCGCGCGTGGTGGGTGAAGAACATTACGCAGTTGCCCAGGGTGTTAAGCGCATCCTGCAGCGGTTCAAGGATCTGCAGGATATTATCGCAATTCTCGGTATCGACGAGCTCTCCGAAGACGACAAGCTCACCGTGAGCCGGGCGCGAAAAGTACAGCGCTTCCTCTCCCAGCCCTTCCATGTTGCCGAGGTATTTACCGGGGCACCCGGAAAGTACGTCAAGGTGGGGGATACGGTGCGTAGCTTCAAGGAGATTATTGAGGGCAAGCACGACGATATTCCGGAACAGGCCTTTTATATGAAGGGCACGATCGAGGAAGTGCTTGAAGCAGCCAAGAGCATGCAGAGTAAGTAACCATGGCAGATTCAGATAATCAACTGCAAGTCCGGCTGGTGACGCCGGATAAGGTTTTGATCGACCAGGACGCGGATGCGGTCGAGCTTCCGTCGAAGTCCGGCTATATGGAGGTGCTGTATGGGCACGCTCCATTACTGGCTGAGTTGGGTGTGGGTGAGGTGAGATTGCACGGCGGCAGCGGCGGCGATCAGACGTATTTCGTGGTGTGGGGTTTTGTGGAAGTGCTGCCGGACCGAGTCACGATCCTGGCGCAAAATGCGATTAAACCGGAAGAGATCGACGCCGGCGAAGCACAGCGACAGCTCGAAAGCGGCCAGAAGATGTGGAACGAAGCGGGCGAGGATGCAGAAAAGTACGCGCAGGCGAATGAAGTGATCCACGAAGCGCAGGTGAAGTTGGCTAGCGCGCGTAAGGGGTAGCTTGGCCCTTCTAATTGTTGCCGCCACTCGCTGAAACCCTTAGGAGGTGCAATGGAATACGTCAACCTTGGTTCGACCGGACTGAAGGTTTCCCGGATCTGCCTCGGAACCATGACCTACGGCTCGAAGAAGTGGCGCGAGTGGGTGCTGGAGGATGCGGAGTCACGGCCGTTCTACCGCCGCGCGATTGAGGCCGGTATCAATTTCTTTGATACAGCGGATGTATATTCGCTGGGAGTCAGCGAAGAGATTACCGGGCGGGCGCTCAAAGAGTTTGGGCCTTCGCGGGACAAGCTGGTGATCGCGACTAAAGTCTTCAACGCCATGGGAGACGATCCTAACCAACAGGGTCTTTCGCGCAAGCATATTATGCACGCCATCGACGATAGTCTGCGCCGCCTGCAGACCGACTATGTCGATCTTTACCAGATCCACCGTTTCGATCCGCATACCCCCATTGAGGAGACACTTGAGGCCCTGGACCAGGTGGTGCGGTCGGGCAAGGCACTCTATATCGGCGCGTCGTCTATGTATGCATGGCAGTTTCTTAAAATGCTGCAGACTTCAGACATGATGGGGCTCACCCGGTTTGTGACCATGCAGAATCACTACAACCTGGTCTACCGGGAAGAAGAGCGGGAGATGATTCCGCTTTGCCTGGAGGAGGGTGTTGGGCTTATCCCCTGGAGTCCTCTGGCACGTGGTTTTTTGGCGGGAAACCGGAACGCTGCGAGCCGCGGGGAGACAATTCGCGCGAAGACTGACGATTTTGCGCAGAAGCTTTACTACCGGCCATCGGACTTTACGGTGGTGGATCGGCTGACCGAGATTGCCACCAAGCGGGGTGTACAGAATTCACAGGTGGCTTTGGCGTGGATCCTGGCTAAGCCTGGGGTGAGCGCTCCTATTATCGGGGCGAGCAAGATGGCTCATCTGGATCAGGCAATCGAGGCGCTGAACATCCATTTGGATGAGAGCGAGATGAAGGCGATCGAGGAGCCTTACGAGCCGCATCCTGTTTTGGGGTTTTGAGCGGACCCAGATTTAGTGCCGCGGAGAACTCCACCGGGCAGGAGACGGTCTCCTAACAGAACCTAGTAGGAACTGGACGGGTGGAGTTCTCACGCAGACTCGGAGGGGCTGGGGATCAAACCCGTAGCGTCAGGCTATCGTTTCTTCCAGCATCTGCAAATCAAACGGCGGCGCCTGCATGCAGTCCATTTGGCCGATCTTGCTTAGGGCTGCCTTTAAGGCGGAGCTCTTGCAGGGTTCGACGGTTACTACAAAGGGCAGGCGATCTTTCGGGTAGCCTGGTTTTTGCAGGATGGCGTTGATGTTGATGCGCTGCACGGCAAGGTCGCCCGCGATGGCTGCTATGATGCCGGGCCGGTCGTCGACCACGAACCGGATGTAGTGAGGCACGACAAAATCGCCGTCGACTCGGGCGCGGGTGCTGGGAATGGTCACCGGGCAGCCGCCATGGGCAATGGCCAATATATCCGAGACGACCGCAACCGCAGTCGGATTGCCTCCGGCCCCGTGGCCGGAGAAGACAGTTTCACCGCCATATTGGCCACCGGAAATAACCATGTTTTCTGTGCCCCGCGACCACGACAAAGGTGAGCTGCGCGGGACGAGCATGGGCCCAACCGTGGCTAACAACTCCTGATTTCTTACCTCGGCACGCGCAATCTGGCGGATGGTGCAGTTCAGTTCCTTGGCATAGGCGAAGTCAACGGCGGAAACGTCGCGGATGCTGCGACAGGCAACTTCCTCGGGCAAGACCTCGACGCGCAGTCCAAGACGGGAGAGGATCACTAGCTTGGCGCGGGCATCGAACCCGTCGACATCTTCTGTGGGATTGGCCTCGGCATATCCGCGCTCCTGCGCCTGGCGCAAGGTGGGATCAAATTCGGCCCCGTCTTCCATGTTGCTGAGAATGAAATTGCAGGTGCCGTTCAAGATGCCATGAAAGCGGTGGATGCGGTCGCCGGCTAGCCCCTGCTGGACAGCGGGGATGACGGGAACACCGCCCGCCACCGCGGCGCCATAAAGCAGCTGGCAACCATGCCGCCGGGCCAACTCTTCCAGCGCCGGACCCTGCTCGGCAATCAATTTTTTGTTGGCCGTGACCACGGACTTGCCTGCGGCGAGCGACAGCCGCACCCAGTCACCGGCAGGATTGAGCCCCCCCGCCAACTCCACGACGATGTCGGCATTGGAGGCGAGGACCTGGTCGAAGTTCTCTGTCCAGAGCACGGAAGATGGGATCCAGGGGACGCGTTTGCGATCGATTCCCCGGTTGAAGATGCAACTAAGCACTACGCCTTGGGGCGGGTGCTCACACAAGATACGGGCGGCTGAGGTTCCTACCGTGCCAAAGCCTAAAATGGCGACCTTCACCGACGCCCCTGCTCCTACGCTCTTTCTGTCCATTGATACAACCTTCTCACAGATCAGGACAGAGCTAGAAGTGCCGGAACTGCTCTTCGGGCATGGTCTCCGGCGCCGGCCGGGCCGCTTCCCGTTCCAGCGAACGGCTCACCAGATCACGCGAACCCAGCCCCACGGCCAGCGCCAATGCCAGAACGATGCCACCGAAGAGAATGCCAAAGGCCAGGTCCACAATCGCAGCCCCAATCGACAGGTGATCGAGCACCATCGCGGCGGTAAGCACCAACACCAGCCACTTGACGCCCAGGCTCAATAACCGCGCATAGTGGAGATTCATGTTCACTGCGCCAATCAGCACACTGCGAGAAAGAAAGCGCGCAATGACGTTGCCCAGGATGAGCAGCACTACCGCACCCACAACGTTGGGAATGTAACCGAGTAGCCGCGCGGTGAGGAGGTTGTCTGAGGACGCGCCAAAGGCTTCCAGTCCAACCAGGAAACCTACCAGGACGACGCACCAGTAAACGATACGTGTGATCAGAGTGGTGGGCGTATAGGTGGGGGACCATTCGGCGATGGTGTTGGTTCCGCGCGCCAGCCGCTCGTCGATGCGGATCGCAGTCAAGAACGCGCGCACCACCCAGGCCAGCAGCCAGGCGATGGCCGCAAAAAACAGGACGGCGACGATAAATGCCAGAATGCCGGGAAGTAAGGTGGCGATGCGGCTAATGACCCGAGCCATCGATTCGTGCAGTGACTGTGACACCTGAGTCCACATAATCTTCTCCTCCTGCCCTATGGATTAAAGCGGTCTGGCCAACGCCACCGCGATAATAAGTAGGGCTTGCCATCTTCATAGGCGCGAGCTAGCTTTTCCAACCTTTGCTCTGCCTCCGCGGGGCTGGCGCTGCCCACTTCCAGCGCATAAGATGCTACCCACCCCAGGTACAGCGGAGTGAGCGCCCCTAACAAATGGGAGCGGCTGAGCGTACGCAGCCGGTGGGCCAAGGCGAAATCATAAATAATGCGGACCCAGAGTTCGTCGGGCAGGTGGAAGCGGTCCACGCTCACCCGGGCCAGCCGCTTGAGTTCCAGGAGTGTGACCGGCGGCAACACCAGACCCCAGACCTCCTGCAGATTGCGGAAGCCGAGTTGGAAGGTCTCCAGCATAGGAGTTGTATCGGCAGGGTGTCCGTCGGCCGGAGGGGCCGCAGCAACCCCCGCGGTTTCCACCGGCTGCGAGCCGCGAATCCGCTGCCACAGAGCGGCGTTGCTGGCCATCTCCGCAAACAGAGGGCCCACGGTCTGAGCCAATATGGTGCTTAGATCGACGCCATCCACGGTTGGGACATGCCGGATGTCCACATGCACCTGACATATGCTGTTGTCGCGCATGGCCGCCTCGGTCGCCGGCCAAAATAAATCCTGCCCTTGCGCGGTGGTCCGCTGCAAGGCCGCTTCCAGCTCTGGAATCAATTTGGCGGAGATGCAAAAGTCCGGCGCCAAAGGGAAGCGCACCCGCTTGCCATAAAGAGCCCGGGTGAGCGGAGCCAGGATGCTGGAGTTGAGCAGGCCGTCAAACTTTCCCGTGGAATAGAGCGGCATGGCAAGTTCACATCGCTTCTCCAACACCGGCGCCAGCATGGGCCCGAGAAAATTTGTTTCCAGCGCGGCCAGGTCGACGCCTATTACTGCGCATGCACTCACGCCCAGTTCCCGCGCCATGCCAAACAGCGCCTGATAGGTGTTGGCCGCAGTAAGCGAGGGGATCCTGGAGGAATCGCCGGTAGGAAGCGTGTAGGGCAGGAAGCTCAAGTTTTTATCCGCAGCCGCCTGGTCGCCCTCGACCTCGCCTTTGTCGGCGGTCTCCACCTTGCTCAGCCCGGGAAACGCCACCACGGTGCGCAAACCTGACGCAGGATTGGCCGCGTTCATGGCCAGGATGCATTGCTGGGCTGCGGCCCGAAGCTGCTCGGCATCCACCTGCACCGCGACCGCGATGAGCAGGTCGGCAGCCCCTACCGCTTCGATCCCTGTTTTCGTCTCTTCCGAAAGCTCTAACTTCGCCATGCTTGTACCTTCGGCTCCCCTCTCGGATCTTACCTGTAACTCACGATCGCTACACCGGCAAGCCCAATATCCCGGTCAAAGGAATCAATACCCAATTGGGCCTGTTATTCAACTCGTAGGTCAGCTCATAGAGCGCTTTGTCGATTACATAGGCTTCCAGTAGCTGCTGGAAAAGCCGCGGTTCCGACGGAACCACCGGAACCCCCTTGGCAAACTCACAATAGGCGCGCAGGAAGGCCGACGAGACCGATTGCTCCCACAGGCGCGCCCACGGCTCCAGCCGATGAAAGTCTTCTGGACGCCGCGAGGAATACTTCATCAGGGCGGAAAAGGCGGCGTAGCTGAAGGAACGCAGCATGCCCGCCACGTCTTTGAGCGGGGACTGCTTGGTTCTGCGCTCGGCAAGCGACCTCGCCGGTTCACCCTCAAAGTCCAAAATGACGAAGTCGCCTTTGGACCGCAGTACCTGTCCTAAATGATAGTCCCCGTGGATGCGGGTGCGCAGCGCATCGATCTGTCTTGTACTCAATTGGCGCAGGCGATCGAGCACCAGGCTCCTGCGGCTGAGCGCCAGGCCGGCCCTTTCCAGAACGCTATCGGGCAAGCGCGCCACGTTCTCTTTAAGCGCATCGAAGGCGCTGGCGGCGTGCAGGATCAGATCATCGCGCAAGCGGTCGATGTCCTGGGAAGTGAACGGCTCGGGCATAAACGCGGGGTCTGTGGTCGGTGAGGCCAGAGCCACGTGCAACTCCGCGGTGCGTCTGCCCAGCAGCGCAGCCGCGTCGAGATAGGGACCGACGTGCTCGCGGGCGAGCTTTGTCTCCGGGGCCTCGCTCAACTGGAGCAGACTCGTCTGCTGCTCGATGACTCCGCCCTGGGCAAAACTCTGGGCGGCGCTGATTTCGTAGTAGCGGTCCAATTCTTCCAGGGTCCAGCTCCATCCATCGCCCTCGTTTGTGACCAGGCCTTGCAACATGGCCAGCGTCGATGGCTCCTGCCCTTTGCGCGTGTATTGGATAGAACCACCAAAGGGCGCGATATGGGTGAAGTGGGTTTGCTCGGTGAGATAACTTCCGATCTCGGTGTCGGGATTGGGCCCGACTTGCTGCCTACGGAACAACTTCATGATCAGCTTGTCGCCGAAAATAATCGAGGTGTTGCTTTGCTCCGCCGAACCGCGCCGCGGCGTCTCTCTGGATGGGCCCTTTAATTGAGCCAGCGCACTGCTGGGGACCCCCAGGATGACCCCCTCGCGCGAGGAAATCTGCGTGCTGCCTGCGATCAACGCCAGGAGCGCTTCGCTGGCGCTGTCGTTAAAGACTGCTTCATGGAGCACGCCCTCCTCGGCAGCGGTGACCACCCGGGCCAACAGGGCATTGGGCGACTCTTCCCGCAGCGCATCCGCGGCCTTGCCAAAAAGCAGTCCCAGGGTGACCAGGTAGGTGTCGCTCTCCCCTTCAACGTATTGAACCTCGATCAGCGCCAGCGCGCTGGCGCCCTGATTGAAGACCGCCCAGTCTTCGATTCTGGTGGCGGTAATGGCGCGTGACTTGGCGCCAAACCAACGTTGGCGGGTTAGGTAACCCTTGAGCACCGACTCCTCGAGTTCTCTGCGGCCGTTGCCCTCAAGAACGCTCATCCAGTCCGTGGTTCCGCTGATCTCGAGCTCCGGCTCCCCGGCTTCGTCAAGTTTCGCGACGGGCTCCGGCGAGGGCTGCAATTCCAGCCACAGAAAGCCATAGGGCCCAACCGTCAGGGGGTAGGCTGCGGTGCGGATGCGGGGAAACTCGACATAGCCCAGCATCTCGACCGGGACCATGCCCGCATATGGGGCGAGGTCCAGCTCTACGGGCTGGGCGAAGCGGGAGAGGTTGGCCACGCAGAGAACTTTTTCGTTTTGATACTCACGGATGTAGGCGAGGATCTTGCGATTGGCGGGGTTTAGAAAACTCAGAGTCCCGCGGCCAAAGACCTGGAACAACTTGCGCAGGGCGATCATATTGCGCATCCAGCTCAGGAGCGAAGAAGGATCGCCCTGCTGCGCTTCTACGTTGATCGCCTCGTAGCCCCAAACGGGGTCCATGACTACCGGGCTGTAGAGCTTCGCGGGCGTGGCGCGGGAAAAGCCGGCGTTGCGGTCGCCGCTCCACTGCATCGGGGTACGCACACCGTTGCGGTCGCCGAGGTAGATGTTGTCGCCCATGCCGATTTCGTCGCCGTAATAAACGATGGGGGTGCCGGGAAAGGAGAAGAGGAGACTGTTCAACAGCTCGATGCGGCGGCGGTTGTTATCCACTAAAGGCGCCAGGCGCCGGCGGATGCCGACGTTGATGCGCATGCGCGGATCCGCGCTATAGGCCAGGTACATGTAGTCCCGCTCTTCATCGCTGACCATCTCCAGGGTCAGCTCATCATGATTGCGCAGGAACAGCCCCCACTGGCAGTTGTGGGGAATCTCCGGCGTTTGCGCCATGATGTCGGTGATCGGCAGGCGATCTTCCTGGCGCAGCGCCATATACATCCGGGGCATCAGAGGAAAGTGAAATGCCATGTGGCATTCATCGCCGTCGCCGTAGTAGATACGCACATCGTCGGGCCACTGGTTGGCTTCCGCGAGAATCGTTCTGTTGGCGTATGCCTCGTCAATCTCGGCGCGTATGCGTTTCATGACCGCGTGGGTTTCGGGAAGATTCTCGCAGTTGGTGCCTTCACGCTCCACCAGGTAAGGAATGGCATCGGTTCGCAGCCCATCCACGCCCATGTCGAGCCAGTAGTGCATGATCTTTACTACTTCTTCGATCACCGCTGGATTGTCAAAGTTCAGGTCTGGTTGATGGGAGAAAAAGCGATGCCAATAATACTGCTGGGCATCGGGATCCCAGGTCCAGTTGGATTTTTCGGTATCGGTAAAGATGATGCGCGCGCCGGTATATTTCTGATCAGTGTCGCTCCACACGTAGAAGTCGCGCTCGGGCGAACCTTTCGGGGCCAGGCGGGCGCGCTGGAACCAGGGATGCTGATCGGAGGTGTGATTGATGACCAGCTCAATCATCACTTGCAGGCCGCGGTTGTGGGCCTGGATCAGGAACTCGCGGAAGTCGTCCATGGTGCCGTAGTTGGGGTGCACGCTGAGGTAGTCGGCGATATCGTAGCCGTCGTCGCGCAAAGGCGAGGGGAAGAACGGAAGCAACCACAGGCAGGTGACGCCCAGGTCCTGCAGGTAGTCGAGCTTACTGAGTAATCCCTGGAAGTCGCCAATGCCATCGTTGTTGCTGTCCATGAATGCCTTGACATGCAACTCGTAGATGATCGCGTCCTTGTACCAGAGCGGGTCCGCCGCGCTTCCCGGTTGCTTCAATCGTGCCTCCCCGGCTTGGTTTCTGGGTAAATCGTAACCATTACAGTTATATGATCGGTGCTCCCGCTCCGGCGGGCAGCACACGGAAAAGATGCGCCGGCGTTTCCGCTGGTCGCAGGGCAACGTAGTTTCTCGAGCCCTGCCAGCGATAGGAATGATCCGCCAGGAGGTCGTAAACATCAAATGTATCGCCCGGAGCGAGGCCAAGTACCCCTAAATCCAGGGAAACCCAGCCGCTCTGACCCCAAAAAGGATCGAGATTGACAACCATGAGGACAGTGTTGCTGCCATCTGCCGTGCGCTTGGAATAGCAGATGAGTGCTGGATTGTCCGTGGGGTGGAAGTGCAGCCGCTCATTGCTCTGCAGCGCTTTGTTCTGCCGCCGGATCAGGTTCAGGCGGGTGATCAGCGGCTTCAGGCTGTCGGGATTCTTTAGGTCCCAGCGTTTGACCTCGTATTTCTCTGAGTCCAGATATTCTTCGCTGCCCGGCTTGAAGGGGGTGCTTTCTCCCAACTCGAAAGCTGGTCCGTAGATTCCGTAATTCGCGGTTAGGGTGGTGGCCAGCACCAGGCGGCTGCGAAAGGCCGGCAAACCGCCGCTCTGCAGGCTTTTTGCCAGGATATCGGGAGTGTTGGGCCAGAAGTTGGGGCGGAAGTACTCCCGTACCGGGGTCGTGGTGAGTTCGAGCAAATATTCAGTGAGCTCTTCCTTGGTGTCGCGCCAGGTGAAGTAGGTATAGGACTCGGAAAAACCGACCTTAGCCAGGCGCTCCATCACGCGGGGCCGGGTAAAGGCCTCGGCCAGAAACAGAACCCCTGGGTTTTTCGCTTTCAGCTCGGGGATGACCCACTGCCAGAAGGGGAAGGCCTTGGTATGCGGATTGTCTACGCGGAAGATGCGCACACCTTGATCCATCCAAAAGGTAAAGACACCCTTGAGGGCATCCCACAGTCCCTGCCAGTTGGAAGATTCAAAGTCCAGTGGGTAGATGTCCTGGTACTTCTTGGGTGGATTCTCCGCATACTGGATCGATCCGTCGGGACGCTTCTTAAAGAACTCGGGATGCTCGGTCACCCAGGGATGATCGGGCGAGCATTGGAAGGCAATATCGAGGGCTACTTCCATTTTCAATTGGATGGCCCGCTGGACCAGGTCCTTGAAGTCGGCTATGGTGCCGAGGGCGGGGTGGATCGCGGTATGGCCGCCCTCCGCCGATCCGATGGCCCAAGGGCTGCCCTCATCTCCCGGCGCGGCTTCGACTGAGTTGTTCTTGCCCTTGCGGAAGCTTTTCCCGACAGGAGAGATGGGGGGCAGGTAGAGGACGTCAAAACCCATTTCCGCCACGTAGTCCATGCGGGCCGTCACGTCGCGCAGGGTTCCGTGTTTACCGGGGGTGGTTGACCAGGATCGCGGAAAGAGCTCATACCAGCTGGAAAAGCGCGCCCTTTCCCGGTCTACGGTAATTTCCAGTTCGTGGTCGTAGCGGGTCTCGAGCTCGGTATTCGGGTAGCGCTTGACTGTCTCCGCGAGCTCGTCCTGCAAGGCCAGCTCGGCGGTTGCGGCGTCATCCTTCGCGCTTCTGAGCGCCTTGGCCCAGCCTGTCAGCTTTGCGCTGTCTTGCTTCGAGGCGCGCGCCTGCACCTGTTCGAGAAGGATCGCGCCGGTGGCGAACGGTAGTTCTAGATCCTGCTGCGCCGCGATGCGCTTCTTGAGGTCGCTGCGCCAGGTTCCGAAATGGTCCACTTCACCCGCGATGGTGTACCGATAGGGGCCAACTTGCTTGACGGCAAATTCTCCTTGCCAACGATCGTTTCCCAGCGGCCGCATTTCTACCGCCTGCCAGTCTGAATCCGCTTCCTGCTTCCACAGGAGCCGGGCTCGCACCTCATCATGCCCGTCGCCGAAAACATCCGCTTGTACGGAGACCGTGTCGTCGACGATCCTCTTGATGGGAAAGCGCCCACAGTCCAGTTCAGGTTCTACGTTCTGAATAACAACCCGGCTTCGTCCCTCTTTCGGCTTCGCCATTACACCTCCAAGCTCCATTGTAGGCAGATGCAGTTTTCTTCAGGGAGGAGGTTAGCTTCTATAGTCGAGAGATGAAATTTGCCGTCCGGCCACGCGCTGTTCATTTGCTGCTGGCGATCGACCTGGTGGGAACCGCTCTGTTCGCTGCGGAGGGCGCGTCTACGGCTGCGCAAGCCAGGCTCGATTTGCTGGGAATGCTGGTTCTGGCCTTTGTTACTGCGCTGGGAGGCGGCATAGTGCGCGATCTGCTGATTGGCGATATCCCACCAGGCGCCATCCGCAACTGGAAATATGCTGCGGTGGCGCTGGCCACGGGGGCGGCGGTCTTCGTACTGCGCGCCTCTGTCTCTGGAATCAACCACTGGCTGGTGACCACTCTGGATGCGGCGGGGCTAAGCTTCTTTGCGATCGCGGGAGCGACCAAGGCTTTGGAGTTCAAACTGAATCCGCTCTTGGCCACGATGATGGGCGGCATCACCGGGGTGGGCGGGGGAACGATTCGCGACCTGCTGATCGGCCAGGTGCCTAAGGTGCTGCGTTCCGACGTGTATGCGGCGGCTGCGCTTTTCGGGGCGGCGATCACGATTCTCTGCCTCAAGCTGCGGGTCAATGTAGCGGTCGCCAGTGGCTGCGGCATCCTTGGCTGCTTCGTGCTGCGGATGTTGGCCGTGTATTACCACTGGAACCTGCCGGGGGCGGCCGGGTCATGATTTCATAATTTTTTACCCAATCCTTTGCCTGGCGATGGACAATCGAGGGATGCGCCTTATCACCTACCGTCGCGATGCAACCACTGGCCCGGCACTTCTCAAGGACGGCCATGTCTTCCCCCTCTCTCCACTCGGATACCAGGACACAGTGGCCTTCATTGCCGCAGGGCCTAAGCGGTGGGAAGGGGTCAACGAGCAACTGGAAGAGACCGGTCTGAATTTGCTTGCACCCTTGTCTTCCGTCACGATGGAGGCTCCCCTGCTGCGGCCTTCCAAGATTCTTTGTATCGGCCTGAATTACCGCGACCACGCCGTGGAATCAAAAATGGAACCGCCCAAATTTCCTACCGTTTTTACCAAGTACCCGCTGACCCTCATTGGCAATGGACAGCCAATTCTGCTGCCGCGCGCCAGCCAGCAACCTGACTATGAGGCGGAGCTCGCAGTCGTGATCGGTCAGGGGGGGCGCAATATCCCGGAGGCGGAGTGGGAAAACCACGTCTTCGGCTATACCATCCTCAACGACGTAAGCGCTCGCGATGTGCAGCTAGCTACTTCACAATGGACGTTAGGCAAGAACTTCCCTACTTTCGGGCCGATGGGACCGTGGATCGTTTCCAAGGATGAAGTGCCCGATCCTCATCAATTGGACATCTCTCTTTCTATCAATGGGGAAACCCTGCAGAAGTCCAACACGCGCGAGCTCATTTTCAAGCTGCCGCGGCTTATTTCTTATATTTCGACCATGATGCCCCTGGTGCCGGGAGACATCATCAGCACCGGTACGCCGGCTGGGGTGGGCATGGGCCGCACTCCGCAGCGCTGGCTAAAGCCAGGGGACGATGTGGTGGTGGAGATTGCCGGGATCGGCAGTTTGCGCAACCCTGTCCTGACCGAGCCTTAGAGTCCCGGTTGGGAGCGGGCCCAGGTTTAGTGCCGCGCCTCCAGCGCTCCACAACCTTGGTGATCTGTCTCCCAGCCCTTCCGGGCTGGGCTGAAGTTTTGACGACCGGCCCTCCGGGCCTCGCATTCATCGCGATTTTTGCAGTTTGCCTCACCAAAACGAAGGCTGGATGCCCCATTGCCCCGATTTCCTGTGGAGGCTTGCGGCGTTGATACACTCCATGCGCCTTTCCTTAATGAAAGGCGTACACGCGGACCTCTCTAGCACAGCGTGGCAGGAAATCGGGGTCAAGCCGCACTTTGGCTTGAGTGGGATACCGCAGCACTCGACGCCCGGTTTTTTGCCGCTAGTACCCCCCTGCAAGACTTGGCACATCCGGCTGAAGGGCTGTGCTGCCTCTGGATTATTCGGTCGGCCGGTGCTAGCATCACGCCACCGGCCTGTCCGGCATGCACTTCGCGAGAGATACTCCATGGTCAGGGTCATCACCATTGAACGGGAGTACGGCAGCCAGGGAGCGGAATTCGCGCACCGCCTGGCCGAGCGGCTGCGCTGGAGACTCATCGATCGCTGCCTGATCGATGAGATCGCCCATAAGGCCGGGGTTCCCAAGAGCATGGCAGAACAATGCGATGAGCGGCTGGACCCCTGGTACTACCGGATGGGCAAGTCCTTCTGGCATGGCAGCGTGGACCGCCTGCCGGCACCGCCCAAAGATCAGGTTTTTGATAGCGAACGCATGGTCGAGTTTGTGCGCAACTATCTGAAACAGTGCATGGCCGACGGAAACTGCGTGATTGTTGGCCGCGGCGCCGCCTGCGCGTTGGCAAGCCTACCGGGAGTCTTCAATATCTTCGTCTACGCGTCGGTCACCAGGAAGATTCGTTGGTTTGAACAGCATTTTCCGGAACACGCAGGACGCGCACGGGCAGAACTCGAGGCTACCGACAGCCGGCGGGAAGAGTACATCCGCCGCTACTACGACCGCGACTGGACCGACCGGCGGCTCTACCACATGATGATCAACTCCTGCATGGGCTGCGACGCCATGATCGAAGCGGTGATCGACGGAGCGGGGATGGCCTCGGTCCGACAGCAGGTAGCAACCCACTGAACCTTACCCTTGCCTTTGTCGGCCAACGGACCCGGAGCGATCTGCTCGGGCCGGCCACAAACCTATACCTGAAACGCATTGCCCCCTATGCTGCCATCGAAGCGGTTGCCTTCCGGAGCGAGGAGGCGCTGTTTGATTTTGTGGCCCGGCAGCGAGCGCGCACAGCGGCGTGGCTGGTGCTGCTCGACAGCCGAGGCAAGGCCCTCTCTTCAGAACAGCTGGCCGCGTGGCTAGGGACGCGCCGGGACTCGGGCCAACAAATGATTGTTTTTGCCATTGGGCCGGCCAACGGCTGGTCAGACCTGCGGCAGGCCCAGACGGTGCTGTCTTTGGGTCCAATGACGTTACCCCACGAACTTGCCCGGCTGGTGCTGGCGGAACAACTCTACCGGGCATTTACAATACTTGCTGGGCATCCGTACCACACCGGGCACTGATGCCAGCCGGCCGCCACTTCGGCCAGAGCATTTCTCCTGTTGCTGCCAACCGGAGAAGAGTGTTGATGCAGCTTCTCCAGTAAGAAAAGTTGCACAAAATCACAGGCAGAAAGATCGCACTAGCTGTAAGAATGCTCCAGGGATGGAGCGGGAACCACGTGGGGCGCGTGGCGAAAGGGAATCATGTCCTGGTTTAAGCGGCAGGAAAACGAGATTGAAGCGAACACGGCGGAGAAGAATGTTCGCACTGAAGGATTGTGGCAGAAGTGCGAGGGTTGTGGCCAATTACTCTTTAAAGCCGATCTCGAGGCCAACCTCCAGGTCTGCCCCAAGTGTGGACACCATCTTCGTCTGGATGCGCGCAGCCGCATAGCCAGCCTGCTTGAGCCGGGGTACGAGCTGGTGGATCTGGAACTTGTATCCACCGATCCGCTGGAGTTTGTCGATATCAAGCCCTATCGGGACCGGCTGGAAAAAGCCCGGCGGGAGACCGGCCTCAATGACGCGATAATGAATGCCGTGGGTAACCTCGGACCGCATAAGCGTCGTTCTGAGTGTCATGGAATTCGCGTTTATCGGTGGAAGCATGGGTTGCGTGGTCGGGGAAACCATCGCGCGCGCCATTGACCGGGCGCTGGCCGCTAAGCAACCGCTCATCATCGTTGCCGCTTCAGGCGGCGCGCGCATGATGGAAGGCGTCGCCAGCTTGATGCAATTGGCTAAAGTTTCCTCCGGCCTGGCGCAACTGGATGATGCAGGGCTGCCCTACATCTCGGTGCTTACCAACCCCACCACGGGCGGCGTGACCGCCAGCTTTGGCATGCTGGGCGATCTCAACATTGCCGAACCAGGCGCCCTGATAGGCTTTGCCGGTCCGCGAGTCATCGAGCAGACGATTCGACAGAAGCTGCCGGAGGGGTTCCAGCGGTCGGAGTTCCTGCTGGAACACGGCATGCTGGACGCGATCGTGGCCCGCCGCGATCTCAAGGGCTACCTGATTCGCGCCCTCGACTTCATGAGCCCGGTGGCGAACTAGTTGGCGCAGGGTCGAAAAGTGAATTCCCTCTAAAATAGATATATGTCTTACGCTTCGGCCCTTGAGCGCCTGCACGCTCTCGGTCAGGAATTGCATACCCCGCCCGGCACGCCTCGCCGGAAATTTGAGCTGGCGCATATGCGCACCCTGATGGCGGCGCTGGGCAACGCCGAGCGCAACTTCACCTCGGTACTGGTTGCCGGCACCAACGGTAAAGGATCCACCTCTTCGACCTTGGCCAGCATTCTTACCCATGCCGGCTATAGGACAGGGCTTTACACCTCGCCCCACCTGAGCAGCGTCAATGAGCGCATCCAGGTGAATGGCGCCACGATCAGCGACGATGATTTGGCATCCCTCTTCTTCCATGTCGAGGAGATCGCCTCCGCAACGTTGGTACGCGATGGCCAGCTGCCTGCGCTGCCCAGTTTTTTTGAGACCGTCACCGCCATGGGCTTTCTGTATTTTGCTTCCCGCCAAGTGCATACGGCGGTGGTGGAAGTGGGCATGGGCGGCCGCCTGGATGCGACCAATATTGTCGAGCCGGTGGTGTCGGTGATTACCGACATCTCGCTTGACCACACCGAGTGGCTGGGCTCGACGGTCGACCTGATAGCGCGGGAAAAGGCCGGGATCCTGCGCCGCGATGGCGTCATGATCACGCTGCCGCAGCACCCCGAGGCTAACCAGGCATTAGGAGAAGTCGCAACCGGGCTCGAGGTGCGCGGAGTGAATGCAGCCAGCTACGTGCCGGTGCACAACCATCCCGAGCAGTACACGCGGAATCGCTATCCGCTTTCCGTGATGGGCGAACTGATCGAGATCGACTCCCCTCTGGCGGGCGCGCATCAACAGCGCAACCTGGCGCTGGCCATTGCCACGGCCGTGGAGTTAAGAAACAATCATAGTTACAATATTACTCCCGTCGATATACAGGCAGGCATTCGCGATACGGTTTGGCCGGCGCGGCTGGAGCATATTGCGGGCAACGGCAGCCGGGCCGATGTACTGCTGGACGTGGGCCACAATCCTGCCGGGGCATGGGCGCTGCGCGCGGCAGTCTCGCAGCTGGATAAAGGCCAACCTTTGACACTGGTTTTTGGGTGCCTCAAAGACAAGCCGGTCGCGGAGCTGGCGCAGATTCTTTTTCCCCTTTTCGGACGCGTGGTGGTGACACCGGTCGACTCGCCGCGCAGTGCATCTCTTGAAGATCTGCTGGCGGCGGCGCGCACCACCGGCAGTGAGGTAGAGGCAGCGCCTGACGCTGTGAGTGCACTGGAGCGCGCGCTCCGTATCACTCCAGCAAACGGCTTGGTTGTAGTGACCGGCTCGGTTTACCTGGTTGGACAAGTGCGACCGCTGCTGATGGCTTCGCGGCCGGCGCCTGCGGAGCCGCTCGAAGTATGAGCACGACACCGGCTACCCCGCAACCTTGTCGCTTAGCAGCCCGGTTGAGTTCCAACCTGGTGCGGGGCCCGTTGTTCTTTTTCTTTACCGGATTTTTTGGGTGCATTTCGCTGGCCGCCTCGTGTGTGGAAGAGGACGGCCGGCGGCAACATAACATTGCCCGGCTATGGGCGCGGATGTCGTTGCGAATCGCCGGCGCCCCCGTCACCGTTATCGGACGTGAGAATTTTTTGCCCCTGGCCATCTACACCTCCAACCACACTTCGTTTATGGATACGCCGGTGGTCTTCAGCAGCCTCCCTTTCCAGTTTCGGATCCTGGCCAAGCAAAGCTTGTGGAAGTGGCCGTTCATCGGTTGGCATCTGAATCGGTCCGGCCAGATACCAGTGGACGAGGAAAGCGGCAGCGGCTCGATTGCCGGGCTCAATCGTGCCATCAAGGCGCTTAAAGCGGGCTTGCCGCTCTTCATCTTCCCTGAAGGCGGTCGAACCCATGACGGCAGAATGCAGCCTTTCATGCGGGGACCGGCGTATATATCGATACGGTCGCGGGTGCCGCTGGTGCCGATGGCGCTGATTGGCACCTATGAGCTGTTGCCGATTCACACCCACCACTTCCGCGCCCCGGCCGGTCAAACTGGTCATTGGCAAACCCATCGACCCGTCGGGATATACCATCCGCCAGGCGGATGAGCTTACCGCCAGGCTGCAAAGCGAGATCCAGCAGCTTTACGAGAGCCACGCTGAGCCGGGTGACTTTGACCCGAACCTGGTGGCAGCGGTAGCTAGAGAGGCTCAATGAGTTTCCCTGTTCCCCGCATCGCCATCCCCGAGCCTACGTCTACGGACGCAGCCTATAACCAGCGCAGCTTGCCGCAGTACATCCGCGCAGTAGAAGCGGCGGGAGGAATCGCGATTCCTATTCCGCTGCATGAGTCTCCAGCCTCGCAGGCAAGCATCCTGGCTTCTTGCTCGGCGATCCTGCTGCCAGGCAGCCCGGCCGATGTGGATCCCGCGCGCTATGGCCAGGAGGCAGTGCCAGCCACCGCAGCCAAGGATGTAGCCCGCGAGGCCGCGGATGATCTTCTTTTGCAGGATGCGTTCGCTCACGCGAAGCCAGTCCTGGGCATTTGCTATGGATTGCAGTCCCTGAATGTTTGGCGGCGGGGCAGTCTCATCCAGGATTTGCCCCACGCTCCGGATGCGACTGCTGGTAGGGCTGAGTCCATCATTAACCATGAACCCGGGCGGGAGGTGCAGAATGCCCACCCGGTGCTGGTGACTCCCGGCTCTCGCCTCTCCCGTCTCGGGCCCAGGCGGGCCAAGAAGAGCCCAGACTCTCGGTGAACTCGAGCCATCATCAGGCTATCGATCGCCCAGGAGAGCAACTCGTAGTGGCCGCTGTCAGTCCCGAGGATGGAGTCATCGAGGCATTGGAGGGCGCCGAACCGCAGCAATTTGTCGTTGCAGTGCAATGGCATCCGGAGCGGAGTTACGAGAGTAGCGAGGCATCGCGTGCGCTCTTCGCTGCATTTCTCGAAGCAGCTCGAAGCTGGAAGCCCTCTCGGGCGACATCGATCACCGCTGGCCGGTCGTGAGCTCTTTGCCGGACGATACGGTTCGGGAGATAGAAGAGGCCTTTGCAGAGGCCGGCATTAGTCGACTGCCGGCAAGCTGCTACGAGCAGTTCTCTGCTTATCTTGGGCTGCTCATGCGCTGGAACGCGCGCCTGAGCCTTACCTCCATCCGGGAACCGGCACAAATCATCCGTCGCCATTTTGTGGAGTGCGCCTTTGCCGCCCAGCATCTTCCCGGGGACATAGAAACCGTCCTGGACTACGGCTCGGGTGCGGGGTTTCCCGGAATCCCCTTCGCCATCTGCCGCCCGGAGATCCGTGTGACTTTGGCCGAGGCGCAGGGAAAGAAAGCTTCCTTTCTGCGGGAAGTGGTGCGGACGGTGGGGACGGGAACGGAAGTCTACGACGGGCGGGTGGAGGCAATGCCGCAGGGACAAAGCTTTCATGCAGTTTCCATGCGGGCGGTAGAGAAAATGGAGCTGGCTATACCGATTGGCCTACAGGTAGCCGAGCGATATTTGGTACTTCTCACCACCGAACGCTCAGCCCCCACGTACAGGGGGCTGACGCCTGAGATCAAATGGGCCGATCCCGTTCATCTGCCCAATTCCAATCAGATGATCCTGGCGATTGGACGCCGTACTCAGCAAGCAGGGCATCCGGTTTAGTAGACTTCTGAAATTCAATTCCCTCGCAAAGGACGGGTGTTCCACGTGGAACAATGCCAGTCATATCAACCTTTTCCGCCCGTTTGTTCCACGTGGAACATCCACGTTTTCCACCGGTGTAATCCAGCACTCACATTTGCCGCATAAGCGCCCACTTTCCTCTATCTCCTTCTAAATGCTATGGTTGGCGGCGGTCCCAGTTGACCCATTTTGGGGTTCTCCACAATTCGCGCCCAGTTCTGCACATCGCCGGTTTCTTGCTCTCGGCGCCTTCACTCGATACTCTTCCATTACGCATGGGTAAAGTAATCGCGGTCGTGAATCAGAAAGGCGGGGTGGGCAAAACCACTACCGCAATCAATCTCTCAGCCGCACTGGCCCTTGAAGGCCTCACCTGTCTGCTCGTCGATTGCGACCCCCAGGCCAATTCCTCCGGGGGGTTCGGCATAGCACGGGACGAAAATCGCAACTCCACCTACGACATCCTGATGGGAAATGCGACCATTGCCGAGACCATTCTGCCCACGGAGATCGAAACGCTAAAGATAGTTCCCGGCAGCAATCACCTGATTGGCGCCACTGTCGAGTTGATCCAGGCTGAGCGCCGCGAATATCGCCTGCGCCAGGCTCTGGAACCGGTACGGAATCAGTACAACTTCATTATCCTGGATTGCCCGCCGGCGCTCGATCTGCTTACGCTGAATGCGCTTGTAGCCGCCGACCGGCTGCTCGTCCCCATGCAGGCCGAATATTTTGCCCTGGAAGGCATCTCTGAACTGCTCACCACGTTGGGACGCATCCAAACCGCATTCAACCCGACGCTCGACATCGAGGGTGTGATTCTCACCATGTATGACGAGCGTACAAACCTGGCCCAGCAAGTCACGGAAAACCTGCGCAAGTTTTTTGGGGCGAAGCTGCTCAAGACCGCGATCCCCCGTAACATCCGTTTGGCTGAAGCGCCGAGCTATGGCAAACCCGTAGCGCTTTATGACCCCCGATCCCGCGGCGCAGAGAGCTACCGTGAGCTGGCAGAAGAAATCCTGGCTCGCAATCGGATCGAGAGCCCCAAGGCCCTGGAGCGGAAAGCTGCGTTGCAAGCCCAGTCGCGACAGGAAACAAAGGTACGTTTCTGGCCCTATGCTTGAGCACCATCGTTGCTGAGGACGATTTCCTCAGGAATCGCCGGCCACTCCGTGCACATGGCCGCCTTGTTTCTCAGTTCTAAACCTCTGAGGTTTTAGGAAGATCAATGACTGCTGCTGTTGAAGTACCCAAACGCCGCGCACTTGGCAAGGGTCTCGAATCCCTGCTTCCAGGCCGTTCTGGATTTACCTCTGCTCCCGCGCCCGCCGCGGCGCCGCCACCACCAGACGAGGGCAAACCGCGGGAAATTCCAGTCGACCAGATT
Organism: uncultured Acidobacteriaceae bacterium; assembly: GCA_963844785.1. Classification (GTDB taxonomy): domain Bacteria; phylum Acidobacteriota; class Terriglobia; order Terriglobales; family Acidobacteriaceae; genus PALSA-350. The sequence continues at coordinate 56,588 of CAWJPV010000004.1, read as the reverse complement.
GAGCGAAATCCTTTCCAGACGCGCGGGAGCATCGACGAGAATGCTCTCAAGGAACTCTCTGCCTCGATTGCGGCGACCGGCGTGGTACAGCCAATCCTGGTGCGGCCGCTGGCCGATAACCGCTTCCAACTGATCGCCGGCGAACGCCGCTGGCTCGCCTCCAAACTGGCCGGCAAGACTACCGTGCCTGCAATCCTGCGCCACGTTTCCGACGAGCAGGCGATGGAGATGACGATCGTTGAGAACCTGCAGCGCACTGACCTGAACCCGATGGAACAGGCCCGTGCCTACGATCGCCTGGGCCACCAGTTCAAAATGACGCAGGAACAAATGGCGCAGCGCACAGGCAAGGATAGGGCCTCGGTCGCGAACTTCCTGCGGTTGCTTCGGCTTCCACTTGAAGTACAGCAAAAAGTGGAAAGTGGGAACCTCAGCTTCGGCCATGCGCGCACCCTGCTTTCGCTGGAGTCGCCCGAGGCAATTCTTAAGGCCGCACAAAAAGTGAGCGCGCTCTCCATGTCGGTCCGCCAAACAGAGAGCTATGTGCAAGGACTGCTGAATCCGGAGAAAAAACCGAAGGGTGAAGAAAAGGAGAAAGCTCCGCTCGACCCCAACGTTCGGGAGGCACGGGATCTGTTGCAGAGAGCCCTCGGGTTGAAGGTTTCGATCGAAGACAAGAACGGCCGCGGACGGGTGATCATCGAATACTCCCGCCTGGAGGACTTTGACGCGCTGCTGGAAACCATCGCCGGTAAGTGACGTATTTTGACACCACTACAGTTACATTTTGTTAGCGGTCGCGAGCTCCGGGTATGAATGCTGCGGCACTGGCGTTTCGCTTCCGGGTAGCCATCTTCCTGTTGCTCTACTTAGTTGGCTTTCTACCGCCCTGGGGAGCTAGCTTTCGCGGCGGCAGTGAGGGTACGCTTTGGCTCGCGGCATCCACGTTAGCTGCCCGCAGCGGCTGGATTGGCTTGGCCGCTGCAACCGTGACCGTAACCCTCATCGCCTTGGCCTGTCTTGCGATGGGAGCTATCCTGCGGGTGTGGGGCACTGCATACCTCGGTTCCGGGGTCATGCGCGGCGCCGTGATGCAGGGTGACCAACTGGTCGCAGCGGGACCTTATCGCTATCTTCGCAATCCACTCTATCTAGGCTCGTGGCTGCTCGGAGTTGCTACCTCACTTCTCATGCCGCCCAGCGGAGCCGCATTCTTTCTGCCTGCCTTCAGCCTCTTCGCACTGTTTCTGATCACCGCGGAAGAACGCTTCCTCACCGCCCAGCTAGGCGACGTCTACCAGCAGTATTGCCGGCGTGTTCCCCGCTTGTGGCCGCGTCTCGGGGCCGCGGACGCTATCTCGCCGGCTCGCCCCCACTGGCTCCAGGCTCTTCTGGCCGAAACTTATCCCATCGCCTTTACGCTTTGCTTTGCGATCTTCGCCTGGCGCTACAACGCGCGCATCCTGCTTCAGTGCCTGCTGATCTGTTACGGCCTTTCCCTGGTTATCCGTGCGTTTACAAAGCCGGCCACGGCTCAGGCGGACGCAAGCGTATAGCGAGGGCTTCTGTTGTTTCGGAGCTGGCTGATTGCCATAGCATTCACTTGCGGTCTACGTCCTGGGACATTCTCAATCGTCCCTTCGGGACTGATCGTGATGGAGCACCGTACCCAGGACTAACCCCGGATTTCCTGTACGCAGCTCTGGACACGTCTGCGCATGCGGCTTTCTTTACGGAAAGCCGCACGAGGCTCAGTGACTCGAACAAGCTTCACAGGAAATCCGGGTCCGTCCTGGGCTATTCTCAGCCGTCCCTTCGGGACTGATCGCGATAAGCCCGGAGAGCTGATTTGTTTTAACTACTGCTATCCGAATTCGCCGATCAGAAAGAGCTAATTTGGACAAGACTGATGCTGCTTCAGACATGAGGGGAGATTAATCAGGAAGGGATTGACGAAGAGCGCGGAAACTTGGGGTCTCCCACCCTCGCCGAACATTCGTCAAGGATGGGAAGGCCGGATTTCTGATGCACTATGTTGCCCAGGCTGCCTGCAAAACCCAGAGGGCGCGGCGCATCTCGCCTTGGCCCTCTTTGCGTGCTTCTTCCATCACCCTGGGACTTGCATTTGCTACTTTCTGGGCGGCGCGATGGTATCTTTAGCAGCCTTGGCCACGCGGAACTTGACCACGGTCTTGGCTTTGATCTTGATCGTTTCGCCAGTTTGAGGATTGCGACCCAAACGAGCCTTGCGCTCGGCCTTCACCAACCGGCCAAGACCGGGGATGACGAACACGCCATTCTTTTTTGTTTCCTTCACCGCCGTCTCCGCGAGCAGGTCAAGAAATGCTGCCGATTGCTTGTTGGTCAACTCAAGCTTTTCTGCCAGGGTGCGAACCAGTGCTGTCTTGGTCATGCCTGTTGCCATATTGTGTCCTTCTTTCTCCTGTTATTTCATGGGCCCATGGTGCGTTGTTCTCGCCCCTGGAGAATCCATGTCTTGCTTGACGCTTCACCCGGTACCTTCGGATGCTCGTGCGAAACTTGCATCGATCGTTAGGAAACCCAGTGTTTATGCGGGTAAAAACGAACCCACCGCCGTTTACGATGCGGCTTTGTCTAGCGTTTGTCAACCGAAAAACCGCGATTTGTTCTGTTTTTGGCGTGTTTTTCCAAGATTTTCGCCAATTTCATCGGTTTTCCCTTGATTTCAGCTGTTTTTCCTATAAGCCAGCCTCTTTCCTATAAGCCAAACAAGGGCCGCCGCTTCTTTGCGACACTTGCGAGCAGAGGCGTGTTGAGCGCATCCACCAGCGGAGTTGCGAGACGAAAGCGCCGGATTACCTGGCTGGCGAAATCATTCTGTAGAGCCGCCTGGGGCGCGAGCGTAGCCTCCACGCCCCACTGCCGGCACAAGAGCAGATCCATCGCCGGGTGGTCTTTAGGAAAGCCCTTTGGCGCCCGGGTGAGCGGTGCGCCAGAAAAGGATTCCATGGTGCGCCGCAGCTTGCGGTCGTTGAGCAGGCGCCGCACTTCCGCGTGATGGACGGCCAGGTAACCCCGTATCGCCAGCAACTGCTCTCGCTCCGGCATATACACGCCGGCGGCAATCAGCACCTCGTCCGGGGAGATATGCATGTAGTAGCCGCCCCCAGAGGTCTTTTCCAGACCGGCACGTGACCACCAGGCGGAGACGTGGCTCTTGTACGGCCGTTTATCAGAAGAGAATCGAATGTCGCGATAGATGCGCATCATGCACTTTTGCGGTGGCCGCAGGTGCCCGGGAGCAAAGTCTTCCATGGCGTGGTTAATGGTTTCGATCAACGCCAACATTGGCTGCTTCAACTCTCGCTCGAACTCCGGCTTGTGGGCTTCGAACCACTCCCGCCGGTTATTTCGCCGCAGGCTGCGTAAGAATCTCAGGCCGGCTTCACGGAAGTACGGCGCGGCGGTGGCGTGTGCAATTGGAGAGGTCATGATTGGATTGGGAAAAAACTATGTTAAGCGGAAGCCGCGATTTGTGCGGTCTCCGTAAGCCTGTCTCCGCATCATAGGGATGGGTGGTAACGGCGAAGGTACTCGAAATCATCTTTTTTAGTACAAAAGTAATGGGCGTGCTACGCCACGTTCGATCGTGTTTATATTGATCTGCAATAGACTTTGCTTGCCTCCCTCAATCTGACAAGGCTGTCCGGCTGCTCACATACATGAGACAACTTGCCTTTCTTTTCTTTTTTGTGGCCACCACTACGCTGTGCGCGCGTGCGCGTGTACATGAGATGGAGGTCGACCAGGCTCGCCAGGTCGTCCTCATCGTTGCCCGCTTCGACAACATCACGGTGGATGATCGCACGATCGTGATGAACTCGATGGACACCCGGACCGCTGCCGGCTTTATCCCCGGCTACTATAGCTTCTCCATCATCCGCGAGAGCGACTCGCCCGCGCGCCCGGATGAAACCATTCGCATGTATGTAGTTTCCAAGAAGACAGCCGACACCTGGGAACTGAACCTTTGCACCCACTATTCGTTCCCTGAACTACAGAAGTTCCAGCAAGATCTGTTGCATAAGACCGGAGCAAGCGCCGCTAACGATCCTGACATGCCCAAAGCGATCGGCTGTGCCAATCAGGCACAGATGAAGCCGGCGCCAGAATAGGTTGGCCGCAAAAGAAGATGCCCACACCTCCCTGGCATGGGCATCTTCTCCGCGGCATCACCGAAGTGAGCCGCAAACCTGGGGACCGCTGTTCGAAGCAAATTACCGTCTTCGTGGCAGCGTTGTCCTACCGCTCAGCATTGCATGCGGCGTGCCAAACAAGGGATTGGGAATAGAGTAGTCAATTCAGGGGTTTAACGCCCTGGGCTCGACGAGCGCCAGGCAAAACTGCCTCAATCTACTCGTTGCTGGGAAAAAACTACTCGGCCAAGTGAACCATCCGCGAGTCAAGTTAGTTAACGCATTCCGGCTAGAGCGGCGCGGAAAAGAGCCTCGAAACTCTCGGCTACGGTCTTGTCTTTGGCTACCGCGGCAGCAATTGCCTTTTGTGCCAGCGGTCGTTGATAGCCCAGATTGACGAGGGCGGAAAGCACGTCGTCGGTCGAAGGGCCGGTCTCGACTTGGTGCGGGGCGGCAGCCATATCCTCGAGCTTGTCTTTAAGATCGACCACCAGGCGCTCTGCCAGCCGTTTGCCGATGCCGGGTATGGAGGAGAGGGTGGCATGGTCCTGGCCGCGAATGGCGCCCACTAACCGCTCCGTGCTCAGACCGCTCTGGATGGTGACGGCAAGCTTGGGTCCCACGCCGCTCACGGTGATCAAGCGCTCGAAGACCCGCTTCTCTTGTCCGTTGAGAAAGCCGTATAGCGCCAGCATGTCTTCCCGCACGTGAGTGTGAATAAAGAGAGCTACCTCGCTGCCCTCAGCCGGTAACGCACTAAACGTGGGCACGCTGATCACGACGTCGTAGCCGACTCCGCCTGCTTCGATGATCGCCTGCTGTGGATATTTCGCCAGGAGCCGGCCGCGGAGGTGCGCAATCATGCGCTGATTGTACAGAGAGGCGAGTTAGAACTTGTGGCGATAGGAAATCTGAAAGTCGTAGCCGGGATTGGGAGGAAAGAGCGCGGCCACATGGCGCAGTCGCTCGGCCAACGCAGGCGCCGCCAGGAGTGGATATTCGCGCTCACGCAGATCGGTGTAGTTGAAGTCCAGGGTCAGGGAGAGCATGTAGATAGCAAGAGCATCGGAAAAAGCCGACTCAAAAAAGCTGCTCTTTGCCTTCTCGTCGATGCGCCCCTTTTCGATCGCACGAGTCGCAGCCGAAGCTGGCTGATCCAGGCGCGAGAAAGTTCTCTCTGCCATGCGCGCACCTGGGCTCTCGTTGCGGCCGCGGTCCAGTGCCCGGCGCCGGCTTTCGTAACTATCCTGACTGGTTTCTCCGCGCACGTCCGCCAGGGCTTGCGACCAGGCCAGGTCACAAAAACTCTGGGGCACTCCAGCGGCTTCGACGAAATGATGGCCGACATTGATGAAGAATTCGAAGGCCAGGGCAAACCTGTCCTGCATCAGCCGGGTGGAGATGAAGATGCAATCGGCGCCGTCAAACTGCACATTGCGGTGGCACATGGCGCGATCGCCGAGGTCGATGGTGTAGCCGGGCGCAACCATCGTCTCCTCAGTCTCACCGATGGTGAGAGGTACGAAGTAGTAGGCGTGCCGGGTGAGCGCCGCGGCCACTGCGTTGGGCACCGCCTGCACGATCGGCTCGAGTTCCTGGTCGGTGATGTGCGTATCGGCAAAGATCGCGTAGGACAAGCGGTTTTCGGACTGGCGCACGGGGGTTTGTTGGGCCACGAGCGATGCCGGTAACAACTCCATTTGGGCGACTTCAGCCATAACCTAGTATTCTAGCTGAGTGGAAGGGTGTGCACCCTCCCCATTCTGAGGGCAATCATGCAAACGCAGCAGCAAAACCTGTACCAGGGCGCCCGTGATAGGGCGGAGGGAAAGTTTTTCGGCGTTCCCCTGGGCGATTTCGGGTTTTTTACCAGCCTCCTGATGGCCTTTGCGGTGGGGTTCCTGAGCTTCTTCCTGTTCACCTTCCTGGCCATCGTCGGCATCATGATCTACAACGGCATGGGCCACCAGGTGGACCTCGCCGTGAGCTACAAATACATCTCGTTCCCGGCCGGGTGTGTGGTTCTGGCCATCAGCCTCATCTTTTTTGGCACACTGTGGCTGCGCCGCAAGTTTTCAAGAGGCTAGGAAGTTGCTCTCATGGCGCTGATCACGATTGAAAACTCTGGAAATGCACCACCTACAGAGCAGGCGCGGGCATGGTGCGAGCGACTGGAAGCCGGCGACATTCTCTACTTCCCGCAAACGCCCATTTCCTTTCCGCCCCAGGACCTCTCTTTCCTGCTGGGCCAGCAGCAGACAGGCAGTACGCTGCACAAGAACATCGCTTACAAGCCGAATCTGGATAGCGTGAGCGGCCTCGATTCCACCAGCGCGGGCGCCGCGGAATTGAAGCAACTGCAGGCGATCATGCGCCAGTACTCGCAGGATGTGACCCGTTTCCTTACCCGCTTTCTTTCCCCCTACCAGGGGCGCTGGAAACTGGACTACGCCAGCTTCCGCCCGCAGGAGGAAGAAGGGCGAGACCTGCCGCTGCGCCGCCGCAACGACCTGCTGCATACCGATGCTTTCCCTACGCGTCCCACGCGGGGAGCGCGCATCCTGCGCTTCTTTAACAATATTCATCCAACGCGTACGCGCGACTGGGTGGTGAGTGATCCATTTTCCGCGCTCGCGCCCCGGTATGCGCCGGAACAGATCGCGCTCCCGGCGGCCGGCAACGCGGCTAGCCGGACGCTGCGTTCGCTGGCCACTGCGGCGGGCCTCGGTTATGCGGTCCCCAGTCTTAAGCGATCGCCCTATGACGACTTCATGATGCGCTTCCACAATTTCCTTAAGGAAAATGCCTCCTTCCAGGCGGAGTGCCGCAAGGAGTATCTGCAGTTTCCCCCCGGCTCCAGTTGGATGGTGTACACGGACATGGTTCCGCACGCGGTGCTCTCGGGCCAATACGCGCTGGAGCAAACGTTCCTGGTGGAGCACGAGGCTATGGTTTCTCCGGAGGCGTCGCCTCTCTCGGTGCTGGAGGCCATGACCCACTCTGCTCTGGTTTAGACAGGCGCAACGGATCGGGGTGCCCTAACAGAACCCAGTAGGAACTGGACGGGTGCCCCACGTTCGCCTCAGCGTAGGTGGGCCGAAAAAGACGGGGCGCAGCCCCCACAAGAGCTTTGATATGTGGTCGAGGTTCGGTTGCTGCATCGAGAGAAAGCATTCGAAAAAACCATTTTCGGCCCAGGTACGCTTTGGCGAACCTGGGGGCACCCGTCCAGTTCCTACTGGGTTCTGTTAGGGTACAGACTTCGCCGAGTCGAGTCGCACGCAGACTCTTCAGCCCCAATGCTTCTGGTCGGATTAGGTACAGACCAACCGCCGCCCCTCGACGAAGCAGGGTACGGGCACATATCCTAATCTCTTAGTCCCCAGGAAAATGACAGCGATCGCAGATTCGATAAAGGTTCATCTCCCCGACGGCTCAATCAAAGAATTCCCCGCCGGAACGACCCCCCACGATGTTGCCCAGAGTATCTCACCGCGACTGGCCGCCGCGTCGGTGGTGGCGCGGATTCGACCCGTGGCGGCTGAGAGCCTTCAGCCCGCCGGCGACGCCACGCGAGAGAGTGGCGAAGCTGCGCCCGAGGCCGATATGTATAGCGCCGACGAAGCGAACGCCGAACGCCTGGTGGATCTGAGCACTCCCCTCACCGAGGACGTGTGGTTGCAGCTGCTTACCGAGAAGGATGCTGACGCGCTGAAAGTGGTACGCCACTCCGCCGCGCACGTGATGGCGACCGCGGTGCTTGAGCTGTATCCCGAGACCAAGCTCGGCCACGGCCCGGCGACGGATGCGGGATTCTTCTACGATTTCTACCGGCCCACGCCGTTTACCCCCGAGGACCTTAAGGCCATCGAAGCCAAGATGTCAGAGGTGGTGGCGCGCAACGAGCCGTTCGTTCGCGAATGGGAGTCGCGCGATCAGAGCCTGGAACGCTTCAAGGAAAGCAACGATTTTATGAAGGCCCATTTCGTCGAACGCTTCACCAAGCCGGGCGAGGAGATTTCGTTTTACCGCAATGGCGCCTTTGAGGATTTTTGCCGCGGGCCACACGTGCCCTCAACCGGCCGGGTCAAGTCCTTTAAGGTGACGAACCTGGCCGGCGCTTACTGGCTGGGGGACGAGGAAAATCCGCAGCTGCAGCGCATTTATGGCACAGCGTTTTTTTCCGGCAAGGAAATGGACCAGCACTTTGCCCGGCTGGAGGAAGCCGCCAAACGCGATCATCGCATTCTGGGTAAGCAGCTCGATCTTTTCTCCATCCAGGAAGTTGCCGGACCTGGACTGATCTTCTGGCACCCCAAAGGCGCCATGGTGCGCAAGATCATGGAAGAGTGGATGCGCGACGAGTGCCTCAAGCGCGGTTACTCGCTGGTCTATACACCTCACGTAGCGCGCGTGCATCTGTGGCAGATTAGCGGCCATGAAGGTTTTTACTCGCAAAACATGTTCACCCCGATGGAGCTGGACGACGCGGATTATCGGATGAAGCCGATGAACTGTCCGTTCCACATTCTGATCTACAAGAATTCGCCCAAGAGCTACCGCGATCTGCCTGTGCGCTATGCGGAGTTGGGGAATGTCTATCGCTACGAGCGCTCGGGGACCATGCATGGCTTGCTGCGCGTCCGTGGCTTTACCCAGGATGATGCGCACATCTTCTGCGAACCATCGCAGATTGAAGACGAGGTCGTGGGCTGCATTGAGTTTGCGCAGCACGTGCTCACCACGTTTGGCTTCACGGAATTCAAGGTGGAGCTTTCCACCTGGGATCCCAAAGACCGCAAGAATTATGCCGGCTCCGACGAGAACTGGAAACTGGCGATCCACTCGCTGGAGAACGCCTTGGGGCGGAAGGCAATTCCTTATAAAACCATCCGTGGGGAAGCTGCCTTCTACGGGCCCAAGATCGATATCAAGCTGGTCGACGTACTGGGGCGCTTATGGCAACTGTCGACGGTACAATTCGACTTCAACATGCCGGCGCGTTTTGAGATGGAGTATGTGGGCGAAGACGGCGAGCGTCATCAGCCGGTGATGGTGCATCGCGCGCTCTTCGGCTCGGTGGAGCGCTTTTTCGGTGTGCTGATAGAGCACTATGGCGGCGCCTTTCCGTTGTGGCTGGCGCCGGTGCAGGCCGGCATCGTGCCCATCAGCGAGCGCCACCTGGCTTACGCGGAAAAGATACAAGCGACGTTACATAATGTTGGCCTGCGCGTGGAGGTCGATCACCGCAATGAGAAGATGGGCGCCAAGATCCGCGACTTCACGCTGCAGAAGCTGCCTTATATTCTCGTGGTAGGCGACAAGGAAGCGGAGACAGGCGGGATCAGCTTGCGCGTCCGCGGCCAGGGCGATCAGGGGGCAATGCCGCTCGAAGAGTTCGTTACGCGGGCGCGGGCGCTGGTGGAGAGTAAGTCAACCAGTTTGTGACAATCACTGTGTCGTTCTAGCGCGGGCCGCAAAAGGGCAGCGGTGCTCTCCGATGTACGATAATCAGCTTTCTCGTCACCTCGGGTGCGTCGAGATCTGCAATGATTTTCCATTCAAACTGCGGGGCCATTCTGATATTCGTGTCGAACCAGTTGGGCTTTTGGAAGTTCGGGTTGTTGCTATTATGGGCGTCGAGGGTGCTCCCGTTCGGGCCATCAAGCACGGCGAAATCAGGATGGGAACAAAGAAAGCTTTGGCTGTCCTGGATGTTCTTCGAGTAGTACCCGTTGCTGCGATATGCGTGCATGAGGTGGTAGTCGAGCACGAACCCTCTCGGTCCCACCAATGCGCCAGGCCAATCGAGCAGGAAGTAATAGCGAGCCTCGGGATTTTGCGCGAGACGCATTAACTTTACAAAATCCTGCTGCCAGGCGGCTACGACTGGAACATTTTCCGGGAGGTCCTGCTCCAGGCGCAGCACGTCCAGATAATCCCAACTTAAACTGATTGGCCCCACCGCCAGCACAGTAAGCATCGGAGAGATCATGAGGAACAGCACGATTGCGGCCCACATCAAGCGCAGCGCCCAGCGCGCGGGGATCTGTTTATCTGCGCCGAGCCCGTCGGCGGAAGCTGCCAGTACGATTGCCAGCCCGACTCCACTGGGCAGGAAATATCTGGGAAAAAAGACTGGCGTCACGACGTGAGAGAGCACAAAGAACACCGCTGGCGCGGATAACAGCAAGTAGGCCAAAAGCAGGAGAGAACCCCTGGGGCTGGAGATGACTCGCCACCCCGACCTCAGAATTCTACGTATACAGAGCACAAAAACGACGACTAGCGGAACATAGATCACGAATTCCGTGGTGCGGCTAACAAGTTGAAAACCCACCTCGAGGGAACGACGCTTAAAGAAGCTAAGCCACGACAAGGAGGTTGCGAAAAGATAGGCGGTGCGCAGGTCAGTAAAGGTTGGCATAGCAATCCATCCATGCGGTTTGCCCGCCGCCATGGACGATCGGATCGCAGGAAGCCACACCAGCAGGGCCAGCCAACCAGCTGCATAGAAGAGATAAAGCTTCCACCGCAGACGCCCCTTGGCTGCATCGAACAGGAAAAGCGCCAAAAGGATCAAGGCGCTATAAACCAGACCCAGGACGTGGGTCAAAACCAAAGCCGCTTGCGAGAACAGCGCCGCCAGCAGAAGCAACCGCGTCGGCTCCCGTCGATCCACCAGACGTGCATAGAGGTTCACCGTCAGCGCAATGACCAGCATGTAGAGTCCGTAGAAGCGAGCTTCCACGTTCTGGTCGAGTACCACATTCGATGTGCCCCAAAACGCGAGTACTCCAAATGCCGTGGCCCACAAGCCGTAGAAGCGGCGTATCGTTCTCCAGGTAACGAGCAATGCCGCGCACATCGCGATGGCGGAGTACAGGCGAAGTGTCAGAATGCCGCCGCCAAACACTTTTACCCAGAGCCAGACTGTCGTATAGAACAGCGGCTGACCACCATCGGCACCGTGTTGAATAGCGTAGTACAAATGCAGGAGGGAACGATCACTCGCCTCTTTCCAGGTGAGTACCTCGTCCATCCATACTTGTTTATGAGGGGACCACAGGACGCAAGACGCTATAAGGAAGAGCGCCGAACAGCTGAGCAAGAGCATTTCGCCTCTTGCCCATCTTCTGCCCGGGAGGGTAATCAGAATCGTCGACCGCCTCGTTCAGCAAGCTCACGTGGGCCGAAGTTCTTCTCTCGCCCCGCGACTTCTCGCCTTGGGTTGAAACGCCATGAAATACCATTTGAGATAGTGGGGCAGCCACTGCCACAGTTTGAAACGGGATGTTCCCGCGGTCCGGTCGCGCCACGTAGAGGGGGTCTCGGAAATCGCATAGCCGGCAAGAAACGCTTTCACCGTAATCTCCAGGCTTAACTCAAAACCGCCCTTGCTCTCGATGCGGATGGAACTCAACATGGCGCGATCGTAGATCTTGAAGGCATTGGTCGCGTCATGGGTAGGGATACCGCGGAACCAGCACAAGGTAAGTCCAGAGAGACGCGAGAGCATCTGCTTGAACCATGGGCCGCCAATCAGCCGGCCACCCTTCATATAACGGCTACCAACCACGATGTGGCTGCCCGCGCGATAAAGTTCGAGCATCCTGCGTACCTGGCCGAGGTCGTCTGACAGGTCGGCCATGACCACGAGCACAGGACCGGGAGGGGCCGCATCGAACCCGGTTCGGATGGCGCCCACGACGCCACGGCCGTAAGTGTTCTTGATCAGCCTCAGCCGATTCTCACCCTGGTCGATGATCCCCTGCGCCACCGGAAGCGTGTTATCTCCGTCAAAGTCATAGGCGACCAGCGCGGTAAAAGGAAAGTCGAGGTGCTGGGTCATCTCTGACCAGAGTGCGGGGAAATTCGCTCCCTCGTTGTAGACCGGAATGACTATGGTTAGGGGCCTGTCCATCACATCTCCTGTCGAAACTGGTGCGGGTGCGACTGAGCTCACATCTGGCCTATTTCCACCTGCTCCGCGATCCATGGGATGACCTCGTCCAAAATGTCGGAGAGAGGGGTCGCTGCCTCGAACCCCAGCAAATCCCGCGCCTTGCTCACTGCAGGCGCTCTCTCCTGGACATCGTACTCGTAAGCGGGATCGCTGACGTAGCGGAATGGCTTGCTGGAGCCGTGGATTTTCTTCCAGATCACCTCTGCCAGCTCCAGAACTGTTGTGCGTACCGGGGTGGAAAGGTTGAAATCCTGGTTCAGAGCGGCTGGGTGCTCAATACAAACGCGGATTCCGCGCGCCAAATCTCCGCCGTAGGTGTAGTGGCGCACCTGCTTACCGTCACCCAGAATATGGAGCGGATCCTGACCCTTGATCAGCTTCTGTACCAGGTCAGGAACCACGTGAGACATGGCTAAGCGAACGTTGCCGCTCATGATGTCGCGGTCAGACAAAGCGCGCTTCTCCCCGATGCCGACACAATTGAAGGGTCGCACGATGGTGTAGGGAAGCTTGTACTGTTCAAAGGCGCCCTGGACAAAATACTCGACCGCGAGCTTTTGAAAGCCATAGGTTGAGCGAGGCGGCGGGCTGCGCCGCTCTGCTCCTTCCGGCGTGGGGTATTCGCTCGTGCTCTCGAAAACCATGCTTGACGAGAGAACAACGATCTTTTGCAGCTTACGTTCCTTGTGGGCCCAGATGGCGGCGTCGAATGACGAGGCGATGATGCGCTCGTTTTCTGCCAGCAAGTCGTAGGCGAACTCGTGAAAGTAGGAGATGCCGCCGATCATGGCGGCGGCGGCAACGAAGTGGTCGCAGTCGGAGAGCAGCTCCTTCATGAGCGGGACGTCTTTAGCGTTCCCTTCGACCAGCCTGTAGCGGGGGTGGGAATCGTACGACTTCTGCAGCCGCCCGTACTTGCTGAAGTTGTCCAGGCCAACTACTTCGTATCCGTTATCCAGCAGTTCCTGGATCAGATATCCACAGATAAATCCGGAAGCGCCAGTTACCAGTACTTTCACGATGCGGAAGATCCCCCTGTTGCAATTTGCTGCCGGTTTGGCCAGAAGCCCCACACATCGACAACCACCTTTTCGTCAGGAAAATGAAGGTCGCGATAAACGGAGTGGGGGGCCCCCAGAATGATAACGTCAGCCCGCTCCACGGCCTCCTGAAGCGGGACTAGCTTATGGTCGACGACGTAGGGGTCGGTGCAAAGCACCTCCTTGGCTTCTACCATGAGCAACTTTCGAACCTTGTAGGAAAGACTCTCACGTTTGTCGTCCGATTCCGACTTGAAGGCCATGCCCAGCACGGCCACCACCTTATCGCGAAGTCTCTGCTGTTGCCGAAGCTGATTGACGATGAAGTTGGGTAAGCCTTCGTTCACCAGCATGGCCGAATGTCCCAGGAAGAAATTGTTGCCCGAAAACGCCGAGAGCTGCAACGTATCCTTCAACAGGCAGGGTCCGGCCGCAAAACCTGCCTTGGCGAAACTCTTCATGCGCGGGTAGCGATGGGTGACTGCGCCATAGATGCGCTGGAAGTCAAGGCCGTAGGTCTCGGCGAGCACGTAAAACTGGTTGGAAATGGCGAAATTCATGTAGCGCCAGCTGTTGGTGAAGAGCTTGGCCAGCTCTGCCTCCAGTGGCTCGAGCTCGATCAGATCGTCATTGATGATGGAAAACAGCTCGCGCACGCGGGCCAGCGAATCGGGGTCAAAGGCGGAGATGATCTGGGGCAAAGTCCGGATCTCTTCCATAGCTTTGCCCTCGGCGATGCGTTCCGGGCAGAAGGCCAGGTGAATGTTGCGCCCAGAAGCCTGCAAACGCTCGTAGACCAGCTTGGTGACGCCTGGATAGACGGTGCTGCGCAAGACCAGAAGCGCGTTTTCCGGCATGTAGGCGATGACTTCGTCGATACTTTGATAGAGGTCGGTAACGGTGGGATTGAGATGCTCATCCACCGGCGTGCCGAGAACGGCAATCGCGGCATCGGAATCGCGCAGACATCCAGGATCTAAGGTGGCGGTCAACTTCCTGCCTACCACGCGCCCCAGCTGCTCCAGAGCATTGTTCTCCATAAAGGGCATCTGCCCTGCGTTGACCGTGTCAATTTTGCCTTGATCGCGATCGAGTAGAACGACATCCAGACCGCAGTTGGCGAAAACGATTCCCAGCGGAAGGCCTACGTGACCACACCCGCCGATAATGACAACCTTCTTAAGTCTCTGCATGAACTCCCAATCGCCTCATTTTGAACGAGGCTGATGGTCGAATTGTAAACTGGAAGGGCCCGTTTACTGTTTCCTACCGTTCCTCTTCCAGCAACAGGTGATTGGCGAAGGACTGGTTTTCCTGGAGATGAATCGGTAGGAGGCTCTTTTTCCTCAAGCACCCTGTATCTGGTTACAATGCCATCACAATAGATTACATTTGCCGGTCGAAGAGCACATCCATGCAGATCATCATCGTCATGCCGGTCTACGAAGACTGGGAGTCCGCAGGGATGCTTTGCCGGGCTATCGATGAATGCCTAGCTGCGTTCCCGCAAATTAGAGCGACAGTCCTACTGGTAGATGACGGATCCAGCAGTCCCCAGCCTGACAACTTCCCAGGACAAGTCCCAACCACCATCGAGTCCATCAGCATCCTGAGGCTACGCCGGAACCTTGGCCATCAACGTGCGATCGCCGTGGCGCTGGCGCACGTTCAGGAGAACATCCCAGGGGATGCCGCCCTGATTATGGACGCGGATGGCGAAGATCGACCTGAGGATATTCCCCGGCTGGTCGAAGCTTTTCGTGCCTCTGACAGGCCGGTTACGGTCTTCGCCGAACGCGGTCGACGGGTAGAGAGTTTTTCGTTTAAGTTGTTCTACGGTGTTTACCGTCTCTTGCATCGGATGCTCACCGGCCGGACGATACGGTTCGGAAATTTCAGTCTTCTCCCGCGACGCCACATCGACAGCATCGTTGCTTACCCGGAACTTTGGAATCATTATGCGGCGGCTGTGCTCAAGGCGCGGATTCCGTACACTACGGTCCGGACTGATCGAGGAAAGCGACTGCGCGGAAAGTCACAGATGAGTTTCGTCAGCCTGGTCATTCATGGGCTCTCAGCGCTATTCGCGGGTTATGAGGTTGTGAGCACGCGGCTTTTGGTCGGCACTGCATTGCTTGGCGTTGCCTTTTTCTTTTTTATTGTTAGCGGTCTTAGCAGTGCGGCTATTCACCCATCTGGCAATCCCTGGCTGGGCTACATTCACCGGAGGCCTATTGTTCGTCCTGGTGACACAGTCGGCCGCAGCTTTGATCACTATTATTTTCTCGGTGATGATGAGTAGAAATAGCCTGGGCTTTCTCCCTATCCGCGACTATAAGTATTTTGTCGCAGATTACGTTCGGCTCCATTCCCTATGAGCCACCTACCCTACATGGGGCGGGAACTTGATATCTTCTCCAATGCTACGAACTGGAAGCGCTATTGGTCATCGCATGTGCGGTCGTTTCTAACCGGCGACGTTCTCGAAGTGGGAGCGGGGACTGGGGTCAACACGCCCTTTCTGGCTCCGCATTTGGCTCGCTCCTGGACTTGTATTGAACCGGACGCCGCTCTTGCGCAGCGGGCAGCGGCGGCTTTGGCATTGAACCCAGCTACCACCGGATGCCAGGTTCTCACTGGCACGACGCAAACACTGCCTGGAAACCTTCGTTTTGATGCGTTGCTGTACATCGATGTGCTTGAGCATATTGAGCACGACAAGGAAGAACTTGAGCGGGCTGCTCTTTTCTTGAGGAAAGGCGGAAACTTGATCGTTCTTTCTCCCGCCCACCGGTGGCTTTATACGGAGTATGACCGGTCAATCGGGCACTTTCGAAGGTATGACCGTGCCAGTTTGCTGGCCTGCAGCCCTCGATCCTGCGTGGTCAAGAAGCTCTGGTATCTGGATTCAGTGGGGATGCTGGCAACTTGCGCAAATCGGCTGCTGCTTCACCAAGCCATGCCGCATCTTCACCAGATCCTTTTTTGGGACCGGTGTTTGGTTCCTTCTTCGACCATCATGGACCGTTTGCTCTCCCACCGGGCAGGCAGGTCGATTCTTGCGGTGTGGACCAAGGAATGACCGGCCCAAAACTCGCTCAACGAAGATTTGCAGATCAGGTCGCGTTGTGGCGCCACTCTAGACAAAACGAATTCTTCGGGACGCGAGCAGCACCATCCGGAGCAACAACAGCCCGTGCCTCCAGCGCTGAATGTTGGTCTCGCCGTACTTTCGTTCGCGGTAACGGATGGGAAGGTCCAGGATCTTGAGGTTATATCGGGCGGCGCCAAAAAGAAGATCGAAATCCCCAAAAGGATCGATCTCACCGAAATACGCGCGATTGGCGGCGATGGTCTCGTAGTGTGACCTGCTCAGCACCTTAGTTCCGCAAAGGCTATCCTTCACGTTTTGGCTTAGGAGCCAGGAGAACGCGACACTAAAGAACTTGTTTCCGAGCAGATTCAAAAACCGCATCGCTCTATCCTCCATGGGATAGACGAGGCGAACTCCATTGATGAAATCACCTCTGCCGAAATACCAGGCGTCGTAGAACCGGGGCAGGTCCTCTGGTGGGACAGTCAGATCGGCGTCCAAGATCATGAGCAGGTCGCCAGACGATCGCTCAAATCCCAAGCGAACGGCGTCCCCTTTTCCCTTGCCGGTTTGTTTGTATAACTTGGCCTTGCAGCCGGGCCGGGCTGCAATTTCCTGTTCGATACGCTCGTAGGTTCCGTCGCTCGAATTGCCTTCCACGAAAATCAGCTCCGTGCCCGCCCCCATTTCAGGGAGCCGCTCGAGGATGGCCGGGATATTGCCTGCCTCATTGCGCGCAGGAACCACAACGGTGACCACCGGTTTCGGAGGGGAATCAAACTTGGGCACAGGACGCGAGACGATGAAGTTGGTAATGCCCAGAAGACGAAAGGGCCAGGTCTTCACCAGATACCGGTTGCACAAGCTATCCAAAAACGGAAAGCGAAACGGGAACATGATCTCTGAGGAGGCTCGAACCATTTCAAATCCTGAGAGAGTCAGCAGATTCGATATGTCCTCAACCGTCAGCCAGTTTTGGCTCAGCTGCGGTTTCGCCAGTCCCAGTGCCTCTGCCACATGCCTCGGACCTTCCCATAGGCGGCTGTAGCAGTTCATAAGGAGGCGTGTGCGCGCATGGCAATGAACGCTTATCTTTTCCAGGACGCTTTGAACATCCCACAGATCATTGAGCAGGTCGGAGCAGACAATGAAATCGAACTCTCCTTCCAGCTGAAGGGCGCTCGCGTTTCCTACTTCAAAGTGCAAACCAGGGTACTTGCTGCGGGCTCGCTCGATCAGCCCCGACGAGAGATCGATACCGTAGCCGTACGCCGGGTCCAATTTTGCCAGTAGCGATCCATCACCGCAGCCCAGCTCCAGCACGCGCATACCAGGAGGGATAGAAAGCTTGTAAATCTCAGCCAACCGGGATTGGTAATAGCTACGAAGGCGTATCCATTTGGCGGCACTCCGCGCATAGTCTTCCCAATACCGCTTGCGCTCCTCGGTAAAGGCCTCTGACTGTTCTGAAGGCCTTACCAAGGTTGGTTCCACAGAGTACATCTGGGGAGATGGCATGGGATAAAGCTACCATCGAAAAACCCTCGGCACGCGATCTTCTCGGTGCCATTCTAGGTACCACCAGTGCGAGTTAGATGCACCCAGGCCCTACAAATCGCATACCATTCGGGTGAGATGCCGGGTGTTCGTTCCAGTGTTCTTCCGGCTACTCAGGGGTCTTCTGTTCCAGGACCACTAACATTCGTGACGCAAGCGAGGGAAGCCTGGATAACGCCGCGTCTATCAGGTTGAGGCAAGGCAACAATTTTTCCGGGTACAACTGCGGCCCCCGGAACCCCCCGCTGGCTACGTATGCGAGGCCGGAAAAACACTTGATATCCGCAATTCGCCACATGCGAAGCTGGTCCTTGAAAGCCGCGGATCTAAACACGCGGCTCGCATTCCCCTGGGCTGCATAATATGCGGATTCACCGGAGAAACCGTCCGGAGCGTTCCATTGAATATCGTCCTCGAGTCCCAATGGCTCATGGTGAAAGTGGCCAAATACAAACTCGGCCGATGAGCCCCATCGCGGGTTCAAAAAGAATGACACGTCCGCCGGGAGCGAGGATCCTTGAAAATTCGTTTAGCGCAGTCCCGGGGTACTGAAGGTGATGCCAGACATCGAACAGGATCAGATTGCCCACTTCTCCTTTGTCGAAAGAGAGACGATAGGCGTTCTCAACCCTATCCAGCCAGGGATTCGGGAAAGATGTCAGTAGTGATGCATTGCGGTATGTATTCCTTGACATTGCCCATGCCCGACCCAAGTTCCACGATCAGGCCGGGGACATCGGGTTTCAGCCGCCGGGCGATCTCACGATAAAACTGTGAGTACACCTTGTGCAGCAGAGGCTTCTTCTCCCAGAGCTTGCGGTTCTCCAGGATTTCGATATTATGCTGCTCAGGGCTAAGGGACACGGTCGTCGCGACGGAATTAGAGTATAGGCACTCTTCGGTTGAGCTAAGCTAGCATTAAGAGAATGGGGAGTCAATTATTCCCGCCATTTCAACGTCGCACTTTCCCGCAGTATCTAAAGCCGCAAAGGAATCGGAAAACGCAGGATAGGCCGATGAATCTTTCCACTGCACGAGGAAACGTGTTCGTCGATGCATATTCCCTGGTGAGGCGTTCCGGGTTTCTGCAAACATCGCTGGGCCGCCACTTATTCAAGTCAGCCTACTTCATCTACAAACGCTACTTCGAAGACGATCTGCGGGATCTGGTGCGGTTCCACCCTGCTCTGATCAGCGGGGGCAACGTCTTGGATATCGGCGCGAACATTGGTTACACGGCCGCGGTTTTGGCGCGGGCCGCAGAGCCTGGCCGTAAGGTTTATGCCTTCGAGCCGGAACCCTTTAACTTCGGAATTCTGCAACAGACGGCGGCCCAGCCTGAGTTCGAAAGCAAAATCGTCCCGCTGCAATACGCAGTCGGAGCCGAAAACGACACGATTGACCTGTGGATAAACCTTCGCCACCACGCGGATCACCGGATTGCTACGCAAAAGTTTCGGTCGGAACATCCGGAGTCGAGAGCAATCAGCACAACGCTGGTGAGCATCGACAGCTTTTTGCAGAACAGACCGGGAAAAATCTCTTTCATCAAAATCGACGTTCAGGGCTATGAGTTGGCGGTCTGTCAAGGCATGCACGAGACCTTGCAGCAAAATCCCGACGTAAGCGTCGTTCTTGAGTTCACGCCCTCAATGATGATCGAGCTGGGCTTCGATCCGTCGAAGCTGATCGACTTCATGGTGGAACGAGACTTCAAGATTTATGTCGTCCATCCCCGAGGAAAGCTGACGCCAGGGCTACCGCAGGGAATGAATGATTCAGGTTATGTCGACCTCTTGTTCAGCCGCCGACCCATTCCGTGCGATCGGGAACCATGAAGACGAAAGCCACGGAGATAGAAATGGAAACCGAAGTCACAATGGATCGCGAGACACACCAATCCGTCTCGGCGATGACTGTGCTGGCTTGCGCGTGGCCTGCGCTACTTCTTGCCACCGCTTGCCTTCTTCCATTCCTCAACAAGCCTTTCCTCGTTGACGATCCGCACTTCCTGACGATGGCGCGGCAGATCGTCATGCACCCGATGCACCCGATGGATTTCACCGAGTGCTGGAACCTCAGCAACGACTGCACGAAAGCCTACCTTTTGACGCCCGGGAATGCGCTGATGGGGTACGTGCTCGTGCCGACAGTTCTGGGCGGCGCCCATGAGTGGATGGCGCATTTAACGCAACTGGTGCTGGTCTGGATTGCAATTGTGGCGATGACTTCCCTGGTCTTTCGCTTCGGATGGGACCGGGCTCACGCAATCGCCGGCGCTCTGCTTCTGGTGGCTATCGCTCCATTTCTCCCCATGGCCAGCACCTCCATGCCCGATATCCTTGCGACCGCTGTGGCGCTGGTGGCGATGGAACGTCTTGCGGCGTGGAAGGCCGAGCGGAAATGGGGCCAGGGCGCGGCGGCCGCGATCGCGCTGGGCCTGGCCGGCTTTGCTCGTCCACACCTCGCGCTGCTTCTACCTCTTGCGGCATTTTTCTTGCTCGAAAGCATCCATCCCAAAGAGATTCTGACGCAGATCCGGCAGAGATATTGGCTTTTCGCCCCGGTCTTCGCAGGCACCGTTTTGCTGTTCGCAATCATCGCCATCACCCGCGAGCATAACCTGGCCATCAATCCACCCACCGATTTCTCGGGGGTGAAATACATACCAGACAATCTTCGCGCCTATCTGTTGTACTTCGTCTTTCCTCTGCCCCTGGCCGCCTGCTGGGCGGCGAACCGTTTGAAGATGGGGCGGTGGACGCTCACTGTGATCATCGCGGCCGCGGTGCCAATCGCATACTTTTTCCTGCAGCAGCATCGACCGCTCATCACTTGGTTAGACCTGGTTGGGTTCGTTGTGCTGGCCGACCTGCTTCTCGAGGCGCTTCGAAGGCGCGAACTTACCGATCTCTTCCTCATGCTCTGGGTTCTGATTCCCCTCCCCATCGTCTACTACGTCCAGCTTCCGGCTAAGTACTTGCTTCCCTGCATGCCCGCCGTAATTCTCCTCTGCTTCCGGCTCATGGAGGTTTATTCGGCCCGAGTCGCGCGAGCGGCATTCATCGCTTTGATTGTTGCCAGCGCCTGCTATTCCATTTTGATTCTTCGCTCGGATGCAGAGTTTGCGCGTTTTGGCCGGGACTCCATGTATCGCTTGATCGAACCGCACGTGGCGGCGGGCGAAAGGGTATGGTTCGGAACGCAGTTCTCAGTTTATTGGTATGCGCCCCTGGCCGGAGCAACGCTTACGTTCCCTGGCGGTCCGCAGCCAAGGCCCGGAGATCTGCTGGTAGTGGGCCGCAACGAAGAGGAAGCCGGAAGACTGGCCCGTTTCCCGCACCGCACATTGGTCGACGCGATATCTCACGAGTATCGGTTTGGAAGAACCTGGGGAGCTGGAATCAACCTCTACACCAATTGGAAAGGGTCTGCGTACTGGCTATGGGGGTTTGGTGAGAGTTCTGACGACCGGTACGAACTCTGGAGAATCGACTGAGTACGACCTAGCTGCCAGCAACGGAATCTCGCTCGACATATCTTGAGGTGCCCCACATCACGATCAATCGCGCGATGTAGTCCGAAGCTTTGATCATGGGGTAGGTAAACTCAGTAGTCCTAAGCTTTTACTTGCTGGTCTTGTTTGTCTCTTCTGCGAGACTGGAGGCGGCTGCCTGCGCGTACGCCGCAATCTGCTTGAGGGTAAAGGATTGCATGTCCGTCCCGCCCTGCCATGCCCGATACCAGTCCACCAGCCATTCCAGCGCGATGTCGAGCCGCAGCCGAGGTTGCCACCCGAGCTCCGCGCGAGCCTTACTGGAATCGAGCTTGAGGAGTGCGGCCTCGTGGACACTCTGCTGTCCATCACGGAACCAGGTTGCCCTACCACCCCAGCGCCGCGCCATCGTAGTGGCGATTCGTTCCACCGGCCATGCATCATCATCCCAGGGACCGAAGTTCCACGCATCGGCGAAACTCTGGCCACCCGCAAGCAGCTTCTCTCCCAGTAAGAGATAGCCTGCGATCGGCTCCAGTACATGCTGCCATGGACGAACAGACAGCGGGCGGCGAATCGGCACTGGTTCACCAGCGATGAAGCCGCGAATCAGATCCGGAATCAGCCGGTCTTCTGACCAATCTCCCCCGCCAATCACATTCCCCGCTCGGGCTGTTGCGAGTAACACTTTAGACTCCGGGCGTTCCGGCGAGAAGAACGAACTACGATAGGACGCACACAAAATTTCTGCGCACGCCTTGCTGCTGCTGTAAGGGTCGTGCCCCCCTAGCGGATCCGTTTCCCGATAACCCCAAGGCCATTCTCGATTCAGATAACACTTGTCAGTGGTCACCACCACGACGGCACGAACGGAAGGCACTGTGCGAACGCTCTCGAGGAGGTGGGCTGTTCCGAGCACATTGATCGCATAGGTTCCCACAGGATCGACATATGAGCGCTGCACCAGCGGCTGCGCTGCAAGATGAAAAACGATATCTGGTGCAAACTCCCGCATGGCTCTATCAAGCTTGGCAGCATCTCTTATGTCGCCGCGTACGTCGTCCACGAGGGAGCTGATGCGTGCGGACTTGAACAGACTTGATTCAGTGGCCGGATCGAGCGCGTAGCCGCGTATCGACGCGCCTGCGGAGGCAAGAGAGAGCGCCATCCATCCTCCCTTGAAACCGGTATGCCCGGTAAGAAATATTCGTCGCCCGGCGAACACGCTATTCACCATGTTTTCCACGGAGCTTTTCCGGAGCTCCACAGTTCTTCCAATTGCTGCTTGTCTCTTAGCGTATCCATCGGCTGCCAGAAATCATGATGGTAATAAGCCTGAAGGCTATGCTCACCCGCCAACTGCTCTAATGGCTCGCGCTCCCACATGATTGCGGGATCATCGGGGAGGTCGGCAAGCACATTGGTCGACAGCACAAAAAAGCCGCCGTTGATCCAGCCGCCATCTCCCGTCGGCTTCTCTCGAAATGTCCGTACCTCGGTCCCTCGGGTGTCGAGTAGGCCGAAACGAGCAAGGGGCTGCACTGCTGTCAAAGTCGCTTTCTTGCCGTGACGTTCGTGAAAGCGAATCAACTCTGTGATGTTCACGTCCGACACGCCATCTCCGTAGGTCATGCAGAATGTCTTTTCGCCTTTCAGATGACGACTCACCCTCTGGAGACGGCCGCCCGTACCCGTCCGTTCTCCTGTTTCGACGAGCGTCACATTCCAGGGCTCAGTGGTTTTGTCGTGCACCTCCATGCGGTTGTCCGCCATGTGGAAGGTCACATCGGCGGTGTGCAGGAAGTAGTTGGCAAAGTACTCCTTGATGAGGTAGCCCTTGTAGCCGAGACAAATGATGAAATCGAAGATGCCATGATGTGAATACATCTTCAGGATGTGCCAGAGAATCGGCCGCCCTCCAATTTCAACCATGGGCTTGGGACGCACCGTCGTCTCTTCACTGATCCGACTCCCCAGCCCACCTGCCAGGATCACTGCCTTCATTTCCACCCCACGCCGCGGAGCCGCTCCGGTTACATGCGCCCTATGAGCGGTGTCAGCTTACCGGCTTTATCATCGGCTGAAGCTAGAACAACATGTTCCATTGGCGGCCAATTGTAGCCTTCTTGCCAACGGTATTGGGCCGGCGCCGGCCCAAGCTGGGATAAGATGAGCAGCAAGCGAGAGCAGGGAAGCGAAGCGCTGCCAAGACGCACTGGAGATAATTGGTGAGTGAACGCGCCCAACGACTCAGAGAGCAAATCCTAGAATTGACCGCTGAGTATCACCGCGAGGCCTTCCCCGCGCGCGACTACCAGCCCGGGAAATCCTCTGTGCCTGTCTCCGGCAAGGTTATCGATGGTGCTGACCTGCGCTCGGTGGTCGACTCCGCCCTGGATTGCTGGTTTACCACTGGCCGTTTTGCAAAGGCCTTTGAGAAGAAGCTGGCGCGCTTTATCGGCGTAAGAAGCTGTTCCCTGGTTAACTCCGGCTCTTCAGCCAATCTGGTCGCGTTGACTGCTCTCACGTCGCCCAAACTTGGCGACCGGAGGCTGAAGCCGGGCGACGAAGTCATTACCGTTGCGGCTGGTTTTCCCACTACGGTAAATCCGATCATCCAGAACAATCTGGTGCCAGTCTTTCTCGATGTGACACTGCCAACCCTTGCGGTGGATGTCTCCCAGCTCGAAAGCGCATTGAGTCCCAGGACACGCGCCGTCATGATAGCCCACACATTGGGCAATACTTTTGAGCTGGACACAGTGATGGCTTTTGCCAGGAAGCACAAGCTGTGGGTGGTGGAAGACTGCTGCGACGCGCTGGGCTCGACCTATCGTGGCCAGAAGGTGGGCACCTTCGGAGACCTCGCTACACTGAGCTTCTATCCGGCGCACCACATAACGATGGGAGAAGGTGGTGCGGTCCTCACCAACACACCTTTGCTCCAGGCCCTGGTCGAATCGTTTCGCGACTGGGGTCGAGACTGCTGGTGCGAACCAGGAGTCGATAACACCTGCGGCAAGCGCTTCGATTGGGAGCTCGGCACACTCCCCTGTGGCTACGACCACAAATACACCTACTCCCACATTGGCTATAACCTTAAGGCCACAGATATGCAGGCAGCTCTGGGCCTATCCCAGCTGGACCATCTCGAGCATTTTATTCAGTTGCGACGAGATAACTTTCGCTATCTTCGGGAGGCACTTGAGCCGCTGGAAGATGTCCTGATGCTCCCCGTCGCCACCGAAGGAGCTGATCCCAGCTGGTTCGGCTTCCCCTTGGGAGTGCGCGCAGGCGCTCCCTTTACCCGCGACCAACTTGTTCGCGCACTCGAAGCGGAAAAGATTGGCACGCGGCTCATGTTCGCTGGTAATCTTCTCCGCCAGCCGGCGTACCAGGAAATTGAATTTCGTCAGATCGGTCGTCTTCCTAACACCGACTACGTTATGCACAATGTGCTGTGGCTTGGCGTGTTCCCGGGCCTTACGCGTCCTATGCTCGATCATGTCGCCGCCACCATTTTGCGATTCACCGCGAAGGGAGCGACACTGCCCGTATTCTCTTGAGGTACACGCCACCACCTTCTTCTTCGAGTCGGTCCAACTCGTAGCCCTGGGCGTGATCGGCGAATACATCGGATCTATCCACACGATGGTACAGTGCCGCCCTCTCGTCGTTGAAAACGAACGAATTAACTTTTGAAGGATGCGAGGCATCTTTCAAAAGCGCCGCGAGTTTTTGTTTTTGGGCATGTGTGATGCCCTCAAAGAATGGGTATTGCGCAACCTTCGCCTGGGTATCGGGCACGAATTCCAGCACCTTGACTCCGTCGAATTGCCCGAGCTCGTGGACGTCGAACCTTCCTGCTGCGGTCTTTGCCAGCCAATCGAGCGTTTCGTAAGACTGCACAAAGGCCATAGCGAGAAAGCGCTGATGGCGCTGGGCTGCCTGCTGCAGAAACCGCGAGCCATCCTGCATTGCCTCATCATTGAGTGCCCGGGGAAGCGGCGTTACCGGGACACTGAGTTTGTAATAACTAAGTGGTGGCAAGATGCCGCTTTCCAGGATCGCCGAACCGACGGGCATCGCCATGTGGTCCGCCTCCGGAATATCGCTGCACATCAGCACCGGCGCATTGTCCACTGAAGCGTTTTTCTCGACAAATTCCAGGGCGTATTTCCAGGAGTACTGGTGCTGCCTTAAAAAAGGCGTGGTCAAGTAGATGAAGACAGTCACGGCTACGATGGTCGTGCAGACCAGCAATCGCAGCGCGCGGGAGTCAACCCAGCTGGCCACCAACGCCCAGCAGAGCGCGATCCCCGGAACCGCGACCAACCGGTAGCGGGGCACAAAAACGTGGATCGATGTTCCCACGCTCAAGCCGTAGAGAAGCAAAATTGGGACCAGCGCCAGGGAAGCGGAGAGCAGAATTTTCCAGCCCTCTCCATGGCTGCGCAGATTAAGCCTCCGCGTTGCCGCCGCAACCAGAACAGCCACCACGAAGATCGCCGCCAGCCCTTTTAAGGTGAGCGTCGAGACCAACTCCAGCAGAGTGGGAGCTGGAGAAAAAACATGCGTGCCGCTGGTGTGGGCCATGTATTGCAGCCTGGGAATTACCGGCAGGAACGCGAGCGCAAAGAGCGCCAACGCAACCCCAAGCTGCCGCCATAAAATCTTGCGATCGCCCATCTTGAGCACAACAAAGCAAAGGGCAAGTGCCGGCAGGATGACTGCGAACAACAATTGGAACTGAACGATGCACGCTGCCGAAAGGCCGAAGAGGGCGGCGAGCCAGTTTGAATTGTTGTGCCGCAAGTGAACCAGGGCAAGAATGGACGCGTTGACGGCCAGGGCCGCGAATGCGTAAGGCCGAATGTCAATCGACGCGAAAATGATTATGGGGTGAAGGCAAAAGATAATCGCAGCGATCAGGGCAACGTCGCGGTCAAACAGTTCGCGGGCAGCGCGATAGAGCAGGTAAGCCGCTCCAAGCATGGGAAGAAGGGAAGAGATTCTGAACGCGATTTCGCCCATACCCACCGCTTTGGTCCACAGCCAAAGCAGGCACGAATAGGTCGGGGCGTCGGGCCACACCTGGCGTGACATGATCCCCGCGAAGCCGCCCTGGATAAGGTAGATCGAGACCGTCTCGTCCAGCCAAAGGGGCGCGCGGATGGCAATGAACCAGATAGAAATAGAGACGGCAAGCGCCAGGGCGTAGATCGCGTACTGCACCCTGCCTGGAATCGACCGGACTCTCGTATCCATCGCAGCGCTTGCAATCGTGGGGGAAGCTTCCAAAAAGAGTGCTCCTAAGCAGGTGGACCGGTCAGCCGAGGCTAATCGACTGCGAATGGGCCGCCGTACTCTCGCTCAGCAGCCGCTCATAAGGTACATCCGCGAGGAACGCGGGCTTGGCTAGGCCCCAGCGCTTCAACCGTAGACTCATGGCCGTGCCAAGCACGCCAAATCCATATTTCACGCTGCGCTGAAAGTTGATGGAGGAGGCTTCTTCGAAGTACTTGGTGGGACAGGAAATCTCGCCGATGCGAAAACCGAAATAAACGGCCTGCACGACCATCTGATTATCGAAGACGAAATCGTCGGAGCAGCTGAGCAGCGGCAGACGCTCGAGCAACTGGCGGCTCCAGGCGCGATAGCCGGTGTGATACTCCGACATCTTCTCCCAAATCAGAAGGTTCTCGATAAACGTCAGCCCGCGGTTGGCAATGTACTTATAGAGAGGCATTCCACCCTTGAGTGCACCCCGGCCGAGAATCCGCGACGCCAACACGCCGTCGTATTCCCCGTAGGCGATCATCGAGGCCATGGCAGACACCAGCTTGGGCGTGTATTGGTAGTCGGGGTGCAGCATCACAACAATATCCGCGCCCTGCGCCAGCGCAGCCCGATAGCAGGTCTTCTGGTTGCCACCGTATCCCCGGTTGTGGTCGTGCCGGATGGTGATCAGGCCCATCTCCCGGGCCAGGTCGGAGGTGTTGTCGCGGCTGGCGTCGTCGGTCAGGATCACCTCATCGACAATCTCGCGGGGAATCTCGTCCACCGTGCGGCGCAAGGTTCGGGCCGCGTTGTAGGCGGGCAATACCACGACGACTTTTTTGTTATTCAGCATCGGCTCTGCCCCCGCGGGGAGCACTTCTGATTATAAGGATAGGGCGCTGATGGGATAGTTCAGCGGGATTTACCGTGGCGCTTCTCTTCTCCGTTTACCACTTAGGCACCCTGAACCCTGTCCCCCAGGCGAACCCCACACCGCCCTTGAGCTCCCGTGTTGCGCATGTAACGATCTCTTGAGCATGAAACCAAGGAACATCCCCTCGCTCGATGGCCTGAGAGCGGTATCGGTTGGCATGGTCATCGCGGCGCATTTGAGCGAGGTCGTGGCGCAAAAGATTCCCTTCATTCCGCTTTGGCTCTATGCCGCTTGGGGGTCTCTGGGAGTACAAACCTTTTTTGTCATCAGCGGATTTCTGATCACCCTCATTTTGTTAAAAGAGCTGAATGCGACCGGCACGATCAGCCTGGGGCGTTTCTATTTCAGGAGGGCACTGCGCATCTTCCCCGCGTTTTATGTCTACCTGGCTGCCGGCTTCGCGCTCACGTTCGCGGGGGTCTTTGCCGGTAAGCTAAGCGCCTTCCTCATCGCCGGCACTTACACCACCAACTATTTGGGCCTAGATAGTCCGCTGCTGGAACACACCTGGTCTCTTAGCCTGGAGGAGCAGTTCTATCTGCTGTGGCCTGCGGCGCTGTTATTGTTGGGTACGAGAAAGGGCATCAAGCTAGCCACCTGGTTGATCCTGCTATCTCCGCTGTCACGGTTGGTCACGTATTACCTGGCTCCCCACCACCGCGCACTGGTGGGCGCGATGTTGCATTCGGGCCTCGACAGCATCATGTTCGGCTGTCTCTTGGCGCTGCTTTGGCATAACCCGCGATTTAACGAATTCGTCCAGCCCCTGATTCGCGGCCGGGTAGCAGCGCTGTCCGGCCTGTTCGTTTTCGTTCTTAGCCCTATACTGCAGGCCCATTTCCGCGGCTCTTACACCCTGGTCGTAGGCCTTACCCTCAACGCCATTTGCATGTCGCAAATCCTGCTCTATGTGGTGCGGGTTCCGGACTCCGCCCTGGGTTGGGTGCTGAACACCCGGGTGCTGCGCCACCTGGGGGTGATCTCCTACAGCCTTTATCTTTGGCAGGAAATGTTTGCCGGCGCAAACAGTGCTCGTTTTTTTCCCTGGAGTCTGCCTGCTATCCTCGCCTGCGCAGAGCTCTCCTACTGGCTGGTGGAACGGCCCTCACTGCGACTGAGGGAACGGCTGGAGTATAGGTGGCAATGGAATACAAAGATCGCGGCCCAGCCGGTGACCGTGGCGATTAACGGGGAAACTACCGGGGGTGAATCCGCTTGCTCTTTCCATTGGAGCTGAAATACTTGGGCGGTCTCTATGCCTAATACCGTCCGGGCGGAATTGGCTCTGCGCGTCCTTGACCATGAGCTGACCGAGGTTCTGCAGGCCAAGGTCATCAGCGGACTGGATGCCCTGCGAGCCCTGGCAGTCACACTGGTACTGGCCGATCACTACCGGGTTACGGATCATCTGTTTCGCACGCATCCGGAGCTAGGTTGGCTCGGAGTGATGATCTTCTTCGTGCTCAGCGGCTTCCTGATCACCTCCATCCTGCTCAGAGAACACGAGGCGACGGGAAGGATTT
The DNA here is from genome assembly GCA_963844785.1 of uncultured Acidobacteriaceae bacterium. Taxonomy (GTDB): domain Bacteria; phylum Acidobacteriota; class Terriglobia; order Terriglobales; family Acidobacteriaceae; genus PALSA-350. Next base: position 27,520 of record CAWJPV010000004.1, on the reverse strand, counting down.
CCTTGAAGGACTTCTACCGCAGGCGCGCCTTTCGCATCTTCCCCGCTTTCTATTTCTGCTGGATGTTGACTACCGTGGTCGACCTCGCCTTCCACGAGTTCTACTGGAAGGGCGCGCTGACCTCTTTCTTCTACATGATGGATTACGGCCGGGCATTTCATGCCGGCGAGCTGGCCTACTCGCATATGTGGATCAGCTGGTCGCTGGCCATCGAAGAGAAGTTCTACCTGCTTTGGCCGCTGTTGCTGATCCTGTTATTGAGAAAGCGCTCGACCATGCTGCGCACGATGCTTCTGATCCTCGTCGGCCTGTGGACCTACCGTGCCCTTCTTTACCTCGGGCTTGGCGTCCGGTGGGATTATGTGTATTGCGCGTTCGAGATGCGCGCAGATGCGCTTTTGTCCGGATGCCTGCTTGCCATTATGGTGGGAGACAGCAAGACCCGCCTGGTCTGCTGCAGTCTGCTGCAGCGGCAATGGCTGAGTGTTCTGCCTCCGCTGGCCCTGGCATGCGTTGTCCTGTTTCCACCCAAGAATCATGCGTTCTTTCTTTTGTTATGGTCACTGCAGCCGCTGATCATTGCGGCGATGCTACTGCAGACCGCGTACTGGGGAGCCCGTTCGTGGGCATTTTGCCGCAGCAGGATGGTGCGCGTTGTCGCCCTGCTCTCCTATTCCCTTTACCTTTATCATCCGCTCGGCAGCAGGATCGTTTATCTTCTGCACATTCCCCATAATGGGCTCGCCTCGGTACTGCTGGTGCCGTTGATGGCGGTTGCCTCCTACTGCCTGATAGAAAAGCCATTCATGCGGATGCGTGACCATTACAGCCCGCACCGGGTAAAAGCGCAGGAGCTTTTTCCTGCCGAAGCCGGGAGAGGAAGCCTTTGAGTCGAAACAGGGTTCAGGCTCTTGTTGGCTCGATCGTGATCGTCGCTTGCCTGGCATCGATCTTCTACATCTACTCCCGTCCCTCCAGAAACGGCTTCGGCGTCGAACACGACTTTGTGACGGTGGTTACGGGTGCGCATTGCCTGCTTGCCGGATGCGACCCTTATGACGCGTCCACGTTGGAGCGCGAATTCCCCAGGATGGGCGGTTATACCCCAACCGAACATTTCAAGCCTGAATGGCCTGTCTACCCGCCCAGCACGTTCCTTCTTCTTTTTCCTTTTTCACTCTTGCCCTGGTCTGTACTTTCCGTGGTATGGCTGCTTCTCTGTTTTGGGTTTTTGACTGGGGCTTTTCTCGTGCTCTTCCTCAGATTCAAAGCCTATCGCGATCTGCTCTCGGTTTTGCCCTTCGTGATATTGCTCGCCGACGGGTCTATCGGCTGGGCGGTGCAGCTAGGGCAACCGGTGCTGATCGCTGCCTCCTCGTTGACCCTCGCCATCGTCGCCCTGGAGTCTGGCTCCATGCCCATCGTGGGTGGCTTGCTATTGGCAATCAGTCTCTGTCTCAAGCCTCAGGGAGCGTACCTCTGCGTCGCTTACTTCCTGCTTAGAAACAGCACCCGCATCCCAGCGCTGGCCGCTTGCTTATTCACTGCGGCCGCGGGCGCCGCCGGCACACTGCTTTTCTATTCCCGGCTATCTTCGTTCGCCTACCTGGGGCATCTCTCTTCCAACCTCAAGCTGGCGATGCAGCCGGGACGAGATGCGGACTTTTCGCGCTTGAACGATGCGAACTCGTCGAGCTTTCTCAACCTTCAGGCATTTTTCGCTCGCTTGATTCAGGATCCGCACGTTTGCAATGGCCTTACCTATGCCGTATTCCTCGCGCTTGCGGGACTGCTTGTTTTCGTCTGTTGGCGCAAGAGAACTCTGGCCACGCGGCCGTTCACGATTCTCGCGGTGCTGGTCATGCTCGAACTGCTGGTGAGCTACCATCGCCTCTACGATCACGCCCTGATGCTGGCTGCGATCCCGGGCTTGTATGAGGTGAAGGAACGAGGCAGATCTTCGTATTTGCTGTTTATCGCGGGCTTGTTCGTTTACCACTTCAGCCAATTTCACGGGATCACGATTCACGGACTGGGACCGTTTCCCTCCGGAGCTCCAGTGGAACTTTTTATCGCGGCGCTTTGCCTTCACAGCCTATGGAAAAATCAACCAGCTGCGGCCTGAGAGGATGTGTGAGAATGGAAACCCAGTCCTGCAACGTCCAACAGAACCCATTAGGAACTGGAGTGGGATTCCAGGCACCGTAATTCCTCAAGCACACCAGGTACCAGGCGTGGCTGGTGCAGGCGTAGTGAGTAGCGAGGCTCTTACCGGCTAACGGCTCGAGGCCCTGGTCCACTGCGGCTGGAGTCCCAACGAATACCACCAGCCCGGTGGAAGCGAGCAGTGTAGAACGCATCGCGGGCGGAAGCGACGGCAGGTCGAGGTTTCCGTTGATCAGGCGCTCTGCTTCTTCGGGGGAGCTCATTCGGTCGATAAGGAGATCTCCTCCCGGCGTGGGCATGAGCGGGGTAATCTTCTGGTCCATGAATGGACTATTGAGCATCACGTCATCTGCATGCAGGAAAGGAAGGGCTCCACTCCACAGGTAAGGGTTGAAGCCCAACTGGTGTTGCACCCGCACCGCCTTGAGCATCGCGGGATCCAGGAGCGCGAGTCCCCGGGCATGCTCCGGGAGCGGTTGGTGTTCGAGAGCAAAGAGTTGATGGGCTACGGGCCGGAAGAAAATCTCGGCCGGCAATAGGGTGGTCATCGTCAAGGCAACAGCGAAGAGAGGAGCACTGCGCGCCAAGCGGTGCGGCGTCGCATAGCCGCCGGCGGCGGCAATCGCTCCCAACCAGGGCAAAATCATAAGCCGCTGCGAGAAATAGTCGGAACCGTTCATCGATTGGGGAAGAATCGGAATAGCGACCAAAATGGCAACCGCCAGAATCAGCATGCTGTCGCTCGGCCTCAGCCGGCGCGCCTGCCAACGCCCGAGAAAACCCGACCCTGCGAGCGCCAGGCAGCCCAGCAACAAAGCATAGAGCTCCAGGCGATAGCAGTTGATAACCAGATTCCTCGCTCGGGTATCGAAGGGAGATATACCGAACAGCGCCAGGCTGCTGATCAGAGCGTCCTTGTGCAGGGATAGGCCGCGCAGGTTTGCCACCGAGCGCGACCGATCCACGCTGGCCAGCGGGTACAGGAAGCTCAGGCACGCGATCGCCAACCCGAAGAACATCCAGCGGTGATCCTTGAGCGAGAAGCGACTCTGGATCAGACGGATGAGCAGGTCTAACAAACAGAAAACGATCAGCAGCAACAGCGGTATGGGATGAGTCAAAGCCAGAAGAACGCTGACCAAGGCAAAAAACAGCCAGAGCCGTAATCGCCCTGCGGAAGCCCGGCACCACAAACCAGCGGCCAGGAAGAATAGTCCTACTGCCAGCGAATAATTCAAAAAGCCCATCACCAACGACCAGTGGAGCACCAGGGGGATCATGCAGAGCGAAACCAAATCCCCACTTGGTCCCAGGGATCGGGCACAGTACCGAACCCCGTAGGCGGTACAAACAAAAATGAGGCAGATAAGAAGCTTCTCGGCAAGGTCGAACGACACCCACCTGGTCAAACCAAGCAATACCGCGTAGTGGGTCGCGTAGGGTGGAAAAGGGTGCCGGATGACGTAGGCGTCGTAGGAGTGCGCGCCGGAGAGTAGGGACGCCAGCACATGCACGTAATACTTGTGCATGGGCCCGTCCTGGCTGGGGAAGAGCGGTAAGGAGAGAGCCCAGAGGCAAAAGATGAGCAGGAGACCCGCGAAAAGGATGGAAGTGGACTTCGGGGGTATCCATCCTTGCGTATTTTCGGCAGGCGGATGCAGGTGGGGTAGTCCTGTAAATGGTTGATTTTGATGGTCGGGACGGGCAGATTTGAACTGCCGACCCCTCGCACCCCAAGCGAGTGCTCTACCAGGCTGAGCCACGTCCCGACAGGAAAAACAACCTCTTGAGTGTACACGACTGGAGCAGACGCGTCCTCAGTGAGCGGGCGGAACGTATTCCTTGGGAAGCGCCGATCCTTCGCCGAAAAAGTACTCCTGCATCTGCTCCACCAGAAACTCCTGCGCTTCCCGCGTCCAGGGCTGCAGGCGGTATTCATTCAGCAGCATCTTCTGCCGCTCGATCCACTCCCCCCAAGCCTTTTTCGAGACCTGGTTGTAAATCTTCTGGCCAAATTCACTGTCAAATGGGGGCTCGTCGAGGCCCTCCATCTCCTGCTTGTAGCGCGCACAAACGACCATGTGTGGCATGGGATCTCTCCAAAATTGATAGCTTGCTTCATTGTAAATTGCTGGCATTAGCCGCGCTTCTTGCCCGGGCGCTTGTTTTTCGCCTTTTGCTTGCCCTTGCGCAGCACCTTGCTCTTGGGGGGAATGTAGGGATGGGCTTTGCCTTTGCCGGACTTGACCTTCGCCTTGCCCTTGGCGGGGCGGCCCAGGCGCACCGGCGCCACTTCTTCCAGGATGGAGAACTGTAACCGTCGCTGAACGGAATCCACGCGGTCGAGGACCACCCGAACCCGGTCCCCCATGGAATAGCGCCGGCCGGACTGCTCTCCTATGATCTGGCGCGTGTTTTCGCGGAAGGTGTAGTGGTCGCCCTGCAGGCTCAGGATCGGAACCAGGCCCTCGATGAAGAGGTTGTCGAGCTCGACAAAACAACCGTACTTGGTCACGCTGAGGATCATGGCGTCGAAGTCGTCGCCGATGCGATCCTGCATGAATTTAACCTTCTTCCACTCCATCAGCTCACGCTCGGCGTCTTCCGCGCGGCGCTCGGCCTGGCTTGATTCATAGGCAATGCCGGCCAGTTCAACCTCGCTGATCGGGGCCAGCTCATGGCTGATTTCGTCTCGATGCCGCGAGGCCTTGCCGCTCTGCTTCGCCAGCACGCCGGTTCCGCTCGCGCCGGAGGCAAGCACCGCCTTGGCAATGCGGTGAACAATAAGGTCCGGATAGCGGCGGATGGGCGAAGTGAAGTGGGTGTAACAAGGCGCAGCCAGGGCGAAGTGGCCTTCATTCTTTTCGCTGTAGCGCGCCTGGCGCAGGGAACGGAGCATGAGGTGGGCGAGGATGCGCTCCTCGGGCTTGCCCCCGATCTTGAGCTCCAGCTGCTGATACATGCGCGGGGTGACGGCAATATCCTCCGCGACCTCGTGCTGGCGAGGCTGGCGACCTCCTCCACGGCTTTTCAATTCGCGCCGTTCCGACTTCATGGTCATGCGCTTGACCGGCAAAGGGCCCAGGCCGAGGGAGTAACCGAAGGTGGCAGCCACGCTCTCAAATTCCGCCACGCGGCGAGCCTCCGGCTTTTCGTGAATGCGATACAGCGAAGGCACGTCGAGGTTCTGCAGCCAGGAGGCCACGCATTCGTTGGCGGAGAGCATAAATTCTTCGATCAGGCGGTTGGCCCAGCTGCGCTCGGAACGAACGATGCTCTGCATCGCGCCCTGGGAATCGAATTCGATGACCGGCTCCGGAAGATCGAAGTCAATCGAACCCCGGCGCTGGCGCTTCTTATGCAGCAGGCGCGCCAACTCATACATGCGTTCGAATTCCGCCACCAGGGGACCGAATTCCTCCCGTGTTTGCTGGTCGCCGGTGATGACCGCGTGCACCTGGGTGTAGGTCATGCGACGCACCGAGCGGATGACCCCCGTGGTCACCTCGTAGCTGAGAATTTCGCCGTCCGGGTCGATCATCATGATGCAGGAAAGCACCAGCCGGTCTTCCGCCGGACGCAGGCTGCAGATATCGCTGGAAAGCTCCTGCGGAAGCATGGGGACCGCGCGATCGGGAAAATAAACCGAGGTGCCGCGCAAGCGCGCTTCGAGGTCGAGCGCAGTCCCGGGCGTCACATATTGGGCCACATCAGCAATGTGAACCTGCAACTCCCAGGCGCTCCCGTGGCGGCGGACAAAGACGGCGTCATCGAAGTCCTTGGCTGTCTCGCCGTCGATGGTAACGATGGGCAGATCGCGGAAGTCCCGGCGGAGGGTGGCTTCCTCCTCGTCCAGGTGAGCCACCGCACGCGCCTCATCCAGCACGTTGGCCGGGAAAACATGGGGTAGATGATGCTTGCGGATGACGATTTCGACGTCGACACCAAAGTCATCTTCCCGGCCCAGGACCTCGATCACCCGGCCGCGGGCAGGACGGGAGGGCGTCGGCCAGTCGGTGATCTCTACGTCGACCACCATGCCTTCCAACCCAGACCCGGTTTCTGCGGTAGTCCCCGGCTCTGAGCGCCCGATATGTTCGCTGACCACGCGATGGGGAGTACCCTCACTGGTTGCTGGAGCCTGCTCCAGGCCAAAGGGGATGAGGATGGGCTGGGTCACCCGTTCATCGAGCGGTGTAACTGTATTGCCCTGCGCATGCTCGTGAAGCGCATAATGGAAGACGCCCACGACCGTGGGGTTGCGCCGGCTGAGTATTCTGGCGATGCGCCCGCTGAAGCGGCCATCAGCCCGCGGTGGAGCGAGTTCTACCAGCACCTGGTCGCCTTGCATGGCGCCGTTCATCTCGTTAGGAGGAATGAAGATATCGTCATCGCCGCCGGGCTGGCGGGTCTCCGGCCGCACAAAGCCAAAGCCGTCGCGATGTACATCCAAACGGCCAGCGACTAAATTGTTCCGCGAGGCGGCCTGGGGCAGGGCCCAGTGATCGCGGTCAGACTTAATCAGTTCGCCCCGCGCGGTCATGCGGTCGAGCTGTTCGACCAACATCCGACGCTCTCGCCCGCCGCCCAGGCCCAGTTCGCGAACCAATTGCTTGTAGCCGGCGCGCTGGCCGGCAGAACGTTCGATACGATGGAGGAGTTCGCGGTCGGTCATTCCAGGGACAGGTTTGCAAATTGAGCGCCGAAGACCATGTCTTTGTTGATACTAATGGGTCAGCCCCCCCGGAACCCTGAAAGATTCGGAATGGGGGATTTCAATTTTGCGCCAAGCGTGGTTAAGATGCAGAGAAGCGCAAGGATTTCGCGGCTTGCACGAGTTTAGCCGAGCAGGCAGAGTGAGCATGAAACAACAGATCCACCTGATTTTGCCCTTAAGTGCGGAAGCAATCCGCAGGGTTGTTTCGGGGGCCTGTATTCAAGATGTAAACGAAAGGAAGTACAACAGAGATGTGGAAACCGAACCAGCCGGGAAGTCCTTCTATGTCCCCTAGCACAGAGCCCACGCGTCCCTCCGTGCCCGCGGCCGCAAGCCACGAATCAACCACCACCCGCACGTCCAGCACCTCCCCCGCATCGCCGGCAGCCGCCGATCAGGCCACGATTGGCAAGAGCCTGGTAGTCAAAGGCGAAGTCACCGGTTCCGAGTCGTTGTACATCGACGGCAAGGTCGAGGGCGCCATCAACCTACCTGGCAACCGGGTCACGGTTGGCCGCAATGGACAGGTGTCCGCGAATATCTCTGCCCGCGAAGTAGTGGTTCTGGGCAAGGTGCGCGGCAACATCAATGCCAGCGACCGGGTGGACATCCGCAGCGAAGGTTCCTTGACTGGTGATGTGATTGCACAACGCATCAGCATTGAGGATGGAGCCTTCTTCAAGGGCGGCATCGATATCCGCAAGCCGGGCCAGGGAAAAGAAGGCGTGCCGGCGGCTGCAGTTTCCAACTCCGAGAAGGCAGTCGCCGTCCAGGCGTAGGCGACGCTTTTCGCACTCACGGGCAACGCCGGCTCTCCGCTGGTGCTGCTCGTGTTGTGCTTGTGCCCGGGACAAATTCCCAAAATTGGCTTTGGCTGGATGCCACGATCGTGAAGCGTGGTCAAAGTGCGGATTGGCTGATCCGCAGTTCTGACGGTGCTGTGGAAAAGTCCGTATCATAGCAGGGCCAGAAGGAATAGGACGGGTGCCCCAGGTTCGCCCCAGCGTACCTGGGCCGAAAACGGTGGGGCGCAGCCCCCAACGACCGTTTTTTGCAGAATCCCGAGCAAATCCGCCTTTGGATAGCAGAATCTTTCAACCAGATCTATCCCTCCCCAAACACTCCTCCGGGACTGGATCTAGTTCCAAGACCCACCAAGCACTGAGTGCTTGGGTATTCCCCGCAACCATCCCTGCCGGAGATCTGTGTCATAACAAGAGGGATGGATCGGGTGCTTTTCCTATCCAAAGCCCGATCTGCTGGATTCAGCAAATGCGATCGTTGGGGCTACGCCCATCATTTTCGTCCCAGGTACGCTGGGGCGAACCTGGGGCACCCGTCATATTCCCTCAGCCGTTGCTATGACACAAACTCCTGCGGGGAGTAAACAGATCTGCGGTTTCCACGGGCTCTGATCCAGATAAAAAGCGTCCGTTAGAATTGGATCAGGCATGATCCTCCCCTTCGTCCGCGAGATGCTCACGGACCTGGAACACTGTGAACCGTTCGAGCGCGTACGAAGGCACCTGGCCCTCGCTGCGGGGCGCAAACGTGTCTCCGGGCTTACCGGCACCGCGCGGGCCCTCTACCTGCCGCTCTTTGCCCGGGCCGCCCAGTCACCTGTGGCCGTCATCGTCGCCGACAACAAGGCCGCTGATACGCTCCTGCTCACCTTGCGCGCCGCTTGCGAACTTACCGGGGCGATCGAAGCTGAGCGCGTGCTTCGCTTCCCGGCACACGATGTTCTTCCCTTCGAAAATATGTCGCCACACCCGGACGTGCAGGAGCAACGCGCTTCCGTGCTGTGGAAGATCGCGACCGGCGCCGCTGCAATCGTGATCGTCCCGGTGGAGGCCGCGTGCATGCGTGTCTTCTCCGCGGACTACTATGCGCAGCTGGGGCGGGTCCTGCGCCGTGAAGAAGAGATCGACATGGATGAGCTCACTACCCACCTGGCGAGTGTGGGCTACAGTCCCATGGACATAGTCGAAATGCCCGGCCAGTTCACCCGCCGCGGCGGCATCTTCGATGTCTACTCCCCGGAAGCCGACCGCCCGGTGCGCATGGAACTCTTCGGGGACGAGATCGAATCGTTACGCAAGTTCGAGCCGGACTCGCAACGCTCGTCCACCGCCATCGATGAGACCTGGCTGTTGCCGCTGACCGAGACCCCCATCTCAGAGGATCTGCTGGCCGCAGTGCACAAGCGCCTGAGTGGAAGCCGTCTCGATGCCGGAGACGACGAGGAACTCTTGGATCGGGCGCTGGGCGCCGGCGGCGTAAGCGTCTTTCCCGGCTGGGAGTTTTTTTGCCCGGTGGCGGGCGCCGATCGTACCCTCTTCGACCTCTTTCCCACGGTGTATGTCTTTCAGGAAGAGCCGGCCATGATCCGCAACCAGGCGGACCGCTGGTGGAACAAAGTCGAACAGCGGCATGACCGCAGTGGGATCGGTTCACTCATTACACCCACCGACATCTATCTTTCCCCGGACGAACTGCTGGCCAAAATCGCGGCTTTGCCCGGCCTGGAAATGGACCAGCTGGGCGCCGTGGATGTTCTGGACGAAGACGTCAATCCCATGGACGAGGTCGCTTTCTCTTCCCGTCCCACCCTGCGCTTTCATGGTTCGATTCCGGCGTTTCTACAACAGATCAAGTCCCTGGCGGAACAGCAAACCCGCATGCTGCTGGTGGCGCCGAACCACGGAGAGGTGGAGCGGCTAGCCGGCCTGCTTAGGGAATACGGCCAGCCCTACCGGCTGGGCAGCCGCGCCCAGGCCCCGGGCAGTGAGCAGGCCTACGACGAATCCAGCCACCTGGCAGGTGATTTCCGCACCCCGGTGCTGGTGCAATGCGCAATTTCGAGCGGCGTCAGCCTGCCGGAGAGCAACATTGTGCTCTTCGGCGCCAATGACTTCTCCGATGAAGCCGATGTGGCGGCTCGCCCCGTGCCGCGCAAGGCCAAGTCAAAGACCGCAGCTTTCGTCTCCGACTTTCGTGATCTGACGGTAGGCGATTATGTGGTGCACGTAGAACATGGCATCGCCCGCTACATGGGGCTGAGGGAGATTGAGCAGGACGGCATCAAGGTGGAATTCATGGTGCTGGAGTTTGCCGAGCAGGCACGGCTCTATGTCCCGCTCACCCGGCTGGACTTGATTCAGAAGTATCGCTCCACCGATGCCGGCCCGGCTCCAGTGCTAAACCGTCTGGGCAGCCAGCAATGGGCCAAGACTAAGGCCCGGGTGCGCAAGGCCATGCAGGACATGGCCGATGAGCTGCTCAAGCTCTATGCCCAGCGCAAGGCCGCCCACGGTCACGCCTTTCCAGTAGACAACGACTTTCAACGCGAGTTCGAAGACGCCTTCGATTACAACGAGACCGAGGACCAGATTTCAGCCATCGCCGACATCAAGCGCGACATGGAATCGACGCTGCCCATGGATCGCCTTCTGGTCGGCGACGTGGGCTACGGCAAGACCGAAGTCGCGATGCGCGCCGCCTTCAAGGCAGTGCAGGATGGCCGCCAAGTGGCGGTGCTGACGCCGACCACGGTACTCAGCTTCCAGCATTTCGAGACCTTCAAAAGCCGCTTCAGCAAATTTCCCATTACCGTGGAGATGATCTCTCGCTTCCGCTCTCCCAAGGAACAAAAGCTGATTCTCGAGCGTGTCGAGGCGGGTAAGGTCGACATCCTTATCGGCACTCATCGGCTATTGTCGAAGGACCTGCACTTCCACAATCTTGGCTTGCTGGTGGTGGATGAAGAGCAGCGCTTCGGCGTACGCCACAAAGAGCGCCTGAAGCAGATGCGCCGGGAAATCGATGTGCTGGCCATGTCGGCCACACCCATTCCGCGCACCCTGCATATGTCCCTGGTGGGCTTGCGCGATATGAGCGTGATTGAAACGCCGCCCAAAGATCGCATGGCCATTCAGACGGTGGTGGCCAGGTTCGACGAGAAGTTGATTCGTTCGGCCCTGGAACTCGAATTGGAGCGAGGCGGCCAGATCTATTTTGTGCACAACCGGGTAGAGACCATCTACGAAATCGCCGCCAAGATCCAGGAGTTGGTGCCGCAAGCTCGCGTTACTGTTGGCCACGGCCAGATGGGCGAGACCGAGCTGGAGCGGGTCATGCTGGCCTTCATGCACGGCGAATACGATGTCCTGGTGGCGACCACGATCATCGAGAACGGCCTCGACATTCCGCTGGCCAACACCATCCTGATCAGCCGCGCCGACCGCCACGGGCTGTCTGAGCTGTACCAGCTACGGGGCAGGGTCGGCCGGTCCAATCGCCGCGCCTATGCCTACCTGCTGATTCCTCCCGAGCAGGAGCTAACCGAAATCGCACGCCGCAGGCTGGCCGCACTCAAGGAATTCTCCGACCTCGGCGCCGGCTTCAAGATCGCCGCACTCGATCTCGAGCTGCGCGGTGCAGGCAATATGCTGGGCGGTGAGCAGAGTGGCCATATCGAGGCCGTGGGTTTCGAAATGTACACCAGCATGCTGGAGCATGCGGTCAATGAGCTGAAAGGTGAGGAGCTTCCGCAACGGGCCAGCACGCAGCTCAACCTCGGCATCAGCCTGCGCATCGATGAAGGCTATATCGCGGAAGAAAACCAGCGGCTGCGCATCTACAAGAAAATCGCCGGAGCCCTGGATGACGGCAGCCTGAGCGAGGTCCGTGCCGAGCTGGAAGATCGCTACGGCGAGCTGCCGCCCAGCGTGCACCATCTGATGGATGCAGCCAGCCTTCGTTTGCTATGCGAGCGAACCGGGGTAGCCCAGGTGGATCGCAAGCGCGACCAGATCCACATCCGCTTCACCGGCCAGGCCAGCATCGATCCGGGCCGCCTGATGAAGCTGGTGGCACAAAACGCCAAGAAGGGAGCGCAGTTCACCCCCCAGGGAGTGCTTCGTTTTCCGCTCAAGGCAACTGAGCCGGTGGATGTACTGAATGAGATACGGGCCCTGCTGGAAGAGCTTACGGCAGACGAAGTCGCTGAGGTGGCTGCCCCACATCAGCGCCGTTAGCCGTTAGCGTCGAGATTTGTGATCGGAGAAACCATCGATTGCGTTTGAAACGAATTGCACTGGTCCTCACCGGAACCGCAGTCATCACCGGCTCGGGATGTTCCAACAAGCCAGCTCAACCCGCCGCAGCGGAGCCACCCGCGGCGGCAAGCCTTCGCCAGCTTGCCGATCAATACTTCGACCAGGTCTATTTCCATTACGCCCCGTCGGCCGGCACAGAGGCAGGCCTGCACCAGTACGACACGCAGCTGGAGGATTATTCGCGCGACAGTGTAGATCGAGAGACGGCGGACTTGCGGCGGTTCGAAGGCAAATTTAACGCCATTCCAGCTGACCAGCTCGATCTGACCAGCCAGGGCGATCTGGAGCTGCTGTTGGCGGATATTCACAGCATGCTGCTCTCGCTCAACACTATTCGCTTGTGGGAGAAGGATCCCGACCAGTATTCGAGCGGAATTTCCAATAGCGCCTTCGTGCTGATGGAACGCACCTTCGCCTCGCCCGACGATCGTTTGCGCTCCCTGATTGCCCGGGAAAAGCTGATGCCGGCAGCGCTCCAGGCCGCCCATCAGAATCTCAAGAACCCGCCGCACATTTATACCGAAATTGCCCTGGAACAGCTGCCCGACATCATTTCCTTTTTCCAATCGGACGTACCCGCAGCCTTTAAGCAAGCGCAGAATGAACAACTCAAGCAAGAGTTTTCTCAGACGAACGCAGCTGTCATCGCAGCGCTTCAGAGCTATCAGGCCTGGCTCAAGAAGGACGTTCTTCCCCAGTCGCACGGCGACTTCAGATATGGCGCGGATACCTTTTCGAAAATGCTGCTGTACAACGAGATGGTCGACACGCCGCTACCCAGGCTGCTCGAGATTGGCTATGCGGACCTGCACAAGAACCAGGCGGAGTTCAAGCGCATCGCGAAGGAAATCGACCCCAACCGCCAGCCGCGCGAGCTGCTGGCGGAGTTGGGCCGCGACCATCCTGCGCCCGATCATCTGCTACAGAGTTTTCGCGACACCTTCCAGGGTTTGATCCAGTTCATTCAAGCCCGGCATATCGTCGATATTCCCTCCCAGGTGCGCCCCATCGTGGAAGAAACGCCGCCGTTTATGCGCGCGACGACCACGGCATCGATGGACACCCCTGGCCCCTTTGAGAAAGTCGCCACCCAGGCGTACTTCAACGTGACCCTGCCCGGAGCCCACGATACGCCCCGGCAAATCGCAGAGCGCATGGCCGAGTTTAACCGGGGAACCATCATCAGCACTGCGATTCACGAGGCTTATCCAGGACACTACATACAATTCCTATGGGTGCCACAGGCGCCGAGCACGGTGCGCAAGCTCTTGGGAGCCAACTCCAACGCAGAAGGCTGGGCGCATTATTGCGAGCAAATGATGCTGGACGAGGGTTACGGTCAACCGGGGACGGGGGCACGCGATGCCCGGGATGCCAAAATGATTCGCCTGGGGCAATTGCAGGATGCGCTGCTGCGCGATGCCCGTTTTGTTGTAGGCATCCAAATGCATACCGGGCAGATGACGTTCGATCAGGCGGTAGACTTTTTTCTAACCGAAGGATATCAAACGCACGAGAGCGGGCTGATCGAAACCAAACGCGGAACAACCGATGCAACCTATCTCTATTACACCTTGGGTAAGCTGCAGATTATGAAATTGCGCGCCGATGTAGAGAAAAAAGAGGGAGCCCAGTTTTCGCTGGAGCGGTTTCACGACGACTTTCTCAAGCAGGGGTTCGCCCCCATAAAAATAGTCCGCCGGGCACTTCTTGGGGACGCGTCACCTACACTCTAATGTTTCCTGCATCCTAAATACGCTGAAGGGTGCACCAACGGCCATTCATGAACAATTCACAGAGAACAGCCTAACGGGCGTGAAGGATCACAAGAGATGAAAGACAGAGTACGCAAAGCAGTTTTTCCGGCGGCCGGCCTCGGCACGCGCTTTTTGCCGGCGACCAAAGCACTGCCTAAGGAGATGTTGGCGCTGGTAGACAAGCCGCTGATTCAATATGGCGTGGAAGAGGCCATCGCGGCAGGCTGCGAACAAATCATCATTGTTACCGGCAGAAACAAGGCAGAGATCGAAGACCATTTCGACATCAGTTTTGAGCTGGAGCAACTGCTGGAGAAGCGAGGCAAGACCGAGCTGCTCGCCATGACGCGGCAAATATCGCATATGGCGCGCATCGCCTACGTTCGCCAGAAAGAGGCCATGGGTCTGGGACACGCCGTTCTGATGGCACGCGACCTGGTAGGTGACGAGCCCTTTGCGGTCATTCTGCCCGACGACATCATCGAAGCCAAAGTGCCTTGCCTGCAGCAGATGATAGAAGTCTTCGAGCAGACACAGTCGACCATTCTGGCCACGCAGGTCGTGGACGGCCCCTCCATCTCATCCTACGGTGTGCTTGATTGCACCGAACATGAAGGCAGCGACCGCATCTTCGACGTGAAGGGTTTGGTGGAAAAACCGAAGCAAGAGGAGGCGCCCTCACGGCACGCGATCATCGGGCGTTACATTCTCACCCCCAGAATCTTTGATGTGCTGGAGAAGACTCCGCTCGGCGCCGGCGGGGAACTGCAATTGACCGATGGCATTAAAGGGTTGCTGCAACACGAAAAAGTCTACGGGTACAGTTTCGACGGGCTGCGCTTCGATGCCGGCGACAAGCTGGGCATGCTCAAAGCCACGGTGGAGTTTGCCCTGAACCACAACGAGCTGGGGACAGTTTTTCGGGAATATCTGAAATCACTACAGTTTTGAGTGCTGGACTATCCCACAACCCGGAAAGCTGACCAGGTCGATGACTACCATGGCGTCAAGGTCGCCGATCCTTATCGCTGGCTCGAAGATGACAACTCGGCCGAGACCCTGGCATGGGTGAAAGCGGAGAACCAGGTAACCTTCGACTACCTGGAAGAGATCCCTTACCGGTCCCAGCTCAAGCAGCGGTTGGAAGAGCTTTATAACTACCCCAAGTACGGCCTTCCGAGCCGGACCGGAGCCTACTATCTCTGGTCAAAAAATGACGGCCTGCAAAATCAGAGCGTGCTCTATGTGCAGAAGGGGCTGGACGGGGCGCCTCGCGTTCTCATTGACCCTAACCAACTCTCCGCCGACGGCACCATACGGCTGATGGCCGGGGAGCCTTCGCGGGATGGGCGCTATTTTGCCTACTACCTCTCCAGCGGCGGCTCAGATTGGCTGGATGGTCACGTTCTGGAAATAGAAACCGGAACTGTGCTCAAAGACGACCTCAGGTGGCTGAAAGTGACTGGCCTTGCCTGGTTTGGCGATGGTTTCTTTTACAGCCGCTATGACGCGCCTGAGGACGGGCATGATCTTTCTTCCCGCAACGAAGGGCACAAGGTCTTTTACCATCGCCTGGGCACGCCGCAGTCAGACGATCGGCTCATCTATGAGGACAAAGCGCATCCGCAGCGTTTCCATACCGTCCAGACGACGGAAGACGAACGGTTTGCAATTCTGACCGTTTCAGAGCGCGGCCAGGGTAAGGACGGCAACGCGCTCTTCTTTTCTGACCTCTCGAAATTCGTCTCCGGGCAGGAAGCGGCTTTCACTCCCATTGTTGCCGAGGTGACCAATGACCGCTTTCACGTGGTCGATAATGTGGGCGACAGCTTCCTGATCCTGACCAACAAGAACGCTCCCAATGCACGCGTCGCGCTCTACGATCCCGGGGAACACCCTGAATCCGCCTGGAAAGACCTGTTGCCGGAAACAACGGATAGGTTAAGCAGTGTGTCGACTCAAGGGGGGAAGCTGTTTGTTACGTATACGAGGGACGTCACCTCGCACCCTTACGTCTATTCCATCAACGGCAAAATGGAGAACCCGATCCCGCTGCCTGGACCAGGAACCTCGAGCGGCTTTGGAGGCAGGCACGACGATACAGAGGCCTTTTACGCCTACACTTCATTCAACTATCCCAGCACAATTTTTCGCTACGACATCGCTAGCGGAAAATCCACCATCTTTCGCGAATCGGCAATCAAAAGCTTCCAGGCGGAAGACTATGAGACGAAGCAGGTCTTTTACACCAGCAAAGACGGCACCAGGGTGCCCATGTTCCTGGTTTTCAAGCGAGGATTGAAGCTGGATGGCAGCAACCCGGCACTGCTCTATGCCTATGGCGGGTTCAACGTCACGGTCCCTCCTGAATTCAACCCTTTGCGGCTGGCCTTGCTGGAGCAGGGCTTTGTCTATGCCTCAGCGAATATACGGGGCGGCGGCGAGTATGGCGAAAAGTGGCACCAGGCGGGGATGAAGTCGGAGAAGCAGAATGTGTTCGATGACTTTATTGCGGCGGCAGAGTGGTTGATCGCCAACAGGTACACTTCGCCGGACAAACTGGCCATCTCCGGAGGATCGAATGGAGGCCTGCTGGTGGGAGCGGTGGTCAACCAGCGGCCGGATCTCTTTCGCGCCGCCGTGCCCCAGGTTGGGGTTTTAGACATGCTGCGGTTTCAGAAGTTCACCATCGGATGGAATTGGATTGCGGATTACGGCTCAAGCGACAACCTGGAAGAGTTTCAGACACTGTATCGGTATTCTCCCCTGCACAATATTCGCCCGGGCGTGAAGTATCCTGCGACGCTCATCACCACCGCGGATCACGATGATCGAGTGGTGCCGGCGCATTCCTTCAAATACGCCGCTGCGCTACAGGAGAAGGCGAGTCACGCCAACCCGGTGTTGATCCGAATCGATACACAATCCGGCCACGGGGCCAGCAACACCAGCAAGGCGTTGGATACAGCGGCCGACATTTATTCCTTTCTCCTGTACAACCTTGGAGTGACGCCCCGGTTACCTTAACCCCGAAATTGGCGCTTTTTAACCTGGCGCCCATTCATTCCTGGATATCTGCCGTCTATTACTAGAGGCACATACGTGTCCGCCGCGGACCATGGGTTGGCTGTGGACGCGGGGGACATGTGGTACCTTGGATCATTTTCCGATGCAAAAAGGCTGTACCGACGGAAATGGCATCTCGCAGCCGGGCGGGCGAATCTATTAAGAAGTCGGGGTGGGAATGAAAACCATGGTCAAGCGCAAGAGCGCGGTTCTGCTGAAAATGCAGTCGCTGGGAACACTGGTCGGCGAGTCTGCATTCAGGCCGATGACCGGAGAATCGAAGAATCCCATCCTGGTATCGCCGGAGGAGTTGGGCATCACCTTCATTGGCCACTCATCGTTCCTGATCCAAATTGGTGGGCGTAAGTTGCTCATGGACCCGGTGTTCGCCGAGCGGCTCATCGCGTTGCGGCGCTTGCGCCGGCCCGGCGTCAGGATCAAGGAACTGCCTGCCATCGACATGGTGTTGCTCTCCCACGCGCACATGGATCACCTCAATCGGCCATCCTTGCGCCGGATCGTCGCCCACACCCTGAAGCTGACGGGGCGAGCGCCCATCGCTGTTGTGCCGTGGGGTGTCGAAGACCTGGTCAGCGACCTGGGTTTTGCCCGGGTGGTCACCATCGAGTGGTGGCAGACCAAGTCGATCAGCGGTCTTGAGATCACCATGACGCCGTGCAAGCACTGGGGAGCGCGCCTCTTTAAGGACACGCATCGGGGTTTCGGCGGCTACGTGATCCGGGGTGGCGGTCACGCCGTCTACCACTCCGGCGACACCGCTTATTTTGACGGCTTCGCGAAAATTGGCCAACGCCTGAAGCCGGAGATCGCCTTGTTACCCATCGGGGCCTATAGTCCGGATAGCTATCGCGGGGTGCACACCTGCCCCGAGGAGGCGCTGCAGGCATTTCTCGATGTGGGCGCTCGGCAGATGATCCCCATGCACTACGGAACCTTCCGGCTTTCTCAGGAGCCGATGGACGAGCCGGTGGAGCGCTTGTTGGCGGCGGCAAAGCGCGCTGGAGTCGCTGGATCCGTTTGTGTGCTTCCGGAGGGAGATACGGAAGTGATTCGACCAGTGCCTATTCCGGCGCACACCCCCCGCCGCGCCGCGCAGGCCTAGCAGGCAAGCCTCACTCTCTCAACAAACCCATTAGGAACTGGACGGGTTGAGTTCCGCAGCGTGCTAGGGCGCAGTGGATGCTTGATTTACTTGCGCCGCGGGGGGTCGCAGTTTCCACCACAGTCCGCGCAGTGCCTTCACCACCCAGCGCATCATCAAAACGGTCACCAGCAAGAGCGCCAGTGTGATGCTGGCGGCTGCCCAGGGATGCTGCGTGGCGAGCCAGGTAATGCCCACCGCCGCGACGTCTTCGGTGCTGCTCAGGGCAATGTTTGAGACCGGCTCCGGACTGGGGGTGACCAACGCCCGGGCCGCAGTCTTTGAGCCGTGTGCGGCCAAGGCGATCGCCGCGCCCACCGCAGTGGCCAGCACCTGCATACCGGGAGATAGCTGAGTCGTGGCCCGGTAAGCCAGCAGCGCGGCAATGGGCACGCGGATAAAGGTGTGCAGCCCATTCCATAACAAATCGAATCCTGGAATTTTGTCGGCCACGAACTCTACCGCAAAGAGGGTTCCGCTCACGCCGATAATCCACCAGTTGGAGAGCGCTTCAAGACCGGGGGGCAAGGCTACCCAATGCGCATGTGCCAGCAGGCCAAGCGTCAGGACCGTCGCATACACATTGAGCCCGGCGGCGAAACTCGCGGCGATGACCAGCGCGGCAATCGTACTCGGCGTAAAAGCCATGATCGGGAGAATTCTAGACCTTTCTATGCGCCTGCGCCTGCTGAGGGCAGAATCGCGTAGCTGGTGCTAGTGCGAAGGGGCAGTTCTGGTTAAAAACGGGATCTTGCGGGGAAGGGCGATGCGGCTGGCAACCAACGCCAGCCGCACCGGATGTTGCATTCTTGGGTAACGCTTAGTGCGCAGCGACTGTTTCCTGCTTGCCGGCGCCCATTTGGGCCAGACGATCGGCCAAAATCTTTTCCAGCTTCTCCAGCGCCTCAGTGAAGCCTTCAATGCCTTCCTTCAGCTTGTCGTGAGCCATGCGATCGGCCTCGTGCATTTTGTTAAACGTGGCCTCGTCGATCGAGATCTTCTCAATTTGCAAGCCCTGCGAATTCTTCGGGTCCAGCTTGCGAGGCAGATCACCCTCAGTTGACTGAAGCTCTTCCAGCAGCTTGGGAGCAATGGTAAGCAAATCGCAGCCCGCCAGCTCGCGAATCTCCCCGATATTGCGGAAGCTCGCGCCCATCACCACTGTCTTGTAGCCAAACTTCTTGAAGTAGTTATAAATTTTGGTCACCGACTGCACGCCCGGGTCGTCTGCGCCCTGGTAGTCCTTGCCCGTGTCCTTCTTGTACCAATCGAGGATGCGGCCCACGAAGGGCGAGATCAACGTTACCTTTGCCTCGGCGCAGGCGATGGCTTGATGTATGCCAAAGAGCAGCGTCAGGTTGCAATGGATGCCTTCCTTTTCCAGTTGTTCCGCGGCTTTGATGCCCGGCCAGGTGGAGGCGATCTTGATCAGCACCCGCTCCCGCGAAATGCCCGCCTCGTCATACTGCTTAATGATCTCGCGCGCCATCTTCATGGTGCCGGCAGTGTCATAGGATAACCGCGCGTCGACTTCGGTCGAAACTCGACCGGGAACGATAGCCAGAATCTTCTTTCCGAAGGCCACGGCCAGGTGACGGAAGGCAAGATTGGCTACATCGCTATCCTTGGCGTTCGGACCGAGCTGTTTTCTAGCCTCGAGAAGCACCCCATCTACGATGGGCTGATACTGTGGCATCCCGGCGGCTGCGGTGAGAAGAGAGGGATTGGTCGTGGTGTCCTGGGGTTTGAATTTTTCGATCGATTCAAAATCCCCGCTGTCGGCAACGACCACCGTCACTTCCTTAAGCTGTTCGAGCAGTGTCTTGGCCATGCGATTTATCTCCTTGCGTACCCCTTCAGTGTAAGGCTTTGCACTGTTGAGATTCTTAAAATCGCGATAGGTTTCATGGGGCCTTCCGATTTGCTTTGGTCAGGCGATCGGATTGCTCAGCGTTCCAATACCCTCGACGGTAATGGCCACCCGGTCGCCGGGCAGCATGGGAGCCACCCCGGCCGGGGTGCCGGTAAGGATCAAGTCCCCTGGAAACAGCGTCATGGCGGCCGTGATATAGCGCAGAAGGTAGTCGATGGAGAAGATCAGGTCGCGCGTATTGCCGTCCTGGCGCAGCTCCCCGTTAAGGCGGGTGGTGATACCAATTCCCAAGGCGGGATCCACTTCGTCGGTGACCAGCGGCCCAACGGGACAGAAAGTGTCAAAGCCCTTGGCGCGGGACCATTGGCCATCTTTCTTCTGCAGATCTCTGGCGGTTACGTCGTTAGCGACGGTGTATCCGCGAATATAGTCGCCTGGGTCCTCATCAGGACCTATCCTGCTGCAGCGCTGGCCGATAACCACCGCGATCTCACCTTCAAAATCAACCCGCTGGGAGAGTGACGGAATGCGAATCGCCTCCCCCGGGGAGAGGATCGCCGAGGGCGGCTTGAGAAACAGCAGCGGCTCGGCGGGAACCTCATTGCCCAATTCAGCCGCGTGCTCACGATAATTGCGTCCAACGCAGACAATCTTTGAGGGCGCGACGGGAGCGAGCGTTCTCGCCTCGTCGAGCGGCAGCGGATCAAAGGGATCGCTCGCGGGGTCAACGAAATCAGTTGCCGAGCCTTCTTCGAAGGGTGGAATCAGGCGCTCGATCCACATCCGGCCATCGCGATCGACAACCTCGCCGTATTGCGCTCCATAGTTCGTTTGCAGGCGGCAGTATTTCATGGGGCTCCTCTGTCTGTTGGATACTTGGGTCGCTTAGCGGCTGGGTAAAGTCTCCTCAACCTCTTGGGAACGCTTACTTTCATTGCCACTTTGATCAACGGCCGCAAGGGAATAAGCATACGTGTGTCCGTTTTGCACTCCCGTATCCCGATAGGAGGTTTCAAGCCCCGCGGAAGCTATGCGTTGGGCGGCCAGGTTTCCTTGCACCTCACGGCGGTAGACACGATAAGCTGCCAGATCGCTCTCGGTGTCCGGGGACCAGGAGAGATCGATGGCGCCAGCTGCGGCATCGGCCACGGCCACCAACCCCTGGGGAACCGCCGGGGGGAAAACGTCGGCGGTCGCAACTACGACAGTCTCGCTGGGCAAACCCTGTACCTCGACCGTTTGGCCGGAGACATCCACGGTCGCAACCCGTTCGAGCGCATAGCGATACCGTTGGTTGAAGAGGGCGGAGCTATCGATGGCGTGACCCGGGTCTACGCCGTCCTTCCCGTGGACCACCAGCGTCTGCGCGGCAGCTGGCGTGGTCGGAGCAAGGGGGGATTTGGGAGTCTCCTGGGGCGCTGGGACGTCCAGTTGCAGGCGCTCAATGCGAAAGGATACCGCTCGTCCGGGCTCGGCGACCGGCTGCCAGCCAAGCAGGACACCGTCCCCTCGCACCTGCCCGCTTAGTCCGGTGAGGGGGGCTGGACTAACGCCGGCTGCACTATAAGCGGTATTCGATGGGCCGGCGGATTTGCCTGCATGGTTGTTCAAGAGGACCTCATAACGCAGCAGACGGTCTGGCCCCTGGGCGAGATCGGCAGGCAATTCGTCGGTGTAAGCCCCTTCCTTACCTGCGACAAGGGATAGGCTGCCGACGTTGGCGCAATCGCCCTTCTCGAGCGCGCGGCAGACCTGAACCTTGACCAGGTGCTGCAGGGCGATGTGGTCCGTGGTGCGCGTCGGCATGGTCCAGGCCAGGTGGACGGAATTGCCAATCCGAATCGCGGAGAGATTCAGGACTGGCGTCGGCAGGTTGAGGCTGGGGGGCTGTGGCGCCGCCGGTGCTCCACAGCCAACGGTCAAAATCGCAAGCAGAACAGCGATGGTTAGGTGGTTGATGCGGGGAGCCAAAACCAGGAGCTTGTGATTCATGCTCTCCCAACGTAAATCATTCTTTGCCTGCCGCACTTTCCGGCGAAACAGGCTGCGGAAAAATCACTGTTCGGAGCGGAAAGCATCCCTCAGCGGCTAAAGCCGAATTCATTGCAAAGCATTTACGTACAGGCTGAAGCCCGTACCCTTCACGGGCGGAAGCCCGTACCCTTCAAAGACCGGAGTCTCTTTCCGCAGCCTGGAAGGCCGCTACGTCCCGGCCCCTAGGACGATCGCAGAACCCCGCGCAGACCGGCTTCGAGCTCAGGATATTCGAAGTTGAATCCCAAGGCACTCAGGCGAGCCGGCAACACCCGCTCACTCTCCAGGACCGTGGCCTCCGCCATTTCGCCCAAGGCCAGCCGCAGCGCAAAGGCTGGAACTGGAAGCAGCGTTGGGCGGTGAAGGACACGCCCCAGCGAGCGAGTGAACTGCAAATTCGTCACTGGGTTCGGCGCCACCACATTGACCGCGCCGGCCAGGCTAGTTGTCTCCAATGCGAACTCGATCGCCCGCGTCACATCAGGCAACGCCACCCAGCTAATCCATTGCCGCCCGCTGCCTAAGCGGCCGCCCAGGCCGGCGCGAAAAATTGGCAGCATCTGCGCCAGGGCCCCCCCTTCCGGCGAGAGCACGACGCCAAAGCGAAGATGCACCACCCGGATTCCAGCCTTCGAGGCCGGCTTCGTTGCTCTTTCCCAAGCGAGGCAGAGCTCGGGAAGAAATCCACTCCCCGGCAAAGACGCCTCGGTAAGCACTTCATCTCCCCGGCTACCGTAGATGCCGATCGCCGACGCACACACCAGCACCTCAGGCTTGGGCCTCAGCCCGGCCAGCATCGTAGCCAGCGCGTGAGTAGGCTTTACCCGGCTCTCCAGGATTTCCTGCTTGTAGGACGAAGTCCACCGCCGGCCGGCCAGATTAGCCCCGGAAAGATGGACGGCCGCGGTTATCCCTTCAATTTCCCGGGGACGGCTTATGGGCGCTGCCGCGTAGGGGTCCCATAGCCCCGGAACACCCTCATTGAGGACACGGGCACCGTGCAACGCCTGCCGGTGCAACGAAATTAATGAGATCCGTTTACCCCGTAGCGTGCGTCCTAGAGATGTACCGATAAGTCCTGATGATCCAGTCAACAAAATTCGATCTGCTGTCATCTCACCTGTGCATCCTTGCGATGCTGGCAGCCCGCAGCCAGCTCCTGAGATAATGTTCATGAAAGAGAAATCTATTTTCTTATTAACAACATCTTAGGTGTGAATGATATTTCAACCGTGAAATCCAGATGCAATAAGGAGCCCGCGCCGTGGAGACCAAAGACGCAGCATTAAATTCCCAGATCGATCCCGCAAGTGCCGAATCGTTTATCGCGGAGAAGCACATTGGCGAACGTATCAAGCGGCTCCGGCTCAAGAAATCCATGGGCCTAGTCGAACTCGGCCGGCACACAGGCTTATCCGCCAGCTTCCTGTCACAACTTGAGACAGGCCGCGTGGTGCCGACTCTACGCAACCTTGCCCGGGTGGCGATGGTTTTCAGCAAAGACCTTTCCTACTTTTTTGAGACTGAACCGCATACGCTCTTCCGTATTCACCGGAAAAAAGAGCGCGTTCGTCTGCCCCAGACTGGTGTGGATGATCCCACCTATTACTTCGAGAGCCTGGGGTACATGGTTCCCGATCGGCAATTGGATCCCTACTACGCAGAGTTCGTTCCGCTGAAGAAGAACATTGAGGTCCGGCCGCATGTTCACCCGGGTTATGAGTTTCTCTACATCCTGGAGGGTGAACTGGAAATCCGGCATGCGGACAAGACGCATGTGCTCACCCCCGGTGACGGAGTGTATTTCGACGCCAGCACGCCGCACGGATATCGCTGTGCGGGCAAGGTGGCGGCTCACGCCATCATCGTGACCATGCATCAGTTGCAGGCTCCGCAACCAGCGATGAACTTGCGGCCCCTGGGGGCGGCAATGGGTGCGAAGAATCCTGCCCTGAGCGTCCCCGCAGGCAGGCCGGTGCCGACTACGATTCCCACCCCCGCCCGCACCAAGGAGAGTCTCCAGGCGGAGCCTTAGGCGCTGCCTACGGGCAGAAAGAAGTTCTCAATTTCGCGCCAGCTGCCGACCCGGCGAAAACCGGTGACGGTTGCGTTGTGGGGTGCGGAGAAGAGGATTCCCTGGCCTTTAAATCGTTCCAGGTGGCGGAAGGTGTCGTCGATCAGGTAGTCGGCGTTCAGGATGCTCTTGTCTCCGCAGAAAACGAAGTGGGTTGGCGGAATGAAGGGGAAGTGACGCCGTAACCATCGGTACTTGGGGCCAAAAGAATTAGGGAACTCCATGGCCGCGGTGGCAATAAAGATTTCGTAGTGTTGGCTGAGCTTGGCGAGAACGTCCTGGCTATCCTCGAGGACCGGGAGGTCCTCAAAGAAGTCTTCACTACGGAGGTAACCTTCCAATCGCTCGTGCCGGTCGGCGGAGACGATATCCCAGAGCCACTTGCCTTCCAACTGGTCTTTGGTGATGGCCTCGCCATGGTCCCGGTTGTAGCGCGCGAGGTGTTCGCTCAGGGCATCTGCCAGCACCTCGTCCATGTCGACAGCGATTCGTTTCATTGCTAAATGTTAAGCCCTGCGGCCCTTTTCTCGATTCGGCCATGGCCCGGAGGGCCGACCGCCAAACTTCAGCCCAGCCGGGAAGAGTCTGCGTAAGTACTACACCCGGCAGGACCCGGTCTCCTAACAGAACCCCCGTAGGAACTGGACGGGTGCCCCAGGTTCGCCAAAGCGTACCTGGGCCGAATGAGACGGGGCGAAGCCCCACGATCGCTCTAAGCAGTCTGTCACGCTGAATCCATTCGGTGCTGCTGAGCCGTCCAGCTAAAAGCGTTCGAAAAATATCCTTTTCGGCCCAGGTACGCTTTGGCGAACCTGGGGCACCCGTCCAGTTCCTACGGGGGTTCTGTTAGGAGACCGGCTCCTGCCGGGTGGAGTTCTCACGCAGACTCAGAAGGGCTGGGCTGAAGTTTAGCGGCCGACCCTCTGGGCCTCGCATCCACGGCAGACACAGTCAAATCACGAGGCCTGCGTGGTGACCTGAGCAGGATCGAAGTACAACAAGCGCCCACAACTCTCGCAATTCAGCAGCGTGCCTTCGCGCACCTGGTTCCAGAACTGCGGACGCAATTGCATTTGGCAGGAGAGACAGCGCTGTCCCGCGGCGCGCGCCAACGCAGTCTTGCGAGAAGAGGAAGCGATGCGGTCGTATTGGGAAAGCAGGCCGTCGGTCACATTCTTACGCAAAGCGGCCCGTTCGTTCTGAATCGAAGCCAGCTCTTGCTGATGCCCCAGCGAGGCAATGCGAGCCTGCTCTTTTTCCTCATCGAGCAGCTTCGTCTGCTGCGCTAATGTCTTTCGCGCCTCGAAGCGTTGGCTTTCCAGCGACTCGCTCCTGATCATGCTCGCGAGTTCCTCGTCTTCAATGCGGCGAATCTCCGCCTCAACAAATCCGATCTCATGTTGCAAGGCATGGAACTGCTCGTTGGTCTTGACGCTGCTTGACTGGTCGCGGTACTTAAGCAGTTTCTGCTGCTGATCTTTGCGATCGCTTTCCAGTCTTCGGCGCTTCGCCTCTTCCACGGGCACGGCCTTGTCTGCCTGCTCCACTGCCAGTTTGAGCTGCTGCAGTTTTTCTTCTATGGATTGCAAATGCCGGGGAACGGCAGCGATGGTTTCCAGCAGTTGGGCCGTCTTGATATCGACCTGCTGCAAACGGATTAGCGACTGCAGTTGAACATCCATGCGTGTGGTCTGGAGTCTACAGTATTTTCACTTCCGCTGCATACCACACGCCCACTCGACCGTCTAGCACGCCGGCCCGTCGACGTGCGATACACTTCAGCTCAGAGCCCCTGACGGAGCCCTTCGTTGACACCCTTTCGATTCGCCCTGGTGCTTGCGTTTTGCTGTGGCATCTCCGCCTTGGCGGCTGACACCAAGCTGGTTACCGTCGACCAGATTTACCCCCAGGAGCAAGCAACCGAGCCGCCTCAAGGCATCGCTTGGAGTCCCGACGGCACCCGGCTTAGCTATATCGCCGACAACGGCGATTTGGTGGCCGTCGAAGGGGGAACGGGAACCACTCGGGTGCTGGTCGACCACGCCAGGATGCAGGCCCTGAATCCACCGCTCACTTCAGAGCATGACCTCAGCCATCGCGCCCGCTATAAACAACCCAGTTACAGCTGGGTACCCGACTCCAAACACCTGCTCTTCGATTCCAATGGGCAGCTGTGGTTCTTCGATCTGGTGACCAAGACCGGCCTGCAGATCGCATCGACCGGCGCGGGCAGTGGAGATGATCCCAAGTTTTCTCCCGATGGAAACTACCTCTCGTACGTTCGAGGTCACAATCTGTATGTAAACAAATTGAAAGACAACAATCCCGCGTCGCGACTGACAGACTCGCAAGCAGACACCACGCTCGATGGCGAGGTGGACTGGGTCTATGAGGAGGAGCTCGACGTACGCAGTAATTATTTCTGGTCGCCAGACTCGCGGCGCATAGCGTACCTGCAGATGAATGAAACCCCGGTTCCCGAGTACCCCATCGAAGACTGGATCCCGATCCATGCCACCGTCGAACGCCAGCGTTACCCGCAGCCCGGTGATCCGAACCCGGTGGTGCGGGTAGGAGTGGTGGGCGCCAACGGCGGACGGACCAAGTGGATCAACCTGCCCATCGACAACGGAAGCGATTACATCCCGCGCTTTGGATGGCTCAATGCCAAGACTTTGTGGATTGAGACCTTGAAGCGCGATCACAAGACGATGACGCTGTATTTCGTCGATCTCTCGACGGACGAGTTAAAGCCGGTGCTTACCATGACCGACAACAAGTTCCTAGACGCCTCCTACGACTTGACCTTCTTCGCCTCAAGCTTCCTGCTTACCAGTTGGCGGGATGGGCACAACCACATCTACCTCTATGCTTTCGATGGAGGGAACCCCTTGGCCACTCAAGCCAGCCTGGTTAAGCAACTGACTGGTGGCAATTGGGAAGTGGGGGATATTGTTGCCGTGAACGAGGTGGCGCGAACGGTCTACTATCTCTCCAACGAAGGGGACCCGCGCCAGCAGCAGGTCTGGGTGGTCGGACTGGACGGCCAGGGCAAGCACCAGGTAAGCCGTTACGGAGAATGGCACGAGCCGGTCTTCTCCCCCAACACGAATTTCTTTGCCGATACGATTTCTTCCTCCACCACGCCGCCGGTGCTGGATCTGTGCCGCCACGACAGCGACTGCAAAACGATTTGGAAAGCGCCCGCGCTCGATACGGCATTAACACCGCCGCTGGCCCTCGAATCGAAGGCAGCCGATGGCGCTACCACTCTTTATGGCCGATTGGTGTTGCCTGCAGGCAAGTCGGAGGCGGCGAGCGTGCCCCTGGTTGTAAACCCGTATGGTGGCCCGCACGCGCAGTTGGTCAACGGAAAATGGTCGGCCGAAGAGCGTCTCTTTGATCAGGTGCTGGTGCAGCGTGGTTTTGCCGTCTTGCATGTGGACAACCGCGGAATGGGGGGCAGAGGCCGTGATTTTGCCCAGGCGGCCTATCATGACTTTGGACCGGTACAACTGGGCGACCAGATCGCCGCGCTTGATCAAACGCTT
>CAWJPV010000003.1:0-399138 GCA_963844785.1 uncultured Acidobacteriaceae bacterium | reverse complement strand
CGCGCTTCTGGACTCACCATGGGTGCAGGACTCCGCGGATCAATTGATTTGTTAGGTAGCCTTACCAGTACTTTAACAGTCCGATGGTTAAGGGATGACTTGCTTGAGGATGTTCTTGTTGCACGCGGAGTTGCCACGGTTGCGTTGTTCGGTTCCGGACAGTGATTCCTGAAACCGGACAAGATGCTCCACTCGGGTCTTCGTTTCTGCGGATATTTGCTTGTAAATGCAAGGTTCAGACCCGGGCTTGATTGGGAAGAGAACGTGCACATGCCAAACGGATAATCCTTGCGCAGAGAGGCTTTCCATGGGGACCTTGTTCCAGGATCTTCGCTTTGCCTTTCGTCAACTCAGGAAGGCTCCGAGCTTTTCCGTCACCGCGGTGCTGACGCTGGCCCTTGGCATTGGGGCAAACACGGCCATCTTCAGCCTGGTGAACGCACTGCTGCTCAAGCCGCTCCCGGTGCCAAATGCCGAACAGCTTGTGACCCTGGCTCCCCGAGAGAACAACGGCCCCCTGGGGCGGGCACTCTCGTGGAACGAATTCAAGCAGATCCGCACCCAGAGCGGGCGTTCCTTCAGCGACCTCTTCGCCTATACCCTCAACCTCGACGGCCTGGCGATGCCGGGGCAGCAGCCGGATCGCATCATGACCGCCTACGTCAGCGGTGACTTCTTCGAGGGGGTGGGACTGAAGCCCGCTGCCGGGCGGCTATTGCTGCGCAGTGAAGGAGAAGTCCTGGGCCAGGACCCGGTGATTGTTCTTAGCTACGATTACTGGAAGCAAAAATTCAACGGCGATACGAACGTGGTGGGGCGCCCGGTCACGCTCGACGGACACCCCTTGACCATTGTCGGCGTGGCGCCCAAAGGCTTTGGCGGCATGCAAAGCTTCGTGAACTCGGCCGCGTATTTACCCCTGTCGCAGCTGCCCATCGCCGGCACTCCGGTTGACGCCATCAATAATTGGCAGAACCGGATTTCTTCGTTCAAGGGCGTCTCCGTCCCGGAGTCAGCCTGAAGCAGGCAAACGCAGACCTGAATGTGGTTGCGCAGGACAATCACTCGCCAGCACCCGGAGGTCGAGAAGAAGCTCAGCATTGAGCCGCCTATCCCGAGCCGGAACTGCGTTTCGGCGCCGGCGACCCGAACATCATGTACATGATCGCAGGGCTTTTTCTTTCTCTTGCCGTCATGGTGCTGCTGCTGGCCTGCGTCAATGTCGCCAACCTGGTCATGGTGCGCGCCACGGCGCGTGAGCGCGAGATGGCCATTCGCACCGCGCTGGGCGCTCAGCGCTCCCGCCTTATCCGTCAGATGATCACCGAGAGCGTGATGCTGGCGCTGATCGGTGGCGGCATGGGCGTGGTGCTCGGCATGTGCGCCAGCAGCGCGCTCAGTCATCATCAACCTGCACGCCGATATTCCGGTCAACTTTCCTTCCGATTCGATTGGCGCATCTTCCTCTATTCTTTTGCCATGGCTTTGCTGGCGGGGGTGTGGTGGGCTCGTGCCCGCGCTGCGCATTGCCAAGGCGAATGTGAACACCGTTCTGCGCGAGGGCGGCCGGGGCGTGACCAGCGGACGGCATTGGCTCCGCGACGGCTCTGGTCACGCTGCAGATCGCCGGCTCGCTTGTACTGCTGGTGGTGGCCGCCCTGTTTGTGCGCAGTCTTACCGCCATGCAGACCATGGATTTCGGATTCAAACCGGACCACGTGATGAACCTCGCTATCGATGCCCATCAGACTCGGCATGACCGATGGCGAAGCCCGCGACCTGGCCGCCAATATCCTACCGCCCGTTTGCATCAGCTCGCCGGAGTCGACTATGTAAGCCATGCGAACTACACGTCCCCTGGGCTACTTCAGCAATGGTGGCGACCGGATGGTCATCGATGGAGCTGCCGTTCCCGCGAATCCCAGTGGATTCGGACGCAGGCTACAATGTTGTTTCGCCGGAATACTTCAATGTGATGGGCATTGATCTTGTTGCGCGGCCGCGCATTTACGGAAGCGGATAAAGAGCACGGCGCAGATGTGGCCGTGATCAGCCAGACCACGGCCAGAAAGTTCTGGCCCAATCAGGACCCCATGGGCCGCACGTTCCGCATGGCCAGTGAGAAAGACCGCAAGCTGGAGGTCGTTGGCATCGCTCGTGATGCCGAATTTCAGATCTACGGCGGAGCCAAATCGCAGCCCTACTTTTACCTTCCGTATGCGCAGCACCTTAAAGGGAACACCATGATGGTATTCCAGTTGAGGTCGAACAGGGATCCGCTTGCGCTTATTCCCGCGGCGGAGAAGACGATCCACGCGCTCGCTCCGCAACTTCCCATCTTTCAAGTGCAGACCATGCGCCAGGCGCTTTATACGGTGAATGGGCTCCTGCTCTTTCAGATTGGCGCTTCGCTGGCCGCAATCATGGGTGGCCTGGGATTGACGCTGGCTGTCATTGGCCTTTATGGTGTGGTCTCCTACGCGGTGGGCCGGCGCATCCATGAGATCGGCCTGCGCATGGCGCTTGGCGCCAGCCGCGGCTCCGTCTTCCGCATGATCTACCGGCAATCGGTGATTATTATCGCCATTGGCTTGGGGCTCGGGCTGGCCCTTGCCTTATTGGTTGCACGCGCCGTGACCGGCTTTGTAACCGTAAGTGTGTGGGACCCGCTGACCTACCTGGTGGTGGGAACTGTCTTGGCGATGGCAGCCCTGGCCTCTTGCTATTTCCCTGCCCGGTATGCGATGGCTGTGGAACCGATGGTGGCGCTACGCGAGGACTGAGCTAAGAAAAAGCCCCGCGGCTTCAGGGTCTGTGTGAGAACTACTCTCTCCAAACTGAGTCCAGAAAGAACGCCTGAGAGTCAGAGCTGTCCAAATTAACGAGCAAATCTGGTTTGGTGTGCAGATATTCCGTGGATTGAATGCAATCGTTGGTCTCAGAGAGAATTGGGTTGGCCTTGGATGATTGCCGTAGCATTCACGTGTGGTTCAGTTCACCCAGGACTGACATCCTAGGTCATTCTCAGCCGTCCCTTCGGGACTGATCGCCGTGGATAACCCACCCAGGACTGCGTCCTGGGCTATTCTCAGCCGTCCCTTCGGGACTGGTTTGCTTCTCGAATCTCTCGTTAG
Source organism: uncultured Acidobacteriaceae bacterium (assembly GCA_963844785.1). GTDB lineage: Bacteria > Acidobacteriota > Terriglobia > Terriglobales > Acidobacteriaceae > PALSA-350. The sequence continues at coordinate 396,004 of CAWJPV010000003.1, read as the reverse complement.
TCCTGGGCTACCCTGAGCCAGTCCTGTCCAAATTAACTTTTCTGGTCTCCTTACTTGACGACATAGGTGATACCGGTCGTGAACTGGAAACTATTCCGGCGAAAACCCTGGGGCGGGTCGCCGAGGTAATTGTCTGTGGATGAGAGGGTGAAGTTGAGTCTCTTGTAGACGGGAAAAACGAAGTTTGCATTTCCTACGGCAGAGTAAGCCTGGATAACATTGAAGGTCGGCGTGACGGTGACGTATTCGTTGAACTTGATGTTGTGGGCAAAGGTGCGGTTCCAGCTCTCATTCAGCGCCAGGCCGATCAAGTTGATCGAGGGCGTTCCGAGCCCGCTGATAAGGCCATTATAAAACTGTTGTTGCTGGTACTGCAGCGCGGCTTTGATGTCGAAACTGTTCTTCGGTCGATTGATCGGGCTCCAGCCAAGGCCTGCTCCGTAAGCCTGCTGCAGTTGCAGGCCATTGCCAAAGTTGTGGTCGGCGCTGGCGTTCACCAACCCAAAGATGTCCGGTGACAGGTATCGATCGTACTCAGTATCGCCGTGCAGGATGTTGGTTTTGCTGGTGGAAGCGCTCTGATAAATCTCTCCCTCGGTAATAATTTCAGGATTTTCCGCCAGGCCATAGGTGCCGCTCAAGTTGAGCGTGGTCTTGCTCAGGGGGAGCAGCCCTGCGATGGTGGGAATGGAACGGGCAAGGGCGACAGAGCCGGTGTAGGTCTGAGCGCTATTGGTCGCCTCGACCAGACTAACGCCGAGGGTGACGGATCCGGTCCAGCCATAGAGGAAGTCCGACTCGCCGTGAAGCTCCCGGTGGAAGGTCGTAGCGTCTATCACGGAGCCGATCTTCTCTATCGGAACCGATTTCCCGGCGGCTTGGGGCGGACTTATGCGGAAGGAATCATTCTCCAACGAGATGTTCCCTACGGGGATTTTTCCCACAGCGGACTCCCTGCTGAGGCGCTTGTTTTTCTCCACCACTGCGAAGGGTTGCAGGGTTTTGAGGGTTTTGACCTTGGCTAGCGGCACGGTCACATTGCCGAGGATTTCACTGTGGAACGTGACTGTGCCGCCGAGGATGCTGACCAGCTTGCCGGCGAGCTGCTCGCCGTCGCTGAAGGTTATGGTGTCGACAGGCTCCGCGTAGGCTTGCCCGGCCCAGAAAAAAAGCAGGATGCATAACAAGAGACTGGTAGTGCATCGGCCAAGGCTGCCTTTGCCGCTTGCGGGCTTAACGCTAGACAAGGAAATAGGGTGCATCGGGGTGAGAAGGGTGCTCCTGTTGGGCATGATTTTCTAAGATGACAACTCGAGGGGCGGTAGAGGGCCTTGAACAGCGATTATATCGAGACCCGATCGGCCATATACGATGCTCACACGGGCCCATTCCCCTTCCGAAGGGAGCAGTCTTTGATGAATTGGGAGCTATTGTCCCGCCGGGTCTCAAATGTGATCCCGGCAGCTGCAAGTTTCGCGTGGGTCGCCATCAGCTTCTCCTTGCAGGCACAAACCGGCCGTATCTACACGTCCGATGATTACCAGCGGGCCGCTAATCTGCTGAGGGCGGGCACCTTCTCGCTGGTCGATCACGCGATAACACGCGTGACTTTCATAGGCAACGATCGCTTCTGGTATCTCGACAGTGAGAATGGTTTGGCGACGCTCATGGTCGCCGACGCCGCGCGGCGCACCAGGACCGCCGCGTACGATCCGCTGCGCATGGCCACGGCGCTGCACTCGGCCGGACTGCAAGAGACGGATGCAAAGCGCATCCGACCCGAACAGTTTGATCTGCTCGACAATGACCGGAGCGTAAGGATCACGATCAGTGGCATTCGATACAAGTGTGCGCTGGAGGCCGAGTATCGCTGTTCAGTGGAACTGGCGGGTCCTACCGGCGCGCCAAAGCCCAGCTTGAACGACGCCTCGCTTGCCGATTTTTCTCCAGATGGAAGGCGGGCGATTTTCCTGCGCGATTGGAACCTGTGGGTGCGCGAAATCGCTACCGGAGCGGAAAGACAACTCACTACGGATGGGGTTAAGGATTACGGCTATGCAACGGACAATGCCGGTTGGATCCATAGCGAACACGCGATCGTAGTGTGGTCCCCGGATTCAAAGAAGCTCGCGACCTTCCAGCAGGATCAGCGCAAGACCGGAGAGATGTACACGGTCAGCTCCCGCATCGGACATCCTCACCTGGAAACGTGGAAGTACCCGTTGGTTGGCGACAAGGACGTGACCATGATCGAGCGCGTCATCATCGACGTGGACACAGCGAAGGTGACGCGGCTGAAGATGCCGCCCGACCAGCATCGCTCGACGTTGTGCGACCACCTGGTTTGCCACGGGGGATGGGAGGATGTGCAGTGGGCCGCCGATGGGAAGACGCTGGCGTTTGTTTCTACCTCGCGCGATCACAAAATGGAAACGATGCGCATAGCGGATGCGGCCACCGGCGCAGTTCGCGATGTGTTTTCGGAGACGGTGCCAACCTTCTTCGAAAGCGGCTACGAACATGTGAACTGGCGCTATCTCTCCAGGCGAAACGAAATTCTCTGGTTCTCGCAACGCGAGAACTGGGGAAACCTGTATCTGTACGACGCAGGCACCGGAAAGTTGAAGCATGCAGTTACGCAGGGGGAATGGAACGTCGATGAGGTACTCCATATAGACCAGGAGACGGGCGAGATGATCCTAACGGGCACGGGCCGGGAGCTGTCCAAAGATCCGTACTACCGGCGTGTTTATCGTGCCAATCTAGACGGTAAGCACCTGCAGCTGCTTACGGCGGAGGACGCCGATCACGTGGCCACCGTATCCGGCGACGGAAAATTCATGGTCGATATCTATTCCACGCCGCAGAAGCCGCAGGTCATGTTGCTGCGCGAGGGCTCCGGCGCGATGATCGAAGAGTTGGCCCACGGCGATATCACACGCTTGCAAGCCGCGGGATGGATCGCACCGGAAACCTTTCACGTAAAGGGGCATGACGGCAAGACCGATGTCTACGGGCTGCTCTTCCGTCCCGCCAACCTTGACCCTTCGCGGAAGTACCCGATCATCGATTTCATCTATCCTGGACCGCAGGGCGGTTCCTTCGGAACGCACGGATTTCAAGCCTCCCGGCTGGACAGCAACTCGCTCGCGCAGCTTGGCTTCGCCGTGGTTCAGATTGAAGGCATGGGGAATCCCAAGCGGTCCAAGGCCTTTCATGACGAGTACCTCAACGACATTGGCATCAATGCCATCCCGGATCAGATCAGCGGTATACGCGAGCTTGCCCAGCGTTATTCGTGGATAGACCTGGATCGTGTTGGTATGTGGGGCCACTCGGGCGGCGGCAACGCTACGGTGGCTACCATGCTTCGCTACCCGGACTTCGTCAAGGTCGGGATCGCAGAAAGTGGGAATCACGAAAACCGCAATTATGAGGATGACTGGGATGAGAAGTGGGTCGGCCTGCTGGAAACCAAAGCGGACGGAACCACCAACTACGATTCGCAGGCGAACGCGCGCTACGCGGGGAATCTGAAGGGGAAGCTGATGCTGGCCCACGGCATGTTAGATGACAATGTGCCGGTATCGACCACCATGCTGCTGATCGATGCGCTGGAAAAGGCGAATAAAGATTTCTCCCTGGTGATCTTCCCCGAGGCGCACCATGGATATGGGCCCGCGAGTGCTTACATGATGCGGCGGCGATGGGACTACTTCATCACGGAACTTATGCAAGCCACGCCTCCCCATGAGTTCGCGATGCCGGCGGTGCTGCCGCCGGTGCAGTAGCCCTGCGGTTAACAGAACCCATTAGGAACTGGACGGGTGCAGACTCCGCCGAGAGCTCTCCATAATGTAACTGTATCTTTTCTGATAGACGGGATTTTTGTTCGCCGAAATAGGGTATCCTATCGCCGCATTCGTACGGGAAGACATACATGATCAATCGTCGAAGTTTCCTCCAAGGTTCCGGGGCTGTTGCCGGCTTGAGCGCGATGGGCTTGTCGGGGTGCGCGCGGCACGTAATCGCCCCCGTTGCGCCGACGGCGGGGTCTGCGCCGGCGTTTCCGTTCTATGACGCTGTGGGACCGATCATCCCCATCCGGGCAGATATGGACCGCATCTTCCGCATGACCGTTTGTACCAGGCCGTTTCGGCCGGCGGGTCCGCGGCAGGATGTGGAGCGGGTCGGGGATAAGGTTGTTGTGCACAACTACGGCCACGGTGGAAGCGGCTGGTCGCTTTCCTGGGGATCGGCGGATGTGGTGGTGCGCAAGGTGCTTGCCGAAGGAAGCACGCAGCGCGAAGTGGCAGTGATTGGCGCCGGTGCGCTGGGACTGACGGCAGCGCTGACGGCCCAGCGGGCAGGACTGAAGGTGACGATCTATGCCCGGGAGAGAGCGCCCTACGTGCGGTCAGTGCGCGCGACGGGCTCGTGGACACCGGATTCGCGAATTGCACTTGCCTCGGCGGCAGCTGCGGATTTTCCCGCGCAGTGGGAAGCGATGGCGCGGACTTCGTTTGCGATGTATATGAGCTATATTGGCATCGCGGGCACGCCGGTGGAGTGGACGGACCGGTACTCGCTTTCTGATGGGGGACACCATGTTTATCCCGGGGAAGGACGCGACTATGTTGAGTATATGGACCGCATCGCGGACCTTACTCCCGGAACCCATGAACTGCCTCCGGGGACGACTCCGTTTCCGACCAAAATTGTTCGACGTACGACTTCGCTGACCTTCAACGTGGCGGACTATGCGCGGCAGTTGATGACTGATTTTCTCGTTGCCGGAGGAACGATCGAGACGCGGGAGTTTCATAGCCCACAGGAGCTTACTGCCCTGCCGCAGCGGGCCATCATCGACTGCACCGGTTATGCCGCGCGGCAGCTTTGGTCAGACCAGAGCATAGTTCCGGTGCGCGGGCAGATCTCGTGGCTGATCCCACAGGACGGCGTCACATATGGGTTGAACTACAAGGGTTTGAGTGTGCTGGCCAGACGTGACGGTATTGTTCTGCAGCTGAACAAGGCCGGAGAGGATGACGGCTGGAATGACAGCACCGAGGTGCCGGACCGCGCGACAGCAGAGGAAGCCGTGGGTGTCCTGCAGGAGCTTTATGGCCGGATGGCGAAGATGCAGCCAATGCGGCCAGGCAGCTAACTTGGAGCGAAAACGACAGGCCGACATCTAATAATCAATTATGACTTCACCAGATGCTCCCGCGGTCGCACCGACCGCCAGCGACCATACCGTCCGTTTCGGTTTTGAAAACACCTATGCCCGGTTACCCGAGCACTTCTACGCTCGGCTGGACCCGACACCGGTAGCGGCCCCGCGCCTGGTGAGGTTGAATGTGGAACTGGCGCGGAACCTGGGCCTGGATCCGGATGCGCTGGCGAGCCCGCGAGGGGTGGAGATTCTGGCCGGCAACCGGGTGGCCGAGGGGGCTGAGCCACTGGCGCTGGCCTATGCCGGGCACCAGTTCGGACATTTCGTGCCGCAGCTCGGCGATGGCCGCACCAACCTGCTGGGCGAGGTGGTGGGGCGTGACGGCGTGCGCTACGACATCCAGCTGAAGGGCTCCGGCCCGACCCCATTCTCTCGCGGCGGCGATGGCAGAGCCGCGCTCGGTCCGGTGTTGCGCGAGTACATCTTGAGCGAGGCCATGGCGGCGCTGGGCGTGCCCACCACCCGGGCCCTCGCCGCGGTGACCACGGGGGAACGGGTGCTGCGCGAAACAGCTTTGCCTGGAGCCGTGCTGACTCGTGTAGCAGCGAGCCACCTGCGCGTGGGCACCTTTCAATATTTCGCAGCCCAGGGCGACATGGAAAGCACGCGGAGGCTGGCAGACTATGCCATCGCCCGGCACTACCCCGCGGCCGCACAGGCGAAGCGGCCATATCGGGCGCTGCTGGATGGTGTGATCGCACGGCAGGCGCAGCTGGTCGCTCGGTGGCTGCTGCTCGGGTTCATCCACGGCGTGATGAACACCGACAACACTTCCATCTCCGGCGAGACGATCGATTACGGTCCCTGCGCCTTTATGGAGGCCTACAACCCGGCCAAGGTTTACAGCTCCATTGACCACAACGGACGCTATGCCTATGGCAACCAACCCCACGCCATGCTTTGGAACCTGACGCGCCTGGCGGAGGCGTTGCTCCCCGTTCTGGAGCAGGAAGAAGGAAACGGAGAGGCAGCACTGGCCTCGGCCAAAGAGGCGCTCCCCGCCTTTGGGCGGCAATTCGAAGCGGCTTACGACGCCGGGCTGCGGCGCAAGCTTGGCCTCTACAGGGAGTGCGAGGGCGATGCAGCGCTGATTCAGGACTTGCTCGCGCGCATGGCCGCTAACCAGGCAGACTTCACCCTGACCTTCCGCCGGCTGTGTGATGCCGTGGCCGGACCCGAGGGAGATGAGAGCGTACGGACTTTATTCGCCGACCCAGGGGCTTATGACTCTTGGGCTGCTGGGTGGCACCGACGGCTGGAAGAAGAACCTGCGCCGGGGGAGGCGCGCGCTGCGGCGATGCGGAGGGCAAGCCCGGCGTTCATTCCGCGCAACCATGTGGTGGAGGCGGCGCTGGCTGCCGCCATCGAGCGGCAAGACTTCCAGCCGTTTGAGGAATTGCTGGACGTGGTGTCACGCCCGTACGAGGACAGACCTGGCCTGGAGCGGTACGCTACACCAGCCCGCCCCGAGGAGTGCGTCCTTCAGACGTTCTGCGGCACTTAAGCGGCTTACAGCGCTGAATACTCCTTCTTCGCCTGGGCCACCACCGGCAAGCCAGAATCAGCGTTCTTCCACTCCTCAAAGAACTTCTCGTACGCCGCCTTCGCTTGCGTCTTGTCTCCGCCCATCGCGTAGGCGCGTCCCAAACCCAGCAGCCCCAGTGCGTAGTTATTTATGGGAAACGGAACGCCCGTCATGTTCACATAGCTGGCGCCCTTGTATTTCGTTGCCATCTTGAAGGCGGCAGCGGCATTCCCCGGATCGTGCAATTGCAGATAGGCCAGACCGCGCAGATAAGGTCCGGGCGATACTATGTCGAAGGCCTGGCTCTTGGCCAGCAGATCCAGCGCCTTCTGCGCGTCTCCCGCCTGGAGCGCCAGATACGCCCGCCCCTGGGCCACGAATACCTGCTGCACTAGTGTGTCTTCGGGATACTTCTTCTCCAGCACATCCAGCGCCGCAAGCGCCGGCTTTCCTTCTCCGCAGAATGCCTCCGTCCCGGCGACGGCAATCTGCGTCTGCTTGCTCTTGTCCACCGCCAGCGCCTGCTTCACCGCGGCTTCCGGGTTCTGGCACGACCCCACGGCCCAGCCAATAAAGGCCTCGTTCAAGTTCATCCCGGCCTGCGCGTCCGGCGCCTTCGACTCCCCAGCCTGCCCCGCGGCACGTTGCAACGTTGCCGCGGCCGCTCGGAACTGTCCCCACTGCGCCTGGGTGTTTCCCCACTGTCCTGTCAACAGGAACTGATCCGGGCGTCCAGCTCCCTCGGCTAAAATTTTTTGTATGCCCGCCGTATCGCCGGTCACCCCATCCAGCGACAACTCGTAGGACAACATGTCCGTCCCGTTCAAGCCCAGCTGGTTTGCCTTTGCCATATACTTGCGCGCTTCATCGTACTGGTCCATCACGGTATAGCCCGCAATCACATCGGACAGCCCCGCCGATTCGTCCGGCTGCAGGTCCATTCCCTTCAGCAGAACTCCCTGCGCCTGCTGCGGCTTTCCCTCAATCTCATACGTAGCGCCCAGGTTGACGTAATTGTCTATCTGCAGCGGATACTCCTGCACCGCGACCTGCAGCGTCTCAATGGCCTTGTCCAGGTCTCCTGTCACCTCGGCATAATAGTGGCCCTCGATGTAGAGCCGCTCCCGCTCGCTCACGTCCCCGCTCAACTCGTGCGCCCGGGTGAAATGCTCCATTGCTTTGCCCGCTTGCCCGCTGTTGAGATAAATCACGCCCAGCCGCGCCCACGCCATCGCCAGCTTGGGGTCCAGCACCAGGGCCCGCTTGTAGTGGTCCTCGGCCTCGGGAATGTCGTTGCCCTTGGAATGCGCTTCATCCCCCAGCGCGTAGGCACGAAACGCCTCCAGCGACGGGGTAGTGGCTTGGCCGAATGGGGTGTTCAGCTTCTGGATGCTGGCCAGGCTCTCCCCGAGTTTGGCTCGCATCTGGGCCGCAGCGTCGTTCAGCGCGTCCAGCACCTTCTCCTTGCTCGCCGCCTGGGTCTGCACGCTGGCGATCTGGTCTCCGGTGGCCGTGTTCTGCGCCGACAGGGTAATGATGTAATCGCCACCCAGGTTGGCAATCGTCCCGGTCAGGATGGCTTTGATGCCCTCGCGCTCGCCAATCTCCCGGGCAATCGCGGGCGTGATGGCAACATCCGGCTTTTTACCCAGATACTGCAGGCTTTGCCGCAGGTGCTGCTGACTCACGATATCCAGCACCGGAGATTGCCCCAGCTGTACTCCCAGCGCCTGGTTCAGCGTGGTTTCAAAGACCGGGTCGCCGGTGTTGTTCACAAAGTCGGCCACGATGATGGCGTTCTTGGTCGTCGCCGCCGGCTGTCCAGTCGCGCTTGTCGCCGCTCCCGGTACCCCTCGATCGCGGTACTTCCACCACGCGAACGCTCCAGCCAGCAGGAGCATGATCACCGCCGCGGCCAGTAGCTGCGGCAGTCGCCCCCGCGCTCCTTCCGCATTGGGCAAATTCTGCGCAGCAGGATGCGCATCAGCCGGCGCCGCAGCATGCGTTCCACTCGCCGCCGTCACTTTCCCGCTGGACGCGTGGGAGGCCTGGGCATCAACCGCCTCCAGGTCCTGCAACACCTCCTCCGCGGTTTGATATCTCTGCTCCTTCTCCTTGGCCAGCAGCTTGGCGACAATCCCATCCAGTTCCGCCGGCATCGCCGGATTCGCCGCGCTCACCGGGACCGGATCCTTGGTCAGTAGCGCGACAAACAGCTCCGCTGTGCTCTGTCCCACAAACGGTTTGCTCCCAGTCGCCATCTCATAGATCACAACCCCCAGAGAAAACAGGTCGGTGCGCGCGTCGAGCAGCTCGCCTCTTGCCTGTTCCGGTGACATATACGCTACCGTGCCCAGCGTTGACCCGGGAGAAGTGAGGTCGGGATTTGCCCTTCCGCCGTCGGTTCCCGCCGACGTTGCCAGCCCGCCAAACGTCGCCGTGGCCTCGCCGGAGTCCTGCAGATCGCCCACGCCCTGCTGCTTGGCCAGGCCGAAGTCGAGGATCTTGATCTGCTTGGTTCCCCGCGCCGGCTGGCTTACAAAAATATTCGCCGGCTTGATGTCACGATGAACGATTCCCTGGGCATGGGCGGCGGCCAGCGCTGCCGCAGCTTGCCGCGAGAATGTAATCACTTCGGTTACAGAGAGCGGACCCCGCCGGAGCGTCTCCTTCAGCGTCTCCCCGCGGAGCAGCTCCATCACCAGATAGGGCCGCCCATCCTGTTCTCCAATGTCGTGGATGGTGCAGATGTTAGGGTGGTTCAGCACGCTGGCCGCTTGCGCCTCACGCAGAAACCGGCGGTTCGAGAGTGTTCCCGGGGTCGCGGGGGTACCGCTTGCCGGGGGCGGGCTCCCGCTGCCAAACGCCTCGGCCAGGTAGCGGTTAGAGACCAGCTTGACGGCGACTTCCCGCCCCAACCGCGTGTCCAGCGCCCGATAGACCTCGCCCATACCCCCAGAACCGATCTGTTCCAGGATCCGGTACGGCCCGAATTGTGTGCTTTGCGATATCGTCATGCGCCCTGGGCAAACGAAGACAATAAGGAGTTCCAGCGGTTGACGGCAGTCTACCAGCGTCTGCCCCCTCCCGCCATGCTGCGATTTGGAACGGATTCACACCAGGATGCGGGGACAGAATTGCACGTCGAGTGCTGCGTATCCCATTCAAGCCGTACTTTGGCTTGAGTGGGATACGCAGCACTCAACCCGCTTTTTGTCATTAGGAAGACCACGGACTCGGTTACTCGTTGCGCAGCGCCACCATTGGCTCTACGCCTGCCGCACGCCGCGCTGGGATCACCGATGCCAGCAGCGCCGCCAGAGCCAGCAGCAGTGTGGCCACGGACAGCATCACCGGGTCCCAGGGCTTAACGCCGAACAGCTGATCGGTCATCAGCTTGCCGGCCGCGATCGCCGCTGGAATGCCCAGCGCCAGCCCGATGCCTACCTGCGAGAAAGCACCGCGAAGTACCATCTTTACTACACTTCCGCGATCCGCACCCAGCGCCATGCGCACGCCAATCTCACTCGTCCGCTGCTCCACCATGTAGGCCATCACGCCATACAGGCCGACCGCCGCCAGCAATAGGCCGAGCACACCGAAAAGCGTCGTCAAGGTGGCAATCATGTTTTGCTGTTGGAAATCCCCGCTCACGATCCTGGAGTACGGATCAACCTCGTAGAGCACCAGGTTGGGATCGACACTGTTGAGCGCCTTGCGCACCCGCTCTTCCATGCCCGGCGGATTGCCGGGCGCCCAGATCACGATGTTGTACAAGTAGTGGGACCAGATCTCGCCGCCCTGATAGTTCTGATCGTCCCACTGCACAGCCTGAGCCTCCGGCAGCCAAAACATGGCACCCACCGGATCCTTGTAGTCGTAGGTCATATAGCGCATGTCCCTCACGACTCCAACGACTTCGTAGGTTGAGGAATACTTGAGTTTGCCCGGCCCGAAATGCTGTCCGATCGGGTTCTGGCCCTTGAAGAACTTCCGGGCAAAGGCCTCGTTGATCACGGCCACCTTGCGTGTTGCCGCAGTGTCCTGGTCAATAATGGGCCGGCCCAAGACGATTTTTGTGCCTAAGGCCTCGAAGAATCCTGGCATCACTCGCACCCAGCCCGCGCTCGTGTCTTCCTTAGCCCCAGGCTCCGGCCTGCCCTGGATGCGAATGCCGTCGTTCCAGCTGTCGCCCGTCATGGGTGCGTAGAGTGCAGGAGCCACCATGCGCACGCCTGGAATCTGCCGCAGGCGATCGTCAATTTGCCGGAACAAGGGCTCCAGTTGCTCTGGCTTGTAATTGGCCAGCATGGGATTGATCGAGGCGATGTACCGGCCTTCGGTCTCGAATCCGAAATCCTGGTGCTCGAGATTGCGCAGGCTCTGGCCGAGCAGCGCCGCCGCAGAGAGCAGTATGAGAGACATCGCCGCCTGCCCGATGACCAGCGATTTCTGCGCCCAAGAGCGCCCTCCGCTGACAGAACGATTGGCCCCACGCAGGGCCTCGACCGGGTCGGCATGCGAGGTCATCCACGCCGGTGCGATGCCAAAAATTATCCCGGTCAGCAGCGACATTGCCAGGGTAAAGAGCAGGACCGGCCAGGAGGGCGTCGCATTGATGGGTACGTATTGATTCGGACCAGCGTTTTGAAAGGCGAGATACAGAATCAGCCTGGTTCCGGCATAGGCCACGGCGATACCAAGGGCTCCTCCAATGAACGAGAGCAGCACCGACTCCACCAGAGCTTTGCGCATCAGGCGTTGGCGCGAAGCACCTAGCGCCATGCGCACGGATGTCTGCGCGCGGTCTTTCAAGCCGCGTGCCAGCATCAGATTTGCCAGGTTCCCGCAGGCCACCAGCAGGACACACCCTGCGGCCACCAGCAGCAGCCTCAGGCCATCCTGATACTGATCTCTCATGGCCGCTACCCCAGCACCGCCCGCAGTGAGACGCACGGTCTGCTGCTGCCACAGCTGCTTCTCGCCTGGCTCCATATCGGGCACATGGCTAGCCAGCCAGTTGTGGAATTCCACCTTCAGCTTGGCTTCAAGAGACTTCGGATTCACTCCCGGACGTACTCTCCCGATCAGGTCCAGGAAGTTGCGATTTGCTCCTTTCAGCTGTGCGGTCTTTCCGTTGATCAGTAGCTCAGAGGTCAGCGGAAGCCAGATATCCGGCATGCCTCCGCCGGCCAGCTTGGCTCCATAGAATCCTGGCGCAGCAACGCCGATCACGGTGAACGGATGCCCGTTGATCTGATAACTCGCGCCGACTACCGAGGGGTCGGAGCCGTATTTCTCTTTCCAGATGCGGTAGCTCATGACGGCCACCGGCGGCGCACCTTCCTGATCGTCCGCGTCGGTCATGAGGCGGCCGATCCATGGCTGCACACCAAGGGTCCTGAAGAAATTGCCGGAGACGTATTCTCCATTGCGCGTATCCGCGGCCGCCTGTGAACCCGCTCTCCGGACACCAAGCGCGGCATTGCCGGCCTGCAGCGCTGCGAGGTCCGTGAATTCCGGCGTGCGCGCGCGAAAGTTCTTATATGCCTCCCACGAGAACAGGGAAAAATCTCCGTCCTCGCCTTGGGTATACCCGCCCCAGTTGCAGCATCGGATCTTGTCTCCGATCCTCCATAGCTCCTCCGGTTTGGCCACCGGAAGAGACTTCAGCATCACCTGGTGAATGAGGGTAAAGATCGCCGTAGTGGCGCCGATGCCCAGGGCCAGTGTGATCACCGCCGTAGCGGTAAACCCCGGCGCCTTCCTCAGTTGTCGCAACGCATCGCGCAAATCAGCCAGCATTCGTCCCTCCAGGTCGCACCTACCTGGCAATACGAGGACGGAGGGCTGGCGGTTCCCGGCAGGAGTCTGTCTGCTAACAGAACCCCTTAGGAACTGGACGGGTGCCCCACGTTCGCCTCAGCGTACGTGGGCCGAAAATGATATGTTTCGATTGCTTTAAGCGGATCGATTAGCGAAAAGCTGTGGTAGGCTTCCCCCTGATTTCCTGTGAAGTTTGGTGGCGTTGGCGAAGTTCATGCGGATTTCCTTACTGAAAGCCGCACAAGCGGTCGTGTCCGGTGCAGCGTACAGGAAATCCGGGTCGCCCGTCCTATTCGGCCCAGGTACGCTTTGGCGAACCTGGGGCACCCGTCCAGTTCCTAGTGGGTTCTGTTAGGAGTCCAGTTCCTAAGGGGTTCTATTAGGAGTCCAGTTCCTTTGGGGTTCTGTTAGGAGACAGAGTCCGCCGCGATTCAGGGCGGGATGACTAACCTAGCTGGCAGCTCCAAGCTTCGTCAAACGGAACATGGGGTTCTCCGTGGCAGCGGGAACCGGAATGAAAACCGAGAAGCAGGTGACGTTTCGGCCCGGCAGGCTTGTACTGCGGAAATCAATCGTGCCTTCGTACTTTTCTACAATTCCTTTACAGATCCAAAGGCCCAGTCCAGTTCCTTTTGTAGATTTTGTGGTGAAAAAAGGTTCGAACAAACGCTTGGCGTCGTCGGGTTTGATGCCTGAGCCGGTGTCCAGGATGGAGACTCGAACTCCTGCGGTTTGCGTGGCTGCTCGATAGGACTGCTGTATGTGAATACGCAGGCAGCCGCCGCCTGGCATCGCCTGAATTGCGTTGGCAATGAGGTTGAGGAATACCTGCTTCAGCTCCACCGGAAAGCCCTGCACCATCTCACCGCTGCCATAACGACGCTCAAGCACTATTCCGTTGGTCTGCAGTTGGCGCGCCTGAAGCTCAAGGATGTCATCCAGGAGCACAGAAATCGAAACCGCGACGGGCTGTGACGATTCACGATAAAAGCTCAGTGTCTGCCTGGTTATGTGCGAAATACGAAGCAGCTCCTGTTCCGCCGTTATGGCGTAGCGCCGCGCCTCCTGATCCAGAGACGGATGTCTTTTTAGCAGGTAGAACAGGTTAACGATTGCCTCCAGCGGATTGTTAATCTCATGCGCGACAATTCCCGCCATTCTCCCCATCGCGGCGAGTCTCTCTGATCTGCGAAGCGCTTCCTCGGCCTGCAATCTCGCTGTGATGTCCCGGCAAATCTCCAGCACGACCCGTGGTTTGTTTCCATCGCGTTGAAGAATCTTGCGGCAGGCGACGACAATCTCGCGACCGTCCTTTGTATATTGAACCAGGTTTCCTTCCCATCGCTTCCCCTCGGAGATGGTTGACTCGATCTCCTGATTGGGCACGGGAAATTGCGTATTCAGCAGCTGGTGAAGGTTCTTCCCGAGAGCCTCTTCGGGTCTCCAACCATACAGCTCGGTGGCGCCCGGATTCCACACCTGAACGGTCCCGTTCAGGTCACGCACCACGATGGCTTCCGAGGCAAGATCGAGCAGGTCAGCACGCTGCCTCAAAATCTGCTCCATCCGCTTTCGCTCGGTGATATCGATGAGCGCTCCGACGGCGCCCCGCACGTTGCCGGAGTCATAGAAAAGTGGATTCGCACTCATCAGAGTTTGAATTACATTTCCGCTCGCGGAGCGGATTTCGAGCTCGACTCTCCCCACCGGCCTGCCCGTCGCGGCGGCCCGCTGCAGTGGAAGCTCGTCAAACGAAAGCTGCACCCCGTTCTGGTAAACCTCATAGGTTTCCTCGTTATTTTCGTAGCTATGTGGGGATAGGTTCTCCCGGTGCCCAAGCTCAAGCAACTCCTTCAGTTCAGCATTTCCCGTCACGAAACGGCAATGGGGATCATGGGCGATAGAAACGCCGACGGGCAAAACCTTCATGATGGTTTCGAGTTCCGCGACTCGCTGCTGCAACTGATCGTTGAGCCGTCGCACTTGCTCTTCGCTTTCCCGTAATTGTTCGGTGCGCGCCAACACCCGCTTTTCCAGGTCGCGATTGAGGAGTTCCAACTCCCGCGTCTTCCGGTACAAGTCGGCAAATACGCTTACCTTGGCCCGCAAGAGCTCCGGAACAACTGGCACGGAGATGTAATCCATCGCTCCGCGCTGATATCCCTTCATGCGATCGAGATCCGTCAGATGCACCGCGGAGATAAAGATAATGGCCGTCTTTTGAAAGCGTGGGTGCTGGCGAATGAGATCCGCTAACTCGAAGCCATCGAGCTCGGGCATGCTCACGTCCATCAGAATGATGGCAACATCCCGGCTGAGAAGAAGTTCCAGAGCCTGCTTTCCGGAAGTGGCGGAAAGCAGATTTTCGCCCAGGTCTTCTAATATGGCCTGGTAGCTGAGCAGCTTGCCGGGCTGATCATCAACCATCAAAATATTGACGCTTTCAGTCACGCTCATCTTTCAAGCCCTTTACTATCGATGAAGCCACATGCGAAGTGTGGACAGCAATTGCTCAGTGTTTACCGGCTTTGCCAGGTACTCGGACGCACCTGCCTCAAGGCATTTTTCGCGGTCCCCTTTCATTGCCTTGGCAGTGAGGGCGATGATCGGCAAACGGCGGAAAGAAGCGTTCTGGCGGATTACTTGCATGGTTTCGTAGCCGTCCATCTCGGGCATCATAATATCCATAAGCACGATGGACACATCTGGTACGTATTCCAGAGTTTCGATTGCTGCTTTCCCGGTACCTGCAGTGAGCACACTCATGCCCCGGCGCTCAAGCACACTGCTAAGGGCGAATATATTGCGCACGTCGTCATCCACGACCAGTACTTTCTTTCCCACCAGAGCATCGTCGGAGCGATGGAGCCGGTCTAGCATATTTTGCTTCTGTTGGGGAAGATCAGCTATCACCCGGTGGAGGAATAGAGCCGTTTCATCCAATAGCCGCTCCGGGGATTCGACCCCTTTCACCACCACGCTGCGGGCCAACTCATGCAGGCGGGCATCTTCTTCGGAAGAGAGTTCCTTACCGGTGAAGACGACGATCGGCATATCGCTCAGCCCAGGGGTATCGCGCAGCTGCTCCAGGACCTCGAAGCCCGACATATCGGGAAGGCGGAGATCGAGAACGACGCAGTCGTAAGGCTGTACTTGTAACGCCGCCAGCGCTTCGCGGCCGGTGGTGGCGACAGCAACGTCGATGTCTTCATGGCCAAGCAGTTCGCGAATACTCAACTGCTCGGCAGGATTGTCCTCAACCACGAGGAGGCGTTTGCGGCGCGGAGCAGCGTATTCCTTGATGCGTGTAATCGCGGCATCAAGACCCTCGGTGGTGATCGGCTTGGTGATGAAGGCGAAGGCTCCCCGGGCCAACCCATGGGCCTTGTCTTCATCGAGGGTCAACATCTGGACCGGAATGTGACGGGTAGCGGGGTCTTGTTTCAAGTGATTGAGAACCGTCCAGCCCAGCATGTCGGGGAGAAATACATCCAGGGACACAGCGGCGGGGTGAAATTCACGGGCCAGCGCGAGAGCCTCCGCGCCCCGCGTAGCGAGCAGGACCTTGAAGCCCTTCTCCCGGGAGAGGTCGCGCAGAATTCTAGCGTAGTGCGGGTCGTCTTCGACGATCAGCAGCGCAGCATCGTCTGCCTTCAGGTCCTCCCGGTCGTCCGGAATCTTTTCCACCGGGAGCTCAGCCAGCGCGGTCTTCAGGAGTTCCACCGGTGTACTGGTTAAACCGGAGCCCTCGACATACTTCACGGCTACGGCAGATGGTCCGCTGTAAACCTGTGGAAGGTAGAGAGTAAACGTGCTGCCCGCGTTGGGTGCGCTGCGCAATTGGATTTCTCCGCCGAGCAGACCGGCAAGCTCGCGGCTAATGGCCAATCCCAACCCTGTGCCGCCGTACTTGCGGCTGGTCCCTGCATCCGCCTGCTGAAAAGCCTCGAAAATAATGCGCTGCTTCTCTTGCGGGATGCCAATGCCGGTATCGGCGACTTCAAACGCGATGACGGCGGTCGCCCGGCTCAAAATTGGGTGATCGCCACTCCATCCCTGATCAGCCACGGAAACGGCGAGGCGCACACCGCCCTTCTCGGTAAATTTGAAGGCGTTCGACAGCAGGTTCTTGAGTACTTGCTGCAGACGTTTGGAGTCGGTGATGAGACTTTTGTTGAGCCGCGGATCGGTGAGCAGCTCAAAGTTGAGATTGCGATTTTCCGCTTCATGGCGGAAGGGACGGCCGATCATGTCGAGGAGGCTGGAGAAGAAGACTTCCTCGGCTTCGACGGAAACGGTTCCGGATTCGATCTTGGAAAGGTCCAGGATGTCGCTGATCAGATTTAACAGGTCCGTACCTGCCCCGTGAATCGTACGCGCAAACTCGACTTGCTTGCCGGTAAGATTTCCATCCGGGTTGTCTCCCAGCTGCTGGCCCAGGACCAGAATGCTGTTGAGAGGAGTCCGGAGCTCATGCGACATGTTGGCCAGGAATTCGGATTTGTACTTGGAGGTAAGCGCCAGTTCCTTGGCCTTGCCTTCGAGCTCACGTCTGGCCTGCTCGATCTCCTGGTTCTTGCGCTCAACTTCTGCATTCTGCTCGGCTAGCTGCTGGGCTTTCTGCGCCAGCTGCTCGTTTTTCTGTTGCAACTCTTTTTGCTGGGTTTGCAGTTCGGTGGCCAGTTGCTGCGACTGCTTCAAGAGGCCTTCGGTTTGCATGGTGGCCTCGATGCTGTTGAGCACGATGCCAATGCTGGCGGTCAATTGTTCGAGAAATGCCAGATGCGAGGCGGTGAAGATTCCCAAAGAAGCGAGCTCGATCACTGCCTTTACGCGATCTTCGAATAACACCGGTAAGACGATCACGTTGCGCGGCACGGCCTCAAAGAGTCCGGAGCGTATGGTTACTTTGCTGTCCACTAGATCTCTGATGAGGATGCGACGCTTTTCTATCGCGCATTGGCCTACCAGACCCTCGCCGAGATCCACGCGCCGCAGATGCCCGTCAGCCGTGTCTCCCGCATAGGCGGAAAGCAGTACCAATTTTGCCTCTTCCTCAGTTTCCATCTGGTAGATAACTGCTTGATGAGCATTTACCAGTGGAGCCAGTTCGGAGAGTAGAGTTTTGCCGACGGTTGTCAGGTCGCGCTGGCCCTGCAGCATGCCGGTGAATCGGGCCAGATTTGTCTTGAGCCAATCTTCTTCAGTATTGCGCTCCGTCGTCAGGCGGAGGTTGTTGATCATGGTGTTGATATTGTCTTTCAACTCCGCGACTTCGCCCCTGGCCTCTACCTGAATGGACCGGGTGAGATCGCCCTGGGTCACGGCAGTGGCTACTTCAGCGATGGCACGCACCTGGTTGGTAAGGTTGTCAGCCAGAAGGTTCACATTCCCTGTCAAATCCTTCCAGGTGCCTGCAGCTCCCGGCACATTGGCCTGGCCTCCCAAGCGGCCTTCGACTCCGACTTCACGCGCGACGGTGGTGACCTGATCAGCGAAGGTGGCTAGCGTATCGGTCATGTTGTTGATGGTTTCCGCCAGCGCCGCGACCTCGCCTTTGGCGTTCACAGTCAGCTTTTGGGTCAGGGCGCCATTCGCAACCGCGGTGACTACTTTAACGATGCCGCGTACCTGCTCGGTGAGGTTGGCAGCCATGACGTTGACATTGTCGGTGAGATCCTTCCAGGTACCGGCCACACCGGGCACCTGCGCCTGGCCGCCGAGTTTTCCATCTGTTCCTACCTCGCGGGCAACACGCGTCACCTCAGCGGCAAAGGCATTGAGTTGATCCACCATGGTGTTGATGGTGTTCTTCAACTCGAGAATCTCGCCCTTAACGTCGACGGTGATCTTGCGTGACAAATCGCCACGCGCGACGGCAGTGGTCACCTCGGCGATATTGCGCACTTGAGCGGTGAGATTGCCGGCCATGGAATTTACCGAGTCGGTAAGATCTTTCCAGGTGCCGGCCACGCCCGGGACGTTGGCCTGCCCGCCTAACCGGCCCTCGGATCCGACTTCGCGGGCAACGCGCGTGACCTCGCCAGCAAAGGCGTTGAGCTGATCCACCATGGTGTTGATGGTGTCTTTGAGGAGAAGAATCTCGCCGCTTACGTTTACCGTGATTTTCTTGGAGAGATCGCCGCTGGCGATGGCGGTGGCCACTTCCGCAATGTTGCGCACCTGACCGGTGAGATTGCTGGCCATGGAGTTGACGGAGTCGGTAAGATCCTTCCACGTGCCGCCGACTCCCGGTACCTGTGCCTGACCGCCCAGCTTTCCGTCGGTGCCGACTTCTCTGGCGACTCGCGTAACTTCTGACGCGAAGGACCGTAGCTGTTCCACCATGGTGTTGATGGTGTCTTTCAGCTCCAGAATTTCGCCCTTCACATCGACCGTGATCTTGCGTGAGAGGTCGCCGCGCGCTACGGCAGTCGCGACTTCGGCGATGTTACGCACCTGGCCAGTCAAATTGCTGGCCATGAAGTTGACGTTATCGGTAAGGTCCTTCCAGGTGCCGGCGACGCCTGGCACTTGAGCCTGGCCGCCGAGTTTGCCTTCGGTTCCGACCTCACGCGCCACGCGCGTGACTTCGCCGGCAAAGCCATTGAGCTGATCCACCATGGTGTTGATGGTGTCTTTCAGCTCCAGAATTTCGCCCTTCACATCGACCGTGATCTTGCGCGAGAGGTCACCGCGCGCCACGGCAGTGGTTACCTCGGCGATATTGCGGACCTGGGCGGTCAAGTTGCCGGCCATCGAATTGACGGAGTCAGTAAGATCCTTCCAGGTGCCGGCAACACCGGGCACATTGGCCTGCCCACCAAGCCGCCCTTCGGATCCGACTTCACGCGCGACGCGGGTGACCTCACCTGCGAAACGGTTGAGCTGATCCACCATGGTGTTGAGAGTTTCTTTGAGCTGAAGGATCTCACCGCGAACGTCCACCGTGATCTTGCGGGAAAGATCGCCGCTGGCAATGGCAGTCGCAACTTCGGCAATATTGCGTACCTGGCCCGTCAGGTTGCTGGCCATAAAGTTGACGTTATCGGTAAGGTCTTTCCAGGTACCACCCACTCCGGGAACCTGCGCCTGACCGCCGAGTTTGCCCTCGGTACCGACCTCACGCGCGACACGCGTCACCTCGCCGGCGAAAGCGTTGAGCTGATCCACCATGGTGTTGATGGTGTTCTTCAGCTCCAGGATTTCGCCCTTTACATCCACGGTAATTTTGCGCGACAAATCGCCGCGAGCGACGGCTGTGGTGACCTCCGCGATGTTGCGGACTTGCGCGGTCAGGTTTCCAGCCATGGCGTTGACTGAGTCGGTGAGATCTTTCCAGGTGCCGGCCACGCCGAGCACGACCGCCTGGCCACCTAGTTTGCCGTCGGTGCCAACTTCGCGGGCTACACGCGTAACTTCGGAGGCGAACGATCTGAGCTGGTCGACCATGGTGTTAATGGCTTCCTTGAGCTGCAGAATTTCGCCGCGCACGTCGACCGTGATCTTGCGCGAGAGATCGCCGCTGGCCACGGCGGTGGCGACCTCAGCGATATTGCGTACCTGGCTGGTCAGGTTGCTGGCCATGGAGTTGACGGAGTCGGTGAGATCCTTCCAGGTTCCGGCTACCCCCGGGACTTGCGCCTGACCGCCGAGCTTGCCGTCTGTGCCTACCTCTCGCGCCACGCGGGTGACTTCCGACGTAAACACGCCAAGCTGCTGGATCATGGTATTCACGATTTTGGCGGAGCGGAGAAAGTCACCCTCGAGCGGACGTCCATCCACGTCCATTCTTACCGTCTGGGTCAGGTTTCCATCAGCCACGGCTGCGATCGCGCGAGTGACTTCGGCGGTCGGCCGCAGGAGATCTTCAACCAGGGTGTTGACCGAATCCTCGATCTCTCCCCAAGCGCCGCGGGATTCGTCGAACCTGGCCCGCTCCCGGGTCCTGCCTTTTTTGCCCACAACCTGACCGACCCGCCGGAGCTCCTTGGCGATGCGCTGATTCGCCATGGCAATTTCATTGAAGGTGTCCGCCATTTTCCCGCTGATCCCGGTCCACGAACCCGGAAGGCGCACGGAAAAATCTCCGTCGCGCATGGCCTGCATGCGCTCCAGAATGAGAACTAATTCCGCGGGGTCGTACTCGGCAACGGCGGTATTATGCCCATTGGTCTTCGGCTTTCGAACCGGGGGTTCTTCCTGACCGGACAATACGGGGGTTCCGTTTCTCTTCATGTCGATCTCCTGCGTCATGCGCAGAGCGTCAAGCGACGGGCGAACCCGCGAATGAGGGCTGCGTTCAATCTTTCAGAATAAAGGCACGGTGGGTGGAAGTCTGGAGGCAGATCATCTGGAGCTCGCGAAGCGTATCCATTGTTTATAGACAGCCCCTTAGATGCTGGCTCTGTGATCGCGAGTTGGTTGCCCAGGTTTGTGCGGGAGCCTTTTTTTCCACCTGGCGGAGACATTCTGCAACAGAGTTAGCCATTCAAAATGGCCAACTTTGTCCAGTCTTCCTTCTATCGAATCTGCGTTGATATGGGGAAACTTTTTTGCTCCGAGTCTCTAAAGAGCCACTAGAGCTTATCGGCTTGGATAGCCGTGCAGATTCGAGGTAAGGTGCTGATTTTATTAATGATATGGAAGATAACTCGCAGTTAGCCTTGCCCGGGATTGAGGACCAGGGCGATGCCTTCAAACATGCGTTCGAAGCTGGATCTCTGCTGTTCCAGATGGCGCAGGCCGGCGGGGGTGATCTGATAGGTGCGCACCCGGCGGTTAGTGGCGGAGACTCCCCACTCCGCCTTCACGAGCTTGGCTTTGAGCAAGCGCTGGAGCGCCGGATAGAGCGATCCTTCTTCCACCTGGAGCAGGTTGTTCGATCGCTGCTGGATGTGCTGGACGAGCGCGTACCCGTGGGCGGGCTGGCGGCGAAGCGACTCGAGGACCATCATTTCGAGTGCACCGGGGAAGAGATCGCGAGGCGGGGATGTTTTCATAGGCTATACAGCGACAGGCATAGACTAAACAGGTATCAGGCTTTTGGCAAGGGAAAGGCCCGGGCAGCGGCGCGTCACACGCGCGAATGACCAATCCGTGCCACACCCGGATTTCAGCGGCTGCGGAAAAACGCTTTGTACGAAGGGCGCGGCTAAATAGCTTGTGGAAAAGTCGGTTCGAGGGGGAAAACCGTCCCCTCAGCGGCTAAAGCCGGATTCATTGCAAAGCATTAACGTACGGCCTGAAGGCCGTACCCTTCAGAAACATTAGTTTTTCCGCTAGCTCTTCCGTCCGGGGATTAGGTTTTCAGACCCACGAAGAACACTTTATTTTGCAATGGCCGGTCCTTTCACCCTGGTGAGAATCGAACCTAAGTCGTGGTCAGCCTACAGGCAATGTAGGACTCTCGGCGGGAGGAGACAGATAAGTGAGAACGAGTTCGGTCCTGCTTTTGCTGGTATCAAGTCTATCGGCTGGCGGTCAGACCGGCGGTGCTGCCCCTGCTGCTCAGTTGAGGAATCCTGGTCAAATCGAACCGAAGCAGCATACGGACGAACTCACACAGCAACTCGACGTGGACTCCGCTGTACTGTCACGGATACCATCCGATCCGCTGATTCAACGCGATCCATTAGCCCCGATCCTTCAGCCGGTCGACAATCTCAGCGAACGGCTGGTGCAATCCGAGCGGTTGAAGTTCGGTGCAACATACACCTTTCTGAATCAGTACGCGACCATCGCGCCGGATAGTAGTCCAAGACACAACCAGTTCAGCGGCCGCCTCGACTTCACCGGAGCGTGGAGCGCGTACGATCACGGAAGTACGGCGGGATCCATTAGTCTGCTGGTTCGTTCCGGAACCAACATCGGTGTCAGTCAGCAGTTCAACCTCAGCGACAGAATCGGTTCCGGGCTCTATCTCAACTGCCTGCAGGGCGGCGGCCCGCAAGAACCTATCACGTTGAACATCCTCTACTGGCGCCAGGATTTCCTGGAGAAGAAGCTTTCTTTTTATGTGGGCAAGATCCATCCCAATGAGTACGTAACCCTCAGCATGTTCAACAACGACGAACGTACGCAATTCTTAAATGGAGCTAACGACGGGAATCTTGCGGTCGCCGCGGATGGGACCTATGCGGGCGGCGGGGCGGTCGAATACCAGGCTACTCGTCATTTCTATGTCCATGCTGTCGCCGTGGACACGGAGGGCGCCCAGCAGAGAAACATTGAGACACTGGTCGATCGAAAATACATGGAGGGCGTTGAATTTGGCTGGTCCTCGGGTACGCTCGGTGAACAGTACCGGCATTACCGCATCGGTCTGTGGCGAGACGATACGAAGAACGACGGAAGCGGTTTCGGCGGTGGATTTGGATTCGAGCATGAATTTTCCAGCGGCTGGACGCCCTTTGGGAGATTCGCCGCGGGCACCACGACCGGGAGCGCCATCAAGCAAATCGAAGGAATCGGTCTGGCTCGGGTGCGTCCCTTCGGGCGCCGGGGAGACATGTTCGGGCTGGCATTCAATTACAGCGAACCGAGCCGCGGGGGTAAGCATCATGAAAGCGTATTTGAGTCGTTCTATCGCCTTCGTCTCACGCAGAGAGTGAAGATTGGACCAGATATAGAAGTCTCCATTCATCCCACCTACGCGGTTAAGCCCTACACCACGACCCTTCTGGGCGCAAGAATGGAGATGATCTTCTAACCGTTTCTTGTTTTGCGGTCACAACAGGCCGCAGCATTGCATGTAATCTTCGAATCCTGCGGCCTGAACGCTCTCCTAAAATGCTTTTACTGGGGACTGGCGCGCAGTGCGGGCGCAGGAGAAACCGCCTGACTCCGAACCAGCGCTTTGAGCTCGTGCCGGAATGCCGCACGGAGTTCGTGCTCGGAGAGAGGCACGTCGGTGGTAAAAGCGATGGTGCCAAGCTGTAGTTCTTTGTCGAGGTAGACTTTCCAGTCATACCCATAGGTGCCGGTTGAGTATTGGTCAACGGTGATCCGGGGGAACTTGCCGGCCTCTTCGGAGAGAATGCGGGTCAGCCGTTGTATCTTCTCTGAAATTTCCGTTTCCATCTTCAGTGCTCCTCACACACCAGTGTTCTCCCATGAGAAGAACTCGTCCAGCGAAAGTCCGGCGAAAGTGAAGGAAAATTTTCCCGATCCGAGCCTGTGGCCTGAGGGAAAACGAAGCAGTTACCGTTCGTTGCACAACTGTAGCGGCATACATCAATGACCCGACTTAGATTGGTGAGCTGGAAAGAGGGTTGGTTGAAGGGTGGATAATAATTGTGCCGCTTTTGGTTCGGCAACGTTAGGAGAAGCCACTATGCCGCGTGCAGTGAGATTCGATCAATATGGGGGGCTGGACGTCCTGCAAGTGGTGGAGGTCGAGCGGCCGATCGCAGGGCCGGGGAAGGTCCTTGTCCGGGTCAAGGCTGCGGGCATTAATCCGGGTGAGGTCTCTATCCGGAGAGGACTGTTTGCCGAGCGCTGGCCTTCGACGTTTCCTTCAGGACAAGGCAGTGATCTCGCGGGGGTCGTGGAGGAGCTTGGCCCAGGGGTGACGACTATTGCCGTGGGGGATGAGGTCATCGGATTCACCAACGACAGATCCAGCCAAGCGGAGCTGGTGGTGGTCGAGGCCGGTGACCTTGTGCCACGTCCAGCAAACGTTTCGTGGGCGCAGGCGGGTGCCCTATTCGTGGCCGGCACCACGGCATACGCCGCGGTGCGCAGCGTCGCCCTGGACACGGATGATACCGTCGTGGTTTCCGGTGCTGCGGGTGGGGTAGGCTCGATCGCCGTGCAGCTGGCCAAGAATGCCGATGCCAGGGTTATCGGCCTGGCAGGCGCCGCGAACCACGAGTGGCTCTCCGACCACGGCGTCATTCCCATTACCTATGGCGATGGGGTTGAGGAGCGGATCCGGGCTGCGGGGGGAGGAAAGGTCGATGCCTTCATTGACACCTTCGGCGGCGGGTACGTCGAACTGGCGCTCAAGTTGGGCGTCGCCAAGAGTCGAATCGACACCATCATCGACTTCGCCGCGGCGGCCAAGTATGGCGTGAAGACGGAAGGTAACCACGAAGCGGCGAATGCTGAGGTGCTGGCGCAACTCGCAGGGCTACTCGCCGCCGGCCGCCTTGAGATTCCGATCGCTAAGGTGTATCCCCTGGACGAAGTTCGCGAAGCCTATCGTGAACTCGAGCAGCGTCACACGCGTGGGAAGATCGTGCTTGAACCTTAGAGAAGTCCGCTAGTGAGAATCCGTGTTTATACCCAGCTGCCTGGATAAGAACTGGACTGTGGCCTGATCCGCTTGCATCCAGCTCGCCCGGCGCAGGAAGCCGTGTATGTCGTTGGGGATGATGAGTTCTTCGAAGGGCGTATGTTGCTGCTCAAGACGGTGCGCCAGTTCGACCGTCTGATCAAAGGGCACATTGCGATCGTCGTCTGCATGAATCAACAGCACCGGCGATTTCCACTTGGCTATGTCCGCATCCGGCGAGGCGGCGAATGCGGTATCAATCGCCTTCTTCCACTCCGCACTTGCCTCATACCAATGCTCGGGAAGCTCCTGGGCCTTGGCCATGAATGGAACCCAATTCGAAATACCGTGGAAGTCCACGCCTGCTTTGAAGACATCGGAGTTGCGAGCGAGTGCGAGGCCCGTGAGATAGCCGCCGTAGGAGCCGCCCCAGATGGCGATGCGATTCGGGTCGACGCCCCCAACCTGCTGGAGATAGCGAGCCCCGGCGAGCGCGTCCTGATACTCGGCTGCGCCCGCCGGCCCTGCGTGCTCAGGATGTTGAAAGGCTCTGCCATAGCCGATGCCCAGCCGGTAGTTCACCGAGAGCACGGTGAAACCATGAGCGGCCAGGTACTGGTTCACGGCATAGGCGTTGCTGTAATAGTCCATGTAGTGCCAGCCCAGCAGCATCTGCCGCGTTGGTCCGCCATGGACAAAGATCACACCAGGCTGGTGCGCGCCGGCGCCGGCTTGGCGAAACAACGTGCCTTGGATGGTAAGACCATCAGGAGACTTAAAACTGACTAATTTGGGGATGACGAGTGATGTGGATGGATAATCCCTGGTGCCGCCGGTGTCGAATGTGTGGCTTTCGCCTGGCCGCGTGACAACGTCCACGACTGCCGGCCGCTGTGCCCCGGCCGCGATGTATGCGACCCTGCCTTCGGCCAGCGCAGCCGGAGACCACTCGAGCGAGTCGCCGCTGGTCAGCGATTGCGGAGCATGCCCGTCCGTCCCGACACGAAAGAGGTGACGCCGATCCTCATCGTCCCTGGTTTCTCCGGTATTCGCGCTGTACACCAGGCTGCGGTGATCCGGGGTCAAGACGACGTTCTCCACCATGAAGTGACCAGGGGTCAGAAGCCGCGCACCGCCGCCGGCCGTGTCTACTGCGTATAGGTGGGGCCAATTGTCAGTCTCGGCCAGGAAGACCAGCTGGTTGTCTGCCATCCAGAAGAGCGGCTCATTCTCATCGAGGTTCGGCAGCGAGCCGGCAAGTGTGTCGGGCGAGCTCCAAACCTTGCGGGATTGTCCCGTAGTTGCATCAGCGATCCAGAACGCAAATGGATGCGGCGTTTGCACCAGGAAATTTTCGGGTCCATCGCCGTGGCTCGGCTGGCGCATGAAGGCGATTGAGTTGCCGTCGGGCGACCAGACCGGGTCCGAGTCAAAGCTGGTGGATGGGCTGAGGTAAAGCAGCGGCTGGCTCGAGGTGTATACGCCCACAAAGCTGTGATCGCCCCGGTCAGACACAAAGGCGAGCCGCGTTCCGTCCTGGGACCAGAGCGGCGTGTTATCTTTCCCGCGGTCAAAGAAAAGCCGCTGCGGCTTGGCTGCGACATGGCTCGCATTGGGAAGCGGGGCGGTCCAGATCTGCCCTTCCTTCACGTAGGCGAGTTGTCCCTTCGAGGACAAGGCCGGACTGTCTCCCTCGGCTACCTGCACCGGCGTGCTCGCAGAGTCTGCGAGGGAGACCGACCAGATCGTGACTTTGGCCTCGGACGGGCTGTTATCCGGATTTGGCGCCAGGTTGCCCTGGGCTGGCCAGTTGGCGTCGTGATCGCCGCCGCGCACGTAGAGCAGCTGTGAGCCGTCGGCGGCAAAGGTAAGCTGGGTGAGCTCCTGTCCATCGTCCGCGGTGTAGTGCGTGAGCTGGCGCGGCTGGCTGTCCGCCGCTGCTGCAGACCAGATGTTGCGGACGCCGCGCAGGTTCTCTACCCAGGCGAACCTGTCGCCCTTCTCTGAGGCGACGAGTCCGCTGTCATAGGTGTAGCCGAGTACCTGATCCAATGTGGGTGCGGGAGCAGCGAAGACCGGCGGAGCGAAAAACAAGGCGGCTGAAAGTGCAGTGCGAAGGATGCAGACGAGGGGGCGCATTTTTGTACGATACAACGGCGCTGCCCTCTTATGGGTGCGCGCCCATGCGGCATGCGATGAGAAATGCCTGCACCGTCGCTTCGACATTGGCCTTGTTCTGACCGGCAATGTCGAAGGCTGTACCATGCGCTGGGGTGGTGATTGGGATGGGCAAGCCGCCGTGGATGGTCACTCCCTTGTCGAAGCCTAAGAGCTTGAGCGCAATCTGCCCCTGGTCGTGATACAGGGTGACAATGCCGTCGTATTGACCGTCTCGAGCTTTGAGAAAGATGGTGTCGGCGGGGAACGGCCCGGCGACGGGATAGCCTTGCGCATTCGCCTCGCTTACAGCGGGCGCGATGATGTCGATCTCCTCGCGCCCGAAGGAGCCACCGTCTCCGGCGTGTGGATTCAGCGCGGCTACGGCCACTCGTGGATGATCGAATCCGGCCGAATGCAGGGCCGCGTAGAGCAACTTGACGGAATCGATGATTCGTTCCCTGGTCAGATAAAGAACCACGTCTTTGAGCGGCACATGAGAGGAAACACGAGAAGTCCACAGGCTACCCAATGTGTTGAACTCGCAGACATAGGAGGTGACCTTTAGATGGTTGGCAAAGAAGTGAAGCTCGTCGGTGAACTTCATGCCGGACAGTCCCATGGAGCGTTTGTTCAGCGGGGCAAAGCAGATGGCATCGATGAGCCCCGCGGACGCTGCGTCCAGGCACATTCCCAAGACCTTGAGAACCGAGTCACCCGCGGCTCCGGACACAGCGGAGCGTGGAGCTTCGCCGGGACGGATGGTTTCTACTGCCAGGAAAAGCGGAGCGCCGTCGGGGAACGAGCGGGCTTCATCGAAACGGCTGATGGTACGGGTGGCGACGCTCACGCCGGCGATTGCCTGGCCTTCTTCCCACAACCAGGCGTCTCCGACTAGGACTACGTTGGCTTGCCCGATCACGTCGCGGCGCGTTAGCAGCTTGGCTATAAGCTCGGGACCGATGCCGGATGGATCACCAAGAGTAAGCGCCACGGTTGGCTTGGGCGAGGTATTCAAGGGGGTCCTCTTTTCTCTTACACACTGCATGAAGGCGAGGCTCTCTGTCGAGCCTCGCCTCTGTCAAGATCGATAGAGCGAATGGATTCAACTTGACGTACAAGTTAAAGCGATCGTGGGGCTTCGCCCGTCTTATTCGGCCCAGGTACGCTTTTGGCGAACCTGGGGCACCCGTCCAGTTCCTAAAGGTTCTGTTAGGAAACTGACTCTACCCGGTTGAGTTCTCACGCAGTTCCTAAAGGTTCTGTTAGGAAACTGACTCTGCCCGGTTGAGTTCTCACGCAGTTCCTAAGGGTTCTGCTAGGAGAGGGTGAAGCTTAGACGCAAAAAAAGGCCGGGGCTTTCGCCCCGGCCTTTTGCTTTTCTTACGCTAGTTGCTGAAGAGCAGGATGCCAGTGGACTTGTCTTCTCCCACTTCGCTTACCGGCCGGTAGAAGAGCTGATTGTTGTCGAGATATACCTCGAGGAATGCAGGACGCTCGGAAATGCCGCCGGCGATCAATGCTTCCGACAATGGATCTTCGACATAGCGCTGCAGCGCGCGGCGCAACGGACGCGCCCCGTACGTGCGATCGACTAACGTCTTTTCCAGAATCCACTTCTTGGCATCTTCGGTCACCGACAACGTGATCGCCTTCTGAATCAGATTGGCGTTCAGCTGCTGTACCAACAGCTCCAGAATCTGGATCAGATCCGCATCCGAAAGCGACAGGAAGATGATGACCTCGTCCAGTCGATTCAGGAATTCCGGATTGAAGGTCCGCTTCACCTCGTTCTTGACCAGCTCCTCCATCTTGTCCATCAGCAGGTCTTCCCTGTCTGATTGGAAGCCCAGCCCCTGCTTTCTCTGCAGGTGCCGCGCGCCGATGTTCGAGGTCATGATGATGATCGAGTTCTTGAAGTCCACGGTGTTGCCGAGGCCATCCGTCAACTGACCATCTTCAAAAACCTGCAAGAGGATGTTGAAGACATCCGGGTGCGCCTTCTCGATTTCATCCAGCAGCACCACAGAGTAAGGCGAGCGCTTCACCCGTTCGGTGAGCTGACCACCTTCCTCGTAACCCACATAGCCCGGAGGCGAACCGATGAGCTTGGAGACCGAGTGCTTCTCCATGAACTCCGACATATCGAAGCGGATCAGAGCCTTCTCGCTGCCGAAGAGGAATTGGGCCAGAGTGCGCGCCATCTCCGTCTTGCCCACACCAGTCGGTCCCAGGAACAGGAACGAACCGATGGGACGATTGGGCGACTTGAGACCCGCACGGGAGCGGCGGATCGCACGGGACAAGGCCGAAATCGCCTTATCCTGCGAGATGACACGCTTGTGCAGCTCTTCTTCGACGCGCAGCAGCTTCTGGGTTTCCTCTTCCTTAATTGAGGTGATGGGAACCCCGGTCCAGCGGCTGACCACATCCTCGATATCCTCGCGGCCAACAATCCCGGCGGTCGAGTCGTCGAGGTGATATTTGTCGCGCAGGGCGCGCAGGTTCTCGCGCTCCTTGCGCTCCTCATCGGAGTAGAAGCGCGCCTTCTCAAATTCATGGTTGGCGATCGCATTTTCCATGCGATGGACGATGAACTTGATGCGCTTCTGTACCTCGGTGATCTCTTCCGGCAACGAGGTCTGGCGCAGCTTAACCCGCGCACCGGCCTCGTCGATCAGGTCGATTGCCTTATCCGGAAGGAAGCGATCCGGAATATAGCGGTTGGAGTGCGAGACCGCGAAGTGGATGGAATCATCGGTGTAGCTGACCGCATGGAACTTCTCGTAGCGGTCCTTGATACCCATGATGATCTTGATCGCATCTTCTTCATTCGGAGGCGGCACCTTGACGGCCTGGAAGCGGCGCTCCAGGGAGCGGTCTTTCTCAATCGACTTGCGATATTCCGCCGGCGTGGTTGCGCCGATGCACTGAATCTCGCCTCGCGAAAGAGCCGGCTTGAGGATATTGGCCGCGTCGAGCGAACCCTCGGCCGAACCCGCGCCCACCAGGGTGTGCAGCTCATCGATGAAGATGATGGAATTCTGGTTCTCCATCAGCTCTTTCATGATGGTTTTAAGCCGCTCCTCGAACTGGCCGCGGTACTTGGTTCCCGCGACGATGAGGGACAGATCCAGCGCCAGGACGCGCTTATCCGCCAGGAAGCTGGGCACTTCGCCATCAGAGATGCGCTGCGCCAGTCCTTCCACGATGGCTGTCTTGCCCACACCAGGCTCTCCGATGAGCACTGGATTGTTTTTGGTGCGGCGGCACAGGATCTGCACCACACGCTCCAACTCCTGGTCGCGGCCCACCAGCGGATCGAGCTGGTTATCCATCGCCGCCTGGGTCAAATCACGGGAAAACTCCACCAACAAGCTTGACTCACGATTGCGCTGAGAAGGGGGCGCCTTCTCCTGCGTAGCCCGGGCCAGTTCCTCACGAATCGCGAGCAGACGGAGGCCGCGTTCGTGCAATATCTCGGCTGCGAAACACTTCTCTTCGCGCAGCAGGCCCAGTAGTAGATGTTCCGTCCCAATATGCTTGTGCGAAAGGCGCTCAGCCTCCTCAGCAGCATAGGCGAGCACACGCTTACATTCATTCGACAAAGGCAGATCAACAGAAGTAGAAACCTTCTCCCGAATCGTAGTGTGGCCTTCAATCTGTTTCCGGATGGATTCAACTGAAGCATGGGAGCGGAGAAAGCGATTGGTCAGCGCTTTGTCCTCACGCAGAAGACCGAGCAGCAAGTGCTCCGTCTCGATGTATGGGGAACCAAACTGGCTGGCCTCATACCGTGCAAAGAAGATGACGCGCCGCGCCTTTTCTGTATACCGTTCGAACATGTTCCCCCTTGAAAAGCTGCCCCTGATCCACTCTTTCGACCCTTGCGGATTTTCAGAGGGCCAACGGCAATTTTCTTTCGTCCTGTTCCATCTCCCCGGAGCCATTGACCCCGGGAAAACAACTCGGCTGGGAGCAATATAAGCTTTGATCAATCTTATATCGGTCCCGCCCTTCCAACGACTCACCCGTTTGGGTTAAAGCGTTGGCACCGCAACATTTCTCTGGAAAACGTGGTAGTTACGCCTCAACTCAGACTTCGAGTGGAGACAATTCTTCGACTTGGCCCATGGGCCAACCGCAACACCCGTTCACAACGCCTCGCCAGAGGCAGATTGTGAGTCACCAGAATCGAGGTAAGACCATAGCTTGCGTGCAGGCGCTCGATCAGGGCGAACAGGGCATCCGCAGTCTGGTTATCCAGATCTCCTGTAGGCTCATCCGCCAGCAAAAGTTTCGGCTGGGTAACCAGAGCGCGCGCTATCGAGACACGCTGCTGTTCCCCGCCGGAAAGTTCTCCCGCGCGATGGGTCGACCGGTCCGCCAGTCCCACCTCGCTGAGCCAATGTGTGGCCTCTTGCATTGCCTCTTTTTTAGACTTACCGCGCGCTAGAAGGGGGAGCGCAACGTTTTCAACGGCCGTAAACTCGGGCAGCAGGTAATGAAACTGCCACACATAGCCGATCTCGCGATTGCGAAAGTCCGCTGCCTCACCGGGGGACAAGGATCGCAAGAGTGTTGCCCCAAAGTATACCTCACCGGCAGACGACGTATCAAGCGCCCCGAGGATGTGCAGCAGGGTGCTCTTGCCCGCGCCCGACTGGCCCACAATCGCCAGCATCTGCTGTCTTTTCACCTGAAAGTTGATGTCCTCGAAGAGCACCAGCCGCCCGCGTCCGGTGGCATACTCTTTGCGCAGATTGCGGACCTCGACCAGGACGTCGTCCAGGCTGCCGCGCGGCATCAGGCGGCCTGCGGTGGCTTCGTCTGCTGCGGCGGCCAATTCCATCTTCTGCCTCTGCGGTCGGTAATCAATCTTGACCTATCATCATTTATCACTAATGCACCCCTCAACGGAAGAGGGTTTATGAATGGGTTGCTTCATGAAGCATCAGTTCCCTATGTCCGTTTTGGCTCCGCGCGCCGGTTTGCCGCGGATGGGAAATTACTCTGCGGCCGTACTTCCTGGGCCCGCTACACTAATTTCCCTTTGGATGCAACAGACACCGGTTTTGATTCCGATCAGCCCTCGATCATTCGTAGCGGAGGGCTTCGGCGGGTAGGATCCTGGCGGCGGAGCCGGAGGGATAAAGCGTGGCCAGCAGCGACACGGCCAGCGCCACTCCTCCCACAATAAGCCCGTACGTCCAGCGCGCAGCGAAGGGGAGATAGTCGATGGAATATACCGCGGCGGAGAGAGGAAAACGATAGTGGCCGCCCAGCCAGGAGAGGCCATAGCCGCCGATCAGGCCGAGGACAGTGCCGGTGACTCCGATCAGCAGCCCCTGAAACAGAAAGATCAACCTCACCTGCCGCGGCTGGACTCCAAACGACATCATGACCGCGATATCGCGGGTCTTTTCCATCACCATCATGGTCAGGGCGGTGAGTATGTTCAGCGCGGCCACGCAGACAATCAGGCCTATGACGATGAAGGTCACAATCTGTTCCAGCCGGAGCGCCCGAAAGAGCTCGCGGTTGGATTCCATCCAATTGGTGGTCAGGAACCCGGGTCCGGCAGCCTGCTCGATTTCGCGCCCGATCCGGTCGGCATGATCGAGGTCATCGACTTTGAACGAGATCACCGACACCACGTCCGGCTCGCCAAAGAGGCGCTGCGCATCCGCCAGGCTGGTAAACGCCATGCTCGAATCGTATTGATAAAAGCCGGAATGGAAGATGCCAACCACCTGGAATCGCTGGAATTTGGGTATCAGCCCGAGCGGGGTGAGCTCCCCTTGCGGACTGGTAACCAGGATCGTGCTTCCCACCCTGGCATCGATGGTCTCTGCGAGGTCGCGACCGATCACGATCGGCGGAGGCGCATGATCCTCATTGACAACGGCTCCCTCAGGCTTGGGTTCGAGCGGCGCGACGCTGCCCATCGTTACGCTGGAGAGCAGGTCGCTGACCCGGCGCTCCTGGGCGGGGACAATGCCCTCGATGAGGGCGCCACCGGAGCGAGCGCCGTTCGAAATGAGCACTTGCTCGTAGAGCCCTGGGGAGGCCGCCTTCACGTGCGGTAATTGCTCCAGACGCGCGGTCAGCGGACGCCAACCGCGGATTCCATCGCTGGCCACGCGCATTAATTGCACATGAGCGGTTGAACCCAGCAGCCTGTCCTGCAGATCCCGGCGCATGCCGTTGGTGATGGCCAGGGCAACGATCAGCGAGGCTACGCCGGCGGCCACCCCGGCGATGGAAATGATGGTAATGATGCCCACCACCGCCTGGCGGCGCTTGGCCCGCAGGTAACGCACGGCGACAAAAAGCTCGAAGCGCATGGGTTTAGCGAACGACTGTCTTGGCTGCGCTCACGTTTTCGTACCGGTCATACACGCGCACGGTAAGAATGTGCTCCTGCGGGTCGGTGACCGGCGGCCGGGCAGCCGCCGGCTCGTCTTCGGGCGGAGTTCGTGCCGCAACGGCCGAAAGCGGAACGGTCAAGTCGTAGTGTTCGGTCAACGAATCGGAGAGTTTCCCCACCGGTTCTAGAAACTGCCATCGCCCGGCGTCGAGGGAGTACTCCGCGTGCGCGATGGGTGAGATGGCATCCGTGGCCACGAAGCTGGCATGCAGCGCTCCACCCTGGAGGGTGCCCTGGAGTGCGGTGACCACGGGAGGAGTGGTATCGATGATGAAATGGTCGCTCTCCCGCTCGCCGGTCAAAGCATCACCGAGAATATGCGCGGGGGCGTCGCTGGCCACCACGCGGATGCGATAGCCGCCATCGGGAATCCGGATGGAATCGAAGGAATAGAAGCGCTCGGTTACGCGCGCCCTGAGCAGGCGCCAGTTCTTCTCGTCATCCCCGCGGACATACACGTCGAAGATGAGGTCGTCGCCGTTGTCGTCATGCGCAGACCAGCGCACTGTTACTGCCGACCGGTCCCGGACCGCGGAGAGGGGGGAGGTGGACGGGTCCTGGGTGTAGCTCAGATTATTCTGAGCCGAGGGCAAGTTGATGCTGATCTGCTGCGGCTGGCCCGGTTGCGGCGCAGCCTGAGTGGCCCGCGCACCCGGTTCGACGGCAATCTCATCCACCACTGGCGCGATGTTCACCGGCAGATAGTTCACGCCAACGGAGCCGACCCTGGCCCCGGGCTCCAGCACCGCCTTCCACTGAATGAAACGCGCTGCGGGTACGCCGGCCGTGCCCACATTGAGCGTTACCTTCTGCCACGGGCTCCAGTTCCGTTCCGGATTCTCAACGTTACCGGAGCGGGCGAAGATCTCGAAATCCCCGGTTGAGCCGTTGTCGTTGGCATTAATTTCGATGCGGCCGAATTGGGAAAACACCCCGGAATCAAAGACGTCGCTCAGGTAGGTAGCGTGGGTAGACGGCTGGCTGCTGAGCTTATACAGCCTGCCGGTATTGCTGGTGGCCACGTAAAGACCATCCGGAGCGTTGGCAAAGGCTGTAGCCTGGCCGGTGGCGGCGCGGGCCAGGTCGACGTAGGATCCATCTTCACGAATGCGATAGATCCTGCCTCGATTTCCGGTGGCGGCCAAAAGGCCCTGGGGCGTGGACCGTAAGGCGTACACAACATCGTCGCGGGATGCCCAAAGCTTGCGCGGAGCGCCCTGGGGGCTCAGTTCGTCGACTTCGGTGCCATCGGGAACGAGGCCATTGCCGCTGGAGGCTTGCACCGATCCGGGGGTGACGATGGTAATGGTTGCCGTGGCCACCGCGACGCCCTGCACCGGCAGCGGCGGCAATGGGCTCTTAGTCTTTTCGCCCACCGCTGCGACGTACAGCCGGCCATCCGCGGACTCGGCAAGGGCGGTCACTTCGCGCTTGGGCGCGTCGTAAATGACGAAACCTTTGCGATCTTTGCCGATGCGGTAGACCAGTCCCCCGCCATCGCTGCCCGCGATCAGGTTGCCGTTGGGTTCGAAGAGGAGGCAGCGAATATGCTGCTCGTCACTTTCGAAATACACCTCTGGGTGGGGGTTATCTGTTTTCACGTCGACGCGGTAGATTGCGGCTGGTCCTCCGGCCGCGATGTATAAGGCACCTTGAGCGTCGAAGGCCAGGTCCCAAATGTATCGAGCCTGATCGGCCGGCTTGGCCGGGGCCGCAGTGTGGGCCATAGTTGCGGCATCGAAGACGACGGTAGCGCTGCTCTCGTCAAGACCGGTTTGGCCGGGCTTGATGCGATAGACCTTGCCTCCCGGGACCGTGGCCGCGTACACCGAGCCATCCGGGCCGACCTTTACTGTTTGGACGGTGAGATCTTTGCTGGTGAAGAGCTTGGTGGAAGCGCCTTCGGGGGAGACCTTGAGCACCGTAGCCGGCGAGCCGGTAGCTACATAGGCGTTTCCCTGTTGGTCGGACGCCACATCCCATATGTAAGTCGACGGTGTTAACAACACCGACCGCAGCGTGGGCCCGGCCTCCAGGTAACCTGGGCTGGCAATGGAGGCGCTTTCGGGCTGGCCCTTTTCAAAATCCTCGTAGCGAGATTGAACCCAGAGGCGGGTTCCCTGGGCCAATAAAAGGTGAGGATAAACAACGACGGCCAATAGACTTGCGGTTACGACGCGAGGCATCATGCTGAACCGAGTCTACTAGCCTAAATTTGTCACCACAAATGAGGGGCTAGAACCAGCACGGCTTGGCAACCCAAGCGGAGGTAATCGTCATGCGTAGGTCGCGCGACAAACCTCTCTCATCCTCACCAGCCTTCCCCCCTGGACGGGTGCCCCATGTTCGCGGACTTTTGCGTACATGGGTTGAATACGACTTTTTTCCAATGCTTTCACCACCGGTCCACACCTAGTTACCGGAAAGGAAAAAGGAGGGGCTTCCCCCGGATTTCCTGTGGAGTTTGGTGGCGTTGGCGAACCTCATGCGGCTTTCCTTACCGAAAGCCGCACACGCGGCCGTTGGTGAGTGCCACGTGGCAGGAAATCCGGGTCGCCCATCTTGTTCAACCCATGTACGCGGAAGGCCGCGAACATGGGGCACCCGTCCAGGGGGCTAGGCTTGGGGGCAAGCCGGGAAAGCGGTGGACGAAATGACAGCCCACACCCGAAACTCTAGTTAGCCAGCACGGCGCGGTAACGCACGCGGTTTTTCTTTACTTTCGTCACCGCATCATTGGCTTTGGACATCGCGAAGCGTTCTGTGATGGCCTGTATCTTGTGACGGTCAGCCACACGCAGCATTTCACGCATCATGCGCGGGCTTCCGTTCGGACTGCCGGTCACTATCTTGTTGCCGGAGACCAGCGGATAGACCGCTACCCCAAGGACTCCGGGCGGGGCGCCGACGAAACAAAGCGTGCCATGGGGTCGCAGAGCTGCGATATACGCACTCCAGTCCTGGTCTGCCTCAACGGTCGACAGGATCAAGTCGAAATGGCTGGCTAACTTCTTGAGGGTCTTGGTCTCGCGCGTATTCACAAACTGGTCCGCCCCCAGCGACCGGGCATCTGCCTCCTTGGCTGGGGAGGTGGAGAACGCCGTAACCTCGGCGCCAAAAGCATGGGCAAACTGCACCGCCATGTGACCCAGGCCGCCGATGCCGACAATCCCCACCCGCGATGCCGGATTGACCCCATGGCTGCGAATTGGGTTGTAGACGGTGATGCCGCCGCAAAGTAGCGGCGCAGCCCGCTCGCTCTCCAAGCCGTCAGGAATGAGAAAGACGAAGCGGGCGTTGATACGCACCCGGTCGGCATAGCCGCCGTTGCGGTGTACACAGGTGCCCTGCAGATCCGGGCACAGATTTTCCTCGCCCTGCAAGCACCACTCACAGTGCCCGCAGCAGTTGGCCTGCCAGCCGACGCCCACGCGGTCACCGAGGTTTAGCCCCAGCACCGCGCTCCCGGTTTCCGTGACTTTGCCGATTATCTCGTGGCCCGGGATCAGCGGATATTGGCTGATGCCCCAGTCGTTGTCGACCATGTGGAGATCGCTGCGGCATATCCCGCAATGCGAAATGGTGATTTCCACCTCGTTCGGCTTGAGGTCTCCGGGATCGTACTTGTAGGGCAAGAGTTCCGCGCCAGCGGCATGCGTGGCGAATCCTTGGATCAGCGACATAAGAGAGTTGCCCTTGGCAGTGGGATTGAAGTACAAGGGCCCGCGTCAGAGCGGTTTCACAGTAGATGATGATCGAATCAACAAACATCCATATGGTTTTCCGGCAAAGAAAACCACAGCTCGTGATCTTTACGACGCCACATGAAAACTGTGAAACCGCTCCAGTCTAATTCATTCTTTCTATTCACTCATTCGATTTCTACGGAGACGACCTGCATTCCGCTGAGCATGGCGTCCACCGGAATTGAGGTTACAGGAACAACCGATTCGCCGTTAAGAGAAATGCCGCGATTGGTGCGCAATGGCTCCAGGACGTTGGCCATGGAGATGGGAATCGACGCCAGGGTTCGCCCATCGACCACCGCCTGCGCGTTGGGCAACAGTAGGGTCACGTAGAGCTTATCGTCCTCGTGCGCCGAGTTCATCTGGTGGATGATGCTGCTCAATTCAATAGGCCCCTCGGTGGCCGAGGTGGTGCTGGTCAGCCGGTCAAGGGTCGCTCCGTCGCTAAGCAGAATCCTCAGTGGCCCGGGATTCAAGGTCAAGGGAAGAGGGATGGGAATACGCAGGTTTTTTGTGTCTCCGCGGAAGGGCCGCAGCGTCGCTTCAACCATCACGGTATCGCCTGCGTGGGCCGCGGGTTGGGTCGCCTGGGCGCGCTCCAACTGGATGCTGCGCCGTCCGGGTAGCGAGTCTACATCCAGGTCAATACGCT
This sequence comes from uncultured Acidobacteriaceae bacterium, assembly GCA_963844785.1. Classification (GTDB taxonomy): domain Bacteria; phylum Acidobacteriota; class Terriglobia; order Terriglobales; family Acidobacteriaceae; genus PALSA-350. The sequence continues at coordinate 358,155 of CAWJPV010000003.1, read as the reverse complement.
GGATATTGCGGACCCGGGCGGAGTTGCCGTAAACCGCCTGGAAGCGCTGCCCCACGGTAAGCGCGGCGCGCATCGCGGAGGGCAATTGATCGGTAGGCGCGATCAAGGAATCCACATGCAAGGGGGGATAGCCCTCGATCGAAACCGTGCCCCGCAAGCTGTAGGTGAGCTCCTCGCTGTAGCTATTGGTTTCGAGCAGTGACTCATACAGGGAGACCATCAGCGCCCCGGGAGTGATGTCAGGGTTGTCGATTACTTCGACATGAAGGGTACGGTCGCGCAGGCCGCCGTGGGTATGGATGGCCACCGGGATCATCCGGGCTGATTCGCCCGGCACGCCACGAATTGCGGAGGAGCGATCCTCGGTAAAGGCACCGATGGTCTGGGTGGTGTTCACGATTTTGAAGGAATTCAGCGGCGAGGCCAGGGTAGCCACGACATCCGCCTTGGTCATGGGGATAGAAACGTTGCCATAGCGGGTGATGGGGTGACCGCAGGCCAACACCTGGTGCGGGTCAACGTAAGTGACGGTACAGGTGGCCGCGATTTCCAGATCGCCCCGAACCAGCAGGGCGCTGACGGCAGAGCCGGGGAGCAAGGGAGGCCCAGCGTCCCCGGGTTTGCCGTCATGGGCGCTTTCGGGGGCGCTGCCACCCAGGCCGGCGACCGGTATCGCCCCCATGATCGAGACGTGATCCTGGAAAAACTTGACTGCGTCAGGGCTGAAGCCGGAGAGAGCGAGCGGGGTTTCGATGGGATGAATATCGGCCGCATCCGCCGTGACGGTGGCTGAGGAATGAGCCTCGCCCGAATTCGACTGGCTGGTGGTATGCATCCAGGTGGCAGGCTCAGCCGTGCCGTTGACCGCCAGCATCTCGGCGATGGGGGTGATGCCGGCGATGGGTTCCTTGCTGAATTGCCCTATTCTGTAGGACAACGCGCCCAGCAGCTTGCCGTCTATGTAGACGGGGCTGCCGCTCATGCCTGCGACCACTCCGGTGTACTCTGGTTTGGACCCCTTGAGACGGGCCAGGATCATATCCTGGCCGGGGCCGAGGACATTTTTGAGCACACCAAGTATCTCCACGTCCATGGCTTCGGGCTCGGTGCCTTCGAAGACGGTATATGCCACACCATGCAGGCCCCGGTGCACCTCCGCGAGGGGAAAGACTCCCGCTGTGGCAGACGAAGGCGGAGTAGCCGTGCCAACCTGGGCAACCAGGTGGCCCGCAAGCACAAAAACTGCGGTCAAAGTTGAAAAGCGGGTTGATATACGACTAATAGACACGTCTACAGATTAGACGTTACTGGCCGCTTGAGCATATAGCGCCAACCCTCTTATTTTTGCAGCTAACGAGGTATTTCGATGAAGTTGGATTGTTTCGCCAAATTAGAGCAGTTTCGCAACTACGGTGGCCTGACAAAAATCGCGAGGTGTGGTTTTCCCTGGTGGAAAACCACGAAAAGAGCTACCTCTTCGGTCTACACCAGTTGCGAAACTGCTCGACCAGGTTACCGTCGCAGATTGGGTCAGCAGTTGTTCCCTGCTTTGCTGGTGCTGCTGCTTCTTGCTCCAGGGTTTCATCCAGTACAGGGCCAACAGACGCCGAGCACGCCGCCGGCGAACCCTCCGCAGCAGCCGGATCAGTCGGCGCCCGATTCCGGGGGCCCGGCGGGCGACAATGGCGCGATTGCCATTCCCAAGAAGGCAGAGAAGCCGGATGTGCCCCCACCGCCGCCGGAGCCCAAGGTGAAGAATCCCCCGGGCCTGCAGAACTTCTCGCTGCGCGTCGATGTGCCCGAGGTGACCCTTGATGTAGGCGTCACCCTGCAGAAAACACATGAGTTTGTACCCAACCTGCAGCCGGCCAACTTCCGCGTTTATGAAGATGGCGTGCCGCAAAAGATTGTCGGCTTTCAACGCACCAAGGCGCCCATCACAGCGGTGCTGCTGTGCGAGTTTGCCTCCACGAACTGGTATTTCGTTCATGACATGCGGGAAGCTGCGTATGCCTTTGCCCAGCAATTGCAGCCGGATGACTACATTGCGGTGGTGACCTATGACCTTAAAACCCAGATCCTGACCGACTTTACCCAGGACAAGCGCCTGGTTTACGAGTCGTTGAATTCATTGACGATTCCGGGTTTTAGCGAGACGGACATGTTCGACGCGGTCTATTCGACCCTGGACCGGTTGAGCCGCATTGAAGGCCGCAAGTATGTGGTGCTGATTGCTTCGGGTTACGATAGTTTCAGCAAAATCAACCTGGATAAGGTGTTGGCCAAGATCAAGGCGACGCCCAACGTCACCATATTCAGCGTCGGCACCGGGCAGTTCGCCAGGATCACCGGCAACGCCCGAAGCGGCATGTTCGGCCCTAAAGGGATTGACTACCTCCAGGCCGATAACCAGATGTCCACCTTCGCGCGCATGACCGGTGGCATGTCATTTTTCCCCCGCTTCCAGGGAGAGATGCCGGACATTTTCCATTCGATTAACGACTCCATTCGCAACCAGTACGTTCTGACCTATACGCCGACCAATGCCAAACAGGACGGGAGCTATCGGAAGATCCGGGTAGAGCTGGTGGACAACGAAGGGCAGCCGCTTAAAATGCAGGACGAAAAGCACCATCCCATGAAGTACGACGTCATTGCCCGGGATGGTTACAAGGCCAAGCAGCAGGTGGATTGAGGGGAGAGCAGCTCCCCTTCTGTTTCCTTAACACCCGTCCTTTGTTAGGGAACAAAAGTGTTAGGGAACGTCCCAGGACGCCGGAGACCAAAGCTTCGTACAATCTAGGAACACACTCCCCGGTTCCCTGGATACGCGTTGGTCACAGCTACACTAGCTCCGCAGCCAAAGCCCGTCGTGCGTCGGGTACACCACTCTTCCGTGGAAGGGTGGCATCCCAAGCACAATCCCTGGTTGATCGCGCTTACCGTAACCCTGGCGACTTTCATGGAAGTGTTGGATACTTCCATCGCCAACGTGGCCCTACCCCACATGGCAGGGACGCTAGGCGCAAGCCAGGAAGAGGCCACCTGGGTGCTGACCAGCTACCTGGTGTCGAGCGCCATCGTCCTACCCATCTCCGGCTGGCTTTCCACCCGCTTCGGACGCAAGCGCTTCTACATGACATGCGTGGCGCTGTTTACCGTTTGCTCGCTGCTCTGTGGCCTTGCCCCTACCCTGCCGTTCCTGATCCTGGCCCGCATTCTGCAAGGCTTGGGCGGAGGAGGTCTGGCTCCCAGCGAACAAGCGATCCTGGCCGATACCTTCCCCGTGGAACAACGAGGACAGGCGTTTGCCCTTTACGGCATGGCAGTGGTGGCCGCGCCCGCCATTGGACCGACGCTGGGCGGCTGGATCACCGACAACTTCAATTGGCATTGGATCTTCTTCATCAACCTGCCCATCGGCATCATCTCCCTCCTGCTCAGCAACCGGATGGTGGAAGATCCGCCCTACCTGGTGGAGCACCGGGCTAAGGCTAATCCGATCGACAAAATGGGCCTCGGGTTGGTGGCTATCGGCGTTGGTTGCCTGGAGTTCGTGCTCGATAAAGGACAGGAGAAGGATTGGTTCGGGGATCGTACGATCACCCTAACCTTCCTGGTGGCCATCACCACGCTGATCATCTTCGTGTGGTGGGAGTGGGGACACCCGGACCCAATTGTCGACCTGAAGCTATTGAAGAATCGCAATTTCGGCACGGCGGTGGGCTTTCAATTCATCCTCGGCATGGTGCTGTTCAGCACCACGGTGCTGATTCCACAGTTTCTGCAGGGCCTGATGGGCTATACGGCGGAGCGCGCCGGCATGGCTTTGTCGGCAGGCGCCCTGGTGTTGATGGTGATGATGCCAGTGGCAGGAAAGCTGGTGTCGATCATGGACGCCCGCCTCATGGTTTCGATCGGATTTCTGGCCACCGCGCTGGGGCTCTACAACATGACGCGGCTGGACCTGAACGTGAGCTTCGGGCACATCGTGATGTGGCGGGTATTCCAGGTGCTGGGACTGTCGTTCATCTTTATCCCCATCAGTACCCTGAATTATGTGGGCGTGCCCACGGGCAAGAACAACCAGATCTCGAGCTTCTCCAACTTCGCCCGCAACTTCGGTGGCAGCATGGGCACTGCGCTCCTGACCACTTTTCTTGTGCGCACCCAGCAGACTCACCAGTCGTCGCTGGCGGCAAATTTCATCCCCGGCAGCGTTGGCTACGAGAACTTTCTCGCCCAGACCAGGAACGCCTTAATCGCCGCGGGACAGACGGTCGCCCAGGCCAAGGCCGGAGCCACCGGCTACGCCTACCAGCAATTGCTGCGGCAGTCGTCCATGCTCAGCTATCAAAACGCTTTTTGGGTGCTTAGTATCGTGGCCGCGGTGCTGGTTCCCTGGCCATTCATCATGCGCCGCCCACCCAAACACAAGAAGCCGCCGGCCGATGCCGCGGCACATTAGCGGTTTCGCAATTGGTGTCGACCGAAGGGATAGGCCTTTTCGTGGTTTTCTCCCAAAGAAAACCACACCTCGCGATCTTTGTCAGGCCACAGTAATTGCGAAACTGCTCTAGACCTTGCCGGATCCGATGTAAGGGCCCTGGCGATGGAAGCGCGGATCGGTGAGCTGCTGCAGCATAAAGTCAGCCACGTCGGCCCGCGAGACGCTCAACGCACCGGGGGGAAGCGCATCCGGCAGGACGCGGTAGGTGCCGGTGAAGGGTCCATCCAGGAGCCGGGGGGCGCGCACAATGGTGTAGTCGACATCGCTCGCGGCCAGCAGACGCTCTTGCGCGGTCTGGTCGATGAAGGGGTGTTTGAGCAGCGTCTTTTTCGCCACCCAGATGGCCCCGTTGGTGAGCGCGTTCTGATACTTGCCGTGATCGCGTTGGACACCCGAGGCGCCCAGCACGATGAGCCGTGTAACGTACTCCTGGCGCATCGCCTCGAGCATGACAGGGATGGCGTTGGCGAGTATGTCCGCCTTTTGCCGGCTGCGCGCGCCGAGCGCAGACAGCACCGCGCGGTGGCCGCGGACAGCGTCCACCAGTGTAGCGAGATCGAACAGGTCCCCCTGGATTACGCGAAGATGCGGATCTGGTGTCAGCCCTTCAGGCTTGCGGACGAAGGCCGTGACCGAGTGCCCTTTCGCCAGCGCCTGCGAAACAATGAGCTTGCCCGTACCCCCGGTGGCGCCGAAGACGATGATCTTCATTTGAGCCCTGCTGTTCCTTTCCCACTAGAACGGACCACCACACTATACAAGGTCGAGCTTCTGTTACAGTCCATCACGGCACAACCCTTCCCGATTGCATACATCTGAAGGACAAGAGGGCAAGTACATGACAGAAAATCTGGAAAAGACGGAAAAGAATCTGCGCGACCTGATCGAGACCCTACGGGATGGGCACCAGGGGTTTCTCGAACTCGAAAAGAACCTGAAAGACCCGGAAGCGCGCAAGCTGTTCCGCGAAGAAACGCTGGTACGGGCTGAGTTCGCCGCAGAACTCGAAAGTGAGCTGCATCGCTTTGGGGTCAAGGACGTGAAGGTGTCAAGTTCCACGGCGGCTAAAGTACATCGCGCGTGGGGCGAGCTGAAGAACAGGCTGGGAGGCGGAGACCACGCTTTGCTGGCGGCTGCCGAGCAAGGGGAGGATGAGACCAAGCATGCCTATGACGAGGCGCTGGCCAGTGAAGATTTTCCCCTGCCGCTGCGCGAGATCCTGCTGCGCCAGCAGAGGCACATCCTGAGTGCGCATGATCGCGTAAAGGCGCTGCGCGACCGGCTGGCGGCATAACCTCTCACTGGAGAACCCCGTCGGCAACGAATTTGCAAACCAGGAAGCCCGCGACCCCGCCAAAAAAGACCAGCGCCATGCGGATTCCGGGCTCCCGGTTGACTTCCGGCACCAGGTCAGTTGCAGAGACGTAGATGGCCACGCCCGCGGCTACGGGAAGACCGGCACGCACCCAACCGGGAAAGAAGTTGATTACCAACACGCCGGCCAGAGTGGCCGAGGCCACGATCACAGCCGAGTTGAGCGCGGCAACGCGGCTGTGGCCACTGGCCAGCATGACCGAAGCAACGGTGAAGCCTTCCGGCAGCTTATGCAGCAGGATGGCTATGAAGATGATCCAGCCCAGCCAGGTGGAGAGCACGAAGCCGGAGGCAATGGCCACGCCGTCGAAGAGAGAATGGGCGGCCAGGCCGGCCACTACCGAATTGCTGGTGTAGGTGGAGAGCAATGCGTCATCGTGGGTCTCGCCTCCGAAGTGAAAGTGGGGCGTGATGGTGTGCTCCAGCAGATGGATGAGGCAGTAGCCCGCTAAGACCAACAACGGAGTCCAGCGGAAGGAAAGACGAAAGCTCTCCGGAATCATTTCCACCAGGACCGCCGCGAGCATGAAGCCCGCTCCCAGGGCCACGAAGTAGCGCAGGTAGCGTTTCTCCCAGTGAGTGCGTACCAGGATCAAGGCACCTAAGACGTCAGCGAGAGCAGCCACCAAACCCAGTACCAGCGAGAGTGAGAAGTTGGACATGGATTGGGTGCCCCTAGCCGCTGTGCCGGATATGCATCACATCCCCATCCTCGACCCGGTAGTCCTTACCTTCCAACCGCAAGGTGCCCTGCGATCGTGCCGCGGCTTCAGAGCCCGCCGCGAGCAGTGTGTCCCAGTGTATGGTCTCCGCGCGGATGAAGTGCTTTTCGAGATCAGAATGGATAGCTCCAGCAGCCTCCTGCGCACGTGAGTGGACGGGGATGGTCCAGGCACGGCATTCGTCTTCGCCCACGGTAAAGAAGGAGACCAGGCCGAGCAGCTCGTAGCTCTTGCGGATGAGACGGCGCAGTCCGCTCTCTACCAAGCCGTAGGACGAAAGAAATTCGGCCGCTTCCTCGTCGCTCATCTCCGCCAACTCAGCCTCGACTTTACCGCAGATGGCGGTAGCCCCAGCGTTGGGCCGCGAGGCGACCTCTTGCAGCTTGTAGCGCGATACGGCGGATTCCAGGTCGGCGCCCAAGGTAGTGCTCTCCGCGATATTGAGCACAAAGAGCATCGGTTTCTGGGAGAGGAACATGAAGCCGCGAATCAGCTTCTTCTCCTCCGGCGACATTTCCATCTCGCGCAGCGGCTTCTCCTGCTCCAGTTGCTGCTTGCAACGCAAGAGCAGAGCGTTCTCTTTTTCGAGGTCAGGAGTACGCATCTTCTTCAGATCTTTTTCCAGGCGCTCCAGGCGCTTTTCCACCTGGGTGAGATCGGAGAAGACGAGGTCGAAGTCGACATTCTTGATATCGCGCAGAGGGTCAATGCCGCCGACGCGGGGAATGGAGTCATCTTCAAACGCGCACAACACATGGATTAGCGCATCGTTGTCGCGCAGGTGAGTGAGGAAGGCGCTCTCCTTGAGCGCTTCCTGGCCCACGGCAGCAACGTCCGCATACTCCACCGTGGCGTTGACGATTTTTTTGGGTTTGTAGAGGGCGGCAAGCTTATCCAGCCGCTCATCAGGAACCTTGGCCACGCCGAGATGCGCCTCGCGCGGATTAGAGTAGGCCGGGGTTTCCACCTTCGACCGGGTAAGGATTTTGAACAGGGATGTCTTGCCGACTTGAGGCAGACCGATAATGCCAGTTTTCATGGAACTCGCCGTCCAGGCAAACGGCGCTTACGCGCCAGGGATTTTTGTTGTGTGAGGCCTTGCGGCGCAAAGTTTAAGTATATCGCCTGACGAGAAATGCAGGTCGCTCTAGATTTCCCGCCGTGACCAGTGGGCGGTGGCAGCCAACGCACCTAAGCCGCACAACAGGACCAGAGCTTCCACGTGCACTGATTGCTGGTGGAGACGATCGAAGATCTCGCGGCCGGGATTATTGGCCGCAACCGCATCCACATTACCGCCCACGGAGTCGCGAGCCGTATCCATGCGCGGGATGATGGAGAACTGCGAATACCCGGTGAGCAGCATCATCACCAACACCAGAAGAGCCTGGGGAATAATGGTGCGGTAGTGAGCCCTGGCCAGCACCGAGACCACGAGAAAGATCAATCCGCAGAATAGTCCGATCCAATGCAGACGCACCAGAGAACCGCCGACGACCAGGCCAGCGGCGTGAATGCCGGCCGCCGGAGTAGCGAAGAGCGGCGGAAGTTGGCTGAAGGCAATGGGAGCGAGTACGGCGCCGAAGAAAACCAGCGCGCCCAGCCAAAGGCCAAGCACCAGGTACACCAGGGAATGGAAGAGTGTGCGCATCTGGCTACATGGGAGCCCGGCCGGTGAGCCGCTCAATACGGCGGGCCATCGGCGGATGAGTGGAAAAGAGATTAGCGAAGCTCGCACCGCTGATAAAGGGCGCGACGATAAACAAGTGCGCAGTCGAAGCCGAAGCCTGCATGGGCAGGCGTTTGGAGTAGGCATCCAGCTTTTGCAATGCGCTGGCCAGGGCGTAAGGGTTTCCCGTGACATGCGCGCCGGTGGCATCGGCTTCGTACTCCCTGGAGCGAGAGACGGCCAGCTGAATAAGGGTCGCAGCGATGGGGGCGAGAATAAGCATGAACAGACCGCCGCCATCCATGCCGCGCCGGCCATCGCGGCTGCCGCCGCCGAAAATACTGGCGAAACGGGCGGTTTGTGCGAGCAGGGTGATCGCGCCGGCGAGCGTAGCGGCAATCGAACTGGTGAGGATGTCACGATTCCTCACATGCCCCAGCTCGTGGGCGAGCACGCCCTCCAGTTCCTCGTCATTCAGCAGATTGAGAATACCCTGGGTGACCGCGACGGCTGCATGCTGGGGGTTGCGCCCGGTGGCGAATGCGTTGGGCGAATCGTTGGGGATGACGTAAATCTTCGGCATGGGCAAGGCCATGCGAGGCAAAATGCGCTCCACGATCTGGTAGACCCGCGGCAGCTGCTCGCGCGTGACCGGCTGCGCGCGATACATCGATAGCGCCAGCTTGTCGGAATAGAAGTAACTGAAGAAGTTCATCCCGGCAGCGACGAAGAAAGCCAGGATCATTCCGTTACGGCCGCCAAAATAGGCGCCAATGAAGATGAGAAAGAGGGTGAGAGCTGTCAGCAGAAAGGCAGTTTTTAAGGTATTCATAGCGCGGCACCTCCCGCACTTAAAACCACGATGTATCTATTGTGTCACGTTGCCTGATCAGGGGCGAGCGATTGACAAATGGCGGCGGAGGTATTTCAAATCTCCGTAAGGCAGGAGAAGTACTTGGCCCAAGCCGGTGTCTTGAGAAAAACTTTTCTCGCGGCCGCACTCACCGTTCTCGGGCTTGAGGTGCTCGTGCACACCGGCGTGCTCGCCGGGGTCTTATCACTTCAATACCTGCCGCACCGCTATTGCTACCTGCAGCAGCCCTGGTTGGTGTGGACAAACGTGATCATGGATGGCTTGATCGCCATCTCCTACGGCTCGATTTTCTTGAGCCTGTTCTGGGTTGCGGGCCAGCTGCGCTCCATTCAGGATCTGCGCACCTATCTTTGGATATTGGTCGCGTTTGGCACCTTTATCGTCGCTTGCGGAGCCACCCACCTGATGGAGCTGGTCACCGTGTGGTGGCCGGTGTATCCGCTATCGGCCGTAGTGAAGGTCATTTGTGCTGCCGCGTCGGTTCCCACAGCTATCCTATTTGCCTGGGCAGCCCCGGGGCTGGCCACCAACATCCGCCACTTTCTGCACATGCTTAGCACCACCCAGCAGGAGAAGGACCAGGCGGTTGGCGCCCTTCTGGCGACGGAAAAGCTGGCCGTCGCGGGGCGGATTTCCGCCTCGATCAGCCACGAAATCAAGAATCCGCTGGAAACGGTGGGTAACTTGCTCTATCTCCTCTCGGCGGATCCAAGAATGCCCAGCGACCTTGTGGCGTTGACCAGGACGGCCTCATCGGAGCTGAGGCGGGCCGATGAAATCGCGCAGAGCAATCTTTCCCTGTTGAGGAAATCGAGTGCCCCGGTTCAAGTCTCTCTCACCGAACTGGTGGATAGCGTGCTTGACCTGCAGACCGCTCAATTGATCGGCCACGGTATCTCGCTGCAGCGCAGGCTGCGCACCCCGTTACCGTTAAAGGCGTATTCCGGTGAGTTGCGCCAGATAATCATCAACCTTATCCAGAACGCAATGGCTGCCATTGGCTCCCGCGGCCGCATTGTCGTTCGCGTCCAATTGCGGCATTCGCTGGTGGCGATAGGACAGTCTGGGTATTCGATCACCATCGCGGATACCGGGCCGGGCATAGACCCTACCCACCGCCCCCAGCTTTTCACCATGTTCTTTACCACCAAAGGGGATGAGGGTACAGGTATGGGGCTTTGGCTGGTGCGTTCGATGGTGGAGAAGCAGGGTGGGCGGATCCACTTTCGCTCCCGCACCGCCGCGGAATGCGATAAGCCCGGGACCATTTTCAATATCTGGATACCGCTGGAACCAGCGCCAATTGCAACCGCAGCAGCTACGGAAAGCCTTTCGCCAGTCGCAGCGACTTAAGCAGCCAGTCACCGTCTTGCCGGGTTGAGTTCCGGCTCAGGTCGGCTGTATCCATCCCTGCTTGACGCCGGGATTACCCGCGGCATCGAGGCGGCTCATCTGATCGCTGCTGAGCGTGATATCGAGCGCCGCTATATTCTCCCGTAACTGCTCAACTTTGCTGCCGGCGATGATGGGGAGTATCACCGGGTCGCTCTGCCGCATCCAGGCGATGATGGCCTGCGAAGGACTGCACCCTGCCTCCTTGGCCACCGCTCTCAACGCGCTTAACCGCTCATCGGAGTCGGGACCGGCGAACTGCGCCGGCACCTCGCGGTCAGAGCGCGTGTAGGCCCCTTGCAACAGAATCGAATAGCCGATCAGCGCAATCCCATGAGCCCGGGCGTAATCCTTTAAATCTTCACTGATGAAGATCTGCGGTCCAAAATCAGCCCCGTGGCGAGGACGCAGGTATGTATATCTCTGCTCCACTACGGAATATCCACTCCACTGATGGGTTCTGCTGACCGTGTTGGCTTCCGCGATGCGCCACACGGCAAGGTTACTGGCGCCCGCGCCGCGGATCTTGCCCGCCTTGATTAAACGATCGAAGGCCTCCATGGTTTCTTCGAGCGGCGTATCGCGATCATCCCGATGCGCGTAGTAAAGGTCGATCCGATCGGTTTGCAGCCTTTTGAGGCTCTTCTCGCATTCGCGTTCGATCTCTGCGGCGCTTAATCCACCCGCGCATTCGGGAAAGTCGAAACCCAGCTTGGAAGAAATTACCATCTGCTCCCGGTTGCCGCGTTCCTTCATCCACTGCCCAATGGTGGTCTCACTTTCGCCGCCTTTGCATCCGGGGAGCCAGCAGGCATACATGTTCGCGGTGTCGATCAGCGAGCCGCCGTTTTCGCTAAAGAAATCAAATAGACCGAAAGATGTCTGGCGATCGATTCTGCTGCCGATCAGGTCACTGCCCATGGCCAGCGCGCTCACTTCGATATTCGTCTTTCCCACCTTCACCTTGTTCACGAACCCATCTCCATTGTCACGCGAAGTCCCTAGAAGGCTGCGGAAGTTGGCTCGGCTTCAGCCGTGCCGTACAAAGCTACATGAGGGCTACAGAGACTGCGTAACCTCTTGAAATGCACATTCGCGTTCGGGATAGCCAACCCAGGACTAACGTCCTGGGCTATTCTCAGCCGTCCCTGCGGGACTCAATTTGGAGAAGTCTAGGCATCCGCCGTAACGTGGGTGGCCAGGACCACACCGCCAATCATGATTGCGGCGCCCACCAGGTTAGGGATAGTGATCCTTTGCACCGGCGAACCGAACCAGCCAAAGTGGGAAAGAATCATGCCGCCGAGAACCTGGCCTGCGATCAGAGTGATGAACATAGCCCGCGCACCTACCTGAGGCAATAACCAGGCGATGGCGAAGACCAGGCAAGCACCCAAGGCGCCGGCGGTCAGCAACAATGGATGAACATCTTTAAAACCGTCCAACACACCCGAACGCCAGCCGGTGACCCCGATGAGAACAGCCGTCGCCGCGCCGATGCACCAGAACACGGCATTGCCTACGCGCGGGTTGCCCAATGCACTGCCCACTTTGCCATTCATCGCCAGATGAACGGCAAGGACGATTCCGAGGAATATGGTAAAGAAATAAAACTGGATCTTCATTGCATTCTCCGAGATTCTGATCAGCCATGGTTGCAGGCGCACTTCGCGCTCATGGCGAATAACCTTCCATTTACTTTGCGCTAAGTTGGTTCCCTTATGAACTATTTGATAGCAGCAACCTGCCAGCGCCATGACAGTACACCGATTCTCGGCCGTCTGTCAAAAATTGAGACGGGGCCCGACGCGCTTACCTTCGCAGTGTTTTGCGGCGAGTGCGAAGACGGGAATCGCAAAGCCTGAGTGGGGTTTAAAATTCTTGACAGCCCCCGAACTGCCGGTATAGTGTCGCACACAACTTACGTGTGGAATGAGTTCATAAGGGAACTTTGGTGAACCTCGTACTGTCTTACTTCCCGCCTGCAATCTATCTCAGGGGAGAGCGCTATCTCGGTAGTTCCACGGCCAAGCGAAGTTATACCGAGGTTAGTCGATGAAAAAGCAATCAGAGCTCAGTATCCCCGGCAAGCTACTCTTTGCATCTTTCGCACTATGTATGAGTGTGGGCTTCCTAAGGCCAGCGTACGCGCAAGCCCCCGCGCCCCCTTCTATCGATAAAGCAGCCGCGGAACGAGGGAAAGGCGACTTCTCTTCCAGTTGTTCGTTCTGTCATGGTTCCCTGGCTACGGGAACGGAACAGGCGCCCAACCTGCTGCGTAGTCCGCTCGTCTTTCAAGACCATAATGGAGATACTCTCGGCCCCTTCCTGAAGCAGGGCCGGCCAACCCTCGGCATGCCTGCGTTCCCCACACTGTCGCCGGATCAGGTTTCGGATATCGCAGCGTTTCTGCACTCACGGATCCAGGAGGTGCGCGGCACGCGGCTGCCGGAAACGGCCTTGCTGGTGGGCAATGCGAAAGCCGGAGAGGCCTACTTCAATGGCGCGGGCAAGTGCAGCACCTGCCACTCCCCTACCGGCGACCTGGCGCACATTGGATCGAAAGATCAACCTCTCGCCCTGACCACGGCCTTTTTGACTCCTCCAGCGAAGCCGCTGCATGTAAACGTGGTGCTTCCATCAGGCCAAACTGTTTCGGGAAAATTGGAATATCTGGACGAGTTTACGGTCTCGCTTGTAGATGACTCTGGCGCTTATCACACCTGGCCCAGGGATCACACCAAATCCGTCGACGTAGTCGACCCGCTCGCCGCACACAAGGCCATGCTGCCTGTCTATACGGATAAAGAGATTCACGACCTACTGGCGTACCTGGTGACATTCAAATGAAGTGCAGTCCGATTCTGTTTTTGGCTTCCTTATGGTTGCTGCCCGTCTGTCTTTCCGCACAGACATTGGACCCGGAGGCGTTGCACCGCCCGCCGACGGATACCTGGCCTACTTATAACGGCGATTATTCCGGCCAGCGATACAGCACTCTTTCCCAGATCAATGCTTCCAATGTCAAATCGCTCACGCTGGCCTGGACACACCATGTGGATTTCGGGTCCGAGTCCTATGCCCAACAGGCAAGCGAAGGGCGCAGAATCAAATCGACTCCGCTGCTGGTGGATGGAGTGCTCTACTTCACCATCACCGACAACGTGTGGGCCATGGATGCGCTCACCGGGCGAGAACTGTGGCATTATGCGTGGCCCAACAACCGGGCGATCCATGTGGCCAACCGCGGCGTGGGCATGTATGGCAGCTGGCTCTACTTCATGTCGCCGGACAATTACCTGGTCTCGTTGAACGCGAAAGACGGCACGGAGCGCTGGCGGGTGCAAGTAGCAGACGTAAAGCTTGACTTCTTTTCCGCTACCTCGCCACTGGTCATCGGCAAGCACGTCATTGTCGGTCCGGGCAATAACGACAATATCCGCGCCTGGCTGGAGTCTCGCGATCCCGAGACGGGAGCACTGCAATGGAAGTGGTGGGTGGATCCGGCACCGGGCGAGCCTGGCTCGGAAACATGGGTGGACAACGCCACCATGGCCAAGGGCGGCGGCTTCCCCTGGCTGACGGGCACCTATGATCCGGAGTTGAACCTCTACTATCTCGGGACCGGCAATGGGGTTCCGATGGATAGAGCGCCGCATCCTACGCCCGAGGGAGATAGCCTTTACACCGCTTCCATTGTTGCCTTGAACCCGGATACCGGAAAGCTTGTCTGGGCCTACCAGGTGACGCCTCATGATACGCACGATTACGATGCCGGCCAGACGCCGATTATTTTCGATGGCGAGTTCCAGGGAAAGCAACGCAAGTTATTGGCGCAAGCTTCCCGCAATGGCTACTACTTTCTCCTCGACCGGGTAACCGGGGAGCACTTACTAACTACCAAGTTTATGCCGGAGACTAACTGGGCCAAGGGCATTGACAAGGAAGGGCGGCCTATTCCGGATTACGCCAAGGACGCCAACCCACCGGGAACCCTGGTCTCTCCGTATCCCATCGGGGCCACCAATTGGTGGTCACCGTCTTACGATCCCAAGCTCGGCCTGATATTTGTCAACGCAGCCCGCACCTGGGCGTATTTCACCACCTCGGGTTATGGCCGTTTCCGCTCTCCTCCGGATTATGTACTGAACGCCATCGATTACAAGACGGGTAAGGTGGTGTGGACCCACGAGTTGGGCGATAAGAGCGGTGTGCTTATCTCCGGCTTGCTGACGACGGCAGGAAATCTTTTGTTCGGGGGCGATTCGTTCGGAAATTTTCTGGGCATGGATCCGGCTACGGGCAAGACCCTGTGGCATGTAAACCTGGGACAGTTTGTGACCAATGCTCCCATGACGTATACGCTCTATGGGCGTCAGTATTTGTTGGTCGCTGCGAATGATACGTGGTTTGCGTTTGCGCTGCCTGAGGCTGAGGACAAGGGTTATTAGTATCTTGTTGAACCAAGGTGTTGAAGGGCCGGGAATCATTGTGAGGAACTGAGGGAAAGCGTTCGAAGAATATCGTTTTCGGCCCAGGTACGCTGGGGCGAACCTGGGGCACCCGTCCATTCCCTATACATTTCGCTGAACATTTTGGTCCATTGCCTGAACACTGCGGTTGTAAACGGAGGAACTACTGATGGAGCGCCGCGAATTTTTGAAGGGAATGGCAATCGCCTCTGCACTTTCTGCAGAGACGCTGTACGGCGCGCAGGCTAACCGGCCCGCGCCTCAGTTGCTGGCGCAGGATAATGCGCCTTCCAGGCCGCCGGACGATCCCTGGCCGGGCAAGAAAAGAATTCTTGCCATCGCCGATCCGCAGGAATGGTATGACTCGGCTGGATATCATCACGACTCGGCTTCGCATACGCTGGCCACAGTGGAGCGGCTGGGACGCGAGTCCGGCGCCTGGATCACGGTTGTGCGCACCGATATGCATCTGCTCACCAAGCAGCCGATCGCAGGCTACAACGTAAGGAACCTGAACAATTTCGATGCCGTCTTCTATATGGGAGAAGGGCCATGGAACATCACGGATCAGCAGAAGGCGGACCTACTCTCTTTCGTCCATGATGACGGCAAGGGCTTCATCGCCGGCCATGCCGGCAACGGAGGGCACCTTCTTCTCTGGCCGGAATATGCGCAGATGATCGGTGGAAACCTGGTGGGTGAATTTCCCTCGGCCGACATGCACATCGTGGTGGAGGACCCGAGTTTTCCCGGAGTCCAGGGATTTCCTCGCGAATTTACATTTAAGGATCAGTACACCATCGTGGGACCAAATTATTCCCGCGACGTGGATCACGTCATCATGAGGATGGATCCCAGCAAGTTCCCCGAGGTCTTCGCCACGCTCAAGCCGGAGCACGGAAATGGGGAACAACTTCAAGCCAATCTCAAACGGTTAGCGGCCCTGCGAAGCGATGGAGATTACCCCATCGTGTGGGCGAAACAATACGGCAAGGGCCGGGTGTGGTACTCGACCTTTGGGCATCTCGAGGCGACGCTGGATGACGCGCGCATCCAGCAAATGTACATTGGAGCGATCAAGTGGGCCCTGGGCTTGGTCGATGCCGACATTACCCCTCGCCCCTTCCCCGCGGCGAGTCATTGAACTTCAAGAGGTGTCGATGCATATGAAAAAGATATTCACGGTGTGCTGCTTAGCTCTCTGCACCATGGCTACCCTGCCCTCTTCCGCCCAGGCTCCGGCGCACAAAATTCGCGTTCTGGTGCTTACCGGGAACTCGGATTGGTCTCACCCCTGGCAAGGTACAGCGCCCTTTATGCAAGGTATACTCACGAATACCGGGCGATTCGACGTGAAGCTGGAGGAAGAGGTTAATGGCATCACGGCTGCGACGCTGGCCAACTACGACGTTTTGATAGATTACTATTACGGCCCTCGTTGGCCAGAGGTAACAGAGAAAGCGGTGGAGGACTTTGTTCGCTCCGGGAAAGGCATGGTCGGCGTCCACGGAATCACCTATGGTCCCTTCTTCGGCCAAGCCGGGGGAAGTGCGACCGAGCCGCGCCGGCTGGAAGGGGAGCCGTGGGGTGCGTTTGCTGACATGATTGGAATGACCTGGAAGCTGGACAATATCGGTCACGCCACGCGCCATGTGTTCGCGGTGGAATGGGTCGACAAGGACCATCCGATCAGCCGCGGCCTACCCCCGACATTTGTAGCCAACGACGAGCTGTACCACAAGATCGACCTCAAACCGAATGCTCATGTCCTAGCCACGGCCTTCGACGATCCCAACGTAAAAGGCGGAACAGGAAAGGTAGAGCCGGTGATCTGGACAGTTCCTTACGGTCAAGGGAGAGTGGTCATGACGGTCCTGGGCCACGATCTTCTGGCCATGAGCCAACCGGGATTCATGGATGTGTTCGCGCGCGCTACCGAATGGGCGGCAACCGGCGATGTAGCGCCTGGCGCTCCAGTGTTATCTCCTCCAGCCAGCATGCCTGCGCCCACACCCAGCCATTGAAACACTTATGAGACCCCTTCCCTATATCGTGATGACGTTACTAACTGCTTTTCCCGCATTGATAGAAGCATCCCCTGTTCCCCCGCAAGCCGAGATCTCGAATGCTTCGCTGCAGGTGAAGCTGTATCTGCCCGATGCCGAGCATGGCTTCTATCGTGGAACCAGGTTCGATTGGTCCGGGGTGGTGGCAGACCTGCAATATAAAGGGCATAGCTACTACGGTCCGTGGTTCACCGCCACCGATCCCAAGATTCCCGACTTTATCTATCAGGGCTCTGATATCGTGGCCGGCCCGTGTAGCGCGATCACCGGTCCGGTGGAGGAATTTAGCGCAGTCGGGTTCAACGAAGCCAAGCCCGGTGGAACTTTCCTCAAAATCGGCGTTGGCATCTTGCGCAAGCCGGATGACGCAGCTTATAGCGCGTATCGGCTGTATGAGATCGTCGATGGCGGTAAGTGGAGCGTCAAGAAGAGCGCGGACGCAGTGGAGTTCACCCAGGAACTGCACAATGCTTCTTCAGGGTATGGCTATGTTTATCAGAAGAAGCTAAGGCTTGTTGCTGGTAAACCGGTAATGGTCATTGAGCATAGTCTTAAGAACACCGGGACGCGTGCCATACACAGCAGCGTTTACGATCATAACTTCCTGGTGCTGGACAAACAGCCGACCGATGCAGGCTTCACCATCACATTTCCTTTCCAACTTACTGTCAATCCTGCGCCAGATAAGGAATTGGCGGAAGTAGAGAAGAATCAGATTTTGTACCGTAAGACGCTGACGGGAGAAGATCGCGTTTACTTTGCTATCGATGGTTTTGGCAAGAGTTCCGATGACTACAAGATTCACATTGAGAATAAAAACGTGCATGCCGGGATGACGATCTCTGGTGACCGGCCGCTGGCCAAGGTAGCATTCTGGTCGATTCGCTCGGTAATTGCGGTAGAACCTTTTATCGATATATCGCTCGAGCCAGGCAGCCATTCGACCTGGAAATACGACTATGAGTACTACACACTTCCCCAGTGAAACCAAGGGAACTTGCTGATCCCCACAGCGACAACCTAATAGGAAACCTTGGTTTCGAGGCCGAGTCTTGCTATTCGACTGGACCGGCCTTATAGTGCAAAACATAGCCGTGAAGAAAGAGTTCAATCAGGAACTCAGGGTCAAAGGGCTGGCTTGGTTCCCTGAAACTACTTGCGTTACCTAACCGTCTTCCTAAGCTGTTCGACGCCATTGGTAAGAGTTGAAAGGTCGATGGCAGCGGTAAGTTGTACTTGTCTGGAGTAGTGTAAGGACCCGTAAATGAAAGCTCTTGTCAAATACGCGAGTGGCGAAGGAAATGTCGAAATACGAGAGGTGGAGGAGCCACGATGTGGAGACAATCAAGTCAAGCTTGAAATTGCCTATTGTGGAATCTGCGGAACCGATCTGCATGTGCTTCACGACACCTTTCGCAACTATCCTCCGGTAATTCTTGGCCACGAGTTTTCAGGCACAGTGGTGGAAGTGGGCCGCAATGTCAATCACAACGTTACGCTAGGCCAGAGAGTTACGGGCCTGGGCGCCACTGCCGTTACCTGTGGCCAGTGCGAGTATTGCCGCTCAGGATACTTCATCTTTTGCTCCAATCGCAGAGGCATGGGCCACGGTGTGAACGGTGCGTTCACACGCTATGTTGTGATGCGTCCTGACCAGCTATACCGCATTCCTGAGAATTTCTCCCTGGACGAGGCGGCCATGAGTGAGCCGTTTGCGGCCGTGGTGCAGGCGGTCACGGAAATCACCAACGTGCGCATTGGGGACACGGCGCTGGTCTCGGGACCGGGACCGATGGGATTGCTTTGCCTGAAGTTGCTGGTGGCCGAAGGAGTCCGGGCAATTGTGGCCGGCGCACCGGGAGACCAGGAACGGCTGAATGCCGCGCTGCGCATTGGCGCCGCCGCCGTGGTCAACATAGGAGAGCAGAACCTCGGTGAAGCGATTCTGGAGCACACCCACGGAGTGGGTGTGGATGTGGCCTTCGAGTGCGCGGGGCATCCCAGCTCGGTGCGCGGATGCCTGGAATCGCTGCGTCCCATGGGACGTTACACGCAGGTAGCCATCTGCGGGCAGGACATTCAATTTCCCATTGATCAGATCTTCTATAAACAGCTGACCATGTCCGGCTCCGTTTGCTATACGGCTCGAACCTGGGAGCGCATGATGAGGATCTATGCCGAAGGTCGAGTGAGGCTGAATGACTTGATCTCGAACAAACTTCCCATATCGGATTGGCACACGGCCTTCCGCTTATGCGACGAGAAAAAAGCTATTAAAGTATTGATGTACCCGGAGTAGTCAACGATTGCGCAGCAGATCCTGCTGTTCTCTGCTGCCCGGTACAGGAAAGCGGAGAGCGCCATGAGCGAGATACTTGAGAAAACGGTTGCGTATAAGAGCCCTTTATATGAGATGACGCAAACCACCCCCACTTGCCTGTGGAACGACTCGGCAACTCTTTCCGAGTTGACCTACTCCATCGAGCATGGCGCGGTGGGTGCGACCTGCAATCCGGTGATCGTTCTGGATGCGCTCAAGAAAGAGGCTCATCTATGGAACGATCGTATCCGGGCCCTGGCGGTCGAGTTCCCGGTAGCCACCGAAGAAGAAATCGGATGGAAACTGGTGGAGGAGATATCCGCCAAGCGAGCTGAATTACTGCGTCCGGCCTTCGAAAAGTACCACGGCAGGAACGGCAGGCTTTCGATCCAGACTGACCCTCATTACTATCGCAATCCGGCGGCTCTGCTGGAGCAGGCAGTGCGTTTCGACGCCCTGGCGCCCAACATGATCGTGAAGATACCAGCCACCCACGCGGGTATCGCCGCTATCGAAGAGACCATCTATCGCGGGATCAGCGTCAATGCGACCGTCTCCTTCGCCTTGCCGCAATGCATTGCCGTGGCCGAAGCAGTCGAGCGCGGCTTGAAACGGCGGGAACGGGAAGGCCAGGATATATCCCGCATGGGCCCGGTTTGCACGGTCATGGGAGGCAGACTGGACGACTGGCTGAAGGTCGTGGCCGAAAAGCAGGATATTACCCTTGATCCCGGCTATCTGGAGTGGGCGGGAGTCGCCGTGTTCAAGAAGGCTTACAAGATTTATCGCGAGCGCGGCTACCGCATCCGTCTGCTCTCCGCCGCATTCCGCAATCACATGCAGTGGAGCGAGTTGGTAGGCGGCGATGTGGTGATTTCTCCGCCCTACAAATGGCAGGTTCGCTTCAATGCGAGCGATGTGAGCGTCGCTCCCCGGATTGAGAAGCCGGTCGATCCTGAAATCGTTGAGGAGCTGCTGCAAAAATTTCCTGATTTTCGCCGCGCCTACAACGAGGATGGACTGTCGACCACCGAGTTCGATACCTTTGGTCCGACGGTCCGTACACTGCGCCAATTCCTGGAGGCGACGCATGAATTAGCGGTTCGCGTCAGGGATTTGCTGCTGCCCAATCCGGACTTGACCGTTTAGTAGGCGTTGCTGCCCACCGCATCCCGGGGCGCACCCGGCCTCCGTTGCCACTCTCTCCAAATTGAGTCCCGAACGGACGGCTGAGAGTCAATCTTGTCCAAATTAGCTTTTTTGATGCGCCCGATTTGTAGCGCACTCGCTGAAAACAAATCGGGTGCATCAAAAAAGTTAATTTGGACAAGACTGCCTCTCAGCCGTCCCTTCGTCGATTTGGGAGAGAGCAGCTCTCACGCAGACACCGCGTGTTAGTGCATCGTTTTAGTGCATCTTCCTTCTTCGAACGTGCAGTTTTCCCTTTTCTGCACTCCATCATCCCCTGGGGTATCCCGGCGATAACTGCACGGTACAGAAAGCTTTCACTAAGGCCTTGGCACGTTTCCGCCACAGCTTTAGTTACAATAGTTCATTACGGAACTTGTTTCGCTAAATACTTCTTGACACATGTTCAACGCCAACTATATGACATTATCGCGCATGAAACCGAATAGCCTGCGTCGACTAATAGTTCGATATGGAACTAATTAGCCATCGCCCGCGCCGGACATAGAGAAGGCCACGGTCAAACCCTTCATGCCACAGGCTTCATCGGCCATCGTTGACTAGACAGAGCAGTAACTTTAGGAGAGTCACCTGTGATGAAAGTACACAGCTCAAATAACCACGGAAGCATGCGTTATCTATTGCCAGTGTTCGCGCTGTTTCTCGCCATGTCGACAACAGCCATGTGGGCGCAAGCCGGCGGCGGATCCATGGTCGGAACGGTTCACGATCCCGCAGGCGCAGTTGTTCCGAACGCTACCGTCACGATCACTAACACGGATACCAACAGCAACTACCCTGTGACCACCAACGGTGACGGCCGCTTCCTATATCCCCAGTTGCCGGTCGGCACATACAAAGTCACCGTGGCTGCACCAGGCTTCAAAGAAGCCGTTCAGTCAGGCATTACGGTCTCGATTGGGACGACTTCCACCCTCGACATGACCCTCCAGGTAGGGCAAACGTCGCAATCAGTCACGGTCACGGCAAATGCGCAACAGATCCAGACGGAGAGTAGCGACGTAGGAACTACGGTCCCCGGAAAATTGATCGCGCAACTGCCGTTGAATTTCAGTGGTGTGATCCGCAGCCCGCTTGAGTTCATGACACTGACCCCGGGCTTTCAAGGAGACTCAACCGGAAACGCCCAATCGCAGGCTAGCTTTAAACTAAACGGCGCGGGAACCGGGCAAGCGGACGTGATCCTGGATGGTTCGTCGATTCAACTGGCTTCCCCGAACTACCAGTGGAACTTCGGCATCAGCGTCGATGCAGTCTCTGAGTTCAAAGTACAAACCAGCACCTTCGCGGCGGAATTCGGGCGTACTGGCGGCGGCTTCGTCAACGTGGCCTCCAAGTCGGGAACCAACGAGTTCCACGGCGCCGTGTATGACCTGCTGAAGAACGCGGCGTTTGACGCCAACAGTTGGCAAAACAACCACACCGGCGTCGGCAGGCAGAACGATACGCAAAACGACTTTGGCGGATTTGGCGGCGGCCCGATATTTATCCCAAAAATCTATGACGGCCGAGGCAAGAGTTTCTGGTTTTTCAGCTATGAAGGCTTCCGCTTTAAGTCCGGTGGTCCGGCCCTTACGTCGACGGCAACGCCGGCTATGTGGGCCGGAGATTTTTCCCAGGTCCTGAACGGCGAGACCATCAATGGCGTCACTTACCCGGCACAGAAAATCTATGATTACACGACCTGTTCCGGAGCCAACCTGGGGCAACCTTGCCAGCCTTTCCCTAACAACCAGATTCCAGCGGTCAAGGCTGGACCCATACGCCAAAGCCTTCATTCCCTATCTCCCGGTAGCCACCAATCCCAACCAGCCTTTTCAGAACCTGGCATATACCCTCACGGCGCCGATCAACAATGATCTCTATTCGACCCGGATCGACCAGAATATCGGGCAAAAGCACAAGATCTTCGGCAGCTACGCGCAAGCCGACCTGCCGATTATCAACGTCTATTCCTATGGACCGCCGGGGCTTTACGACCAGAGCTTTGGCAGTACAACCACGCACTATGTTCGTATCGGCGAAGACTATGCCATCACGCCCACGCTTTTAAACCATTTCAATGCCGGTTATACCCGCCGCTTCCGTATCGAGCAGGGCGAAGGCGGCGTTGGCTCATGGGCAGATAAGATCGACTTTCACGGTTACTATCAGGACATTCTCATCCCCGGTAACAACATTCAGTACTCCCCGCCACCGGCAGCACGATGCCCACGCCTCCAGGCGACAACAGCACCTTCATAGACAATAGCTACCAATGGGACGACTCGGTATCGTGGGTCAAAGGCAACCACAACTGGAAGTTCGGGATGGTGTACCGGCGCCAGGGCTTCAACTCGAACTACTTCAGCAACGCCTCTCCCCAGTTCGGCTTCACCAACGCTTTGACTTCCGCTGGAAATCTGGCAAACGGCAACCCCGTCGATCCGAACTCCGGGTCGGGCGCGGCATCCTTCTTTCTCGGGGCAGCGTCGAACGGGAACGTTGGTGGCCCCCAAACCGCTGCGATGCGCGTACACGGTTGGGGGTTCTACGCGATGGACGACTGGAAGGTTAGCCCAAAGCTCACCCTGAACCTGGGCCTGCGCTATGAGATCCCACAGCCAGTATTTGAAGAAAAGTGCAGGACATCTCAAGTCAATCCAACCCTGGCCAATCCGGGTGCCGACGGCTTGCCTGGTGCGTACGAGTTTCAGGGAACTGGCCCGGGCAGAGACGGCAGATGCTCCCCGATGAACCAGTATTGGGGATCGTGGGGGCCTCGCGTAGGCTTGGCATACCAAATCGACCCCCGGACGGTAGTACGTGCCGCGTACGGCCTCTACCAAACCCCGCTGAAGATATCCAACTTCGCGAACACCGACAGTTTGGGCTTCTTCGCCGCCGGCTATAAGTGGCCTACCCCGATCAACCAACAAACACCTTCCGTTATCCCCAGCACGGTGGAAAGTTATCCCGGATCCATCCCGCCAACCATCACGCCGACAGCCCTGAACGGTAACGGTGGCGGCGGGGGCGCGGCGAGCGGTGGCCCGGTTTTCCTACCCAGCAGGCTTGCCAGACCTGGCGACGTGAATAACTGGACATTCGACATACAGCGCGAGTTCCCCGGCCAATGGCTTGTCGATATGGCATACGTCGGAAACCATGGAAGTCACTTGCAGGCGTTGCTTAAGGATCCCAACGTGGCTCCTGCATCGGCCCTGGTATACGGCAACTGCCTGGCGGTTCCACTCGCGGGAAGCGCGGGCAACCCGGCCTGCGCGGGACTACCCGCTGTTGGCACCCCGTACACGAACTTCCAAAGCGACTTTGGCTCTGGGGCTACGGTTGCTCAGGCCCTGCGGCCTTTCCCGCAGTACTCGACCGAAGACCTGGACACATCGTTCAGCGCCAATCCATGGGGTAATTACAGTTACGAAGCACTGCAGATACAAGTAACCAAGCGCTACGGGTCTGGATTGACTATATTGAGCAACTACACCTGGTCGAAGAATCTTACCGACGCCGATTCGGACTATGCCCCGCAGGAAGCGTGGAATGGCGGCGTCGGCGGAATGTTTGATCCTTATGATCCCCGGAAGGAAAAAACTTACAGCGAATTCGATCAACCGCAGCAATTCAAAATTGCTTACACCTATGAGCTTCCTTTCGGAAAAGGAAAGAAGTGGGGGGGTAATGTCAACAAATTGACCGATGCGGCAATCGGCGGCTGGACGTTAGGCGGTATCGATACCTACGCGACCGGCTTCCCTCTCTTCGTGCAGGAAAACAACTGGACGGCGGGAACCTTTGCGGGCCAGGCAACGGGCGGCAACGCACGGCCTAACGTAGTTCCAGGGACAAATCCGAGCGCCTTCTTTGGCAAACTCGGAGACTACAAATTTGGAACGACTGCCAAGATCAACGCTGCCGCTTTCACCCAGGCGCCGAACTATACGTTTGGAGACGCTCCTAAAACCCTGGGGAATGTACGCAACTTCACCCACAAGGAAGAGGACCTGCAAGCTTCCAAGCGCATCCCACTATTTACGGAACGGGTCAATTTCCTCTTCCGATTCGACGCGTTTAACATCTTCAACCGCCACAGCTTTGGTTGTATGGATTACCACATAGGAGATCCAGCGTTTGGGCAGTTCCAATGCGGTACCGGCCCCAACGCGGAAACCAACAATAATCAGTCGGGCATCGTCTCGTCGGCTCGAACGTTACAGGCTAATTTCCGAATAACGTTTTGATGTAAATGGGGTTGGAAGGCGACGCCTCCCAACCCCGTTGTGAAGTGTGGTATACAGATGGCAGTACAAGAGGGGAACGCGAGTTCCCCTCTTCTTTTCTGCCGTCGTCGGGCAACTTCATGCGTCGTAGCAGCCATCGGTTTTTAATCATCGGGTGTTCCGCTCTCTGCGCCTTCTCTTCCCTGCTTTGTCAGACGCCCGCCTGGGCACAGGATGCTGACACAGCGGCGGCGCAACACTTCACCGCAGCTCACCAGGCCCAGGATGCAGGAAACCTCGACCTCGCGGCCCAGGAGTATCTGGCGGTCATTCGTCTTCGTCCCGATGTGGCGGAAGCTTATGCAAGCCTGGGGCTGGTCTACAACGCGCAGGGAAAATATCTGGAGTCGGCGCGGGCCCTGGGTAAAGCCGAGAAACTGAAGCCCGCTTTGCCAGGTGTCAGCCTGTATCTGGGCATCGACTACGAAAAGCAGCGCCAGGCAAATCTGGCGGTCCCACAACTGGTTGAGGCTGTGCGACTGGAACCGTCCAACAAGGATGCACACACCTGGCTGGCAAGAGCATTGTGGGATGATGGCCGTACTGAGGCAGCATTCGAACAGCTACGCCAGACCGCTCTCCATTTTCCTTCCGATCCGGCCCTGCTGCTGGATTTGGGAGAGGCCTATCGCAAAGCGGCCGATCTGGGCATCGAGCGCGTCCTTAACCGTTCCAGTGGTACGCCTCTGCTGCATCAGGTCTACGGAGACATCTATAAGGATGAGCATGCATGGAAGAATTCACTGGCTCATTACTATCGGGCTCTCGATCAGGATCCCCACTGGCAGGGTGCGCATTTCGGCCTGGGCGAAGTCGCATTTCATCGCGAGCAATGGGATGCCGCGGCGCAGGAGTATCACCGCGAGCTAGAAGTGAATCCAGAGCTCTGCCGCTTCCCTGGCAAGGCTTGGCGAGATAGCGATGCTCGAGGGTAAGCCGGAGGAAGCACTCACTTCGTTCAGTGCTGCGATTCGCATCTCGGGGTATCAGGCCGCGAATGCTCTGGGCTTGCCTCGACCCTATCCGGCCGCGAGCGAGGATCTAAGCGAACAGGCGCAGGGCGAGTTACGGTCTTGCTTGTCCGCATTGGAAGGGGCTCCGGCGAGCCCTTCGCGCAGTTTGGCCCTCGCGGTTACGTATGCCCGCCTGGGCAACAGTGATGCATCCCTCTCCGCCTGGCAAGATTTCACCAGGAGTACGCCGGCATCGCATCCATCCAATGCGTACGCGCGCGGCCAGGACAACTTCGATCGCCAGGATTTCAAGGCGGCTGCAGCCGATCTGAACGCGTGGCTGAAGTTGCATCCTAACGATCTAAAAGCCGATTACCTGCTGGCGCGAACTTACAGGAACCTATCCCTCTCCACACTCGAACAGTTACTCTCTGTGGCTCCGGACTCTTATCCGGCACATCAACTCCTGGCCGAGACTTACCAAAATGCGGAGCAGAACCCCAAGGCTCTGGCTGAATACAAATTCGTCGAGAACATCGCCCCCAATTTGCCGGGAGTGCATTTCTCCATCGGTCACCTGCTGCTAAAGATGGGCCAGCAAGATCAGGCGGAGGAGGAATTTGCAGCCGAGCTTCGCACCAATCCAGACCACGGGGGCGCGAATGCAGAACTGGGAACCATCCTTCTCAATCAACAGGAGCCGGCCAAGGCTATTCCACGCCTGGAAAAGGCGCTGCAATCGGACCCGGATCAGTGGTCCACCTATCGCGACCTGGGCAAAGCGTATTACATGGAAAAAGACTTTCCCAAGGCGGAAGCGGCCTTGCAACAAGCGGTTCGCCACGATCCCGAAGGCCAAGCCCACTTCCAGCTCGCGCTGGTGTACCGTTCGCTGGGAAAGAAAGAGGCGGCGAATGAGCAGTTCGAGATCGCTCGCAAACTCAAGCTCGAAGGCCTGGCTCACGCTGAAACACAAATGGACACACTGGAATCCATACACCAATGATCTTCTGCCGGGCCATCCTCCTGGCGCCGATTGTTCTCTCGTTGATGGCGCTTGGACAAGCCGACTCATTGCAGCGCGGCCTTGAATTATTTCGCCAGGAGAAGTACGAGGCGGCTCTGCAGCAATTTGAAGAGGCGAGGCGCCTGCAACCAAGCAATGCCTCGATCGATAACTTTATCGGGATCACGGAGACAAAACTTGGCCGCATGGACGAGGCCAATAAAGATTACGAGACCGCTATTCGTATCGACCCAAAGCTTACCGGCCCGCATACCAACCTGGGATTTAACTATCTCAGCAAAAAGCAATATGAAGTGGCAGAGAAGCAATTGCGGACGGCTTTGGCTCTCGATAGCGCGGATCCTTTTACGCACTATTACCTGGCTGTCCTTTACCTGACTACGGCGCGTGACAAAGACGCCCTTCCGCATATTGAGCCTGCTACCACACTGCTCGAAAATGATCCGCCAGCTGCCGTACTGGCCATCAAGGCATGCCTCGCTTCCGATGCCCCTGCGGAGGCATTGAAGCTGATTGATCTGCTGGAGCAGCATTCCAGGTTTTCTGCAGAGCAGGAGTACGAGCTAGCCAAGTCACTCGATGAGCGGCAAATGTACGTCGAATCTGCGGCACGCTTTCAGCGCATCGCGCAGATGCAGCCCTCGGGGCAGAGCCAATACAACCTTGCACTGGAACTGGTAAAGGCAAAGCAGACAAAGCAGGCGCTTCCCTTGCTGACCTCCTTAACCGCGGAGCATGCAAACGACGCAAGCATGTTGAGCGATATCGCGTCTGCCTACGAATCCGCGGGAGAGAACTCTCTTGCCCTGGATACCTGGCAGAAGGCCATTGCCGCCGATCCCGCCAACCCCGACCGCTATCTTGATTGCACACGCTTGCTGATCGATCTGGACCGCTATAAGGAGGCAACCGAGATTGTGCAGCGGGGTATCCCGCTGGTTCCCGATGACTATCCGTTAACCATCCGTTTGGGTGCGATCGAGATGATGACCGGGAACTACGCCCAGGCGCGCGAGAGCTACCGGAAAGCGATTGCAGAGCATCCAGCGCTTGCCCTGGGCTATGTAGCGGTAGCACAGAGCTACATGAAGGAAGGAAACGATGAGGAAGCCTTGAAGGTATTGACCGATGCGCGGGTGGTGGTCCCGCGCGACTTCGCGCTCGAATATGTATTCGGCCTGGTCTCTTTTCAGCTGGGCCAGCAGAAACAAGCGATGGACGCATTGAAAAGTGCGGAGGAACTGCAACCTTCGGTGGTGGAACCACACTACCAGTTGGGCCTGCTTTACATGAAGCTGCAACAGTGGAAAGAAGCGCAGGTGGAATTCGAGCAGGTTCTTAAGCTTGACCCAGGCAACGCGCCTACCTACTACCAGCTTAGCCGGACTTACCAACGCCTGGGAGAAAGTGACAAAGCCCAACAGATGGCTAAACAGGCAAGCCTGCTTACCAAGACGCAACGGGAAGATGCGATCAAGGCACAACAACTGCGCTTTGGTGTCCCTGATCAAAATTGACAGTTCATTACGGAACTGTTGAGGGAAAAATTTGCTTGACACCTTTATAAGCGCGCAGATATGAACTTACTGCACGTGCTGATCCATCTTTTTTAGTTCATTACGGGACTCAATGACAGAATTGCCCATCATCATCAACGCCCACATTCAGGCGGCCGCGGGTCACGAAAAGGAACTGGGAAGCGAATTGCATGCGCTGGTTGCTCCCAGCCGCAAGGAGCCGGGAGTTCTTGTGTACGAACTCCATTTTGATCCTGAGCATCCAGGTAGTTTTATGTTTTACGAGAAGTTCGCGAGCCAGGCTGTACTGGATCTGCATCTCGCATCGCCTCACTTTGAGAAGTTTCAGAGTTACCTCAAGGCGAAGGGAAATCCAATCGCTGCACAGACAGTGACCCGATGGCAGAGCTTCGATTGAACCCATCCGCCGTGGGCCGAAGCGGAGGTAAGCGTAGTGCGTTGGTTGTGCGACAAATCTTTCGTGTGCTCGCAAGCCTAGCTCCCTGGACGGGTGCCCCATGTTCGCGTTTTCGCGTACATGGGTTGAAAAAGATGGGCGACCCGGATTTCCTGCTACGTGGCACTCACCAACGTCCGCGTATGCGGCTTTCAGTAAGGAAAGCCGCACGAGGTGCGCCAACGCCGCCAAGCTCAACAGGAAATCCGGGGGAAGCCCTTTCCGTTTTCTTTCCTGTAAGTCGGTGTAGCCCGGTGGTGAAAGCATTGGAAAAAGGTCGTCTTCAACCCATGTACGCGAAAGCGCGGACATGGGGCACCCGTCCAGGGAGCTAGGCTTGGTGGTAAGCCGGGAAAGCGGAGGACGAAATGACAGCGGTCCAGTGGCAAGGTGAAGTTTGGAAAGGATGACCAGTGAGCCCCGAAAACAGATACACACCTCCTGATGAAATGCCGCCGTCTCCGATACATCGGGTGCTGGTGGGACAAAAGGCATTGGTGACGGGAGCAAGCAAGGGGCTTGGCCAGGCAATGGCGATCGGGTTTGCCCAAGCCGGCGCTGATGTCCTGGTGAACTACAGCACGGACGAGCAAGGAGCGCGGGAAACCGCTGCAATCATCGAGAAACACGGCCGAAAAGCGGTGATCTTCAAGGCTAACGTCTCCCGCGAAGAAGAAGTGAAGGCCATGTTCGATTGCATGTTTCAAAACTTCGGCAGACTTGATATTTGCGTGCCCAACGCCGCCATTCAATTGAATGCCAACGTGGACGAGATGACACTGCAGCAGTGGCAGACCGTGATCGATGTAAACCTTACGGGAATGTTTCTGTGTGCGCGGGAAGCGATTCGGGCATTCAAACGGCAAGGGATCGATCGTTCCATCTCCTATGCCTGCGGCAAGCTCATATTCATGAGTTCGGTGCATGACATCATTCCCTGGGCAGGCCATGCCAACTACGCCGCCGCCAAGGGCGGCCTGATGCTGTTTATGAAGAGCGTGGCCCAAGAAGTTTCGCACCTGCGCATCCGGGTAAACGCCATCTCGCCCGGGGCCATTCGGACTCCGATGAATGTCGAGAAGTTGACGACGCCGGAGATCTTCGAATCCACATTGCTCAAGCTCATCCCGGCCAAACGGATCGGCGAACCGGGAGACATCGGACGGGTCGCGGTTTGGCTCGCCTCGGATGAATCGGACTACGTGTACGGAACCACCATCTACATTGACGGTGGCATGACCCTCTATCCCGGCTTCATCGGAGCCGGCTAAATGAAGGCCGCCGCGATCCTCCTACTGGCGGCTTTGCCGGCGACGGCGAGGCCTGCAACCATTGTGGTGACGATTACCGGGACTACCGGCGAGATCAAGATTGGCGAGGGACCAATCTTCGGACACAGCTCATACCAGAAAATCCCTCCAGGCGACCCCTTCGTGTTGACTTATACCTTTGACGACGAAAAAGGTAAGCAGTCGATCTCCGGGTTAAGTGGCGATACGATTACCCAGTCGGAGACAGAAAATACCACTCTCTCTTCCCCAGGAACCAACGCAGTGCTGCAGATTGGAAGCGCAGTATGGGAGTTTGGAGCCTCCACGCGCTCCCACGTCACACTCAAAACCTCCACCACCGACAAGAGCGAGCAGTTCGTGTTCGCCACCCAGGCAGGCAGCAACCGCGTCTCCTCTCAGATCGTTCCGGCAAAGGGCGGCTATTGGCCGAAGAACGGCGATTGGCGCTCCAGTTTCACCTCCACTTCGCTCGAGGGCAGCACAGGTTCCTTCTCTGCGGATAATGACCGGGTATCGGCCAGCGGAAGCCTGACTCCCTCGGTCATCACGGTCACGGGAATCGATCTGGATGGGCAGTGGCTGCGCGATGCAACCACTGCGGGAGGGCCCGGTCTCCCCAACCGGACGCCCAAGTGGCAGTTGGCCCATGCCTCGCCCAAGGGTGGCTACATTGTTGAGGAGGTATCCAGAACCATCCTGGGAACAAACCCGGATGGATCGCCGATCACGCCGTCTTCCGTCAAATACTGGCAGGCGTGGAAGGTTCCCGCTGGTTCGAATGTCCCGGGCGATGCATTGGACAGCTTCGCGCCGCCGCCGGGCAGCACAGGAGAGGACACCCTATCCGCAGTCGCGCGATTTTATGAGGGTTTAGCTTTGCCTCCAGCCTTCGCCGTAGGCAAGAGCCCCTACGCAGGCGAGCGTCTGTCATCGACAACCGATCCAAAACTGTCGACCAGCAGCGCGACACTGCCGGTCGCCACCAGCGCAACCATGCATTTTTGAAAAGTTCCCAGTAGAACTCTTTTCAGATGTCGACAATAGGTGCTACCATACGACCCGAAAGAAATCAGGCCCGAAAGATGAAGAACAAACCTGACACCAATCGCGAAGAAGTCTCTCGCAAAATAGACAAGTATTGGGTTCCCATCATTGCGAAGACGATCGAGCTCCTCGATTGCTTCGGTTCCGCCGCTGAATCGCTGACACTGGAAGAGGTGGTCAAGCGAACCGGGATACCGCACACCACTGCCTATCGGATTCTGCACACCCTGGTCTTGCGGGATTACCTGACCCAGTCTGGCCGCCAGTATCGGCTTAACCGGCTGCGCCGCAGACTGCGGTTTGGTTTCGCCAACCTTTCCAAGCACATTTGTATTGCGGTCGAGATCCAACGCAGCCTGGAAAAAGCTACCGCTGCGGCCGGGATCGATCTGGTGGTGTGGGATAACGATCGCAACGCGGACACCGCCATTCGCAATGCCGAAGCCATGGCCGAAAGCAAGGTCGACCTGGCCATCGAATTTCAGCTTTTCGAGCACGTCGCGCCGGTGATCTCGGATATTCTTTCCCGTTCGGAGATTCCTTTAATTTCGCTGGTGAACCCGCATCACGGAACAGTCTATTTTGGGGTCAACAACTATCGCGCGGGCTTTTCCGCCGGGGTAGCACTGGCGGACTACGCCGTAAGGCACTGGAATTCGGAGGTGGATACGCTTCTGCTTCTGGAGTCACCCCGGGCCGGCAGAACTATCCAGAGCAGGTTGGTGGGCGCCCTACAAGGAGTGCAAGAGCGGCTCGGACCGTTGCCCGAGAAAAGCATCGTTCACCTCGACGGAGGCGGAGACAAAGCGACCTCGCAAGCGGCTGCGGCCGGTGCTTTCAAGCCGCGATCGAGAAAAAGGGTTCTGGTCGTTGGGATCAATGATGAAAGTGCGATTGGGGCCGTGGACGCGGCCAGGCAAGCCGGGAACGGCACCGATATCGCGATCGTCGGCCATGGCGGGAGTATGGAGATCATGGACATAGTCGCTGACCCCGACAGTCCCTGCATCGGCACTGTATTTTTCCACGCCGAACGCTACGGAACGGATCTGCTGAGCTTTGCCTTACCGATCGTACGCGGAAGATCGGCGCCGGTTGTACACTACGTGCCCCATGAGTTCATGGGAAAAGATGCTTTGATGCGAGAGCGCCGCGCCCTCATGTCGTAGACCCTGTCGCCCCGAGACGCTGGGTGAAGATTGGAAAGTGATTTGGAAAAGCCAAAAGTTGCAATTTTTGGGATCGGCTTCATGGGCCGCGTCCATACCGAGGCGCTGCGCCGCCTGGGCAACGTAGAAGTCATTGGGGTCGCCGGACGTACCGCCGAGGCAGCGCGGAAGTTCGCTGACAGCCTGGGCATCGAGCGATCCACTGGCAATTACCAGGATCTGATCGCCGATGCTGACGTAAGCGTGGTCCACATCTGTGCGCCCAACGATCTGCATTACGCCATGGCGGACGCAGCCATGCGAGCGGGCAAGCATGTATTGTGCGAGAAACCACTGGCCTCGACGGTCGCAGATGCCAGTGCCATGGTCGCGCTGGCGAAACAAAAGGGACTGGCGAATTGCACCCTGTACAACGTGCGCGCGTACCCCCAGGTGCAAAATATGCGCCGCATGTGCGAGGCGGGCGAGTTCGGCGACATCTATGTCGTGCAGGGCACCTATTCGCAGGACTGGCTGCTCTACGACACGGATTGGAACTGGCGCATCGAACAAGGACCGTCGCGCACCTTTGCCGACATCGGGACCCACTGGTGCGACTTGGCTGAGCACATCACCGGGCAGCGCATCACTTCGGTGTGCGCCGATCTGCACACCTTTCACAAAACGCGCAAGAAGCCGAGGCATTCCGTCGAGACTTTTACCGGGAAGACACTGCAACCGAATGAATACGACGAAGTAGCGATCAAGTCGGAAGATTTCGGCGCGATGATGTTTGCCATGGGCGAGAACACGAGAGGATCGATGACCGTAAGCCAGGTTTCCGGGGGACGCAAGAATCGCCTGTTCATCGAGATCTTTGGCTCCAAGGCATCTGCGGCGTGGAGTGGCGAAGCTCCCGAAGACCTTTGGATCGGCCACCGCAATGAGCCCAACCAGATCCAGATAAAGGATCCTATACTCATGCGGCCGGAGGCCCGGAGCTATACTGACCTGCCGGGCGGCCATAGCGAAGGTTATCCTGACACCTTCAAGCAGATCTTCCGCCGCTTCTACAAACGAGTGATGGATGCCAACGCGCCGGTGGATTATCCCACCTTCGAGGATGGGATTCGCCAGATGCGCGTTCTCGACGCAGTGCTCCAGAGCTCGCAGAAGAAGGCCTGGGTGATGGTGCAGGACTGAGCGTTTTCGCTTACTCAGATGGGAGTACTTTCGCATGGTGCCGGTAAGCGTAACCTTGCTCCTGGCACTTCTCGCTTTCTTCCCCGCTCAGGGTGACAAGTATGCGGGAGATGCGGCTTGCCTCTCCTGTCACCGGGAGCAGAGCGATCCTTACCAGCACACCGCACATCATCTGACCTCACAGCCGGCCAACAAGGACTCGATTCTCGGGTCATTCACTGCCGGGTCGAATGTGCTGATGATCGCGGATCCGGCAACCGCGAGTGAAAACCCGGGCTTGTACTTCAAAATGGAGGCCAGAAATAACGGGTACTATCAAACCGCGGTCGCCGGTTGGCCGGGCCACTTGCAGCAGCGAAGCGAACGCATGGAGGTGGTCATTGGGTCCGGCGTGCGCGGGCAGAGCTATCTCTACTGGCATGGAGAACAGCTATTTGAGCTGCCGGTAAGCTATTGGTCGGACCCTGGCCGGTGGGTCAACAGTCCGGGCTACAAGGACGGCACGATGAACTTCACCCGCGCGGTGCCGCCGCGCTGCCTGGAGTGCCACGCGACCTCTGTTCAACCGCTTTCTCTCGATCCGCTCACCAACCGTTACGACCCGAAGAGCCTGGTGGTGGGGATCTCCTGTGAGCGCTGCCACGGCCCGGGCGCGGACCACATTACGCTCGAGCGAAGCAAAGCATCTGCAGGCGGCGAGGCAATTTTGAATCCAGCGAAATTCTCCCGGGACAGGCAGGTGGATCTGTGTGCACTGTGCCACAACGGTATTCGCAGAGAAGAGTTCGCCCCGGCATTCTCGTTTGTGCCAGGGAAAGCATTGGACAACTACATGCAGCCAAATACGGGGGAGATCGCGGCTCATCCTGATGTGCATGGAAACCAGGTGGGACTGTTGCAGAAGAGCCGCTGCTATCTCTCTTCCCCGCAGATGAGCTGCTCCACGTGCCACGACGTACACCAACCAGAGCGCCCTGCGGCCGCATATTCCGATCGCTGCTTAAGGTGCCACCAGGTGGAAAGCTGTGGCATGTCGAAAACCATGGGGCGCAAAATAGCCGATAACTGCATCGACTGCCACATGCCCGTGGAATCGACAAATGCGATCGCTTCAGAAACGGCGGGCGCGGTTATCCGGCCTAAGATGCGGAATCACTGGATCAAGGTTTACCGCTAAGGGTTGGAGCCTTGGGGGACGCGGGGTGCGCTTCTGTCTCCTGATGCAGGGCTCGATGCAAGGCGCTATCGGCTGCAAGCAGCATGATTTCCGGCATCTTCGCGGTTCCCCCAGCACGCGCCAGCACGGTAGAGATGGCGATATGCACCATGACCTGGCCGTGGCCTTCCTTCACATTGAGAGCAGAACGAAGAGACTCGATGGCCGAGCGCAATTTTTCCGCGACTCTGCCTGCACCTTGCGGCCCAGTGGAGGGAAGAATGATGGCAATGGCCTCGACGCCGTAGGACGCAGCGAAATCCGTTACCCGCAGAACGTCCAGGACGACGGCGGCAGCTTTGCCCAGGCAGCGATCTCCTTCCAGATGTTCCTGCCAGTCATGGAACTGCCGGAAGTGATCAAAATCAAGCAGCAGTAGAGAGATGAACGAGCCTTCCCGCAGGGTGCGATTCCACTCCCGCTCCAGGGCCTCATCAAATGCGCGCACGGTGAAGAGCCCGGTCCGGGAGTCTGTCAACTCAGATATGGAAAGTCTTTCTTCCAGGATTTTGCGCTCGGTGATGTCGCGGATGACCATGATATTTTCCCGGGGCATGGCGGTGGCGGAATCGCACAGCAGGCGGTGTTTGATTTCTACCCACGCCATCATGCCGTCTTTCATGCGCATGCGGACAGTTGCGACGGAGTTGTCGACTAGCGCGGAAGCATCTTCAGGAAGAAAAAATGCGTCGGGTCTCTTGCCTGTCATCTCCTCCGGCTTCCAGCCCAGGATATGGAAGCACGATGGAGAAACGTAGTGCAACACCATGTCCAGGCCGGCACGGCAAATGATGTCGACGCTATTTTCGGCCAGGAAATGAAAGCTGGCCTCGTTTTCTTCGGACATACGCTCCTCCCAATCCCCTGTGTCACGAGGAGCAAATCGTGAACCGCTTTGGCCGGTTTGTTGCGCCGCTACGCAGTGGCAGCGTGGAGCGTTTGCCCGGTATAGCTTTCAATCGCCTGACTCAGTTGAAAATCAATCTCATCGGCGATGGTCATGACTCCGATTAACAGCACGCTGTAGTCAATGTTCGCCAGGTTCTTTTGCAAGGTATGGAAGATGCTGACCTGCAACATCCGCGACTCTTCGACCAACATGGCCGCGCTATAGCCCTGGCTGAAGCGGTTAACGCCGTGCCTGGCGGCCCCGGCAGATGTCGACTCTTTGGTCCCCATAGGCTTGCGCGAGCGCAGACGCTGAACCAGGTCACTGAAGACCAGAGGCAGATGGCTGCAGCGCTGTTCGAAGCTCAAGGGAACCGCCATCAGTTTTTCTTCCCCTTGCACGCGCCCGAACCACTCTTGAATGATGCCGCCTGTGGTGCGTTCGAGAATCGTGGCCACGCTCACGATCTCACGCGTGCGCTGAGGACCACTGGCCACTCTCTGATTGATGACCTGGATGAGGGATGCGACTTCCATCGGCTTGATCAGGATTTCATCGGCCTGATGCAGGATGGCCTGAGCCGCGGCATCCATCTCAGGGAATGCGCTTAATAGCAAGGTCACGGCCGTGGGATTGGCGTGGCGCATCGCGCTGACGACCGTGAGCCCATCTCCCGCTCCCGGCATATGCAGATCGCTCAACAGCACGTCATAGCTATCTGAGCTGATGTACTTCAGCGCCTCGGGCACGCTGGCAGCGCTGGTTACGGTGAAACCCGACTGTTCGAGCACGAAACTCAAGCTCTCCCGCACAACTTCATCGTCATCGACCAGAAGCACCCTGGTATCGGCCATTTGTGTCTCTCATTCGGACTATCGGCGTATTCCAGGGACTGTTTAGTCAGATGCTGTTGTAGCGGCAGGTGCCGGAGAGCGTTCAGGGGGGCACAGCAAGGGATGGTGTGGAGGCGCGGGATGGAATTGAACCACCAAACAAAGGCTTTGCAGGCCTTTCCCTAAACATTTGGGTTCCGCGCCGTCAATGGACTTATGCGACCAATATATATCGCCTGCAACTCGCAAAGCTAACCTTTTTGCCGGTCGAGGGCGGTTGGCCGTAATCAGCGGCAGGCACGAATAGTAATGGACCTGCAAACCAAGCTTTGGGGCAGAGTCTGGTATTCCAGCTCAACCCCCTCAAAAAGGATTGGGGCGCCCCCTGGTTGGAGGGCGCCCCATTGGTGAGAGCATTGAGCATTAAGGCAGCATCAAGGCTCTACGGCATGGTTGTGCTCCAAAACAAGTACTTCACTTTATATCCCTTTTCCATGGTTGGCGGATGTGCGCTGCCCCACGCCTCGTGATTCCAGGTGACCGGCTGCAGTTTGTTGTGCACAACCTGGAAAACCATAGGCGGCGCAACGGGCGCGCCCTCGTCTGCATTAAACGTAACCTTGATCTGACTTCCGTCGTTGGCCCAGTGTCCGAACGACGTAATGGATCCGGTACCGGGATCTTCAGTAACTGTGGCAGTTCCATCGACTCCCAGGCTCACACTCATGGACGGCGCTTTCTTATCGACGCGCGCCACGTAGATCCCGGCGAATCCGGGATGAATGTTTGTATCGCTTGCCAGAGCAGCTAACGGCGAAATCAACAGCATCGCGCTTGCTGTCAGAACGCGCAGGGCTGTCTTCTCAAGTACTCTCCTCAAATCCCAAGGCATAGTGAACACTCCATAACTGCAATTTGTTACTTGCAATGTAACCCGTCTACATCCTTTGTCGAACATGCTTAATAGAAAGTCGTAGTCGGGGGTAATACGAAATGGATGACCAGCGGTTTGGACCGCCCCGGCTCTTGACGAGCAACTGTCACGATTTGCTGGAGTTAGCTCTATCGGCCGCGCCGACGCCATGCTACATTCTGCGCATGAGCCAACGCGATACCGGCCTGCTGCGCACCATCGGGACCCGGGGTTTGGCGGCGAACATCGTGAATGGCGTCATCGGCGCCGGTATTTTCGCGGTGCCGGCGGCGCTGGCTGCCTGCATCGGCCCGTACGCCCCGCTGGCATTTCTGGTCTGCGGCATAGCCATCGGAGCGGTTGCCACCTGCTTCGCCGAGGGCGGCAGTCGAATGCCTACCAGTGGCGGACCTTATGGCTATATCGAAGCCGTCTTTGGGCCACTCGCAGGGTTTATCGCCGGCACGCTTCTGTGGCTGGGCAATGTACTCGCATGCGGCGGCATCACCGCCGCCCTGGCCGCCGCGGCCGTGAGCCTGTCGCCCCAAGGGCTCAAGGCGCCGGTGCACGCTGCGGTGATCGTCGGCGTCATTGGTGGGTTCGCGCTGGTCAACCTGGGCGGAGTCGTGCGCGGCGCGCGCCTGGTCGATTTTGTGACCGTAGCGAAATTAGTTCCGCTGTTGATTTTTCTGGTCGCCGGCATGGGCGCGATCCATCGTGCGAATTTTGTCCAAACCGCGGCGCCCAGCACCCAGGGCCTGGGCCGCGCCCTCATCCTGGCTCTCTTTGTACTTACCGGCATGGAGGTTTCGCTCAGTGCCAGCGGGGAGGTTAAGCAGCCGGCCCGTACCATTCCGCGCGCACTGGCGATTGCCCTGGTGACGGTGACTCTGTTGTACATTGCTATCCAGGTCATCTCGCAGGGGTTGCTGGGGGCTTCGCTTCCCCAATCCACCGTACCGCTGGCGGATGCGATGGCCAAGATAAGTCCCGGGTTGCGGGTGCTCATGCTGGCCGGCGCAGCGCTGTCGATGGTGGGCTGGGTGGCCAGCGATATCCTGGGCAGCCCGCGGATACTATTTGCTTTCGGACGCGACGGCCTGCTGCCGCGCGCGCTGGGGCGCGTGCACCCGCGCACCCATGCGCCCCATATCGCGATTCTCAGCTATGCGACGGTCGCCATCGGGCTGGCGCTGAGCGGAACGTTTGCCGAGCTTGCGGTGCTTGCCACCCTCGCCAGTTCCACGCTCTATGCCGCCGGCTGCGTCGCGGCCTGGCGGCTGGCGCGCAACGGCGTGGCTCAGGCCGGCACACCGTTGAACTTTCGCTGGCTGGGGACGGCAACGGTGGTCGGGGTCGTGAGCATGCTGCTGATGATTGCGCTGGCCTCACGCGCGGAAATCCTTGGCCTCCTGGCGGTGATTGCTGTCAGCGCGACCATTTACCTGGTCCAGTCCCGAACCGCGGCGGAGCAGCAGCCAGCAGAGTCCTGACTTTCGCCCGAGCGTCAGCCCTGATTACCCTCCGCCACGATGGGCGGTGGCCTTGCGGCCGCGAGCAAGCAGGGCTGCCCGTTCAAGCGCAAGCTTCACCTTCGCCAGCTGCGGGCCAGGCTCCGGTCTATTTCGCAAACAGCTTAAAGCTCTCGAGATAGCCCTGCTCGCGCCACTTGGCGCAGGTATAAACCCGGCCTTCGTCGATCAGTACGTCCATGGAATGGAACCAGGCAATCTCACTCCGGATCTTGTCGTGATGAGACTGTATGAGTTCATTCAGTTCATTAACGGTGAGACCTTCAGGATGCGAACGCATCAAGCTCAGGACCGTTTCAATGGCGCGGTCCTGCTCAGGAAATTTACGACTATACGACACAATTCCACCTCACGGACTTCCATTGCTCTACCTGGAAGGGGGGACCCTTGGGTGTGGAGCCTATTCTCGGAAAAAATCATTGATTCAAGACAGACAATCAGTCAGTCAGACAACAGCGAGTGCAACCCGGAAAGGCAGACACAAACGAAAAATGTATCAATCACAATTCCTCGGAAGCAGCATAGCACTAGAATCCTTTTCGAAAACGGCAAAATTTGGGCGCCCCGGACCCTGCAGCCCATCGCGGGACAATGGCAGCCAAATTGGAAAACGCGTGTGCACCTCCAGCTTCGATTCTCCGGCTTTGTTCCTGGTCATTATAAATTTATGCGCTACGCCGCCACCCCGCTTTATCCACGGTTGCTAGGGTCACCGGATCAACTCACAAACTTCCCTTTAGAATCAACAGGTTCGGTCCGTCAGGGGAAGGCGGGGCAGAGCAACGGTCAGCCGAAAACTCGCAGTAGGGAGCTACCACCTGTGATGGCATGGGAGCGGCCAGCCACCGCGGGAGTCAGCCGGTTGCGGCGTCGAACGTAACACTTAAAGAAGCTTTAGCGGGAACAAAATTCTGGTAGCCCAGGCTGCCCAGCTCACCACCCTGTGACCGCCGCAGGACAAAACTCGAAGCCGGGCTAGAGACCGAGCCGGCCGTCCACTGGGGTGGCGACGGGACGAACAGGAGACGCTTTTCTCGTCCCGGCGGGTGCTTCCTCTTGCGACATTAAAGGTATCGCAAGCCGGAGCCGATCAATGAATGGGCTAGTGATCTTCTGCGGGATCAGGCCGATGTCCCCCCAATTCGGGCAAAACAGGAGTATCGACTCTTGAAACGAGCCTTGATCACCGGAACGGATGGTCACGATGACGCATATCTCGCTGAGTTCTTTCCTGATAACGGAAATGAAGTGCTGGCGAAATCCTTGGAACCATCGGTCGACTGTAACGGTGAAAGTGTCCGATGGCTGCATCGAACGGCGAAAAGATGTGGGCCCAACCGCTTATGGCCGGAAAGGCTTAGGTGGGGATGAGACAAACTTCTATTTCGCGACAACTCGCTTCGGCCCTTGGGCATCAACGAGTAAGTCAACCATTTGAGTATGGCAATATGCGGCATGAAGCGTGGACCGCTGGGCGCATCATTAACGCAGTGCGGCACAAAGCGCTATTGGGTGGATCGGTGGTTGCGCTCTTGCTGGCATGTGCCTTCTGTATAGCAGTTGGCACCGCTCTCGGGCTGGCGAACTTTAGAGATGTGTCTTACCCGGATAGCGCCACTCTGCTTAGACTCGGGGAATTCATCCGTTCGGGTCGCCTCTATCCTGACATTGATCGCCCTCCATATCTAGTTACTCTTTACGGCCCATTGACTTATGTCCTCCTTGCGATTCCTTACAGGCTGGCGCAAGCAGCCGGCATCACTCCTCAGGTGCTGGTGCGGCTGGGTATAGTAGGAGCGCTGTGCCTTTGCGTGTTACTCACATTCATGATCAGCCGGCGGCTATACAGCTCCCGCCCGATGGCGTGGCTTTGCGCTTTATTCGCCGTGTCTGCACTTCCCATGGCTACCTGGACAACTCAGATTCGAGGCGATTTCCTGGCACTTGCATTATCGCTTTCAAGTCTTTACTGGTTCCTCCTCACCCATGGGCGCCCCCGGGGTATCGGTGCCGCAATCTGCGCCGGGCTTGCACTTCTCGTTAAGCAGACGTTCGTCGCTGTGCCGATCGCTATCGTTAGCTGGCTTATCTACCGGCGGCGGTATAAGGAGGCGTTCCTTTGGTCTACGAGCCTTGCAATGACTGTTCTCGGTGGCTATGCAATTGCGTGCTGGCGTGAGCCTCTGATGCTGAAACACATCGCGGCTCTCCGGTACCCGATTCTTCACTACGGACAGGGGCTAAAGATATTGGGGAATGCGGCGTCTCAACCAGTCGTACCTTTCGCTGTGATAGGTGCTTTCCTGGCTCTATGGAAAGGCACTCCTGAAAAGCTCCTTCTTCTCATTTACTGTATGGTCGCGTGGCTCGTGGCAAGTCTCACCATTCCGCAAGTGGGAGGCGCCATCAACTATTTCTGGGAACCATTACTGGCCTCGGCAGTGCTAGCTGGGCCTGGGCTATGCCAGCTTCAGCGCAAGGCGAATCGCACGCCGATCCTGGTCACCGCAATGCTCTTTGTACTGCTCCTGCGAGCGTTTGCACCTATGCTTTGGGAGGAAGTTCCTTATCTAAGGAAGAGTTATGCGAATGTGGCTGACTATCAAGTTCGCAAGACGCATTGGGGGTCGTTCGTGTCCACGGTCTCCGGGCGAAGGTTGTTGTCGACCTATCCGGATGTGACAGTTCTCAGCATGACCCCGGAGATTCCAGACCCATTTTTGAATTCCACGCTTGAATTCCGGGGCTTATGGAACTCCGGGCCTGTTCTAGAGGAAATAAACACGGGTGTGTACGATCTCATCGTCATTGCGCCAGGAGAGGCCGAAGCCCCCAGGAGTAACGGCTACCGTGGCGTTGGATATTGGGACGCCGGGATGTGGTTGGCTCTGAAGAGAACTTACTCGCCCGCATGTGTATTCCAGGAGATGGAGATTTGGTTGCCCAATCGCGGCTCTGGCGAGATCCTTCCCAGGCTTTCCAGGATTGGCTGTCTAGCCGTAGCAAGAGAGGCCGACGGCATTTCTAGTCACCATTAGTCCATCGCAGATGGGTGCGTGGCCTGTCCCAGCTTGCGACCTTTAAGGTATTGCGAGTTGCAGCCGATCAACACATTGACTACCCGATTCTTCTGCCGGATCAGGAGTACGTCCCCCCATTTTGAGCAAATAGGAGTGTCCACTCTTGAAACGAGCTCTGATTACTGGAATCACCGGTCAGGATGGCGCATATCTCGCGGAATTCCTTCTCGACAAGGGATATGAAGTGCATGGCATCAAGCGCCGTAGTTCGCTGCTGAACACCCATCGCATCGACCATCTCTATGAGGATCCTCATGAGGAAAGGCGCCGGCTGGTGCTGCACTATGGGGATATGACTGACTCCTCGAGCCTGATCCACATCGTGCAGAAGGCGCAACCCGACGAAATCTACAACCTGGCGGCGCAAAGCCATGTCAAGGTCTCGTTTGAGGAGCCTGAATACACGGCGAACTGCGATGCTTTGGGTCCGCTCAGGCTACTGGAAGCAATCCGCATCCTGGGGCTGGGCAACAAGACG
The DNA here is from genome assembly GCA_963844785.1 of uncultured Acidobacteriaceae bacterium. Lineage (GTDB taxonomy): Bacteria > Acidobacteriota > Terriglobia > Terriglobales > Acidobacteriaceae > PALSA-350. Next base: position 315,688 of record CAWJPV010000003.1, on the reverse strand, counting down.
CGCTTTTACCAGGCTTCCACGTCGGAGATGTACGGGCTGGTGCAGCAGATTCCCCAGTCAGAAACCACTCCGTTCTATCCCCGTTCGCCCTACGGGGTGGCCAAGTTGTACGCCTACTGGATCACCGTCAACTATCGCGAAGCGTATGGCATGTACGCTTGCAATGGCATCCTGTTTAACCATGAATCGCCCACCAGGGGGGAAACCTTTGTCACCCGGAAAGTGACCCGGGCCCTGGCGCGCATCAAGCTCGGTCTGCAACAGAAGCTCTACCTCGGTAACCTCGACTCCCTGCGCGACTGGGGCCATGCGCGCGATTACATCGAGATGCAGTGGCTGATGCTGCAGCAGGAGCGCGCCGAGGATTATGTAATCGCCACCGGGCTTCAATTCAGCGTTCGTGACTTTGTCACCATGGCCGCGGCGTGCCTGGATATTCACCTGCAGTGGAAGGGTGCCGGTCTGGAGGAGCAGGCCTACGACCAGTACGGCGAGTCCGTGGTAGCCGTGGACCCGCGCTACTTCCGGCCTGCGGAAGTAGAAACCCTGCTGGGCGACCCAACCAAAGCCCGCCAGCAACTCGGCTGGTCACCCCGAATCGATTTTCGTTCGCTGGTCGAAGAAATGGCTTTGGAAGATCTAAAGGCTGCAGAACGCGATGCCCTGGTCACCCGGCACGGGTATCAGGTCTGTACCGTTCACGAGTCTTAACCGGGCCCTGACTTCCCTGCCTACGTAACCATAACTGTCCTTTGGGATAAACTGTCCTTTGGGACACTGGCCGGGCTACACTTTTTGCCACTTTTTGGCTTATACGAGCGGGAATGAAGCGATAAGACCTTCCTCATCGCAAGCCCCTATGTACTTGATTTCCAGGCTTGGTAGCGTCATCGGGGATCGAACCCGAACTCTCCGCCTTGAGAGGGCGGCGTGTTAACCAATTACACCATGACGCCACGATGGGTTGAGGCAGGGGGTTGACCTGCAGAGCAGTCAACAAACCCTAGTATAGCAAAGCAGGGGCGGCAGACCGGCGGTCTACAAGCCCAATTTCCTTACCTCGTCGTTGTAATACTTGCGGTAAAGAATGTCCCACTCCTGGCTTCCCTCGACAATAATCTTGCGTTGCGAGGCGATCTTCTGGCGCGCTGCCTGGTCGATCTTCATCTCCTCGGTCAACACCTTCTCCAGCGCCTTGCGGGCCTCCTGACGGATGGTATTCCGGTCGTCCAGGAACTCACATTCGTCCGTCTCCGCGAGCGTATCGGCCACCACGTGCGCCAGCTTGTTGAGTTTGTCCCGGGAGAGTCTCACAATACCGCCTTGTATTTGCGCGCCAGCTCCTGCTTCACCTTCTTGAACATCTCGGCGTAGCTGGCGCCGGTGCGGCGCATGTCTTCCTGGTAGGCGTCAAGAATAACGCGCACTTCTTCGTTGATCCGGTCTTCGAGCGACAGCTCTTCCAGAATGGCAGCATTCACTCGCTCAGCGACAACTGCAACTTTCCCTGCCCGGATCATCTTGGCTTCGATCAGCTGATTGACCGTTTGGCGCGCCAGATAATTCACGTACTCCCGCGAAAAAATCATGTGATCTGAAAGGGACTATAGCATATATGAACCATAAAGCCGGGGCCTGCCGAGGGCCGCGACTGCACGAAATCTGGTGCCGTACGACGTTTGTTTACGGTCCCCATTGCGCCCCTTATCGAGCCCGGTGCCCATCCCGTCCGCCTCCATCGGCGAAATCTCACCCGGCCTCCTTACATCTGCGACAATAGGAGGCGCGAATATGCACCCCGACGATCTGATATCTCTGAAAGACGACATGGTGGCTTTTATTGAGGGGCATGCAATGCGCCGCCTGCCTGGGTTTATCACCGAAGATCTGCCAACCGTCTTGTGGGAAGACGATAACAATCCCGATAGCTGGAAAGACTTCGTGGAGATGGCTAAAACCGCCTCCGCGCCCTTCGTCACCATGAGCGAGGTCAAGCTGGAAAAAGACGACATCGCCATGCTGCTGGAGCAGATCCGTGACGATAATTTCCCCGATGAGGCCGCAGCCGAAGTCCACGAAGCGCAATACCTGGTCAACTACGTGGGCAAGATCGGGTACATCCAGCTCGGCTTTGCCCATCAGGGCATCGTCTTTGTTCACGAGAACGCCACCCCGTGGTACGAGCGCTACCAGCAGCTGCTGGAGTTCGTAGAAGACTTCGGAGACGTTGTTTTCGGAGATGACGAGGACGAAGAAGAAGGGTGAATGCGGCCAGCTCCACTGCAGTAAGCCCTCAGGCCATCCCGTCTGACCCGGCCGTTCCCCGCACCCCATGGGTCCTGCCCCAGACCAACCCTGCCGCCACGGCGTTGGCCCAGGCCGCCGGACTTCCGCTCCTCGTCGCCGAGCTGCTGGCAGAGCGCGGCGTGCGCACTGCGGCCGAGGCTGATTTCTTCCTTCACCCCCGCATCGAACACCTGCTCGATCCTTACGCCATGCAAGGCATGGCCGCGGCTGTCGCCCGGGTTCAGATCGGCCATCACTAAGCAGGAGAACATCCTCATCTACGGCGATTACGACGTGGATGGCACCACGGCCATCGTGCTGCTCAAGACGGCCATCGAGATGCTCGGCGGCAAGGTGGATTTCCACGTACCCCACCGGCTGCGCGAAGGCTACGGCATGCAGGCGGCGGTGCTCGCCGCGGCTGCGGAGCAAGGCGTAAGCCTGGTCATCAGCGTCGATACCGGCATACGCGATTTCGTCGCCGCCGAAGCTGCCGCCCGCCTGGGACTCGACCTGATCGTTACCGATCATCATCTGCCGCAAGAGTTGCCCGACCTTCCCGGCTCTGCCCACTGCCCTCGCCATCCTCAACCCCAACCAGCCGGGCTGCGGCTACGTTTGCAAGCACCTCTGCGGCGCCGGGGTAGCCTTTAAGCTCTCCCAGGCGTTGCTCGAGGCATGGGATCCTGAGCGGACGCGGACCAAGATCCTCCCCTCCTTCCTGAAGATGCTGGCCATCGCCACCGTGGCCGATGCCGTTCCGCTGCTGGGCGAAAATCGCGTCATCGCGGCGGTTGGGATAGAGCAGTTGCGGAGTCCGGCGAGCGCAGGCCTACGCTCGCTGATGCAGGTAGCGAAGCTCGACCCGGCAAAGCGGACCCTCACCGCGACCGACCTGGCCTTCCGCATCGCGCCCCGCATTAACGCCGCCGGGCGTATGGATGTTGCCTCCGACGTGGTCGAGCTCTTCACCACCCGCGATGCCGTGCGAGCGGGCGAGTTAGCCGCCAAGCTCGACCGCCTGAACAGCGAGCGTCAACAAGCCGAAGCCGACATGCTCGACCAAATCGATCGCCGGCTGCGGGAGGAACCAGGCTTCCAGGCAAGCCGCTGCATCGTGGTCGAAGGAGAAGGGTGGCATCGCGGCATCATCGGCATCCTTGCCTCGCGCGTCGTCGATCGCATGCGGCGCCCGGCCATGGTGATTGCGCTCGAAGACGGCGAGGCCTACGGGTCCGGCCGCTCGATCCCCGGCTTTCATCTGCTCAACGCCATCGAAAGCTGCAAGCAGCTCTTCACCCGCTTCGGCGGCCACTCCCATGCCGTCGGATTTAGCCTCCCTGCCGAGCGCGTGCCGGAGCTGAGGAGTCACCTCGAAGCCTGGGCCGCACTGAACGTCGAGGAGACGGCGCCCAAGCTACGCTGCCACGCAGTCCTGCCCCTCGATCAAATTACCCAGGCCCTCTTCACCTGGTTGCGCCGCCTGGAGCCACTGGGCAATGGCAACGAAGAGCCGGTCTTTGTTGCCTACAACGTTCGCCTGGCGGCGCCGGTGCGGCCCATCAAGGATCGCCACATCTGCCTGCAACTGGCCCAGGGCGCGCGCGGCGCCAGTTGGTCAGCGCTGGGATGGGACTGGGCGGCGCGCGTCCAGGCGCTCGGGCTGGAGCAGGGCTCGGTAGTCCACGTTGCCTACAAGCTCAGGGAAAACGTTCATCCGGAATACGGCGGCCTGGAACTGGAGATCGCGGACCTGGTCCGCGTGTAAACTCCGGGCATGCCACGAGGCTTCTTCATTACCTTCGAGGGCCTGGATGGATCGGGCAAAAGCACCCAGCTGCGCCGCCTGAAAGAGTGGCTGCAGAGCAATGGATTAAGGGTGACGGCGACCCGTCAGCCAGGGGGCACGCGGGTCGGCGATCGCATTCGCGGCCTGCTGCTTGACTCGCGTACCGACAATCTTTCCTCCTTTGCGGAGTTGGGGCTGATGTTCTCCGATCGCGCACAATCGATCGCCGAGGTCATCGAGCCTGCACTGGAAGCGGGGCAGATCGTACTCTGCGACCGATTCACCGATTCCAGCGAAGCCTACCAGGGTGGCGGCCGCCAACTGGGCAGCCAGATCGTGCGCGACCTGCACGCCAGCTTGTGCAAGGGCCTCCAGCCCGACCTCACCCTGCTGCTATTGCCTGATTTTGATCGCTCGCTGGCGCGCGCGCGGCTGCGCAACCAGCGTGCCGTTGCGGCCACGGGAAGCGACGAAAACCGCTTTGAGAAGGAGAGCTCTGTCTTCTACCGCCGCGTATTCGACCAATACCAGCAGATTGCCGCGCGCGAGCCTTTGCGTGTGGTCGCAATCGATAGCGATGGCTCCATTGATGAAGTCCACCAGCGCATCGTACAAGTGGTACACGGGCGTTTGTCGGCGGCAGGCATATTGCGCTGAGCTACGGCGATTCTATGGGTACAACTTATTCACCGGCATCGCGCGACGAGCGGCAGTGGACCGTGCTGGAGCGCGATGGCTATCGCTTTCCCCCGGGCTTGCAGCTGAATCTGCCGTTTTATCTCCTGCGCCGCTTCTTCAAACCCGGCCAATCCGATCGCGCTCTTCGAGCACCTGACAAAGACCTACGGGCGTATGGCTCATTACCGCCTCGGCCTCTCCCACATCGTTTTTATCAACGAGCCCGAGTTTATCCACGAGATCCTCATCAACCAGCCGCAACACTTCATCAAGGAGCGGACCCAGCGGCGCATGAAGATTTTGCTGGGCGAGGGGCTCATCACCAGCGATGGTGAGGTGCACCGCCGCCAACGGCGCATTGCGGCTCCCGCCTTCCACCGCCAGCGCATCCAGGCCTACGGAGCCCTCATGGTGGATCGTGCTGCGCATATGCGCGCGCAGTGGCAACCAGGCCAGTCCATCGACATTGCATCGCAGATGATGCAACTAGCGCTGCAGGTCGTCGCCCGAACGCTCTTCAACACCGATGTCACCGACGATGTGCTGCAGATCAACGATGAGGTCAACGTGATCATGCAGCTCTACAACTTCCTCATCGCGCTGCCCCGCGCCGAAGCGTATTTGCACTGGCCCATTCCGGGGCTGGTCCGCTTCCGCCGCGCCCGCAACCGGCTAGACAAGGTGGTGCAGCGCATGATCGCAGACCATCGTGCAGATGGAGTGGACCGGGGCGACCTGCTCTCCATGTTGCTGGCTTCGCGCGATGAGGAATCCGACCACTCCGGTATGACCGACGAACAACTGCGCGATGAAGTGCTCACTATTTTTCTTGCCGGATACGAGACCGTGGCCAATGCGCTCACCTGGACCTGGTACCTGCTTTCGCAAAATCCTCAGGCGGAGGCTTGCCTGCATGCGGAGATCGACGCCGTGCTGGGCTCGGGACGACTGCCCACACTCGAGGACCTGCCTCGGCTTCGCTATACGGAGATGGTGTTTGCTGAGTCCATGCGTCTCTACCCGCCGGCCTGGGCCATGGGCCGGCAGTCGACCGCCGATGTAGAGCTGGGTCCGTATCGCTTTCCTGCGGGCACTTATTTTTTCTTCAGCCAATACATCATTCAGCGCAGTCCGGAATATTTTCCCGACCCTCTGCGCTTCGATCCTGAACGCTTTCTTCCGGAGCAAAAGGCCAAGCGCCCGCGCTTTGCCTATTTTCCCTTCGGCGCCGGCAGCCGGCAGTGTATCGGGGAGGCTTTCGCCTGGATGGAAGGGGTGCTGATGGTGGCCACCATCGCCCAGCAATGGCGGCTGCGGTTCGTTCCCGGACAAACCGTCGAAGTGCAACCCAAGATAACGCTCCGCCCCAAGTACCCGATGATGTTTGTTCCCGAGCCGCGTTAGAATAAAGGGGGACAGGTCGCTCCACTTTGTCATCCCGAGTCGAGCTCGCCGATGGCGCGTTAACAAGAGAAATGATGAACTTTAGCTCTGTTCGGCGGTTGGCTGTCCATTCCGTCCTCCGCTATCCCGCCTTCCCACCAAGCCATTTCACCCCTGGACGGGTGCCCCATGTTCGCGGACTTTCGCGTACATGGGTTGATAGACGACTTTTTCCAATGCTTTCAGCACCGGTCTGCACTGACTTATAGGAAAAGCAAAAAGGAAGGGGGCTACGCCCGATCTTGTTCAACCCATGTACGCAAAAACGCGAACATGGGGCACCTCGTCCAGGGGGAAGGGCTGGTGAGCACACGAGAGATTTGTCGCTCAGACCAACGTATGACGCTTTCTTCGCTTGGGTGCAAATCTGGACTTGCCCGGAACTCTTCACTCCGGTCTAGTTTTGCTAGTCTCATGATGTGGGCTTCGATCAATTTGCGGGGAATGTAGCCACGGTCCGCCATCTGCGCGAGGCTATCGCGGCGGAACGCATGCCGCCCGCGCTCATCCTCGCCGGACCGCGCGGCGCGGGCAAATATACCCTGGCCATCATGCTGGCGCAGACCATGGCCTGCCTGCAGCACCCGGTCAGCGACGGCCTGCCCGATTTTTGCGGAGTGTGCAGCAACTGCACCCGCATCGCGCTCTCCCTGCCACTCGCCGACCGTGTCAGCGAAGCCATCGCTGCCCGGGAGGAGCTGCGTGAGGTCGATAAGAAAGAAACCCGCATCCTGGTCCAGACTCATCCCGATGTGGTGGTCGTTCCTCCCGACCCGCCCCAGTTGCTGATCAAGCTGGGCCAGGTACGCACTGTATTGCAGCGCATCTATCGCCTCCCCGCCGATGCGCCGCGCGCGGTGTATATCTTCACCAGCACAGCCTTCATGAAGGAGGCTGCTAATTCCCTGCTCAAAATTCTCGAGGAGCCGCCGGCCTACGCTCACATTTTTTTGCTGGCAGAAAATCCTGGCGAACTTCTGCCCACCATTCGTTCCCGCTCCAGCATTTTTCGCCTGGGCGCACTGCCCCCGGAACAAATCGAAGCCGTGCTTGCCGAGCACCGCAAAGACTGGAAGCCGAAGCAACGCGCACTCGTCGCGCGCCTGGCGGAAGGCGCCATCGGTCAGGCCCTCGGCTTCGATCTGGAAAGCTATCTGGCCAGCCGCCAGGACGCGTTGCTGTTGCTGTACAACGCCGCAGATAGCACAAGTGAGACGGACTATGGAGCTATCTTTCGGGTAACCGAGACCTATCGAGCGGGCGCCGAGGGTCAGCAAAAAACCAGCGCACTGCTGCACGCATTCGCCAGCCTATTGGAAGACCTCTTGCTGCTGCATGCGGGGGCGGGCCATTTGATTCGCAACATCGACCTGATGGCCGAATTGACACGCGTATCGCAAACCATCACTGTGGCCTGGATTGAGGGGGCTGTGCGCGGCCTGGATCAAGTGGAACAAGGCATGCGGAGAAATCTGCTGCGGTCTTTGTCACTCGATGCCTTCGCCGTCGGCCTATCTGCGCCATAATCCATTCGTAATACGCCATTTTCTGCCGGTTTTTGACATTTAAACCCGATTGGCAACATCCTGCATCTTAAAGATTAGATTCACATTGAGACCATGCCTGATTCCGTTGCCATTCCGGTCCGTCGTGTCTACGATGCGCGCCCAGTCAAGGCGAAGACCAAGGTAGATGGACCCGATCCATCCGCCTTGGCTTCTGTCAGCCCCGCAGGACCGCGCAAACTCATTCGTCCCCATCTCCCGGCGCGTGCGTCGGCAAGCCGATACCCTGCTGCCTTACTTTCTGCGATCACTCCCATGCACCCGGCTCACCATCGATGGGACTCTGCCGCGGAAAGTTCTCACGCGGAGGCGTTCTACTTTCAGAAGCAGATCCAGAGCAAGACGTTGATGATGTTCGTGCTCGAGGACGGAGAGCAGATCGAGGGCATGATCGAATGGTACGACCGCAATGCGATCAAGGTGCGGCGAGGCAAAGTCCGTACGCTTATCTATAAAGCCGGCATTAAGTACCTGTACAAGGCCGAAGATAATAGCCGGGCCGTAGCCATCAACGGGCAGCCTTGAGCAGGCGGTCGCGCATGGCCACGCCAAGCCCCTCGTCCTCTGGCAGCGGGCAAACAATGACGGTGGCTCCGGCTGCATCCAATTCCCGCAGGCCGGCAAAGAGGCGTCGCGCAAGCTCCTGCGGATCCGTTAGATCTCCCCAGCGATAAATCAGGTACGGGTGCCCAATGTCCATATCGCTGGGCAACATGATGCCGACCACTTCGCCCGCGGCTTGCAGCTCTTCAGCGACGCTCATCAGCTTAGCCGTGGCCCACTCCAACAGAATGAGCCGTGCGCGGGGCGAGTAGTGCTTGAGGCCGACACCCGGGGAGGGCAGTGCGGTGGAACGCGCATTCTGAAACTCACGATAGACAATCAGAGACGGGCACAGGGCCTGCACCTGCGCGAAGGTCACCATGCCTGGACGGTAGAGAATGGGCGGGTCTTCGCAGACGTCGACCACCGTCGATTCAAGCCCCAGGGCCGTCTCCCCGGCGTCGATAACCGCGTCGATGCGCCCATCCAGGTCCTGCAGAACAAATTCCGCGCGCGTGGGGCTGGTTCGGCCGAAGGAATTCGCGCTCGGCGCCGCCACCGGCAACTGAGCAAGCTCGATCAATCTGCGGGCAACCGGGTGACGCGGCATCCTCACTCCTACCCGTGGCCGCCCCGCGGTCACGATATTGGGGACGCGAGGGCCTTTCGGCAGCAACAAGGTCAAAGGTCCGGGCCAGAAGGCTTCCATCAACAAGCGGCCGTTGTGCGGTATCTCGCCGGCCACCATCTTAGCTGCTGCTCGCTGGTTACGTGGACGATTAGCGGGTCCCACGAAGGTCTCTGCTTAGCCTCAAAGATGGCTTGCACCGCAGCCTGGTCGAGTGCATTCGCTCCCAATCCATAAACAGTCTCGGTCGGAAATGCCACCGTGCCGCCATTGCGCAGCAGCTCGGCGCCCTGCAACAACGATTCCATGGATGCTGCCGAATCGATGGCATTGGCATCGACGGCTAACCGCATTGTTTTTTTTCCGATCACCAGTGTCATTTTCCCACGGCCACACCATGACTCGTATAGACTCCGGCCTATGCAGGCCATGGAGACAGAAGTAAAGATACGGGTGCTGGACCGCGAGGCTTTGGAGCGCAAGCTGCCGGCACTTGGTTTCGCGCGGGTCACCGCCCGCACCCTGGAGAGGAACACACTTTACGACACGCCCGATCGCCGTCTGCGCAACTCGCGGCAGATTCTGCGCATTCGCCAATATGGCAGCAAATGGGTAGTCACCCACAAGAGCGTCCCCAGTGGGCAAACCGAGGAAGGCCCGCACAAGAATCGCGTGGAAACCGAGACTGTGGTCGAAGACGGCCCGGTTCTGGGGAAAGTCTTCGAGGCGCTCGGCTTCAGCCCGGTATTCGTCTATGAGAAATGGCGCACGGAGTGGGCCGATCAGCAGGGCCACTGCGTCCTCGACGAAACGCCCTTAGGGCTCTATGCCGAGCTGGAAGGCCCCAGCGACTGGATCGATGCGACCGCGCAGAAGCTCGGCATCGGCGAGAGCGAGTTCATTACGCTCAGTTACGGTCGCATTTTCGAATGCTGGCGGGATGAGACGAGTTCCGCAGCCCAGAACTTCACCTTCGACGAGATCCCGGAGACCTTTCGCTCGTAGACATTAAAACCGTACCTCGGCGGCTAAAGCCGTCCCCGCGCAGTGCGTTTACGGCACGACTGAAGCCGTGCCCTTCGTGCGTTGAGTTTTTCACAACCTGAGAATTCGTACATACGGGTGACCTAGGCGTCAACGCCGTGGCATTTCTTGTATTTCTTGCCTGAGCCGCAGGGACAAAGATCGTTGCGCCCCACTTTCTCTCCGCTTCGGCGCTGTTGCGCGGGCGCATCGGAACTTCCGTTAGCGCCGGCCATCCTGGCTTGCTCGAGTTCGCGTTTCTTCTTGCGTTGAAACTCCTGCTCCAGGGCGTCGATGGTGGTCGATGGCGCCCGTACCGGGACCGAAACAGGCACGGACGGCGGCCGCGCCGGCGTTGGAGCGGGGATGGCTCGAGCACCATTGCCTTCCACCGTGACCGGAGAGCCAACCGGCGAAAGGACCGGAGGAACAAATTCGCGGGAGATCTCAGGCGCCTGCCTAGGGGGTAGCTGGGTAATCGGCTGGCCATCGGGTCCGAAGATCTGCATCAGGAAGAGGAAACGCACCGTGTCCTCTTGAAAGCGTCCCATCATGCCTTCAAACATGTCGAAGGATTCTTTCTTATACGCCACCAGTGGATCCTGCTGGCCGTATCCGCGAAGACCAATCCCCTCCTTCAGGTGGTCCATGCTCAACAGATGGTCTTTCCATAAGCCGTCGAGCACGCTGAGCATCACCATGCGCTCGTGATAGCGCATTTGGTCTTTGCCCAGGATCGCTTCCTTCATCTCGTACTTCTCTTTCAAACGCTCGAACAACGCCTCGCCCAACTCGTGGCGGTTCAGCGTATTGAGATCGATGCCTTCCTTCTCCAGATCGATGCCGAACTGCGAAGCCAGCTGGCCCTTGAGCCCGTTGATGTCCCACTGATCAGGATGCATCGCTTCCGGCGCATGCTCTTCCATCACCGCGCTCAGCAGATTGGCGACGTAGTCCTCGAGGATCAGTTCCTTTTGATCGAGGCCTTCGAGCAATTGCTGGCGCGTTCCATACACCGCCGTACGCTGCTTGTTCATCACGTCGTCATATTCAAGCAGGTGCTTGCGGGCTTCGAAGTTCTGTCCTTCCACGGCCTTCTGCGCGGCCTCGATGCGGCTGCTGATCATGCGCGACTCGATGGGCACCCCTTCTTCCATGCCCAGCCGCTGCAGCAGGTTCGAAACCCACTCCTTGGCGAAGATGCGCATTAAGTCGTCTTCGAGAGAGAGATAAAAGCGCGAGGCGCCGGGATCGCCCTGGCGGCCGGCGCGTCCGCGCAGCTGGTTGTCAATGCGCCGCGACTCGTGCCGTTCCGTACCCACGATGTGCAGGCCGCCGGCGGCAATCACCTCGTCGTGCTCGCGCTCAGCGGCCGCCGCGTATTGCGCATAAGCCTTATCCCAGATCTCCTGGCTGGTCTCGAATTCCTGCCCCTGGTAGTAGAAGCGCATCATGCCCGGGCCGGCCATGGGATTGATGGCCCCCTGAGCCGCATTTACCGCCTGGGCCGCACCGCGCTTCAGCAGCTCCTGCTTGGCGGCGAATTCCGCGTTGCCCCCGAGCACGATGTCAGTACCGCGGCCGGCCATATTGGTGGCAATGGTCACCATGCCAAGGCGCCCCGCTTGGGCCACGATCTCCGCTTCACGCTCGTGATATTTGGCGTTGAGCACTACATGCTTCACGCCCTTGCGCTGCAGTATCGATGAAAGCAGCTCCGACTTCTCAATCGAAGTGGTGCCCACCAACACCGGCTGCTTGGCCTCGTGGAGCCGCGAAATCTCGTCGGCCACGGCAAAATACTTTTCCTTGGCGGTGCGAAACACCACGTCCGGATTTTCCAGACGGCGCATCGGCTTGTTGGTGGGAATGACCACGATCTCGAGCTTGTAGATATTTTCGAACTCCGTGGCCTCTGTTTCCGCCGTACCGGTCATGCCGGAGAGCTTCTTATACAGGCGAAAATAATTCTGAAAGGTGATGGTGGCCAGCGTCTGGTCTTCGCGGCGAATGTTCACCTGCTCCTTGGCCTCGATCGCCTGGTGCAGTCCATCGCTCCAGCGGCGGCCAGGCATCAGGCGGCCGGTAAACTCGTCCACGATGATGACTTCGCCATCCTTCACCACGTAGGCCACATCGCGCCGGTAGAGCGAGTGAGCCTTGATCGCGACCTCGACGTGATGCTTTAGATCCCAGTTCTCCGGGTCGGCGATGTTGCCGATGCCCAGCAGTTGCTCGATCTTCTCCCACCCCTCATCGGTCACGCTGATGGTCTTGTGTTTTTCATCGACCACAAAGTCGCCGGTCAGGATCTTCTCTTCGCCGCGCTCGATCTCTTCCCCTTGCTCGAGCGAGGGCAGGATCCGGTTCACGCGGGCATACTTGTCCGTGGTCTGATCCGTAGGGCCGCTGATGATCAACGGGGTACGGGCTTCATCGATCAGGATCGAGTCAACCTCATCGACGATCGCGAAGTAGTGTCCACGCTGCACGCAATCGGCGTGGTCAAATTTCATATTGTCGCGCAGGTAGTCAAACCCGAATTCGTTATTGGTGCCGTAGGTGATGTCGGAGCCATATGCGGCGCGCCGCTGGGCATCATCGAGATCGTGCACAATCACGCCGACACTCAGCCCCAGGAACTCGTAAATCTTGCCCATCCACTCGGCGTCGCGTTTGGCCAGGTAATCATTGACCGTCACCACGTGCACGCCATGACCTGCCAGGGCATTCAGGTAGCAGGGCAGCGTCGCTACCAGGGTCTTGCCTTCACCGGTCTTCATTTCGGCGATCTTGCCCTGGTGGAGCACCATGCCGCCGATCAATTGGACATCAAAGTGACGCATCTGCAGTACCCGGCGGCCAGCCTCGCGCACCACCGCGAAGGCCTCGGGGAGAATCTCAGTCAACACCACTTTTTCTTCCGCTACGCGCTCTTCGGCGTCGTCGATGCCGTCCAGCCGCGCAGCGATGCGAGCACGGAATTCCAGCGTCTTCGCGCGCAGCCCGTCGTCCGACAGAGCCTGCATGGCAGGCTCGAGAGACCCGGTCTGTTCGACCATGGGCATCATCCGCTTGATCACGCGTTCGTTGCTAGTTCCGAAAATCTTGGTTAAGGTGCTTGCGATCAATGGATAATTCCTTTTACCGTCCCGAGGGCTATTTCTACTACTCTAGTTTAGTTCACCCCGGGTATTTGGTGCAGAATACCCGGCTGGCGGAGGGCTAGAAGATCAACATGCCTAAACGATTTTTTCTTATGCTGTTGATTTTGCTACAAGCCGGAGCGGCTACCGGGCAGATGAATATGGCCATGGGCGATAGCGGGGATCCGGTACCCCCGGAGAAGCTACCCGCCCCGCAACGTATTGAAGGCGTTGGCAATGTGCGCTTTCCTATTTCCGGTAATGCCCAGGCCCAGATGTGGTTCGAGCAGGGATACAACCTGCTTTACGATTTTTGGGATTACGAGGCGGATCGGGCCTTTGAAGAATCCATCCGCGCCGATGGTAATTGCGCCATGTGCTACTGGGGGCTTTACCAGTCGGAGAGCTTTAACCACAGCGTAACCAAGGCCTACGCGCAGGCGTCGCTGGAAAAAGCAGTTGCACTGGAAGGGCATGCGACGGCGCGGGAGAAGCTCTACATTCAGGCTGCTCAGGCCCACGAGGCAGCGGTTCGCGACGCAGCCGGCTCCGAGGACAAGGCAAAATTCGATCACGAGATCGAAATCCTGCGCACCCTGGTGAAGGAGAACCCCAGCGATACCAATGCCCGTATCGCTCTCTCCGAAGCAGTCGACGATGGTTATGACGACAATGGAGAAGCGCGCAAGGGCAAGCAGGAGACGCTTGCGCTCCTGCAGGGGGTACTGAAGGAAGAACCACAGAACTCCGCCGCAAACCATCTCTGGATACACGCGGTCGAAGCCAGTCCGCATCCGGAACAGGCCTTACACAGCGCGGAGATTCTGGGTTCGCTTGCACCAGCGTCGGGGCACATGGTGCACATGCCGGGGCACATCTTTTACCGCACCGGCGATTACGCCCGGGCCCAGACGGCATTCGACGCTTCTGCCCAGGCCGATGAAAGCTACATGCGCCAGCAGCACATCGCGCCGGACAATGACTGGAACTACATTCACAACCTGATGTATTCGATTGCCAATCTGCTGGAGGCGGGGCAATTGCAGCAGGCGGCGCAGGTTTCGGTCAAACTGGGGAAAGCACGCGGCCATCTGGAAGACACTCTCTATCCCTGGTCGCCCCGCGATGCCATTGCCCGCCTCAATCCCGCGCTGCCGGTTGCTTTGCGCACCGCCGACTGGCCGCGTGTGGTGGAACTGGTCAATGCCGCAAATCTTTCCCAGGACATGCCGCACATGGAATTCCTGGCCGGTGGCCTTTCGCAATTTGCCCTGGGAATGCAGTCTGTGGAGGCCCATGAACCGGATGTAGCCGAACGCCATTCGGTGTTGCTTGATTCGAGCCTATGGCGCATGTCGGAGCAGATAAAAGACCAGGAAGCGAAGGAAAAGAAGGCCGCTCCGCCCACGGGCAACCAAAGCATGTCGCCTGATCCCCTGCCCCAACCTCTACTCAAGATGCTCTCCATCATGTCGCTCGAGCTGCGCGCTTCCATGCTGGCTACGCAGAACAACGTTCCCGAGGCCGAAAAGCTCTTCGCCGCCGCGCTGCGGGAGGAGAAGGAGCTCGGCTATCGCGAGCCTCCCTTCTACATCCGTCCCGTGGCGGAGAGTGAAGCGGCGGCCCTCATGACAGCCGGTAAATGGCCGGAGGCAGAAGCGGCATTTCAGAAGTCGCTGGTGGAGCGTCCCAACTCTGGTTTCGCGCTCTATGGGATTGCCCAGGTGAAGGAAAAGACGCGAGATGCCGGCGCGACCTCCGTGGCTTACAAGCAGTTCCTCAGCGCATGGAAGACAGCGGACCCGGGACTGCCCGAGATACAGCACGCGCAGCAATGGATGAGCCAGCACCCTGGATCCGGCAACTCCGGGTCGTATTGAGTTGTTCCTCGCGCCAAGAGGCCAAGGGGGTTCCTGACCAAGCCTTGCCCTCTGGACGGGTGCCCCATGTTCGCGCTTTCGCGTACATGGGTTGAAAAAGACCTTTTTCCAATGTTTTCACCTCAGGTTCTCACTGACTTACAGGAAAAGAAAAAGGAAGGGCTTCCCCCGGATTTCCTGTGGAGTTTGGTGGCGTTGGCGAACCTCATGCGGCTTTCCTTACTGAAAGCCGCACACGCGGTCATGTCCGGTGCAGCGTACAGGAAATCCGGGTTGCCCATCGTCTTCAACCCATGTACGCGAAAGCGCGAACATGGGGCACCCGTCCAGGGGGTAGGCTTGGTGGCAAACCGGAAAGGCGGAGGACGAAATGACCGCCACCCCCCAAACAGGGCCAGTTTACCCAACCAACGCGCCTCAGCTTTCGTAAGATGAGGGGGCAGCTTTCAGGAGGCACCTTGGACGAAGAAATAGTGCAGGCAGAGGCTTCTCCGCTGGTAACTCCACAGCCACCGAAGCGCGGCGTCCACTGGATATTCTTCGGCGCCGAAGGTCTGCGGGCGGGGTGGGGTGTGCTGCTATTCGTCCTGCTGTTTATTGGATTTAGTTTTCTCGCTGCCCGGGTGGTGAGGCATTTTTTTCATCCCAGTCACATTGGGGGAGTATTCCCCTTGAGTCTGGCGTTCATTTCGGAAGGCACGCAGCTGGTGCCCCTTCTGCTGGCAACGGGAATCATGGCACTGATCGAGCGGCGGCCTCTCCTGGCGTACGGATATCAAGGCTCCGCGAGGGCGGTGCGCTTCATCTCCGGCCTGATTTGCGGGTTTGTTGCCCTATCCGTGTTGGTGTTTGTTTTGTGGAAGACAGGGCTGCTGGCCTTTGACGGTGTACAGCTGCACGGCGCGGCCATCTGGGAGTACGCCTTGGGCTGGGGACTTTTGTTCCTGGTGGTCGCCGTCTTCGAGGAATCCACCCTTCGGGGCTACCTGCAATTCACGCTGACCCGGGGCATTGGGTTCTGGTGGGGAGCGTTGCTGCTTTCCTGCCTGTTCGGGTTTTCCCACGGCACCAATCCCGGCGAGACGCCGGTAGGGCTATTCGCCGCGGCAGCCGTTGGCATGGTCTTCTGCCTCAGCCTTTGGTACACAGGATCGCTCTGGTGGGCGCTTGGCTGCCACGCCAGCTGGGACTGGGCAGAGTCCTATTTCTACGGGACCTCCGACAGCGGCCTGGTATCACAAGGCCACCTGTTCGGTGAACATCCAACCGGACAGCGCTTGTGGAGCGGCGGGACAACTGGCCCCGAAGGCAGCCTACTGGTTTTAGCGCTGCTCGCCGTCATGGCCCTGCTCATGTGGCTGTGGTGGGGACGCCGGGTGCAGTCCCCTTTCCGCGGCAGCGGCTGGAGACCGACCTGGAGTCGAAAGCCGGAGGCAAACCCACCCACCTTGTAATTACAGGTGGGCAGGATCGGCTGTTTCCGTCTCCAAGCCCAATTCGGCGAAGGCTTCCTGGGCCCGGCCCTGGTCGAATTTGCCCTCGCGCGCCAAGCGGGACAGCGTCGCCGCTACGACCGACTCCGCATTGACCTCGAAGTGACGGCGCAGATATTCGCGATTGTCGCTGCGGCCAAAGCCATCCGTGCCCAGAGACACCAGCCGGGTCGAAAGCCAGGGCGAAAGCTGATCGGGCACGACCTTCATGTAATCGCTGGCCGCGATAATCGGGCCCTCGGTTCCCTTGAGCGTTTCAAGAATGTAAGGAACCTTTTCCGGCTGCGTTGGGTGCAGGCGATTCCAGCGATCCACGCCCAATGCTTCACGCCTTAGCTCGTTGTAGCTGGTAACGCTCCAAACGTCGGTCTGCACGCCATACTTTTCGGCCAGGATGCCTTGCGCCCGGACAACCTCGTTCAGGATGGGTCCACTGCCGAAGAGCTGCGCCGTAGCCTTGCCTCCGGGAGCGGCCTGGAAGCGATAAATGCCGCGGACGATGCCGTCGCGAACCCCTTCGGGCATGGCCGGCATGGCGTAGTCCTCGTTGTACATGGTGATGTAATAGAAGATGGGCTCACCCTCCTGGTACATGCGGCGGATGCCATCCTGCACGATCACGGCCAGCTCATAGACGTAGGCCGGATCGTAGCTCAGACAGGTAGGAACGGTGCTGGCTAAGACGTGACTATGCCCGTCCTGATGCTGCAGTCCTTCTCCCAGCATGGTGGTACGGCCCGCGGTCCCTCCCATCAGGAAGCCCTTGCCGCGCGAATCCGCAAACGCCCAGATCATGTCCCCGACGCGCTGAAAACCGAACATTGAGTAATACATGTAGAACGGAATCGTAGGCAGGCGGTAATTGGAGTAGGCGGTGCCGGCGGCGGTGAAGGAAGCCATGGAGCCCGCTTCGGTAATGCCCTCCTCCAGAATCTGCCCATCCTGCTCTTCGCGATAGTAGAGCAGCATGTCGTTATCGTGCGGCGTGTACTTCTGCCCTTCACTGGCGTAGATGGCCACTTGTCGAATGGCCGACTCCAGACCAAAGGTGCGGGCTTCGTCGGGCACAATAGGAACGATCAACTTGCCGATGACCGGATCTTTCAGCAGGTGGCGCAGGATGCTGACAAATCCCATGGTAGTGGAAACTTCCCGCCCCTTGGAGCCGCCAGTCCACTCATTAAATTCCTTCAGTTTGGGCGCCTTGAAGTCCAACTTGGGCACATCGCGGCGGGGCAAGTAGCCACCCAGGGCCCGACGGCGCTCCTGCAGGTAGAGGATCTCGGGGCTATCCGGCGCCGGCCGATAAGGCTTACCAAGTTTCGCCTCCTGCTCCGGAACCGGGATCTTGAAGCGCTTCACAAACTGGGCCAGCCCGCTGTCGGTGAGTTTCTTTTCCTGGTGGGAAGCGTTGCGTGACTGGTTCGCGCCCATGCCGTAGCCCTTGACCGTCTTGGCCAGGATGACGGTGGGTGAGCCGTGATGATTGATCGCTTTGCGGTAAGCGTTGTAAACCTTCACCCGGTCGTGGCCGCCGCGATGCAGATTCTCCAGCTGCTCGTCCGTCTTGTCGCTCACCAGTTCGAGCAACTCAGGGTACTTGCCGAAGAAATGCTGCCTCAGGTAGGCTCCCCCCTTGGCCTTGAACGCCTGGTAGTCGCCATCGACACACTCTTCCATCCTCTTGAGCAGCAAGCCGGAAGAATCGCGCTCGAAGAGTTCATCCCAATCGCTGCCCCAGACGACCTTGAGGACATGCCAACCAGCGCCGCGGAAGATACCTTCCAGCTCATCGATGATGCGCTTGTTGCCGCGCACCGGACCGTCCAGGCGCTGCAGGTTGCAGTTCACTACAAAGATCAGGTTGTCGAGTTTTTCCCGGGAGGCGACGGTGAGCGCGCCCAGCGTATCCACTTCGTCTGTTTCGCCATCCCCAACAAACGCCCATATCTTGCGGT
The DNA here is from genome assembly GCA_963844785.1 of uncultured Acidobacteriaceae bacterium. Taxonomy (GTDB): domain Bacteria; phylum Acidobacteriota; class Terriglobia; order Terriglobales; family Acidobacteriaceae; genus PALSA-350. Next base: position 297,256 of record CAWJPV010000003.1, on the reverse strand, counting down.
CAGTTTTCTGAATCAGGCTGCGGTTCTCGAGATACCGCATGAAGCGCGCCTGGTAAACCGCGTTGAGCGGCCCAATGCCCATGGAAACAGTGGGAAAGCGCCAAAACTCCGGCATCAGCCAGGGATGGGGATAGGAAGACAGCCCCGGCTTGCCCCGCAATTCGTGGCGGAAGTGCAGCAGGCGATCGTCGTCAAACCGTCCTTCCAGGTAGGCCCGCGCATAGACCCCCGGGGAGGCGTGGCCTTGAAAGTAGATAAAGTCGCCCGGCTGGTCCCCGTAGGTAGCATGGAAGAAATGCTCGTAGCCCACTTCCAGGAGGGTAGCCAACGAGGAATAGGTAGAAAGGTGGCCGCCGATGCCAGCATCCTTTTTGTTCTGGCCATGCACCATGGCCATGGCGTTCCAGCGGATCAGGGCTTCCAGCCGTTCCTCGAGCTTGCGATCGCCGGGGTAAGGCACTTCCTCGTGCTTGGGAATGGTATTCAGGTAGGGGGTAGTCAAGGCCCCAGGGGTGGAGATGCCGGCTTCGCGTGCCCGCTGCCGTAAGGCTGCGATCAGCTCCGCGCCTTGTACCGGACCCTCGCCGACCACCAGGTCGTCGAAAGCCTCAATCCACTCTGCTACCTCTTCGGAAAACTTTGATTGGACGGGAAGAGCGAGTTTAGTTTCCATAATTTTGGCCTTTCCCAGTATATCTTCCCCAAAGAGATCTCCGTGTCTCGCATCCAGCCCTGTCGAATCATGGGACATGCGAATCCTGGCCCCACGGCTCTAACGCTGTGCTAGATTGATGCCATTCCGCAATGTCCACCTCTTCTTTCTCCAGCAGCCACGCCGATGTGATTGACCTGCAACAGCAGGTAGCCCGGTTGCAGGCATTGCTCGAGTTTTCCCGCCAGGTGCATGCGGCGGTTCATCCCGAAGAAGTGCTGCAATCGGTGCTGCGCATCGTGGTGCGCGAGCTAGAAATGGCCGGGGCCTACGTAACCGAGCCTGTTCTGATCATTGGCGAAATGCCCCCGCCCCCCTGGGACGGGTGCCCTCGCTTCGCCTTGCTCAACAAAGACGGAGCCCAGTTGACCGAGCTGGTGGTGAACCCCGGGCCGGGTAAGACGCTGTCGCTCTACGAGCAGGATTTTCTGGAAGGGCTGGTACTGCAGGCAGGGGTTGCGGTCGAGAATGCCCATTATCACGATCGGGCGGTCGAATGGGCTCGGGTGCAGCAGGATCTGGATGCCGCCCGCGCCATTCAGCGCAGCCTGCTGCCGCAGCAGATGTCGGAGATCTCCGGCTATTCCGTCGCCGTGCGATCGAGCGCCTGCTACGAGGTAGGCGGCGACTACGTGGACATTGTCAGCCTTCCCGATGGGGGCGAGATCATGGTGGTGGCAGATGTCGCCGGCAAGGGCTTGGCCTCTGCGATTGTGGCTACTTCTTTTCGCTCGGCCTTTCGCGCCATGGCGCTTGCCGGGCTGCCCCTGGCCGAACTAGCCGCCCGCATGAACCAGCAGCACTACGGCGAAGGGCAGGAGGCGCGCCGCCGCTACGTAACCGCGATCTTCCTCAAACTGGACCCGCAGACCCATACCGTCGAAGTCGTCAATGCCGGCCACAACCCTGGCTTTTTGATCTCCGAGGACAAGGCAGTAAATGAAATTGAGGCCAGCGGTACCCCGATCGGACTGGTTCCCAGGATGGAATACACCTCGGAAACCCTCGCCTTCCCTCCTGGAGCGCGCCTCCTTTTCTATACCGATGGGCTCACAGAGGTCTTTCACGGCGAGGATGAATACGGTCCAGAACGCTTGCTTGCAACATTTCGGGAGTGCAAGTCGCAGGACTGTACTGCTATCCTCAAGGTCCTGTGGCAACAATTGGCTGAATTTTCCCGGGGTGAGCCGCAGCAGGACGACATGACGGCGCTGGCATTAGTGCGCATGCAGGGCTAATGAGGGAAGAGCAAAATGGTTGAAACCAGGGGCACGGCGGTGGAAGTTAAGCTCCCATCGCGGCTGGGCTTCGAAAAAGTAGCGATGGGCACGGCAGCCAGCGTGGCCAAGCTCATGGGCTTCCCCGACGATCGCATAGAAGACCTTAAGACTGCCTTGGCCGAGGCGTGCATCAACGCCATTGAACACGGAAACCTCCTGAACGATAACCTCTGTGTGGGCGTGATTCTTTCCGCCAGCGATGAAGCGCTGGAAGTGAAAGTGATGGATACCGGTTCGGGCATCGCCAAAGCGCCTTCCAAGCCGGACATCGACCGCAAGATGCATGGTGAAGAGGATCCCCGCGGCATGGGCATGTTTTTGATCCAGTCGCTGGTGGATGAGGCCGAGTGGGTCAAGGGAAGCGCCGGAAAAGGAAGCTACGTCCGGTTGGTTATCAGGCTGGCCAAGGAGAGTGAGTAAAGTGCAGACGGAGACGAAAGCAAAGGTTGATGAGGTTCTCGCCGCTAATGGACGGCCGGTCACCGTTCTTCGCTTCACAGGCGACATCTCCAGCACTTCGCGGGACACCGTGCTTGGAACGTACGAGGGCGTGGTCAAGAGCCGCCCGGTACTGATCGATTTTTCCAAAGTGGAGTACATCAACTCCAGTGGAATTGCTCTTGTCATCCAGATGTTGATGGAAGCCAACAAAGCTGATCAGAAGATCGCCGCCTTTGGGCTTACGCCGCACTTCCAAAAGGTTTTCACCATGGTGGGGATTACTAAATACGCTGCCCTGCACCGGGATGAAGCAACGGCGATCGCGTCGTTGTAGTCTGGATTTTCATTTACCAACACTGACGGTGGGCGGGTTTTAACGTGGAGTTTTACTTCGCCCGAGGATGTGTGCGGTCGTAGACCTGCGTAACTTGCCCTACCGTGAGCTGGGTATAGCGCTGGGTCGTCGATAGCCGCTCGTGTCCCAGCAGCTCCTGAATAGCCCGCAGGTCAGCTCCCTCCTCCAGCATGTGCGTGCCGAAAGCATGGCGTAGGGTATGGGGGTGAATCTCCGCCGGCAATCCTTTGGCCAGCGAGATGCGCTTGACGATCCGTCCCACACTCCTGGTGGTCAACCGCCCGCTTCCCTTCATCTGCAGGTTCAACAGCAACGCATCGGTCGACTTCGGCCCCAGCTTAACCGCGCGCGATGGAAGATACGCCCGGATCGCGTCTGCCGCCGCATCCCCCAGGGGAACATAGCGCTGCTTCCGCCCTTTGCCCCGGACCAGGATCACTTCCCTCGCCCAATGCACGTCAGCCACATTGAGCCCCACCAGCTCGGCGTTGCGGATGCCGCATCCATAGAGCAGTTCAAAGATCATACGATCCCGCTCCGGCCACGCCGCAACCGTCTCCGCCGAGGCAGTCTCCACCAGGTGGTTCATCTGCTCGATCGAGGGCACCCGCGGCAGATGCTTGGGCAGCTTGGGTGTAGCCACCAGGGCGGCGGGATTACTGGTCACGTGCCCTGCTCGGGCCATCCATTGAAACCAGGAGCGCACCGCGGCCAGCGACCTGGCGACTGACGCCTTCGCCAAACCCCGGCCGTAAAGTTCACCCAGGTAGCCGCGTATCTGTAGATGATCGACGGTATGCATTTCGACGCCCTGCCCGCTCTGCTCGATCAGGTAGGCGGCAAAATTGTCGATCTCGCGCTGGTAAGCCCTCAAAGTATGTGGGGAAGCAGCCCGCTCATGCGTCAGCATGGCCAGGAACTCCTCCGCCAACCGCGTAGGTTGCGGCTTCATTTTGCAACCCTTCTCGTGGCGCGGGGATGATGAGCCCGATGCACCGCTTTTAGCCTACCCAGCGCCAGGTGCGTATAGACCTGCGTGGTCGAGATATCCGCGTGCCCCAGCAGGGTCTGCACGGTCCTCAAATCGGCTCCGTTCTCCACCATATGCGTGGCGCAGCTATGACGCAGCACATGCGGACTGGCGCGGGAATCCAGCTGCTTCACCAGGTGCCAAACCCATTGCCGGGTAAGTCCAGCCCCACGCATGGAGAGAAAAAGCCGGCTCTCCCGTGGGCGAACCGCCAGTGCGGGCCGGCCGCGGGTCAAATACGCATCCAGAGCCTCGACCGCCGCCCGCCCCAGTGGCACAATGCGCTCCTTGTCCCCTTTACCGCGCACCAGCATGCGGCCCTCCGCCAGGGAGAGATCTTCCACCCCCAGCCCGGTGAGTTCGGAGACGCGCACCCCACCTGCATACAGCATCTCCACGATGGCGCGGTCGCGCAGGGCCACCGCATCGGCCTGCGGATGCTCTGCCGACGTCCCGGCCCGTTCCATCATGTGCTCCACCTCCGACTGGGCCAGCGCTTTGGGCAAAACCTTCCACGACGCAGGCGACTCGAGGTTCACCGTCGGGTCGTGTCCGATCCGCTTATCCAGCAGCAGCCATTTGTAGAAGCCGCGCAGGCATGAAAGCTTCCGCGCAATCGAGCGCGATTGAACCCCGTGCTTCTGCAGGTGCTCAAGGAACCCGGCCACCTGGCCTTGCCCGGCGGTCATCGGCACGGCATGCGTGCTTTCGAGGTATTCCGCGAAGAGGGATAGGTCTCGCTGATAGGCCTCGCAGGTCAGCGGCCGCAGCCCCTTCTCCACCCGCAGGTAGGCAAGATACTGGCGCAGGATGCCGGGATGATTAGGGGCGGGCACACTCCCGATTATCTGCTCCCGGGGCGCTTGACCGGTGCTGGCCGGCCGGCGAAGGAACCAAGAGAGACAGCCATGCCCACGTTCACCTGCTCTTTACACCGGAAGTGCAAAATTGCGTCAGATCGCGGACAATAGAAGAGGGCATATGCCTAGCCAGGAGCGACCTTCCGCTTTGACCAGTAGCAAGTCCAGCAGCAATATCCATCTTTCCCCCCAAGAGTTTGTCGATGCGGTTCTCTTCCGAGAACCAGCCGTTGCTGTTTTCGACTGCGATGGAACGCTATGGAGCGGAGATTCCGGTTACGACTTCATGGTTTGGTCGATCGAAGAGGGCATCGTCTCCCGCAACGCGAGCGATTGGATCGACTCCCGCTACCGCCTCTACCTGGCAGGTAAAGTCTCGGAGCTGGCCATGTGCGGGGAAATGGTGCAGATCTACGATGGCGTGAGCGAAGCGGAAATCCGCCGGGCGGCTGCCGCCTTTTTCCAGTCCCGCTTTTTGGATAAGATCTTCCCCGAAATGTATGCCCTGGTTTCTTCCTTGAACGATCGCGGGACCGAGACCTGGGTAGTCAGTTCGACCAACAACTGGGTTATTGAAGAAGGTGTTCGCGGCTTTAACGTTCCACCCTCCCGGGTCATTTCCGCGCGTGCCCAGGTGGTCGGCGGCGTCATTACCAGCAAGCTGCTCGATGTTCCTACCGGCGAGGGCAAGGCCGCATCGCTGGTAAAGGCCGGCGTGGCTGCCCCCGACGTGGTATTCGGCAACTCCATTCACGACGCGGCGATGCTGGAGATCGCGCGTAAGGCCTTTCCCGTGAACCCCACACCGGCACTGCTGCAGATCGCGGCACAGCAGGGATGGCCCGTCTTCTACCCGAATGGCACTCTGCCTGCGCCGGCATGATGCAGCAACATCGCAGCCTGCGTGTCGCAGCACTGCAGCCCAGCGTGAGCATTACGCTGGATCGACTGGGCTGTCTCGACTCGCTCGTTGCCTGCACCCGTTACTGTCTCGATGCCGTACCTGCTCTACGCGACCGTAATCTGAAAGTGATTGCGGACTCGTGGTCTTCGACCACGGAGGAGATCCTCTCCGCTTCGCCCAACCTGGTACTGGCTTCCGTTCCTTACAGGCTCGAATCCCTGGCCGCGATCCTGAAATGCGGAGTGCCGGTGCTCACCCTGGCCCCTCATTCGCTGGCCGACATCTATGAGGACATCCGGCTTCTCGGCTCCCTTCTCCACGTCCCCGATCGAGCCGAAGCGGTGATCGACGAAATGCTCTCCGCGCTTGCGGCCACGGAGCGCGCTGCCCGCACCTCGGAACCACCGACGGTTTACTGCGAAGAGTGGGGCAAGCCGCTTATCCACTCGCAATCCTGGGTGGCAGAGCTGGTTGCCGCCGCCGGTGGCCGTTTTCTGGGCACACCCGGCTCGATGACCGATCCTGCCGCGGTGGCTGCCCTTGATCCGGACGTGTTGGTCTTTGCCTGGTGCGGCGCCGGCGATCGGGTTCCGCTGGCTCGCGTGATCGAAAAGCGGCAATGGCAATCTCTGCGGGCGGCACAGACTGGCCGCGTCTTCTGCATCCCGGACGAGTTTTTGAATACTCCCGCGCCCAACCTGGTGCAGGGGCTCCAGGCGCTGGCCGGCGCCATTCACCCCGAGGTTTTTCCCACCCCTGAAAGTGTTCGTTCCCTGCAACCCACACGGTCTGGCTTGGACAACGTCTAAAATCATATGACCGTGCAGAAAGACTCCAGCCGATCGAGAACGGACGCTAAGGTAGTTCGGCTGGTTGTGGCAGCGCTTATCCTGCGGGAGCAAAAGGTCCTGATCTGTCAGCGGCGGCCGGACCAGCCTATGGCCTTGAAATGGGAGTTTCCCGGGGGCAAGGTGGAGGACGGCGAAAGCGCCGAGCAAGCCCTGCGGCGCGAGCTCGATGAGGAGTTAGGGATCACCGCCGAAATCGGCAACCGCGTGGCCCACACCCGCCATACCTACCGCAGCGGCAGTGCAATTGACCTGCAGTTTTTTGCCGTCCACCAATTTACCGGTGAAATGACCAACCGTATCTTTCACGACCTGCGCTGGTGCCCGCTGCGCGAGTTGACCCGCTACGACTTTCTCGCCGCAGATCGCATCCTCATCCGCGAGCTGGCGGCAGGCAAGCTGCTCTGACGGAGCCGCCCGTCTCAACCAAGGTCAATGGTTCTGGACGGGTGCCCCTCGATGTGCGAGGAGTTTTGCTCGCGCCAACAGCCTTTCGCCCCCAAGAGAAAAAGCGTTGGAAGGGGCTACGCCCCCGTCTTTTTCGGCCAGGGAAGTGGGCTTCGTTGTAGTCAAAACTGAAAATAGATGAAGTCGCGATGGCCGAAAAAGCCGAAGAACACGATCGCGTACACGCATGCGTTGTAAGCCAGGGCGCGAAACGCCGGCCGGGCCCAGATCCGAGGGACGCGCGCTGGATGGGCTATCCACCACTCGATGACAAACATGGCGACAATCGACAAAACCAGATAAGGAGCCGTGGCGCGGCTGAAGCCGCCCACTTTCAGCAAGAGAGGATCGAGCTGCCCCACGGGAAAAAGATGGGTGGCGATAAACCAGGCATCTCCCAGGCTGTTAGCGCGAAAGAATATCCAGGCGAAGGTCACCAGGCTGAAGGTGAAAACAGTCTTAACCAAGACCAGGCGGTCGAATCGCGCGGTGAAACGGGCCGTCGACTGGGCCACGATCAGGTAGACGCCGTGCAAAAATCCCCAGGCGACAAAGGTCCAGTTGGCGCCGTGCCAAAGCCCGCTGATCACAAAAGTAATCATCAGGTTGGCATAATGCCGCGATAGCTTCACCCGGTTCCCGCCCAACGGAATATAGACGTAATCGCGAAACCAGGTGGAGAGCGAGATGTGCCATCGCCTCCAGAACTCACCCACCGAGCGGCTGAAGTAGGGCTGCATGAAATTGATACGCAACTCGTAGCCCATCATCCGCGCCAAGCCCAACGCAATGTCGGTATAACCGGAAAAATCACAGTAAATCTGAATGGAAAACAACAGCGTGGCCAACATCAGTGCTGCCCCATCGTAATGCCGCGGCGTGTCGTAAATGAGCTTTACAAAATCGGCGACATTGTCGGCCAGCACCATCTTCTTGAACAGGCCCCATAGCGCCTGCACCAGACCGGCCCGCACGCCGGCAAAGCTGACCTCCGGCTCGCGATGAAACTGGGGCAGCAGTTCGTACGGCCGCTCGATGGGCCCGGCCACCATTTGCGGAAAAAAGGCAACATAAAGCGCGTACTCCAGCAGATTTCTTTCCGCCGGTACCCTCCGCCGGTAAACCTCGATGGTGTAACTCATCGCCTGAAAGGTGTGGAAGGAAAGACCGACGGGCAAGATGATGGCCAGCAGCGGCGGATCAAAACGCAGCCCAAAGAGGTGCGAAGCGCTGCGAAAAGAGCCGGTCAGAAAATTGAAATACTTGAACACCACCAGGAGTCCCAGGTTGCAGAACAAGCTTACTCCGAGGTAGACCCGGCGCCGCACGGGCTGCTCCGCTTTTTCGATCTGCAGGCCGGCGACGTAGTCGATCACCGTGATGGCCCAGATCACAAAGATGTACCGCGTGCTCCAGCACATGTAGAAGTAGTAGCTGGCGATCAGCAGAACAACTTTGCGCGCGGTGCCGCGTGTGACCAGGAAAAGCAGCCACACGAGGATAAAAAATAACAAGAACTGAAAGCTATTGAAGAGCATGAGGACTGTCCTTCAGCAGCTGAAACAACGCCTCCGTGTATACCCGCGCACCGGCTTTATTGAGGTGCGTCTGATCGGCAAAGAGGCGGTTGGGATAAAGAAAATAGTCCGGACCGAGCAGCTTGCATGACGTGCTCCGCTGTAGCAAAGCGGCGAAGCGCTCATCACGCGCTGCGGCGGCCGCGGCTTCTCCCTCCCGAAGGTAATAAGGCACGTAGTAGCAGTCCATGTGATACTGCCGCACCAGCTGGTTCAACTGACCTATCTGCGCGCTTTGCGCGGGAGCAACCCGCGCGAGTACCTGTGCCGGCTGGTCTGAATCGAGGCGGAAGTCATCCGGCAGCCGCCCACCGGGAAAATGGCTTTGCTCGGTGATGAGATGGTAGCCTCGCTCGGCAATCACCGCACGCTCGTTTTCTGCTGACTCACGGTAATAACTCACCAGGCCGCCGTGGCTGGGCGCTGCAAACAGGAAGGCCGTCAGGTCCCTGAGGAAATTACGAAAGGGAAAAAGCTCATCGATAACCGCGTGATCGTCGGGAATGAAATGAAAGATGCCGCGCCGGGGTGGATCAGGGTTCCATGGGAGCGTGAGCAGCAACACCTTGGGAGCCTGCCCCCGCGCACACATAGCCTCCAGCGGCGGCAAGAATAAATCGCTACCCGGAAAACCGGAGTTGAAGGACGAGACGTTTAGATGGTCCGCCAAGCTGATCTGGTCAAACCAGGCAGGAACAAAACCCGCCAGGATTTTGCTATTACCGAAGATCAAGACCCGGGTCACGGCGGGATCGTCGGGAAAGACCCGTCCCTCTTCCTCAAATTGCAGCTTGGCGCTGAAAACTATATCGGAGCCATTTTTCAGGTAGGGCAGACCGCGGGACAGTCCGAAAAACAACGCCCAAAATATTACGAAGAGGAGAATCGTCCACCCAAGAGCCGACGGGGTCCTCCGCTTCGCTGGGGGCTCCTGCTTGGCGGCGTCAGAGAGAGAGTTGGGAGCTGCTTCGACGTCCAAGATAGACCTTGAACTCTCATCGTATTACATGCGGTTGGGGCATTTTCACTTCTGCTGTGTACTAGTGAGAGTAGCGAAACCCCTCTAGCCCGCTCCGCCGGTAAACATCATCACCAGGGAGAGCACGATCACGACCGCCGCCGTGACCCAGGCCACGGCGTTGAACCAGCGGGAGTTTACAAATTCGCCCATCAGGTCCTTGCGATTAATGAGCAGGAGCATGAAGACGATCACCAGGGGCAGCAGCACGCCATTTAACACCTGGGACAGGATGACCATGCTGATCAGTTTGGCGTTGGGAACAAACAACACGGCGAACGCGCCGCCCGCCACCAGGAGGGTATACAGCCAATAAAAGACGGGCGCGTCTTTGAAGCCGCCATCCAGGCCCGACCGCAGACCCAGCCCCTCGCATACCGTGTAGGCAGTGGAAAGGGGCAGAATCGAGGCCGCAAAGAGCGAAGCGTTGAACAGCCCCACAGCGAACAACAGAAAAGCATAGCGTCCGGCGAGCGGCTTCATCGCCTGGGCCGCATCCGCCGCCTCTCCGATGGCCCCCATGCCATGGGCAAACAAGGTGGCGGCACACGCAACCACGATGAACCAGGCCACGATGTTGGTAAAGAATGACCCGATGATGACGTCGAGACGCGAAGCCGGGTAGCTCTTCGCCGTCACCCCCTTCTCCACGATCGAAGACTGCAGGTAGAACTGCATCCAGGGGGAAATGGTAGTGCCGATCACGCCCACGATCATGTAAATGTAACTTTTAGAGTGCCATATGTTGCCTCTGGGCAGCTCCACCGTGGCCACCATCGCTTCATGCCAGCTGGGCTGCGAAAGAACGCCGGTGACGATATAGGTGATGTAGAACACCGACGCCACTAGAAATACCTTCTCGACCCGCTTGTAATCGCCCTTGACCACCAGGAACCAGATCAACAACGCGCTGGCGGGTACGGAGACGTATTTGCTGATGTGGAAGAGCTGCATGCTGCCGGCAATGCCGGCGAACTCCGCCATGACGTTGCCGAAGTTGACTACCACCAGCAGCAGCATCAGGAGAAACGTCATGCGCAGCCCGAACTCTTCGCGGATCAGGTCGCTCAGGCCCTTGCCGGTAACCGCGCCCATGCGCGCGCACATCTCCTGCACCACCAGCAAGGCCACCGTAATGGGAATCATGGTCCACAGCAGGGTGTAGCCGAACTGGGCTCCGGCATTGGAGTAGGTGAGAATGCCGCCGGAATCGTTATCGATATTGGCGGTGATAAATCCCGGCCCCAGCACGGCGAGGAAGAGCAGTATGCGGATTCGCCAGCGCTTGAGCATGCGGTCGAAGTAAAAATTTCAATTTGAATTTCAGGCTACAGCGGTTTCCGTCATTGCTTTGCGCGCAGAAATGCGATCACATGGTCTGCCTGCACGACACCCACCAGCCGGTTCGCGCCATCCACCACCGGCAGCGCATGCAGATTGTACTTGTCGAAAAGTTCCGCCACTTCATCCTGGTGGGCCTCGGCCTGACAGGAGATAATCCGCGGTTCGGACAGAACCGCCACCCGCGTCTCGGGCAAGGCCAGTATCAGGCGCGCCAGCGGGACGACTCCCTCGAGTACATCATTGGCGCCGGTGAGATAAATCTCGCTTATTCCCTCCGGATCGCCGTCGAACTCGCGCAGGGTACGCACTGCGTCTGCAACCGAGGCACGGGAGCCCACCTGCACATAGTTGGTGGTCATTCTCCCGGCGGCGGAATCTTCCCGGAATTCGAGTAGCTCCTCCACTTCATGCCGCTCTTCCGGCTCCATCTCCTCGAGAATCGCCTCGGAACGCTCGTCGGAGAGCTCGGCCAGCAGGTCGGCCGCTGCGCCGGGATCCATCTCTTCCACGATGTCGGCTACGCGGCCCGAGTCGAGCGATTCGAGCAGGGACTTCTGTAGACGAGGATCTACTTCCTCCAGCGCCTCTGCTGCTACCTCCTCATCGAGGGAGCCGAAGACCGCCTCCCGCTCCGGGGGTGGCAGGTCTTCCAGGATGTCCGCAAGATCGGAAGGATGCATATGAGCAAGCCGCTCATGTTCGATCTTCAGCTTCACCCGGCGCGCCGGATCCACTTCGATCAGGTCCACGAACTCCCAGGGGATGATGCTGGCGGGGAAGTGCATGGCGAAGTTTTGCCAGCGTCTGCCTGGGCATCGTACCTTTGAGCAGCCTGCGTACCGCTCCCCGCAGTCCGACGGCCACCTCGGCGACGCGCAACCCCTCACGGCCATTCTCAGGAAACCACTGCAGGTCGACGTCGTTGACCCGCACCACCTTCCTGCCGTGGACATCGATAATCTGCCGGTCCAGCACATCTTGCTGGAGGAGAAGCAGGTTTTCATCTCCACGGAGGGGCTGAAGCTGGGCGTCCTCGCGCAATTCGAGGGTTCCGGCCGGCGTCTGCAATACATCCTTCACCGCAACCAGCCTGGCTCCCTCCCGCGTCTTGAGAAGCAGTCCTGCCACATTGCCCGCGGCCGGTCCAGTCGCCACCGCGACGTCTTTCAAGCGGCCCTGTACGCGGCCCTGCCGGTCCGTGATCAACGTACCGAGCAGGAGCGTAAGGCTGGCGTGCGTGGTGTGCTTTTCGTGCATCGAAGGCCGGTTGCAGTCTAACAGCCGTTGGGGAAAAGGGTGGAGCAGCTTAGTAATTCGCGAGGGTCAATTTAGTTAACCCAGGATTGGATCCTGGGACATTTTCAGCCGTCCCTGCAGGTTTGCTTTGATCTTACGAAACTGGCTTAGTTCGGTCTTTCCGGGCGGCTCTTCGGATGAAAACGCTCATCGAGTGGCTGTCTGCCCTGGAAGCCGGCTTCTACCGTGTGCCAGTAGTCAATTTTTGCTTCGCCCAACTGCCAGCAGAGCAGAACGATCTGGTCGCCGATCTGGCAGGGAAAGTCCAGCAATCCTTTATCGAGATCCTTTACCTGGACACCAATCGAATCAATTTCCTGGATCGCATCCTGGGCTTGTTGGACCGAGGCGCGCTGGGCCATGCGCTTACGCGCCACCGCTGCGACGTCCACCAGCATCCCTCCGGAGAGGAAGATATTCTGGCTGAGCATCTGCAATTCCGCTTCGACCAGACCGGCGCTCGCCTTGCCTTCGATCGCCCTCCGCAAAAGGGATTCGAGAATCGGCAAGAGCGACTGCGCCTCATCCAGCGAGAATGTCTTCATAAGTACGACCTTCGTCCAAACCTCATGATAAACCACCTTGATTTGTGGCCCCTTGGCGAGGCAGGTATCATGACATAGCGATGAGTTTGCCCGATACCATCTTCATCTTCGGACTGGCGCTGGTAATCTTTGGGCCCAAAAAGCTGCCCGAGATCGGCCGCCAGCTAGGCAAGCTCGTGCTCGAATTCCGGCGCGCCAGCAACGAATTCAAGATGCAGATTGAGGAAGAGTTACGGGCCGCCGAACTGGCCGACCGCCAGAAGCAAATTGCTGCCCCGGTTGCCGCTCCATCGCCGGCCCCGGAACCCACCTCGGAGGCCCTGACCGTACGGCCGCCAAGCAACGGAACCACAGTAAGCACAGAGAGCCCGACGTCCAGGGTGATCCCTGTACACGAGGAGGTCGCGGAACTGGAAGCAGTTGCGGGGGACCACCCGGAACTGGCCGCCAACGGCCTCAGGCACGAGCCGGAGCAGGCAACCACGCATCATGAAGACTGACATCGTCGATCGGGCCCGGACCGCAGTGACGGAAAGAGCAGAATTGCCGGGCATGAGCCTCCTGGAACACCTGGAGGAACTGCGCAAGCGCATCATTCATTCCGGCCTCTACCTGATCGCCGCCTTCTTCATCGCTTACTACTTCCGCCAGAAGCTTTTTTCGTTCATGGAGCGGCCCATTGTTTCGGCCCTCCAGGCGCACCATCTGGACCCTCACCTGGTCTACCTGAACCCGGTAGACCCCTTTAACTTCTTCATCAAAATCAGCCTGGTCGGAGGGGCCATCCTGGCTTCGCCCTTCATCCTGTTCCAGGTGTGGCTATTCATCGCTCCTGGACTCTACCGGCAGGAGAAGCGATACATCCTGCCCTTCATGACGGCCACGGTCGGACTCTTCCTTACCGGCGCCTTTTTCGGCTACCACTACGTTTACCCGGGCGCGCTCAATTTCCTTATCGGCTACGGCGATCAGTTCCGGCCGATGGTCACGGTGGGCGAGTACACTGAGCTCTTCATGACCGTGATCCTGGGCCTGGGGATCACCTTCGAGCTGCCGATCCTGGTCTTCTTTCTGGCCCTCTTCGGCATCGTGAACGCGGGTTTCCTGTGGAAGAATATCCGCTACGCCATCCTGGTCATTTTCATCATCGCCGCGATCATCACCCCAACTCCCGATGTATTGACGATGTGCGTCTTTGCCGCTCCGATGCTGGCGCTTTACCTGGTGAGCATTGGCGTCGCTTACATGGTTCATCCCAGCCGCAGGGATCGGCAAAAACAGGCGTCATGAAGCGCTTCCCGATTCTTTCCAAGCCGCTCGGCGGCGCGCTGCTCTGTTGCCTGTTCAGTGGAATGGCCGTCGCGCAGGCGGCAGCCCCGCTTCCCCGCTTTGACGGCGAGCGCGCCCTGACCTACACCAGGGAGTTCGTGGCTACGGGCCCACGTTGGGTGGGCAGCCCGGGACACGCCAAGGCCCAGGCCTTCCTCGAACACCAGTTCGCTAAAGACGACCTGGTCAAGGACAGCTTCACGGCATCAACACCCATCGGGCCGCTGGCCATGACGAATTACATCGTCAAATTTCCTGGCAGCAAGGACGGCATCATTGTGCTGGCCAGCCATTACGACACCAACTACCCACTGAAAGATACCGGCTACGTGGGGGCAAATGATGGCGGCTCGAGCACCGGCCTTTTACTGCAGTTGGCCAACAGCTTCCGGGGGAAGAAGTTGGATGGATACAGCGTGTGGCTGGTTTTCTTTGACGGAGAAGAGGCGATCAAGGGCTGGACAGACGCCGATTCGACCTATGGCAGCCGGCACCTCGCGGCCAAATGGCAGGCCGATGGGACCCTCAAGCACATCAAAGGCTTTCTCCTGGCCGACATGATCGGCGACCGCGATCTCGATGTGGACAAGGACTTGAGCTCAACCCAGTGGCTGCTTGACCTGGTGGGACAGGCGGCGGCGAAGTTCGGCGACCAGTCGTACTTTTTCGAGCGGCAAAATTCGGTGGGCGATGATCACACTCCATTTATGCAACGCGGCGTGCCCTGCGCCGACATCATCGATTTCAATTACGGATACCAAAACGCATTTTGGCACACCCCTCAGGACACCATGGATAAGCTGAGCGCCAAGAGCCTCACCATCGTGGGCGACGTCTTCCTGGAGACGATTCAGCTGCTGAATCAGCGATGAAGCTCTTCCAAAGCAAATGCGGGCAGGTTGAGGAGCACAGCAGGTCCCACCGAAGCATAGCGCAGTGGAGGATCTGCGGTTTCTTCACCAACTACCGTAGGCTAGGATTGCATGATGCTGGATGGCGCCCCGATCACATACTGGATAGGTTTCCACCTTGTGATCCTGTTCCTGATCGTGGCTGACCTGACCGTTCTCAGTCTGGGCAAGGCCTCCGCCCGGACCCGCGATAGCATCATTTTTGTCCTCTTTGTCTTTGCCCTCGCTACCTGTTTCGGCCTATGGATCGGGCACGTTGAGGAGCATCAGACAGCCCTCGAATTCGCCTCCGGGTACCTGATCGAGCTCTCCCTGAGCATCGATAATCTCTTCGTCTTCCTACTCCTCTTCCGCGCTTTTGGCCTGAGCGCAGAGGCGCAAAGAAAGGCGCTCCTGCTGGGAGTCCTCGGCGCCATCGTTATGCGCGGAGTATTCATCTTCGCCGGAATCGAACTGCTGCTGCGCTTCGCCTGGATTCAGTACGTTTTCGGCGCCCTGCTGCTGGTGGCCGCGCTGCGGCTGTTGCGGGGGAAGAAAGCCGGGTCCACTCCCGCTCCGGCAAAGTGGGTTGCGCAATGGACGAAACGCTGGGGCAGCGGCGCCAAATCTACCTTTGTGCTGGCGGTGATCGCCATCGAACTGGTCGATCTCGTCTTTGCCATTGATTCCGTGCCGGCTGTGCTCGCCATCTCCCACCACCCGTTTGTGGTCTACACCTCAAACATCTTCGCCATTCTCGGATTGCGGTCGCTCTACTTCCTGCTGTCCGGCTTGCTTGACCGGCTGCGCTATCTTCATGTTGGCCTGGCTACGATTCTGGGCTTCGTGGGCGCGAAGATGATCTCGGCAAAATGGATCCATGTACCGGTCGGCATCTCTCTCGGCTTCATCGTCCTGGTGGTGCTCACCGCCGCCGCTGCTTCCCTGCTTTCAACCGAGACCCACAGCGCGAGCAAGGGCTGAGGGTTGCGATACGATGGACGAAGCGTGCGTAAGATCCCGGTTACGACAAACTCAGGCCATTACACCGTTTCCGTAGGAAGCGGCATCCTGGATTCCTTAGCCAAGCGCATGCCGGCACTCACCGGCAAGAAGCGCAAACTCATCTTTCTCTTAACCTCGCCGGAGATCTGGTCCCTCTGGGGCGGGCGCCTCCAGGCTTCGCTTCCCCAGGAACCGGTGGTGCTCTTTCTGCCTCCTGGCGAGCGCCACAAGCGCATGGCCCAGGTGGAACGGCTGGCCACCGAGATGGCCAAAGCCGGGGGCGACCGCTCCTCCCTGCTGGTGGCCTTCGGCGGCGGCGTCATCGGCGACGTGGGCGGCTTTCTCGCCGCCATCTACATGCGCGGAATCGATTACATCCAGATCCCGACCACCCTGTTGTCGCAGGTCGATTCCTCGGTAGGGGGCAAGACCGGGGTCAATCTGCAAACCGGCAAGAACCTGGTGGGCTGCTTCTACCCGCCACAGGAGGTGGTGGCGGACATCAGCCTGCTTCACACCCTTCCTCACCGGGAACTGCGCGCCGGGATCTACGAAAGCATCAAGGCCGGGCTCATCCGGGATGCGGCGCTCTTCCGCTTCATCGAGAGCCATCGCGAAGCTCTCGACCAGGGCGATCCTGCATCCCTGGAGAAGATGGTCGCGGCCTCCATCCGCATCAAGGCTGAGGTGGTCAGTCTGGATGAGCGGGAGTTCGGGGTGCGCATGTTTCTCAATTTCGGGCATACCATCGGCCACGCGATTGAGGCGGCCAGCGGTTATCGCGCCCTGCTGCACGGCGAAGCGGTCGCCTGGGGAATGCTGGCGGCGCTGCACATCAGCCACCAGCGAAAGCTGGTAACGGCGGAAGCCGCGCGCCGCATCGAGAGCCTGATCCGCTACTTTGAGCCCCCTGCATTGCCCGCTTTGAGCACCAAGCGCCTGTTGCATGCCGCATCCGGGGACAAGAAGAATCGGGCTGGAGTACGCCGCTTCGTCCTGCTGCAAGGCCTGGGCGATGCGGTTGTGGCCGAGGACGTAACCGACGCCGAGGTGGTGGCGGCCATCGAGTCGATCCGCCACCTTTCCGCGGGCAGCAAGTAGCCGTGACCGCGCCGGGCGCTCAACCAGAAGGAACCGGAGACGAGCTCAGCGCGGCGGCAGCGGTCCGCTCCATGTTCGACCAGATCGCCCCGCGCTACGACCTGCTGAACCACGTCCTCTCCTGCAACATCGACCGCATCTGGTGGCGCCGGGCGGCACGCAGTTTTCGCCAAGTGCTGGCCCAGCCGGACGCACAAATTCTGGACCTTTGCTGCGGCACCGGGGATATGACGCTGGCCTTGCTGCGACGCCGGCCAAAGTACGCCAGGCCGGTGCTGGCCGCCGACTTCGCCCACCAGATGCTGCTGCGCGGTGCGGCAAAGTTCGCCCCCCAGGGAGGCGATCGCCATTGAGGCCGACGCCCTCCATCTTCCCCTGCCCACCGGCTCGCTCGATCTGCTCACCACCGCCTTCGGTTTTCGCAACCTGGCCAACTACCATGCTGGCCTGGAGGAGTTCTACCGTACGTTGAAGCCGGGTGGGCAGCTGGGGATTCTCGACTTCAGCGAACCGGGCGGCGTGATGGGCAAGCTTTATGCCTTTTACTTCCGGCAGGTTCTTCCTGCGGTGGGCTCGCTGATCTCCGGGGTTTCCGGGCCCTATCGCTATCTTCCCCGCTCCGTGCACCAGTTTCCCACCCCTCCACAACTGCTGCAAACCATGCAATCGATAGGCTTTACGGAGGTTTCCTGGACCCCCTACAGCTTCGGCATTGCGGGCCTATATCGCGCCGTCAAGCCGCAATCTCCCTAAAACCAGGGCGGGTTAACCAGGAGAGGTCTGCCCACGATCGTCCAATGCCCGGGCGGCGGCCAACTGGATAAACTTAGAGAATGCGCGCCATCGCCACGTGGAAACAAGAGCAGCAGTACGACGCCGAGTCCCATAGCGGCCACCACGTTGCCGTGGACGCGGACGCCGCACACGCCGGTGGCCCCAGCCCGATGGAATTGGTGTTGATGGCCCTGTGCAGTTGCACCGCGGTCGATGTGGTCTCTATTTTGCAAAAGAAGCGGGAGCCGTTCACCTCGCTGACGGTTTCTGCGGTTGCCGAACAGTCGCCGGCGCCTCCCCGCGTCTTCACCCACATCCATTTGACCTATCACCTGGGCGGAAAGGTCTCGCCAAAGGCTGCCCAAGATGCGGTTGCGCTGTCCAAGAACAAGTACTGCTCCGTGTCCAAGATGCTCGAAAAAGCGGCAGCTATCGATTACGAGATCACCTACGAGGGAGCATGATCAATTTCTTTCGCCTGGTGCTCGCCGGACTGGCGCTTGCCATGGCTGGGCTGGTTTCGGCAGTGATGACGATGCATTTCGCGATCCATGGAGCCGAGGTAAAGGTTCCGGACTTGCAGGGACTCACTGTGGCTGAAGCCGTGCACCGGACGGCCAACATGGGATTGAACCTGGACATCGACAACAAGTACTACAGTGTCGATGTGCCGGCGGGCCGGGTGCTGGCGCAAACTCCTCTGCCTGGTGCGATCGTTCGCCGCGAGTGGCGGATGCGGGTGACCGAGAGCCTGGGTCCACAGCGGGTGGCGATTCCCAAGGTTGTGGGCCAGCAGGAGCGGGTGGCGGCCATCGAAGTGCGCCGGCTGGGGCTGGATCTCGAAGAGACGGCCCAGATGCCCTATAGCGGGGCCCAGCCTGGAACCGTGATTGCGCAGAATCCGCAGCAGGGGGCCGCGGGCGTAGAGCGCCCCAGCGTGAGCCTGCTGGTGAGCAGCCCGGCGGTCATTCCTCCTCCTGCTATGGTGATGCCGCAATTGGTTGGTTTGCCGATGGCGACGGCGACAGCTCTGGTGGTGCATGCGGGACTGAAAGTTGGACCGGTAGAGAATAGCTATTCAAGCGCGCCCGCTGCGGGCGACACGGACGCGGCCGCATCGCAGATGGCCCCTGCGGACACAGTGGATCCCGCCGGCACGGTGTTGAGCCAGAGCCCCCTGGCAGGTCATCGGGTCGAACCCGGCATGACCATTACCCTGCGGGTGGCGCAGTAAAGGTAGCTGGTTCTGGACGGGTGCCCCAGGTTTCACAGGAAATCCGGGGGAAGCCCCTCAATTGCTTTCTTCACCCAACCCGCAGAAAGCAGTGGAAAAATCGTTTTCGGCCCAGGTACGCTGGGGCGAACCTGGGGTACCCGTCCAGAACCATTGGCTTTAGTTGCGCGTCAGGCAGGCGGCGAAGAAGCCGTCACCCTGGTAAGCGCCGGGAAGCGTGCGCACGAAGTCATCCGGCAAACCGCTTGCGAAAAGGCGTTCTGCTGTCCCGGGGTGGAGGATGCTTTCTGCTTCCAGCCCCCTCACCTGTGGGCGCCAGGGGAGCAGACGAAAACCCCTCTGCCGCTCCAGAGCCTCGGCCACCACACCTTCGTTTTCTTCGCCTTCGAGTGAACAGGTGGAGTAGACCAGCCTCCCACCCTCGCGCAAGCAACGCATCGCCGAACAGAGAAGACGTACCTGACGTTCGTGCTGGCGGGCGAAATCATCCACGGTGACCCGGTAGCGTATTTCGGGGTTGCGGGCGATGGTTCCAGTCCCACTGCACGGGGCGTCGCATAGTACCAGGTCGAACTCCGGTTGAAAGGGCAACTCCGTGGCATCGAGAGCGCGGAAGCTAATGTTTCCAGGGTGCCCCGCAAGCAGGGCCCGCATGGCTTTAAGCCGAAGAGGGTTGATGTCGCAGGCGGTGATTGCCGCGGTAGGGTTGCGCTCGGCCAGGATGGCCGTCTTCCCTCCCGGAGCCGCGCAGCAATCCAAAATGGCAGTCCCCCGGCCGGCCAACTCTGCAATCAGTTGCGATCCCTCATCCTGCATACGCAAACCCCGCATGCCGGTTACATCGCCCGAGACTACCCGCCAGGCGCGGGCTACAAAGCTTCCCTGCTCCAGTTGCAAACCCGGGTCTGGCTCCGGCGAGCTAAGGCGAATTGTGGTGGGGGGAGGAAGTTGATCGTAACCGCAGATCGCAGCGGACGCTTCACTCCCGTATGCCGCTACCCACCGTTCCACCAGCCACGAAGGATGCGCAGCGGAGGCATCCGCCTCGTTCAACTTCGGCGACTGCGCCAGTTTCCGCAGGACCGCGTTGGCCAGCCCC
The DNA here is from genome assembly GCA_963844785.1 of uncultured Acidobacteriaceae bacterium. GTDB lineage: Bacteria > Acidobacteriota > Terriglobia > Terriglobales > Acidobacteriaceae > PALSA-350. Next base: position 277,167 of record CAWJPV010000003.1, on the reverse strand, counting down.
ACGGCATAGGGATTCCCCGATTGCCGGACCAGCTCCACACTCTCAAAAATGGCCGCGTGCGCCGGGATGCGATCCAGCAACAGAAGCTGCAACGCGCCCAACTCGAGCGAAACCTGCACCGGGTCGGCTAGATGACCCTTACTCCGGGTGAGCACCTCCCGGATGCGTTGCTGCAAGACAAGTTGCCAGCGCAGCACTCCCATCACCAGTGTCGTGGCCAGGTTCCTGTCGAGAGGAGACAACGCTTCTACGCGTTTGGAGCGGAGTAGTGCGTCGCTATGCGACTCCGGCTTCCGCTTGAGTTCCAGCAGCAGCTCGAAGGCGGCTCTTCGGGCAGGCGCGATCATGACCTGCCAAGGCGCTCATGGGGATGAGGAGCAGCGCCGCGCAGAAACTCCACTACCGGCAATCGCTTCTTGCCTTCCACCTGGACTTCCAGCAGCTCCAGCCGCGTGCCCGACCCTGCGGCCACGAACAGGCGACCGCCATCGACCATCAGCTCGCCTGGAGGGAGTTCAGCAGCTCCAACAGGCAGCACGCGATGCAGGGTGAGCTTTTTTCCGCGGAAGAAAGTGAAGGCCCCGGGCCAGGGCTGAAAGCCACGCCAGCGGTTGTAAATCTCACTCGCAGACCGGGTGAAGTCGACCAAAGCGTCTTCGCGCTCCAGGATCGGCGCCAGGGAAGCCGCTGCATTATCCTGCGCAACAGGATGGATCGTGCCCGCCTCCAGGCCCTTAAGGGTCTCGATCATGAGGCCTGCTCCGCTCTGCGCAAGCAAGGGAAAGAGCTGCTCCGCTGTCTGGTCGGGTTCGATGGCCAAGGTACGCTGGAGAAGAATGTCACCTGTATCCAAACCCTGATCGAGGCGCATAGTGGTGGCGCCGGTCACCATTTCCCCATTGGCCACCGCCCACTGGATGGGAGCAGCGCCGCGGTATTTCGGCAGCAGCGAGGCATGAAGGTTGAGGTTGCCCCAACGCGGCAGCTGCAGCATCCACTCCGGAATGATGCGACCGTAGGCGACCACGATAATGGCATCCGGGCGGATCGCCTCCAGGCGAGACCGCAACTCTGGATTGTTCTTGATCTTTTCCGGCTGCACCACCGCCAAACCGGCTGCTTCTGCCAGCTGCTTGACCGGCGGTGGCGAGGGAGCCTGATCGCGGCCGCGCACACGATCGGGTTGGGTAACTACCAGCTCGATGGTGTGGCCGGCCGCTATGAGCTGCTCAAGCGTGGGGATGGCGAACTGCGGAGTGCCGCAAAAGACGAGCCTCACCTACCATTCCCCGGCTCGCTGCAACTTGCGTATCTTGCGCAACACAAAATCGCGCTTGAGCGCACTGATGCGGAAGATGAAGAGGATCCCGTCCAGATGGTCGATTTCGTGCTGAAAGGCGCGGGCCAGTAGCTCGTCGGCTTCCCGTTCGAACCAATTACCTTCGACATCCTGGGCGCGTATTTTGACCTTCGCGGCGCGCGCGACTTTCTCTCGAATATCGGGAAGGCTGAGGCAGCCCTCCTCCTCAAAAATTTTTCCTTCTTTGGTGACCACCTCGGGATTGATCAAGGCGATCTTGTCTTCAGGGGTCTTCTGGAAGCTGAGATCGATCACCGTCAAACGCTTGGGAATCCCAATCTGCGGGGCGGCGAGGCCGATACCATGGGCAATGTACATGGACTCGAACATGTCGTCGACCAGCTTTTTCAAATCCTCGTCAAACACGGTGACGGGCTCAGCCGGCCGCTGCAGGATGGGATCTGGAAACTTAACAATGGGATAAACCATGCGACGGGATATCTTTCTTAAAATCTGCGAATCTGCTCCAGGTATCCCTGGTAATTCCTGCTCAGTTCTCCGGCCGAATCGCCGCCGAACTTTTCCAACGCCAGCTTCGCCATAACGAATGCGACCATCGCTTCCGCAGCCACTCCGGCGGCAGGCACAACACAGACATCGGATCGCTCGTAAGCCGCCTTGGTCGCCTCCCGCGTAGCATAGGAAACTGACCCGAGCGGCCTGCGCAGCGTAGAGATCGGCTTTAAGTAACCGCGCACAACAATGTCTTCCCCGTTAGAGACCCCACCCTCAATGCCACCGGCGTTGTTGTGCTCTCGAGTGAACCTGGTCGGCGCGGTGCCATTCTCCTCCGGGCTATAGCCGATGGCGTCGTGCACTGCGGAACCGAAAGACTCGGCAGCCGTGACCCCCTGGCCAATCTCTACTGCCTTCACTGCCTGCAGCGACATCACTGCCCAGGAGAGTAGTCCATCCAACCGCTCATCCCAGTTGGCATACGTGCCGATGCCGGGAGGCGCGCCATGGACCACCACTTCGAAAACTCCTCCGATCGAATCGCCAGTGCGCAATACGTGATCCACTTCCGCCTTCATCTGCTCTTCAGCGGCAGGATCGACGCAATTCAACAGGATGGTCTCACTTTGATTCAGCGCCTTGATCTCTTCCCAGGAGGCGATGCGCGGCAACTCCGCGCGTCCAACGCGCACTACATGACTGCCGACCTCGATGCCCAGGGACTTCAACAGCAGCTTGGCCATCGCGCCTGCCGCCACCCTGGCGGTGGATTCGCGCGCCGAGGCCCGCTCCAGCACATAGCGAGCATCGGGAAAATCGTACTTCAGCGAACCGGCAAGATCCGCATGGCCTGGCCGGGGCGAGGCCACGGCTTTGTGCTTTTGCGGATCGCCCGCACCCACGGGCAGAACCTCGGTCCAGTTCTTCCAGTCACGATTTTCTATTTGGATGGCAACCGGCGAACCAATGGTCTTGCCATGGCGTACCCCGGAGAGGATATGGGCGCGGTCCTGCTCAATGTGCATACGGCCACCACGGCCGAAGCCCTGTTGTCGCCGCCACAACTCCCTGTCGATGAACTCAAGATCGACGTCGAGGCCCGCAGGCAGTCCGGAAATGAGGGCGATAAGACACTCGCCGTGTGATTCACCAGCCGTAGAGAAACGTAGCATTTTATGAGGCGAGCAGACCTAACGTTTGATTGTAGACGATTCCTGATCCCCGGCGGCGAGTTTGGAACGAACGCTGGGTGCCCCAGTGCACTGGACGCACCTCTTTCTGCCTCCGCTCTCGCGGCTTGCCACCAAGCCTTGCGAGGATGAGAGAGGTTTGTCGCACTACCAACGAAGGATCTGCGGTGCGCCCTTAATTGTGCACGATCCAGTCGTATTGCGCCTCGTCCAGGGGCGCGACAGAAAGCCGTGACTGGCGGACCAGGGGCGAAGCTTCAAAGATTTTCTGCTGCTTGATTTCCGCCAGAGTTTTTGGCCGCTTGATGGCCGGACCGGCCGCGATGCGAACCAACGGAACCTTGGGATCGGATAAATCGACAGCCGTAACGTGGGCCAGGCCCACCGCCGCCTTTTCATCGCCGGTGTGATAGATGACGAGCTTATCGCCCTTCTTCATGGCGCGGAGATTCTTAACCGCCTGCGGGTTGGTCACTCCGGTCCAGTCGGTTTCCTTTTCCCGCACCAGATCGGCAAAGGAGTAGGCGGTGGGCTCGCTCTTCAGCAGATAGATCATGATCTACTCCTCCGGCGGGGACTTGGGCTTGAGGAAGGTTGCCGTGTTAAGCAGAGGCCTGTCCATCGAGCGCACCCAGTCGGTCATCTCACCCGCTTCGCCACCTTGCGCTTGGTGGCGCTCAAATTCGCTGCGCATGGTGTGCATTTTGGCGTCGATATCGTCGAGGTAGTTGAGCAGCACCGCTTCCGGGATCATGGGCAGCTTGGGCGAACCGAACTCCAGTTTGCCATGATGGCTCAGAACCATGTGCTCGACCAGCATGCGGAGCTCCGGGGGAAAGCCGGGCAGCGTCGCCAGCTTCTTCTCAATCATGGCGATGCCCATAGTAATGTGCCCTACGAGTTGCCCCTGCAGAGTGTAGTCGAAGCTGGTGCCCCAGCGCAGCTCCTCCAACTTGCCGATGTCATGCAGAATGGCGCCGGTCAGGAGCAAGTCGCGGTTAATTTCAGGGTAATGCTGCGCCGCCAGCTCACAGATGCCCACCAGCGAGACCACATGCTCCAGCAGACCGCCTAGCCAGGCATGGTGAAGGCGGGTGGCGGCCGGCGCCTCACGGAAAGCTGCAGCGAAGACGGGATCGTCGAGAAAAGAGCGCACCAGCGCCTGCAGGGAAAGATCGGAGAAGCTGTCGACGGATTTAACCAGCGCCGACCACAGTCCCTCCACGTCTTTGCTGGTGTGGGGAACATAGTCGGCCAGTTCGAACTCGTCCGCGGTAGCTATGCGGAGCTTGTCCAGGTTCAGCTGCAGGCGGCCGTTGTAGCGGCAGACCTCACCGCGAATCTTGACCACGTCGCCCTGCTCAGCGGCGGCGTCGGCGAAATTGTCCCACATGCGGGATTCGATTTGACCGGTGCGGTCACCTAGGGTCAGCGCCATGTACTGGCCGCCATCCTTTCGGCTGCGCAATTGCCTGGAGCTGACGGCGAAGAAAGAGACGACCGCCTGGTTCTCGAACTTGCCTAGATCCGCAACATAAATCTCTTTCATTGCGCCTAGGGTTGCTGCGCGCCCGGAGGAATTGGATCCGGTGGGGCGGTGGCCGGTGCGGGCGGATTGGTGGCTGGTGGAGGGTGCATAGCGTCGGAAGCAGGCGGCTGACTGTTGGTGTCTGCCGGTTTACCCAGATAGGGCGCGGGCGTTTGGTCCGGCGCCTTCGGCTTGTCAGCGTAACGGGTCTTCTCACCCTTCTGCTTGGCCTTTTTCTGATCTGCGGTGTCCAGCCCCAGCGGCGCGTTCTGTACCTTCTGCGACGCCTGTTCCTCAGTAGTTGCCTGCGGTGGGGCATCCGGGTCCGTGTTCTTGTCTTTCTTTACCTTCTTCACCGGCGGACGGTTGCTCAGGCGAGTCTTTTTTTCATTCGCCGCAGCGGTCTCGCCGCTTATCGTGCCGTCCGGGTTTACGACGCGCGTTTCAGGAGTAGTGACAGCCGGATTCGTGTCCGAACCGACCGCGGGAACGCTGTTCGTGGCGACCTGCGAGGAAGGTAGAGACTCGCGCGGGGCCTGCCCGAACCGGATCTTCTCTTTCTTGCCCGGCTTCTGCACGTTCTGGTCGTTGTTGCTGGCCTGTTGCGTGGTCGCTGTCTTCGCGCCAGTGGCAGCCGGCGCGACGGTACCGGCGGTCGATGCACCAGTGGATGTTGCCGCTCCGGCCGTTGCCCCAGTCGTGGCCGCTGGGGTGGGCGCAGCGGCGGTCTGCGTAGCGGCCGGCGCCTTGGTTGTCCTGCCACGGAAACGGGAGCGAGCAAATTTTTTCTTCTTTTTTTCCGCGGGCGGCGTGTAGGCGCTATAGGTCAGGCGCATTTCGTTGCCGCTGGCCCCGGTATCCACCACACCCGGCTTGAGTTCTACATAGGCCTCTTCGCGCAGCTTGGTGAGGTACTGCCTCAACGCGGGCTGCATACGCTCCATGAAGAGCGCTTCTTCCACTTGAGGCTCCTCCTGCTTGAAGCTGGCATCACCACCAAGCTGATGCTGGGTGGCCTGCAGAATAATGAAGCCCTGCTTGGTGCGAATCGGTTGCGTGTGTTGGCCTGCACTCAGGGCAAAGGCCTTATCTTCTATTTCCTTAGCCAACATTCCGCGGCGATACTCCCCCAGGCTAACGCTCTTGGGCGCATTGGGGTCGGTGGGCGCCGGCTTGGCCAAATCTTCGAATTTTGCCCCCGCAGCCAGTTTTGCTTCGATCGCTTCGGCTTGTGCCTGCGCTGCCGCGACCTGGGCCGCATCCCCTCCCTCTGCCGCCGCCGGCGGGGTGGGAATCAAAATCTCGTTCAGGGTCACTGACTCCGGCTGGGCAAACTCACTTTCGTGTGCCTTGAAGTAGCTCTGCACGTCCGCCGGCGACATGGAAATGTGCCGCCCTACCTCGTCCCGCACCACCTGCTGGGTGATGATGCCATTGCGTTGGGTTGCCTTGAAGTCTTCATAAGAGACGCCCTGCTGCTGCGCAGCCTTCTCCAGGTCCTCGAGCGAATCCAGATGATTCTGCTTTCGGATCTCGTCCAGCCTCTTGATCAGCTCGGTTTCCCCGGTGATCCCCAGTTCCTTACCTTTGGAGAGCAGGAGCTGCTGATCGATCAGATCGCGCAGCAGATCGGCTTGTTTCTGCTCCAGCTCGCGGGGAGGAATGGCCTGCTGTTTGGCCTCCTGCTCGAGTTGTTCCGCGGCTCGATCGTAGTCCGACTGAGTGATGATCTGGTCATTGACCCGGGCGATAATGTCTTCCACCACCTTGCCGTTAACCGGCGCCATCGCCGCCGGGTTGGTCGGGGTTTGCGCATTGGCGGTTTGGGTGTTGGCTTGGGCCAGGGAAGGGAGAGCGCTTAGAGTCGCGCTCAGGATGTAAATCGCCGCGGATTGCTGGAATTTAAAGAACGTCATGGGTCTGGACATCTCGTATAGCTGCTAAGTGGTAGCTTCTAGCCCTTACGTGGTAGTTTGCCTGGTTTCGCACCAGCACCGTTGTGCAGCTAGTGAAACAGACCGGATTTCCTAAGGTTTTGCGCCTTCGACAACCTATCAGAGTAGCTTACGTCCAATGATATACTTTGAGTCAAGAACACTCCGGGCCGCGCAGCAGGGCTGCCTTCCTTCGCGCCCTCCGGACCCAGAGGAAACCCGCAATTATGGCCTCCCGCACACGACGGTTTTTGTTCTCCATACTCCTCTTCTTTGTGACTTGTGGCTTCCTTGGCACGGTAGTCAGCCAGAGGTTAGGCGCCCAATCCAGCACCGATGAGTCCGCTCTGCGTGATGATTTGCGCTCCTTCACCAGTGTTTACGATCTGGTGGAACAAAACTACGCCGAGCCGCTGACCGGCGATAAAGCGGAAAAGGCCGTCTACGACGGGGCCATCCCCGGCATGCTCCGCGTGCTGGACCCCCATTCCAGCTTCTACGATCCAAAAGCCTACGCCAAGATGCGGGAAGACCAGCATGGCAAATACTACGGCGTGGGCATGCTGATTCAGCCCCAGAACAACAAGATTGTCGTGGTTAGCCCGTTTGAAGGCACGCCTTCCTTCAAAGCCGGCATACGGCCCGGAGACGTCATTGTCGCGGTGGACGGCAAGTCCACGGACAACATGAATTCAGAAGACGTAGCCAATGTGCTCAAGGGACCCAAAGGCACCCACGTGCAGATTACGATTGCGCGCGAGGGCGCTGCCAAGCCGCTGGTATTCGACCTGATCCGGGATGAGATCCCGCACAACAGCATTGACCTCACTTACATGATCCGGCCCACGGTTGGCTATGTGCACATCACCAACTTTCAGGAGACCACCGGCCGCGAGCTTTCGGATGCGCTCGATCATTTCGGCAATATCGATGGACTCATTCTCGATTTGCGAGGCAATCCCGGCGGCTTATTGAGTGAAGCGGTAGCCGTATGCGACAAGTTCCTTGAAAAGGGCCAGGTGATTGTCTCCCAGCGTGGCCGTGCCTTCCCCGAACAGACCTATCGTGCGACCCACGGCAACGGCGGCCGCGAATATCCTATCGTGGTGCTGGTCAATCACGGCACCGCCTCGGCTGCGGAAATTGTTTCCGGCGCCTTGCAGGATCACGATCGCGCCATCATCGCCGGCGAGACCACCTTCGGCAAGGGATTGGTGCAAACCGTTTATCCGCTGTCTGAGAACACTGGCCTGGCGCTGACGACCTATCACTACTACACGCCCAGCGGCCGGCTCATTCAACGCAATTACAACGGGGTTTCGCTGTACGACTACTACTACAACCACGACCAGCCGCAGGACACCAAGAGTCGTGAGGTCAAGGCTACCGATTCCGGGCGAACCGTTTTCGGCGGGGGCGGGATCACGCCCGACGACAAGATCGACACCCCGAAGTCTGTCCCCATACAGGATCAATTGCTGGAGCACTACGCGTTCTTCAATTTTGCCAAGCACTACATGTCGAACCGGACTGTTGGCAAAGACTTCCAGGTGGACGATGCGGTGATGGACGCCTTCAAGCAATTCCTCACCAGCCAGCAGATTCCCTACACCGATGCGGATCTGGCGCCAGTCATGGATTGGGTCAAGGCCAACATCAAGGCTGAGATCTTCACCACCCAGTTTGGCCAGGAAGAGGGTTTGAAGGTGCGGGCAAACTGGGATCCCATGATCAACAAGGCGATCGACTACCTGCCCCAGGCAAAGGCCCTGGAGGGTGCAGCCAAGCACGCGGAAACACAACGTGCCAGCGTGCGGGGAAATCAGTAGTAGCGGCGGTTGGCCGAGACGACGTTGCAATCAGGGCCCGACGAAAGTCGGGCCCTTTCGCCATCTGGGCCAAAGAGTCTGCCTAAAGACTCTGCCGGGAGTCAGTCTCCTAACAGAACCCAATAGGAACTGAACGAGTATCGCTGGTTCCCTAACCAGAGGCTATGAGGCTGAGATGTCTGTCACTATGACTGTGACGTACTCGGCGTGGACGGAATACAGTCGTTCTGTGACGAAACCGCCGTCAGTTCTACCATCCCCGGCGAATTGCTCTTGAGTGCGTCCGGAAGGCTGCTGCCGTAACGAACCATCAGCGAAAGCAGCTTGCGCGCATCCCAGTAGCGTGGCATGTAACGCCGGGGATCTGAGAGACAGCGAAAGAGCCATCCCAAATACATGCGGTCTGCCCATCTCGGAATTTGTACCTGGTCGCCGCTCAGGAAGGCGATGGCCGCCCCAATGCAGTGAATCGAAGGCTTGCATTCGAGTTCGCTTCTTAGATAAAGCCCAAGGCGCTCCTGCGTACCACCCCCGAGGGTGACGACAATATGGCGTGGACGCCGCTCGTCGATTCGCTTCAGCAGAACAGGATCAAGAATTGTCTTGCCATAAAGCGGAGCGATATACCGGTCGGCGGCAGCCAGCTCAATTCCCTGGCGACGCAGCCACGCGCAATTTCTACGCGCGCTTTCTTCGCTGGCCATAATCCAGAAGCTTCCACCAGGCTGGTAAAAGTCAGGCTGCTTCAATAGCGAAGATAGATATTTCAGGCCAGAAACACGGCGGATGGAATCGCGCTTGAGACGATTCCAGATCATAACCATGAAGGCACTGTCTGTGATTACCAGGTCCGCGCCCTGAAGGGCTTCACGATAATCCGAATCGTGGGCGAGATTTTTTAGAGCTGGGGCCGCGGGAACCACCAGCAGGCCACCCCCGCTTATGCGGGCGATCGCTTCATCTGCATCTCCTACGAAAAATCGGATTCCCAAAATCTGCCGGAACTGCGCACCTGCCGTCGCCACTGTTGTCACTCTCACAGTTATCCGTAGACTCAGTCTAGATCACTATCAGAGTTGCTTATTGAATGGGAATGACCAATTCGCAGTAAGGTTGGTTACGCTTTAGATACTGCCATCATCTCGCTCTCGATCCATGCATAGGTCTTTGCCAGGCCTTCTTTCAGGCGGATCGAAGGTTCCCAACCCAAATAATTTTTAATCTTGGTGTTATCGCTGTTGCGTCCGTTGACGCCCTTGGGCGCATCCAGCTTGTACTTGCGCTCCAGCTTCACCCCGCCAATCGCTTCGGCCATATCTACCAATTGATTGATGGTCACCAGTTCGCTGCTGCCCAGATTGATGGGCTCATGGATTTCGCTTTCCAGAATCGCCTGCGTGCCCCGGGTGCAATCGTCGATATACATGAAGCTGCGGGTTTGTTTGCCGTCGCCCCATATTTCAATTTCATGTTTGCCCGATGCCTTGGCCTCGATGACCTTGCGGCAGATGGCGGCCGGCGCTTTTTCACGGCCGCCGTTCCAGGTACCCAGTGGGCCGTAGACATTGTGGTAGCGCGCCACTCGGCATTGCAGACCAAAGTCCTCTTCAAAATGGCGGCACATCCGTTCGCTGAATAGCTTCTCCCAGCCGTAGCCGTCCTCAGGCAGCGCCGGATAGGCATCCTCTTCCTTCAGCGCAACCACGTCCGGAGTTTTTTGCTTGTCGCCGTTGTACACACAGGCGGAGGAGGCGTAGAAAAAACGCTCGACTCCCTTCTCCCGCGCAGCCATGAGCATGTGCGTATTGGTCAGCACGCTCAACATGCAAAGGGCCTTGTTGTTCTCGATGAAGCCCATACCACCCATATCGGCGGCCAATTGGAAAACCACCTCGGCGCCTTGCGCCGCCTTCATGCAACTATCTTTGTCTTTGAGGTCGAGAGATAGATTGGACACGCCGGACGACGTTTGATACCACTCGTCCAACGGTTTTACATCCACCGCGCGGATGACGTCTGCTCCATTGTCCAGCAGACTCTTAACCAGATGACCGCCGATGAATCCCCCGGCGCCACAGACCACTACCTTGGCGTTTTTCACCTTCATGTAAGGCTCCCAATTCGACCCGCTGCCGACCGGCCTTATGCAAAAACCTGGTCATATATGCCGCAGCAACGGCTAGTTTCTCACAATCCACGGACAACCATGCCACCGTGGAACATCATAGGTAACCGCAACGGACGACTTCAATACAACGCTCCGTGTGCTTCCTGGTCCACCCCCTCGAGGAAGCCCTCAAGCAGAGCAATCTTTGGCCCCGCCAGCGTCTTCGCGGCCTCCAGGTGAAGATTACCCGGCAACTCCGCCAGAGCCTTGCGCAGGGTAGTTGCGGCGTCGGTAAACGTTGGATAACGCGTGTCGCGCCCTATCTTTGCCGCCACGCGCAAAATACCGATCGCCCCCAGCTGCTCCAGAATGTCCGCATCGTGCAGGATGGTGCCCTCGATGGTGGACGGAATCATATGCGCTTGGTGGGTGCGGATCGCCTCTACTACGTCTGCAACTTTTGTCGTAGGAAAACCGGCCTGGAAAAGCGCCGCCGGCGCTTGCTTCATGGCGTAGGCAACATTGTCCCAACGCGCGAGTGCAATCGGGTCTTCGGGGCGATGACCGATGAATACGCCCAAATCGTGCAGCCATGCCGCCGCGTACACCACGTCATCGTCGTAGGCCAGGCCCTGGCCGACCAATCGGGTCAAAGCATACAGTCGCGGTTGATGTCCCAGCTTATCCACCGGCAACGCCTGGGCGCGTACATACTCAGCCAACCTGGAACGAAAGGAGTTGCCCGCATCGGTACCGCTTTTTGCGTCGCGTACAGTCGTGTTCATCGGCGGCTTAACCCTTAGATGTGCATTGCCTTGCTTTCCGGGTGCAGCGCTCCCGGTGCCACTCCTCCAGTATATTGTTTCGCGGAGGGGACGACCGGTGGCAAAGCGCGCTTCGGTGGTAGATGAGTTTGACCATTTCGTGTCACACTTTGATTACCCATGACCAAACTGGATGCTCATGAAAGACTCCGGCGCGCAGCCTCGCTGCTGGCGCATGAAGGGACGAACGCAGGTGATCGGACACTCCTTCTTCAGGCGTGGGAAGTTCTGCGTGGACTCCGCAGCGACGACTTCCCGGTGGACATGCGCCCGGCGTTCAATTTCTTACAACACGAGATCGCCCGCGCGGAATCGGAAGATGTCAGCGCCCGTGACGTGGCTTTCCTGATGAACAAACTTCGTCAACTGGAATTGATGTGGATCGAGAACACGGGAAGCGAAAAAACAGGGGATAGCCAAGACAAAAACGCATAATCCCTCAGCCACACGCGCCTAATGGGGGGGCCGCAGATCCCCTCCGGCACCATGGAGATTCGCGGTAAAGGAGTCGCTCCGACGTGATCTGCGCTCTTCAGTGGCCTGCCTCCGCCATCCCCTCGGCGATCTCCGCGGACGAGATCCATCTTTGGGCGTGGCCGCTCGAGCCGGTTTTGGAAGATGTGCCTGCGCACATCGAGATCCTCGACCACGCAGAACTGCAACGGTTCTACCGCTTTCATTTCGCTCCGGATCGCGAACGCTACGCTGTCGCCCATGCAAACCTGCGCAGGATTCTCAGCGGCTACCTCAACCAGCCCGCAAAAAACATCAGCTTCCGCGCCAATCGCTTCGGCAAACCCGAACTGGCCGATGAGGCTTCTTCACTCAACTTCAGCCTGAGCCATACCCAAAGCATTGCCGTCCTGGCGGTGGCCCACGGACTACCGGTGGGCGTGGACGTGGAAGAGGTAAGACCCATCGAGCCGGAAGTGGCAGCCAGGTATTTCTCCGCCGGCGAACTCTCCGACCTGAGCGCATTGCAAGGCGATGCGTGGCTCAGCGGCTTCTATCGTTGTTGGACGCGCAAGGAAGCCATCCTCAAAGCCGAAGGAGTGGGCCTTCAGCGTGCACTCGACAGCTTCGATGTTAGTTTGTTGCCCGACGCGCCGCCGGAGCTGCTGCGAACGCGGGTGCGCTTTCTCTACCCTTGGAATCTTTACGATGTGTCACCGGCTTCAGGCACAATCGGAGCCCTCGCGACCGCGCATGGCGAAGCCAGGATCGCAAGTTTCAGCTTTCATCCTTGACCGGCCACTACAGACTCAGGCCACTACGCTTCTCGCGCCTTGCTCCTCCTTCTTTGGCATTCTCAGTCTGATCTCGTGGGCCAGTGAAATCACCTGGGGCCGGCTCAGGATTGTGCGATGGGTTCCGGGAATCATCCGCGTCTCACACTCACCCAGAACCGTTCCCCTCCATGCGCTTGCGGGCTCACCCTTGAGGCCTGGCTCGTCCTGGGCGACGAACAGGGTGATATTGCCGGGATACGGTCTCAATTCGTAATCGCGCAATGCCAGTGCCAGGTGTCCTTCCGCTTCGACCTGCCCCAGGGCCCGTCCCGCGCGGCGCGACCGGTCCGCGCGCCAGATCTTGATCTTGATCCGCTGATAATCAATTCTGCTCGCTACCACCTCGCGCATTCCGAATTCGCGCAGCTGGAAGGCTGTGCGCGCTCGGGCAAACGAAGCCTTCAGCGAGTTCCAATCACGAAAGGGGTGATGCGCCGACTTGCCTGTATTGGGGTCGCAATCGAGAAGCGCCAATAGCCCCACGCTTTCGCCCTGTTCACTCAGCTGGCAGGCCATCTCGTAGACCACCAGGCCTCCGGAAGAATGACCGGCAAAATGGTAAGGCCCGGATGGCTGAACGGTGCGCACCTGGCCCAGATAATTTGCCGCCACCGTCCTCAGGTCCGCTTGATGCTCATCGATCGATACCGGCAGTTGGAGACCGTACACCGGTTGCTCTGGCCCCAGCTGGGCCGCCAGCTCAATAAAACTAAGCAGGCTTCCACCTATGCCGTGAGCGATAAACAGCGGCGGTAGATGTGCTCCTCTCTGGAGCGTTACCAGTGCCGGCCATCTCCCTGCAGTGGTCTGACGCAGGTAAGCCGCCAACCCGTGGATGGTCGGATGTTCCACCAGGACAGAGTGGGGCAGCCTGTAGCCGAACCAGCCCTCGATCTGGGCCAGCATGCGCGCCGCCAGCAGGGAGTGGCCCCCGAGCGAAAAGAAATCGTCATGGATACCGATGTTCTCGACCTTAAGCAGCTTTTCCCAAAATGCCTTGAGGCGCGCTTCGAGCACATCGCCCCCAGCTGCCTCCGGCGCGGGGCGCAAAGGTATAGCGTCAAGATGCATCCTGTCCAAAGCCTGGCCGTCTACCTTGCCGCCAGGAGTGGTGGGAAAGGAAGGCACCCATACAAACTCCGCAGGGATCATGTAGGAAGGCAGTTGCCTGCTCAGCAACTCCTTCCATTGCTTCGCCTGAGAAGCCTCTTCCCCCACCACAAAGGCAACCAGGCGCCGGTCGCCGGGCTCCAGTTCGATCGCCCGCACCACCGCGGCCTTCACCCCCTCACATTCCCTGAACACTGATTCAATCTCTCCCAGCTCGATGCGATAGCCTCGAATTTTGACTTGGTCGTCAACCCGCCCCCGAAAGTCAAAGTGGCCGTCCTCAAGCTGCACAGCAAGGTCTCCACTCTTATAGATCCACCTGTGCGCGCCATCGGCAAACGGATCGGGCAGGAAACACGCGCGATTAAGCTCGGGCTGACGAAGATAACCAAGACCCACGCCCGCCCCACCGATACACATCTCACCCACCGCACCCTGCGGCACCGGCTTGAGCTGCGCATCGAGAAGGTGAATGCTGACATTCGGTAGCGGACAGCCGATGGTGATCTTTTCCACATCGCATTCGATTCTTGCCCGGGTCGCGCAAATGGCCGTTTCACTGGGCCCATATTGATTCCAGAGAACGCGACACCTGCCGGCCAAACTTCGGGCAAGGGGCAGAGGAAGGACCTCGCCGCCGACGATAAGCTGCATGTTTGCATCGCCCTGCCATCCCTCGTCGAGCAGGAGCCGAAACATGGTGGGAGTGGCAAATAAGACGGTCGCCGCGGAAGTACGAAGATGCTCGATCCGCAAACCACCGCTCCGGAACAGGTCCTTCTCAACCAGGTACAAACTGGCGCCGAACGCGAGCGGCAGAAAAATTTCCAGACCTGCGACGTCGAAGGCGATCGTGCACCAAGCGAGTACGACGTCATCCGCCCCCAGCGCCAGGTCTTGCCCAACACCGCGGATTGTATTTTCGAGCGCTCCATGGCTGATGCACACACCCTTGGGCTTGCCCGTCGAACCGGAAGTGTAGATCACATAAGCGACGCTGTCTGCGGAAACCATGCTTTCAGCAGAGGTCTCAGGAGGCACGAACGCCGGCGTTGGCGCGGCCCAGAAATCTTCGAAATAGATCACCTGGGCAGCGGTACTGGGGAGCCGCCCACGCAGTTCGTCGAGAGTGAGCACAAAGGGAGGGGCCGAGTCTTCCAGAATGAGGGCGATGCGCTGGGGTGGTGTCGCTGGGTCGAGCGGTATGTAGGCGCCGCCGGCCTTCCATATGCCGAGCAACGCGGCAACCATCTCCGGAGAGCGGTCAAGAAAAACACCCACCAGGGTGCCACTTTTCACGCCGGCCTCTTTCAGTCCGAGCGCGATGCGGTCTACGGTCAGATTCAATTCACGATAGGTGACTTGCCAACCTTCACACACTACGGCTAATGCGTCCGGAAAAGCGGACGCTTGGCGTTCGAACAACTGGAGCACGCACATTTGCTGTCTCCGTTCGCTCCAACCATGTTGGAGTGACTCTTGCATGCGTTTGCGGTTTTTCGGGGGAGATCCAAGGGAGTCGCCGTGTCTGGCCGATTTTCGGTGGACTGGAATTGGTTCAGCCAGTCGTTTTGACCGGTTCCGTACCAGATGCCTACCAGTTAGATGGTGATTTCCTGTTTTTGCTGTGTGGATTTCCAGTGCCATTTAGCGACAACATCAACCAGAGCAGCCGCGCATATGATCCTCCGCCGCTGGCGCAAACCAGCGATTTAGACATTTTTCGGCAGCGCTTGCTCTGTATACGTCAGGAAGGGAAAGTGCTGTTATGGCGAGAGTAAATCGGCGCACAGCCGGATTTGTCACGGCAATGTCCGCAGATTGTCACTTCCTGGTTATTCAATCGGGAGACTAACGAGGACTGCACTCCCGCACGTGCATCATTTGCCTTCGTCGCGCAGGGCGAGGCTGATGAGGGTCTTTTGTTCGAGGTCGTGCGCTTTGGCGGAGCCTGTTGCCGGACTGGCCGCCGCTGAACGCTTGATGCTGAGTACCTTGCGTTCCGGAAAGAGCCTGCGCAGCCGCGGCACCACAAACGAGAGCGCCCCCATGTTGTCCGGCTCTTCCTGCACCCAAACTATTTCGCGCGCTTCAGGATGGCGGGCGACTTCCGCGGTCAGTTCCGCCTCTGGCCAGGGATACAGCTGTTCCACAAAGACGATGCCGGTGGTGCTGTCTTTGCGCTTCGCCCGTTCGATGCGCAGCTCGTGACCGATCTTGCCCGTGCAGAGCAATAGACGCTTGACCGCCTGCACCTCTGTTTCCGGCAGGACATTCTGGAAGCGCGGCCACTCGAAACTGGCCAGGGACGAACTTGCATCGGGATTGCGCAGCATGCTCTTGGGAGTGAACACGATCAGTGGCTTGCGCCACGCCCGCATCGCCTGCCGGCGCAACAGGTGGAAGTACTGCGCGGCCGTAGACGGCTGGCAGATTTGGATGTTGTCGTGCGCCGCCAATTGCAGGTAGCGTTCCAACCGGGCACTGGAATGTTCCGGCCCCTGCCCCTCATAGCCGTGCGGCAGCAGCATAACCACTCCGCCCAGCAGTCCCCACTTGTCTTCACCCGAGGCAATGAATTGATCGATGATGATCTGCGCGCCGTTGGCAAAGTCGCCGAACTGCGCTTCCCACAAAACCAGGGCCTCAGGGTAGTCGCGGCTGTAACCGTACTCGAAGCCCAGCACGCCTGCTTCCGACAGCATCGAGTTATAGACCTCGAAGCGGGCCTGATCCGGGGCCAGATTGGCCAGGGTAATATAGAGCTGTTCGTTCTCGATATCGACCAGCACGCTATGGCGCTGATTGAAGGTGCCGCGCTGGCTATCCTGGCCGCTGAGACGCACCGGCGTGCCTTGCAGCAGCAGCGAGCCAAAGGCCAGGGCTTCGGCCATGCCGTAATCGAAGACTCGCTCGCCGCGCCCCATCTCCCGCCGTTGTTCGAGCAGCTTCTTGATTTTGGGATGAATATGAAACTGTCGCGGATACGTGGTAAGGCTGTTGCTGATTTCCTCGACCTTGGCCGCGCTCACCCCGGTGTCAACCTCGTACTCAGACTTGTACGGTCCGCCGACGTAATTCGACCAATAGGCGGGAAGCGTTGCCAGCACCACACGTTTGGCCATCCTGGCCGCTTGCTTCTGCGCATCGGCAAGCGCCGTCTGAATTTCCCTTACGCGCGCGGAGGGGTCCACGCCGATTTGTTTGGCATAGATCTCGTAGAGAGGACGATGATTCTTGATCTTTTCGTAGCGCAGTGGCTGGGTAATGGTAGGGTCATCTACCTCGCTGTGGCCGTGGCGCCGGTAGCCCACCAGGTCGATGATCACATCGGTGTGGAACGTGTAGCGGTATTCGATGGCCAGGGCGGCAACACGAATCGCGGCCTCGGCGTCTTCTCCGTTTACGTGAAAGATGGGAATGGGCAGCCGTTTGCCGATATCGGAGGAGAAGCGCGACGAGTAGCACTCCTCGGGGTCCGCGGTAAAGCCAATCAGATTGTTGACGATGATCTGGATGGTGCCGCCCACGGTAAAGCCGCACATGGCCCCGAGACTCAGCGTTTCTGCCCAGATGCCCTGGCCGGCAAAGGCCGCATCTCCATGGATGAGCACCGGCAGCACCTGGTCTTGACCGCTTTCCCCTAACCGCACCTGCTGCGCCCGCGCACGGCCCATGGCCACCGGATCCACCGCTTCCAGGTGACTCGGGTTCGATACCAGGTGCAGGCCGATTTTTCCCCCGCTCCTGGCGAGGAATTCCCCGGTGGCGCCTACGTGATATTTCACGTCGCCGCCGCCCAGGATGCTGCGCGGATTGGCATCTTCGAATTTTGAAAAAATATCGGTGGCGGACTTACCGAAGGTGTTCGCCATCACGTTCAATCGCCCACGGTGGCTCATCCCCAAGACAGACTTGATCGCGCCATGATCTGCGGCGCGGTTAAGAATCTCGTCCAGGAAGGGGATTAACACGGTCACGCCTTCCAGCGAGAAACGCTTGGTGCCCAAATAGCGCGACTGAATCACCTGCTCGAAGAGGTCGGCCTGGATCAACCGTTCGAGAATCTGGCGCTGGTCCGGCGCCGGCGAAGTCTGCTCCATGCGCTCCTGGATCCATTCCCGCCTGGCAGCGTCGGGAATATGCATGAACTCGACCCCGATGCTTCCGCAGTAATAGCCTTTTGCTTCCTCAGCATCCTCTCCTTCGAAGTTCAATTCCGGGACGGGCCCGGGCAGCAGGTATTGCCCCAGGGGGTCGAGTTTTGCCTGCAGATGACCCCAACGGCGAAATGCGTCGAAGACCTGATCTCGTTGCGAAATCAATAAGTTGCCGGGGTGACTTTCCAGGGGAAGATTTTTGGTGACCATAGTCGTATGTCTACGATTCCATTATAACTTCCAGGGGAGAGTCGGATTGAGAGGGCCAGAGAAACAGCAGGTCCCTCCACTGCGCTACGCGTAGTGGAGGGACCTGCTGTTTCTCTGCTTACTCCTGCAGAACGGCTTTGGTCAGGTTGCGTGGATGGTCCACATCAATCCCGTTCTGGATCGCCAACTGGTAGGCCAGCAACTGCAGCGGAACCACCTCCAGCATGGTCGCTAACAAATCCTCGGTTCTGGGAACCTCGATGCAGTGGTTGGCAAGCTTGGCAGCCTCCTCGTCTCCCTCAGTGGCGACCGCCAGGATGGTCGCGCCCTGCGCCCGCATGTCCCTCATCAACTGCAGCACCTTGCGATAGCGCAGCATGGCGTCCGGATCCGTTGGGTCACTGGTTGCAATCACCACCAACGGTGCATCCGGGCTCACCAACGCATTGGGACCATGCTTCAACTCGCCCGCCGGATAGCCCTCCGCTTGCAAGTAGGCCGATTCCTTCAGTTTCAGTGCTCCTTCACGGGCAATCGCATAGTGGACCCCGCGGCCCAGGTAGAGAAAGGCGCGCGAACCCTTGAGCGACGGCGCCAGAGCGGCGATCTGTTGCCGCCACCTTACCAGGGCAGGCTCCAGCAGCGCGGGGAGACGGCGCAGGTCCTCGGTGTGGCTTTCCACCGTCGGCGACGTCATTCTTCCCCGAATGCGCGCCAGGTAGAGCGCCAGCGAATACAGCACGGCCAGCTGCGTAGTGAAGCTCTTGGTCGCCGGTATGGCCTTCTCCGGCCCGGCGCAGGTGGGCAAGGAAGCGTCTGCCTCTTGCGCCATGCTGGAACGAGGATTATTGGTAATGGCCAGCGTAGGCAAGCCGCGCGACTTGGCTTCTCGCAATCCAGCCAGCGTGTCTGCTGTCTCGCCGGATTGCGAGATGACCAGAACCCCCGGATCCTGAATGGTGTGCGTGGAGCGGTAGACGTACTCGCTGGCATATTCGACATCGACGATCAAGCCGGCCAGATCCTCCAGCATGATCTCCGCGGCCAGCCCCGCGTGGCGGCTGGAGCCACTGGCGGCGATCACCAGCCGCGCCCGCCCGCGCAGTGCATCCGCAACCGGCTGAAAGACCTCGGTGGCAAGCTTGCCGTTGGGGGCATAATGCTCGATGGTGTCGGCGAGCGCCCGAGGCTGCTCATAAATCTCACGCAGCATCGCGTGCTCAAAAACTTCGCCGGCTTGCATCATGGAGAATCCATCCTTTGGCTTATCTATACCACCCTTAACGATACAGATAGAATCGTTGAGCGCGGTTTACGGTTTTCGCTTGAGGTCGCCCTTGCTCCGGATTGTTTTGCCCATGACTCTGCTGCTCAGCTCTCTTATCGCCTGCAGCCAGACGCAGCCTCCGGCTCCCCCGCCTCTTCCCTTGATGCCGCTTCCGGCGCAAGTGAAGCCGGGCACGGGCGAGTTCCTCATCAACAATGGCTTCGGCGTCGCTCTCGAAGGCTACCAGGAACCGCGCCTGGAACGCGCCAAACAGCGCTTTTTGAACATCCTCTCGCGGCAAACCGGGATTCCCCTGTGGCGCGAGGCCGCGCTCAATAAGCCGCTGTTCTTCATCAAGACCACGGGACCGAGCGCACCGGTGCAACAGGTCGATGAAGATGAGTCGTATCATCTGCAGATTACCGCCAATGAGGTTCACCTCGAAGCCGCCAATCCGCTGGGCGTGCTGCACGGCCTGCAAACCTTTCTCCAGCTCGTCCGCATCACCCCGCGAGGCTTCATCGTTCCGGCCATGACCATCGACGATCAGCCGCGCTTTCCCTGGCGCGGATTGATGCTCGACGTGGGCCGGCATTTCATGCCCCTCGATGTGGTGTATCGCACCCTCGACGGCATGGAAGCGGTCAAGCTCAACGTCTTCCATTGGCACCTCTCGGAAGATCAGGGCTTCCGGGTGGAGAGCAAAAAGTTCCCCTTGCTGCAGGAGAAGGGCTCCGATGGCCTCTTCTACACCCAGGAAGAGATTCGCAGCGTCATCGAGTACGCGCGCGACCGGGGCATCCGCGTGGTGCCGGAATTCGATATGCCCGGCCACGCTACCGCCTGGTTTGTAGGCTATCCGGACCTGGCCAGCGGCTCGGGCCCGTATCAGATCGAGCGCAAATGGGGCATCTTCAATCCCGCGATGGACCCTACCCGCGACAGCACCTACAAATTTCTCGACACCTTCATCGGCGAAATGACCAGCCTCTTCCCCGACGCTTACTTCCACGTGGGGGGAGATGAGTGCAACGGCAAGGAATGGGACGCGAACCCGCGCATCCAACAATTTATGAAGACCCACGCACTCAAAGACAACGCGGCACTGCAGGCGTATTTCAGCGCCAAGGTGCAGAAGATTGTCGCCGAACACAAGAAGATCATGGTGGGTTGGGATGAGGTTCTGCAGCCCGGCACTCCGAAGGATGTGGTCATCCAGTCCTGGCGCGGCCCGCAATTTGTTGGGCAGGCGGTGCGCGGCGGCAATCGCGCCTTGCTGTCAGCCGGCTACTATATCGATTTGAACCAGTCCGCCTCTGAGCACTACGCGGCCGACCCCGAGGGAGACGGACCAAGCACCCTGAGCAGCGAAGAGCACAAGCGCATTCTGGGTGGCGAGGCGACGATGTGGTCGGAATTTGTCACTCCGGAAAATGTCGATAGCCGCATCTGGCCCCGCACCGCCGCCATTGCCGAACGTTTTTGGTCGCCCCGCGATACCCGTGATGTCGCATCCATGTACGCCCGGCTGGCCATCATCTCCCAGCAGCTGAACAACTACGGGCTCGAACATAACTCCAGCTATCCCGCCATGCTGAGCCGCATGACCGGCGAGCCCGATCCCTTGCCGCTGCGTGTCTTCGGCGACGTCATGCAGCCTCCTCGTCTCTACGCGCGAGAGGAGCAGCGCAGTTACGATGCCTTCACGCCGCTGAACCGGCTGGTCGATGCCATTCCTCCGGAGAGCGACACCGCGCGCCAGTTTCTCGAGATGGTCAATCGCATCGTCGCTGGAAGTGCCACCCAAGAGGAATGGGAACAGGCGCAGGAATGGCTTGTCATGTGGCGAGACAACGATACGCAACTGCAGCCACTGCTAGCGAAGTCCGAACTTACTCAAGAGCTGGCGCCGGTCTCCACCAGCCTGCAGCAAGTCTCGCAGGCCGGCCTGGACGCGATTGGCTACCTGCGCGAACATAAGAGCGCGCCGGCCGACTGGCGGACCCGTCAGCTTGCCTTTCTAAAAACAGCGGAGAAGCCGCAGGCGGTGCTGGTGGACATGATTGCCCCAGCGGTTGCCAAGCTGGTAGAGGCCACCACAGGCTCGTCCCTAGCTTCCCGTTAAGCCAACTTCCAAACAAGGATTGAAACATGCACGTAACACTATTCGTCGAGACTCCAAGCTATGAGTGATGGCCGTTGGGTACTGTTGATTGCCAGTGAACTGGGTGGGACTAACTCCGTATCCGATCGCGCCATGGAGCGGCTGTGCAACGCGATTGGAGAAGAAGGCTACGAGGTGGTCAGGACCTCAACCCCAGAAGACGGGCTCTCGCTGGTGAAATCCGATCCATCGCACAGCGCCATCCTGCTCGATTGGGATCTCGAAGAAGAACATCAGTTCGACGAGCGCGCGGCGCTGAAAATTATCCGCGCCGTCCGCCGCAGAAATAAAAAGGTCCCCATTTTCCTGATCGCCGATCGCACGCTGGTCAGCGAGCTGCCGCTGGAAGTGGTGAAGCAGGTCCACGAATACATCCACCTCTTCGGAGACACACCGGCCTTCATCGCCAACCGCGTGGACTTTGCCGTCGCCCGTTATAACGAGCAGTTGCTGCCTCCCTATTTTCGCGAGCTCAAGAAATATACCGATCAGGGCGCTTACTCGTGGGACGCCCCGGGCCATATGGGCGGCGTGGCCTTCCTCAAGCATCCGGTGGGCATGCAGTTTCACCGCTTCTTCGGCGAGAACCTGCTGCGCGCCGACCTGGGCATCTCCACTTCATCGCTCGGCTCCTGGCTTGACCATATCGGGCCTCCAGCAGAATCGGAGCGCAATGCCGCGCGCATCTTCGGAGCGGATTGGACCTTTTACGTTCTGAGCGGTTCTTCGACCTCGAACCAGATCGTGGGCCATGGCGTCATCGGCAACAACGATATTGTCCTGGTGGACGCGAACTGCCACAAGTCGATCTGCCACTCGCTCACGGTCACCGGCGCTCGGCCGGTGTACTTCAAACCCACCAGGAACGGCTACGGAATGATCGGGCTGGTGCCCATGCGGCGCTTTTCCCCTGAGCACATCCAGGAATTAATCAAGGAAAGCCCGTTCAGCGCCGGCGCGCCTTCGCAGGAACCCACCTATGCGGTGGTCACCAATTCCACCTACGACGGCTTTTGTTATGACGTACAACGGGTGACCGACCGAACTGGCGCGCAGCGTGCCCCGCATCCACTTCGACGAGGCGTGGTACGCCTACGCCAAATTCCATTCCATTTATCGCGGACGCTTCGCCATGGATGTGCCCGAGGATATGCCCAACCGGCCGGTGATCTTCGCGGTGCAATCCACGCACAAGATGCTGGCTGCCTTTTCCATGGCATCCATGATCCACGTCAAGTTAAGCGACCGCGCGCCGCTGGACTTCGATCTGTTCAATGAAGCGTTCATGATGCATGGCACGACTTCGCCCTTCTATCCCATGATCGCGTCGCTCGATGTGGCCACGTCGATGATGGACGAACCGGCTGGTCCGACCCTGATGTACGAGACCATTCAGGATGCGATCAGCTTCCGCAAGGCCATGTCTTCGATCGCTCATCGGCTCCGCTCGGCCAATGGGGAAGAATGGTTCTTCCGCGTCTATCAGCCGGATACGGTCACCGATCCGATGACCGGGCAGACGTCTCTCTTTGAGGAGACTCCCGATTCGCTGCTCATCCAGTCGTCAGAATGCTGGACACTCAAGCCGGAGGAAGACTGGCATGGTTTCAGGGATGAAGACATCGCCGAAGACCATTGCATGCTCGACCCCACCAAGGTCACGATTCTCATGCCTGGCATC
This sequence comes from uncultured Acidobacteriaceae bacterium, assembly GCA_963844785.1. Classification (GTDB taxonomy): domain Bacteria; phylum Acidobacteriota; class Terriglobia; order Terriglobales; family Acidobacteriaceae; genus PALSA-350. Next base: position 254,058 of record CAWJPV010000003.1, on the reverse strand, counting down.
AATTCTCGTGGAGAACTGGCGGAGTGGGGCATCCCGGGGGCGATCCTCACCGAGTTTCTCGATGCCCGGCTGGTGGAGATTGCCCGCACCGGCGACTACACCGCGTTGATCCTCTTCTCGGTGGGAACGAGCAAAGGAAAGTGGGGCAGCCTGCTGGAGACTCTTTTCGAGTTCAAGCGCCTCTACGATAACGAGGGAACGTTATACGAGGCATTGCCGGACTTGGTCGCCGAACATCCGCATCCGCTACAAGGACATGACGTTGAAGGAACTGAGCGACGAAATGCACGCGGCCATGGGGGAGTTGAATCTGACCAATCTGCTTCACCAGGCATGCGATGTGGACCCGGAACCTGTGTTGACGCCCGCTCAGACGTATCAGAAGCTGATACGGAACGGCACCGAAAAAGTGCGCATCTCCGAAATGGCGCGCCGGCTGGCGGGCGTGATGCTGGTCCCCTATCCTCCCGGCATCCCGGTGCGCATGCCCGGAGAGCGCCTGGGCGACATCGACAGCCCCATCATTCGCCTGTTGCTGGCATTGGAAAAGTTCGGCAAGCAATTTCCCGGCTTTGAGCGCGAGGTTCACGGGATCGAGGTGGATGCCGAGGGCGATTACTGGATGCGCAGTGTGATCGAATCTACGCCGCGTGGAAAAAACGGCGCCACTCCAGGACGCAACACCAAACGTAAGCCCAAAAAGCCGGCCGCTGGTAGCTGAGCGGCACTTCTCCCGCTGTGGGCCCCTCGTCCCTGGATGGGCCCCAGATCCCATCCGAGATTCATCGGTAGACCACGACCGCACACCCCTGGTCCCACCGAGTTTTAACGGTTACACCACGACCGCGCACCCCTGGACGGGTGCCCCATGTTCGCCTCAGCGTACATGGGCCGAAAATGATTTGTTTCGACTGCTTTCACTCGGATCCATCATCCGAGTTCGATTCGAAGAAGATAAAAGCGATCGTTGGGGCTTCGCCCGTCTTTTTCGGCCCAGGTACGCTTTGGCGAACCTGGGGCACCCGTCCAGGGGTGTGCGGTCGTGGTGTAACCGATGAATCTCGGTGGGACCGGGGCCTGCGGTCGTGGTGTACCGGTAAGGCCGCTGCGCAAACGCCGCATAGGTTAGTCTAGGCACTGCGTTTGAACCTATGCCAAAAATCCCCAGGCGCCGGTGGCGCATCGCATTTCTATTGGCTGTCGGAGTGTTGGTCAACTACTTCGACCGCGTCAACCTCTCGGTCGCCCATGCTGCGCTTATCACCACCTTCGCCATCTCCAACATCACCTTCGGCTATCTCTCCGCCGCCTATAACTGGACCTACGCGCTGTGCCAGCTTCCGGTGGGCGTGGTGCTGGACAAATTCGGCGTGCGCCGCGTGGGACGCATCAGCAGCTTTCTGTGGAGCGTCGCCTCCTTCGCCGCCGCCATTACTCCTAACTTGGGCGGCTTCTTCGCCGCGCGCCTGCTGCTGGGCATAGGAGAAGCTCCCACCTTTCCCGCCAACGCAAAAGCCATCGGCTACTGGTTTCCCGCAAAGGAGCGGAGTTCGGCGACATCCATCTTCGACGGCTCCGCCAAATTCGCATCGGCGATCGGCGTGCCCCTCATTGGAATGCTGCTATTGAAGGTCGGCTGGCGCTGGAGTTTTGCCGCCACCGGCCTGATCAGCTTCCTCTACTTCCTGCTCTTCTGCCGTGTCTATCGCGACCCCGTGGATGATCCAGAACTTACTGACCGCGAACGGGACTACATCCTGGAGCGAGATGCCCTGGAGCCAGTCCTACCCGCAGAAACCGCAACCTTCGGCTACCTGATACGACAACCAAAAGTAATTGGCATGACCCTCGGCTTCGGCGCCTACAACTATGTTTTCTACCTGTTGCTGACCTGGCTGCCCAGCTACCTCTCCCAGGCCCTGCACATTGACCTGCTGCACTCGTTTCTCTACACCGGCGTGCCCTGGTTGTTTGGCACGGCTTGCGAGCTGGTGGTTGGAGGATGGCTGGTCGACCGCCTGCTGGAACGGGGATGGAATGCCAGCACCGTGCAGCGCGCGGTACTGATCGGCGGCACCAGCATGGGGCTGGGCATCATTGGCGCAGCCTATGCCCAAACGGCGACCACCGCACTGATCTGGATCAGCATCTCGTTGGGAGGCTTATCGGCGGCAGCAGCCGTCGGCTGGTCTGTGCCCTCGTTGATCGGCCCCCGGGGCAGTGTGGGCACCCTGGCCGGCATCATGAATTTTTCCAGCCAGGTATCGGGCATTTTGGCGCCCATCGTGACCGGCTACCTGGTCAGCGCCCGGCATTCCTTCGGATGGGCCTTCGGCGTCTCGGCTATTTACCTGTGCATCGGGATCTCGGCCTACATCTTCATGCTCGGCCGTATCGAAAGGATCCCCAGCCAGCCTCAGCGTGCTGCATAATCCTTGCTTACCCCGGTACGCGAATTGAGCACAGAGAAACTGCCCTTGGGACTGACAGTCACCTTCAGGTAGTTGGCGCCATCATTCGGTCCCATGGGGTTAGCGATGTACTCCTCCGCCATGTTGTGCATGCCTGCCTCGTCGGAGAAGTGCAGCTGCCATAGCGCCTCCAACCCAGGTGTCTTCGCCAGGGTTTCAAACGTTGCCGGGGAGCCGCCCTTTTTTGCCCCGTTGTCCATGATCGCTACCCGCGGCGCAACCGCAAACAACAATGCCGGGCTCGAGCTCTGGAACAATCCGTGGTGCGATACCACCAGGATATCCACCTTGCCAATGCGGTTATCCGGACACATCAACTTCATTTCCTTATCCCAGGTGAGATCGCCCAGGTCAAGAATTCTGGTCTTCCCCAAGGTCAGCAGGGTGCCCAGGGAGCGGGCATTGTCTGTCTGGTCTTCCGGCCTGGTTTCCGAGTCCTTGCAGTAGGGATTCGGTTCCCCAGCTCCGGGTAGCGGGTGGCTGAGCACCTCGCCGTTGGAGCTGATCACCACCACCTTGATCCCGGGAATCGGTAAGGCGTCTCCAGGCTTGGGAACGATATGGCCGTAGTGGCCGCTGGCTAGGACCTGCTGATACGCCGCATAGCCTTTGCTGGTGGATGGATCGGTGGGACTGGGGGGCCCATGGTCGATGAACGTGCCCACGGGAATCTTCGCCACCAGCTCGGGGAGTCCGCCGACGTGGTCTGCGTGGTAGTGGGTCAGCAACAGGTAATCGATCTTGCTCACGCCAGCATCTTTGGCCGCGGCTACGATGCGGTCAGCATCCAGGCCGTTGTTTCCCGCCCAGCCGGTATCGATCAAGAGCGACTTCCCTGCCGGGGTGACAAAGAGCGTCGATTGACCGCCGTCCACATCAACGAAGTAAACCCGGAGGGAATGGCTTCCCGCTTGCGCTCCGGCCAGCATCGACCACGCTAAAACCGCAGCCAACAGGCACCATGCCTGCAGTCGTCTGCGAGCGATCGACGAAAACTCTTTCTCATCCGTCATGTCTAGTCCTTCATTGGTTAGGGGGGTTGCAATGAGGCGCCAGACTTATGCGCCGGGATCAAGCACTACTTTCATCAAATTTGGCTCGCCCGCGTGCAGCCGGGCGAACCAGCTCGGGCCATCGCTCAAAGGAGCGACTGCGGTAATCAATGACTTCACCTTGATTTTCCCGTTGGCCAGCAATTCCATCGCCTCTGGATATTCGCCCGACGAGGCGCACGATCCCTGCAGGCGAATCTGCCTGGAGACCACCACCTGCAGCGGGATTTTGACCTGGGGAGAAATATTGCCGATAAGTGTAACCGTTCCGCCTTTGCGCACGCTAGCAATGGAAGCGGCGATGGTTTCATCTCGTCCCACTGCTTCGAGGACCAGGTCTACACCCCTGCCGCTTGTACGGCGCAGGATCTCCTCGACCAACTCCGTTCCTGAAAGCAGGAGCGTCGCGTCGGCGCCGAGCTTCTCGGCCCGTTCCAGGCGGGAGCGATCAATATCCGCGATCAGCACCTGGGAAGCCCCCGCGGCCTTCGCTGCCTGCAGAGTAAGTAAACCGATCATCCCCGCGCCGATCACCAGGGCCGTCTCGCCGCCCTTCATCTGGGAAACGCGCACCGCGTGCAATGCTACCGAAACGGCCTCGAGCATGGCCGCCTCCTGAAACTCGAGCTCCTCAGGGAGGTGGTAGGTGATGCGCTGGGGCACCACGACGTACTCCGCAAAAGCGCCGGCGCGGCGAAAATCTCCGCAGGAGACCCCAATCACCTGCCGGTTATTGCATAGATTGATATCGCCCTGGAGACAGAACTCGCATTGACCGCAGTAGACGGTGGAGTCGAAGGTAACCCGGTCGCCGGGTTTGAACCTGGTCACACCCTTGCCTGCCGCCGCCACCACCCCGGCCGCTTCATGGCCCATAACGATGGGCGGAATCCGCCTGCCGGAAGTGCCGTCGTAACCGTGCACATCACTGCCACAGATACCGCAGGCGGCAACCCGCACCAGGATCTCGTCCACGCCAGGAACGGGCGCGGGAAGATCCGCGATGTCGAGCTGATTGTACTCAGAGAGAAGTAAAGCTTTCATAGTGGCCTTAAGGGTACATCGTTAGCACTTGCATCCTCAAGCATGTACGATGAACCAAAGCTGCTCGGCTTCTCGCCTTTTCCCCCATGAGCACACGCAGTCTTCAACGCAGGCTGATCGCAGGGTTCGGCGCCAACACCTTCAGCCGCCTCTCTACCACCCTCACGCAGATTTTTTCCGTTCCTGTCTTCCTCAGCCATTGGGGAGTGCACCTATACGGCGAATGGATCCTGCTCAATACCATTCCCAGCTACCTGGGGCTTAGCGATGTGGGCTTCGGCAGTGTGGCCGGCAACGAGATGACCATGCTGGCGGCGGCCCAGAACTTCGAGCAGGCGCTGGTCGTTTTTCAGAGCGTCTGGGTGCTTACTACGGCGATCACCAGCCTGATCGGCCTGCTGCTGATCGCAGCCGTCTGGGTCCTGCCGTTAGGCGCCTGGCTGCACATGCACTCGATTAGCCCGGGAGACACCAAGCTGATCGTCTTGCTGCTTGGACTGGCGGTTCTGTTGGGAATGCAGGAGACCTTGTTCCAGGCGGCATTTCGCTGCGTCGGCAAATACCCGCTCGGGACCATGGCCAAGAGCCTGGTGGTGCTGGCAGCCTTTTTGAGCACCATGATTGGCGTTGGGCTGCATCTGTCTCCCGTCCCCGTCACCGTGCTGTATGTTGCCGTCAATGTGGTGGGCGTGTTTGCCTTGTGGATCTTGCTCAGACGCGAAGTGCCCTGGATTCGTTTCGGCATTCGCCACGCGCAATGGGCGGTCATTCGCCGCCTCACCGGGCCGGCGCTCTCCTTTATGAGTTTCCCGCTGGTCAATGCTCTTAATCTGCAGGGTATCCTGGTAGTGATCGGCTATGTGATGGGTCCGGTCGCGGTGGTGACTTTCAATACGGCGCGAACCATCTCCCGCAGCGCCACCCAGGGAATGAACCTGATCAATAATTCCATCTGGCCGGAGATGTCGGCTGCGTTCGGCGTAGGAGCCATGAATGTCGCCCGGATGCTCCACCGGCGGGCGTGCCAGATCTCGCTGCTGCTATGCCTCAGCATCACCCTTGGGGTGGCGTTTCTGGGTGATTGGATCTGGCGTGTGTGGACTGTCGGCAAGGTGCCGATCGACCCTGTTCTGCTCAACATCATGTTGCTGCAGATGGTGGTTTCGGCGTTTTGGTTCACCAGTTCGGTAGTACCGATGGCCACCAACCAGCACCAGAGGATGGCGCGGGCTATGCTGACCGCCACTTGTGTCGCCTTGCTCCTGGCCTGGTTATTGATGCACGTTCCCTCGCTCGGCCTGCGTGGCGCGGCCATCGCGCTGGTGGCCGGCGATGTGTTTACCGCCTTCTACGTAGTGCGCGAGAGTCTGGGGTTACTGGGAGATACCCTGAGCGATTTCGCCCGCAGCATGCTGGATCTGTCACCGCTGCAGCGGCTGTGGAGAAGGCCGAAACTGCCCCTTACCAGCGAGGAGTAGTGTTCTGAAGGGTACGGGCTTCAGCCCGTACGCAACTGAATAAAAGCAGGAACGGCTTTAGCCGCTGAGGGAACGGTTTTCCCCCTCAATCCTATTTTTCCGCTGCCTGCTAAGCGCCCCCGACATTGGCGCAAGGGCGGGAACTCGAGCATCTCAGCGTTTGGCCGCTTTTCCTGCCGAGAATTCGACCGCTTGCGGCAACAGGCGCTGCAACGCCGTAAAATCCAGTGCGCGATACTCATCCAGCGCCTGAGCAATCTCGTCTGCAAATGCCTCGGTGTAGTTCACCGCTGCACGTACCTTGGCTTCCGGCCATTGCAGATGCTTGGCTGTAGCGGCCAAATCATTGTTATAGCTCTGAACCAGGAGCCTAACTTCCCAAACAGCATGCTTGTCGTCCGGCAGATGAATCGCGGAAATCGATCAACGCAGAATCGGGTTGGCCTTGTATGGTCGCCAATAGCATTCACATGCGGTCCAGGTTCACCCAGGACTGAAGTCCTGGGTCATTCTCAGTCGTCCCTCCGGGACTAATCTCGGTGGACAACCCTACCCAGGACTACGTCCTGGGCTATTCTCAGCCGTCCCTTCGGGACTGATCGCTACAAGCCCTGAGGCTGAAGTTCCCAAGGACAGCGCTCCCGGGTTTGCAAAACTTTGCAGAATGAAAATCGCCCAGGAATCAGCCCTGGGCGATCTTCAACCGTCGCGGCGAGATTAAGGCCTAGACTTTCTCGGCAGACTCGGGAACGACCGCTGCCGCAGCCTGGAAACCGATCTTGGAATGGGTTCCGTCGCAGAATGGCTTGTTGGTCGAGGCTCCGCAGCGACAGAGAGAGACGGCGGGTTTACCGGCAAGATCAATTAACGTACCGTCCGTGTTCACGAGCTTGATCGGACCCTCGACGCGAAACGGTCCGTTCGGTCGAATCGTGATAGTGACTTCCCCTTCAGCCATGCAAGACTCCAGTTCAAAAGATGTGAGTTCCAGTTGAGTCTAGCAGCCGTAGCCTTAGTCGCTGTCGAGGTTCTGCGTAGCTTTGGGTTCGTCCTGCGGTGGTTTGGGCTGGGGATCCTGGAAATTTCCGGGGGTGCCGGTGGTGGAACTGGGAACCGGGCCGGCAACGTTCGAGCTCTTGCCGACTTTCTGCCCTTTCCATCCAGTAGTACTGACGTTTTGTGCAGTGCTCCCGGTATCGCAACCCACGACCATCGCACACGACACAAGCAGCAAGAGAAGAGACGCTCGAAACATAGTTGCTCCTTGAGAGCGATCTTAGGCTATTCGAATGTGGAAGGAAAAGACGCAGAAAATACCGACAGAACAGGCCGCCGTCTTACAGGGCCAACATTCACCGGGAAGCCGAAGGAAAAGACGGCATTTCACCGTCTTTTCCTTCACAAATCTGACTACAGACTACAGAACCTGGACGTTCTCTGCCTGCCAACCCTTGGGGCCTTTGGTCACGTTGAACTGAACCGCTTGGCCTTCTTGGAGGGTGCGGAATCCGTTTGCTTGAATCGCTGTGTGGTGCACGAAAACATCCTCACCATTTGCACGGCTCAAAAAGCCGAACCCCTTGGCATCGTTGAACCATTTCACTGTACCTTGTTCCATTGTGCTTCTTCCTTAGTAACGAGATGACGCTGAATTCAATCGGGGTATCTGCAGGTAGTGCGGACTCCTAAAGCAGAACGAGCTGAGAACCAAAATCGTATTCGACGCTCTTTGAGGATATACCGCAGACGCAAGAAGCGCAATCAAAAAATTGCCCCAAAAGTCGAAAAAATGCTCGCCGTTCCCTACTCGTACTTCAGTGATTCTACAGGATCCATCCGCGCCGCCCGCACCGCAGGAACCGTGCCAAAGGCAATCCCCACGCCACACGAGACCAGGATGGCGATCACCGCCGATGTCCACGAAACCTGAACCCGGTAATTAGTGAACAACTCGATCGCCAGCGGCACGGCCATGGCCAAAATCGTCCCCACCACCCCCCCGCTGAGCGAAATCAGCACCGCCTCCGCGAGAAACTGCAGTTGAATCTCCCGGAAGGTCGCTCCCAATGCCTTCCGGATGCCTATCTCCCGGATCCTCGAACGCACCGTGGCCAACATGATGTTCATGATGCCCACGCCGCTAACCGACAGGGTCACCAGCGAAAACAGCAGCAGGACAATGCTGAACGCAGTGGCCGTCTTCCCTGCCATGGAAAGCACCGCGGAAAGATCACCCACGTCATACACCGATTCGGAGCGATGCCGGCTCTTGATAGCCTTCAAAATAGCCTGCGAGGCCCAGGGCACACTGCCTGAGTCGGTCATGGAGAAGTAGATCTGGTTGACCGCGTCGGTGCCGGTGAAATAACGCGCCACGGTGTAGGGGATAAGGACCGTTTCATCGGCAATCTCCGACTGGCCAAAAGTCGATACCCGTTCGCGAAAAACGCCGATGATGACAAAAGGCACGTTGGAGATGGCCACAGTCTTGCCTACCGCTTCCTGGGGGCTGCCGAACTGTGTCCACGCGAATCGGTCCGTGACCACGGCTGCATGGCTGTGGGTGACCGAATCCTGCGCATCAAAAAAGCGGCCCGCGATCAGGTAAAGCCGGCGTATGTCGGGATACTCCGGATTCACGCCCAGGATCAGGACATCGCGTTCCCTGCCCCCGCCACTGGTGAAGTACTGGTGCAGGTTGAGCACCGGCGATGCTGCCTGAATGCCGGGCACCTGCTGCTCCACGGCGCGCATATCGTCCACCGTCAGGAAATCACGCACCGATTCGCCACTGGCATCCGACAACCCGGCGTACTCCGCCCAAATAAGATTGGTGCCAATGTTCTGAATGGAGGTGAGGACATATCGCCTGCCGGAAAGGCCGATGGTTACTACCAGGATCAAGGAAGCAGTCCCGAACACCATCCCCAGGGCAGTAAGAGCAAAACGAATCTGGTTAAGACGAAAGGAGTCGATGGCCAGCAACACGATCTCGCGGAACGCTATGCTTTGGGTACTGCGAGCTGACGTCGAGACGCTCATCTAGTCAAACCAGTTCATCGATTCCCCAGGAACACCAGGGTGACCCCCAGCGAGACCAAAAAAACACCCGCCCAGCGCCGCCGGCTGACGCGCTCACGTAGAAAGAATACCGCTCCCAGCGCCCCGGTCACGTAGCTCAGAGCAGTCACCGGCACCACGAAACTTACGTTGAGGATGGAGAGCGCGCCCAGCAAAGAGAAGAATGCCAGCGCCATCAAGCCTACTCCCGCCCACATCCACCCTACCCGCAGGGCGCGACCAATGACTCGAACAATCGCCGCGGGACGAAAATCCTTCACTTCCCCGACCGCCTTCATCGCGCGGGAGACGCACAGTTCGCCACCGGTACCAGCCACGATGATGAACACAAAGAGGATTACCTCAACCAACTAGCTCTGCTCCATTCGTGCCGGGCTGCTCTCAAAGCTGCGCGGGTTGCTCTGCCCGACGACCAGGACACCCAGGCAGATGATAGCGATCCCCAGCCAGCGCAAAGGCGAAACCGGCTCGCTTAACATGAAATAGCCGAGCAGCGCAGAAACCCCGTAGCCTAGCGACGAAGCCGGTTGTACATAGCTGTAATCCGCCCAGGAAAGTACCAGCACATTAGCCAGGAAAAAAGTGAGTAGAGAGGCGACCCCAAGCCAGATAGAGCCGGTGCCAAAGACACGCAACGCTGTGTGCAGGGCTTCGGTGGGCGGCCACACCGGCAGCCTGCCCGCCTGCTTCATGCCCTTGCCCAGCAAAACGTTGCCCAGGGGACCGGCAATGACCATCACCAGGATGAGCAAAAACGTTTTCAGGTGGACAGGTTTCCGAGACACACCCTTGATTGTACTAACTGACGCCTGAGGAGGAAAAATCGCCGCTCAGCCGTTCGAAAAAGGAGCCAGGTGCTCGTTTCCAGCATCTATGGGATGCGCTCCGCTCCCACTGAGCCTCGGTAAAGTTGTTATAACTATAGTTTTAGAGGTGCTTCGACTTTGTGCGGCATTGCCGGCTTTACCCAGAAAGGCTGGACGCCCGATCCTGATCGGATACGTGCAGCGACCGCCACCCTGATCCATCGCGGACCTGATCAACAGGGGGTTTTCTCCTCCCGGTTGTGCTCCCTGGGCGCGACCCGATTGAAGATTCTTGACCTGGCTGCGGGCGAACAGCCAATGACCTCGAGCGATGGCGACACGGTCATTGTATTCAATGGCGAAATTTACAACCATCTCGAGTTAAGGCCTGAGCTCGAGGCACTCGGCTATCAGTTCCGCACCCATTGCGATACCGAGACGGTGCTTTACGCCTTCCTTGCCTGGGACACTGCTTGTTTTGCCCGCATGCGCGGCATGTTCGCCGTCGCTCTCTGGTGCAAGTCCACCCGGCGGCTCATTCTGGCTCGAGACCGCATGGGTATCAAGCCCCTCTACCTGGCCAGGTATGGAGAGGATCTGCTCTTTGGTTCCGAACTCAAGGCCATCCTCATCCATCCTGAAGTGGAGCGCCGCTTAAGCATGGAGGGGCTGGACTGCTATCTGTCTCTCAATTACGTTCCCTGCCCCTGGACCTTGGTGAACGGAGTGGAGAAACTGCCCCCGGGCTGTTGGTATGAGTGGCATGACGGCCAGGTGCGCACCGAGTCCTACTGGAGCCTGCCCGCTCCCGCACCCCGTGTACGCGACCTCGAGAGCGCCAAGCAAGAGCTGGATTTTCTGCTGCAGCAGTCGGTTCAGGAGCACCTGCTCTCCGACGTTCCCCTGGGAGTCTGGCTAAGTGGCGGCATCGATTCTTCCACCATCCTGCACTACGCGGCCAGCACCAACCATAGCCGTCTGAAGACTTTCTCCATCTCCTTCCGCGGCCGCAGCTTTGATGAGACGGAGCATATTCAGCAGGTGGTGTCGCATTATGGGACCGATCACGAACAGCTCGACCTGAACCCCCAGGAAGATCTGCAAGGCGCGATTGAACAGTTCGCGTACTACTCGGATGAACCCAGCGCCGATGCCGGAGCGCTGCCGGTCTGGTTTCTCTCCCGCATGTGCAAGACCCATGCCACCGTGGCCTTGAGCGGCGAAGGCGCGGATGAGATCTTTGCCGGGTACCTTACCTACCGTGCCAACCAGCTTGCCCGGACCGCTCGAAGCTTGCCTGCGCCGGCGATCAAAGCGGCGCTCAAGAGTTTGACCCTATGGCCCGTCTCCGATGAGAAGATCAGCCTGGAATACAAGCTCAAACGCTTTCTTGAGGGCTGCCTGCTATCCCCGGAACGGGCCCATATCCACTGGAATGGAACCTTCTCCGAGGCGGCCAAGGCGACCTTATTGCGCCGCCCGTTGCCGCCCGCCATGGGCAACATCCTGGAGCGGCTGGCCGTTTCCCTCGCCGCCCGCGACGGACTGTACCCCTATCTCGCGTTCGATCAAAATTACTATCTGGCCGATGACATTCTGGTGAAGTCGGATCGCATGAGCATGGCCCATTCCGTCGAGGTGCGGCCTCCCTTCCTCGACCATCGCATCATCGAGTTTGCCGCGACCTTGCCCGACACACTGAAAATGCGCGGCTCACGCCAGAAACTGCTGTTGAAGGAATTGATGAAGGACAAACTTCCACCATCGATTCTCAATCGCAAGAAAGTGGGCTTTGATATTCCCGCGCATGAGTGGCTCCGCGGATCTCTTCGTCCACTCCTGCTTGACACTTTGAAAGAAGGCCTTTCTGAACACGCAGACCTCTTCCGCGCCGACACCATCGAGGCCTATGTGCGGCTTCACCTGGAAAGGCGAGCCAACCTGGGATACCACCTATGGGGTTTAATGATCCTGTTTCTCTGGATGAAACGATGGCGCATTCAGTCGACACCCGCGTCGACACAAAAATTACCAGTCCTGGTAGCCGAAGGGGCTGGCACACCTACTTAGCCATCTTGCTTTTGTTTGCCGCTGCAGTCTACCTGGGTTGCATCATCTCTCCCCCCTCGCTGATGGATGACGTCGACGCCGTGCAGGGGCAGATCGCGCGCAATATGCTTACCTCCGGCGATTGGGTGACGGCTCGCCTCGACGGTGTGCCTTACCTGGAAAAGGCCCCCTTCCTCTACTGGACGATCGTGGCCTCCATGAAGGTTTTTGGCGCGCATGATTGGGCTACGCGTATTCCAGTTGCTCTCGGGGTCATCGCGCTTTGCTGGGTCACTGCAGCCTTTGGGGCGTGGGCATTCGGCTTGCGGCCTGGATTCCTGGCCGGCCTTTGCATGTCGACTTGCGTCGGGCTCTGGCTCTTCACCCGCATCCTCTTGCCGGACGCGATGCTCACCCTCACCATCGCCCTGGCTTTGTGGGCCTTCCTTCGTGTGCTGGATGAAGACGAGCGCCACCCGCAGGCATGGGCAGCCGTCCTCGCCGCATCCCTCGCCCTCGGCTTGCTCCTCAAGAGCCTGATTGGTGTGGTCTTCCCTATCGGAGCCATCGCCGTCTACCTGCTGCTCACGCGTCAGTTCTTCTCCCTACGGGTGTGGAGGCGGCTTAGGCCTCTTAGCGGAGTGGCGATTATCCTCCTCATCGCCGCTCCCTGGCATATTCTTGCCACCCTGCGTAACCCGCCTTATTTCAGCCTTTCCATGAGGAGCGTTCCCGGGGAATATCACGGTTTCCTGTGGTTTTACGTTATTAACGAGCAGCTATTGCGGTTCCTGAACCTGCGCTACCCGCGGGATTACGACACCGTGCCGCCCGTCTATTTCTGGCTCTTCAACCTGGCGTGGCTTTTCCCCTGGAGTGTTTATCTGCCGGCTGCCTTCAGGCTCTCCTACCGGCCCCACGACCGCGCGGGAAAGACCCGGCTACTGGCCTTGTGCTGGATCGGTTTTGTCATGGTGTTTTTCACCTTCTCCACCACCCAGGAGTACTACTCCATGCCCATCTACCCGGCGATGGCGCTGCTGATTGGCTCGGCGATGGCGACGGAGGGGAAACTTGTCAGGGGAGGCACACGGCTACTGACCGTGATCTTTACCGTGGCCGCGGTGGCGGCGATTGCCATCCTGGTAGCGGATCGCCACATCCCCATCCCGGGAGACATCTCTCAGGCATTGACATCCAATCCGGGCGCCTACAAGCTATCGCTCGGCCACATGGAAGACCTGACCCTCAAGTCTTTTGCCTACCTTCGGCTGCCGCTGGGTCTGGCCGCCGTTGCCTTCGTCATTGCAGCCGCGGGCACCCTCCTGAGGGCCAGCAAGAGGGTCTACCTGGCGATTGCCCTCGCCATGGTGGTCTTCTTTCACGCCGCCCGCCTGGCGATGGTTAGCTTCGACCCATACCTGTCATCCAAGCCCTTAATCGAGGCACTGGAGCGGTCGCCGCAAGGCGAGTTGATCATCGACCACCACTACTACTGGTTTTCTTCCGTCTTCTTCTATACCAACAGGACTGCGCTGCTGTTGAACGGAAGGTTCTTCAACATGGTCTATGGCTCCTATGCTCCCGGCTCAGCAAATGTATTTATCGACGACAGCCAATTCCAGCAGCTCTGGGGACGGCCGGAGCGATATTACATCTTCGCCCGGGACAACCAAGTTGATCATTTGAAGTCTCTGGTAAGCCAGGACGAGCTCAATCCCGTGCTTAGGAGTGGCGGCAAAGTGCTGCTCACCAATCACCCAATTGCAGAAACCCATACAATGTAAATACTTGATAAACGATCTGGAGACACTATGAAAATTGCCGTACTTGGAGGCGATGGCTACTGTGGTTGGGCTACCGCTCTCTATCTATCGAAGCAGGGCCACTCAGTCGCTATTATCGACAACTTCGTGCGCCGTCTTTGGGACCACGAACTGGGAGTGCAATCCCTCACGCCCATTCGCCCGCTGGCCGACCGCTTGCGCGTGTGGCACGAGCTCACCGGCAAGTCCATCGAGCTCTTCGTCGGCGATGTGACGGACTACGAGTTTCTGGCTTCGACCATCAAGACTTTTGAGCCGGAAGCCGTGATCCACTTTGCCGAGCAGCGCTCCGCGCCCTATTCGATGATCGATCGCAATCACGCTGTCGGCACCCAGGTAAACAATGTCGTGGGCACACTGAATCTGCTCTTCGCTTTGCGCGAATTCCAGCCCGACTGCCACCTGGTCAAGCTCGGCACCATGGGTGAATACGGCACGCCCAACATCGATATCGAAGAGGGATACATCACCATCGAGCACAACGGCCGCAAAGACGTGCTCCCGTATCCCAAGCAGCCGGGGTCGTTCTATCACCTCTCCAAGGTCCACGACAGCCACAATATGATGTTCGCCTGCAAGATCTGGGGAACCCGCGCCACGGACCTGAACCAGGGTGTGGTGTATGGAACCATGACCGACGAAGTCGCCCTGGATGAAGCGTTGATCAACCGCTTTGACTACGATGAGGTCTTCGGCACGGTGCTCAATCGCTTCTGCGCCCAGGCGGCTCTCGGCCACCCGCTCACGGTCTACGGCAAAGGCGGCCAGACACGCGGCTTCCTGGATATCCGCGACACTGTGCGTTGCGTGGAGCTGGCCTGTCTCAATCCCGCGGCCAAGGGAGAATTCCGCGTATTTAACCAATTCACCGAGCAGTTTTCTGTGCTCGATCTAGCCCACCTGGTGCAGAATGCCGGCAAGCAAACGGGGCTGAAAGTCGAGATCGATTACCTGTCCGATCCCCGCGTGGAGGCGGAGCAGCATTACTACAATGCCAAGCACTCCAAGCTGATCGATCTTGGCCTTGCGCCGCACTTTCTCTCTGATTCCCTGCTGGATTCACTCATCGATATTGCAGTTCGCTACAAAGACAGAATCGATACTGCGCTGTTTCTGCCTAGAGTGAACTGGCGCCACACCAGGAACGATAGGCGCGTGGAAAAGCCCGTACTGGCCAAGACAGCACTGTAGAGGTTGTCAATTAGAAACAGCAGGTCCCTCCACTACGCTTCGCGGAGTGGAGGGACCTGCTGTTTCTTTCCTACTCTTAAACCCGCTCTGGGGCCTTCTCCGCCGCTCGGATAGCGGCTGCAGGATCGACCGGAACCAACTCACCATTGCGGATGTAGTAATAACCGTCTCTCCAGCGAATGCTGTTGCGGGTAAAGCTGGTTAGCCATATACACGCGGCGAGCAGATCCCATACCGGAAGCAGCCACAGCTTCTTGTAAATACCCGGCTGCTTCAAACCCCACCTGCCAATCACTTCCATCATGGCGATACGGAAGGCGAAATACGCGCTCAAATAAGCGAACGCAACCTCAGCCGTGGGCTGTACAAAGATCGCTGCCAGGGCCCAGGGCAAACCAAGGGTAAAAATCAAGCCGAGATGCCCCCACGGACGCATAATGCGCATCACCACTGTCCAGCGCAGGCGCTTCAGGAAAAGGTCGCGCAGCGACTGGAAATCTGACACGGTGTGAATGGCATAGTTCAGAAGTTTTACTTCATAGCCTTGCTCTGCAATCAAGCGTCCCACCAGCAGATCGTCCGCTGGACGATTTTCGATTGCCGCATAGCCGCCAAAGCCGGCGAGATGCTTACGCGTGGTGGCAATCGTTGGACCCAAGGCAAACTTCACTCCATCCAACTGCCTGGCAACCAGAATCCCGGCATAAAAGTCAGAGAGCATACCTACGGATTGAACACGCTGCACAAAGGTTTTTTCTTCGCTGGGAACGGGTACGTAAAAGCACGTGACTGCACCGACCTTGGGATCCGCCAGTGGGCCAATAATGGTGCGCAGGTAATCCGGTTGCACGCGCACGTCACTATCGCTCATCACGACTGTTTCGTATTTTGCTTCCGCAGTCATTCGCGCCAGCTTGGCGACTTTATCGTTGGTAGCTACCCGGCCGGAGCCGATCAGGACGCGGATCTGACACTTGGGGAAGTCGCGGATGAGCCTCTGAATCGTCGGCAATGCAGGGTCTGATGCATCCCCCACACAAAAGACGATTTCGTATTCCGGATAGTCCTGACAGCAGAAGCTGGCGAGATTTTCATAGGTATCGGGATCGAGTCCCCGAATGGGCTTGAGATTACTCACCGGAGGGGTATAGCTGGTAGAAGCGGGTTTACGCGAACATCGAAAAAACTGCCATGCGCTAAACAGTGCCAGCGAGTAATAGATAAAAGGGATTGCAGCCATCCCCAGTATCGCGAAATGAAAAAAGCTCAGGATCATTCAGCCTCTAATTCCTGTATTGATTATCTCCCAAGCCTTCGATGCAGCTATTCGATACAGCGGCCTATGCCATGACTTTCTCAAGTAGTCGTACATGAGACGGAAATAATAACAGTGCTGTTTCATCTTCCGCGCCGAACCAGCGAGCGGTTCCTAGTAGCAAATTGCGGAAAAACTCATGTTTTGTATCAGGGCACGACTTTTCTGCCCGTTACAACACTTTTTTGATACGCCGGAAACAACTCAGCAGCAAGCATAAACAATCTACTTTCAATCACTTAAAGGCCGATTACCGGACTTTTCCCACAACCATAGGTTGACACTGGAGACCCGCGAAAGGCGAAAATAAGGCGAAGATCAAACCATGCCAACCGCCAGCCATCTGCGCGCACAAATAGAAGCTACCCTGGCGGATAGAGTCCCTTCGGCACTTACGCCGATGGCCCGTGTTCCCTACCCGGTTGCACCTACAGCGATTCCCGAAATAGACCTCCTGCTGCATGGCGGATTCCCTGTCGGCGCCCTCAGCGAGGTGGTTGGACCGGAATGCTCCGGACGAACCTCGCTCGCGCTCGCGTTCATTGCCAGCATGACCCAGGCAGGCAAGGTGTGCGCCTGGGTAGATGTTTCCGACACCCTGCATCCTGAATCGGCAGCAGCCATAGGAGTGGACCTCTCACGTCTGCTTTGGGTACGGTGCGGTTCGTCTCCTGTGCCCTCGCCATCAGCCGCAGTGCGCGGATTGAGGGTAAAGCCGGGGTTGCCAGCAGGAGGTGGTGGCCATCCCCGAATGGAGGCGACTGGCCTGTCTGCTGCGGTCAGCGATTTGCTCGGCCCAGCTCAAATCGCTCCTCGCTGCGCCGAAGAGCTCCACAAACCTCGACCGCAAGGTAAGAAACAAAATCATGGTCCAGAGCCCGCAAAGCCTCCCGCTGCTGTTATCAAAACAGGCCCCAGGGGTAAGTCCTGGGCGCGCCTGGAACAGGCACTACGGGTTACGGATCTATTGCTGCAGGCTGGTGGATTCAGCTGCATCGTGCTCGATATGGGCAGCCTGAACGCGGAGTATGCCTTGCGCGTGCCGCTGGCGACATGGTTCCGCTTCCGGGCCGCAGCCGAGCGGCTGCAATCGAATGTTTTGCTGCTGACCCAGCATGTCTGCTCCAGAAATAGTGCCGGCCTGGTGCTTCGTCTGGAACCGAGTAGCGTGCTGGCTCCCGATTCAACCATCTTCACCGGCCTCGAACATCGGGCAGAGCTGGGCCGCCAGCGTTTTCCCCAGTCTCCTGGGAATGTATTCCCCCTGCGGAAGCAGCCACAAAGCGTACCCACAGCGCAGTGGCAGGGTAGAGCCCTTTGGGCAGGCCGCTCATGACGGAACGATATGCCTGCGTCGACGTAAAGGAATTTCCCCTGCAGGCACTCTTGCGCCTACGGCCGGAGTTGCAGAGCAAGCCGGTAGCCGTGCTCGACGGTGAACCGCCATTCGAGCAGGTGTGCTCGCTCAACAGCGCGGCACGCACACTCGGGATAGCCCTGGGCATGACACGGTTGGAAATGGAGATGTTTCCTACCGCCCTGGTATTGCCGCGCTCGCACGCCGAGGAGGCAGCAGCCCGAGCAGCTTTGCTGGAGTGTGCCGGCGGCTTCTCCCCCCGGGTAGAAGATCAGAGCAGTAACAGTTACTTTACCTGTGTCATCGACATCACCGGCACGGAGACGCTCTTTGGCTCCCCCGATGCACTGGGCGAGAACCTGCTCAAAAGGGTACAGGCCCTGTGTATACGAGCCTCCATCGCTATCAGCAGCAATTTTCATGCCGCCAGGTGCCTGGCGCGAGGGCACTCTCCAGGCAAATCCGCAGGCATACGGGTAGTGCCGCGAGGCATGGAATGCTCTGCGCTCGCGCCTTTACCACTCACGGTTCTCGACCTTTCTCCGGAGCATGAGGAAACATTCGCCATGTGGGGCATCACGACCCTGGGAGCACTGGCGAATCTCAAGGAAACCGAATTGATTGCCCGGCTTGGACAACCAGGTAAAGCAATGCGCCTGCTGGCCCGGGGAGAATCGCCGCATTTGTTTCGCGCGCTCGAAGCCAGCCTGGCCCTTGAAGAACGAATGGAACTGGACTCACCGGTAGAACTGCTCGATTCGCTGCTTTTTATCATGGGAGTGATGCTCGATCAGCTGATTGTGCGCGCCCAATCACGCATACTGGCACTGGCCTCGATCACACTTCACCTGGATCTTGAAGGCAGCAAGGCGCATACCCGCACCGTGCGGCCCGCACTGCCCAATAATGATCGAAAACTATGGTTGAAGCTCATCCACCTGGATCTACAAGCGTACCCTCCACAGGCAGCCATCCTTGGGCTTATCTTGAGCGCGCAACCGGGAAGCACCAGCAAGGTGCAGCTTGGACTTTTTTCACCACAAGTACCAGAGCCTATGCGGCTGGATGTGACCCTGGCGCGTATTCGCAGTATCGTTGGCGAGGGCTGCGCAGGCCAGGTGGTGCTCAAAGACACGCATCGCCCGGAAGCCTTTCGCGTCGAACCTTTTGCTGTGCCCTCTTCGACCGTGCTCGACCCGAAACCGGGAACGCATCGCGTAGCCATGCGGCAATTACGGCCGGCAGAAATCGTGACCGTAACTGTGCGCGATCAGCGGCCGGACACCTTCATCTTTCGCGAGAAGCGATACACCGTCGAGCGTGCCTACGGGCCCTGGTCTTCCGGCGGAGACTGGTGGAGACCTACCCTCTGGGCGCTCGAGCAATGGGACCTGGTCGCTAAAGATCAGGATCGTGCAACCTGGCTCTGTTGCTGCCTGATCCATGATCTTACTCAGGAACGATGGCAGGTAGAGGCGCTGTATGACTGAGCACTATGTCGAACTGCATGCAGCCAGCGCATTCAGTTTTCTTGAAGGTGCATCGTTGCCTGAAGACCTGATCCAGCGGGCTGCTGAACTCAATATGCCGGCCATGGCTTTGCTGGATCGCAATGGGGTTTACGGCTCGGCGCGATTTCATACCCTTGCCCGCAAGCACGGGGTACGGGCGCATGTGGGCGCGGAGATTGCTGTATCCAGCCTGGGCAATCGTCTCCTGCCTCCGGCATGGTTACCGCATCGCCATGTTCCCGAAGCTGCGCGCCTGCCCCTGCTCTGCTCTTCGCGCTCCGGTTATCAAAACCTCTGTCAGCTGATAACCCGTTTCAAGCTGCGCGAGACCACCAAGTGCGAGGGCGCAGCTACACTCGAGGATCTGGAGGAGTACTCTCCCGGGCTGATTTGCTTGACCGGCGGCGATGAAGGCCCAGTGGCGGCAGCCCTGATGCATGGCGGAGAATCTGCAGCAATAAAAGTAACGGAAAAGCTGGTTCGAGTCTTCGGACGGCAGAATGTCTATGTAGAAGTTCAGCGCCATGACGAGCGCGAGGAAGAATGGCGCAACCAGGCCGCCATCCGTATTGCCCAACGCCTGCGCTTGCCGCTGTTGGCTACCAACGGTGTTCGTTATGCCACAGCGTATGACAGAGAAATTCTCGATGTATTTACTGCCATTCGCCACCATACCGACCTGGAACAGGCTGGCCGCCTGCTCACGGTCAATAACCAACGCCATCTGCGCGATGCGCGGGAGATGACGGGCCGCTTCAGCGATCTTCCTCAGGCCATTTCCCATACTGTGGCTTTGTCTGAGCGGCTGGAATTTGAACTCCATGACCTGGGCTATGAATTTCCCCGGTACCCGGTTCCCGATGGCCAAACCATGGACAGCTTTCTGCGCCAGCGTGTGGCTGAGGGCGTATTGAACCGCTACGGCGCCAAGCGCGATCGCAAGTTACTGGAAAAGGTTGAAAAGCAGGTTGAGCATGAGCTGGCCTTGATTCAGAAACTCGGTTTTGCCGGCTATTTTCTGATCGTGTGGGACCTGGTCGATTTCTGCAAGCGGAACGACATCCTGGTGCAAGGCCGGGGGAGCGCGGCGAATTCCGCAGTCTGTTATGCGCTTGAAATAACCGCGGTCGATCCGGTAGGCATGGACTTGCTCTTCGAACGCTTCCTCAGCGAGAGTCGTGGGGAATGGCCCGATATCGATCTCGATCTGCCCTCCGGGGATAAGCGTGAGCAGGCGATCCAGTACATCTATCAGCGTTATGGAGAACTCGGTGCCGCCATCACTGCCAACGTGATTACCTATCGCGGCAAGTCAGCGGCACGGGAAGTGGGAAAGGCGATGGGCTTCGATCCTGAGACCCTGGGGCGACTTTCGGGCCTGGTGTCGCAGTGGGAGTGGAAGGGAAATAATGACACCCTGGCAAATTCCTTTCTTCATGCGGGCTTTGACGTAAAGCACGCGCACATCCACAAATTTCTAGAGCTTTGCATGCGGATTCAAGACCTGCCGCGCCATCTCGGCCAACATTCAGGAGGCATGGTGATATGCCAGGGCCAATTGGATCATGTGGTGCCGCTGGAACGAACCTCCATGCCTGGCCGAACCGTAGTCCAGTGGGATAAGGAAGACTGCGCCGATCTGGGTCTCATCAAGGTTGATTTGCTAGGTTTGGGCATGATGGCGGTCATCCAGGAGTCTCTAATCCTGGTTGCGCAGCATTACGATCAACCCGTCGACCTGGCGCAATTGCCCCAGGATCCGTTGGTGTACGAAACCCTGCAGCGCGCCGATACGGTAGGCATGTTCCAGGTGGAAAGCCGGGCGCAAATGGCTTCGTTGCCACGCAATCATCCGGACAAATTCTATGACCTGGTGGTGCAGGTGGCCATCATCCGGCCGGGGCCCATCGTGGGCAAGATGATGCACCCCTACATGCGCCGCCGGCAAAAAAAAGAAGCAGTTACTTATCCCCATCCATCGCTGATACCAGTGCTCGAGCGAACATTAGGCGTTCCTTTATTTCAGGAGCAGCTCTTGCGCATGGCCATGACGGTGGCTGATTTTTCCGGCGCGGAAGCAGAGGAGCTGCGCCGTGCCGTCGGCATGCGCCGTTCCTGGCAGCGCATGGAGCAACTGGAAGTAAAGCTGCGCAGTGGCATGACGAAAAACGGCCTCGATGCAGCCACCCAGGCGACCATCATTCAAAACATTACCTCCTTCGCGCTCTATGGCTTCCCTGAATCCCACGCCGCCAGCTTTGCATTGATTGCCTACGCATCCGCTTATTTCAAGGTGCGTTACCTGGCTGCGTTTACCTGCGCGATTCTCAATAATCAGCCCATGGGTTTTTACATGCCTGCCGTACTGGTAAAGGATGCGCAACGCCATGGCCTGCGTGTACGCTCGATCGATGTGCGGATATCGGAGTGGAAGTGTGCGATTGAGCATGGAAGCAATGGTGAGCTCTCGCTGCGCATGGGCCTGATGTACGCCAAAGGATTACGGCAGGACGTGGCGGAAGCGATCGTGGAATCCCGCAGGCAAGCCGGCCCGTTTAGTTCCGCCGAAGATCTCACCCTGCGTGTCCCATTGCTGCATCGCAAAGAGCTCACATTACTGGCCCGCATTGGCGCTTTGAATGGACTCGGGGGAATCGATCATCGGCGTGATGCGGTTTGGCAGGTAGAAGAAGCGGTACGGCCAGTTGGCCCTTTGCTGAAGTCTGCACATCATGCCTCCAGCTCTTCTCCACTGCGGCAGATGAATATAGAGGAGAGGCTGAGCGCGGACTACTCCGGCACGGGCTTGACAGTTGGGAAACACCCACTGCACTACCGCCGGCAAGAGTTGCAAGCGAGAAACGTACTGTCAGCCTGCGAATTGCGGAATTATCAAGACGGAGCCTATGTACGTGCGGCTGGTTGTGTCATTGCGCGGCAGCGCCCAGGCACCGCCAAGGGATTCATCTTTCTCTCTATGGAAGATGAGACCGGCATCGCCAATGTCATCATCACTCCTGATCTATATGAACGGGAGCGGGTGGTGGTCTCACGCAGCAAATTTGTTCTGGTCGAGGGTGCATTGCAGAATCAGGATGGTGTGATCCATGTCAAGGCCAGACGCATACAGCCGTTGGCCTTCACAGACCTCGAGGTACACTCACACGACTTCCACTAGTGCAGCATCTTCCCCCCAAACCAATGCCTATCGACACTGGACACATCTTCTCGATACTGGACACTTCTTCCCCTAACGAATGCCTATCGAGACTGGACGGGTGCCCCAGGTTCGCCCCAGCGTACCTGGGAGATGAAGATGTTTTTCCGATGCTTTTTCTGGACGGCACAACCGAGCTTTCTAAAAGTAAAAGCTATGGTGGGGCTTCGCCCCTCATCTTCGGCCCAGGTACGCTTTGGCGGATCTGGGGCACCCGTCCAGGGAAGATGCGTCCATTCTCAATTGGCATTCGTTAGGGGAAGATTTTATTTAGAGGCTTTACTGCTGGAACATCTGCTTGATGCCCCGCAACGCCTGCCTGGTTCGTTCCTCATTCTCAATCAACGAAAAGCGCACGTGCTCATCTCCGTGTTCACCGAAGCCGACACCTGGACTGACCGCGACCTTGGCATCGGTCAGCATCTTCTTGGAAAATTCAAGCGAGCCCATCGCTTTGTATCGCTCAGGAATGGAGGCCCACACAAACATCGTGGCCTTCGGCAACGGCACCTGCCAATTCAATTGATTGAGCCCCTTGACCAACACATCGCGCCGCTTGCGGTAGGTATCACATATCTCCTGCACACACTCCTGCGGGCCTTCCAAGGCCAAAATCGCAGCAACCTGGATAGGCGTGAAGGTGCCGTAGTCGAAATAACTCTTCAACCGCCCCAACGCCGCCACCAACTCAGGATTGCCCACCATGAAGCCCACTCGCCAGCCAGGCATGTTGTAGCTCTTGGACAAAGTGAAAAACTCAACGGCGATATCTTTCGCACCCGGTACCTGCAGGATCGACGGCGCGCGATATCCATCGAAGACCAGATCGGCATAAGCCAGATCATGAACCAGGTAGATTTGGAATTCTTTGCACAGAGCAACAACGCGCTCGAAAAATGCCAGATCCACACACTGCGTAGTTGGATTCGCCGGGAAATTCAAGATCAACATCTTGGGCCGCGGATACATCAGCGGGACGCTCTGTTCCAGCTCCGCCAGAAAATCGTCCGTGCTGTGCACCGGGATACCGCGGACATTGGCCCCCGCAATCACTGGCCCATAAATGTGGATCGGATAGCTGGGACTCGGCACCGCTACCACATCGCCACGGTCAAGCGTGGCCAGACACAGATGGGCAATGCCCTCCTTGGACCCGATGGTGACGATCGCTTCAGTCAGTGGATCGAGCTCCACGTTGTAGCGTCTGAGATACCAGTTGCAAATCGCCTTACGCAGCCGCGGAATTCCTTTAGACAACGAGTACCGATGCGTGGCCGTCTTGCCCGCCGCTTCAATCATCTTGTCCACGATGTGCTTGGGCGTCGCGCCGTCAGGATTGCCCATGCCGAAATCGATAATGTCTTCTCCGCGCGCGCGCGCGGCAGCCTTCAACTCGCCGGTTATGTTGAAGACATACGGCGGCAGGCGTTTTAACCTCAAAAACTCTTGCATGGGCCTTGTTCCAATCGTTTTACTGAATGCGCTCATAGCGATAGCCTTCGATCTCCAGGGCCTTGGCAATGGCCGTGATATGTGCGGCGCCCCGTGTTTCGAGTGTGATGTCAATAACAGTGTCGCCCAGACTGACGCCGTAGTAAGCACGGCTGTGCAACGTTTCGACAATGTTTGCCCGCTGATCGGCGAGGATCTTGGTCAGATGATAGAGCGCCCCAGGGCGATCGGCGAGGTGCACGCGAATGCGTATCCGCCGGCCATCTTTGGCCAGGCCGCGCTCAATAATCCTGGCCAGAAGGCTTACATCGATGTTGCCTCCGCACACCAGGACGGCGGTTCGTTGGCCCTTGAGCGAGGTCTTCTTCTGCAGCAGCGCCGCCAGGGCTACGGCTCCGGCCCCTTCAGCCAGGGTCTTCTCCCTTTCCAGCAGGACCATAATTGCGTTGGCAATCTCCTCTTCATCGACGGTGACGATCTCGTCGACAAAGCGTTGCACCTGGGGCAGGGTCAGATCTCCGGCGCGCCGGACGGCGATTCCATCCGCAATCGTTGCTTCTGCCGGCACGGTGACCGGCCCTCCATGCTCGATCGCGCGCAACATAGAGGGAAGCCGCTCAGTCTGCACCCCAACCACCCGAATAGCCGGGTTGCTCTCTTTCAAAGCGCAGGCCACGCCGCTGATCAATCCCCCGCCGCCGATGGGTACAACGACCGCCTCCAATCCCTGAACCTGCTGCAGCAATTCGAGACCGATGGTTCCTTGACCGTTGATCACTGCGTTGTCATCGAAAGGGTGCAGAAACGTCATGCCTTCCAGCTTGCAAAGCCGGAGCGCCTCGTCACAGGCCTCATCGTAGTTTGCGCCGTGCAGGATCACATCGGCTCCAAACCCACGGGTGGCTGAGATCTTCACCAGGGGGGTCATGAGCGGCATGACAATCCGTGCCAGCACACCACGCTGCGTGGCGTGGTAGGCCACGGCCTGCGCATGATTGCCCGCGCTGGCGGCGATCACTCCGCGCCGCTTCTCCTCATCGCTCAGCAGCAGAATCCGGTTGAGCGCGCCGCGCTCTTTGAAGGCTCCGGTTCGCTGCAGATTATCCAGCTTGAGAAAGACCTGTTGACCAGTCACCTCGGAGAGAGCGGCCGAGAGCTGGCAGGGGGAAAAATAGATGAAATCGCGGATTCTTTGTTCTGCTTGTTTTATTTCAACTAGGGAAACGTCCACATATCGATTAAAACATTTCTGCTAGTGGCATAAAAGTGGAGCGGCAGATGCCCCCTTTGGTCTCACGGCGAGAAAGTGGATCATGAAGGGTTCTTCATAGAAGCCACGCCCGCGGCTAACAGGGAACCGCGCTCGCGGTAGACTGAGAACAACCATGAAGGCAAGTGAATCCGGTACCGTCGCCGTTCTGGCGGAAAAGCCTTCGGTTGCGCGTGATATTGCCCGGGTACTCGGAGCCGAGAAACGGGGCAAAGGCTACCTGCAGGGAAACGGCTATGTGGTCACCTGGGCCATTGGGCACCTGGTTTCCCTGGCCGAGCCGCACCAAATCAATCCCCAGTGGCGGCAGTGGCGCTTAGAGGCGTTGCCCATCCTGCCCGATCATTGGCCCCTGGTGGTCTACGAGCGAAGCAAAGAGCAGTTCGAAGTAGTACAACAGATACTCCAATCTCCACGCGTGTCGCGCATCGTATGCGCGACGGACGCGGGACGCGAAGGAGAACTGATTTTCCGCTACATCTACGAGGCGGCCAAAAGCGAAAAGCCGTTCAGTAGACTATGGATCTCCTCGCTCACGCCCGACGCCATCCGCAAAGGATTCGCCAGCCTTCGTCCCGGCAGCGATTACGACCGGCTGGCCGATGCCGCCTCCGGTCGCAGCCGGGCCGATTGGCTGGTGGGCATGAACCTCTCGCGTGCCTACTCGATCGTCTACAACGAAGAGCTTTCTGTGGGCCGGGTCCAGACCCCGACACTGGCCATGATCGTCGATCGCGAACTCACCCTGCGGCGCTTCGTGCCCGAGGATTATCTCCAGGTGGTGGCCACCTTCGAGGCCAACCAGGCGAGCTATGACGGAACCTGGTTCCGTCCCCAGGCCAAGTCCGGCGAAGAGAAAGATGCATCGGCGAACAACAGATTGCCTGCCGATGGCCAGGAAGCCAACCAGATCATAGCCCGGGCACGGACGGGCCAAGCCGCCATCGAGAGCTTGAATTCTGAAACCGTGCGTATGCTGCCGCCGCTGCTGTATGACCTTACAGAACTGCAGCGCCATGCCAACCGTCTCTACGGCTTCAGCGCGCAAAAGACGCTCGATCTGGCCCAAGCGCTCTACGAGCAGCACAAACTCATCAGCTATCCCCGGACGGACAGCCGCTATCTCTCCACCGACATCGCGGAGACGGTGCCCAAAATCGTGTCCGTCATTTCCTCGCCCTACCGGCAGCAACTGGCTCCAGGAACCGGAGAACGTCCCCTGGGTAAGCGTTATGTCGACGACAGCAAGGTCAGCGATCATCACGCCATCATTCCCACCACGGTTGCCATGCAGCCAGGCAGGCTCTCCGATGAGGAAAGCAAACTCTACGACCTGGTTTGCCGCCGCCTGCTCATGCTGTGGCATGACGACCACCTGCAGGACGTAACCACGGTGATTACCGCAATCCGTAGCGAATCCATTGTAGACAGGTATCGCACCACCGGCACCGTGGTGCGGCAAACGGGCTGGAAGATTCTCGACGTGGGCGGAGAAGTACGACGCGACGCGAAGAAGGACCTCGATCCGGTGCTGCCGGCCACCCTGGCCCAGGGTCAAGCGCAAACCGTAACCAACGTGGAAGCCTTGAAGAAGAAGACCCGGCCGCCGCAACGATTTACCGATGCCACGATCCTGACGGCAATGCAAACGGCGGGCAGGACCCTGGACGAAAAAGAGCTATCCGATGCCATGAAGGAAACCGGGCTCGGTACGCCGGCGACGCGGGCAGCCATCATCGAAGTGCTTTTAAAACGTGGCTATATCACCAGGACGGGCAAGAGCCTGGAGGCCACCGACAAAGGGATACACCTGATTGAAGTGGTGCACCCTGAGGTGAAGAGTCCAGCGATGACCGGCCAATGGGAGGCCTTTCTCAACCGCATCCAGAAGGGTGAGGCTCAGCTCGATCCCTTTCTCGAACGCATCAGCGATTACATTCGCTCGGTGGTGGGGCGGGTGAGCCAAACTACGCCAGTAGCTAGAACAGCGCCGCCACAGGCTCAGGCTGAGACAACGGTTGCCAGAGAAGCTCCAGCCAGAAAGACCATCGCCTGCGATGCCACCCTCAGCCAGCTGCTGCAAAGCGTCTTTGGCTTTTCCACCTTTCGCCCCAACCAGGAGGCGGTGTGCCAGGCGGTGACCGCCGGAGAAGATGCGCTTCTGGTCATGCCGACCGGGTCGGGCAAGTCGCTCTGCTATCAATTACCGGGATTGGCGCGCGGTGGAACGACTCTGGTGATCAGTCCACTCATCGCCCTGATGGATGACCAGGTGCGCAAGCTGAAGGAACTTGGTTTATCCGCCGAGTGCATCCACTCCGGCCGCGATCGTGAGAGCTCGCGGCAAGCTTGCGTCGACTACATGAAGGGCAACCTTCAGTTCCTGTTTATTGCTCCCGAGCGGCTGCGCGTGCCTGGCTTTCCTGAGATGCTGGCCAAACGGAAGCCCTCGCTCATCGCCATCGATGAAGCGCACTGCATCTCGCAATGGGGTCACGACTTTCGTCCAGACTACCGCATGCTGGGCCAGTATCTGCCCACTCTTCGTCCTGCGCCCGCGCTGGCGCTCACCGCCACGGCGACGCCGCAGGTGCAGAAAGACATCGCCGCACAGCTGGGGCTGAGCACGGTAAAGCATTTTATCCATGGTTTTCGACGGGAGAATATCGGCATCGAGATTGTTGAGGCGCTGCCCTCCCAGCGTCCCACGCTGGCACGAGCAATCCTGCTTGAAGCCAGCAACCGTCCGGCGATTGTGTACACGCCGACGCGCAAGCAGGCCGAGGCTCTCTCCGCATCCTGGGGCAAAGAGTTCCGTGTGGCCGGTTATCATGCCGGGCTCGATGCCCAACGGCGCCGGCGGGTGCAGGAAGAATTCATGGGCGGCAAGCTGGATGTCATGGTGGCCACCACGGCCTTCGGCATGGGGATCGATAAGGCGGATGTCCGCACCGTGATCCATACGGCATTTCCCGGCAGCCTGGAAGGCTATTACCAGGAAATAGGGCGCGCAGGCCGGGATGGAAAGCCGAGCCGAGCCGTGCTCATGTATTCCTACGCGGACCGCCACACGCACGATTTCTTTTTCGGCCGGGATTACCCGCCGGTCGAGCTACTGGATCGTATTTTTGCTGCGCTTGGCGCCCAGCAGCAAAGCAAAGAGGCGGTGCGCAAACTGGCCAAGATGGAAGAGGACATCTTCGAGAAGGCTCTGGAAAAACTTTGGATTCACAAAGGAGCCATCCTGGACTACGCGGAGAATGTCAGCCGTGGGGTGGAGAGTTGGCGAGCTTCCTACACCATGCAGGCGGAGCAGAAGCAGGACCAGATCGAGGAGATACTCCGCTTCGCGGAGAGCCATCATTGCCGCATGACCTCACTGGTCCGCCACTTCGGGGACACATCGGATAGCGGTTCCGGCTGTGGAATCTGCGATTTCTGCGCGCCGGCCAATTGCGTTGCGCAAAGATTTCGAGGCGCCACGCATGCGGAGCGAATCGCCTGCGACCGGGTTCTCAAAAAGTTGCGGTCCTTGCCCGCAAGGTCGACAGGAAAGCTACATACCGACCTCTTCCCGGAAAACGAAATGAGCCGGGACGACTTCGAAGAGGTGCTGGGCGCGATGGCCAGGGCAGAACTACTGGCCTTTGCCGACGCCGTTTTTGAGAAGCAGGGCAAGCGGATACCCTACCGGACGGTCAGCATTCTGCCTGCCGGGCTGAACTTCAATGAGAGCCAAACCACGGCTTTTATTATGAGGGACGCGGTGGCTGCCGTAGCTTCTCCCAAACGCGGCAAGAAGGGTGCGACCGTTGCCACGCCGCAACAAGGCAAGCTAACCAAGGCCGCTTCGGTTGAAGCTCCGCCGCCGGAAAAGCAGGCTCGTCTGGAACAGGCATTGCGGGCCTGGCGTTTGACCGAGGCAAAACGCAGAAACATGCCTGCCTTTCGCATCTTTGGCGACCGGACGTTACGCAACATCGCCACCACCTGCCCCAAAAGCGACTCTGCCCTGCTTGCCGTCCCCGGCATTGGTATGGGCACCGTGGAAAAGTACGGCGCCCAAATTTACCATCTGGTCGCCACCGCTGAATCTTTGCCCTGACAGAATTCAGGGGTTGACTGTCATTCCGTCCTCCGCTTTCCCCGCTTCCCACCCAGCCTTGCCCACTGGACGGGTGCCCCATGTTCGCGTTTTTGCGTACATGGGTTGAACAAGATGGGCGGACCCCTTCCATTTTATTTTCCTGTAAGTCGGTGTGGACCGGTGGTGAAAGCATTGGAAAAAAGTCGTCTTCAACCCATGTACGCAAAAACGCGAACATGGGGCACCCGTCCAGTGGGCAAGGCTGGGTGGGAAGCCGGGAAAGCGGAGGACGGAATGAGGAAGCCGAGGGAACAATCTCCTGCGACAGGAGAGCTGGATAAAGTTTAAAGTGGAGTGAACTCCATGGACGACGTAGCTACACCCCTAAAGGATCCCGAAGAACGGGCAGGGATGATGGGCCTCATCCGCGAGCTGCTGCGGCCTTACCGCGGCAGTCTGGCCATCATTCTTGCCGCGATGGTCATCCAAAGCGCGATGACGCTGGCCGCGCCGTGGCCGCTCAAGATCATCCTCGATAACGTAGTCGTCGGCCGCAGGCTTGATCCATGGATGGCCAGGCTCCTGAACCCGTTGTTGATCCACGGCCACCGCGAACATCTTGCCATGTTGGCCGCGTTTGCCGTGCTCCTCATCGCCATTCTCAACGCCACCGCATCCTACCTCGCCAATTACTTCACCGAGAGCGTGGGCCAGTGGGTGGCCAACGACCTGCGGATGCGGACTTACCATCATCTGCAATATCTTTCCCTGCGTTACTACGATACCCACCAGTCCGGCGTCCTGCTGAGCACCATTACCGCCGACGTACTCACCATCCAAAATTTCGCCTCGTCGGCCACCCTGGGCATTGTGATCGACATGATCACCATCCTGGGCATGCTGGTGATCATGTTCTTCATGAACTGGGACTTTACCTTGATCGCGGTCGCAGTGACGCCGTTGATGCTATTGCTTGCCTCCCGGTTCAAAAAGGCAGTCAAGAAGTCGACCCGCGAAGTACGTAAGCAGCAGAGCAATATCGTGGCGGTGGTGCAGCAGGATCTCGAATCCATCCGTGTGGTCACGGCCTTTGGGCGGCAGGAACTGGAACAGGAGGAACTCCAGGCCGTCAGCCATGCAACCGTAGCTGCCGCGCTCAAAGCGCGTCAGGTGAAGGCCCTGCTCTCACCCATCGTTTCCATCATCGTTGCCTTCTGTGTTGGGTTTGTTCTCTGGCGTGGCTCCCTGCTCATTCTTGCGGGATGGATGACAGCTGGAGAATTAACCGTCTTCCTCTCTTATCTGGGTTCATTTTTCAAGCCGGTGAAAGACCTCGCCAGCATGAACAACTCCATTGCCCAGACCGCGGTAGCCGTGGAACGCGTGCGGACGATTCTCGATGCGGACGCCATACTCCCGGAAAAGCCGAATGCGCTCGATCAGCCGGTTCGCGGGGAAATCGTCTTCGATAATGTGGCTTTTGCCTACGATGAAAGCTGCCCCGTGCTGCGCGACGTAAGCTTCACCGTCGAGCCCGGACAGATGATCGGCGTTGTCGGGCCCACGGGTGGCGGTAAATCCACCATCATGAGCCTGATTCCCCGGTTTTACGATCCCAGCGCAGGCAAAGTTCTGGTCGATGGCATCGATGTGCGCGATTATCGATTGCAGTCCTTGCGTAACCAGATCGGCTATGTGCTGCAGGAGACGGTGCTCTTCCGCGGAACCGTGCGCGATAACATCGCCTACGGCCGTGTGGGCGCCACCGACGAGGAGATTATCGAGGCCGCCAAGTTGGCCAATGCGGACGAGTTCATCTCCCGCATGCCCAATGGCTACCAATCGTTGGTTGGCGACCGGGGTGATACCCTCTCCGGCGGCCAGCGCCAGCGCATCGGCATCGCGCGCGCGATCATACGCAATAACCCCGTCCTGATTCTCGACGAACCGACGGCAGCCCTGGACACCGAATCGGAAAGACTGGTCATCGAAGCCCTTGAACGCTTGATGAAGGGACGAACCGTGCTCACCATTGCGCACCGGCTAAGCACGATCCGCGATGCGGATAAAATCATCGTGTTGAAAGGCGGCGTGGTCGCTGAGCAAGGCTCGCACGACCAGCTGTTGGCGCTGGGTGGAACCTACGCCGAGTTGTATAGTGTTCAATTCGATACGGCGCAGAAGTCTACTGTTTAGAATAACTTACAGACTTTAGTATTTTCCCAGCGATGCGCTGGCGATGCAATGATTTATAAAAACGACAGGTCGCGACCGCATCAGCACGACAACTACGGAAAACCATAGACCTGGCAAGTTCGTTTTCCCGCGTCCGACAGTCTCGCAGTGCGCAGAGATCGCAGCGAGCGCCCTGGCGACGTTCTGGGCGCGGGAATCGATAAATGTCACGCGTTCGACAGGATCGCATTGATTTTCTCACCGCTAGTTTGCGCCGGGAGACGGAATGAGTACGATTTTCTATTCTTGGCAGAGCGACAGGCCGACAGGTACCTGCCGCAACTTCATCGAACGGGCGCTTCAATCCGCCGTCGATCGGCTGAAAGCAGACGTCGAGGTAGAGTCTTCGCTCAGAGAAGATTTGGAAGTCGATAAGGACACCAAGAACGTTCCAGGTTCACCTGCGATCTTCGATACGATCATGTCGAAGATCGCCCGCGCCGGCATCTTTGTCCCCGATCTCACGTTCGTTGGTCTTCGCGCTGATCGGCGGCCAATCTCGAATCCAAATGTACTTATTGAGTATGGTTATGCGCTCCACAAACCGGGGCCTCAGCGAATCATCGCAGTGATAAACGTCGCGCATGGTGAGCCGTCCGCTCAGAATCTCCCCTTCAATCTGGCTCACAGACGGTTTCCCATCACATACGCACTGGCAGAGGATGCGAGCGAGGAGGAGCGGAAAGACGCACGAAAAATACTGACTGGCAACTTCGAGTCGGCGCTCCGGATGATCTTCGAGAGTTCAGAGTACGCGCAGACAGAGGCAGCGCGCACTCCATCGGCGCTTGACGTCGCTGCCCTGCACCAAAAAGACCTGGATTACAAGGATGCGCTTTCTGCTCTCCGCTATGGTGACGGACTGCGGAAGGTTCGCTTGCACGTTGAGAAACTTTTCGAGGCGATCGAGAAGAAATGCGATGAAGTTGCGGCAAACTACGATTTCGGAATCGAATGCGGCTGGGAGAAATTCAGGCCGCGTCAGAGGTTCCAATACTGTGGCTTGAGGGCCCCGTACCTTGGGACGGCTGTTGAATGGGACCAACCCCGCTTCGACTCGCTTGAGGACGCGAAGCTCAGCACCCGGGATTTCAGAGGGCGTTTATTTCTTCCCGGCGAGCCAAGGGGCGGTGTACTACATCCACCCGAGTTGCTCTATGAGGCCTTTTATCAGCCAACTCTATCTATGGGCTATGAGCTTGGCTGGGTGAAGGCAGCCAAAACCCGACAGGATTCCTCGTTCATATCGAACGAGGAATTCGCCGAAACATGCGTGGCTAGATTCCTGAACCTGCTCCGTAACGACGATTAGTGCTAGCACGCTGATCCATCGCCTGAGCGTGGGCGTAAAAATCGCTCAATTTCGAGGATTTTTTCGCGTATGAAAATCGTGAAAAGTTCTATGTTTGCCAGCAAATCGGCCAAATTGGCCGTTTTACAGTGGTGAAAAAATCTCAGGAACCTGCGAAAGTTCGCGGGACCCTTAGCCCGGGTCTACAAAGCGCCCCCCTCCAGAGAACCGACCCCCCTACCCCCTCCGCGAGTGACTGCGGATAACCTGCGCTGGGGCCTGCTGGCGTTCGTTCTACCGCGTTCGGCTGGCTCAGCCTGCTAGCACTGCACCGGCAGCGTACCGACCTGCGAGGCGTCAACCTGGCTGCGGGAAGCCTGATGATTGGCAGTCGGTCACACCGTCGATATGGCTCACCGATCGCCCCCGCCCTCAAGCGCTGTCTGTTGTGATCCGCCCTCGTCAACCCGGGCCCCTGATCCGGGCCTCGCTTTAGAGCAGCGGGGGGAAAATGCGGTTGACATCTTGGCCCCGGTGTCGGATAAACGGAGTCACCTCTAGCTTCTCTGTCGTCAAACTAAACGCGCCCCGAAGGTGTTAGAGCACCAACGGAGCGCTGACCGAAGTCGCCCGTTAGGAGGGCAACATGGCTACCACTCAAAGTAGCAGTCCGTTTCATTCCCCTCAATCAGCAAATCAGCGCTAAATAGCGCCGGAAACGTCTCTCCCGCAAGCCGCGGAATTCGATCCAGCTTCGATTCCAGTTCCACCGCTGCACGGCTGCCAGATCCGCGCCGACATGACCTTTGCCGAAGCCGGCGCCGCCTTCGACGATTGGCTGTCGAGTCCGCTCTCTCCCGACCAAGCCCGCTATCGATCCAAAGGGACCATGCGTATTGCCGGACGAAAATTAAGGCCCTGAACAAGTTCTTCGGACGGCTCAAGTTGGGCAGGATTCACCTCGGGCATATTCGGGAATACCAAAAAGTGCGCTTTTCCAACGAGCGCAACCTTTGGGCACACCCTGCCGGCGCAGACAAGATTAACCAAGAAATGGGTCTCATGCTCCGGATCATGCGCCAGGGAAAACGCATATACCAGCGACCTCGAGAAGTATTACCAGACGCTCCAGGTGGATGAGTGCGAGATCCCGAAAGCGCTCAGCCCGGAGGAGCAGGAACGATTCCTTGAGGTAGCCGCGTCACGTCCCGAGTGGGAAGTTGTCTACTGGTACTCGCTGCTTGCCGTCCACATCGCTTTTTCATCGGACGAGATCCGGACATTGCAACAGGGTGACATCAACATCACCCATCAGATCATCGCCGTGAACCGCAAGGCTGGAAAGAACAAGTACAGGCGCCGCGAGGTTCGCTTACAGAGCCTAGCTGCGTCTGGGCACTCAATCAGCTTCTGGAGAGGTCCTATAGGCTAGCCGGTAAGTCGCCCGAGATGCACCTGTTTCCTAAGCGCCTGGCTCGAAATCAGTTCGACGGCAGTTTTCACATGGGCGAGACCGGGATCCGCAAGCAGTTCGAAGCTGTACGAGTTGCAGCCGACGTTCCGTGGTTCAACTTTAACGGCTGGCGCCATACCGCAATCACGCGCATGGCCGAAGCTGGCATCCACATCGCCACGATCATGGCGCGAGCCGGTCATTGCGCACCGAAAATGACTGCGCATTACACGCACATCAGCATGCCAGGCGAGCGTTTAGCTATGCAAGGTATGACGCACGGCAGGCGCCCCACGCCACGGCCACCAGAGCGGCCACCACAAGCGCCGCCGATCAACATGATGGATCCAGCCATCCAGGCAGAGATCGAGCGCCAGGTGGCTCTAGCACTGCATCAGGAACGCGAAGAGCACAATTACGTTTCAGCAGTCAAAGAGCAGAGCGGCCCGCGGCTCATCACATTTTCGGCACAGGGAAAATCACGTGCATAGAACAGGAGATCACATGCCAACTAAAGAGAAGCACTCTGAGCTGGATCGTCTGGCTCACCGAATCGCCGCAGAAGCCGCAGAAGGGGCAATAGAGTCTTTCTGCCCCTATGAATCGAACGCCCGGCCACGCTGGTACAACACAGGTCAGGTAGCTCGTCTGGAAAAATCGGACGTGGCTCGAGCCGTAAAGTATCTAGAATTGCGCGGCATGTTGAAGCGTCACCCGTCCAATGCTGATTTGGTGCGTTGCCGCCGCGGATGATTCAGGGCGTAACGAGGCGGTTTGAGTACCAAAGAGCGCACTGAGCAGCCTTGAACAGCCACAACTGCGGGTCTATACTTCAGTTAACTTTGGCTGCTCGAACCCACTGCCTCGGCAGTGGACCCGTCCAAGACGGTGGCGTAATCCGCCTAGAGCAGCCAAACTTACCTTCTTCGTTGTCTCAACTGTCTATGCCAAATGGTGAAACGGCCCCTAACCGCCGTATCCCGGCGCACGTTTGTTATCCCGGCGAGATCCAGAACGTAGTCTGATAATTCGCATTTTGCAGGGGAAGCGCTCTCTTTGCCCCGGTGGCCGTTCAGGTGAAACGCGATTGCGCCGAGCAACACATCGACAATCTGCAGCCCATGGCACGAAGGGCCCTTGCGGAAGTGAAGGCGGCGCACCGGCCAATCAGCACCGGGGTTAATCTTCCTCAGTCCACGATTAATAATCAGTCTCAGATCTTCAAGGCGGGTGGCGGTACTGACGCTCGTCCAGATAGACGTCGAATTCGTGGTTTCGATACAACCTCCCGAACTTCATGACGAGCTGGTAGACCTCTTTATTAAAGCCCGCTTCTCTCGAACCTTCGTTGTATCGGCGATCGTCCAACATGTGGGTGTCGACAGCGATGCAGTGAAAATCCAAGAGAGATACACCGCCGCTCTGAAAGAACGCCTCGACGAACCGTTTGTAGGCGCCCAACTTAGTACGTGACACTTTGACCCAGCCTAGCTCTCCCGCCGGCAGATCTGAGCCGCGAGCCGCGGCCGCGGCAGCATCAAAAACGTCAACCTCTGCCGTGCCCAGAATTACACCACCTAATAGGAGATACCGATGTCCCGTTTGGCTACTTTCGTCGACGTATATGTCGCAGCGCATCTTTTCATTCTTTCAGTAATTGCCGCTGAGCGCCTATTTCGGAAAGAGAGTACCGGCCCCTAATAAGAGGTCGCTCGATCGTTTTCTGGTGGTACGATTTCACCGATGCCAATGCCTGATGCTCTCGACGATGACCTGGAAGACGATGACGCCGATCCACTCGAGAACCCTACTCGGGACTTGAGCCGCCCAGTAAGGAGCTTGCCGCAGCCGTCCTGGTGCGCGCCGTGTTGGATTCTAAGATGCGGGCCAACCCTTATTTCAAGGATGACGCAATCAAGTTCTTGTATCCGAATTCAGAATGCGCCAGAGCACACCTGCAATTGGTCGGTATCCTGGCTGGTTTGTCGCCGGCATGGTTGGAGGAATGTTTAACCCGGATTGCAAACTCACCAAAGCTAAAGCTTCGCAACTGTATGAAGTGCAAGACGCCGACACCGGCCGATGGCTTTTCGCTCGATTTCCGTGGCGGCCGATCGAAGCTTTGCCATCAATGCAGAGAGACAGCACCGGTCAGGCCAAGATGCAGCCACCCTGGCAAAGCGGGGCGCCGCCGCAAAGCTCGGTCAGATTTTCAATACGGAATCGTGACAGGAGCCCCCGCTCGACACCGATGATTTCAAACCAAATGCTTGAACAGTCTCCGCGACCACCAAGAGCGTGCGTCTTCTGCGGTCAGCGTCCCGTAGACAAGACCGTAGAGCATATCTTGCCTTATTGGCGATCTCGCGGCGCATGCGGGCAAACTCTAGGGCGCGCGCCTTTTTGGCCTTGGCCTTCGCTACAGCCGAATCACATGTGCAGCCCTTACATTCGCAGGCATCGCAATCGCAGTTGTCACAATCGCCACCATCGCAGGGAACACAATCGCAGCCGCAATCATCGTCGTCACCGTCGAGGGCGTGTTTGGTGCCTCTTTTAGGGGCTGCCACGGGGCCGTTCGCAGCCATGTTCAGTTCATGCCGCATGCGCGCGAACTCAGCCTCCCTCGCCTTCTTCTTCGCCGTCGCCGGATCAGCCCGCTGAGGAGCTGCCGGAGATTGCCTCGAACCGCGCCTGGCTCCCACGTGCTGGCGTCGAGAGGGCTAGCCTAGAGAGCACATCGGCCAGCGTCCCGACCCTATCCGCCATGCCAATCCGGACGGCCGTTTTCGCATCGAATATCCGCCCCTGGCCGAATTTGCTGTGCACCAGGTCTTGCTTGACTCCGCGACCGCGCGCGACCGCCTTCTCGAATGCGATTCCCATAGGCGTCAATCAACTCCTGCAGATGTTCGCGTGCCGGATCGCTCAGCGGGCCCAGGTTGTTTCCCTCCGCCTTATTCTCGCCATACTTGATGAGCTCCAGTTTGATGCCCGCCGCCTCCAACATCGCCGAGTCGTCCTCGTGCATAGTGTAAACGCCGATCGAGCCGGTGAGCGAAGACGGGCTGACCACGATTTCTGAGGCCTGCGACGCCACGTAATAGGCCGCCGAAGCGCAAAGGCAATTTGAAACGGCGGTGATCGCCTTCGACTTGCGCGCCTGGTAGATCTCGCTTGCCAGTTCGTCGACTCCATCCACGTCACCGCCAGGTGAATCGATGTCGAGCACGATCGAGCCGACGCCGGGATCCTCAACCACCTGGCGAAGGGCTGCCGAAAGATTGGTCGTCGAGGTGCCGATGGAGCCGCCCGAGATATCCGCAAGCTGCCGATGCATTAGCATGCCGTAGATGGGGATGACTGCAATCGATCCTGAACGCCGGCCGTCGTCTGCGCCCTGGCGGCTGCCGCCTGGTTAGTCGCGCGAATGCCTTTGAGCGCTTCGGGCGCCGTCATCCCGCCGGCGAGTTTGAACTCCAGGAACGCTAGCATCTCTTGCATCTTTTGCTCATGGATGAACCAGAGTTTGCCGGCGAGTGCCCGACGGATCTGCGGATAACTTTTCATGCTGTCCCCCTACCGAGATTGAATTCGTTCACAAAGCTTCGCCACGTTCGTTTCTAGCGATCCTTGGCACTTGTCCCACACCCGAAGCCCGCGGCGACACGGCATGCATGATCAAGGGTGGTGCCCCCGGCGAAGATTAAGACAGAGACCGGCTTTGCCCGCGAAGCGTTCATTCGCTCCCGCAAGCGCGCCGAGGTCAAAGCACAAGTTTTGATTCGCCTCTTCCTGTTCTTCCGTGGACGCTGGCCACATTAGCAGGACTGCCTCAATGAAGGCGAAATCGTCGACGGCGAAGAGCCTGTCGATCATCCATTGCACTTGTTGATAATCAAGAGTCGGATGGTGGGTGTGGAGAGCGCACGGCAGCAACTGCCGGAGACAGGTAACCAGACCCAGAGATGCCGAGCATTGAAGATCGCGCCGGCGGATTCGTGACCCCTTAGGTTGAAGTATATTTCCGCTTCCACCAATGCGGCAAAGTCACCGAGACGTAATACCACGCCTTTACCACCGCCACCGGAGTTTTGGCAGATGCGCGAATTTATGCTTTTCCATCGTCTCCCGCCTCGCTAGATGCAACTACCGGCCCTGTGGCTTCCGCTTCGCCGCGTGATGTTGGGTCTGCACTGAAGCCGCAATGATGTGTGGCGCTGCCCTCATGACCGCTGCGTGGATCGCCGCCGGGTCGTTCGAGCCGCATACATCGATGTGAATGTGTGCCCCGTCGACCCGCCCAGCGCGCTATTTGGCAATATGGTGCCGGAAGTCCGCGGAATGAATGGCTCCGGACCATTCTCCCGACCATGATCGGGTTGCCCGCCGTGACATCGCCGCCGCCGGCGAAATGCGGAAGTGCGGATATAAAAGGCTGTATGAACGATCCCCCAACCAGGTCTTGAAGGCCAACCTGACCGTCCTGGCCGGCGAAGAGAGGCCGATGCTGGACGATGCACCCATGCCAGCCGCGGCGATCGTATAGAGGGATTCTGCCTCGATCCATCCGGCTTGCCCAGACCGAAGGCGCCCATGATGGCTGACTCGCCTTTCTGCAATCCCGTTTTGACAAGTCCCTCGCCGGCCTGGGAGAGAGTCTTGCCGAAATCCGCCTTCGATCCGTGGCCGGTAATCGCCTTCGCGATGTCATCGTTGAAGGAGTCGATCGCTTTTGTCATGACCGCGACGATCGAGGTGGTCATGTTGCCCCACTGGTTGACCATGGTGCCGAGAGCCTGCTGGGTTGCGGGCCCGAGCTGCTGGCTGGCGATTCCCTGCTGATCCTGCGCCGACTGAATCTGATAACTCGCACCCACCTGGCTGCGTTTGATTCTTAAGCCCAACAATCGTGGCTTGCTTATCGAGCGAGTCCGGAAGATTCTGTGCGTTCGCTACGGCCTGGTCGATAGAGTCGATGGCATCCTTGTACTCTTTCGCATGCAGTGCGGCCTGAAGCTGCGCTGCGTCTAGTTTGCTCAGAGTGCCGGTCAGCACGCCGATCGCGATCGCTGATTCCGCGATTGCATTACGGTTTGCCTCTTGCAGCGCGATGGACTCGTTCAAGCTTTTGAGATAGTCGACTGCCGCGCGTCCCTGTTCCTTCTCCGCTCCCGTGTCTCCCTTGAACAGATCCATCGAGTCGGGGAGGTACGATGCCGCCGAAGTGGCGTCGAACCCTTTGCCGCCGCGCATGTTCTGACCGCGCATTTCGGCGATGAGTTTGTTTGTTTCGTCCAGCGCTTCGATGTAGGAGAGTGACCCTTTCCGTGACTCCATCACGCGCTGATTCCACCACTGGGCTTCCTGCGCCAAGGTCAAATCATAGTCCACCTTAGTCTCATCGAAGGCGTCGCGCCAGCCCTTGACTATGAGCTCCTGAGCCTGCTTCTGTGCCTCATTCAACGCCTTTGCGGCATCGAGCTTCTGCTTCACGGCCTCGTCGCTTTGGTTGCGGGCGAGCTCGCTTTCTTGGTCAAACTGATTGAAGAGGCTCGACTGTTGACCCTGCAACAGCGAGATATTCGCGCCCTGATTGAGTCCACCGGTTTTCTTCTGGTCGTTCAACCGCGCCTGGATCTCGTCCGCGTTGGCCTGAAGATACTGGGACCGCATCGCGTCGATCGCGGTCGACAGCCGCTCCGCCTCGTCCGTGTCTCCGGAGTGAGTTGCGATGTTCCGCCGGTTCGCCAGGTCGGAGAGATGCTGATTCTGAGCGTTCAGGGTGTCGGAAACATTGGATGTGCCGACTTTCCCGAGGAGTCCAGCCCACCAGGGGACCGCGTTCTGCGAAAGCAGTTCCTTGATTCTTCTGGTTATCCCGTTCGAGAATCTCGGCGATTTTGTCGGCAGCCACGCGCGCCTCGTCGATAGCCAGCGCAAGATTGTTCTGCGGCTTGCCCTGCAGCTTCGCGATCTCGTTTTCCAATCTGTCATTGGTTACGGCCAGTGCATCGTTCGCGCCCTGCGCGGAAAGGTTGAGCGATCGGAAGCTGTTGCCAACGTTCTGCTCCGCCTGCTCAACCTTCCGGATTGCCGTCGCAGCCTCCTCGCCGATTCGCGCGATGACCCCGGCGAACGCGATCGCGCCGACGACAGGAAAGGCCGCCTGGAGCGCTTTGCCGACGCCCGGGATGGTCGAGATGAAACGCTCGGCCGCGCGAATGTTGCCGGTCATGCCGCCTTCCAGGACGCGGATTGAAGCACTGGCCGCTTGCATCTGGGTGACTGTCGCGTGCCCCATGCCCTCGATCGTCTTGGCGGTTTGCTGAGCTTGCCTGCGCGCCTCCGTCATCCCGGCGCTGTAGCCGTCCTTGTTGAGATTTAATCGGACCGTGACTTCACCAACTGGCATTGAGCCCCCCTCGAGTGTTTAATGGGTTGAAAATCGCGCCAGGATCCCCTGACCATGCCCCTTCCCGACTTCCTTTCGCTGCCTGTGTTATGAGTACCGGCGCTGTTCGGGTATGGGCGCAGTAAATGGTTTCGTCGCGGCCTCGATTTGCGCCTTTTGGCGACCCTGAAGAAACTCTCGGGCCTTCGGGTCCGCCATATTCGCAAACGCCTCGCCGGGGCTGGGTTGAGCACGCGGGCATTCTTGCAGTGGGCGAACGGACTTGATTGGCAACGATCGCTCGGGCTCGCCAGGCAAAACCGTGACCAAGACACAACCAGGTCGGTCGTACCCGCGGACGACGAGAGGGTGCCGGCCTTCTAAATCTGCGACGCTATAAACTTGGCTGCCAATCGGATACGGTTGAAGCGTTTCGCGCTTGGGCGTCGGGTCGAGCTTCTCGAGACGCGCTTCAAGTACGGAGATCCTTGTTTCCAGCTCACTGATGGTGGGTTGGTTGATGACTTCAGCGAGTACTTTTTTCATTCTGTTGCTCCTTTGTGAAAAGTCCAGATTC
Organism: uncultured Acidobacteriaceae bacterium; assembly: GCA_963844785.1. Classification (GTDB taxonomy): domain Bacteria; phylum Acidobacteriota; class Terriglobia; order Terriglobales; family Acidobacteriaceae; genus PALSA-350. Next base: position 212,901 of record CAWJPV010000003.1, on the reverse strand, counting down.
GGCCTCACCCAGTCGGACAAGGTAATCGCCGAGGTTTTTGGACTCTGCCCAATCCTTCCCCTGGCCAATCGGGCGAGATCGCGACTCGTCTTTTCGGTCCGAAACGCGCTCAATGGATTGAACGGGCAGAGCTCTTGGCATCCCGTCCGCGAACCGCACTAAAACAAGCCCGCGGGCGTCCACTTCACAGATCACGATGGCCCGATTTGACGCCTCCACGTCTCGCACTGAAACGACTAGGTCACCAACAGCGAGCGGTCTCGTCTTCATTGCTGGACGCTCACCGACTGGTCGTACTGGAAGCGACCGCCGGACAGAATCCCGAAGGCATCCAGCAACTGAGCAGTTGTGCCCAGGCTGCCGACTGCGATATCCAATTCGACATAGGTGCCGTTTGCGGCAACCAGAATGTCATCGGCATCCAGTTCGATCACGAGGTCCGCATCCGCTACGTCTGAGCTTGGGGTGTAGCCGGCGGCCGTCGCCTGCTGGATGCTTCCAAACACGTCAAACGGCGCCGATCCCGAGTTCTGCAAAAAATACCTGAATGGAATCGCGACTCCAGATCCGCCGGTAAATGCGTTGTAGACCTTCAGGGTTACGGCGCCGGCAGACCCCCCGCTGCGCCGAAGCGGAGCAGAATGGAAGCATGGGCATACAGCGCCATGTTGAAGCGAGTGCTGGCTTGAGCGGCACCCGCGCTTACTGGCTTTATCAAATCAACGAAGTGCCCGTCCTGTACTATCCAAAAACCTTTTGCGCTCATTGTGATGAATCCTTTCGTAGTGAGAAATGCGTGAATCACGAGAGCGGCCAGATTTAAACTCGCGTCTGGTCAGTGGCAGGTACAGTTCCCTTACTCGTCCTCCTCCTCCCCGTACTCCTGTCTCGCCTTCTCGAACGCACTGACGACCCGCGCGGCAGCCAGCCTCTCAAGGTCTCGCCGCCTGGCCCCCGCGCCCCACCCACAACGCGTCACGCACAACAAACAGCGCCATTGGTTTGCGCCGGCGAGAACGCGAAGCGTCGGCCCCCCACATGCAGTGCAGAGATACAGCCCGATGAAGCCTTTGCGCTTGCCGTCGCTATAGGGAATACTGCCTTGGCCCTGGAAACGAGTCGTCGAGAACAGCCTGACCGGCCCGCCTGGGTAAAGTTGTGTTGGTCTGGGTGCCATCAGTCGCTGGCCTCTGCCCGGTCAACCGTAAACGCTCTCGCTGCTTGGTTCATCGTGGTTCCTACCCCTCAGTGTTTTCCCGTGAATGTAAGCGTGTCGGTGTTAAACCAGACCCGCACCGCGCCGCCAGCGTCGCTTCTCCCCTTGGCAACGATGATCAATCCGTCCTGCATTGGCTGCTCCGTTTCGTCGTCGATCTCGCGATGAATCAACAGGGCGGTACTGGCCTCATAGGCGATATCTCCCGATTGGCGAAAGTCTTGCAATGTCGGGGTATCGTTCCTCCCGCGCCCGTTCTTCTCTGAAACGGAACTCAATAGCAGCAGCGCGAGGCCCTCGTCCTTAGCGAGACCGGCCATCGCCACGCAGGCCGCGGTGACGTCGAGATACCTTTGCGCCTGGTGGTTGTTGAATCTCATCTTCTGCAGATAGTCGACGCATACAATCGCCGTGCCTTGCCTGCGCTTCGAGATGCGAGCCCTGGCGCAGAGTTGATCCGCCGTCAGCGCCGACGAATCGTCGAGCGTTAGCGGCCAGGTGCTTATCCGCAGCGCAGCCGCCTCCACGCGCTTGTTCTCGTCGTCCGTCATCCGATCCGGGTTACGCACTCGGTCGAATGGCACTCCCGAGACAATGGCCCAGAGGCGACGGAGAAATTGGCCAGCGCGCATCTCGTAACTGAAGACGTGAACGGGAATGCCTTGCGGACAATGGATCGAGACCAGTTGCGCGATCAGCGAGGACTTACCTTGCTGTGGGCGCCCACCCAACACGGTCATTTCGCTCGGCACCACACCGATCACAAGGCGATCGAGCGCGGGAATTCCATAGCGATAGCCCATCACCTTTCGGCCGCAGCGCTGATCAGCCATGAGCGCCATTTCCTGATGTGTTTGCAGTTCCACGGAAGGCCATTCGCTCTGACCGTCGGCGGCTATGCCAAGCAGGTCCTTGTCCGCCGCTGCGATCAGCTCGGCAACCTCCTCGCCGCCTTCGCTAGCGCGGCTTGCGTAGCCCTCGCAAATCTTTACCAACTGCCGCTTTTGCCACTTTTCCCGAACCGCATTAACGAAGGGTGCCATGTTGCGCGTTCGTGGCACGCCCTCTGTCAGCGAGAAATACCTGGGCGGCTGCCTACGCTCGAAAGTAAGTTGGCATCGACCAGCGCTTCGATCAGCGTGCTGGTGTTGATGTCTCTACCAGCCTTGGCCATGCGCTGCATCGTGCGAAATATCTGCTGATTGCTATCGAGAGCGAAGGCTGCGGGCTCGAGTCCGGCTGCCTGGTCGATCAGCTCGTTGTTGAGCAGGATCGATCCCAGGAGCGACCGCTCAGAATCAATTGCCGAAAGTGCTTCCGTTGCGATCATCCGTTCACCGCCCGTAACCTTGGTTTGGGTCGTTGTCCTTGCTTCCAAGGCCAGCCGTTTGAATTTTTGTAATGGCCTTCGCCAAAGAATTTTGCGGCGCTCCAGTGGTACTCGAGCGTTGGGCGGGACTCCTCGAGCAGTTGCCACGATTTAGCAAGCGTTTCCGCCCAGGCGACTAGATCCTCCCCTTTCTTCTCGGCTTCACGGGCCATGCTTTCTAGGACAACGCGGGCATCTCGCGAGTGCAGGCCTGTCATATCGATCAAGCCGGACACAGCCATCGAGGCGTCTATCTCGGGAGCCCTGTTCTTTTCTGTTCTTTCTGTTCTTCCTTTAAGGGGGTCTGGGGGTTTTGAACCACGTTCACCCTTTAGCGAACCACGTTCACCCTTTTCTGTCGTGACGTTCACCCTTTCCCGGTCGAAATCTGACTCAAAGGGTGAATTTGGTTCATCTTTTTCAGGAGCGATAGGGTGAAGCTGGTTCACCTTTTGCGGTTGTGCAATGGGTGAAGTAGGTTCACCTATTGCGATCCTTTCTTGGTTCAGGCGATAGATGCTCGTCTTCCCGCGGCCGACCCTCTTTTCGATTGAGATAAACCCCTGCGATTTGAGAAGAGCGAGCGCACTGTGCACGCTTCGCGTCGTTACGCAGGTTTCAAGAGCGAGCAAGTCGACGGATGGCCAACATTCACGGACGTCCTTACCGGCATGGAAGATGATGGCCAGCAGGACCGCCCGGCCGACTGGCGTGCAGGCCGCGCACCCCTTCGCCTGGCTGGAATGCGCATGGGCATAAACGTCCCGCATGAGCTTGAGGCTCATAGGCTGGCCTGCTGACAGACGGGGCACCTGGCCTCGTGCGCGTGCCGACGTCGCTGGACCTTGATGGTCAAGTCGGCCAGGTGCAGCGCCGTGTCATGGTCTGGACTCAATGTCACTGCCGCCCTGAGCGCGATTTCGACGCGATACAATCGAGTCCGGGTAAATGAACAGAGCGCCGCCGTCGTATGGTGCGTGGTATCATCAGCCACCGTTACCTCATACAGGGCCTGTCGCAATGTATCGGGCCCGTTTCTTCCTGTCCGGGGTAGGAAGATTTTGGCGGTTGCCGCGCGGTTCTGTGACCTGCTGCGGTGATTTGTGCCTGTTGTGGTGACGCATCGGTTCAGGCGACCTGGTCCGTCTCCGGACGCGGTGCCGATTCGCGCGATGCCCGAATGCGCGCATCCATCCACTGAATGATTGAGGACTCCTCCCAGGCAACAGCTCTTTTGCCGCCCAGGTTGATGGCCTGCGGGAACTCGCCCTTGCGCATCCTCCTGTAGATTGTCGGACGCGAAAATCCGGTGCGGTCCATGACCGATCGAAGGCGAATAAATCTCCTGACCGGTGCAGCGCTCAGGTCGGAGAGTGGCGGCGACGCCTTGGTAGCGCGTGGCTTGGCAGTAGAAGGCATAGTTCTCCCTCGCAAACAAGATTTTTGGAATCCAGGGTTTTTTGCTTAGGACTCAATGGCGATATAGCAAGCTCTCAGTGATAGCGCTCGACTTTGAGTCCAGATGACCGGGACTCAATCTGCCCCCACTCTTCGAGGGCACCGGGCTCCACCATCACACTATTGACTTGACTGTCACACCAAGTGGAACTGCAACCCGATTGGAGGGGTCGCAACTCTCTTTCCACGCGGGGGCCCGGCGTGGAACGGTAGCAGGTTTAATTATCGGGACTGTCATTGGCCCGGTGACTTCAGTCTACTTCGTTCTCACGAAAGTACAACTACGATCCCAAACGTAAAGTTGAGGAATTAGGTACCGGCCCTGTGAATAACTAGGCGATAACTCAGCCGAAGTTACCAATTAACACCTTGCCGCCGTCGACTGTTGTGTCGATGAAGTCACTCCACCATGCGAGCATACGTTTGCGCTCGACCTCGTATTTCGCGGCGTTGTAGACGCCGCGCATGCCAGGGATCTGATGTCCCAACGAGAGCTCGATCCAGTCCGCCGCAAAGCCTCTGTTGTGCAGAATCGTGGAAGCACTGCGCCGAAAATCGTGAATCACGAAATCGGGGATACCGAACGAGATCCTTTCAAGGACACCGTTCAACGTGTTCGGGTGCATCGGCACATTAATGCTGCTTTTGCCGGGAAGGACAAAAGGCGAGTCGCCGGCGAGCGCCTTCAGTTCGCGGAACATGTCGGCCGTCTGACTGCTCAGATAGACGGTGTGCTCGACGTTCGTCTTCGTGTTCTGCGGGGGAATGGTCCACAGCCCGCCCTCGAGATCAACGTCCTTCCACTCGGCCAGGCGGAGTTCTGATTTTCTTGTCAACGTGTGCAAGGTGAGTTGCAGCGCCAACTTGAATGACCGTTGGACATCTGCATCTTCCAGGGTGGTCAAGAAAGTGCGAATCTCTTTCGGCGTCAGCGCTCGCGTCCGCTTCTTCGTCCGGCCGATGTATTTTGTCGCGCACATCGCCGCGGGGTTGCTGCTGACCAATCGGCATTCCAGCCCGTAATCGAAAACTTGTTTCAAGACGGCGCGCACCCGTAGGGCAGTGACGACCTTTTCCTTGTCGCGTTTCGCGTAAATGAGGCGCTGGCAGTCGAGCACGTCGATGTCTTTCAACAGGCGCTTTCCGAGGACAGGGCAGATTTCGTTATCGATGTACCGGCGAATCTCTCCGGGGCTCTTCAGCCTGGGCGCCACCTGCTCACGGTAATATCGGTCCGCAAACTCCGCCAGGGTGGGCTCAGTGAGATGCGCGAAGCGCCCCTGCCTCTTCTCCTGGGCAGGCGACTTCCCCTTGAGGACGTCCGCCTCCAGACGCTTGCGCTCGTCGCGGGCTTCGCGCAGAGTCATCGCCGGATAGCGACCCACGACTACCTTCTCCTGTCGGCCGCCGAGTCTGTATTGAAAGACCCACGACCGCACACCTGACGGGAGAACATCCAAGAACAGTCCCCCTCCATCATTCTCGAAGTATCGCTTGGCGGGGTTCTTGATGCGTTTGACTTCTGCGTCTGTGAGCATGTCAACTCCTTCTGGCGATGCAACTGGAGATGCAAATCAGTCGATCTACTCACAATGTCTCACGAGAGAGCAGAAAGCGAAAGAGCCAGTGTTTTCGCGGGTTCGGGCGATGGTATCGATCTTTCTTGAGACGTCGTGATAGCTATGTTTTTCTCTATAGTGTACAGTTCGATACAACAGCGGCCAAGGCCGCTCCCTAGAGGCCAGGGCCCATATATGTCCCGTAGCTTGATCGTTCTTCCTGATGATTCTGTCCAGCCGATTCTGGACGCGATCGATGGCGCGACCAAATCGCTGCGCATCAAGATGTTTATCTTTACCGATCCATCGCTGCTGGATGCGGTGATTGCCGCCCATCGCAGGGGTGTCAACGTGCGCATCATGCTGAACCCCAAGCGCCGCAGCGGCGTTTCAGAGAACGATGAAAGCCGCAGCAAGCTGGAGGCAGCCGGCATCGAGGTGCGCGACAGCAATCCGGCCTTTGATGTTACCCACGAAAAGTCAATGGTGGTCGACGATAAGATCGCTTTTGTCAAGTCACTGAACTGGCAGACCAAAAATTTAACCGGTACGCGCGACTATGCCATCATCACCCGGCACAAGCACGAGGTGGAAGAGATTATCGACGGCTTCGAAGCGGATTGGAGCCGCCAGGATTTCGTATCGAAGCATCTCATCTGGTGCCGCGGCAACGGCCGGGAGCGCATTACCCAGTTCATCAACCAGGCCAAGCACTCGTTGTGGTTACAAAATGAACGCTACCAGGATCAGATGATGATCGAGTGCGTGGTGCGGGCAAAAGAGCGCGGAGTCAAGGTTCACGTGATGGCGCGGCCTCCGCACACCCTCAAGAAGGACAAATTGATCGAGGGTGTGGGTGGACTTCGCATTTTAAGCGACATCGGCATCAAGGTGCGCAAGCTGAAGGCGTTAAAGCTTCATGCAAAAATGCTGCTGGCCGATGGAGAGCGGGCCATTATCGGGTCCATCAACCTGGCCCCCGGCAGCTTCGACAGCAGGCGCGAATTGGCCATCGAGGTAGACGATAAACACATCGTGGATCGTCTGCACGAGATCGTAAAGCGCGACTGGAAGCACGCTCATCCGCTTGACCTATCGGACGAAGGTCTGCTGGCCGATCTGAAAAAGCACGGAGGCAAAGGCCTCGAAGAGCTCGGGCTCGAGGAAGAACCGGACGACACGATCACCCCACTCCTGTAGGTTACGTATGAAAATATCCGAGGACGCAGTCCTATAAGTTCTCACTTGTTTAGGATGTTTTTGGTCAAACTCCCACAGAATCGTCATCCTGCCTGCCCCGGCTTGCCGTGGGAGAGGCTGTCACTTTATTGATTTTCACGTGAAGTCATCAGGTTTAAACGAAATTGTCATCCCGAGCGCAGCCGAGGGATCTGCAGTTCTCCCACAGAATCGTCATCCTTTGCAAAGCTCCTCCAATAGAAGGAAAATCTTAACCCCTTTCTTCTGTTACTGTGGCGTGGCTGAAGTTACGCGTGAAGAAAGGAGACCTGCATGCACAGGCGTGAACTTCTCAAGTTTGGAGCAGCCATGGCAGGCGTATGGGCAACAAGCCGCGCCGGCGAAGCTCTCCCCCCGGCCATACCCATTATCGACACCCACATCCACCTTTTTGATCCGGGGCGTCCAGGCGGCGTGCCCTGGCCTGCCAAGACTGACACCGCGCTCTATAAAGCAGCGCTGCCCGAGCGATACGAAAGCATTGCACGCCCGTTTGGAATAGTGGGCGCCATCGTCATCGAAGCCAGTAACCTGCTGAGCGATAACGATTGGGTACTCAACGTCGCGGCCAACCATCCCATCATCGTGGGCATGGTCGGAGACCTGATTCCTGGTACTCCGTCCTACGAAAGAGACCTTGATCGACTGCACGCGAACCCTCTCTTCCTGGGCATCCGGTACGGCAATCTATGGGACCGGGACCTGGCCATCGACGTCAAGAAGCCTGACTTCCTTCCCGGGCTGAAGATGTTGGCGGCGCGCGGCCTGGTGATGGATAGCGCGAATCCCGATCTCAGTCTCATCCGGGCGATCGCCGGCGTGGCGGACCATATTCCCGAGTTACGGATCGTGATCGACCATCTGCCCAGTGCACACGTGCCCCCTGAGGCGGCCGCTCACGATGAGTATTGGTCGCTGCTGCATCACCTGGCGCAAAACAAAAATGTCTTCGTCAAGCTTTCTGAGGTAACCATCGCCCGGATCGAACAGGCAGGCGGTCCTACCTTTAACCAGGAGACGCTGGGCGCGCTATGGGACCTCTTTGGGGAAGATCACGTTCTCTATGCCAGCGACTGGCCGAATAGTGATAATCATGCAACCTACGCGGAGACCTTCACCATCCTGCACGACTTTGCTAAATCCAAGAGCCGTCAGGCCGAAGAGAAGTTTTTCTGGAAGAACTCGGTTGCCGCCTACCGTTGGCATCGGCGGCAGGCGGACCAACCCATGTTGCAGGAAAAGGCATGAGCGTCCCTTCTTCAAGGGTTCTTGGAAAAGTGATATAACCCGCCTGTATGCCTTTTCCTTCGCCTCCCCACGCCCTGAGCCGCCGCCGGTTTTTGCGGCAAAGCTTTGCGTTCAGTGCGCTAGCCAGCCTCGGATCTTTCTCCGGCTTGGCCGGTCCTTTGCCCTCGGAACCGGCGGCCGCGCAGCTGTTGGTGCTGGGCGATTGGGGATATGACAATCCTACGGCACAAGCCGAGGTGGCCGCTGGTTTGAGCGCCTATGCTCAACAGCACTCGCTTCGCCCCCAGGCCCTCTTTATGCTGGGCGATAACTGGTATGGCGAATTGGCCGGGGGCGCCGCCTCCGTCCGCTGGCAAACCGCCTTCGAAGAGATGTACCCCGCCAGCGACTTCCCTTGCCCGGCGTATGCCGTCCTGGGAAACCACGATTATCAGCGATGGCCGGAGAGCAAAGTGGAGGCGGAGCTGGAGTACGCGCGCAGCGGACGCAACGGGGGAGCCCCCACCCGCTGGACCATGCCCGCGCGCTGGTATCGCTTTGTATTTCCCGCGAAAGACCCACTGATCACTTTCCTGGCGCTCGATAGTAACATGCCCCACGCGGGGGGCAAGGAAAGCAACGGCCGCGATTTCACCCTCACCCCGGAACAACAGGCAGAACAGCTGGCATGGTTCGAAAGCCAGCTAAAGCGTCCCCGCACCACTCCTTTTCTGGGTGTCATCGCGCATCATCCGGTCTACTCCAATGGCCCCCATGGTGACCATCCTGTGCTCATCCGCGAGTGGGACCCTTTATTTCGTAAATATCATGTGGACCTTTACATGGCGGGCCACGACCATGACTTGCAGCACCTGGAGTTTGAGGGTCATCCCACCAGCCATTTCCTTTCCGGCGGTGGCGGCGCAGATTTGTACTCGTTCAAGATTGATCCTGCGCAGCGCGGGCCCTATGGACAGAAGGTTTACGGCTTCAGCCATATCTCGGTAACCAGGCAGCTAATGACCCTGCGGCACCTGGATCAGAACGGCAACACGGTACATGCCTTCACCAGGACGCCGGAGGGTAAGATCGCCATCGTAAGTTAGCCAGGGCTGGGTGTTTGCTACTCCCCTTTATCTGGGATATATTTCCGCACACACAGCACAGCGGGTGCTCCACCATGAAACCAGAACCATCGCCCAAGGCCAACGCCTCCCCAGTAAAGATGATCTTGTGGATTGTACTTGGGGCGGCAGTGGTTATCTGGTTCATCCTGCAGCGCAACACCTCTCAGACGTCCAGTACCGGACCCGCGGCCCGATCCAACAGTTCCTTGTCAAATGACATGTCCGCGGGCACGTCCTCGTACCCAGCTCCACCCACCCAGGCTGCCCAGCAGCAAAATGAACGGGTGGAGAGATACCCCATGCTGGATGCTCCGGATGAGGTGGCCCTGGAGCAAGAGTTCCTCATCCAGGTTTCGCTGACGGAACAGCAGCTCACACCCGACGTGCAAATCCTCAACGGGGAAGCCAACGGCAAAGTAGCTTTTTCGCTCCCCCGCACCCCAGATAATTCGTGGCCGATCGAGGTCGTTCTCATGGCGCCCGGCCTGGAATTTACTCGCGGAACAACGCCGGTGAGCAGCATCGTTTTACCGCTGCAGGGCAACGCCACCTCTGCCACCTTCTGGGCCAAGGCCGAACCAAAAGCACTGAAACTGGGCGTGGTTCACCTGTTGGCCACGTTTAACTATCGTAACGAGTTCCTGGCTCGCATCCAACGGGATATCCAGATCAAGGGAGCCACGCCCTCGGAGGCTCCGCCGCCGACCAGGCGCACGGTCAAGTCCTCCGGAGCGGTTCTGGATACATCCGCCGAATTCAACGCTCCTGCCGTGCCACCGGACCTTACGCTCATCATCAAGGGCGACGGAATCGAGGTTTTTTCCCCTTATTTCAACCGGCCTGTCACCGGCACCATGCCAAACCTGAAGGGCTTTCCCGAGTGGCTGGCCCAGCACGCCCCGGTCAATGCCGGGCGTGGCTCAGAGCTCATCAAAGACCCCAACGAGAGCCGCGAAAACGCCGACGGTTTTGGACAGGAACTGTATGACAACTATGCTCCCGACCTGTTCAAGAAAGCTTTCTGGATGCTGCACGATGGCCACGGCGAAAACTTCCGCACCATCCAGATCTATACCGATAATCCGGATATCCCCTGGGAATACATGAAGCCGGTTCGCGAAAACGGCAGGGATCGGCAGCCTTTTCTTGGCCTTAACTACTCCCTGGCTCGTTGGCATATGACCGACGGACTTAGGGAACATCCTCCCTTTACCCAGCGAATTCAAAAGACGTTTGTGATTGCGCCCCACTACACCGGCGCGCACACACTGGACGCCGAAGCAACGGAGACGCAGGCACTTGCCCAGCTCGACGGCTACACCCCGGTAAGTGGAAATATGAATGCGATGCAAGTGTTCTTCCAAAACTCGCCCCAGGGGATCGTCCACTTCGCGGGCCATGGGGAGTTAAATTCGTCCCGCGGTGACTACGAAATCCTGCTCGAAGATGGTGCGTTGGGTACGCAAAGGTGGCGCAGCATGGCCAAGGATGATCCAGCCAGCCAGACCTTCTTCTTCTTCAACGCGTGCGATGTAGGGCAAGCCAGGCTTGCCGGCAATTTCGTCGATGGCTGGGGTCCGGCCGTGCTGGGCAAAGGCGCCAGCGGCTATATCGGCGCGTTGTTTCCAGTCGATGACCAGGTCGCCGCCAGTTTCTCAATCTATTTTTATAAATTGCTGCACCAGCAGATGCAGAATGGGCCGGCGGATGTAAGCGCCATCCTCGAGCAAACACGGCGCGAGGTTTACAAGAACACCAACAATAATCCTACGGCGCTGGCCTATGTGCTTTACGGCGATACAAACTTGAAGTTTACAAGGTAGCCAGATCAACTAATTTCGACAGCATGTAATTTCGGGCAAGGCAGCCATTCTTTAGAGTATGCTGCTATCTGGTTTCCCCCTTCTGCATCGGCCCATTTCATAAGTCTTAGGAGCTCACCATGCCACTCTCCCGCCGGACTTTCTCGGGTAATGCGCTTGCACTTGCTTTTGCCTCGGTTCTTTTCGATCTGGACGCCGCTGCTCTGCCGTCGGCTGACGTTTCCCATGCAGAAGCGCCGCACGATGCCTACGAATTCTGGAATGGCTTCTTCGACAGCGTCAATACCGCCAACCCCGACTTCCAAAAGGGCGCGCGGGCAGGGACTGCGGGTCTGGCGGATCCAACGGCGGAGACACAGTATTTGCACTATAAGGCCGACTCCAAACAGCTTCGCTATGCCACCGATATTACCCAGAGCGAGCTGCTTGACCATGACGGAGATGTGAGCGTAGGTATTCAGCTCTCCAAGTTTCGTCCCGGATCAGGCACCGATAAGTCAAAGAATCAGCAGTTGCGCATCGACGCCACCCAGACCCACGCTTACATGAACCTGCTCGCGCCTCTGGCCTGGACGGCTATCGCGTCTCTTAAGCCCAACGTTGCCGGCAAAATATCTCTCGACGATCTGGGCTTCAAGTCCGATCAGGCAACCAGCGCCACCAGTAATATCCTGCTGACCAAGGGCACCGGAAAGCTTGCCGTCAATGTGAGCCAACCGCCCAATGATACGCAGTTCGTAAGGATATTGAAGGTAATGATTACCGGGGCGAAACTAGTTGCCCCGATGGTTGTGTTGCCCGCAGTCAGTGTGCCCGCGCTCGCCGCCTTCAGTGAAGCCTTCGGCTACTGGGAAGACCGCACGCGTTTTGTGATGAACGGCAATCTGACCACTGCGGTGGCCACCCAGCAGGCGCTCGCTGATCCAACTCGTGAAGACTCCTACATCGGCCTGCTGAACGGCGACTACGTCATGGTAGCGAAGAGAGATACGCCCCAGCTTGCCAAGGAGCTGCCCGATCTCGACTTAGTTCAGGGCTATCTTGTCCATAAGGACCCCACGGGAAAGGAAGCCAGCTACCCGCTGGAAACTCGAGCAGATGCTGCCCTGCAGGGGGTTCCGTATACCACCATGAAACTCGCTGTTAAGCCGATCGACCCCTCCTGCGCCAACAGCAAAACTGCGGCCACGGATGACAACTCAGCGACCGAAGCCAGCAAAAAGCCCAAGAAGAAGCCCTGACGTGAGCTTCCGCATGCCGGCCCTCACGGGTTCCCTGCCGACGCAGAATGCCGATCTGGCAGTGGATAGCCCATAAGACGCAACCGTTGGTTCTCACGCTCCATCGACCATGTACGGCCGCGAAGCAGATCACTCAGCGAAATCGTTCCGCACACCTCCTGGCTCTTGCGGTCGACCACAGCCAACGTCGCCAGACCCTCTGTTGCCATCAGTTCGGCTGCACCGCGCGCCGTTGCATCGGAGTAGGTATAGAACACAGGCAACGCTGCCTTAGCCTCCTTAACCGGGGTCATCAATTCGCGCACCATCACCAGTTCCAGTGGATCCACACCGTACTCCCGAGTAAGGTGGTACCCCCGGCGGCTTAGCTTTTCGGTGAGAATGGAACGGGGCATCAGCAACGATGTCACCAGGTACGACGCGATGCACGCCATCGTCAGAGGTAGCAGCGCTGGGAGAAAATGCGTCACCTCCAGGCTAAACAGGATCGCTGTCAGCGGAACCCCGAGCGCGCCGGCAAGCATCGATCCCATTCCTATCAGAGCCCAGAAGGCCTGCATCTCCGCAGAGGCATGGGCCAGGTGTCCAGCCAGCGCCCCCACCGCGCCGCCGATCATCAGTAGCGGGGCCAGCACTCCGCCTGAGGTCCCTGAACCCAGGGAGGACGCCCACATCAGCGACTTTGCTATGAGCAATCCGGCAATCAGGCCGATGGTGGCTTGGCCACGCAGCAACTGCGCGATATTGTCGTAACCCACACCGAGTCCCCGGGGAAAGAACAATCCTCCCACGCCGATGCCGATGCCTCCAATCGCCGGCCACCACATCCAGTGCAGGTGAAGGTGTTCGAACATATCTTCAAAGGCATACATCATCCGGCTCATCGCAGCCGACGCCACACCCATCACCGCGCCCAGCAGCAACGCGCCTACAACCACGCTGACATTCGGAGTCACAGCAATGGCCGGCATAGGAAACAATGGGCCGGCGCCCAGCCAGTACACGCGCAGAACGGCCGCGGTTACGCTCGCGATGGCCACGGGAACCAGGCTCCGCGGCCTCCATTCAAAGAGCAGCAGCTCGACCGCCAAAAGAATTGCCGCCACCGGCGTGGCAAACGTGGCCGACATACCGGCCGCCGCTCCGGCTACTAGGAGCGTGGTCCGTTCCGCATCGGTAACGTGCATCCATTGGGCGATTAAGGATCCGACCGCTCCCCCGGTCATAATGATCGGGCCTTCCGCCCCGAAAGGTCCGCCCGATCCGATCGCGATGGCCGCGGAGATAGGCTTTAAGACAGCGATCTTCGGATCCACCTTTGCACGATGAAGGAGAATCGCTTCAATCGCCTCAGGAATTCCATGCCCACGGATCTTGTCTGAACCAAAGCGTGCCATCAGTCCCACCAGCACGCCGCCTAATACGGGCACAACGACCATCCAATAACCCAGCGGACTGCCCGCCGGCGAAACCCCAACCGCGCTCAGCCGGTGATAGTAAAAAAGATTGGTAAACAGCGCGATGCAGCGTAGCAGTAATACCGCCAACACCGTCGCGCACGCGCCGATCCCAATGGCAACCCCGGAAAGTAGCCATACCCTCCGGTCGACTGTGAAATCTCTCAGAATGGAAGGTTCAGACCTCATCTGTCACCCCCTTGCTCTCTCGCTTCCAGGCGCCACTTGGTCGTTTGCCCCATGCAAAGCTCGGATCTGCGTTAGGGCGGCAATCAGCCGCGGCGCCAGCTCATACAACTCGTGCCCATGGTCCTCAGAAAGCGATTGCAGAATTTGTCGTCCGTGGGTGGTGATTTGCAATTCCACGTATCGCCGATCCTGCGTATTTTGTGTCCGCCGAATCAAGTCCTGCTCTTCACAGCGCTTGCTCAGCTCGACGACGGTGTGATGGCGCAATCCCAACCTTTCTGCCGCATACGAGATAGTCGGCGCCACTCCGTCGGGAATGCCGGCGATCTGGAGTAGGAGTTGGTGCTGTTGCGGGTGAAGCCCTGCTTCTGCTGCCGCTTGTTCACTGAAATGCAGGAACTGACGAAGTGCATAGCGAAATTCCGCCAATGTTTGCAAACCTTGCCGCGCTGTCTTTTTTGAAATATCGCTCACATTCATATTATATCGTGTCACGATATATTTTTCTATGGAGGATTGCAGGCTGCGCCTGATCGAAATTCGTCAGCTCAAGGACAAGGAGACGGCGACGGTGCCCTCGAAAGATGGACTCCTATTTTTCGCTGCTGGGTGGTACCAACCCCTTCAATCTTAGATACAACGCCAGCGTTGCATATTGCTCGTTGTCATGGGAAATATTTCCCCATAGCAGGCTCAAGCGCGAACGGTTCGCCGGGCCAGCATGCAGCATTTCTGTAGCGTTAGCGGCGGTCAGGCCGGCATAGGCTTTGTCACACTCGGCGAAGGAAGCATTCAGCGCCGCCAGGATTTCAGCCTTATCCGCAGTATCCGCGGGCACTTTCGGAACCGCGGCGGGATCCATATGGTTCGCTGCCCCGCAAATATGGAACTGTGCCTCGGTCACATGGTTTACCACCCGCCCGAAAGTCCGAATATCCGTGGTGGGCTTGTAACTGTAATCCCCCGGCGGCATCTTCTCGGCTGCTTTGACTATGTTCGGCTTCACTCGCGCATAGGCCGCTTGCGCCTCACTCGCCAGCGGGCTATCCTGCCCCACAGCCACTCCCGAAAGCATCAAGCCCGCCACTGCACACGCAATCCCTATACGCTGCATCTTTAAACCTTCCTCCCAGTGCAAACCAGCCTACCTAGGCCCGGATCACTACACAAGTGCGAAACTATGCGGGGAGGGCTCTCCTATGCGGCTAACGATCTGTCTGCTGTGGGCAGCGATGGTGGCCACCCTTACCAGCGCCGCCGTTGCTCAGGAACCTTTCGTTCATGGGCTCTGGGTATGGAAGACGGCTTCGCTTCTCGCCGCGCCCAACAGCGGTGAGGCCTTACGCGATTTCTGCCGAACGCAAACCGTTAACGAGGTATATCTTTCCTACTCGCCAGACAAGGCCGACGCAACAGAAGAAGAGCAGGTCGCCGGGGTCGTCGCCTTGCTCCATCGATCGGGGATTCGGGTGGAGGCGCTGCTCTCGAGCGTGAACGCCGATGAGCCGGGGCCACACCGCGAAAAACTGCTCGGACAAGTCGAGGCGGTGCTTGAGTTTAATCGTAAGCATCCGCGCAGTGGATTCGATGGCGTCCACCTCGATGTGGAGCCGCAGCAGCGCCCGGAAAACAAGGGTCCCGGGAACCTGGTGTTCCTGCCCGGGCTTCTCGAAACCTATCGTGAAGTGCGCGCGCTGGCCGAGCAGAACCGGATCACCGTCAACGCGGACATTCCCAACAAATTCCTCAAGGGCGACGTGGCCCAACGCCAGGCACTCATGTCTTCCCTGCCGCGGCTGACGCTGATGCTTTACGAGCTGAGCAACCCTTCCGACGGATTGAGCACTACCGCCCAGGCGGATAAGCTTCGCCAAGCCAGCGAAAACTACTTCAACCTGGCGTACCAGGGTTTGGGTGGGAACCACTTGGCCAGAATGGCCATTGGTCTGCGCACTCCCGACTACCAGAGCCAATTCCCAACATGCTCAAAACCGTACAGCAGGATTTGAGCAGCAACCCACACTACCTGGGCTGGGCGTGGCACTCCTACAATGATGCCAACTAACACAGCCAAAGTTACATTATGGTCTACTCACCCGCATGCGCCGCCGTCGGCAGAGCCCAGGAGAAGATAACCCCGCCGCTGCTGTTCAGTAAATATTGCCGTCCATGGAGCAGGTAGCTGATAGGTGAGGTAGAAATGGCCCCGCCCGAGCCGGCATGCCAAAGGGTCTTGCCGGTGCTGGTGTCGAGAGCCAGAAAATTGCCCTGGATATCACCAGTGAAGGTGAGTCCGCGTGGCCGTAGTCATGACTCCCGCACCCGGCGATCCGCGTCCCAAATCATGCGTCCACCGGATCTTGCCGGTCTGGTAATCGATGGCTTCGACCACGCCCTTGCCCCACAGACCATAATCCGCCCCAGCCCAGCCGTAGGTGCCATCGGCTGGCTTGGCGAAATAGATGGAGTAACTGGGGTGAGCGGAGACGATGAACAATCCGGTCTTGGGGTCGAAACTGGGAGATCGATAGTTGGCCATTCCACCCTCGTCCGGCGCTATCAAACGCCCATCGGGCGCCGGTTCCTTGGCCGGATTGGGAATGGGACGTCCTTGCTTATCGACCCCAAGGGTCCAGTCGACTGGCCCAAAGGGAACGGTGAGCAGGCTCTTACCGTCGGTTCGATCGAGCACGAAGAAATAGCCGTTGCGGGAGCTCTGCAATAGCATCTTGCGCGGTTTGCCATCAAACATTCCGTCCACCAGCACCGGCGTTTCGGCCGCATCCCAGTCATGGGTATCGTGTGGGGAGGGCTGAAAGGCCCACACCAACTTTCCTGTATCCGGGTTGAGGGCCACGATGCTGCAGGTATAAAGATCCTCTCCCGGGCGGGTGGAGGCGGTGAGTACCGGCGTGGGGTTCCCGGTTCCCCAGTACACCAGGTTGAGTTCCGGATCGTAGGTGCCCGTCATCCAGGTATTGCCGCCAGTCGTGCTCCCGGTGTGCCCAGAGGCGGCGTGGCATCCCATTGCCACTGCGTCGTGCCCGTCTCCGGATCGACAGACCGGACATATCCCACCAGGTTATCGAAATCCCCCGAGGTACCGACCAGCACATGATTGCCCACCACCAGCGGAGCCATGCTGGTCCAATATCCCTTGGTGGAGTCGGCGACCTCGCACGATCCAGCGCACGCTGCCGTCTTTGGCGTTGAGCGATACCAGGTGCCCATCGGGGACCAGGAAATACAGCCAATTCTTGTACATCGCAACGCCGCGGTTGCCAATATGCAGGCCGTGATTGGGTGGGTAGGTGTAGTGCCAGATCTGGTGACCGGAGAGCGCGTCGACTGCCCACACGTTGTCGGGCACACTAAAGTAAAGCACACCATCGACCATCAACGGGGTGGCTTTAATTTCCGCACTCTGGTGGGTCTGAAAAGCCCAGGCGAGAGCCAGGCTGGACGACATTCTGCGGCGTAATTTGTTCCAGCTTGCTATGGCGCTGTCCGTCGTACGAGCCGTGGTACAGGGGCCAGCTGTCCGCCGGCGGATTGAGTAGCATGGAGTTGTCTACGCCTTGCGCCCACAGCGGGCCGGAGAGAGAAAGCAAAAGAGCACTTATCAGCAACTTCATTCGTCTTTGAGCCTTTCAGGCCAAGTGACTTTCAAGATGAGTTAGCTGGCTGCGTGCGCATATTCAAACCATGCCGTTATATCTACGCAAGGCATCTTTATCAACCATGGCGAAGCTTCACTGACGGTGGGTGGATGCGCCAAAAAAGTGCGATAGACTGATTTTTTCATTCCAGTCCGATACTTTTGGTCGCTCCTCGCCCGGGGAGCGTGATCGCTCTCAGTCTATCGAGACCTTAATCGAACTGAATCGACGCTGCGGCCCGTGCAACGGTACACCGGATTCTTTTCCGGAAAGGAAATAAATACCATGACAGTGAGCAGGCGGGAATTCTTGAATCGCGTAGGGCGGGCAGGCGGATACAGCGCCGCCTTCCTCATGATGCAGGGCATGGGACTGATGCCGGCGACCGCCGAGCGAGCTGAGCCGGCTGCGCCAGGATCGGGCAAGGGAGTGAAGGCAGTGATCCTGGGCGGAGGGATCGCGGGGCTGGTGGCGGCCTACGAGCTCCGCGCCCTGGGATATGAATGTACGGTTCTCGAAAGCCGGCAGAGACCGGGCGGACGGAACTGGACGGTTCGCGGTGGAGACAAAGTAACCTTCCTGGACGGAACGACGCAGACTTGCTCGTGGGACGAGGGACACTATCAGAATTTTGGACCGGCGCGGCTGCCCTCCGTCCATCACACCATGCTGGGCTACTGTCAAAAGCTGGGTGTCCCGCTCGAGGTGGAGGTGAATATGACACGCTCCGCCTTCCTGCAAAACGATAACGCGAACGACGGCAAGCCGATGGTCTTGCGCCAGGTGGAAAACGATACCCGGGGACATGTAAGCGAGCTGCTGGCAAAGACCATCAACCAGGGAGCTCTCGATCAGGACCTATCCAAGGAAGACCGGGACCGGATGCTGAGTTTTTTGAGAACATACGGTCCGCTGGACGACGCGGGCAAGTATGGCGGAAGTGATCGCGCCGGATACGCCGAGATGGCAGGCGCCGGCGACCAGACGGGCGTGCTGAGCAAGCCCATCGACATGCACACGCTGTTGGATGAGGACTTCTGGCAGAGCATGCTCTTCGATGAGCAGTTCGACATGCAGGCGACCATGTTCCAGCCGGTGGGTGGCATGGATCGCATTCCCTATGCGTTCGCCAAGGCGCTGGGTGACGTGGTGAAGTACAACGCGCCGGTCACAGAAATTCGCAAGACTGCGAAGGGCGTCAAGATCGGGTATACGAGTCATGGCTCGGCGCGAGTGATCGAGGCGGACTACTGCATCTGCACCATGCCGCTCACCATTTTGAAGAAGACGCCTAACGACTTCAGCGCGCCGTACAAGAAGGTGATCGACGAGTGTACGTATGCCAGCGCCTACAAGATCGCATGGGAGAGCCGCAGATTCTGGGAGCAGGACTACAACATCTACGGCGGCCTGGAGTTCGTCAACGTAGGATGCAGCCCCATCTGGTTTCCTTCCGCGGGGATGTTTACGCCACGGGGCGTGCTGGTGAGCGGATACACCGAGGAGTCGCGCTCCTCCTTGCAAGGACTCACCATGGAGCAGAAGTTTGCCGAGAGCCGCAAGTCCATCGAGCGGCTGCATCCCGGGCACGGCAAGGAGCTGGAGAAGCCGATGTACGTGAGCTGGGGCCAGATACCGCACAACGAAGGTTCGTGGATCCGGGCGTATGGGCCGGGACAGGAGAGGTGGCGACCCTTTGGCCTAACCCGGCAGACGGGCGAGGCGCAACATCCGGCCGCGGCACGCACGCAGATCAATCCGGGTTACGAGACGCTCATCGAGCCCGATGGGCCGATCATCTTCGCGGGCGATCACGTGAGCCACATCGTCGCCTGGCAAGAGGGAGCGGCACTGAGCGCATTGCGAGCAGTGGGGCAGGTGAATGAGAAGGTGAAAGCCGCCAAGCTGGCGGGCGGGTTTTCTTAGCGCAGTTGAGGATAGTGCTACACAGAGCGCGGGAAAACTCGTTGAAGGACGGGTACCGGCTCAGGAGGCTGCGGAAAATGTCTGCAGACATCAACCGGGCAAGTTCTTTGCCTTTTGTTCTGTACCGTGCGGAGTCCCTTTGGTGAGAGACCAGACCACGCAGGACTGAGTTCACCGCACTACGGACTCAAAAATGCGGAAGCCCCTTCCGTCCCGCTCCAGCGATAACGCCACTGCTGCTGTGCGCTCGCCTGCCAACGCTCAGGGGTGCTGGTCTCCAGCCAATCGCCTCGGCCTCGCGCTAGCGCCACCGGCAGCCGCGATCGCGAAAGCCTCACGCAGCGCAGCGCGCTGCTCCGCTCCCCGCGCTGGAGGCCCCGCAGAAACGATGGTTGCCGTTCCGCTGTGCGCCAGCACTTCGAGCCATTGCCGGTTGAACTCCCACGGAATTGCCTCCGTAATGCCCACCAGATCCGCGTCCAGAGTATAGAAGGTTCCGTGCTGGGGCAGCCGAAATGCCAGCGTGTTCACGCCCATGCGCCGGGTGCGCTCCCACTGGTGGCCGCTGGTGTCGTCGCCGGTGCGCTGCAGATCGAAGATGCCCTGGCCCAGGTGGCCGACGGTGTTGCACCCATCGAGCAGTACTCGCTCCCCGGCCGTCTCGCGCAGCAGCGCATAGAGCTCCGCGATCACCTCCGCGTTTGTCCGGCTGCGATCGTGGAGCGACCATCCGGGCAGCGTCGGTTGAGGCCCCATCTCGAACCCCCACTGGCCCAGCAGGTCGTAGGTACTGAAGTCATGCTTCACCATCTCGTAGCCCCAGCCCGTCGCCTCGCGCATCTTGGCGCGGATTTTCTCCTGCGCCTCGGGATGCGTCGGATCGTAGGCGAGCTCTCGCGCCCGGCCCTGCTTCTCCCCAAACCGCGCGTCCGGCAACAGCAAACCACGTGCAGCATCCTGCGGCGCCTCGAGCGGCCGGATCCAGATTCCTGGCCGCGCTGTACGCTGCTTGATTTCCTGCGGCCAGCTTGCCCATGTCCGGCCACGCGGCGGTACCGTTGCTCCAGCCGCCGTCGACCACCGAGAAGGGCCGCGTGCCCCCGCTGGGCGAGAGCTCTGCGATGAACTCCGTGTCGCGCAGGATTGTCTCCGCCGTGCTTCGCCCGTAGCTGTAGCACCAATCGTTCGCGCCGTAGATGGGCACGATCGGCCGCGACGGCCGGGCGCACATGGTCCGGCAAAGCCCAGCGACCGCGTCCTGCGCATTCTCGCCATCGACGCCGCGACGGGTGACCACCGTCGCCATGGTCAACCTTCGTTGGCCGAGTTCGACCCCGTCTCCACCGTTGGTTACGTTCAGCCACAGCGACACGCCCTCCGGATCAAGCTGCCAGAAGCACAGCGCAGCCGCATCCGTCTTTACCCCGTAGCCATGACACGTCGCGCCATCGTGGGTGGCGAAGTACCATGGCATCACGCGTTCCGGAATCAGGTTGCGCCAGCCCAGCTCTCCATAGCTGCGCTCCCATGCATCGCCCAAAGCACGCAGACCGGGCGTCACCTGCGCTTGCCACCGCACATGCACCGCAGCGATTTTGGTCGACGGCGCAGCAAGCGTCAGTACCAGCCCATCCTGTTGCACCGTGCTTTCGACCACAACCCCGCCGCCGCCCCACTGCGCGCCGGTGGCTTGCAGCGGCGATTCCGCCTGCGGGCAACGTCCGCTCGAAACTCGCGTATGCCGTCACCCCATCCGGCACACGCAGCAGATCAAGAAACGAGGACAGCCCGGCTCTGCGCCCGGCTCGTTTCGCTGGCCGCCGCGACTACTGTCAAACCGCCGATCGCGGCCGCGCCCTCGCGCAGAAATGACCGGCGGGTCAGTTGCTCCGATTTGCTTTTTAGATCCTTCTTCATGATTGCAGCGCAAAAGTGACGATGAGCGCTCTCGCAGGCTTATCTTCATGGCATCGGTACCGGCGGCTGGTGCTGCCGTCGATCCAGGCACTATCCTCGGTGTGCAGCAATTCCGTCTTATCATCTGTCGAGAGCGTCAGCGGGCCGTCAATCACATAAACCAACTCGAGTCCCGCAAATATTTGAGGATGGAAGGCGGCGCCCTCGGTGCCCGGCAAAAAATCCGCGATGCAGGGGACGATATGACGATCGGGAACCAACACACTCATGCTGTCCGATATCAGGAATTCCCCTACCACAAGACGAATACGGTCTTTCCCCCGGGAAACACGAAAGACCTTGTCATTCTCGTCTCTGAAAAAGTAGGAGAGTTCCTTCTTAAACACCAGTGCAATACGGGATAGGTTTCTTAGCGTTGGGATCACCCGCCCGTTCTCCAATTGGGAGAGAAAGCTCGCGGAAAGCCCAACCTCTTTTCCCAGCTCAGCCAGACCCATGGAACGCTTTAAGCCGGAGGCGGCGTATTTTCTGTCCTATGCCTTTCGCTTCGATCAGGGCGTCTACGATCGCCTCGTTGACCGTATCGAGGGAGAGGCTTGACTTGACACGTTTGGCCATGGCTCTCCACGCACACAGCTTGAGTAGACGCTCCGGAAGCAGAAATTCCTGGTACAGTTTCTCTGCCCGGCCGTCTTCTGTCACCACCAGTTTAGCCTCTGGTCTGGTCTGGGCTCAGGGGATACGATGGAATGCGCCAACGTGGTCATCTGCGACGGCGAGATAGTAGCAAAAGGCAGAGAAAGGATCGAATGACGATTGATAACCCGAACACGATGAAGGTGCTCATCACAGGCGGAGGGGGCTTTTTGGGAGCCAGGCTGGCGCGCACGATCCTGCAGCGTGGGCATCTTTCAGGCCGCCCAGTCCGCGAGCTGGTGCTGGCCGATCTGGTTCCACCCCCGCCTGACGTGGCGAGCGACGAACGCGTCCGTGCCTCTACAGGCGCATTGATAGACCAGGCTAAGACCCTGGGGCAGGAGAACTTCGACCTGGTCTTTCACCTCGCCGCGGCGGTTTCAGCAGAGTGCGAGGCGAACCTCGATCTCGGTCTCCGCTCAAATGTGGATACCACCCGCGCTTTGCTTGATGCCTTGCGCGAAGTGGGCGGCGGGCCACGTTTTGTCTTCTCCAGTTCGGTGGCTGTCTTCGGCGGGGATGTCGACCTGCCCATGCCGCGTGTCATCCACGACGACACCTTGCCTGTGCCGCAGTCGTCGTATGGAGTGCAGAAATTTATCTGCGAACAACTGGTGGCGGACTATACCCGGCGCGGCTTGATCGACGGCCGCAGCGTGCGATTGATGACAGTAACGGTGCGCCCGGGGCGCCCCAATGCCGCCGCGTCCGGCTTTCTATCCTCCATTGTGCGTGAGCCCCTGAATGGGCAGCAGGCAGTCTGCCCGGTGGCGCCGGAGACAGCAGCAGCCGTCGCTTCGCCGCAACGCGCGATCGAAGGTCTGCTCAAGGCCGCCGAGGCTACGCCCGATGCGTGGGGAGGCGCGACGGCGTTGACCCTGCCCGGGCTGACGGTTAGCGTCAGCGAGATGCTGGATGCGCTGGAAGTCGTGGCAGGCCGCGCGGCGCGCGAAAGGGTGCGCTTCGAAAAAAACGAAACCATAGCCAAGATGGTGAGCGGATGGGCTTCCGCCTTCGAGAGCGCCCGGGCACGGCACCTGGGCCTGGCGGCCGACCCTGACTTCATCTCAATCATTCGCCAGTTTCAGAAAGAGCAAGGACTCTGAAGGTGAGCGGTTTTGCGCCAGAGAGGCCGCCGGGTAGCCCTGTTCTCGGATGCATCGCGGACGACTTCACCGGCGCCACGGATCTGGCTAACAACCTGGTGCGCGCCGGGATGCGGGTCGTCTTAACCGTGGATGTCCCCCCAGACGATGAGCGAGTCGATGCCGATGCTGTGGTGGTCGCCCTGAAGTCACGGACAGTGGCCGCCTCGGTAGCGGTTGAGCAATCTCTGCATGCCTGCCGCTGGCTGCGCAAACAAGGTGTAGGCCAGGTCTACTTCAAAATCTGCTCCACCTTTGACTCCACAGCGGCGGGCAACATTGGCCCCGTGATCGAGGCGCTGATGGATGAACTGGATTGTGGCTTCAGCATCGCCACGCCGGCATTTCCTGAGAACGGGCGAACGGTCGTCCATGGACATCTGTTTGTTGGAGACACGCTGCTTTCCGAAAGCGGCATGCGCCACCATCCCCTCACCCCGATGACCGATGCCAACCTGGTGCGCGTGCTGCAAGCACAACTGAATCCCGGCAAAGGACGCAAAGTGGGACTGGTGGACTACCGGACGGTCGCGCAATCGGCGGAGGCGATCCGCAAGCGCATGGACGAGCTGCAAGCGGAGGGCATCGCGATCGCCATCGTCGATGCTTTGAGCAAGGAGGATCTGGACAGGCTTGGCGAGGCGCTGCGGGACTCGTTATTTCTCACTGCCAGCTCCGGGCTCGGCGACAGCCTGCCGCGGAATTGGGGTTTTACTCCATCTACCCGTGTGAGCCTGCCGCCGGCGCGGGGACGAAAGGCAATCCTCGCGGGCAGTTGCTCGGTCGCCACCAATGCCCAGGTGCAGCGCTTTATTCGCGAGGGAGGCGAGGCCTACGCATTGGATCCGCTCCGGCTTGCGGCCGATATCGAGTGCGAAATCGCCCGGGTGCTGGCGTGGGCCGATGCGTGCTGGCGCAGCGAAGCCGCGCTGCCGTTGCTGGTCTACTCGACTGCGGAGCCTGCCGGGGTTGCGGCGGCGCACGCCCAACTGGGGGTCGCCCGGTCGGGCGCAATTGTCGAGCAGGCCATGTCGGCCCTGGCGAGCGCGTTCGTCCAACGCGGCGTCGGAAGCCTGGTGGTCGCAGGGGGAGAAACAGCGGGCATTTGCGTGCAAGCTCTCGAGATCCGGCAAATGCAGATTGGCCCCCAGATCGATCCCGGAGTGCCCTGGTGCTACGCCGCATCTTCCGCGGCCACGGACGGAGGCCTCCACATCGCTTTAAAATCGGGTAACTTTGGATCGCCCGACTTTTTCAATAAAGCCTTTGCCTTTGTGTTGTGAACTTATGAACGAAGTGGAACTGAGGCAAGAGATCTGTCGTGTGGGCCGCTCTCTCTTTGAGCGCGGCTACGTTCATTCCACGGCAGGAAACATCAGCGTTCGCCTGCCGGAGGGTTTTCTCATCACGCCCTCGGAGGCATGCCTGGGTTTCCTTAAGCCGGAGCTTCTCGCCAAGGTGGGAGCGGATGGTGTGCAGCTGAGCGGTGAGCGCGCCAGCAAGACGCTGATGCTGCATCGGCGCATCTATGCCGCGGACGCGGAGGCCGGCTGCGTGATTCATACGCACTCCACCCATCTGGTTGCGCTCACTTTGATGGGGGTTTGGAAGCAGGAGGATATCCTGCCGCCCATCACACCGTATTACGTCATGAAGGTAGGTCACGTACCGCTGATTGAGTATTACCGTCCCGGAGACGCGATGGTGGGTGAGCTGGTGGCCCAGGCCATCGAGCAGATGCGGGCGCAGGGCACACCCATCCGCGCGGTCATGCTGGATCGGCTCGGCCCCAATGTGTGGCACAGCACGCCCGCGGCCGCGATGGCCGCGCTGGAAGAGCTGGAAGAAACGGCGCGCCTCTGGTTGCTCGCCGACCGGAAGCCGGAGCCGCTTTCAGCGGAGCAGATCGATCAACTGCGCCGGCAATTTGGCGCATCGTGGTAGCTTCTCATTTTAGGACTCAACGTGATGCCTCGTTTCGCTGCAAACCTTACCATGATGTATGGGGAGTATCCCTTCCCTGATCGCTTCGCTGCCGCCGCCAAGGATGGGTTTACGGCGGTAGAATATTCTGTTTCCCTACGAGTATCCGGCGAACGACCTGGCCACATGGCTGCGTGAGCACGGCCTGATCCAGGTTCTGCTCAACGCCCCGCCCGGGAATTTTGCGGCAGGCGAGCGAGGCTTCGCTCCGCTGCCCGGCAAAGAAGCCGAGTTTCGTGCCGGAATACGCACTGCTCTTGAATATGCGCAGACGTTGGCCTGTCCGCGGGTGCATGTGATGGCTGGGGTGGAGCCGGCAGGGGTAGAACGCGCTGCCATGCGCGGCACCTTTAAAGCCAACCTGGCGTGGGCCGCCGAACTCGCGGCGCCTGCAGGCATTGAGTTGGCTGATTGAACCGATCAATACGCGCGACATGCCCGGATACTTTCTGAACCGCCAGGATGAGGCGCATGCGCTTGTCGACGAGATCGGCAACCCCGCGCTCAAGGTGCAGATGGATCTCTATCACTGCCAGATTGTTGAAGGCGATGTGAGCATGAAGCTGCGCAAGTATCTGGCCGGCTCGGGGCAAAAGAAAGTGGGGCATATTCAGATCGCGAGTGTGCCCGAGCGCAATGAGCCCGACCGCGGCGAACTCAATTACGATTACCTGCTCGACTTGATCGATGAACTTGGTTACGACGGCTGGATCGGCTGCGAGTACCGGCCGAGGGCCGGCACTTCTGAAGGATTAGGCTGGCTGCGCTCCTCACAGATTTCCCCTCTCTCTACCGGTAACAAATGACGGGTGCCCCAGGATCCTACTGGCGTCTTCTAGGCGCTTAAACACCAGGCACCGGCGGACAACCTGGAAATTCGGCCAGATAGCCATTCCCGATGTAACCCAAATACTCGATGCCAATCTTGCTGGTAAAAAACCCGTCCGCGGTCAAGTTGCGCAAGAACGAAAAGAACGCGACTCCCTGGCTCACGCTCGCGTCCTGCGCGATGTTTTTGCGATACGCGATAAGATCGAGCATCTGGGTCTTCTGCTGCGCCGTGCAATCGAGATAGGCGCTGCCGTAGCGATCCACACATGTGGAGTCGAGCCACATCAGACCGCCCCCGAGGGTCAGCTGATACTGCGGATTCTCGCTGGTGAGCAGGTCAATAAACTCTGGAGCCCCGGCCTCCACCGCACCCCCGCAGTCCGCTGTCCGCCGGGAAAATCGACTCGCACAGCGATTGCAATGTCTTGTATTGTTGTGGCGGAAAATATTTGGGCGTGTATACACCCGTTTTGCTCGTGGCCTTTTCCGTGTCGATCATGTGGTGGGCATACTCCGCTGCCTGCAGCGGAATGACTCGCAGCACGGATGTGGCCGCCGCCCCCATGCTGAGTGACTTCAATACATCACGCCGGGATACAGACATGCTATATCTCCCCTTTTTTCGCCTGATCGAGCAGGTACTCTGAAGTTCTCCACGACAATGCAGTGATCGTGAGCGTCGGGTTCTTGTCAGGACCCGTAACGAACGGTGCGCCGTCAGCCACGAACAGATTCTTGACGTCGTGAGCCTGGCAATTCTTATTCAAGACTGAAGTCTTTGGATCGTTACCCATGCGCACGGTTCCAAGCTCATGAATGATCTCCCCGCCCTCGGAGATTCCGTAGTTGCCCCTTGGGTCCGGCTTGGCTGGGCCGGTGACAGTACCTCCGCCGGCTACAATGATGGCGCGAAAAGTCTCCTGCATATCTTTCGCCATCTTGATCTCGTTGTCGCTCCATGCAAAGTGGAAACGGAGCACCGGGATACCCCATTTATCGACCACCATGGGATCAATCTCACAGTAGGTGTCGGGATTTGGGATCATCTCCCCACGCCCCGAAAATCCGATGAAGTTTCCATATTTGCTGCGGACGCCCTGTTTCAACGATGCTCCGTAGCCCTCAAGCTCCTGGCACACGCCATCGAAGCTGCCCACACTGGGCATGTGGCGTCCCCCGCCAAACTCGATGTGGTAGCCGCGCGGAAAATCGTTCTTGCGGTCGGCCCTCCACCACGGCATGTACATGTGCATGCCGCCGATACCGTCGTGATTGTGCGGCGCCACCCCGGCCAGTTGGGGAAAATATCCGGTTACGCTGGTGCCTACGCTATCGGTAAGATAGCGGCCGACAACCCCGGATGAATTCGCCAGACCGTCGGGAAAGAGCGTGGATTTCGAATTGAGCAACAAGCGGGCAGATTCGCAAGAACTCGCAGCCAAGACGAAGGCTTTGGCGTTGACGCGCATTTCCTGGCGCGTCGTCTTGTCAATATAGGAGACGGCTTGCGCTTTGCCGTCTTTTCCGACGACGATCTCCCGGGCCATGGCGTTGGGAATCAGCGTGAAGCGGCCGGTCGCCTGGGCTGGCGGAATCATCACCTGGCTGGAACTGAAGTTGGAAGCGCTGATACAGCCTCGTCCGCATTGCGCGCAATAGTGGCACGGAGGGCGTCCATTCACCGGCTTTGGTAATGATCGCCATGCGCGAGGGAATACACGTGATATTCAGCTGATCGCAGGCCTTCTTGACCAGGGTCTCGGTGCAGCGGGGCTTGGGGGAGGCAGAAAGACCCCGTCGGGAGCGTAAGCAAGATTCTCTTTTGTTCCAAAAACGCCAATGAACGCTTCCACCTTGTCGTAATAGGGCGCGATGTCTTCATAAGAGATCGGCCAGTCGTCTCCCAGGCCATCGCGGGAGCGGGCCTTCAAATCCGCGGGAGAGACGCGGAGTGAGATGCGTCCGTAATGATTGGTGCGGCCGCCTTCGATGCGCGAGCGGAACCAGCGAAAGGTCGTGCCTGGAGCAGTCGTGTAGGGCTCGCCCTCGATTTCCCAGAATCCGTTGGGAGCCAGGAACTCACCGTTCAACTCGTGCCGCGCCTGGCCGCCGATGCCGGCTCCGCGGTGGGGCAGCGCATAGGGCCACACATGCTCCTTGTAATCTTTTCGGGGGTTCAGCAGGGGCCCCGCCTCGAGCATCACAACATTCAACCCACCCTCAGTAAGCACCTTGGCGGCGGTGCCGCCTCCGGCGCCGGAACCTATGATGCATACGTCGTAAACCTTTGGCGAGCGAGCCACTTGGGGCATTCAGAATCTCCCGTAGAACTATGCGTCAGGGACGAATTTACGTCCCTGGCAAATATAGTCTAAAACGGGTCGCGCATGCACCGGGAACACCTGCCTTCCCAAAGATTTTGGGGTCCGAACCTGCCCTGGAGTTGCCTGAGCAAGTGTAGCTTCGGGTGCGTCCATTATGTGTCGAGTAGTTGCCCGTCTCCCGAAACTCCCCCGGGTGAATGCCGGGCCAGGTCGGATTCGCCGCTCCAGAATATTACGGCACTTATACAGTTACATAACATCGATTCGCATATCAGAAGTATCAACTCCATCCTATTGATCCCGGCATAGGTTAGGAGGGAGCACGTTCGACTGAGCTACACGCAAACCACGTGAGGTTCTGACCATCAGCGACGAGTTGCTTGGATAGTGGGCGACACAGTAGACAGGTTGCGACCGTCAACAGCTATTATACAAGAATTTCATAATCACCATAACAGTTACATTTTAGTTACATTCTGGTTACATTTATTTGCAACTCCATCTCACATGAGGCATCTAAAAAGACAGGAAGGAGCAAGCGTCAAATCAAAATCATTATGAATAATTTAGGCTAAGTTAATCACAAAAATCGGACTTATATCCCTGCTTTCCGTTCTGCCGCTCGCCGCACAAGTCGGCAACGGGGTTAAATTCACAGCACCGTTTCCGTTTTACGTCGGCGATACGAAGCTGCCGAGCGGTTCCTATTCCCTTACTCAACCCGAGGACCTTAATTTCCAGAGTCGCTATTCATCAGGAGTGAGGACGGTTCACACAGCTGCTTATTGACGTGAATCCTACGGATTCCTCGAAACTCCGAATTGATCTAAAGTCATCTTCCAATAAATATGGAGACAATCTGTACCTTGAATCGAGTGATCGTCGAAGGCTATGAGACGGGAATGGTCGCTGTGAGTACCAAAGCCGAAAAGAAAGCAGCTGTGATGGCCACCGCCGTTGAAGAGCGTTCCGTCGTCGCCTACGGCCAATAACGACAGAGTCATCGCAAAAAAATATTCACAGGCCCTTGCGTTGACGAGTGTTGGAGCGTAGTTCTACACCAACACTCGCTGCCGGGCAGTCACTATTTTCTTTACCTTGCAGTCAATTATCGGCCGGCCGCTACACTCTGCTTCAAAAACTTAACGCCTTCGAAGGCGATCGATTCCGGCGTGCGCTCGATGTCTCGCCAAATGGCCGCCGCCGCGCTCAAATCCTTGAGTGCGAAACCAAAGCCCTCGATGGTCAGCCACCCGTCATACTTCAACTCGCGCAATGCCTGGAATACCTCCTGCCACTCCACATGTCCTGATCCTGGTATGCCGCGATCGTTTTCGCAGGTATGAACGTGCTTGAGATAAGGACCGACAGTGCGGTAGCCCGCAGCAATACTCTTTTCTTCGATATTGGCGTGGAAGGTGTCAAAGAGAATGCCGATATTCGGATGGCCAATCTCCCGGGCCAGCGCCGCAGCATCGGCGGCGGTGTTCAGAAAATAGGTTTCGAACCGGTTCAGCGGTTCAATGGCGAAAGTCACTCCATTGGCGGCCAGCGTGTCACCCACGGATTGAAAACCCTCGACTGCCCACTTCCACTCATCGCTAGTCCGCCGCCGGCCTGGCAGGTAGCCGACCGGGCTGTAGAGCGGTCCGGCGACAATCCCGATGCCTGCGTCCGCAGCGACTTTTGCTACGTCTTCCAGGTGCAGGCGGGTGCGGCGCCGTATGTCCGCGCTCTCGCTGATCAGGCTGAGACCGTCTACCAGCACCGTGCAGGCATTGCATTCCAGACCATGAGCCTCGTTGGCCTTGCGAATGCTCGACGCGGCAAACGCCTCCGTCCGCAAAAGCGGGATCTCCACTCCGTCGAAACCCGCCTCTTTAATGAGAGGGAGTAAGCCAAAATTGGATGAATCGAAGGTTCCAGACCAGATGAATGTGTTTACCCCAAATTTCATTTCTACCTCAGTGTCTTTCGCTGTCGATATGCAAATGGTCCCGCAGCCGGCGCGGTTGTGCAGCTAGAGATTATGCTTTGAAAGCATGGCTTTCCGCAAACACGTAATCGATCACGGAGAACCATGATGAGGAGCATCCATGAACCGCCGTGAATTTATTGAAGTATCGGGAGCCTCACTGGTCATCGCTTCCAGCGCAAGACTCGGAGCCCTGGCTCCTGAAGCCGGCAAGCCGTGGTATGAGACGATGCAGCGCTGCGGCCAGGTCAACTTCAATGAGCAGGATCCCGTCTCCATGAACGCCGACGAGTGGATGGACTACTTCGCCTCCCTGAAGGTGAATGCTGTGTTGCTCAATGGAGGCGGAATCATGGCCTTCTATCCCACCCAGGTTCCCTATCAACACCGGAGCGAGTTTCTGGGCTCCCGGGATCTCTTCGGCGAGATGCTGGCTGCCGGGCGCAAGAGAAACATGCGTGTCGTTGCTCGCATGGATTGTAACTACGCCTACGAAGAGGCCTTCCAGGCCCATCCGGAGTGGTTTCAGTTTGGTGCCGATGGCTCTCCGACGCGCCATCCGGAGTGTCACTGGCTTTACAAGACTTGCATGTTCGGAAACTACTTTACCCAGCAGATGCCGGCCATTTATCGCGAGATCAACCAGCGCTACGCACCTGATGGCTTCTACACGAATGGATGGCCAGGCACGGAAGCGCTGGAGGTTTGCCACTGCCCCAATTGCCAGAAGATCTACCGCGAGCAGACGGGAGGCGTTCCGCCGCAGACCACCGACGTACAGAGTCAGGTGTATCGCAAATATTACGAAGTCTATATGGATCGCATCGCGTTGGTATGGAAACTGTGGCAGGAAACCGTAAAGGAGAAGAGTGCGGACTCGGTTTATGTCGGCAACCTCGGTGGAGGCATCCGGACCGTGAAGGACTTGAACCGGCTGAGCAGTGTTGCCGCCTGGTTCAATGCGGATAATCAGGGCCGGGCCGGTAATACCCCGATCTGGATGTGTGCGCAACAGGGGCGCGTGGCTCGCTCCGTCATGCGCGGCCGCACGGTGACCAACGTGATCGGCGCCTACAGCAATGGGCAGATCAACTGGAGACACTCCAGCAAGACTCCAGCCGAGACAACCCTGTGGATGGCGCAGGCTACGGCCAGCGGCATGGTGCCCTGGTTTCACTGGCTCGGCGGCCATCCCAAAGATACGCGCTGGCGACAGACAGGACAGGTCTTTTTCGACTGGCTGGCCGCCAACCAGCAACATTTCCGAAACCAGCGTTCGCTGGCCGACCTGGCGGTGCTCTACCCACAGAGCACGATCGCTTTCTATGGCTCCAACGGAACCAGCACCCGAACGCTGAATGGCGCGACTATCGACTCTGCGGAGTACCTCGAGGGGATGTATGCCGCGTTGCTCGAAGGCCGCTTCCTATTCGATTTTGTTCATCAGGAGAATCTGACCGCGGAGGCATTGAAGCCCTATCGCGCATTGCTTATCCCTAACGCAGCATTTCTGCGCGACGCGGAGTGTGAGGCAATCCGCAATTATGTGCAGGCAGGCGGTTCGGTGCTGGCCACGTTTGAGACCTCCAGGTACAACGAGTGGGGCGTAGCACGAGAGGATTTTGGCCTGCAGGCGTTGTTCGGGGTGAGTGTCACCGGCGACCCGATCGGGCCCTTCAACAACAGCTACATGCGCATGGAAAAGGCCCACCCGATATGCGAAGGGTTCACCGGAACCAGCATATTGCCGGGCCCGGAGTTTCGCGTGCCCGTGAGCCACGTGTCATCGGATGCGCTTTACCTCAGCGTCGTGCCTCACTATCCACCCTTCCCGCCTGAGATGGTTTATCCGCGCATCCGGCAAACGGAGGAGCCCGCCGCGATCTTCCGCCAGCAGGGTAGTTCCCGCATCGTCTATTTTCCCGGAGATGTTGGCCGGTCCTATTGGCGTTCCGGCAATCCAGATCTAAGCAAGCTGCTCATCAACGCAGTGCGGTGGATTCTGAACCAAGCAGTCGCGCCTGCGTCGGTGCAAGGCAATGGCCTGCTCGAGACGTTCGCCTGGGAGACAGAGCCCGGCTTCGCGCTGCACATCCT
The DNA here is from genome assembly GCA_963844785.1 of uncultured Acidobacteriaceae bacterium. GTDB lineage: Bacteria > Acidobacteriota > Terriglobia > Terriglobales > Acidobacteriaceae > PALSA-350. Next base: position 180,443 of record CAWJPV010000003.1, on the reverse strand, counting down.
GAACTATTCTAATCCGAATGCCTTGCGGCCGTTTGTGTCGCAGTTGTATCCAGTCGGTCCGCTGCAGGCAGTGGTTCAGGTTCCGCGTGATCGAAAGATCATTTCCGTGCGTGCCCTGCGCGTAGGAAAGAATCTGCCCTTTCGCAACGTGGAGGGGAGTGTGAAGTTTGAAGTCCCTTCCGTAGAGGACTACGAGGTCGTTGCCCTTACTTAGCAAACGGCGGAACCAGATTGCTCTCCCTTTGTCATTCCGAGCAGCCGGCTCGGCGATGGCGAGTTACAAGAGAGATGAGCGACTGTAGGTCTATTCGGGGGTTCCTGTTATTTAGTCCTCTGCTTTTCCGGCTTCCCACCAAGCCTAGCCCCCTGGACGGGTGAAATCTGTGAGAAATTCAGGCTAGAGCGGAATCTTCAGCACATTCTGGATGTAGTTTGCCGTAATCCTGGCGCTCTCCTGGGGTGGACGCCAGGGAGATGTATCCAGCTCGACGTTCAAAAACCCTCTCCACTGAATGCTGTCCAGATAGGCCTTGAGCCCAGGAAAATCCACGCCGCCTTCGCCCATGGGGAAAAAATAGGGAGTCTTCATCAGGTCGACCTGCGGGCCGGGTACGTTCCTGGTTCCGCCGCGGTCTTCCGCCTTGGTGTCTTTAAGGTGGTATTCCAGAACGCGGGTTCCGTACTTCTTACCCATGGCCAGCGGATCCATTCCCGCCATGGTGAAGTGTCCGGTGTCGAGAACCAGGCCGACATACTTCGGATCGGTGTTAGCCATGATGAAGTCCAGCTCATGCTGGGTCTGGAGCTGGCTGTTCAGGTGAGGGTGAACCCCAAGCTGCATGTCCAGCTCTTCGCTCACCCGTTTGCCCAGCGCATTGATCGTGCCCGCCATCACCTTGAGGTCGTCATCCGTTGTGCCGCTGGGGCGCCGCCGTCCGGTATTCGTTTTTTGCACCTGGCAACCGAACCGCCGGCTGAAGCGGGCCATGGCGAAATGGTTCTCGATCACGGCGTCGCGCGAGTCAAGATCCTCAAACCGCGTGTTGCCCGTGGCTGAGCCGCCGGTGATGCTCACAAAGTTCACGCCCATCTCGAATATTCGCCGCATCAAACCCTCGGCATTGTCCGGGTAGTACAGCGTGTCTGGACGGCAGAACGAGGCGCCGAAGATCTCCATGTAGCGGAAGCCCACTTCCCTGCCTTCCCTCATTCCCTTAAAAGGGTCGCCCTCCCATCCGCCTCGTGTATTGGTGGTATATCCGATGCGGTATTGCTGTTGCTGCTTGAGCAGCGGCTCGTGGCGCGGCGGCTGCTCAGCGCACGCCGGAGCCTGGGCGACGGCCGGAAAGGTGCCTGATGCCAACAGCCCGGCGGAACTGGCTAGAAACTGTCTGCGATCCATAGACATTTCCTTTCAATGGTTTACGTCTTTCAAGGGCGGTAAATGATAACTCGCGGGAGCTTCCAGGAACAAACCACCGGGTGTTACTATCTACGATAGATCATCGTGTGATCCGGCTTATCAGGGAGGCAAGATGAAGATCAATCCTGAAAAGTGTGTGGCCTGCGGAAACTGCACCTACGTGTGCCCCATGGGGGCCATCTACATCGACCCTGTACTGAAGCGGGCGACCATCAATCGCGACGAATGCGTAGAGTGCTACGCCTGCTACAACGGGCTGAGCCAGGAGCACCTGAACCCTACCCTGGTGCGCACTGTGCGTCGCGTCTTCGCGGCGCTGCGGATACGCTTTGAGCCCGAACCCGATGTTTGCCCCACCGCCGCGTTCGAACCCGACGAGCTCACCTGGCCGCGCGTCGTGCGCCGCGCATTCTCAGACCCCAGCGTGCCCCACGAGTCGACCGGCGTCGAGGGCCGCGGCACCGAAGAGGTGAAGACCAACGACGTAACCGGAAGAGTGAAGGTGGGCGATGTAGGCTTCACCATTGAATTTGGCCGACCTGGAGTGGGGGTTCGTTTCCGCGAGATCCAGGAAATGTGCTGGGCCCTTGCTCAGGCCAATGTAAGCTTCGAGAAAAAGAACCCGGTTACTTCGCTGATGTCTGATGTAGCTACCGGCACCCTGCGCCCCGACATCCTGAATGAGAAGGTCATGTCGGCGATCGTGGAGATCAAGGTTCCGGTCGCACGCACGGAAGAGATCATTCGCCTGGTCTGGGAAGTGGAAAAGCGGTTGGACACGGTGGTTTGCCTCGGGGTCGCGACCCGTTGCGGGGAGCACGGAGAAGAGGTGATCGTCGCTCCCATTCTTCAGCGCTTGGGATATAAGCTGGAACGCGCCAAGACGAATATTGGTTTGGGGCAGATTGTTCAGCCCGCAGGCGAGCCTGCCAGGGAGACTGCAAGCGTATGACCAATACACTCCATCGCTTCGGCAACGCCGAGAGCTTCTACGACGACTACATCGTCTTTGCCATCCCCAGCAAGAGCAACAAAGATCCGAATGCGCTACCCAAACTCCACCGCTTCCTGGAAATTGCCATGGAGTATAAGCCGGTGAACCTGGGAGAAACACGGCACGGCGGCGCGTTAAGGCCTGCAAAGAACCTGGGTCCGTTGGCGCACTGGAAGCGCAACATGAAGCCGGATTTTCAGGCCGTACTCAAAGGCCTTACCGTTCCCACCACGTGCGCTGCGGTCTTTGATAACCCCAGCGCCGCGGAGCAGTTCGTCAAGCGCGTCAAAGAAGAGAATTTTGGCATGAGCGTCAACATCTCCACCTCCATCGAAGGCGCGGAGCGGTGCTGTAACTATGCCTGTATCGACAGGCACAGCATCGGCTACTCCCTGGGCTTTGAAGGCAAAACGGAGAAGATTCCCAATTCGCAGGTGACCACACTCTCCACCATGTGCGGACATGGGATGATCAGCCACTCGCTGGCCAAGAAAATGATCGACTTCGTGAAGGAGAATCGCCGCAGCCCGGAGCAGGCAGCCACCTACCTGTCACGCTTCTGCTCCTGTGGTATCTTCAATCCGGCGCGCGCCAAGAGGATTCTCGAAGATGCCCGGACGAATTCGAAATAGTCTGCTCAGCTGCCTGCTGTTGTTGTTTGCAACTTCTCTGGTTGCAGAAGTCAAGGTCCTCAAGAACTTTACCCTGATCGATGGCACCGGCCACGCCCCAGTGGCCAATGCGGCCATGATCCTCGACAACGGGCGCATCCAATGGGTCGGACCGGCGGCACGGCTGAAGGCGCCCCCAGCGGCGCAGGTCATCGATCTGCGGGGTAAGTACGTGATGCCCGGCATCATCAATCTGCATGTTCACCTCGGCGCCACCATCGGCCTGGATCAAAACGCAAAGTTCTTCACCCCGGAAAATGTCGAGAAGGATCTAAAGACCTACGCCTCCTACGGTGTCACCACCGTTCTCAGCATGGGCACCGACAAAGACTCCATCTTCAAGATTCGCGATGAACAACGCGCCGGGCGTCCAGGCGAAACTCGGGTTTACACCGTCGGACAGGGGTTCGTCTTCAAAGGCGGCTATGGTGGATTGGAAGGCGTGAACCAGGGAATCGCCACGGTCGCAGAAGTAGAGCCGGCCGTCGCTGCTCAAGCGGCGAAGCACGTCGACTTCATCAAGCTATGGATGGACGACCACCTGGGCACCAAGAAGAAGATGCCGTACGACATGGCCCAGGCCATCATCGAGAGCGCGCACCGCCATCATCTGCGCGTAGTGGCACACATCTTCTACCTGCAGGATGCCCGGCAGCTGGTCGATTACGGTGTGGACGGTCTGGCCCACAGCGTCCGTGACAAGCCTGTCGACCAGGCATTTATTGACGATATGAAGAAGCATGGCACGTGGCAGGAGGCAGCCACGCTCTCCCGAGAGGCCTCCATGTTCATCTACGGGCAAACGCCTCCTTATGCCAACGATCCATTCTTCACCCGCAGCGTCTCGGCCGACGTGGTCGCCAAATTAAAGAGCCCTGCCTATCAGCAGACGGTTCGATCCGACCCCGATTTTAGCCAGTACCCCGCATTTTTGCGCACCGCGGAACACAACCTCAAGCTCCTTGCGGATGCGGGTGTGCCTTATGGATTTGGCACTGATAGCGGCCCTCCAGGGCGTTTTCCCGGCTACTTCGCTCACTGGGAAATGGAGCTCATGGTGCAGTCGGGTTTAACTCCGATGCAAGTGATCACTGCGGCCACCGGAAGTGCCGCTGCCTTTCTGCATGCCAAGGACCTGGGCACTCTCGAGGCAAGCAAGTGGGCCGATCTGATTGTGCTTAACAGCAATCCGCTCGACGATATTAAGAACACCCGCACCATCGACGCGGTCTATATCGCAGGAAATCGCGTCGCCGGCCCCGCCCCACGCTAAATCTCTGCGTGAGAACTCAGCCCGCCAGTAGTCTGTACCCTAATAGAACCCAATAGAAACTGGACGGGTAAGTCAATCTCCTAACAGATCCATTAGGAACTGGACGGGTAAGTCGGTCTCCTAACAGAACCCATTAGGAACTGAAGGGGTCTGTCAATTCCTAACAGAACCCATTAGGAACTGGACGGGTGCCCCAGGTTCGCCAAAGCGTACCTGGGCCGAAAATGACGGGCGAAGCCCACCACAGCTTCTTGCTAATCAATCAGCTAAAAGCAATCGAAACATATCATTTTCGTCCCAGGTACGCTTTGGCGAACCTGGGGCACCCGTCCAGTTCCTAATGGGTTCTGTTAGGCCCAAGCAAAGCCGACGAACCCTCAGCTCCCTCAAACCGTCAAGAGCCGCTGATTGGCGTTGATTCGCAAATACAGCACCATGGCCACTACAGAAAGCCCGGCCATCACCAGAAATGGCGCGCTCCATCCGTACAACACGACAAGATACGCTGACAATGCGGAACCGATAGCTCCCCCAAATTTCCGCAGGTATTCATTACCGACAGAAACCGAGCCTGCGGAATCGCCACCGATATCCAGCGTGATGGCCCACGACACACCCACCGTCGACTCCAGAGCAAAGATCGCCACGCAGGAAAGCCACACAGACGTCATCGGGTTCGTCGTCAGGCAAGCCGGCACCATGCTCAAAGCAGAAACCAGGAAACCGCGCACCCACCGTGCGGCGAGCGATTTTGAGATCGTCAGACCGTTTGGCCCAGAAATCGGAGATGCAGCCGCCAAACATGTCTCCCACCGTGCCCGCCAACAACAGCAAACTCGAGTAGAAGCCCATCCGTTGCAGATTGAATCCGCGATGGTCATTCAGATACTTGGGAAACCAAACCAGATAAACAGAAAGGTTATAGGCGTAGCAAAAATACATCGCAGAAAGAATCCACATCTGCGGGCTGCGCAGAATGCGCTTCCAGGGAACACTCTGCGGGCCCTTACCCCCGCGGGCTAGCTCGAGAGAAGAACGTATCAGTTCCCGCTCCTGGGCATTGACGGACGGGTGCTCATCCGGAGTATCGCGGTAGTACCAAAACCAGACGGCGGCCCAGATCATTCCCAAAGAACCGCAGCAGATAAAGGCAGTGCGCCATCCATAACGCACGATGATGAGCACCACCAGCGCCGGCGTGATCGCGCCTCCCAGCCGGGAGCCAGCGTGGGTGGCGCCCTGGGCAAAGCCGCGCTCCGTGGGCAGCATCCAGCGGGAAAGCGACCGGGTGGCAATGGGAAAAGCGCCCGCCTCGCCCATGCCGAAAAGAAAGCGAATCAACGCCATCGATGCCGCGCTCCAGGCCAGCACCGTGGCGCAGGTAAAAAGCGACCACCAGCTCACGATCAGCGTCAGTGCGCGCCGCGGACCGATACGATCGCCCAACCAACCGCCAGGTATCTGAAAAAGAGCGTAGGCCCACTGGAACGAGCTCAGGATCCATCCCATGGTGACGATGGAGAAACCGAACTCCTTCTGGATGGATGGAACCGCGGAGGAGATGACGACCCGATCGATATAAGTGATCATGTAGGCGCCGATCGTCAGCCCTAACACGATGTAACGAACATGGGTTGGACCTGCCCGTTCCGGGCGAGAAGCCCCTGGCAGCAGGGCCGTCACTGGATCGCTGCTTGACGCCATTTTGGCCTTTTCTAATCGACCAGTTTGATAATTGATCTATCATCCTATCCGGCAACGGAAGGAGAAGTCTACAACACCCTAACTAGCAGATCGGAAGTCACAAGGCTAGCGCAACGCGTGCGGTTGCGGGTACCGGGCGGTGCTGCGATGATAAATGAACGAGCAGCCGTTCCCTGAATCCACAACCGGCTACGTTTTGAGGGTATATGCCCACCTTTGCCGAAATTGAGCCACTTTCTCTCAGCGATCGCGTTATCAACGCGCTCAAAGACGCTTTCTTTGCCGGCGAGCTCAAGCCGGGTGACGCCATCGTAGAGCGGGAGCTTGCCCGGCAGATGAAGGTTGGCACTCCAGTCGTTCGCGAGGCGCTGATTTCCCTGCAGGGTCAGGGTTTCGTTCGCCGGGTAACCAACACCGGCACGTTTGTGACCCAGTTTACGACCGCCGAAGTGCGGCAGCTTTATACCCTCCGGGTGGAACTGGAGCTGTTGGCGTTGCAGTGGGCGAAGCCGCGGGTGACGGAGAACGATCTAAAGGAGCTTAGCCGCCAGATCGCGAAAGTGGTGGAAGCAGGGGAGCGAGGCGATCGGCGCCAATTCCTGGAGCTCGACTATGCATTTCACCGGCAATGCTGGGCGCTGTCGGGGAACGCTTACCTTGCCGAGACCCTGGACCGGCTGATGGCGCCGCTCTTTATCTTCGTCGTCCTGGCCAGCGGTGCTCCGCTTAACCGGGTCTATGGGCAGAGAGCACTATGAACTCGTCAACGCGCTCCAGAATACGGAAGAGCCTGAATTTACCGTAGTTGTCCGCAAGCGGCTCTCCGGCATTGCCTCCCGCTGGCTAACTGCTTTCAGCAAAGCCGACGAGCCAGGCAAACAGCCTAGCTGACCTCTATTCCAATGTGTGCCGCGGCGAGTGCCGGAGAGGACGCAGACAGTGTTATCGTGCCTGGAACTCCGGTCGACTGCAGAACCACAAGAGCCAGCCCATGGAAGGCTTTACGGCTGTGCTGCTGGTAGCTTTCGTGACTATCGGGTCGTCCATTGTCGACCCCAAGTATGCGGCCCGCACCTTGAATGGCGAAGGTAATTTCGTCGTCGGCGGTGGGCACGATTCGGCCTTTTGCATCCAGCACCTGGACGGTAACGTGCGCGACATCGCCAGGGTGGCTGGTGATGCGCATTCGATCGACCGCTAGAGCCAGCTTCGCCGGGCTGTCGGTCGTTTGCATCTCCAGCGTCCGAACGACCTTGCCTTCCTTTACTCCGTTGGCCGTGAGTGTTCCAGCCGCATAGGGCACATCCCAGGACAGATGAAGGTCTGCCGTCGTCTGCAATGCTTTTGCCCGCGGAGGATAGTTTCCATACGTGCCCACCATGCCGGGCCGGGGAAAAGCATATCCTTTGACCCCAGGCTCTTGCCATTGAGGAAGAGTTCCACCGTGTCGCAGTTGGTAAAGCAGCTCACCGTAATATTCTTTCCTTCTCTTCCCGCCCAATTCCAGTGAGGAAAGATATGGAGTACGGGTTCGCTGGTCCATCTACTTTGATAGAAGTAGTAAGCATCTTTGGGAAATCCGCATGTATCCAGGGCGCCGCTGGAGGCGAGCTTTGCCGGCCATCGGGCTTCCCCCAGGTAGTCGATGCCCGTCCAGATAAAGTCTCCACTGACGTAGTCATAGGTCTGGATAAACTTTTGTAGCTGTTCCACCTCGATGAGATTGTTCGCCGCCCTGCCAAAGAAGAAATCGTCTGGCTCTTCGACGGCATAGGCCCCACGGGCGCCGAAAATTGCGCTCGTCTCTGTGCCCATAAATCGCCGATCAGGATAAGCATGGCGATCGATGCTGTAGAACTTCTCCCGGCGGTCCCGCCAGCGATCCACGTAGTTATATCCGACGACATCGAGCTTTTCGAGAAACTCCGGCAGAGCCGCCTTGGGTTCAGCAGCGATCTGGTCGCAAGCCACAGTCACTAACCGCGTCGGATCCTTACTGCGAATAATATCCAGCAGCCCCTGTAGCGTTTGCGGTCCCTGAGGATCGCTCTGATCGGGCACTTCGTTGCCCGCGCTCCATATCACGATCGACGGATGATTCCGGTCTCGCTCCACCATGGCGGCCATATCGCGCGCCGACCATTCATCAAAGTACTTGTGGTAGCCATATAACGGCGTCTGCAACTTTGGCTGTTTCCATTCGTCGAAAGCCTCGTCCATGACCAGAAAGCCCATCCTGTCGAGTAGATCGAGAAGCTCCGGAGCGGGAGGATTGTGACTCAGCCGGATGGCATTGCAGCCCATCTGCTTGAGCAGCTCCAGCCGCCGCTCCCACATGCGTTCCGGTACAGCCGTACCGACGCGATCCGCAATCGCCGTGGATACAGACGCCGTTCATCTTGACGTGTTCCCCGTTGAGCAGGAGGCCCCTGTTCACATCAAACTTCACGTCTCGTAGGCCGAAGGTCGTCGTCTCCTGATCGAGTTGCTCTCCACGAGATCGCAAGGTGCAGCGTACCCGGTAAAGATTTGGCGTCGAAATTGACCACAACGCCGGCGAGGCAACGCTCAACCGCTGAGCGAAGGTTTCCTCGCCTCCATGGCGTAATCGACAGAGTGGTGCTGCCCTGCTGCACGACGGTTCCATTCGGGTCAATTATTTCTGTTGTCAGGTCACAGGGTTCGTCACGATCGCTCTCATTCAGGACACGAGTCTTGATTGCAACCGCGGCGCTTTGCGGAGCAATGGATGGCGTGGTGACGAACGTGCCCCATTGGGCGATGTGAATCGGGTCGGTAATGATGAGCCACGCGTGGCGGTAAATACCCGAGCCGGAATACCAGCGGCAGTTCGGCTGCAGAGAGTTGTCTACCCGGACCGCTACCTGGTTGGGCCTTCCCGGAGGGCTAAGGTGCGGGGTCAGATCGTAGGCAAAGGTAGTGAACCCATACGGCCGCATTCCCAGAGACGTTCCGTTGATCCAGACTTCGCTTCGCTGGTAGACCCCGTCGAACTGCAACCCAACACGTTTCCCTCGCGTTGTGGCCGGGAGGGTGAACTGCTTCCTGTACCAGCCAATGCCCGTGGGCAAGTAAGCTCCGTTCCCTCCGGCAGGGGCGTCTTCGCTGAAGGGACCTTCGATGCTCCAGTCGTGGGGAAGGTCCAGCGTCCTCCAGTTGCCGTCCTTGAAACCCGCCGCTTGCGCGCCCTCTGTGTCTCCTTTGAAGAATCGCCATTGGCTATCGAAATTCGACTTTCGCTCCGTGGGCGCGGCGACAGCGGATTTGGGAAGCGGCGAGAGGTCAAGCTTCAACGCCGAGGCCACTCCGGCCTTGGCTGCATCCCCCAAAAATTCACGGCGGGTAGGACTATAAGACATGAACAAGCCTTTCCGTGATGCGGTAACGAAGCATATAGGCCTGGCCACGCTTGTGATACCGACTTTAGTCGGATTCGCAGGGCCCAAGCGAGCGAGTAAGCTCATTGCGCCTGATCAGCGATGTAGTATCAAATCCAACTGATTCGAGTAGCGGGATTAGGAGGGCTCACTTGTCCATTGCCAGGCGGTGGCTCGTATTTCTGTTCATTTGTTCTTACTTCAGCTTCGCGTGCGCACAGCCGGAGCCTATCAAGTTGTGGCCGAAGGGCGCTCCGGGAGCGGAAGGCAATGTGACTCCCGAGACCGTCCGGCTTAATCCAGATGGAGAACACATCCTCTCCAATATTCATGAGCCAACGATCCTTCCATACCTTCCCTCGCAAGGACCAGGCCACGGGGGCGGCGGTTATCGTCGCTCCCGGCGGGGGTCATAGCGAATTATGGATGGATCACGAAGGCTATGCAGTCGCGGAATGGCTCAGCGGCCATGGCGTTGCGGCGTTTGTTTTGAAATACCGGCTGGCCAAACAGAAAGACTCGACCTACACCGTGGAAGAAACCGAGCTAGGTGATATGCAGCGTGCGATTCGCACCGTGCGCAGTCGCAGTGCGGAGTGGGGAATAGACCCGGCACGCATCGGGGTGATGGGCTTCTCTGCCGGGGGTGAATTGGCCGCCCTCGCCACCACGCGCTATGACGAAGGATCGCCGTCCTCAGACGATCCCGTGGAGCGTGCCGGTTCCAAACCAGACTTTCAGGCGCTTCTGTATCCGGCACTTCCCCATGACCGCCGGCTCACTGCCAGACACACCACGAGCCTTCCTGGCCTGCGGAGGCAACGACCGGCCGGATATTTCGCAAGGCTTGGCGGAACTCTATCTTGCTCTCGCCCGTCTGCACGTATCCGCCGAACTCCATATCTACGCGGGCATCGGGCATGGCTTTGGCGTCCGCAAGACGAATCCAGCGCCGGTCTCCGGCTGGACCACGCTTTTTCTCGAATGGATGAATGCCCAGGGCCTGCTGAAACACTAAATGTCTATAGTGGCAGCCCCCCATTTATTTGGGGGGGAGGAGCGCTTTAACGCTCCGTGAAAGAGCCTCAACTCTCACCACGCGCTTCCCGGATTTCCTGTGCAGGGGGATTGCCCTGGATAGCGACTCAGGAAAGTCTCTCTGGCATTTCCAGATGGGGGCTGCCATCGCTTCATCGGCAATGAGCTATGCAATAGACGGAGAACGATTCATCGCGGTCGCCGCGGGAAACGTGCTCTATAGCTTCGCTCTTCCAGATTAAAAGCTCTGGCCCCTAACGACGGTCTATGGTTCTGGACGGGTGCCCCAGGTTCGCACCAGCATACCTGGGCCGAAGACGTATTTTTTTCAATGCTTTCGCTTGCGTACTAAGAAATCCCTGTTCCCAGCAAAAGTCTTTTTCTCTCTTCAGCCTTCAGGATGGCGGCAGATGCGCCAGATTCGCCCGAGCCTGTGCATGATCGGGAGCAAGCTGTAAGGCATGACGAAAGTCCTCACGCGCCTCGGCGATCCTGCCCGCCCTCGCTTCGAGAACGCCCAGGTTGTTCCAATCGTCGGGGTCGTTAGCCCGCAGATGCAGTGCCGCTTTTCGCTCCGCAATCGCCTGCTGCAATTGCCCGGTGACGGTCAGCGCCTGCGACAGCAGCGAGTGCAGCTCAGGATTATCTGGCGATAACACGATGGCCTCGCGCAACTGGACCACCGCGTCGCCGACGCGCCCCGATAACGCATAAGCGTCCGCTAATTGTTCGCGCGCGTCCGCATCCTTGGGGCGCTGTTTGACCGCCCCTTCAAGAAGCTCCACTGCTTGCTGAGGTTGACCGCCTTGAAGCGCCAGATCTCCCAGGTTATAAAGTGCCGTGAAATCGTGCGCGTCGATTGCGAGCGCAGCGCGCAGCTCCCCCTGCGCCGCGCCCGGCTCGCCCTCACTCTTGAGTGCGACCCCCAGCCCGCTATGCACGCCCGCATCCGAGGGACACTGCGCGAGCATAGTACGGAACTGCTGTTCGGCGGCGCCTGCCTGATCATGCTTCAACTCCAGGCCGGCCAGGTTGAATCGCGCGTTGCAGGTCTTGGGATGTGCAGCGATGTCCTGAATAAAAGTCCTCCGAGCCTGCTGCCAGTCACCGGAATTCTCCAGCGCCGCGCCCAGTTCATTCAGCGTCCGCTCATCGTCAGGATGCAGGACCAGCGCATGCCGATACGCGGCGATCGCCTCCTGATACTTACCTTGGTCAGCCAGCGCGGATGCGAGGTTATAGAGCGGGATGATGTCGCCGGGATCCTTTGTCAGCCAGTTGCGCATCCATGCCTCTTCGAGCAGGAGCCTCGGATCGGGACCATTGCTGGGCATGTTTACCGGTAGCACCTGCAGCCACAAGTGCGCCATCTCATCTTCGGATCGGTTCCCCGCTTTCACCCGCACCGGTGGATTATGAGGGTTGTGCGCATTGCTGGAAGAGTTGTCGTAGGTATAGCGCATGTGCACGACTGAGCCCTTGGGCAGAAACACCGGCTTGCGATAGCGGTATACCGATTGCCGATCAATGTCCCAGCTCGGAATCAGGATCAGCCATCTCTTCTGTTGATCGGGCAGTGTCGCCCACGCCTCCATGCGCTTGCCCAGATAATGCGCGTGGGGATAGATGCCAAGCACTTCGACATCCACCGGAAGCCGCAGTCCGTCCTCGACCACGAAGTTGCGCTCGCCGGCCGGTATGTCCAGCGCGCTGTCGTGTTCGAGCTGGAGCAACATTGGCTGCTTCGATGGAGGCTGATCGGTAAAGTAGAGACCGACCTGTGCCGAAGCTATTTCCGGCTTGCCCGAAGGCATCAGATGCATATTGAGGATCAGGTCATTCCCGGGATCAAGCCTCCAGGGCATACCCTCCGGTTCGATAAGCACCGGCGTATCGGGTTTCCAGAACAGAAAGTTACTATCGGGATCAAAGTCATTTCCCGTATCCACCTCCAACTCCATTCCGGGAACCCCATCCTTCCATTCCTCTGGATGCGCACGGCGAAACGATGCTGTTCGATCAATGAGAATGTTTGCGTGGTGAACGATCCGGGGCACGACCGGGCGGATCTCCATGGCGCGAATGTAATGCGTTTGCTGGAGGGGATAAGGGAGCACAAAGTTGCGAAAGACATCGCTTCCCGAAGCAGCCAAAGCAAACGGGCGCTCCACCGTAAGGATCAGATCCGGGGTGCCATACTGCCAGGTTTCGCTATACACCGGCAGCCGTGGCGCTGCGGACGCATCTCCTTCCGGCATGCCGGCGGCGACCCATTTTGCGATCAGCGCGATCTGTTCGTTGCTAAGCCTGCGCTCATCGGCGAAGTCTCCGTATCCAGGCTCCGGCAACCACGGCGGCATGTAGCGCGACGAGGTGACGGTCGCCATCTGTGGCCCCCACCGCCGCGCGTCCTGGTAGGTCAACAGGCTGAACGGGCCCACACCGCCGGGATGATGACAGGTGGTGCAGTTGCCATACACCAGGGACGCGATCTGGCCGGACCAGGTAACTGATCCCTGCGCAGCAACAAGGTGTTCTTTCATGATCGTGACAGCCATGGCCAACGCCACTGTCACGATTACCATAATCGACACCTGGCGCGTGTTCTTCATGGATGCAAGGCTTCAGCCTCCGCTACAATCCTGGGCTGCTTTGCATCATACCTCCATCCGTGATGATGGTGGTCGCTGTGATATAGCTGGCCCCATCCCCGGCCAGGAAGGCCACTACGTTGGCGATCTCTTCAGGCTTCGCCATCCGGCCGAGTGGAATCGCACAATTCAACTTCTGCAGGAGCGCCGGATCCGTCATGGTGGAAAGATTGATCGGCGTCGCGACCGCACCGGGAGCTACACCTACGACCAAAATATTATGGGGAGCGAGTTCCACAGCGGCTGTGCGCGTCAACATGCGCATACCGCCTTTGGAGAGGCAATACGCTGTGTTGCCGGGCATTGGCCAGTCTTCATGGATAGACGTGATGTTGATGATACGGCCGCCGCCTCCCTGCTTGATCATCTGTTTGGCCGCCAGCTGAGTGCCAAAAAACGCGCTCTTGAGGTTGATTTCCAACACCTTCTCGTACTGCGCTTCGGTGGTGTCGAGGATAGACGTGCGTGTTTCTACCCCGGCATTATTCACCATGACGTCAACATGCCCCCACTTATCGACCGCAGCGGACAACAGGCGCTGCAGGTCATCCAGCTTGCTGACGTCCGCTTGAACCCCGATAACGCATTCTCCCAAAGCAGCGATCTGCGCTTCGAGGGCGTCGGTCGCCTCGGAATGAGAGACGTAGTCGATAACAACGCATGCACCCTGCCTGGCGAGCTCGAGCACAATCGCTTTGCCGATACCGCTATTGCCGCCAGTGACGATAGCAACTTTATTCGCGAGTGACATGTAGGTTCCCTTCACATCTTTTTACTGGCCCGGTAACCTGCCCGGGGCTGTAATAGCTTGGCAATGATCCCAGTCCACCCGGTCTGGTGCGAAGCGCCCGCTCCTCTCGCTGTGTCTCCATCAAAGTATTCGTAAAAGGGCACGTAATCACGGAAATTTTCGTCGTTCTGGAAGTGCGGGTAGAGTGCGTTCACCTGGCGAACTCCTTCACTGTTCTTGAGGAAGATTCTCGTCAGGCGATTGGTGAGTTCCGCAGCCACCTCGTTAATGGTGATAAATGTTCCTGAGCCCGTCGGGCACTCGATTTTGAAGTCGTCGCCGTAGTAGTGATAGAACTTCTGCAGCGATTCGATGATAAGGAAATTCATCGGAAACCATATAGGGCCACGCCAGTTCGAATTGCCGCCAAACAACCGCGATCGAGACTCGGACGGTTCATAGTCGACACTCAGCGCACGGCCGTCGAGCGTCCAGAATGTATATGGGTGTTCCAGGTGATAACGGGAGACAGAACGGATGCCGTAATCGGAAAGAAACTCATTGGGATCAAGCATTCTGCGCAAGAGCGCCTTCATGCGATGCCCCCTTAGCAAAGAGAGCAGCTTGCGCTCGCCTTTCCCGGGAGCGAACCAGCGTGATACCAGCATGGCAAGATCTGGCCTGTAGGTGAGAAACCACTCCATGCGCCGATTGAACCCGGGCACTTTCTCCAGCAGTTCGGGTTCCAGGGTCTCAACGGCGAACAGAGGAATCAAGCCTACCATCGAGCGGATACGCATGGGCACGGTCTGGCCGTCAGGCATATTGAGTACGTCGTAATAGAAACTGTCTTCCTCGTTCCAAAGCCCTACGCCTTGGCCGCCCATATCCGCCATGGCCCCGGCGATATAGAGGAAGTGCTCGAAGAACTTGGTTGCCATGTCGTCGTAGTCGGTGTTGTGCTGCGCCAGCTCAAGAGCGATTCTCATCAAAGCCAAGGTGTACATCGCCATCCAGCTGGTCCCATCGGATTGACTCAAGTAGCGGCCGTTGGGGAGAGGCTGGTCCCGATTGAACACCCCTATGTTGTCCAGGCCGAGGAAGCCGCCTTGAAAGAGGTCACGCCCATGCATGTCCTTTTGGTTGACCCACCAGGTGAAGTTGAGCAGCAGTTTCTGGAAGACGCGCTCCAGGAAGGACAGGTCTCCAGGGTCATCCGGGTTTTGTCTGCGGCGACGCTTGCGGTCAATCTCGAAGACCCGCCAGGTGGCCCATCCGTGAACCGGGGGGTTGGCATCACTAAAGTTCCACTCGTAAGCAGGAAGCTGTCCGTTGGGATGCAGAAACCAGACATGCAAGAGTTTTAACAACTGGTTCTTGGCAAACTCCGGATCAATCAATGAAAAGGTAACCGCATGGAAGGCCAGATCCCATGATGCGAACCAGGGGTACTCCCACTTGTCCGGCATGGAAAGGATGGTCCCGCTATTGAGATATGGCCACTCAGAGTTGCGGCCGGATTGACGCTGAGGGTGCGGAGGCGCCGAATCGGAATCACCCGCCAGCCAGCGGCGCACGTCGTATTCGTAATACTGTTTGTTCCAGATCATCCCGGCAAAAGCCTGCCGTTGCACCAGGCGAGCGTCTTCGTGCTCCAAGCCAGTTTGAATCTTGAAGTAGAAATCATCGCAGTCGCTTTTTCGGGCGCTGGCGATCTCATCGAAATTGGCAAAGGGCGTTGGATTCTCATCGTGAGAGAGGCGCAGGCGGAACCTTGCAGAGGCGCCGGCCCCCACCCGGGCGTTGAGGTGCACGCAGGCCTTCGAACCGCGCAACAGCGGGTTCACCGCCGACCGGTTCCCACCCACCAGGTACTCGTGAAAAGCATCTTTGTAGTAGCCCCGGGGCGCGGCTCCATACAGGCGCGCACCGTTGGTTTCGTTCTCGCAGAACAACAGCTCGGCGCCGTCTTCCGCATAGAGATAGTAGGTCCCTAGTTGGGGATGGCTGGCGGCGAGAGCCTCACCCTGGGCGCAGATCTCCGGCTTGGCCGTAGCGGGGTTCCACGACCAGGTATTGCGGAACCACAATTGGGGAAGCACGTGCAATGCGGCGGCTTCGGGGCCGCGATTGTAAATCGTTATCTCCGCCAGGATATCTTCAGGGCCGGCCTTGAAGTATTCGGCGAAAACGTCCCAGTAGCGATTCTCCTCAAATACGCCGGTATCGATCAGTTCGAATTCGTTGTCCTGCAGGCCGCGATTGCGATTTTCCTCTAACAGCCGGCTGTATGGGTAGGCCGCCTGCGGGTACTTATAAAGCATCTTCAGGTAGGAATGGTTGGGCGTAGCGTCGAGATAATAGTAGTACTCCTTGACATCCTCACCATGATTGCCCTCGCCGTTGGTCAGGCCGAAAAGCCGCTCCTTCAAGATCGGGTCTTGCCCGTTCCACAACGCCAGCGAGAAACACAACCTCTGCTCCTCGTCGCTAATGCCCGCCAAACCGTCCTCGCCCCAGCGATACGCACGGCTGCGTGCATGGTCATGGGGAAAGTAACTCCATGCGTCTCCATTATCGGAGTAGTCCTCCCGCACCGTGCCCCACTGGCGTTCGCTAAGGTACGGACCCCAGAGGGAATCGTTCAGGCTGGACACAGGAGATTTGGTAGTTTCGGACATAGGCCTTCCGAGCAAGACGAACGGGATCGCCCGCGAAGGCAGGCTTTTGAATAGCAGGCCCGATTGTACCGGAGAAGGGTCAAGGAAAAACGAACAGCAGTTTCGCAATCGGGATAGAGCGGAGCGATGGCTCTTTTCATGGTTTTTCACCAGGAAAAACCACACCTCGCGACCCTTGCCAGACCACAGTAATTGCGAAACTGCTTTAAAGATGGGCCAGGCCACGCTGCAAAGCGACAACCACCGCCTGGGTGCGGTCGGCCACGTCCAGGCGCATCAATATCACGCTCACGTGGGACTTGACCGTGGCCTCCTTGATGGACAATTCGTCGGCAATCTCACGGTTGCTCTTGCCGCGAACCAGCAGCGACAGCACTTCCCGCTCGCGCGTGCTGAGCTCGCCGTCGGGCATGCGGGAGGCCAGGGCGCGGGTCACCGGCGGAGGCAAAAAATTGCGCCCCGCATGCACCTTGCGCAAAGCTTCCATGAGCGCTTCATGCGGCATGCCCTTGATCAGGTATCCCATCGCGCCGGCCTCCAGCGCCTGGTGGATGTCTTCGTCGCCCTCATAGGTGGTGAGCACGATAAACCGGGCCTGGGGCGCCGCTCGCCGAACTTCTCGAATGACCTCCACCCCGCTCCTATCAGGAAGCCTCAGATCCATCAGGGTGATGTCGGGGCGATGTTCCCAGAACAGACGGAGCGCCTCTGCGGCAGTCCCGGCCTGGGCGGCTACCCTCATGTTGGGTTGGGATTGAATGATGGCCGCAATGCCAAAGCGCATGATGGGGTGATCGTCGCAGATAAGGATCCTGATCTTCTGTTCATCGCTCATAGCTGCATGCTGTCCTGGGCAGCCGGGGATTGCAGGTGAGAACGCCGAACGCTGAATGAGACGGTGGTTCCCCGCGCCGGAACGCTGATGATGCCGATGCGGCCACCCATGCGCTCCACACGCTCCCGCATACCTTCGATCCCATAGTGTTGGCCACCCTCCGCTCTTCGGGCAGCGGGGTCAAAGCCGCATCCATCGTCGCTGACGCTGCTGCTGAGTTCATCGCGCGTGTAGACCAGCTTGATCTGAATGCGTTGCGGACGCCCGTGCAGCGCACCGTTGTAGACCGCCTCTCGTATCACCATCAAAAGTTCACGCGCCAGCGAGCCGCGCACGCGAAAGGGACGGCCCTCTTCTATGCAGCCCACCGGGATGCCGAATTCCTTACTCGTGCGCTCCGCGATGGCGGCGGCAGAGCTTCCCAGGTCGGCGACGGAATCCTCTTTGTGGCGCAGGTTCCACACCGCCTGCCGTGCCTCATCGATGGTGGAACGGACCTGCATGCGGGCATGATCGAGAAGATTTTCCTGTAGCTCGAGGTTTTCACGCCGCAGGCTGGAGATCGCCTCCAGCAGTGCCGATATGCTGGTGCAGCCCTGGATCACGGTGTCGTGCATCTCTCGCGCCAGGCGGCTGCGCTCTTCGAGAACCGCCTTGAAACGTAGGCGCAGGGACCGGATGCGCGAATGGTAGACGGCCAGAATCAGCAGCGCCGCCGCCGCCAGGCAACCCGTCAGGAACCACCAGGTGCCGTAAAAATGAGGCCTCTTTTGCAGCCCGACGGAGACTTCGGAGATCGCGGATGGATTACTTACCTCAAAGGCCGCGACGCGGAATCGATACTTCCCCGGGGGAAGATTAGTGTAACTGGCAGTCCGGCTGGTTCCGGCATAGATCCAGTCGTGGTCAAAGTCTTCCAGCCGGTAGCGGAAGCGGACGTCCTCCTGAGAGCGCAGCAGTAAGGGCGCGAAGGCGATTTCCAGGCGCGACAACGCGGCTGGAAAAACCAGTGCGGACGAGACCGGCAACTCGCGTCCATCGGCCGTGATCCCGGTGATCAGTGCGCGCGGCGGGTCCACTCGGGAGGGGGTCACGGGTAAGACGCGCACCGCACCTTTGCTGCTGGCAAACCAGATGTCGCCGTCCGGGGCCACGGAACCGGACGGCTGCTGGCCGCCGCACATTTGTACCGGACCCGCATCGTACGGCAGTTCGTACACGCTCACCTTGAGGTGCGTGTCTGAAGGATCCGGGTCTTGCAAGGGCAGAGGGAAAGACGAGATCGTAGTTGGGCCACTGACCCAGAGAGAGCCGCGCCGGTCTGCAAGCAGCTGATAGATGTTGTTATTCGCCAGCCCCTGGACGGTTGTGTAGGTTACGATCCTGCCTTTTGCGTAGCGAAACAACCCGTGACTACGCGTGCCAAACCACAAAGCTCCATCACGGTCCTCGAGGATCGACCATACCTTTTCCTCGGCCAGTGCAGCGGTGGCCGCATCGTGTACAAAAACACCGCGGTGCAGGTGGCTCAGGCCATGATCGGTGCCGATCCAAATGTCGCCGTTACTGTCTTCCACCAGGGAACGCGTGCTGAAGTAGGCGAGGCCGTCTTGTTCCCGGTAGTTCTGCGTCTCGTTGCCCGCAATGCGGCTTACTCCTTCGTCGGTCGCGATCCACATGGCGCCATCTTTGCTCTGCAAAAATGCGCGCACGAAGTTATTTACCAGCCTGGCCGGCGCCGTATAGTGGACCACACCCGTGTGCGTCAAGCGGTAGATCCCGCTACCGTCGGAACCCAGCCAGAGATCACCCGAACGGTCCCGGAATACTGTGCGCAGTGTTACATCCGGCAACTTAGGGAACTTATATGGCCGGGCCACACCGTCGCGGATGGCAAATACGCCGGACGACACCACCCAGACGGTTCCGTCAGGGTCGGCGAAAATAGTGCCGGATGCGACATCGGAATCGCCCGGCAGCGATAGGACGCTCGCCGGGGTCTTGCTTAGGCGCACCATACCCTCCTGAGTTCCGATCCAAACTTGCTGCTGAGCGTCTACGAAAAGGCTCAGAACGGTGCTGCTAGGCAACAGGTCGGCACTTGTCCAGCGGGAGAAGCGGCCATTTGCATAACGGTAGAGGCCGTGTCCGATGCTGCCGATCCACAGCGTTCCATCGCTGGTTTGGCGGAGGGTGCGAACCGTTCCCTTGATCTGTTCCACCGGCCGAAACGTCCCCTTGACCAGCCGATTGAGCCCGCCAACCGTCCCCACCCATATCGTGCCGTCCTGGGTTTCGAGCATTGATTTCACGCGATTCTCGCTGTTTCTGCCCGGCAGGCGCCTCATACTTACACCGTCTGAATCAAAGACCAGAAGCGCCGAACCACCCACCCATACACGATGCTCGTGGTCTTCGATGATCGAGTGCACCGCCAGAGCGGGTACATAGGGAGAAGTATCCACCTGCTGCAGATGGTCATGGACCAACCGGAAAAGCCCGTTGTCGGTGCCGACCCAGATACGTCCCTGGTCATCCTCGAGCAAGCTGCGCACGAAGCCGTTGCTTAAGCCTGCGGCTTGGTTGTAAGCGTGGAAGGCGCCATCCTTCAGGTGCACCAGGCCGCCGCCCTCAGTGCCGATCCATAGGCTGCCATCGCTTCCGGCGAGGATGCAGAAGATGCTGTTGTCGGCCAGAGCGGGTACATTGGCGTGGTTATACAGATGAAAATGCGATCCGTCGAAGCTTAATAAGCCACCAGTTGTCCCGATCCAGAGATACCCATCCTGGGATTGCTGAATCGCCTGCACCGTATCTTCTGGAAGGCCGTCCTGGATGCGCCAAATGCGCCGCGTATATTGCATGGCCGGCTCGGCATTCGTAGTCTTGGCGCCGGCAGTTGCAGTCCTCGCGACGGCCAGGGCGCTTTGCTCCGCCGTCAAACCGGGCAGTAGAGCAATGAGGAGTGTCCACTGGATCCACCCGCCGTGCGGCCGGAAAAGACAGAATTTCCCGCGACTGTCTCGTAAAAAAGACATCAGATCGCCCTGAACCAGACAACCAGCCACTACTGAGGCAGGAGTGTACCACGCTGACAATCCGGCGTTCCCCTTGGCTTTGTTGGTCTTCTTTCGGCTTTTTTCTACGCAGTCATACTTTAGGCGGATTCGCACCTTGCAATTGATGCCTACAGTTCTTCCCGACCACAACTGGCATCTTCGGGCGCTGTGTATTTCCTTCACTGTAAGTGCCGGTAACTATAGGGAGAAGGCCGCCGGTCCCCCCTCTCCACAAAGGACAGCATGCCTGAGGTGCTGCCGACTTCTTTCGGAGGATGCTAGGTTATGACGCAGATTCACATTTCGCGGATATTCAGCCGCTACTGTAAAACCGTCGCTGTCGTTGCTGCCCTATTCTTGACACTCTGCATAGCTTTGTCTCTCCCCCGCGCGCTGGCACAGGCGATCTTCGGTTCCGTCAACGGTGTAGTTACAGATCCCACTGGGGCGGCAATCCCCAATGCTTCGATCACCATCACTGACACCGATAAGGGCACGACCCGCGTGGTAACCACCTCCGACTCGGGCAGCTACCTGGTCCACGACCTGATTCCGGATCACTATCAATTCAAGATCGAGGCTCCTGGGTTTGCCTCTGTGCAATCGGAGGTAATTTCGGTTTCCGCCGACAGCTCTGCGCAGGTGAACTTCGAATTGAAGCCCGGAACCGCCTCCCAGACGGTGGAAGTAACCGCTGAGGCCGCGGAGCTAAAGACTGATCGCGCGGACGTATCCACAACCCTCAATACGCTTACCGTGGAGGAGACGCCCAACCTCATACGAAACACCACCGCCCTTGTGTTGCTGGCTCCGGCCACCACGGCTTCCACCTTTTCCAACGCCAATGCTGAGGATCCGCAACGCTCGATCCCTATTTCTTCCAACGGTCAGTCACCCTTTTCCGCGGGCTTTATCCTCGACGGGGCGAATGATAAGGATGGGTTCATTGGCGAGATCGTAGTCAACCCTCCGCTCGACTCAATCCAGGAATTGAAGTTCATCAACCAGAATTACGACGCCGAGTTCGGCGCAGCGGTTGCAGGCGTGACCGTGATGCAAACCAAATCGGGCACCAACAGGTTCCACGGATCTGTTTACGATTACCGCCATAGCGATGCGCAGCAAGCGCGCGACCCATTCACACAGTATCCAGGGAATAACCCGGTGGGGCCCGATATCCCGAGCACTCTGTCCAATGTCTTCGGCGGTACGATTGGCGGTCCTGTGCTCAAGGACAAACTCTTCTTCTTTGCCGACTATCAAGGGACCCGGCAGAAAGTAGGCAACTCCTTCAAACTCACGGTTCCTACAGCTGAAGTGCACACCACCTGCACGGGAGGGGGTGGCAACTGCGATCTGAGCGAATATCTACAGGGCGGCCAGGGCCAGGCGTACGATCCGGACACGGGAGTCGTGAATGCGGCCGGCGCAAACACCGGCGTAGGGCGCACAGCGTTCGTCAACAATCAAATTCCGAACTCAAGGTTGTCGCCTGCTTCTATCAATCTGCTCAAGCTCATCCCGCCTCCCAGTTTGCCGGGAGTCCAAAACAACTATGTGGCCAGCGGTTTTGGAGTGTACAACTTCAACCAGGCCGATACGCGCATTGATTATCAATTGAAGCCGACCGTTCATATCTTTGGCCGGTACGGTTACCTGGGTTCGAATCAGAACTCTCCAGCTTCGTTGGGCGAAGTAGGCGGCAATGGTTTTGGCGTGGGCGGTTGGGCAGGCAACGAAACCGGAGGGAATGACAGCCTGGCGGTTGGCACCGATCTGGTGGTATCGCCCAAGCTGGTTACCGACATTCGCTTTTCCTACTTTCGCTATGCGTTCGTAGAAGCCAAATACGATGGTACAACTCCGCTCATGACCAATCTTGGTTGGACGGGCTTAAATACGGGAGCCCCGGGATCCGGGGGCGCTTCACAGATAGAGACTGGCGACGATGCCGGTAAAGTCGGTGAGATCGCCTATCTTGGCTCCGGCAACAACGGCGCCAACCACTGCAACTGCCCACTGAACATGACCGAGCAGGAATATGCCTTTGTGAACGACTGGACGCGCGACATCGGGCGTCACTCGGTGAAATTCGGAGGTGAGATTCGTCATCTTCAAGAGCTGCGTATTCCCAGCGATGTGAACCGCACCGGCCAGCTGCAGTTTGCCACCGAGCGCACTGCGACTGCGTCGGGTTCAACGCCGGGCGGCCTGGGCATAGCCTCGCTCCTGTTTGGAGACGTCTCCGACATGTCGCGATATTTCAGTACTTCGACCACCGCAACCGAGCATCAGTACCGTACGTTCTTCTATGTCCAGGACAATTGGAGAGTTTCTCCCAAACTCACTCTTAACCTCGGGCTACGGTGGGAAATCTACTTTCCCGAAGCGGTCAATGGCAAAGGGATGGGCGGCTTCTACGACCTGAACACAAACACGGTGCGTGTCGCGGGCTACGGACCCATTGGGCTCAATCTGAACATCCAAAACAACTACACCTTCCTTGCCCCGCGGGTTGGCTTTGCTTACCAGGTTACGCCTCGGACTGTGCTCCGCGGCGGCTATGGCCGCGCGTTTGACCCAGGATTCTTCGGCGACATCTTCGGTCAATTGGTGACGCAGACGATTCCGGTTCTGCAAAACCAGCAATTGAGTCAGCTTGATGGCGAACTCTACGACGCTGCCCGCAATCTCGATGGAACCGTCTACAACATAGCCACTGGGCCCTCGGCTCCGGTAAACCAATACAACATCCCAGCCAACGGGCAGATCCCGCTCCCTCCAGGAATCTCACCAACCTCCCGGCCGGACCAGATGAGAATTCCCTATGTAGACGGATGGAATCTCACGCTTCAACAGCAGCTCGACTCAACCACGAGTTTCAGTCTGGCTTACGTCGGAAATAAATCGACCCACTCCATACCGAACTCCACCTGGGGCGGAGTGAATTGGAACGATTACACGGTAGTCGGCTTTGCCCAGGGACTTACCCAATGCCAACGTTCTATTTTCTATGCCAAATGGGGTTACTGCGGCCCCGGGTACATCGGTTACTACGTCAATGAGGCGAATGCCCACTACAACTCGCTGCAGGCAACGATTGAGAAGCGCTACTCACGCGGCCTGCAGTTGGGTTCCAGTTATGTGTGGTCGAACACTTTGGGCACCGGCACCGGCACCTACTTCATGATCAATCCGCACGCTGAATGGGGCCACTTTGACTACAACCGCAGAAATAACTTCAAGCTCTATGGCAATTACACTCTGCCCTTCGGGCGCGGGCAACAGTTTGCCTCCAGCGTTCCGGGATGGGTTAATGGCGCCATCGGTGGCTTAGCGCTGAATGGAAACCTCAACTGGGGAAGCGGCTATCCTTACAGTCCGTCCTATGGGGAGTGCGGATCGGATGAAGACAACGGGCCCTGCAGGCCGAATCTGGTACACAGCATATCGCAGAGCGCCAGTAGCTTGAATTCCGTGACTCACTCCGCCACTTACTTTGTTCCCGTTGCGCCCTTGGCCACCAATGGGCAAATCAACGGTCCTTACCAGCGACCCCAGGTCGAACAATTCGGTGACATCCCCTACAACGGCTTCTGGGGGCCGGGATACTTTACCACGGACCTCGCTCTCAGTAAGGTCTTTAACCTTTATGAGAGCTTATCGATGAAGCTTGAAGTACAGGCACAGAATGCATTCAATCATGCCAACCTGGCTAACCCGACCAACACCTGCATCGATTGCGCGGGCAACGGCCAGGTAACCGATATCGTCGGCGGCACCTTCGCCGGCATGCGTCAACTGCAATTTGTAGCAAGATTCTCTTTCTAAGGAACGAAGGCTGGGTGCCCCATTGCCCCGATTTCCTGTGGAGGCTTGTGGCGTTGATACACTTCATGCGCCTTTCCTTAATGAAAGGCGCACACGCGGACCTGTCTGGCACGGCGTGGCAGGAAATCGGGGTCAAGCCCGCTTTTGGGCTTGAGTGGAAGACCACGGCACTCGACACGCCTTTGTTTGTCATTAGCCCTGTTCGGCGGTTGGCTGTCACTTCGTCCTCCGCTTTCCCGGTTTGCAGTGGGAGCGTCGTAGGCGTGGCACTTAACCTGGGCCGCTTCCGCCTACTCCACGTCGTCTTCGACTCCCTTGACTGGGTGGCGAAGAATTTGCTCCAGGCTCATGGGAGGCAAACTATAAGTCTGGCCGAAGTGTTTGTCGATCTGATCCCGGTAATTCATCCGCGGCCCGGGAAAGCCGATTAACTTCCAGCCAACCATCCCGATGTTGCCGCCATGCAGTGGATCGCAAAACATCCCTTCCAGCGTATGCAGCCGCAACAGCTGAAAGAAATGCGTCTCCTCGATCTTTTCCAGACGCAGATCCTGCTGCTCAGCAGAGACTCCGGTAAAGTCGGCCCCCAGCAGCGGGATACCGGCGCGATAAGTCTGCTGAGGCGTATCTTTGCCCTGATAGCCATGTTCCGGAACCGATTCCACCCATGGACCCTTGGTATAGCGACGTGCGTCTTTGCCGTAAGGGCTGGCGAGTTGACGATCGATGTAAATGACCACTCCAGCCTCGGTTGCTCCAGGGCCGCTTTCGTCGCTGGGAAAGATGCGCGCGCAAGCTGCCTGAACAACCTGAGCTTCCGCCGCGGTAAAGAAACGCAACGGTACCTTCACTCCATCTTCCGCGGGAGCGGGTATTAGCTCTCCCACCAGCGAGTACAGAACCAGGCCCCCCAGGGCCTTCGCCGGAATCAATATAAATTCGCGCCGTTTCATGATCCCTCCTCTACGCCAACGGGCCTGGTTTTTTGAGGTAATGATCGATTAAGCCATCTGCCGCGCGATGACTCACGGCAACAATCGTAACCGTCGGGTTGGCAGAGGAGTTTTGCGGAAAGGACGACGAACCCACGACAAAGAGATTCGGCATCTTCCAATGTTGTAGCCAGGGATTGACAACACTTTGCTCTGGAGAGCTTCCCATGATCGCTCCTCCCTGTATGTGCGTGGTGATGTACTGGGCGGCGTTGTAGCGACGAAAGGCCCCGCTTCTTCTACCCGTATCGATCTTGATTAACCTGGCTCCGGAGACCTGCGCAATCACCTCCAGAAGCCGGGAGCCTATTCGCTCTCCGAAAGCCATCTGGCGCATCTCATAATCTGTCCAATCCAATGTCATTCGCAGCAAAGGGTCGCCCCACTTGTCGTTATAGGTAGGGTCCAGGTCCATAAAGTTTTGCTTGTAAGCGAAATGATCGCCTCTCATTTCGACGCCGGGACCGATTCTGTCCCAGTGGTTGATGGAAGCTTTCTTCCACGCTGAGCCCCAGTCGCGGGGAGCATCTCCTGGCGGAATGCGCCCAAAGGATGCAATTGGCCCTTGACTGGCAGTCGCACCGCGCAGGAAAAGTCCCCCGCGCAAAACTTTTTCCTCGGGCTCTTCCTTGAGATCTCCATCGAAGTCCGCGATGCCCCATCCCACCGCGCCTGATCCCATAAAGAGATTCAGATGTTCTTTGAACACCAGCATCCCTGCTCCCCCACTGGTGACCTGGTGGGTCAGGTTCTTGCCCAGCGTTCCTTTGCCTGTGACCAGATTGTAGGGTTCGCCAATCTCCGAAAGCAGCAGCAGGCGAACGCTGTTGGGGGTCAATGCCGAGAGCACGACCAGCTCGGCGGGCTGCATGGTTTCCTCGCCGTTTTCATCCATGTAGACAACGCCTTCGGCGCGTCCGTTGCGGTGAACGATCTTGCGTACCCAGCAGTTGTTGCGCAACAAGAAGTTATTCCGGCCGGTAAGCACCGGCATGAGGGTGTTCGTCGGCTGCGCCTTGGCCCCGATCATGCAGCCATAGTTCGGGCAGTAGCCGCAATAAACGCAGCCGGGCCGGGATACGTTGTCGGGATTGGTATATGCCTGACTGAGGTTAGCTGCCGGCAGCGGATAGGGATGATAACCCATCTCGAGCGCCGCCTTATGGAAAAAACCCATGGTGTAGGTCGCCGTCAAAGGCGGCGTAGGGTACTCATGCTGGCGGGGGCCCTCAAAAATATTGCCGCCCTCGACAAGCTGCCCGCGCAAGTTACCAGCTTTGCCGCTGATACCCATCAGCTGTTCCGCGCGCCAGTAGTAATTCTCAAATTCGTCGTAGGTTATGCCCCAGTCCTGGATGGCCCAATCCGGTGACATGCGGGCAGCGCCAAATTTCTCCCGCAGATGCGTGGCCAACACAAAGACGTCGGGAAGATAGCGGTCGGAAATGCCACCCCAGTGTTCGGAGGTGCCCCCGGTTCCGGTTCCAGGGGTAAATGAACCATACTGGCGTATCGGAACGGCCCTGTCTTTTGGAGAATGCCGGTGCGTGATGGTCTGCTCTGCTGGATTTTGCACCAGGCCCACGCGCCGCATGTTGATTTCGTCCATGCCGCTGGCGTATTGGGAAGGGTTGCGTGCCGGCCCACGCTCCAGGACAGTTACTTGCAGAGCGGTTCTGGTGGTTATCTCCTTGGCCATGACCAGGCCGCACCAACCGCTGCCAATGATAACTACATCCGTAGACTTAAGGCGCTTCAACGCGATGTCATCCTCTCCGCGGCGCTATGAGTTGCCTATCTCCAGCGAAAGATACGCAGCGAGACGGCAAAGGCCACTACCAGCCAAGCGAGCAGTATACCTATCTGAGCCGTCTGCTGGCCCAGGTTCGTACCCTGCAGCATATTTCCCCGCAGCGCCTCGATGGCTGCCGTCAGGGGAAGGGCTCGCACCACGGGTTGAATCACGGCCGGAAAGCGTGTCGCCGAAAAAAAGACTCCGGACAAGATCCACATCGGGAGCATGACCAGGTTCATCAGTCCCGAGGCCGCCTCCATGGTCTTTGCCCGCGAGGCTACCAGCAGCCCCAGCGCGGAGAACGCGAGCGAGGTCAGCACGCAGAGCAATCCCAACTGCCACATCGACCCACGAAACGGTACCCCAAAGACTAGTCGCGCAAAGCCCAGAAAACCTACCACCTCGATCACCAGCATCGACAGCCGGGACAGCAGGTATGAGGCCAGATACTGCCAGCGTGGCATGGGAGAAGCGACCAGGCGCTTAAGCAGCTTCTTCTGCCTGGACTCCACAATCGAAAAACCCATGCCCCAGATCGCGGAGCCCATCAGGTTCATGCCCAGCAGGCCCGGCACTACGAAATCGATGTAACGCGAACCTGTCTCGTGCACCAGCTGGTTGTCGACATGAACGGCTTCGTGCCGCCCCGCCGCTGTTTGGATGGCGCGATCGGCCACCATGCGGGCGGTCCGCGCATCAGGATTGGTCTCCTCGTATTTGTAGGTCACGCCATCCGGCGCGTTGATAACCAGCAGCAAAATGCTTCCTGTTGCCAGTGCCCGGGTACCGTCTGCCTCGTTCATGGTGGCCGCCTTTAGACCCTTGTCAGCCGCCAGTGCCTGGGTAAGTTGCGTTGTCGTGGCGCCCACCTGGTAGACATCCGCCGGTCGATTACGGAAGGCGATCCCCAGCCCCACCGCCAGCAGAATGGGAAAAACGAAGATCCAGAAAATGGCCTCGGGCTCGCGCAGGAACAGGCGAAAGCGGATCATCGTCAACTGATAGAGGCTGCTCTGCTCCAGCTTACTCATCGCGCAAATTCCTTCCCGTCAGCCCGACAAAAACATCTTCGAGGGTCGCCGAGTGCGTGCGAAACTCGCTCAGATGGAGGCCCTGGCCAGTCAATGCGGCAAAGATCAGGGGCACCGCGGTATGCAGCTCACGAACCGAGAGCTGGTGCACTCCCGCATCGACGCGATGCGACTCTACTCCCGCGATTGCGGTGAGCACGGCTGGGTCGACAAGTCCATCGCCAGTCTCATGGCCGATGAGGGCGAACTCGACGATGTGCTCCCCTCCAACCGAGGCGATCAGTTGCTGCGGAGTGCCCAGGGCAATGATTCGCCCATGATCCATAATCGCCACCCGATCGCACAGCCGCTCCGCCTCATCCATGTAGTGCGTGGTGAGGATGATGGTGCGCCCCGCCTGCTTGAGCCCATCCACCAGGTCCCATAGATGGCGCCGCGCCTGCGGGTCGAGTCCGGTTGTCGGCTCGTCCAGAAACAACAACTCAGGATCGCCCACCAGCGCGCAGGCCATGGCCAGGCGCTGCTTTTGGCCGCCCGAAAGCGTGCCCACTCGGGCGTGGCGCTTCTCCTCTAACTGCGCCGTGCGGATGGACTCCTCTACCGGAATGCCGCGGCGGAAGAAGCTGCGAAAAAGGCGGAGTGTTTCATCCACGGTCAGCTTGTCGGGAAATTGGGTCTCCTGCAGTTGAATGCCGATACGCTGCCGCAGCTCGTTTTCGCGCCCTTGGCCCAATTCAGCCCCAGCAGCTCAACCGTTCCGCTATCGGCCGCGGTCAGCCCCTCGCAGATCTCAATGGTCGTCGTCTTTCCCGCGCCATTGGGCCCCAGTAACCCAAAGCATTCTCCCCGCCATGACCTCGAGGTCAAGGCCATCCACTGCCACAACATCGGCAAAGGATTTGCGCAGGCCGCGCAGCAGTAGCGTCGGGCTTCCCTGGCTTGGCAATCCATTAGGCGGCACGGCAGCTCCTGAATCGGTCATCTCCGCATCCAGCCCATATTGTAGTGATATGGTTTCGACATAGGTCTGGCCGCATCATTAGGGGAGTATAGATGGTGACAACCTGGCACAGTTGCGTGGCGGCTTTGTTGATGCTGGCTCCGGCGCTGGCCGGGATGGATCCTTCCATCGCAGCCGGGATCGACGGTCTGTCGGTTTCCCTTTTCACCATCAAGGCGGTTCAGTAACTGACAGGAGTTACGCCTGTGGACGAACTAAGAGATGCTGAAGCGGTACGCGCTCATTACGGCGAGCCGAGCCACATGTCGAAGGCCAAGCAGCTTGATCACCTGGATGCGCATTGCAAGGCATTCATCAAGCTTTCGCCATTCGTTGTGATGGCAACCACGGATGCGGCGGGCAGAGCCGACGCTTCTCCCCGCGGGGATAAACCTGGCCAGGTGGCGATGGTGATCGATGACAAGACATTGATCATTCCCGATCGCGTTGGCAACCGGCGCACCGACACTATCAACAACATTACCGAGAACCCCCATGTCGGTTTGCTCTTCATGGTGCCGGGCATCAATGAAACCTTGCGCGTAAACGGGACTGTGCGTGTGGTCATCAGTCCATCTTCGCTAGAGCCGTTAGCCTTCGAGGGAAAGATGCCCATGTCGGGATTCGTTGTAACCGCGGAAGAAGTCTTTTTCCACTGTGGCAAACCCCTGATCCGGTCGGAGCTCTGGAACCCCGAACGCCGCTTGTCGCGGGAGCGCTTTCCCAGCCTGGGCAAGATTCTGGCGGACCAGATTGCCGGAGACAAGACAGCCGAAGAGTTCGAACAGGGTATCGACGAACAGTACCGGACGCGGCTCTATTGAAAGAGAGCGCAATGGCGATTGCAGTCGCATCGATTGTCCAGGAAAGCAACGACTTCTCCCCACTAAAAACCCGGTACGAGGACTTCGGACTTGTCTTTGAAGAAGATGTGATTCGAAGACACGAAGGCGCGTTTACCGAGATGGGAGGCTTCCTTAGTGTTCTCTCCCAAGCGCGGCGCAAGGTCGAGCCGCTATGCTCCGGTTGGGCAGTCACTGCGGGACGAATGCTCCGCGCCGACTACCAGCGTCTCGCGCATGCATACTTGCAGAAGCTGGCCAGTGTGTCTCGCCCACATGGGTTGCTGCTGGCGTTGCATGGAGCGCAGACAGCCCAGTCCACCGATGACGTAGCAGGCGACTTACTAAGCGCATCGAGAAAGATTCTCGGGCCGCATGTACCGATCGTCGCCACATTGGATCTACATGCCAACGTAACCAGGCTCATGGTGGAGAGCGCGACCATCCTGGTCGGCTACAAGACCTATCCGCATATCGACCTGTTTGAAACCGGGCAGAGAGCAGCGGAACTCATGCTGCATATTTTAGCGGGTACTTTGTCTCCGGTGATGCGCTACCGCAAGCTCCCGCTCATCGTTCCGGCAGAAAATATGCAGACAACGTCGGGCCCGTTTGGGGACCTGATGTTACGAGCGACGGAGCTTGAAAAGTCAGAAGCCGCCTGTTGTGTTTCGATTTTTGGTGTTCAACCCTGGCTGGATGTTCCCGAGATGGGGTGCAGCACCGTCTCGGTTACCAATAACGATCCCGTCGCCGGCCAACGCCAAGCCGACGCCCTGGCGACGGCTTTCTGGGCGGCACGGCGGCAGTTCGATGTCAAGCTGACGCCGGTGCGCAAGGCATTGCGAGAGGCGATGCGAAGCGACGGTCCGGTAGTCCTTTCTGAACCTTCAGACAGTACCGGCTCAGGCTCGCCTGGAGACAGCACCGGCGTATTGGGGCCGCTGGTAGAGCTATGCTCCGGCTACCCCGCCGCCATTTTTCTCGTCGACGCACCGGCCGTGCGCCGGGCGATCGCCGCGGGGGTAGATGCCACAGTTCGCCTGAACGTGGGCGGAACGATCGATCGCAAACATTCGCGGCCAGTTCGCATCGTTGCCCGCGTGCGTCTTATCTCCGATGGTCGGTGGACTGGCCGTGCACGCGGCTACAACACAGGAGTGGAGACCTGCATGGGGCGTGCGGTGGTTCTTGATGTGGGCGAAATTCGCCTGCTGGTCGCCGAGAGATCCGCCATGACAGTGGATCCGGAACTCTTTCGCAGCCACGGCATTGAACCGGAGAGGATGCGCATTGTTGTAGTGAAGAGTCCTAATGGCTTCAGGGCAGCCTATCAGCCGATTGCGAAAAAGATGATCCTGGTCGACACACCGGGGGTTAGCACGCCAAAATTGGCCACTCTTCCCTATCGACGTGTTCCCAGGCCTATCTACCCGTTGGATGCGCGAGTCTCATTCAATCTGCAGGAGCGCGCATGATCCGCCGCTGTGACAACCAGGAATTCGACCTGATTTGGGCCATCATCAATGATGGCGCGCAAGCTTATCGTGGGACCATCCCTGAAGATCGGTGGACAGAACCATACATGTCCCGGGAAAAGCTGCTGCACGAGATCGATGACGGTGTTGTGTTCTGGGGCTACGAGGATGCCGGAGTTCTACTAGGCGTGATGGGACTTCAACAAGTCAGGGATGTGACTCTCATTCGGCATGCCTATGTTCGCACCAGCAGCCAAAAACGGGGGATCGGAGCGCACTTGCTGTCTCATTTGCGCCTGCTGGCGAAAGGCCCGGTGCTGATCGGAACATGGGCCGATGCCGTCTGGGCAATCCACTTCTATGAGAGGCATGGCTTTCAGAAGGTTTCCGACAAAGAAAAGGACCGGCTTCTGAAACAGTATTGGAAGATCCCCGAACGCCAAATCGAAACGTCCGTTGTTCTCGCAGACGCAAAGTGGCGGGAGCTAAGCATTCAGGCGTGATGCAGCCTGGAGTGTAGGGCGATAGTAGGCCGCGTCAGGAACGCACAGACCAGGCACTTTGGCCTCGTCGTCCCAACGGCGCAGCGCGATGGCGGCCTGCGCGAACGGGTTGCGCAAAAACTCCGCAGCCTGCTCATCGTTCATTGGCCCACCTTGCAAGGCAAGGCTTTCCAGAGAAGAGGGGGAAAGCTGCTGCAGGTACGCGCGGTCTTGCCAACAAAGGAATCGCTTGGCCGGGACGTGCAGAAGGATCGGCACCGTAACCTCGTCTCCAAACCAGCGGGAGAGATATTTGGCCGCGACCTCTTCGTGCATACCGTCGAGGCCCCGGTGGGCGATTTCTTCGTCCAGCCCGTGCAGCATGTGGCCGACGTCATGCAACAGCGCAGCGGAAATCGAGGCCGGGCCCGCGCCCGCCAAAACGGCAGAGTGCGCCGCCTGCAAGCTGTGCTCAAGAATCGAGACGGGCTCTCCGAAGTAGGCGCTCCCTCCCTTGGCATTCAGTAGATCGATCAGGCTGTCAATCTTTGCCGTCGTCATGATGCAAACTCCTTGTTCGTGAGAGTACGGCGAGCGTGCTAAAGAGTCCATCCGCATCCAGATAACAGCCCTGCAGATGGCTTGAGCCGCCTTCTTCCTCGGTACGACCATGAAGGATGCGAGTGTTATCGAAAATTACCAGCTCACCTGGCTGCTGCTGGTAATGTACAAATCGTGCTGGATCGCAGAGCAGGTCGGCCAGCTGACGATAGGCAGCATAATACTTCTTGAGCAAAGGGCCCTTGAGCTGCAACGGGGCGATCGAGCGGTCGTCGTAATGGATGGCGCGGAATTGCTCGCGCGTGTCCACCTCAAGCATGGTTCGCTCTGCGACGAGGTCCACGTTGGCATCTTGGAAGCGATACAAGATCGGCGTCTGGCAAAGCTGGGAAAATGCCTCGGCATCCTGGGCGCGCACGCGCTCCGCCGCGGCCATTCCGTCAACAAAGTTAAGTTCGTCGCCGTGACCGGCGGCTGAGAGACAATGCAGCAGCTGGAAGCCCGGAACCGGATCACGATAAGAACTGTCCGTGTGGACTGCTAAGTCCGCACCACCGCGATCATCGAAGATGCGGCCCAGGTTGGTCTCGCGAACCAAGCCGATATGCGCAGCAACCTGCAGCACCGCGGCGTCTTCAACAGGAACGTCGCTGAGGAAAGCCAATCCATCGCGTACCGCATAATAGAGCCAATCTTCGCGGATAGAGGGATCCGCCACCCAATCCGGGTACGCACACCGGACGAAGTGCGTAGCCGGCTGGCCCATCCACGGCAGGCTCGTGGGCCGTGCATTCATGCGTAGGGAGCGATCAAAGGCCCGCAGCCACTGGACAGAAAAGACGGCGGTTTCGCCGTCATCCCAGCTCAGGGTAATGTGCTCCGGCGGCCAGCGTTCAGCGGTAAGCAGCCGCGGTTCCAGCGGGAGATCAGCCATGCTTATCAACCGCTGACCGGTACGGGCATCGCGATGGGCCGGAGCGTTGTCTCGCAGCCACAGCGAGCTATAAACACTGTAGGAGGAATTCTGCCAGGTGATGGTCAGCCCGGCCGGCGTGCATTTCAACTCCGCGACATCGATATCCTCTGCTTTCACAGTCATTGTCCCTCCGCGGGGCGCAGCAAACCAATCGCGATGGCCCGCCGGTGCTGCTGCCAAAGAGCGAGCCCGCCGACAAAGCTGGTAAGTCCCGCGACGCCGGCCAGCACAAGAAACATTGTTTGCCACCCGTATGTGACCGCTAAATGAGCCATAGCGTTGCCGGAAAGAATGCCCGCGAGATAGCCGAACCCGTCTATCGTTCCCGAGGCCGTTGCACTCCCTTCACTTCCGCCAAAATCGAGAGCCATCGCGCCCGCGAGATACGAGTAGGGACCGAGCAAGCAGAAGGCGACCGCCGCGACCAGTGCGAGCGGTACAAATCGCGGAGCGTGCATGGTCACCTCCGCCAGGCCCAGTAAGGCCAGAACAGAAAAGCAGAGCCCGCCAAAGAGAATGCGGCTTCGGCCTTCGGGGCCAAGGTAATCACTAAGGAAGCCGGCAAACAATACCGAGAGGCCGCCGAATAAGGGAAAGAGAGCGCTGCCGCTGGCTGCCTGTGCGCCCGTCATGCCAACCATCTGAGTGAAGTAAGTGGGTATCCAGAGATTGAAGGTTTCGCGCAGTAGCGTAGTCCCGAGAGAGAGGCCGCAGACCAGCCAGAAAGCGTATGAGCCCAACAGCGTCCGGAAGATCGCAACCATCCCTGTCCGCGTGGCCGCTGCACTTACATCGGAAAAGAGGTTCAACGGATTCTCCTCGGGAGGAGGCAGGTGGTAGGACTGGGGAGAGTCTCTCAGAAAGATGAGATTAGCTAAGAGAATCACGCTGAGCAGGCCAGCGCCGGCGCCGAAGACTCCCCTCCAACCGAAACCGTGCGCCAGCAGCAACGACATAATAGCGCGAGAAATCGCATCTCCGAAAAGGTAACTGAGACTGAGCACTGCCATGACACTGCCATAGGTGGTATAGGAAAACCAGCGTGACGTGACCTTCACCAGGCCAACCCATCCCAGCGATTGCACGGCGCGGTTGCCCAGCCAGGCGAGGGTGAAGACGGGAAAGCCGCCCCCCAGCATAAAGAGCACGGTGAACACAACCGACCCCAACATGCCGCCGAGGAAGTTGCGCCGGCCTCCAAAGCGATCCGCCAGGCCGCCGCTGGGAAACTTGCCGATGGCATAGGCCAGCACCCCGAGCGAAGCGATCGAACCAAGCCGGACCTGGGCCACGTTCGCCGGTGTGCCTTTGCGCACTTCTTCAGCAAGGATGAGGGGCAAAGCAACGGAATAATCAGAACGGCAGAAGTAGTAACCGCCATAGCCGAGGAACAACAAAGAGACGGTGAGCACGTGCCAGCGCGTGAGGCGCCCCACGGCAGGCCTGGGCAGGCGCAATGGTGGAGAGGCCGGCATCATTTCGGGCGCTCCCCATTGGCGATTCTGCGTTCGATCTCGTCCAGCATCGGCAGCGCGTGGGCAACGGTTTCCGCAGTGTAGTGTGCTCCCGCCGCGCGCAGCTCCTGCTCAGCGCAGGCGAGACGCTTTCCTTGTTCGCCGGGATCAAGTTGGAACCAATCGGCCTCCGACAATCCGACCGTGTTACCGCTACGGGTCACGCCGATGGTCCACATACCGGCATTCAGGCCTTCCTCAATATCCGCCTCGGTATCGCCGATCTTCACACAGGCGGAAAGTGGATAGATGCGGAGATCCATTGCCAGGCGGTAACACATCCACGGAAAGGGCCGGCCTCCCCCGGCATCTTCAGGGGCCAGGGAGCGATCGGTGTGATAACCCTGCTTGGCTGCGAGCGCTTCCAACCGGTCAAGCATTGGACGGGTATAGCCGGTAGTGCCTGCGATCTTCGTGCCCCGCGCGCGCATCATTTCCACGGCATCCACCACGCCCGAAATGACGGTCGCGTAGCCGGCCAGCATTTCCATCATTTGCGGCTCGAAGTTGGCATAGATTGCGTCCACGTCGCGCTCTTGCGGCACAGCATTGCGCAGCGCCCGCCATTGTTGTTTCACCTCCGGTTCTTCGAGCAACTTGCGGACGTGGTCTTTCTTTGCCAAACCCATGTATCGACGAATCAGCGGGCGCGGGACTGCGATGCCAAATTGATCGAAGATATTCTCCAGTGCGTGCACCGGCGCGATGCTTCCGTGATCGACCACGGTTCCCGCCCAGTCGAGAAAGAGCGCGCGGATTTTTTGGCTAGGCATGGATAAATCCTAAGTCGCGCATCGACTGCTCGGCCACCCCAAACGACAACGTCATGCCGGAACCTCCCGGCGAAGCCACCACCCTGACCCCGTCTTCCGGCTGCATCACCACCAGTGGTTTGTCAGGATGCTTGGCATAGACGCCGTGCCAGCGCTCGGCAATCCTCAGATCCGGGGCACGCAGAAACTGCCGTGTGTAGCCAAGGATGATCTGGTCGATCTCCTCCTTGTTGAAGATATCGACGGCGAGTGAGTACTCATGAGAGTCGCCGAGCGTGAGCGCTCCGTCAGCAGTTTGCGAAATCAACGCGTGGATTCCCCAACGGTCGTATTCGGGGGTCTCTTCGGCGATGCGCCGGCGGAGCGCCGGGAGCGTGGTGCAAACCTGAAAAGCCGGATAGAAACGCAGCGTAAGCCCGGCCGCAAGCGAAGGACCGAGTTGCCAACCATCAGGCTGCGCAACGGTGCGCATCATCTGTAGTTTGCAGCGAGTCAGGCCACTGCTCGCATACTGCTGCGGATAAAGAGTCTCGAAATCGTCGCCGCTGCAAACAATCACGGTTTCCGCTTGCCATGGACCTTTGCCGGTATGCAGGACAGGAAGTTCGATCGCGGTCACCGCGGTCCCGAAGACGAACTGGACGTTGTATTGCTCCGTGAGAAAGCTGGGCAAGAACTGGATCACCTGGCGCGGATCGACGGTGAGCTCGGTGCTGCTCCATAGGCCACCCGCGAGCCCATCGGGCTCGACAGCGTGCGAGCGCCCGAGAACCTCGCAGGGCTTCAACCATGCGCATTCGTAGCCCAACTTAGGACCGAGTTCGGCGAACTCCTGCGCCACCGACGCCTCATCCGCCCGGTAGGCTACATGCAGCGATCCCGTTTCCCGACGCGGCAGGTTTGCGCGCTCCAGAATTTCCAGCCACAATTCGCGGCTGCGCAAGGAGAGTGAAAGCATCTTCCCGGCCGGCTGGCCAATAGGCCAGATCATGCCGAAGTTGCGCACCGAAGCCCCGGCCGCGCGCGGGCTCCTCTCAAAGACGACCACGGATTTACCAGCTTTCGCTGCTACATAGGCGTGGGCCAGCCCCAGGATTCCCGCACCTACGATCGCAACATCCGCTCTGGGATGCGACATCGAGAATCAAGCTCCCGTATTTTGAGGAGTACCGGGATAGAGGATAGCAGGTTACGCATGTTGCGCAGCTTGTTGTACTTACCTTGAGCCGAAGCGTTCCGTTCCCTACATCCTAATCTGCACTTGTTAAGCGGAAGTCAATTACCGCCTCCTTCAGCCCGGCGCTAATGCGGCCACAGTCCGGCACGCGCCGCAAGCAGCCTGGCCGGCGCAGACGTCTTTTTGTACGTACTTGCCGTAAAATGGTAGTAGAGCGGTTGGTGTAAGGAGAGTGTAACGTGGCGCAATTGATGAGGACGTCGAATCCTGTTTTGAACCAGAAGCGTTTTGAGGGGGTCGCCGAGTTGGGCGGCGGCATGACGCTCGAGGGTACGGTCAACAAGACCGGACTGCTTCTGCTTTGCGCAATGGCCACCGCAGCATGGACATGGCATCTCTTTAACCAGACCCATTCGCCTGCCGCTGTACTCCCCTGGCTGTGGATCGGGACCATCGGTGGATTTGTATGCGCAATGGTCACGGTATTCAAGAAGGAATGGTCCCCGGTAACCGCGCCCGCTTATGCGCTACTGGAAGGACTGGCATTGGGCAGTATCTCGGCCATTCTCGAACTGCGCTTTCCTGGAATCGCTATCCAGTCGGTCAGCCTAACCTTCGGCACCCTGCTGGTTCTCCTGCTCGCCTACCGTTCCGGACTGATCCCGGTGACCCAGAACTTCCGCCTGGGCATCGTGGCTGCGACGGGCGCGATCATGCTGTTTTACCTATTGCAGTTTTTGCTGGGCTTCTTCGGAGTTCACTTTACTTCTATCAATGGCTCAGGGCCGATCGGGATCGGATTCAGCTTGATTGTTGTCGGCATCGCTGCCCTCAACCTGGTCCTCGATTTCGACTTCATCCAGAGTGGCGCGCGGATGGGCGCTCCAAAGTATATGGAGTGGTACGGCGCCTTCGGGCTTATGGTCACGCTGGTTTGGCTGTACCTCGAGATCCTGAGGCTGCTCACCAAGCTACGCGGACGCGACTAAGTTCGATCGAGATTGCGATAGACATCGGCTATATTCCCGTTTACATCGGTTTGCAACGGCGGTAGCTTGCTGAATGGGGAGTTGCTGAGCGCGCGCATGCGCACCAGGTACTCCTCATACCCGTTGGAGTGGAGAGATTTGAGCGAGGCCACAGTGATGCGCTGTTGCATCTCAGCCAGGCCTAGGCCGGCCTTCCTGCTTTCCTCGACCCTCCCGGTCAATTCCTCAATATAGTTGCGCAGGTTAACCATCTGCGTACGGCCGGTTTGCAGCGCAGCATGGCCGGGCAGAATGGTATTAAAGTCGGCGCCTCCGATCGAGTCAATCGCGCCCGGCCAGAGGCGAGGGAAACCGTCGGCGATGTTGGGCAGAAAGCCATGAATCACGTCTCCAGTCGCAACCGCGCGCGCTTGCGGGCAATAGACAACTACATCTCCAGAGGTGTGGGCATGACCGTGAAATTCGATGTGCAGGTCATATGCCGGATCTTGCAATAAGTACGACTTGTCGAAGGTGATGGTGGGCAACTCCGGCGTGTAATCCTTAAGCTCAGCCTGATAGGCCTGAAGCTGCCGGACCTGGTCGGCGCAGAAGGCCTTTTCCGCAGCGGACGTTGCGTGCGCTGCCTGGTCGCGCAGGGCGTCGATTTGTTGCGGCACGGTTGCCACCGAAGCCTTCATCCGGCTGACCGCCTGGCTCGCCATCAGCTCCTTGGTCGCTGCAGTCGCGATAAAGTCGACTTTCTCGCCAGTTAAACGATAGGCAGGATCGCCTTGTGTGTGGTCAGCATGAAAGTGGGTGTTGATCACGTAGCGCACCGGCTTAGTGGTCACTTCCCGCTTCATCTGGCCTATCAGAGAAGCGGCCGCCGATGGTTTGGCGTGCGCATCGACCACGACTACGTCCTTGGAACGGACGAATATGGCGGCGTTGCAATTCAACATGGCCTGCGGATGGGCACGCGCAAAGTAGATGCCGTTAGCAACCTTCTGAATGTCGAAGAGGTTGGGCTCGGAACTAGGAGCCGCCGCGCTGGCCCAGGCAGCTCGATGCCACGCCAGCTCCAGAATCGAGGCCCCAGCCAGGGCGCCCCCCATCAGGACACGAAGGAAGTCGCGGCGGGAGGTGGGTCCGTCCACGACATGGTTGTGCGGGTGGGGACGATGGTGATGGGGGTGGCTGTGATGACCCGAGTGCTTCTCCATGCTTCGATATCCTTTGAGCGATTGAGATAGCTCATCTTATAGTCTTCGCGCCTGAAGGCCATACCCTTCAGAAGAATGGCGCGAAGTCCAATATTGACAATGCTCGAAGCATTATGAAAGTATCCCGGACGTCCCATAGTCGCGTGCTTGAGGGACCACGAAAATCGGGCACAAGGAGACCCCTTCCATGAAGAAACTAGCGATCAGTGCAGGTTGTCTGTTGGCATCGCTGAGCATTTTTGCCCAAGGCCCGCAGACTTACAAGGGCGAGATCATTGACAGCCAGTGCGCCGCATTGGGCGGCCACCAGGTTATGGAGCAGAAGGGCGAAAGCCCGAAGGACTGCACCAACCGCTGCGTAAACCTGGGTGGCAAGTACACCCTATTCGATCCCGCAACCAAGACCGCCTATCAACTCGACGATCAAAAGAAAAGTGCCGCTTTCGCCGGGGCGAAGGTAGCAGTGACCGGAACCCTGAACCCGGCGACCAAGACCATCAAGGTGGCCAGCATCAAGGCCGGTTCCTAAAGCATTTTCACGAGACAGATTGCTTCACCTGCGAAGCGCCCGCTTGCAGCAGACGCTTCTCCAGTTCCGCGTGCGAATTTTCATGCGCGTCCACTACCCCTACCAGTATCTTCCCGTTCCAAATCTCAGGATCGGTAATCACGCCTTTGAAATTAGGTAGTCCTGCGCCGAAAAGTAGCACGACAAGCGTGGTGAGGATTGCGCCCAGCATGATCATCTCGTAGACGATGATCCCGTTGGTCCACGCGGGCGTAAGCGACATGCCGCCAGTAAAAATCGGATAAGACTTCTGCGAAAGCGTAGTGAGCAAATAGCCGCAGGTGCCGCCAACCACCGCGCCCAGCACCGCCCAGCGATAGGGGATGCCGGTGGCGTGCTCATCGGTAAATTCGTAGCCCTCGTACGGCTCACCGGAGATCACGACGATCTGCCGCGGGTCTAACTTGAGCTCGGAGCCGGCCGCGCCGGCGCGCAAGGAGTCGAGGGCGCGCTGCGCCGCCTCCGGTTCAGAGTAGAGCGCATAGAGGGCCTTCATTCCGCCGCGTCCGTGGGCAGTGGCCCAGGCATTGCCAAACCATGATGCTTAGGCGATGTGCGAACCCTGAAGTGTGGTTGCAAACCAACCTTCAACTCCCAGATAGAAATCATGGGCACCACCTTTGAGAACAGCAGGTACAGCAGTAGCATGAAGCCAAAGCTCGAAGCCATCAACGTGTCTTCCACCCAGGTGGGCCGGTAAGTCCCCCAGGAGTAGGGCAAGAACTTGTGCTCGAGCGAGGGCACCACGATGAGAAAGCGCTCCAGCCACATGCCCACCACCACAGTGCACGAGGCAATCGCAGTCCCGGTGATGGTGCGCAGGCGCTTGATGGCCAGGATAGGCACGGGGATGATGAAGTTGCAAAACACCATGATCCAGAACAGCGGCGCGAACTGCTTGCGAATACTCTCCCAGAACACAGCCATCTCCGGAGGAGAGTTGCCGTACCAGGCGGTAAGCCGTTCGGCGAAGGTGAAGTAGAACCACAGCAGGCTCATAGTCAGCAGCAGCTTGCCCAGGTTCTCAAAGTGGATCGGCTCCAGGTAATCCTCCAGGTGCAGCAGCTTGCGCAGCAAAGCCATGGCCAGGATCAAGGCGGCGATACCGCTGAAGATCGCACCCGCGACAAAGTACGGGCCGAAGATCGATGAGTGCCACATGGGCACCGGCGTCATGGCGAAATCCCAGGAGACGATGGTATGCACCGAGACCGCGACCGGGATGATGACGATGGCCATGATATGCATGGCTATTTCAAGCCGCTGCCATTGGCGCTGCGTGCCTTGCCATCCCAGAGCCAACACGCGATAGATCCTCTTGCGCCAACCGGTAGAGGCATCGCGGACCGCGGCAAAGTCCGGAATGGTGGGCAAATAAAGGAAGGTGGTGCTGCCGGTCAGATAAGTGGAGATGGCGAAAAAATCCCACGCCAGCGGCGATCGAAAATTGGGCCAGATATGGCGCTGGTTGGGATACGGAATCATCCAAAAAGCGAGCCACGGGCGACCGATGTGGCAGAGCGGAATAATGGCGCCGATCAAAACCGAGAAAACGGTGATGGCCTCCGCGCAGCGAGTGACGGGCCGGCGCCAGGTGGCATTGGTGAGGCGCAGAATGGCTGAGATCAGCGTGCCCGCATGGCTGATGCCGATCCAGAAAACGAAATTGGTGATGTCGAAGGCCCAGAAGACGGGTGAGTTAATACCCCAAACGCCAATGCCGGAATAGAGCTGATAGAAAAATGCAGCCACACCAGCAAGCAGCAGGCCGGTGGCGAAGGCCACGGCGACCCAATACTTGCCGCTACTATGGAACAGCGGCCGCAGCAGATCGTGCTCGATTTGTTCAGCCGTTTTTTGCATCTTGCCAGGAGCCTCGTTCGAGATAGGTGACATTGGGCTTGGTGCCCAGCTCGCCCAGCAGCTTGGTGCCGCGATTGGAGCTCGACAAGCGCGCGACTTCGCTATTGGGATCGTTCAGGTCGCCGAAGACCAGGGCCTTGGAGGCGCACGATTGCGCGCAAGCGGTGGTGAATTCGCCGTCCTTCAGCTCGCGCTTTTCCGCTTCCGCCTGAATCTCGGCTGCCTTGATGCGCTGCACGCAGAACGTGCACTTCTCCATAATGCCCACGCTGCGCACGGAGACGTCCGGATTGAGTTGCAGCTGCAGAGGCATATCCCACTGCGGATTATAGAAATTGAAGAAGCGCACGTTATAAGGGCAAGCGTTGGCGCAAAAGCGGGTGCCGATGCAGCGGTTATAGACCTGGGAGTTGAGTCCTTCGGGCGTGTGATAGCTGGCGTAGGTGGGGCAGACGGGCTCGCAGGGCGCCTCATCGCATTGCTGGCAGAGGACGGGCTGGAAGCGGATCTTCGGATTGGGGAAATCGCCTTCCCAATAACGCTCCACGCGAATCCAGTGCTTGGCGCGGCCGCGTGCAGCCTGATCCTCACCCGCGGTGGGGATATTGTTTTCCGCATGACAGGCGACCACGCACGCTTCACATCCCGTACAGCGGTCAAGATCAACGACCAATCCCCACTTGTGCGACATTCGTTTTTCCTGCCCTTCTCAACTCACCACGGTGAACTACTCAGCTGAAACATCACCGCCGTTCCTCTTCATGCGGAAAGCCGCTCATTCCACCTGCGAACAATATCAACCTGGCCTGCTCGGGTCCGCCTGCGCGGGTTACTTTCACGCGCGTCGCGGCCCAAGCCAGCGACCCGGTTTCCGTTTCCGTAAGCGGCGCAAGAATGGAGAGCGGGTTCGCGCCACGTCCGCTGGCGAAGCGGGTGAAATTCTCATGGCCCTGGCCGACCGGCATGGCAACCATATCGGGCGCGATGCCGGGGGAAAGAACCGCGGCAGCACGCACGCTTCCCTGCGGCGACGCGATCTCCACCAGATCGCCATGACCAATTCCCAAACGCTCGCCGGTCTTAGGATTCATCTCCACCCAGCTCGACCACATGGCCGAAGTCAGCACATCCGGCAGCTCCTGCAGCCACGGCAGATGGGCCAGTGAACCATCGCCAAACTGCTGCGAAGCATAGGGCAAAAAATAGAACGGAAAGTCGCCCGTGGTGCCGGCAAATTCCGGTTCGGCCATCGCCATGGGCGCGTGCTCGGGCGCCGCCAAAGGAGACGATGGCGCGGCCGCGGATGAGCCGCTCCACCAGCCGCCCTGGGTCTGCGCAGCATCCCAAAAATCGTCATCTGTCTTGGCGTCGATGGAGCCGCCGCGAGTGCGTAGGGGAACGAAGGCGGCGCGCAGCATGGCGTCATAAGTCGCAAACGGAAGAGCCTGCGCCAGGTCGCCCCCGAGTTGATGGGCCAGGCCAAGCAGCACATCGGGCATGGGGCGCGTATCGTGCAGGGGCAGAACGGCGGGTGGCGCGAGGCTGGCCACCGCCTGCAACGAGCCAGACTCGGCTATGCTGTCGAGCCAGGCCTCCAGTGGCGCGTTGTCGGGCAGAATCAGATCCGCCTGGGCGCTGGTCTCGTCAATGAAGCTGCCGAAGCTCACGATGTACGGAATTTTGCCCAAAGCCTCGCGTATCCCTAGAGCCGGCGGCGCAGAGAAAATCGGATTGGCCTCGTAGAGCAGCAGCATCTGCGGCGCGTGCGGGCCAGCGAGCCCGGCCTTGAGACTCGCCAAGCTTGCCTGCATCAGCGGCGAGGACTGCGCCACATCAGGCGTAAAGCCCAATATCGTCCCACGGTCCACTAACGATTCCAGTGCATTGACAGCCAGCCCGTTAAAAAAGCCGTTGCTGTGGGCGAGCGGCGAACCGCCGACGATGGCAGCCGCCGATCCGCTTTGCGTGATCTCATGCGCCAGCCGCTTGATAACGGCAGCAGGCACACCGGTCTGCTTCTCCACCGCTTCGGGTGAGTAATCTGGGAGACCCCCGGACCAGCCGGCGATCAGCGAACCGGCGCGTGATCCAGCGTTTTGCGGCGCGAGCTTCTCGCTCAGGATGACATGCGCGATGCCCAGCGCCAGCGCTCCTTCCATTCCCGGCCGGCAAGCAATCCACTCATCGCTGTTAGCGCCGGTCTGCGACATACGCGATTCAACCTGCACAAATTTTGCCCTGCGGCCGGGGCGGCCCTGGCGCATCTCGCCATAACCGATCGATTGCGCCACGGAAGAGTTCCAGCCGCCGAGAAAATCCGCACCAAAGGAAATGACATAATCCGCGCGGGCAAGGTCGAACGACGGCAACGCGGCGTGGCCGAAGCTGAGCAAATTTGCCTGGCGTAACACGCTTTCATCGAAAGGTTGGTACCACACTGCCGGCGGCGCGCCATAAGCTTTCAGGAAGCGCTCGATCAGTTCGTGACGCTGGCCGCGCAAGGGCCGCGCCAAAAAGGCAAGTGCGTTGGTGGACTTCGATGCTTGCAACCCAGCCAGGTGTGCGGACAATTCCTTCAATGCATCGTCCCAGGTTATTTGCTGAAACTCGCCGGATCCACGCGCGCCGGTGCGCTTGATGGGGTGAGTAATGCGATCGGGATGGTAGAGCACTTGCAAGCCTGCCTGGCCGCGGGCGCACAACTTACCTTGATTCACGGGATGCTGCGGATTGCCTTCGAGCTTTTTCGCCAGGCCCATCTTGATCAGTCCCTGCTGACCGTGACGCACCACTTCTGCCTCGCCTTGCATAACCCGCACCAGCAGGCCGCAGCCCGCGGAACAAAGTGTGCACACGCTGGGCTTCCAGGTGGCCATGCCAGGGATCAGCTCTTCCTCGGGAACGAATCGGATAAGCTGCTTATCCGGCGCACGACAGGCGTCGAGCGTTGCCACCACGCCAGAGAGAGCCGATATCTTGATAAAGTCTCGCCGTTCCATAAGTCTCAGTAGTGACAGGTCTCGCAATCGATCGATACTTTTTTCTGCGTGTGGCAGTTGAGACAGAAGCCCATATTCAAGTCAATTTTGCGCTCGGCCGTCGTCTGCTTGGTCAGGTCGCCGTGGCAGGAAGCGCAGTCCACGCCGGCGCGGATGTGGGGCGCATGATTAAAGCGCACGTGCGCCGATGGGCTGTAGTTGTACACGCGCACCCAGGGAATCTCTTCGCCCCGTGCCTTATAGGCGGCGATCTTCTTAATCTCCGGCCGGTCGGTAGCGATGGACGAGTGACAGCTCATGCACACATTCACGCCGGGGATCCGTGCTTCTGGTCCTTGATCCACGCCCACGT
The DNA here is from genome assembly GCA_963844785.1 of uncultured Acidobacteriaceae bacterium. Taxonomy (GTDB): domain Bacteria; phylum Acidobacteriota; class Terriglobia; order Terriglobales; family Acidobacteriaceae; genus PALSA-350. The sequence goes on along the minus strand of CAWJPV010000003.1, from coordinate 135,558 downwards.
GACAAAAAGTACAAGGCAGCCCCTTGGCGAGGTGCACGGTATGGGTATAGGCGATGGGCTGCACCGGATGTTCCGGATGGCTATCCAGAAAGTCTCTTATGGCGTCGGATGCGGTGGGATGCGCGGGGGTGAATACGCCGCTGGTCACGTATTGCGATGGCCCCGATGCGCGCGTCGCTCGCGAGGGGAGCACGACTTGCACCAGCGCCCAAGCGGAGACGCCAGCCACGATTGTCACCAAACAAATTCGCCAACCCATCGGGATCCGCATAGAGGGCAAGTCTTAGAGCATTTTCACTTCAACTCTGCACATGCAAGTGTGGCGAGGGTAAGCCGCGCCGGCATTCGTTCTTCCGTATATACCAAAAGTGAAAACGCTTTAGAACTGTGGATTGGCCCTAAAAAGGCCGATGCTACACGACCGCCGAACACTTGTAAATAATGAAGAGTAGAATGGCCGGCATCGCAGTTTAACCGGAGGGAAGGAGTTTGATATGAGCGACGCCCCGAAGAACCCTGGCCTGGATGGTCGTGGCCGCGAAAAAAGCGGACAGATCGACCACAAGCATCCAACCACCAAGATCAAGCACCTGCGCGAGCATTACGGCCATCACTTTGCCCCTGATTGGGACGGCGAGCGCACTCTCGGTGAGTTACTCAAAGAGACCAAGTTCGAGTCCCTCAGCCAATACGTCAAACACCACGGTCATCAACCGGTGAGCGCGAGCTAACCAATAGCCAGGGTAATCACCGATCTGGGCGCGGCAACCGACATAATGAAGAGCCACATTCCGCGCGCACTCATAACCACTCACTGCTTGCTCATGCTTTTGATCATGGGTTGCAACAACACCGTGCCACCGCCTGTTGCTCCGCATAGGGATACGGAGGCAGCTCCAGGCAAGCGCGAGTATCAGCCACGAGACCGCTCAGACTACGCCGCGAACGACGAGCCCAGGCGCCGGTCACGCCGCGGACGTCCGGAGGAGCAGGCTGCGCCGGGCCAATTCGATTTCTATCTGCTAAACCTTTCGTGGTCGCCGGAGTTCTGCGCAACCCACGGGGACAGTCCGGAGTGCGGCCGCAAGCTGGGGTTTGTAGTACACGGATTATGGCCGCAGGACACCAGCGGCGACTATCCACAGCATTGCAGTGATGCGCCCGGCCCCTCCAATCCCCAGGCCGACACAGACATCATGCCCACAGCGAGCCTGGTAGAGCACGAGTGGCAGACCCACGGCACCTGCTCAGGACTGGGACCCGACAGTTATTTCGCCGCCATTCATAAGGCATACGCAGGGATAAGGATTCCAGCGAACATCGGCCTGGGCAGGGATGCCGATGGCGTCACGCCAGACGACCTGTTGGGGCGCTTCGCGGAGGCCAACCCAGGCTACCCGGTGGGAAGCTTCGCGCTGAGCTGCGGCAACAACAGGCTGACCGCAGTGGAGATCTGCCTAAGCAAAGACCTCCTTCCCCAAGCCTGCCAGGGGGTGCGGTCATGCCGGGCCAACGTGGTCAAGGTAACGCCGCGATAGGGGCCAGCTTAGGGTTGGGGGGAGGGAGGAGCCGGAGCCGCAGGCTGCGCGGTGGTCGTCGCCCCTTGCTGCCGAGCCAGCTTCTCGGCTTGTTTTCGCCGGTAATGGCGCACGATGTCGGGCCAGAATTCGATAACTTCGGAGCCGATAATTGCCTGGGCCGTCACCGAGACTCCACGTTCGAGTGTGCCCCCGACCGTTCGATTTGGCGCCGGATAGTAGAAGTTGGAAATGGCAGCGCCGACCATATTGCCCATGACGTTGGCGTAATTCGGTCCCCAGGTACCGCTATCCCGCTTGCACCACACGGTGCCGCTTGCTGCCCACAGAGCCCGGCCTACGTAGCTGCCCGTGCCCTTCTGGTAATAGCGCGGATCTTCGCGAAGCGCGCTTGCCAGCACCGCGTTACCAAAAAAATTGCCCACGAAGTAGTCGGTGTAAGAGGCGCCAAATCGCTTGGCGTACCCCTGCACCCCCTGCCCGTATTGGGGAAAGCTATTATCCGCCTGATCGGTACCCGCCAGAAAAGCTGCCAGCAGGAAAGGCCAGGGGTCGGTGGCGCTTTTGAAAAAGAGCTGATACTTCTGGCCGGCAGTGAGCGGAACGGCGTCCTTATTGCCGGTGGTATTGAACGTTGCCATCACCCGCATCACTCGTTGATGCTCCTGCTGCTCAAGCTGCTCCTGCGCCTTTTTCCGCTGTTCTTCAGGGGTAAGCTGGGGCGCCGGGGCTGGAGCCGGCGAAGCCTGAGAGTCGGACTGACCGCCCGCCGCTGGAGTGGAATTGCCTGAGGATGTCTGAGGTAGGCTTGGCGTCGGACTGTCCGGCAAGTTCAGCGTGAGGTCAACGGGCTGTGACCTCGCCATGGGGCCGGCCAGCATCAGGACCAAGGCTACGCTTCCAGCCGAAAACCATCCATTTAAAGCCAATCGGCTACCTCAATCCTGCGCGTAGACCAATCGCCCAAACCGGCCAACATGGGCTGTCGCTTATTGCCAAGATGCAGTGCGTAGCTGCGGGGGCCCATCGGAGACGAATCTCAACTGATAAACAGATGAGATAAAGCGCGAAAAAGCCTCATTTCCCACCCGGGAAATGTCCAAGTCATTCTGTACGTGCTCTGGGAATTCGAATCGTTCTCGTAAACCAACGCGACGCGCTATGGAGGAATGGCATCCACAACAGTCTTGGCACGTCTCTGCGATTCTCGAGAACAGTTCCAGCAATTATTCTATGGCAAAATCGAACGTCGTAAATCGGAATCAAGAGCCGCTTGTGATGCCAGCAAAGGGCGGCAAAAAAGGCCCAAGACGAATGCTCGATGACGGCGGACTGTTGTATAACTAGCTGATTTTAATCGGCTCCTCTGCTAAGAGGGGCTAGGGCTTCAGGGACTCGCCGCGGCAACCGGGATGGTCGCATTGGCAAGAAAGCTCGGTTAGATTCTTTGCGTCCTGGCACGGTTGGCTGCAATACTGCTGGTGGTCAGGCGCGATACAACTACAAGCGGGATGGGCGCACTTCTTGGTTCCTGTCATTTCAGCTTCTCCTGGGGTTGCCTGCTAAAACTATTTTTTTGATTCGCCATTCTTGCCGGTTACGGGCTGAGCGCTTGTACCCGGACCCTCTTCGTCGATCGCCTCGACCACACCGTCGTCGCTCGCCGGCCGGCCGTCGCGGACGCTCTGCGCACCCAATGAGTTTTCGCTGCCCGCAGGTGCCGTGCGATCAATCCCGGTCAAGCGAACTTCATCGCTATTGTTCCTGGTTGCTTTGTCCTGGGTTGTGCTCATGTCGCAGCCCTCCTTGTTATGCCTGACAGGTAGGATGCAAGATCACCCTGCGTAAAGCATTTTTGTTGTTGGTAAATAAGATGCAACATTGACTTTACGTTCCCCTTTCTGCACGCATCTGATGCCACAGGGGGATGGGAGCATGGACATACCGGAGGACCTGAACAAACTGATGGCTGAACTCAAGCGCGTGGCTACCAGGGCGAGCGAGACGGGATCAAATCACCGCCGGCCGAGCGAAAGTGATATAGACCGCTTCCTGTCCCAGTATGGCTTCGCGGACGACGTAGTCATCGAGCAGATCGAGATCACCGAGCAGGGAGTGTTTCAATTTTACCTGTTTGCTGCCTGGCAACCGAAGACCCAAGAGCTTTCCTTGTTCCAATTGTCCGGGGAAAGCTGATCGGCTGGCAAAGGGATCTACCACCGCTCATCCGCCGTAAATTTATAACGATCGTGGTTACATGGTCGTGTTGGTCCAGACCTCGTTCCATTCTGGGTACACTGGGCAAGAGTAACCCCGGCTTTGGCCCACTGAGGCGGCACAATCATCCCCCCGCGCATCTATTTCAAACGTGCTCGCTCTTTTATGGTGAGCTGAATATGACCTGGATTTGGCCTCCAAAGATCAATGGCAGAACCCCTAAGCATCAGCGATATTTTCGAGCATGCCGCCACCGGATTAGCCATTACCGATGTGACGGGTAACGTGGTGAATGTGAATAAAGCATTCGCCAGGATTGTCGATCGCAGCCCGGCCGAGTTTCATGACGCAAACCTCTTCAGATGGACGCACCCGGAAGATCAGTCCCGGCACGGCGAGTTGCTGAAGCAATTGCTGGCTGGAAAAATTCCAGGCTTTGTCATTGAGAAGCGCTACATGCGCAGAGACGGCGGCGTGATTTGGGTGCGCAACTCAGTCTCGCTCATGGGCGCTGAGCAATCGTCCCCGGGGTACCTAATGTCTATTTGTGAAGATATCAACGATCGCAAGCGAGCCGAGGGAGTTCTCGAACGGCAAGAGCAGATGGCGGCCATCGGCAGACTTACCTCCTCGATTCTCCACGAAATCAACAACCCGCTGGAGGCCGTGGGCAATTTGATTTTCCTTGCTCGTCAGGCAGAGAACCCTGCTGAGGCGGCCGGCTACCTTGAGCAGGCCGAGGAGGAGCTCGGTCACGCCTCCCAGATCACCTCTCAGGGCCTCCAGTTCCATCGCCAGTCTTCCACGGTAACTTCTACCAACGTGGTAGACCTGTTGCGTTCCGTCCTGGCCTTATTCAAGGGCCGGCTTAAGGAGGCCCGGGTTCAGGTCACTTTAGCGACAGATGACGCCCCGGAGCTTATGTGTTTTCCCGGCGAGATTCGCCAGATCTTTGTCAATTTGATCAGCAATGCTATGGACTCGATGGGTGCCGGCGGCCAGCTCAAAATTCGAGTGAGGCCAAGCACCGACTGGCGGACGGGTGAGTGTGGTGTTCGGGTAACCATAGCGGACACCGGCCACGGCATGAGCCTCGAAACCCGAAAGCATATCTACCAGGCGTTTTATACCACCAAAGGCGCGCACGGGTCGGGCCTTGGTTTATGGGTCACGTCCAATATTGTAAAGAAGCACCGGGGCCTCATTCACGTTCGCAGTAAGTGCGCTTCCACGACCGGCGGCACGGTATTCAGCTTGATTTTTCCTTACCGCGGAGCTCAGGGCAAAGTTGCCGGGTACCGCGCGCCTGCCGCCTAAGGGAAAGCCGCCCTCCCCTTTGTCATCCCGAGAGGCTGTCTCTCTCTCCCTGTAACCAATGGACGGGTGCCCCATATCTCGCTCGTTTTTCGCGAGATGTGGGATACCACTGATCTTTCCCTCTGGCTCTCGATGCTCCGATGACTTGGCGGTCAACAGCGGTTGTATCCCAGCTTCCTGCACCGGCAACAAACGTTGGGTGCCCCATTGCCCCGATTTCCTGTGGAGGCTTGCGGCGCTGATACACTGCATGCGCCTTTCCTTAATGAAAGCCGCACACGCGGATCTCTCTAGCACAGCTTGGCAGGAAATCGGGGTCAAGCCCTGTTTTTGGGCTTGAGTGGCTATCTTGCTTTTTTCCGGACAGCCCTCGAGCGCGGATTTGCTCAACGCTGCTGGGGAAGCGGGGCAGGAATTTACCATCCTTACCAAACCACTCCATCCGACCGAATTGCTGGCGCGAATCTTAGACGCGCTGAACTCTCAGAGCCGCGATACAGAGAGCGATCTATCATCGCGGTCCGCTTAATTCGCCGCTGAAGGCAACGTTTCTCAGCCTATGGGCACCTAACTTTTCGGAGTACGGGCCTGCCGGCGGTGATACAAAGTATTCCTCAACCGCAGGAACCACCCGATGAGGCCATGCCCCCGTTGGCCTGCAGGTGTCGAGCGGATCTCAGACCCGGAGTGCATCAGACATTGATCGCTAGAAAGGGGCAAACTATGTTTCTAATTCTTGGATTCGTTTTGCTGCTGCTGTGGCTGGGAGGCTTTTTCGTATTCCATGTCACCGCATTCTTCATTCACATTTTGCTGATATTGGCTGTAGTTTCCATCATCTTTCACTTCATGCGAGGCGCTGCCTCTGCAGTTTGAGGGAGCCTCCGCATGAATGCGTGGGCAGGTGGGAGTTCCCGCATTTATGCGGGGGAGGAGCGCTTGAGCGCTCCGTAAACGAGTCTCGCCTCTCATCACGCGTTTCCGGAAATGCAACTGCAACCCTTATGGTTGCGAGCTTTCTCCATAAGGCAAAAGAACAGTGAAAATGGCGCCCCTGGCGCCATTTTCACTTCCATTTTCATTTTTAGACCGCACCTGTACGCTCCCTCCATGCCGCTCGGCGATCTCTTTGCACACCCATAGGCCGAGCCCCGTTCCAACGTCTTTCTTGGTGGTGAAGAAAGGGTCAAAGATCCGTTTCAGATTTTCCGGGGCGATCCCGGGGCCGTCATCTTCTATATTCAGCCGGATCAAATCACTATCCGCCAGCCGTACCGCGGATGCGTCGATTTTCAACGTTCCTTTGACCGGTACAGCATCGATGGCATTGGAGATGATGTTAGATACGAGTTGCTGTAGCTCCCCAGCCAGACCCGTAATCGTCGGGCAATCTTCAAGGGCAAGTTGAATTTGAATTTGTTTGATTTGCAGCTTATTCGAATACAGCGTAAGCACAGATTCTATGAGTGTCGGAAGGTGTACGGCTGTAGGTGAAGCGGACTCCCGATAAAAGCCCAGCGTTTGCCGGGTAATGTGCGATACCCGAGCCAGTTCCCGTTCTGCAAGTTTTAGTTGTTCAGTAACCTTGTCCGGCACATCCGGATTATTTTTCGCCAGAAATATCAGGTTACCGACCGCTTCCAGCGGATTGTTGATTTCGTGGGAGACGGTCGCTGCCAGGCGAGCCGCCGTCGCAAGTTTCTCGGTGCGGCGCAGCACTTCCTGGAGGCTTCTTTCACGAGAAGCATCATGGAAGACCAGGACGACTCCGATCAGCTTGCCGGCCCCGTCTCTTATGGGTGCGGCGCTATCTTCAATCGGCAATAAATGACCTTCACGATGTCGTAATACGGTGTGGTTTGCCAGGCCGACAATGCCACCCAACGCCAGCACTTTTTCTACGGGATTTTCTGCCGGCTTATTCGTAACCTCACTGAAGATAGGAAACACCTCCCCAATCCTCTCTCCCTTGGCTTGTGCCAGGCTTGTGCCCGTTAGCCGTTCCGCTACAGGATTCAGGAATGAGACCAGACCCTGGTTATCGGTCACGATGACCCCATCCCCAATGGAGGAGAGCGTCACCCGGAACCATTCTTCACTTTGCCGAAGGGCGGCGGCGTCTCTCTCTCGCCGTTCGCTCTCGCGCAAGATAAACAGCGCCAACCAGATGATTCCCAAGGCTGCAACTCCGCTTGCCGCGTAAATGCAGGCGACTGTGATGTGAATGCTTTCCTGGTAAGTCGTTCTACGGAGTTCGCCCACGCTTGTTTCTTCTTGTTCCATCTCGCCGACAAGGGAGCGAATGCTTTCCATGATGTTGAAACCCTTGTCGGACATCACCAGCGCCTTGGCGCCGGCCGCGTCCCCTGTTTGATAGAGGGAGATCGTCTGTGCCAACTCGGCCAGCTTCTGGTGTATCAGAGCCCTGAGATTGGCGGCCTGCGTTTGCTGTCTGGGGTTGTCACCGATCTCAACGGTAAGCTTGTCCAGGTGCGAATCGATCTGAGCGATGGCCCGATTGTATGGGTCAAGGTATTCGGGCTTTTCGGTGTAGAGAAAGCCGCGTTGCCCGGTCTCGGCATCCTTAACCAGCGACTCGGTGGTTCTGAGCTCTTGCACCACTCGCCGGCTGTGGCTGAACCACTCCTGATGCCCCACCTGAACGGCGAGTTGATGCCTCAGAATGGCCGTGTTTATAGCCAGGAGAGCGAGAATTACCAGGAAGCCGGCAATTACACCGAGACGTTTATAGGTTGAGCGCATGGGCGTCCGCAGTAATCCCCTACGGTAGCTAATCTTCGCATCCCAGAGTTGTTAAGGATAGATGCTCGATCCCATGTCCGGGGGTGCCAGGAGTTGGCATACCAAGGCAGCCGCCGGCATTGCGAGGCTGTCGCTCTCGGACAATGTTTGTGATAGCTTGGTCGGTCGTAGAGGCAGGCGAGACAGCGCTGGAGAACAAAAAGCGAAAATATTCAGGTAACTGCGTGGCCTTGGATGCAGCGTAGTTGCCGGGCTCGCATCGGCCCCTCCATTTAGCATGGCAACGTAACTGAAATTCCTTCCAGCCGAGTTGACCATCGAATGAACGAACGGGTCCATCTATCCCGAGATACGTTGATTATCGGGGCCAGCGAAATGGCAGTTCGCATCCGTGAACATGACTGGTCTCGGACCCCGCTGGGCCCGCTTGACGATTGGTCCGAGACCCTGCTCGCGACCGTGAACCTCATGCTCCATTCGCCGTTTCCGACCATCCTCTCCTGGGGCCCGGAGATGGTGTTTCTCTACAACGACGCCGCCATCTCTACCCTCACCGATAAGCATCCGAGCGCCCTCGGCGGTCTCTACCGCGACGTCTTTCGCGAGGCGTGGGATCTTGTGGGCGCTGATCTCGAAACCTGCTTCTCCCGGGGTGAGACGGCGGTGCGGGACAACATCTTCATCCCCATTCTCCTCAATGGGGTGCTCCAAGATCACTATTGGAGCTACTCCCTCATCCCGGTCTATGAAAACGGCAAAATCGGTGGCGTGTACGACGCCTTCCGCAACATGACCGACTTAGTCGTGGGGGCGCAAAGACTCCGCGAAAGCGAAACTCGGCTAAAGTTGGCGACCGAGGTCGCGCAACTGGGGGTCTTTGTCTCGGAGACGGGGAAAGACCTGGGAAGCTGGGAAAATGATCGTGTTTATGAAATATTTCGTCGGGCCAGGGAACAAGGGCCCGTGAACGGAACGGAGTTCCTGCGGGATTACCTCCATCCGGATTTCCATGACGCATTTCGAGAAGCAGTGGAACGTACCACCCAGCAAGGTGCGCCGTTCCACTTTGAAGGTCTCCTGTATCGCACCGACAGGACGCTCTGCCGGATCGAACTGAGAGGGAACCTTCAGCCGGAAATCGACGGTTCGAAAGGAAAAATCCTCGGCACCATCCGGGATGTGACCGAGCTGCGAAAGACGGAGGAAACGCTCCGCGACAGCGCCAAGCGCCTGGGTGAACTAGCGGCAATCGTTGCCTCTTCGGAAGACGTAATCATCGGCAAGGATCTAAATGGAATCATCACCAGCTGGAACAATTCCGCCACCAGGCTTTTCGGCTACACGGCCGAGGAGATGATCGGGACTCCGATCCTCCGGCTCATTCCCGAGCATCTGCACTCGGACGAGAAAACCATCATCGAAAGCATCCGTGCCGGCCGGTCTGTTGAGCACTTCGAAACGGTTCGGCTCGCCAGGGATGGGAGGCTCATGGATGTCTCCCTCACCGTATCTCCGATCAAGGATGCAAATGGTCAGATCATCGGCGCCTCAAAGATCCTGCGCGATGTTTCCGGCCGGAAACGGTTGGAGCAATCTTTGCTCCAGGCAGAGAAGATTGCCGCCACGGGCCGTATGGCCGCAACCATTGCCCACGAGATCAATAACCCACTTGAAGCGGTGATTAATCTGCTTTTCCTGCTTCGCTCGAAGGTCACCGACGAGGAGGGCATCAACTACCTCGCCACAGCGGAGAAGGAACTCGAACGTGTCGCCCATATCGCTAAGCAGACGCTTGGATTTTACCGGGAGCACGCCTCAGCGAGACCGACTTCTCTTGAAACAATCACGGAACACGTCCTCACCATCTACGAACCACGCTGCACCGCGGCAGGTATTACCATCAGCCGGCTTCTTTCAGCGTCGCGAAAGGTATTGCTCCGCCGCGGCGAGATGATGCAGGTGATTTCCAACCTGGTCGTCAACGCTATTTACGCCATGCCCACCGGGGGCACACTTTCAGTCTCAGTGTGCGATACCGAATCTCCGGCAGAGGGAGTGGATCTCACTGTAACAGACACCGGCGTAGGCATCGCGCCACACGTTTTGCCGAAAGTGTTCGACGCCTTCTTCACCACGCGGGCGACGGTCGGCACAGGAATTGGGCTATTTGTCGCCAAGCAGTTTGTCGAAGGGCACGGCGGGCAAATCAGCATTGATAGCGTTGTCGAGCCGGAGAGACGCGGAACGCTGGTTCGCGTTTTCTTGCCTGCTCATACTCAGTACGAGGCTCCGGGCACCTGAGGACGAGCTCGATGCAACTCGCCACACGTCCTCAGTGCGGTTCTGCATCTACGATAGAGGGCAACTTGCCATTCGAGGAAAGAGCAGTGAGCCAAGCGGGAGATTATGGCTGACGTCCCCCGCGAAGTTTTAGGGCTAAATCCACACACGCCTTGGAGGCACATGGTTGAAGCAAGAGTATCTCCGCGCCTTGAGTTTGCCTTCGAACTGCGGCTTAGTATTGGACCGGTATTCCAACTCGGGTGGGGTTCCTTTGGACTCAGACGCACGGTCCCCATCACCGGTGGGACTTTTCGCGGACCCGCGATTTCCGGTCGCGTCCTGCCCGGAGGAGCCGACTGGCAGTTCGTCGACCGGGACGGACTCACGTTGGTAGATTCACATTATGTCATCGAGACGGCGGACGCGATCCGGATTGAGGTGACGAATCCGGGAATACGGAATGGCGCACAGGATGTATTAGATCGCATCGCCGCCGGCGAACCTGTTGCCCCCAGCCAGTACTACTTCAGAACGACGCCACGCTTTTACCCCCCCGATGGAAAGTACGACTGGCTTAAAAAATCGATCTTCCTGGGAGACGCTGAACGACATCCCGAACTCGTCATCCTGAAAGTGTGGAGAGTGGCATGAGCGGTTCGATCGCGGAGCAGCCGAAAGGACCCAGCTAGCTATCCTCTCCTGATGGAGTCGCCGCAGCTCCGGTTCAACGAACGGGACATGCGATTCAGATTGGGACCGAGCGAGTACCTCCGGACAACGCAAGTTACCGCAATCCTCGATTCGGTTACTGGGGTGCGAGTTGTTTGCCGCGGGTTCATGGCAACCAGAACCGCTATTGAGGTATTTCTTCCAGTGACGCTACTGGGGGGGCCACCATGGAATTTCGCGTGATCTGGGAAATTGACATCGAGGCCGAGGGAGTCAAGGAAGCGGCCCTGGCGGCACGGGCGATCCAATTAACACCAGGCATGTCGGCCACCGTCTTTGACATTTGGGCATACCGCGCGGGGAAGATGCATCGCATCGATTTGGTAGAGCAGGCCGGCCGACTGGATCATGACGAACTATTTGCTGTTAGGGCTAGCTTACGGTTGCTCCAGTGCAAGCCAGACACACCACCGAGCATCCAGGACTTGGCCACCGTGATGCTCATCTTCCTTGATGGAGACAACGAGATGTTCACAAAGTTAGAAGGCAGGTTTTTTAGATAGCAGACCTCTGCGCGAATCGATTGGGCTGTCTAAAGTCTGCGACGGAGTAGCTGACAAATAATTTGGGGGGCTACAAATGGCAATGATCCGATGGAAGCGGTTGCTTATCGCCACCGACACGAGCCGCCTCGGGCGGCTCGAGCTTCAACTCGACGCTAACGACATACGTCACGCCATAGGGTCGCACATTCCCTGGAAAACAGCCACAACCGAACCATGGCTAATGGTGCCCGCCGCTGATCTCAGCCGCGCCATGGCGCTTTCCCGGGACTGACCTGGGAGCTCAATAAGGCTTGCTGCGCCAAAGAATCCTCCCAACAAGGGTGTGGCCAGGGTCCTCTTGGGAAATCCCTAGGTTGTTCTTCACCATCTGGGTTGCGAGACATGAATGCGAGACAGTGTGCAGGGGCTTTAAGCATTAATAGAGTGGCCAGCTCTACCAGTTCGCTCCATTACTATTCTGAGTTACCGCAATCAGGCTCTCTGTTACTCAAGGACCGTAGCTTATTTCTCAGGACCAGCTATGCTCTTTTCAAGCGGTGATTCTCCACAAAGCGCTTCATCGAATCTTTCGGGGGAGGGATTCGATGAAGTGCAACCAGGAGAGTCACCGTTCGTTGTTTCTGCAGCGAGCCCCTTGGCACTCGCTCCCACCGGGCATTCTCGCGCAAGAGTTCAACCCCCCAAGCGTACCGTTGGTCGTATGGTAGAGATTTTGGGAGGCAACATAACGACCGTAAACCAATACTCCGCCAACGATCGAACGATCGCCATGAATCGCTCAAAGTCGACAGGTTTAACAATGTAGGAGCTACAGCCCAGCTTGTACGTCTTCAGGATTTCCTCATCATTCGAAGAAGTGCTCAGCACAACGACCCGTAGATAGCTGAGGTTTTCGTCCGCCATTATCTCGCTCAAAACTTCGCGCCCATTTTTTCGGGGCATATTCAGGTCCAGCAGGATTAGATCAGGCGTTGGCACGCCGACGTACTCGCCCTCCTTGCGCAAGAAGGCCATGCAGTCGACTCCATCTTTCGCGTGATGGACGCGAAACGGCAGCTTGGACATCTCAAAGGCAAGGCGGGTCAGCTCCACATCGTTATTGTTGTCTTCTACGAGCAGAACCTGCGCAGGCCTGCCACTGGTCAGTTTGCTGTCCACTAAGCTTCATCCGATCCTGCGGGAATTGTGAAATGAAATGCGCTTCCTTGTCCCGGCCCCGAGTCCACCCAAATCCTGCCGCCGTGGCCACCCACTATACGACGACAAACAGCCAGTCCAATGCCGGTGCCTGGATAATCTTTCTTGTCGTGTAACCTTTGGAATATTTCAAAGATCCGTTCGTAGTACTCGGGGGCGATGCCGATGCCGTTGTCGCAGACGGAAAACGTCCACTCATTCCCGCTGCGTTCCGCTGACACATGGACACGTGGCGCTTTTTCGCCGTGGTACTTGAGCCCGTTGCCGATCAGGTTGTCCATGAGCTGAACCAGCTGTGAGCGGTCACCCATAATCACGGGCAGGTCACCGCAGGTGACTTGTGCCCCGGCTTCGTTGATGGATGACTCAAGTAGTCCCACGGTGTCATTGAAGACATCCAGGAAGGACGTCGGCATGAAGGGTCGGAGGCGCGAGTCGACTCGCGAATATGCGAGCAAATCCTGTATCAGAGCTTGCATTTGACCAATAGCTTGCACAGCACGGCGAATCCAGTCGCCAGCTTGTTCGTCCAGCTTGCTTTCGTATTTCATCTTGAGCAACTGCACAAAGCCGCTGATGCTGCGCAGTGGGGATTGCAAATCGTGCGATGCAACGTAGGCGAACTGCTGCAACTCGATGTTGCTTCGTTCTAAAATCTGATTCGATGCCGCCAGTTCTCGCGTGCGCTCATTAACACGCAGTTCCAGTTCGCTATGGGCTGCCTGCAGGGCGGATGCCTGGTCTCTAAGATTCGCCTTATCCCGATCCGACTTATTGCGGGCGCTGATGTTGCGGATCGCCGCTGTCACCAGGATTCCTTCGGCGCTTTCCAGCGGGCTCAGCATGATCTCGATGGGAAACCGGCTACCATCCTTCCGTCGACCGGACAACTCGATCCCCATACCAATTTGTTGCGCCAGGGCGTCGGTCGGGGTTCGGATTCCGTCGGCAATCAACCGTTCCGCAAAGCCTTCGGGAATGATCCTGGTGATCTTCTGGCCGAGCAGTTCGTCGCGCTGATATCCGAACTGTTTCTCCGCCTGTACATTCAATAGGACAATTCCACCACCCTGGTTCACCACCACCATCGCGTCCGGAGCTGCCTCCAACAGGCCACGATATCGGGCTTCCGAGTCCTTGCGGGTGGTAATGTTGCGGATCGCCGCTGTCACCAGGATTCCTTCGGCGCTTTCCAGGGGACTCAGCATGATCTCGATTGGAAACCGGCCACCATCCTTGCGTCGACCGGACAACTCGATCCCCATACCAATTTGTTGTGCTAGGGCGTCGGTCGGGGTTCGCGTTCCGTCTGCGATCAGCCGTTCTGCGAAACCCTCGGGAATGATCCTGGTGACCTTCTGGCCGAGCAGTTCGTCGCGCTGATATCCGAACTGTTTCTCCGCCTGCACATTCAATAGGACAATTCCACCATCCTGGTTCACCACCACCATCGCGTCCGGAGCTGCCTCTAACAGACCACGATATCGGGCCTCCGAATCCTTGCGGGCGCTGATGTTGCGGATCGCCGCTGTCACCAGGATTCCATCCGCGCTTTCCAGAGGGCTCAGCATGATCTCGATGGGAAACCGGCTACCATCCTTGCGTCGACCGGACAACTCGATCCCCATACCTATCTGTTGCGCCAGAGCCTCAGTCGGAGTTCGGATTCCGTCGGCAATCAACCGTTCCGCAAAGCCCTCGGGAATGATCCTGATGATCTTCTGGCCGAGCAGTTCGTCGCGCTGATATCTGAACTGTTTCTCCGCCTGCACATTCAATAGGACAATTCCCCCATCTTGGTTTACCACTACCATCGCGTCCGGAGCTGCCTCCAACAGCCCACGATATCGGGCCTCCGACGCGGTACTCCCCTTGAGATCGAGCGTCACCTTCTGATCACCCATGCCGTCCTGATGTCCCGATCGCCAATTACTCATCCGTGTCTTTTATCGGCGACGAGATCGCCAGACCTTAGTAGCAGACTGGCCCCCCCGCGGGCAGTTTGCGGAACGGAGACTTGAATTCGAGCACGAGTCTGACTTGGCGGAAATCGCTGTCCAGGACTGTCGTAGAAAATGGAGTAGTTGTAGCGGGGAAATGAGGGGTAGAACGGGGTTTTTAGGGGGATTTGCGTTTCGGATGACGACGGAGAATCACCCTGTAACCTATTGAAACCACTTGATTTATTTGGCTCCTCAGGTAGGACTCGAACCTACAACCCTTCGGTTAACAGCCGAATGCTCTGCCATTGAGCTACTGAGGAGTGACCAGGCGGGCAAATTCGCGACTCAGCCTGATTTTACCGCAAACTTATAGCCCCGCGTCAAAGCGAGGTCATCGCTCTGCAAAATCCCCTGGCAAATCCCCCGCCAGGTCGTTGATCACGGCTTCCGCGGCACGCCTCCCCGAGGCCAACGCGCCCTGGATCGAGGCCGTTTCACGGTAGTCGCCACACATATAGACACCTCCCGTGCCAGCCACCCGCACCGGAACTTGCTCCCACTCGGCGTGACGCTGCTGCGGCAGCGCGCGCGCCAGCGTATAGGCCCCAAGCATCTTCCAGGAATCCACCACCGGGCCAAACCACTTCCTCATATGTAGCCGAACTGCCTGGTCTAGGCGCAACAGCGCCGCGTCCGTTCCCGGCGCTTCGCCCACCACATTGGCAACCACCAGATGCGCCCCAGGGGGCGCATACTGGGGCGAGACCGCACTCATCACCGCGACATGATTCACCGGTCCTGCTGCGCGCCCCTCCCCATTCAGCAGGAGGATGGGCTCATTTACCCCCACCTGTTGCGCGGCGTAACAAAAGGCGGAAGTCTTGTTCCAGGCCCGCACTTCGGCGATGCTCCAGCCCCCCACTCCCCCGAGCAGGTGGTTGCCTTCGTTGCCCGCAACCGCAAGCACTACGGCGCGTGCCTCCTGCTTTTCCTTGCCTTCAATTTCCACTTGAAACGACTCCGTGCTGCGCGTCACCTTGCTCACCCGGGCCCCGGTCAGCAGCGTACCCGGACGCAACTTGGCGGCCAACTGCAACGGTATCTGTTCCATACCCGCCGCGGGAACGGCCGTATCCCCGGCCGAGAACATGCGAAAGATAAATTCGAAGAATCGGCTGGAGGTCACCAGGTCGCGATCGAGAAAGACCCCGGCAAAAAAAGGCGCAAAGAAGCGCTCGATGATGTCTGGGCTGAATGGAAACGCCTGCAGATAGTCACGCGTGGTTTTCTCCGTACGGGCAAAGATCTCTTCGCACGTGCCTTGCCGCACGCGCGCGCGCAGCTTGGCCACTTGCAGTTTGTCCGCCAGGGGCACGATGGAGTCAAACAGCAGCCTCGCCGCCCCCACGGGGTTGCGGAAGGGATCGGCGAAGCGATGGAACTTGCCGCTGTGCCACACCAGCGCGCCCGGTTCAAATTTCCTTAACCGCAAAGCGTCGTAGTCCAACAAGCGCTTCGCATCCGGGTAGGCGGTCAGCATTACCTGGAATCCCCGATCGAGCCGAAATCCTTCCACCAGGTCGGTGCGTACCCGGCCACCGGGCGCTTCACTCGCCTCCAGCAGATAGACGGAAACACCTGCGGCCTCTAGCGACAGGGCACAACTGAGACCCGCCAAGCCCGCGCCGATGATGACCACCTGGGTCATATCTCCCCTAAATTCGACGGTTCGCTTCCGTAGGGAGTGGAACAGCTTAGCTAACCTGCCCTCGGCGGAGTCAGTCGCCTCGCAGAATCCACTAGGAACTGGACGGGAACCAGCCAGCCCTCTAACAGAGCCGATTAGAAACTGGACGGCTCTGTTAGGAGACCAACTCCTGTCGGGTTGAATTCTCACAGAACGTTAGCCCCAGCGAGGAAACCCCAAGGACGTCCCTTCCGATAAGGATCGCAGCGACCCACTCTTGCTCCCTAGTACAGCATCACCGCGATCTTATAGGTAGTGAAGCCCTGCCCTGCGTTACCGGAACTGCAGGCGCCGACCGCGGCCTTGTGATACTTCCCGGTAGAAATTTTCTGCTCCAGCACATCCGGCAAACGGCCCAGATCCGTACCCTCCCAGCGCATGATGAACCAGGGCTTTGTCCCTCCAGCCGACCCGCTATCCATCTCGCAGGTCTGGCGAGCTTCTTGAGTCAGCCCTGCCGGCTGCAGCCCTCTCTGCTGCAGCAATTGGCCGATCTTCTGCTCCACCTGCTCAGGTCCAAGGTTGGCGACCGTGGAGGCAAAGTCATCCACGGCGTAGTAGTTCCCGTCCCGCTTCACCAGGCCCACGCCAATGGTGTCCATACGCGGGTCTAGGATATTGGCCCGATGGAGAGGCGAGTGCATCCACACCTGCTCCAATGCCTGCGGGTTGGGCGCCAGGGCGACGTTCTCGGCAATCGCGCGAAAATGCGCGCCTGCCGCGCCCGCACGCGCTTCAAGGTCCGGCTCGCCGGGATATTGGTGGGATAGCTGGGGCTGCTGCGCCATGAGTTGCGCGTGTTGACTTGCAGCCTGGGCCAGCGCGGGATCCCACTTGAGCGGAGGCAATCCCTGCTGCGCCCGATCCGCATTAGCCAGGTCCATGAGCTGCTGCTCGGCCGGCTGCTGCGCTAACACAGGTAACGCAGCCATTGCTCCCGCCATCACCATCGTCAAAAGCCAGTGTTCTTTAAGCATCGCGTTCCCCATCGTATCAACCTGCCCACGGCGGACGATTACACTATGGCCGGCAGCCCGATATGCGATCATGACCAACGATGGCCTTCGCTCGCACTCTCCGCCACCAGCCACTTGGAGTTATCGGCATTTTCCTGCTGGTACTGTTCGTCGCCATTGCAGTGCTGGCTCCTGTCATCACGCCCTACGATCCCGCCGCCATCGACCTTTATCACCGTTTGACCCCACCTTCGCATGCCCACTGGTTTGGGACGGACGAGCTGGGCCGCGACATTTTCTCCCGCATTCTCTCTGGTGCACGCCTGTCGCTGATGGTTGCCGTCAGCGTGGTCGGCCTCTCTCTTTCCCTGGGGCTGGTTCTGGGCGGCCTCGCCGGCTTTTACGGCGGACGCGTGGATACGCTGCTTAACGTCTTTGTCATGAACGCCTTTCTTTCCTTCCCCGGCATTCTGCTGGCCATCGCCTTCGTGGCTTTTCTCGGCCCCGGCCTGCTCAACCTGGTCTTCGCCCTGGCCATTGGCGGATGGGTGGGCTACGCCCGCCTGGTGCGAGCCCAGGTGCTGGCGGTGAAAGAGCGGGAGTTTGTCGAAGCTGCGCGCGCCCTGGGCGCCTCCGACCTGCGCATCTTTACCCGCCACATCCTGCCCAACATCCTGCAGCCCATCATCGTGCAGGCGGCCATCGGCATGGCGGGAGCGGTTCTGGCCGAAGCCACGCTCAGTTTTCTGGGTTTGGGGCTGCCCCCGCCGGCGGCCAGCTGGGGCGGCATGCTGAACGACGCCCGTTCCCATCTGTTTGATTCGCCCCACATGGTCATCTTCCCGGCGATCGCAGTCATGCTGTGCGTGCTGTCGTTCAACTTCATCGGCGACGCCCTGCGCGATTACCTTGACCCGCGTACACGGCTGTTGATCGGGCTATGATCGGAGTTATTTCAGATACGCACGGCCTGCTCCGGCCGGAGGCCATCGCGGCTCTGCGCGGCGTCGAGCACATTCTGCACGCCGGAGATGTGGGCGACCCACGCATCCTGGACGCGCTGCGCGAAATTGCCCCGGTCACCGCCATCAGCGGCAATATCGATGTGCACGGGCCTTGCTCCTACCTACCGGCAACGGAAGTGGTCACCTTGCATAGCCACACCTTTTATATGCTGCACGACCGCAACGCGCTCGATCTCGATCCCGCTGCAGCGGGCTTTGCAGCGGTCATCAGCGGTCACTCGCACCGGCCCCTGATTGAGTGGCGCAAGGGGGTTCTTTACCTCAACCCGGGCAGCGCTGGACCGCGCCGCTTCTCTCTGCCTATTTCGCTGGCGCTGCTGACCATTGCGTGCAGATTCGCTGCAGCCGCAACTGGTGCATCTTCCCTAGCTGCGGCGTCAAGCATGGGGAGAACCAGCTGCAGCAACTGGGGCACGAACGTCTCGACTGGGGGACGATCGGGCGTAGACTGCCACTGTTTCACTCCACCGGCGATGGCCCAACTAGCGGCGGACGCAACCATTGCCGAAGGCAAAGCCGACGGGGTTTGCGCTCGTTCCAGGCCCTCCATCAGCAGGCGCCGGATGGCAGCCGCAATGGCGGCGTCCATCAGCGGTTGAAAGGCTGACTGGCGATCGCAAGTGTCTGTGGAGTGAGCCTGGGTAAGGTAATCGCAAGTGGCTTGAATAATGGCGCTCAGTGCAGCGGGACAGCCGGTTTCGTAGCGCAGTTGCCGTTCATGGAGCAATTCATGAAAGCCACCCGCCACCAGCGCATCCAGCAGCGCGTACTTGTCGGTGTAATGGTCGTAAAAGGTCGCCCGGTTGACCGTAGCTGCTTCCGTAATGTCCTGCACCGAGATCTCGTCGAAGCTCTTGCTTTGCATAAGGTCGCCCAGGGCTCCCTGGAGGAGCTTGCGGGTGCGGCGGATCCTCGGATCGCGGACTTGACAGTCGGAAATCGGCATCGTCACCCCTATTAGAGCGTATCCACCATTTAAAAGAATCGGGAAAACGACGACCGTCGTCTTATGTTTAACGACAGACGACGTATAGACAACGTATGCCGTTAAGGAGATTCGTTATGGCTACATTGTTACATCTCAATACCAGCCCCCTTGCCAGCTCGGTCAGCCGCGAATTAACGCGCGAGTTCGTCAGCAACTGGAAGGCCAGCCACCCCACCGGCCAAGTGATTGATCGCGATCTGGCCGCCAATCCCCCAAAGCCCTTGGATCAAGCCACGATCTATGCCACGTTCACTCCCGAAGAGGCACGGCAGCCTGAGCAGAAGGATCTGATTGCCTATTCCGAAGAGGCCATCGCCGAATTGGAGAAGGCGGACGAATACGTGATTGGCGTGGCCATGCACAACTTCAGCATTCCCGCGGTGCTCAAGCTGTGGATCGACCAGGTGGTGCGCAGAGGACGCACTTTCAGCTACGGGGCCGAAGGACCTAGGGGACTGCTTTCCGGCAAGAAGGCCACTGTTCTGGTGGCGACGGGTGGAGTGTACGACGCGGGGAGCCCGTACGCGGCGTTCAACTTTATCGATCCTTATCTTCGTACCATCCTCGGCTTCATTGGGATTACAGACGTAAAATTCGTTACTGCCGGCGGCACAACCCAGCTGATGTCTGGAACCGTCGACCGCGGCCAGTTCCTGCAGCCCCACCTGGAGCAGGTGAGAAGCATCGCTGTTTAATTATCCGTAGCCCCTTACAAGGAGAAAGCCATGAAAATCGCCGTTCTTGTCGCGCGAATCCTGCTGGGCCTGATCTTTCTGTTCTTTGGACTCAACGGATTTTTCAACTTCCTGCACGCTCCCCTACCCCCTGGTGGTGCAGGCCAATTCATGATCTTGCTTGGCCCCACCGTCCACATGCACTTCGTCTTTCTGGTGCAGATTGTCGGAGGGCTGCTGCTGCTTTCCGGCCAGTTCATACCGCTGGCGCTGATCCTGCTCGGGCCGGTCCTGGTCAACATCCTCCTCTTCCACCTCGCCCTGGCGCCCGCCGGGTTGCCGCCTGGACTGTTCGCCACCGTCTTATGGTTCATCATTTTTTACGGGGTAAGACAGGCGTTCGCCGGTGTTTTCGCGCGGAAAGTGGAGATCTAGTCTAGATTTCTCAGCCATGGTCCGGTAGTGACATCTCAATCCGGCCGTGAGAAATTCAGCCCTAGCTGCGGATTCTGGGGTTGGCGACGGTGTACAGCAAATCGGTCAGCAGGTTGACCAGGACGTAGGTCAGCCCCACCGCCAGGATGCAACCCTGCACCAGGGCGTAATCCCGGTTGGAAATCGCGGACACGGTGAGCCGGCCAATCCCAGGCCACGAAAAAATGGTTTCGGTAACGATGGCGCCAGCCAGCAGCGCACCAAATTGCAAGCCGACCAACGTCATCACCGGGATGATGGCGTTGCGCAGCGCGTGGCGGTAGACCACCACGTGTTCCGGCAGGCCTTTGGCGCGTGCGGTACGAATGTAGTCCTGGCTCAACTCCTCCAGCATGGCAGTGCGCACCATGCGGGTGAGAATGGCGGCCAGGCTGCCTCCCATGGTGATGGCCGGCAGCACCAGGTGAGCGAACGAACCAGCGCCGGAAACCGGAAGCCATCCCAGCTTGATCGAGAACAGCAAGATCAGGATCGGGCCCAGCGCGAAGCTGGGAAAGGAAAGCCCCAGCAGGCTCACCACACCGACGGCACTGTCTTGCCATCGTGAGCGGCGCAACGCGGCCAGCACGCCAGCGGGAATAGCTAGCGCCAGGGCCAGCAGCAGCGCGGCCACAGTCAGCTCCAGGGTGTATGGGTAGCGGGTTAACACCAGGTGGGAGACGGAATCGTTGAGGCGCAGTGACCTGCCCAGGTCACCATGGAGCACGCCGCGCCAGTAATGAAGATATTGCAGTCCCAGGGGCGCGTCTAAACCATACTGATGGCGCAGCGCCGAAAGATCGGACGCGGTCGCACCCTCGCCCAGCATCTGCTGCACCGGGTCGCCCGGCACCAGGTGGATGAGCAAGAAGACCATCGACACCACCAGCCAGATGACCGGCAAGATATAGAGCAATCGCTTGAACAGCGCTACCAATTCAACCTGCCTGACAAAATGCTCTAACCTTCTTTCCTGCCGGCTTCGCGGTGAGCCTGGGCTCGCGCTACCACGTCCGCCTTGATCAAGTCCGTTTGGCCCACGCCCGGGTTTTGCGTGCTGCCGCGTTTTGCCTCTTCCGCCTGGTTCTCCAGCGGTTCGACGCGCACCCGGCTGATGCGATGATCGCTCATCTCCAATACCGTAAACCGTCGCCCTTCAAAATCCACTGTCTCTTCACCGGTCGGGATCTTTCCCAGCCGGGTAAGCAGAAAGCCCGCCAGTGTTTCCACTCCGCCGCTGCGGGGCAGATGCCAGTTCATCTGCGTGTCCAGGTCGCGCAGGTTCACGCCGCCATCGAGCACCACGGCCCCGGAGGTGGTTTGCAGAGCGGCCCGGGGGCCAATATCGAATTCGTCTTCCACCTCTCCGATGATCTGCTCGATGGCATCTTCGACGGTTACCAGACCCACCGTCGACCCATACTCATCGACCACGATGGCAATATGCCGCCGGCGCTGCTGAAATTCGCTCAGCAGGTCGAGCACCGGCTTGGTTTCCGGCACCACCAGCACATCATGCATCACCTGCCCCAGGCGCAATTCGGAGAAGGGCGCGCGGGCAAAACGGGTCTGTGCGCTCATGCGGAAGTGCATTAAACGCGACAGGTCTTTGGAGTAGACCACGCCGACAATCTGCTCCGGGCCGTGCGCCGGGTCGTACACCGGCACGCGGGAGTGCTGCTCTTCCACCACCCGCGCGTTCGCGTCCTCGATGAGCATGTCCTTGGGTAAAGAAAAGATGCGCTGCCGGGGAGTCATGATTTCCCGCGTAGGCACGGAGTTGAGCTCGACCGCGCGATGAATCAGCGACTCCTGAAAAGCGGGAAGCATGCCCATTCTGCGCGCCGCAGTGGCAATCAGCTTCAGCTCTTCCGGCGAGTGCACTTCCCCGCCCTGCATCATTTCCATGCCAAAGAGCCGCATGACTACCCGGGCCGACCATTTCATCAGCCGCACCGCAGGGCGGGTAACGCGGATAAAGACGTCCATGGGCCCGGCCACCGCAACCGCCAGAACCTCCGCCTTGCGTAACGCCAGGGATTTGGGCACCAGCTCGCCCAGCAAGACGTGGAGGTAGGTAATCAACGCAAAAGCGATGGGCACGGCCAGCAGGTGGGCGTAGACCCTGGCGTGGGGCATGCCGTTGAACCAGTGCTCGAAGAGAGTAGCGACGGCGGGCTCGCCGATCCAGCCCAGCGCCAGGCTGCACAGGGTCACGCCCAGCTGGACCGCGGGCAGGAAGTCTTCCATGTTTTCCTGCAGGCGGCGTACCGCCCGAGCCCCAGGCCGCCCCAGGGCAATCAACCGCTCGATGCGCGTCTCGCGCACGCTCACCAGGGCAAACTCCGCCGCCACGAAGAAGCCGTTCGCCAGGATGAGTAGGGCGACGGAAACCGTCCGAAAGAGCATCAGTTCAACCATTGCGTGCAGGAACCCCGGAGCCGGCCGCAGAGGAGAGGAAGGACTCGGAGCTCATTACGTCATGATACCGGTCAGGGCCCCCGGGTACCTCGCTGGGAAACTCGGGATTGCCGGTCAGGATAGAGTTTCGGCAGGGGAACCATTTCCAGCTCTCCTGCGTATCAAATAATTACCTAGCCCAAGGAGGGCGAAATGCGAATCCGATGGAACCCATCCCGCAAAGCGGCAGCCGGTTTACTGGTTGCCATGTCCATGTATCTGCCGGCGGTGGCATTGGCCGCGGAAAGGTCCTTTGACCGGACGCTGAGCGTCAACGGTCCGGTGACGCTCCACGTTTCTACCGGGTCTGGCTACATCCACGTCTCGCCCGGCTCAGACAATCAGGTGCACATCGTCGGCCACGTGAAAAGCAGCAACAGTTGGTGGGGCGGCTCCTCCGACGATGCGGTGGCGAAAGTCGCCGGCAATCCGCCCATCAACCAGGCGGGCAATATCATCCGCGTGGGCGAGGGCAGCGATGACTCTATGCGCCATGTCTCCATCGATTACGACATCACCACCCCGGCGAACACCATGCTTACGGCGGAGAGCGGTTCCGGCGACCTGCAACTTTCCAACCTGAATGGAACGGTGCGGGCCCACACCGGCTCGGGCTCTATCCGCGCCGACAAGCTAGGGGCCGGGTCCAGGCTCGAAACCGGCTCGGGCAGCATTGAAGCGACCAACCTGATGGGTTCCGCGACGCTGCAAACCGGCTCGGGTGAGGTGCGTGCCGAGTTGGGATCAGCGGGCGACGTGGTCGCAGGCACCGGCTCCGGCTCCATCAAGCTGACCAACGTTCAGGGAGGCATCAAGGCGGAAACGGGCTCCGGCACCCTGGAGATCAGCGGCCAGCCTACCTCCCCATGGAAGCTGGAGACGGGTTCAGGCGACATCTCCTTGCAGGTAGGCAGCAACGCTCATTTCACGCTCGATGCGCAGACCGGCTCCGGCTCGGTTAAGACGGATCTTCCGCTCACCATGCGAGGCTCCCTGGACAAGCATCACGTCACTGGAACCGTCAACGGAGGCGGCCCCACGATCAAGGCAGAAACCGGATCAGGGGATATTCACATTCAGTAGCCGCGCCAGGAGACAAGCGGCGCCATCAGGGGCTTTAGTGCCTAGATGGGTGAGAGCCGAGAAACAGCAGGTCCCGTTCGACTTCATCTGCTGCTTCCGGATCGTGTGCCCCAACCGTTTGGCTGCAATCTAACCGCCCAAGCCGTAATACGTACGCATGGTGTACTCGAGAACACTATAGGGCAACAACCGCTTCAACCACACGGCCGCGCGCTGCGGGGCGGGCCCAATGGCGTACCGCAACCGGGGATGCTGCTGGTTCACGATGCGATACAGCAGACGAGCAATCTGCTCCGGCCCGGGACCGCTTTGCTCATCGTGGGCCGTCTTCAGCAACGCCGCCTCGAAAGACGGACTATAGGCCTCCGCAGCGCCCGAAATCTCAGTAAACTGACGATTTTCAGTGAGCGCCGTCTTGTGATCCCCGGGCTCGATAATCACCACCCGAATGCCAAACGCCCTTACCTCCATGCGCAGGGCTTCGCTGAGCCCCTCCAGGGCAAACTTGGAAGCGCTGTACATCGACTGGTACGGAATGGCGAGAAGCCCACCGATGGAACCGATATTGACGATGTAGCCGCTGCGCTGGCTGCGCATGGCGGGCAAGACCGCGCGGCACACCCGGAAAGCCCCGAAAAAATTAACCTCGAATTGCCCCTTGGCCTGTTCGATGGAAGTGTTTTCGACCGGTCCGGCAATCCCCATCCCGGCATTGTTTACCAGAATATCCAGCCGCCCCTCGCGGCTGAGCACCTTGGCGACTGCCTGCTCCACCGAACGATCGTCCGTAACGTCGGCAGTCAGCATGGTTACATTGCCCAGGTGTGCGCTCGCCGAAGCTGCTCGCCGCGAGGTACCGTAGACGCGAAAGCCGCGTCCAGCCAAATGGGTGGCGCAAGCCAGGCCTATGCCGGAAGAGGCGCCCGTGACCAGAACAACCCGCCGATTTTCTTTTTCCATCTCGCCCTTCACCCTATCATTAAGCATCCAAGAGGGTTGCGCTTTTCCTTATCACTGCGAGGGCACCACATGGCAAGACAAAAATGGATGTACCGGGCCGGAACCGCGCTTACGCTCGGGCTGGTACTGGCGGGATGCAACGGGTTTAAGACGCCCAATGCAAAGAACTTTACCCGGACACTGAATTTCTACTATGGCAACAATGACGATTGCCTTTTTCCGAGTGCGATTCGTTTTCCGTACGAAGCCAGCACCGCCAGCGGGGATAAAGATCCCAGGCAACCGGGCCTCGATGCGCTGGCGGCGGCAGGCTTGCTCAAATCCCTCGAAGACAGAGATATCCACGTCAAGCGCTACGAGCTCACCGCCTATGGCCAGCGGGTACCGCCGCGCTTCTGCTACGGGCATCGGGTAGTCACCAGCATCGACGGTTTTACCCCACCGGCACCAGTCGACGGGCAGCAAACAACCAAGGTGGATTACCACTACAAGATGATGGACGTTCCCGGCTGGAGCGACTCCGACGCGATCCGGAAGGCGTTTCCCGCTTTTGCCAAGGCAACCTCGGGAAACGCCCAGGACCAGGCCACGCTGGTGTTGACCGTGAACGGCTGGAGGTTTCCGGGTACCTAAAGGGAGGCTCCCGGCTGCATCGACTAAAGTAGAAAGATGTTCAGGACCTTTCGCCCCATCCCGGCCGGCTCCCTCCGGCTGCTGGTGTTTGACCTCGATGGCACACTGATCGACTCCGGAGCCGACCTTTGTGCCTCGGTCAACGCAATGCTGCGTCACTTCGACCGCCCGCCGCTACCCGAAAAGGTGATCTCCACCTACATCGGCGATGGCGCGGCGCGGCTGGTGAGCCGTTCCCTGGGCGAGCCGGCGGATGCCGCCTTTCTCAATTCTGCTCTCGCCTACTTCCTCGATTATTATCGCCAGCACAAGCTGGATCAGACCTACGTTTACCCAGGTGTGTTTGCATCGCTCGACAGCCTGCGCTTCGAACCGGGGGGCGCAGCCAGGTCCATGGCCGTGCTCACCAACAAACCGATCGGACCGTCGCAGGCCATCTGCGACGCTCTTGGACTCAGCCCTTATTTTTTTCGCATCTACGGCGGCAACAGCTTCGCCACCAAGAAACCCGATCCGGAAGGGCTGCTGGCCCTGCTTAAGGAGGCAGGTGTCAGCGCGCAGGAGACGCTGATGATCGGAGATTCCAACGTGGACATCCGAACCGCGCGCAACGCCGGGGTGTGGAGCATGGGCTGCACTTACGGACTGGCGCCGCAGACGCTGGTCACGGAGCCTCCGGACTGCGTCGTCGACTCACCCGCCGAATGGCCCCTGGCTCTGGCCGGCAAGGGCGAGCAACTGGCCCGCCAGGGCTGACCGACCAAACACTACTAAAAGATTAGTTGACAAACCCCGGCTGCTTCGTTTTAATCTACTAAAAGTTTAGTAAGAGAGTGAATTCTTCATGCCCGCCAAGATAAATCAGACATTGACGCCGTTGGAGCTGGAGATCATGCAGGTCCTTTGGGACGTGGGACCCTGCACGGTAGCTGAAGTGCAGCCCAAGCTCAAGGCGGATCTTGCCTATACAACAGTGCAAACCATGCTTAACGTACTGCTGCGCAAGAACAAAGTGAAGCGGGTGCAGGAGGGGCGCGCTTACCGCTACCGGCCGGCGGTGAGCCGTGAGCGCGCAAGCGGAAGCGCCTTGAGCGACCTGGTGAAGCGGATGTTTGGCGGTTCCAGCGAGGCATTACTCATGGCGATGGTGGACACCAGACAAATTAGCGCGGAGGAGTTGGCGCGGGTGGCGCAGAAGTTGGCCGCAGCCGAAGCCCCGCCCACGAAGGAGGAGCCATGATAGAACGAGCGCTCATCGAGTACGCGATCAACGCCCTATGGCAAGTTCCGCTGCTTGCAGGAAGCGCATGGCTGCTGTTGTGGATGGTCAGGCCGGCGCCACTGACTCAACATCGCCTGTGGCTAGCCGTCCTCGGACTGGCCGTGCTGCTGCCGCTCCATGGAATGGGGGGCGGAGCTACCCGGCACACGGGGACGGTGATTGAGGCCAGTCGCGACGAGGCCCTTGTGCTGCCGGCGCAGAACGACCTGCCGCTGGCACCAAGACAACGGTTCGCGTTCGCCTCCCTGTTATCAGCGCGGACGGCTAGCTTCCGGTTGACCACCAGGACTGTCCATTGGCTCTTGACGTTGTATGTGGCTACGATCATCATCGGCTTATTCCGCATTACACGAGCATGGTTCGCCGCGCGAACCCTGGTGCAAAATTCGCAAGAGCTCTGCCTGGGCGATCGAGACCGCACGGCCTTGGAGGAGTACAGCCATCGCCTTGGGATCAAGCCGCCACGACTGCGCGAGAGCGGAGAGGTTTCGAGCCCCATGGTCGTGGGTGGCCGGGCGCCGGTCTTGCTGTTGCCCGAGGGATTTGCACGGCATACCGAGAATGAGATCCGGGCCGCTCTGTGCCACGAACTGGCGCACGTCCAGCGGCGGGACTACCTGGTGAATGCGGTCTGCCAAGTGGCAGCGTTACCGCTGGCCTGGCATCCGGTTGTGGATTGGGTACAGCAGCGGATACAGATGACCCGGGAGATGATTTGCGATGCGATGGCGGCGCAGGAAATGAAATCCCACCTGGGATACGCGAAGTGCCTGCTGGCCCTGGCCCACAGCATGATTGGCGGGCGCGATATGGCTGCGCAGGCGCAATATCTGGGCTTATTCGGCAACCACACACTGGAGGAACGAGTGATGCGACTGATGGACACAACCACCATGAGTCTGCGGGCGAAGACCGCCCGCGTGGTAAGTGGCGCGGCGATGATGATCGCCTCGGGCGTGATCGCCGTGGCGTTTCATCTCACCCCGACGATGGCTCAGGCAGACGTTTTGCCGCAAGCAACGCAGAATCCTCCGCAAGTTGCCCAAGCTCCTGTGCCGCAGGCTAAGCCTCCGGCCCCAGCTACACCCGCGAAGCCCGCGACGCCGAAAAAACGCACCAACGTTCACCGCCGCGAACCTACCCCGGCAGAGCAACCGCTCATGGACAAGGATGTCCAGCAACAGATAAACGATGTCGCGAGGCAAATGGCAGAGGAAACGGCAAAGCTGAACACTCCGGAATTCAGGCAGCGGATAAACGATCTCTCGAAGCAAATGGCAGAGCAATCGGCAAAGCTGAACACTCCGGAATTCAGGCAGCGGATAAACGATCTCTCGAGACAAATGGCAGAGCAATCGGCAAACCTAAACAGTCCCGAGTTCAAGCAGCGGATGGCGGACGCCCAGCGGCAAATGGCAGAGGAAACGGCAAAGTTTAACAGTCCTGAATTCAAGCAGCGGATGGATGATCTCGCGAGACAAATGGCAGAGGCAACAGCAAAGTTCAACAGTCCTGAGTTCAAGATGCGGATGGACGATCTTCAAAAGCAGATGCAGCAGCACATGGAGGAGTTCAGCCGGCAATATCAGCGCTCGCCCAACCCGCAGGTGAAGCAGCCGTACTAAGAGAACTCCCCGAGGTGCCCGAAGTCCTGGCGCAGTTTGCTTTTCAATAGCTTCCCGGTCGAGGTGTGGGCAAGCTCGTTGACGAACACAAAACCGTCAGGCACGTGCCAGCGTGGGAATTGTCGTTCCAGGAACGTGCGCAGTTCGGAAGCGTCAACCACGAAACCATCTTTCAATATGACCAGCGCCAGCGGACGCTCTTGCCATTTGCTGTGGGGCACGGCAATCACTGCGGCTTCCCTCACCGCCTCGTGTGCCACCAGGGCATTTTCCAGATCGACGGAGCTGATCCACTCACCGCCCGACTTGATCAGGTCCTTCAGGCGATCGGTGATTTTCAAGTAGCCTTCGAAGTCAATCGTGCCAACGTCTCCGGTGCGGAACCAGCCATCGTCAGTCCACTTATCAGCCTGATCGAGGTTGTAGTAACTGGCCGCTATCCACGGTCCACGGACCTGTAATTCGCCCGTGGTTATGCCGTCTCTTGCAGCTTCGCCCTGATCGTCCACAATGCGGGTCTCGATGAAGGGCAGAGGCAATCCCTGCTTGGCGCGCTGGGCGTACCTGTCGTCTTCTGTCCAACTGTGCATGTGAGGCTTGAGCGTGGCGGCCGTACCAACGGGAGTGGTTTCGGTCATGCCCCATGCGTGCAGCAGGTGTAGGCCAAGCTTGTCGAAGCGGCGGAACAGAGACTCGGGCGCCGCAGAACCCCCTACCGTGAGCCGTAACCCGGGGGCCAATTTCCAGCGGCCGGGATTGCTTTCGAGGGTATTCAGCACCCCCATCCAAATCGTAGGAACACCACCGGCCAGCGTCACCTCTTCGTTCTGCAACAGGTCGAGCAGTGCCGCCGGCTTGAGGTTGCATCCAGGCAAAACCAGCTTGCTTCCGTTCATCGCCGCGGCATACGGAAAGCCCCACGAGTTCACATGGAACATGGGCACGATCGGGAGAATGCTGTCATTGCGGCTAAAATTCAGCTGGTCGGGAAGAGAGATGGCCAGGGAATGCAGGGCGATCGCCCGGTGCGAATAGAGGACGCCTTTGGGGCAGCCGGTAGTTCCCGAGGTGTAGCACAAGGCGGCTGCATCCTCTTCCCCGAGATCGGTTCCATTCAGCTCTCCGGTCGCTTCCGCCAGAAAATCCTCATATAGTTCGCCACCCTGCGGGAGCCGGCCGCTGCCGTGATCGACTACCAAGACGCGTTCCAACCGCACTCGAGACCGAATCTGCGCCAAGAGGTCCAGCAGCACATCATCCACAATCAGAAAGCGGTCCTGGGCGTGATTGACGATGTAAGCGAGTTCGTCCGGATGCAGCCGCAGGTTAAGGGTGTGCAGCACGGCTCCGGTCACGGGAACGCCGAAATAAGCTTCCAGGTGTTCATGCCCGTTCCACATGAGCGTAGCGACGCGATCTCCTTTGCCCACACCCGCACCTTCGAGAGCAGCCGCTAATTGCCTGGAACGCCTGCGCAGCTCTCGATAGGTGTAGCTGTGGCGCCCACCGTCAGGCTGCATGGAGACGATTGCGACATCCGGGAAAAGTGTGCCCGCCCGTTCCAACAGGCTGTTTACGAGCAGCGGCGATGACATCATGGTGGATTTCATGAAACTCCATGAACCGGTAGCTACATTGGGGAAGGGGCTGCTAAAGCTGTCGATCATCAAACCACAGTCGCGGTGAGAACGCCAGCCTAAACGGGCGCGAGCCGGGTCATGGCTGCTGCCGCGCGGCCGCCGCCATCTTAAGGATGGCGGTGGTTATCACTTCGGGCTCATCAACGAGAACCATGTGAGTGCTGTTCCAGGCAATGACGTGTTCACTTCTATGAGACAGCGCCATTAAGTCTGTTTGCAATTTCAAGTAACCGGCCGTCTCGTTGTCAGTACTAATCACTGCCAGAGGCAGGTCGCCAAGGGGAAACGGGGATTTCCTGGTAACCCTTGCAAGTTCCGCGAAGCAGTCCTGGGCCATTTCGTAATCTGGCTGAATGGGATTCTCGGAGAGGGCCCAGGTATGCAGTTCCTGATCATGCTTCGGCAACTTGCTGAAATTCACATCGTCTTGAAAGTCGAGCACGATTGGCGCTTGAGAAACAAGCGTGGGCGGACTGTAGCCCTGCGGCAAACTATGCGAGTGCCCAGGCGTGTGGCCCTGACCGGGAATAAACGCATGGTCGACAATCACCATGCCAACAATGTTGTTGGAATATCTGGCTGCGTAGAGCCGTGCCCACTGCGCTCCCACCGAGTATCCGACGAGAACGTAGGGACCATCGATGGGTACTTTCATGATCAGTCGATGGATCTCATCGACTCGTTGGTCGCAATCGGGGGCTGCCGCCGTCTTGATAGGGTCACTCCAAGCGGTTCCGGATGGATCGAAGGTGCAGACCCGGGTGAATTTAGCCACCTCCGGTTGCACCAGCGCCCAGTCGAAAGAAAAAGCTGCGCCAACGATCATGACCGTTGGACTTCCCTGGCCAACGCAGTAAAGATGCACGCGATAGCCGCCCACCTCCACGAGAGTGCCCAGGGGCGGCGGCCTTGATTTGATGGGAGCCTGAATCTTGCCCGTCAAGCAAGACGACAAAATCAACGTGATGCATAAGACGGCGCGATAGAAATTGAGATCCATCGCTAGCGATCGGAGCCCTGGTGGACGGAGGCACGCTCCGACACAGTGCTAAAGAGCATCCGCTCCGCACCCTGGCTCGACAAGACGCCATTCCAGCCTACGGTTCCTGCGCGAACCACAATGCCGGCCGGAAACGAATCGACATGGAAGACGCTCAGCTCTGCGTTGGGCACAATGACCATATGAACGTTCGCCGGCAAATTCCGCTGCCACTCCCGTAAAGCTGTTGAAATTTCATTGGACGGGACATCGTCCCGGCCGGTGTTGGCACTCCAGCTCGTAATCGCGTAAATGGTCTGTTGCGGCGCTGTTCTGGCGAGACGGCCGGCCTCCTCTGCGGCGCTCGGCGACCAAAGCACAAAGGGAAACAAGAGCACTGTACCCCGGCTCACTGAGATCGCGCGCGACGCCAGCTTCCCACTTGTGAACGTGAACCCGTGGAAGGAACTCAGAGGGGCCTGTGTCCCGACCATTTGCTGCCGTTGCAACGACGCCTGCATGGGTGAATAATCTGCCGTGCCCTGCCAGCTCTGCATCTGTGTGATGGCTGCCAATTGATGCATCCATTCCTTACCAGACGGTTCATCTCGCCCTTTTGCCAGGGAAACGCAACGCACGGCATCGTTGAACAAGACGCCGGCCGATGCGGTTGCTTCTTTTCCCTCAAGCGCGTTGCCACCGGCAAGCAGCGGCAGAGTGACAGCGTTCTGCGTTACGCAGAGGTTAAGAGCCATTCGATTGAGGCCCTCAGTTAACCCCTCGGATGCATCGATGACCTGATCGATAGCGAAGTGGATTTCCGCATCGTAGGGAAAATCGTGCAGCAGTGAACGCACGATTAACTCCGCAGAGCCCGGGTCGTTCAGGCCGAGGAGAGCCCGGACCAGCAAGACCATTGCGCGCTTTCGCTCCGGCGGCTGAGGAAGGGCAAGGTATTTCGTGAGCGCGGCACGGGCAGGAACATACTCCTGACCGAATATGCACAACTCGCCTAGAGCGATCAGCTCTTTCTCATCAGCATCCAGTGACGGTGAGAGTGACCGGCAGTCACGGGAGGCCCTGGCGATGCCAATTTGCAGGGCAAACCGGTCGGCATCTGTCAGATCGTCGGGCTGCGTCCGCGACGCCTGGAATGGTGCAAGTGCCGCCTTATAAGCTTCCGAGGGAGAAAGAGGCTTTGCATTCTCCTGCGCCAGAGCTCGCCCGCATAGCAACGCCAGCAAAAAATGCACCAGGACCGGCTTACGATTCCGGGGTGAGCTTCGGTTTCGATCACACATCCTGGTTCCCAGCACCCTCGCCGGCCCCTTTTTGGGAACTACGCCTTGACCATAACAAACACGTGTAGTAAACAATAGTACACCTGTAGGAGCAACGGTGGCGGAACCCAAATTATCCAAACTCGAGTTTCAGATTATGGAGGCGCTCTGGACCCAGGGCGAGGCCTCCATCCGCGAGATCCAAGAGACGTTCCCCGCCAGGCGCAGGCCCGCCTATACGACCATTCAAACCACCGTATACCGCATGGAAGCGAAGAATATCGTGCGCCGGGTAAGGAAAGTTGGCAACTTCCACATCTTCGCCGCCACGGTTTCGCGCAGCGCCGCACAACGCAGGTTGATCGACGACCTGCTGGCACTGTTCGGCGGCCGCACACAACCCGTGATGGCGCACCTGATTGAATCCGGCAAGCTCACACTCGAGGACGTAAAGGAAGCAGAAAAGGCACTGCGCCAGATGGAAAGGAAGGATAAGTCATGATCCCGAAATACTTCTCCGAAGCTCCGGCGGCGATCGCACCCGCGATGGCTAACCACCTCTGGCAGTCGACGCTCTTCGCACTGTTAGCCGCGATCCTGACCTTGGCACTCAGGAAAAACCAGGCCCGGATTCGCCATGGTCTGTGGCTGGCGGCGTCGCTGAAGTTCCTTGTCCCGTTCTCCTTATTGATGAGCCTCGGCCGTCGTCTGGCCAGTCCACGGTTCTCACTGAGCGGGCGGAGCGGGCTGTTTTCTGCAGTGGAAGGCTTTAGCCAGCCCTTCACCTTTGTCGTGGTCACGCCGGTTAACCATGCGGCGTCTGCTGCTTACCTATTTAGCCTGCTACCGAGGTTGATAGCAGCCCTGTGGCTGTGCGGTTTTGTCACGGTGCTTATCCTCTGGTCGGTGCGCTGGCGTCGTGTTGCCGCGGCGGTACACCGCTCTACGCCGGCGGAGCAAGGACGTGAAGTCGATGCGCTGCGGCAACTGGAGAAAATTGGAGGAGTGCCCAGGCCGATAACACTCTTGCTGTCGCGGGAATCTGCAATGGAGCCCGGGATCTTCGGTATCGTTCGACCGGTCTTGTTGTGGCCAGCGACCATCTCCGAACATCTTCAGGACTCGCACCTCAGGGCAATCCTTGCCCACGAAGTGTCGCACGTGCGGCGCCGCGACAACCTGGCCGCCGCGATGCATATGGCCGTCGAAGCCATCTTCTGGTTTCACCCCATGGTGTGGTGGCTGGGAGCACGCCTGCTCGAGGAACGCGAACTCGCCTGTGACGAAGAGGTGTTGCTGCTGGGCAATTCGCCATCGATCTACGCGGAGAGCATTTTGAAGACCTGCGAATTCTGCGTGGGAGCGCCCCTGGCTTGCGTCTCTGGCGTTACCGGCGCCGAACTGAAGAAACGCATCGTGCGCATCATGACTCCACACCGGGCAGAGAAGCTTAATCCCGGCCGAACGCTTCTATTGGCTTCAGTGGGAGTTGCAGTCGTTATTGCACCTGTCCTCTTCGGTTTAGGCACCACCCCGCGGCTCCGTGCGCAATCTCCGCAGGCGGGCAACCCGCGAACGGCGACGGTAGATTTTGCAGCGCTAGCCCTGCACGCTCCAATCCCCCTCCAGGGCGCCGGCGCGCAGCAAATCTATCACGTCGGAGGGGATGTTTCTGCGCCCCAGCTGATTTTCGCGCCGAACCCGGAGTTCACTGAGGAGGCCAAGCGGGTGAAGTATCAAGGTGCCTGCGTGATTACCACGATTGTGGATGCGGAGGGTAATCCCCAGCGTGTCCAGATCGTGCGTCACCTGGGAATGGGTCTGGACCAGAAAGCGGTCGACGCCGTGGAGCAATACAAATTCGAGCCCGCGATGCTCCACGGTAAACCTGTTGCGGTGGAAGTGAACATCGAGGTGAACTTCAGACTCTTTTGACCCCCCTCTCTATCCCAACTGACTGGAACTAAACCAGCTTCGCTTTCGTATCAAATGTTGCCGTTTTCTACACCCGCAATTAGAAATCGCGGGTACAACAAAAATAATTGGTGCGATCGAGCGAAATTAGGCACTTGCGAACGTCTATTATCCAGCTTTCCAAACATCGTTGTTGGCTTGTGTCTGAAATACCGGGTCCGATCTCAAGAGAAGGGTTCCCGAACCATGAGCGACCGTGCCGCACGCAAACTCCATTTGATTCTTAGGCTCCTGCTGTGCATAGGCATCATGGCTACGGTGCACACCACCCACATGCGAGCCCAGGCTAAGGCCGAAAATCCGGCGCAAAACATTGCCGATACGTGGCAAGGCACCCTCCACCCCGGCAGAGACCTGCGCATTGTGGTCAAGATCTCAAAGGCAGATGACGGCGGGTACAAGTCGGTCTTCTATGTAATCGATCAAAATGGCGACGAACATCCAGCGACCAAAACCACGCTGGACGGCAGCAACCTGAAGATGATCCTACCCATGGGGGGCACATATGAAGGCAAGCTGAGTGGGGATGGGAAGACGATCACAGGAACGTGGACCATCGGACCTCCGCTCCCGCTTACCCTGACGCGCGCTACGCCAGAGACGGAGTGGACCATTCCCCCGCCCGAGCCCAAGCTACCGCCGATGGACGCGAATGCCAATCCCAGCTTCGAAGTCGCCACCGTCAAGCCGAGCGCTCCCAACAAGCCCGGCAAAGCATTTGGTTTCAGAGGAGGTCATTTCGTAACCTTGAATACCAATGTGAATGACCTCATCGCGTTCGCTTACGGGCTGCACGCCAAGCAAATCATCGATGCCCCACCATGGTTCGGCACCGATCTCTACGACATCGAGGGCAAGCCGGATACAGAAGGGCGGCCCAATAACAAGCAGATGGGGATCATGGTGCAAAAGTTGCTAGCGGAGCGCTTCAAGTTGACCTTTCACCACGACAAGCGAGAGCTTTCGGTTTATGTGATCAGCGTGGCCAGCGGCAGCCCGAAGATGACCAAAAGCACGGCGGCGCCGAATGACCCCTCGGCCTTCTTTTTCAGGGGTCTTGGGGACCTGGTCGTGAGAAACCTGAATATGACTGATTTTGCCACCTGGATGCAGTCTGGTGTGATGGACAAGCCGGTGGTGGATCAAACGGAGCTGAAAGACAGATACGATTTCCAATTGAAATGGACCCCGGACGATTCCCAATTCGCGCAGTTCAGAGGGACCGGCGCGAAAATACCGCCGCCCAGCGATGATCCCAATGCTCCTCCGAGCCTTTACACCGCAATCCAGGAGCAACTGGGGTTGAAAATGGGACCGGCCAGGGCTCCTGACGATGTGATCGTCATCGATCATGCCGAGAAGCCGTCCGAGAACTGACGCCACACACAGACATAGGGATATGTTGACGGCGATGGCATGGCGGCGGACGCGAAGACTCCTATACCTGGTTTGCGTTCTTGCAGCGCTGGCCTTCCCCAGCCTGGCTGCCGCTTCCGCTTACCACGGCCAGGTCACCTTCGGTGGCCTGCCGGTGCCGGGTGCAACCGTCACAGTGACACAAGGAACAAAAAAGCTCACCACCGTAACCGACCAGGGAGGCCTTTACACCTTCGCGGACCTGGCCGACGGAGCATGGCAGATCGCGATCGACATGCAGTGCTTCTCGACTGTTCACAACGAAATCACTGTCTCCACGAACACCGCACCGGCGAAGTGGGAGCTGACGCTGCTGCCAACGGACGAGATCACGAAGTTGGCCAATCTTCCCCCCGCGCCACTGCCCGCGATGCCCGCGCCTGCACTGGTTAAGAAGCCCGCAACGCCCGGCTCCCCTGGCGAGAACGCAGCCGAAATACCCAAGCCGGCCGAGGACGCAAGCCAGCAGTCGTCAGACGGCCTGCTGGTGAACGGCAGCGTCAACAACGCGGCGACCTCGCGGTTCTCGCTCGACCAGGCCTTCGGCAACCGACGGTACAACACCAGGAGCCTCTACAATGGCGGCTTTGCCGCCATCTACGATAACTCGGCCACGGATGCTCGTCCCTACTCGCTCAGCGGGCTGAACCTACCCAAGGCCTCCTACAATCGCATCACCGGCGTGCTCACCCTCGGCGGTCCCCTCAAGATTCCGCACCTGTTGCCGCGCGGGCCGACGTTCTTCGTCGGTTACGAGTGGACGCGTAACCACGATGCCGAGGCTGAGGCGGGTCTTGTTCCCACCGCCGCAGAGCGGGCAGGCGACCTCTCCAGTCTGCTCAACCCCCTCGGCCAACCGGTCATCGTCTTCGATCCCGCAACCGGCCTGCCCTTCCCTGGCAACGTTGTCCCAGTCAGCACCCAGGCACAGGCGCTGTTGGCTCTGTATCCCTCGCAAAACATTTACGGAGACCCGCTCTACAACTATCAAGTGCCCATTCTCAACAGCACCCACCAGGACGCGCTGCAATCGCGCCTGGACAAAACGCTCGGGCGCAAGGATGAGGTCTACGGCGGCTTCAATTTTCAGAGCACGCGGTCCAGCACCACCAATCTCTTTGCCTTCACTGACAAGACCAGCATTCTTGGCATCAACTTCAATGTCAATTGGTCACACCGCTTCAGCCAGCGGCTTTTCGTCAATACCGGCTACCGTTTCAGCCGGCTCAGAACTAACATCGTTCCCTATTTTGAAAACCGCCAGAACATTTCAGGGGAAGCGGGCATCTCCGGCAACAATCAGGATCCGTCCAACTGGGGTCCGCCCGCACTCACTTTTTCCAGTGGCATCACCATGCTCACCGACGAGAACAGCTCCTTCAATCGCAACCGTACCGATTCCTTTTCCGGATCGATCTCGCTCTATCGCGGCCGCCACAACATCACGGTCGGCGGCGATCTGCGCAAACAGGAGTACAACGATTTCTTCCAGGCAAATCCCCGCGGCATCTTCACCTTTACCGGCGCCGCCACCCAGGGCACGGCGAACAACAGTGGCTCTGATCTGGCCGACTTCCTCATCGGCGTGCCCGATACCAGTTCCGTGGCCTTCGGCAACGCGGATAAATATTTCCGCCAGCCCGCCTACGATCTCTACGCTGCGGATGATTGGCGTATTCTGCCCAACCTCACCATCAACGCCGGCCTGCGCTGGGAATACGGTGCGCCCATCACCGAACTGTACGGGCGCCTGGTGAATCTTGATGTTGCTTCCGGCTTTAGCGCTGCGCAGCCGGTTGTCGCCAGCGATCCAGTTGGGCCGCTGACCGGCATCCACTATCCCAGCTCGCTCATCTGGCCAGACCGGCGCGGTTTCGAGCCGCGCGTCGGTATCTCCTGGCGGCCCATTCCAGCTTCGACCATCGTCGTCCGCGCCGGCTACGGCATCTATGACGACACTTCCGTCTACCAAACCTCCGCTCTGCAACTCTCGCAGCAATATCCGCTCTCGACCAGCCTGAGCGTGCAGAACAGCCCCGACTGCAAGCTCACGCTGGCATATGCTTTTCTCCCCTGCTCCTCGATTACCGCCAACACCTTCGCGGTGGATCCTAACTTCCGCGTCGGCTATGCCCAGACCTGGCAGTTATCCGTGCAACGCGATCTACCCGGAGCGCTGCAGCTCACGGCAACTTATCTGGGAGTCAAAGGCACGCGCGGGGTGCAGCAGTTCCTGCCCAACACCTACCCCATTGGCGCTAGCAGTCCGTGCGGTGACTGTCCGTCGGGTTTCGTCTATCAGACTTCGGGCGGTGACTCCACCCGGGAATCGGGGCAGATCCAACTGCGGCGCAGGCTGCGCAGCGGTTTCACCGCGTCACTGCTCTATACCTATTCGAAGTCGATCGATGATGACGCGTACCTTGGTGGCCAGGGCCATGTAGTCGCCAGCAGCCAGACTGCGGCGCCCGCGGGAGGCCAAGGTTCGGGTTCCGGACAAGGATCGGGTCAAGGCTCCGGAACAGGGTCGGCGGCAACCTCGGCCGCCACCACGCAAGGCGCATCGGCGACATCGCAAATCGCGCAGAACTGGCTCAACCTGCATGCCGAGCGCTCCCTCTCCGCCTTCGATCAACGTCACCTGTTCAACCTGCAGGCCCAATACACCACCGGCGAAGGCCTTGGTGGTGGAACCTTGATGGGCGGCTGGGCCGGCAGGCTGTTCAAGGAATGGACCATCGTTGGCACTTCCGTGGTCGGCACCGGCCTGCCGGAAACGCCGGTTTACCTCGCAGCCGTCCCCGGCACGGGTTACACCGGTACCATTCGACCCAACCCTACAGGCATGCCCGTTTCCATGTCTAACGGGCGTCAGCATCTCAACCCCGCCGCATTCAATGCGCCGCTGACGGGCCAATGGGGAACCGCGGGCAGGAACTCGATCACCGGTCCCGGCCAGTTCAGCCTTGACAGCTCAGTCGCCCGAACATTCCGCCCCAGCGGACGCTTCTACCTGGATTTGAAAGTGTCAGCCACCAACATGTTGAATCACCCCGTTTTCACAGGCTGGAACACGACCGTGAACAGCACGCAATTCGGTCTCCCGCTTAACTCCAACGCGATGCGCAGCCTGGAGACTCAGCTGCGCCTGAGGTTCTGAGATGAAACGCCTCCTAGCACTTCTCCTAACCACCTCAGCGCTCGTGATGGCGCAGCAGATCGGCCAGAACAAGACCTCCAGCGATTCGCAACCCTACACCGTCTCAGTCAAATCGCAACTGGTGGTAGAAACCGTCGTCGTCAAAGATAAGCAGGGAAAGTTCATCCCTGGCCTCACGGCCAAAGACTTCGCCCTCACCGAAGATGGCGTCGCCCAGACCATTCGCTTCTGTGAGCACCAGGCGCTGACCGAAAATGCTTCACCCGTACCCGCTGCTGCGCCCGGCAGCGAAGAGATCAAGATTTACAAGCAACTCACGCGAACCCAGGTCAAGCCGGAAACCATGGAGAACGATCGCTATAAGAATCGCCGGCTGCTCGCACTTTACTTCGACATGACTGCGATGCGCCCAGCCGACCAGCTGCGCGCGCTCTCCGCTGCAGAGCAATTCATCCGCACGCAATTGACCTCGGTCGACCTGGTATCCATCCTGCGCTACCAGGGTGGTTCGGTCGACATCCTGCAGGACTTCACCGCCGATCGCAACAAGCTGCTCAGCATCCTTGAAACCCTTATCGTCGGCGAGGGCCAGGGATCCGCCGAGACCATCGACGATGCCAGCAGCGCCGACACCGGCGCCGCATTCGGGCAGGACGACAGCGAGTTCAATGTCTTCAACACCGATCGCCAGCTCTCCGCCCTGCAGACCGCGGCCAAGATGCTGAGCCAGTTGAACGAGAAGAAATCTCTCATCTACTTCGCCAGCGGCCTGCGCCTCAACGGCATTGATAACCAGGCACAGCTGCACGCCACCGTCGACGCGGCTATTCGAGCGGGTGTCTCTTTCTGGCCCATCGACGCCCGCGGCCTGGTCGCACAGGCTCCACTGGGCGACGCTACCCAGGGCTCGCAAGGCAATGCCGGCATGTACTCCGGCACCGCCGCCCAAACCACGACCACCAACTTCCAGCAATCACAGGACACTCTCTTCGCCCTCGCCGGCGACACCGGAGGCAAAGCCCTCTTCGATTCCAACGACCTGACCCGCGGTATCGTTCAGGCGCAGGAGGCCATCTCCGATTACTACGTCGTTGGCTACTACACCACGAACACGGCCAGGAATGGGCATTTTCGCCGTGTAAAAATCTCGCTCACGCAAGACGTAGGCGCGAACCTCAATTACCGCCAGGGCTACTACGCTGATAAGGAGTTCAGCCACTTCAACTCCGTCGACAAAGAGCGTCAGCTGGAAGACGCGTTGATGCTCGAGGATCCCATCACCGAGCTCTCCATCGCGATGGAGATCGATCACTTCCAGCTCAACCGGGCAGAATATTTCGTACCCATCATTGTTAAGATTCCCGGCCGCGAGCTCGCCCTGGCCAAGCGTGGCGGTGCGGAGCACACGCTGATCGACTTCGTGGGCGAAATTAAAGACCTGGTCGGCGGCACCACGGTGACCAATGTCCGCGACAACGTCAACATCAAGCTCTCTGACGCTACCGCCGCCGAGCTGGCGCGAAGACCGATCGAATACGACACCGGCTTCACGCTCCTGCCGGGAAAATACCAGATCAAGTTTCTAGCGCGCGACGATGAGACGGGCAGAATCGGCACTTATCAAACCACCTTCGTCATCCCCAATTTAAACAAGGAGCTCACGCACGTCCCCATCAGCTCCGTGGTGCTGAGCAGTCAGCGTGTAGAGCTCAAAGATGCTCTCTACAACGCGCAAAAAGACAAAGACCGGGGTAAAGAGGAAGCGGTGAACCCGCTGGTTCAGAATGGACAAAAACTGATTCCCAGCGTTACCCGGGTATTCCGCCAAAGCCAGGACATGTATGTCTACTTGCAGGCATATGAGCAGGGGGTGACCGGCGTGCAGCCGTTAGTCGCGTTTGTGAGCTTTCTACAGTGGAGAAACGAAGGCTTTTGAAACGCGGCCCATGCAGATGACGCAGGCGGTGAATAACCGGTTGCAAACCATGCCCTTCAGCTTTAGCATTCCCCTCCGTCAGCTTCCGCCTGGAGAGTATGAGTGCCAGATATCCGTGCTCGATCCAACAGGAAAGAAGGCTTCCTTCTGGCAAGCCCAGGTGATGGTGGTGCCGTAAGATGCGCATCTCGCGGTGGATGTGGTTGGTGGTGGTGTTGGTTGCAGGAACGCTGCTGTGGTTGGGGATCCATTCGCTGCGGCTGCCAAAAACGCCCACGCCCATAACTGATCTGGGAGCAACGATTCCCTTGAACCAGCCGGGCGGCAGCGTTGTTCCAACAGAGGCCTAC
This sequence comes from uncultured Acidobacteriaceae bacterium, assembly GCA_963844785.1. Lineage (GTDB taxonomy): Bacteria > Acidobacteriota > Terriglobia > Terriglobales > Acidobacteriaceae > PALSA-350. Next base: position 94,423 of record CAWJPV010000003.1, on the reverse strand, counting down.
TCGGTCTACTCCGCACTCTACCAGGCTCCGATGCAGGAACCGCTGGTCTTCTCAGAGGATTCGCTGACCGACATACCGCAAGTGAACGGCAGCTGCCTGAGGCCCACGACGGCGCAGGAGCATGAGATGACCGACGCTTTCGTCGCAGCCAACCAGCAGACTCATCGATGGGAACAGAAGTTTTCCATCCCGCAGGGTTATCGGCTGCTCCCGCAAAGTGAACTCACCCGTGAGAACTACAAGCAACTCAGATATGTGCGCTTGCTGGGAGTACCAGGATTTGATCGCGCACACACCCGGGCCTTGGTGTCAGTAATCAAGAGCTGCGGTCATTTCTGTGGGAGCGGCGGAATCTTCGCGGTCGATAAAATAAGCGGCACCTGGCAGCGCTCCGCGACCACCGATTTCACTAGCGACTGCAGCTGGATGTACTAGGCGAATTCAACCCGGCAGGAGCCAGTCCTCTAACAGAACCGATTAGAAACTGGACGGGTGCCCCAGGTTCGCCACAGCGTACCTGGGCCGAAAATGATATGTTTCGATTGCTTTCAGTTGAACGGCTCAGCGGCACCGAATGGATTTAGCTTCGCAGACAGTTTAAAGCGATCGTGGGGCTGCGCCCAGTTCCTAGTGGGTTCTGTTAGGACACTGACTCCGCCGGGTTGAGTTCTCACGCAGACTCGGAAGCCTACCCTTCATCGATAAAGATGGCGGGCTTTAAGCTAAAACTTGAATCCGAGGGTATGGGGAGCCCGTCCCTTTGTTAGGGACCCACGGACTTACTCCGAAAGAATTGGTTCCCGAACATCATCCGTCTTAGGCCCCAACTTCTTATGACGATCGAGATAACGAACGCAAGCGTTCCAGCGCAGAATGGCGTCATCGTTGCCGGCGGCCCGCAACCGCTCCGCTTCTTCGAATAGGTTGAGCGCCTTTACGAGCCAATCGTAAACGTACCCACTCGATCCCGGTTTCCCTGCGTCGTGATACGCCTTCGCGCGCCGCTCCCAGGCGATCCCGGAATAGTAAGCCCGATCGTATTCCGCATCGAGACCAGCGATCGCCTCGATCGCGCTTGAAAACGCCCCTTGATCATGAACCATCTCATCGGTCAAGGCCAGGATCATGCTAACGTGCGCTTCCCGGTTCGACGGGTCAACTTCCAGGATGTCGCGGCAAATACTCACCGCCTCGTTGGGTTCGTTCAGCAACCGGTACCGTTCTGCCTTGGCCAGTGCACCGCCCACGCTGTCACGAGAAATAGGTTTGAGTGTGAACATGTTACCCCCTTCACTTAGAGGATGTGAAACAACTGCTTTAACGGATCAAAGAACCGGTCCACCACCCGCTCCTTGAGCGGAATAATCGCGTTCTCAGTAATTGTGATCGACTCAGGGCACACCTTCCGGCAGCAAGTAGTGATGTTGCAGTAACCGATACTGTGCTTTTTCTTCAGGTCGCTCACCCGATCCTCGCTATCGAGAGGATGCATTTCGAGCGCCGCGGCGTAGACGAATAACCGGGGACCAATAAACTCGTCCTCCTTATGGTGTTCCCGGAGAACGTGACAAACATCCTGGCAAAGGAAACACTCTATGCACTTACGAAACTCCTGCACTCGTTCAACATCAGCCTGCTGCATGCGCCATGTTCCATCGGGCAAATCCGGGGAGCGGGGCCGGAATGGCTTGACCGTCATCTTGGCGCGGAAATTCCAGGAAACATCGGTGACCAGGTCACGAATCAGCGGAAAGGTGTGCATCGGTTCGAGGATCACCGGCAATTCCAGGTTGAGATTGCTAAGCCGGGTCATGCACATAAGCTTCGGCATCCCGTTAATCTCAGCGGAACAGGATCCGCACTTGCCGGCCTTGCAATTCCATCGCAGCGCAAGATCGGGCGCCTGCTGAGCCTGGATGCGGTGCACGGCGTCCAACACCACCATGCCCTCCTCCACCGGCGTGAGGTAATCCTCGAATCGGCCGCCGGCCGAATCTCCGCGCCAGATGCGAAACACTGCCTTGTTGGCCATTGATTTCCTCTCCCTATTTCATCTCCTGAATCACGGCTTTCAACTCCTCGGGCATGGGCGGGAGAGGACGCTTCTCCACCACCATTTCGCCATCCGCTCCGCGCTTGACGACGATGTTGTGCTTACCCCACTCCGCGTCCTTGTTAGGAAAATCTTCGCGAAACTGCGCCCCCCGGCTCTCTTTTCGCAGCAGGGCAGCACGGGTAATCCCTTCCGACACAATCAGCATGCTCGAAATGTCGAGCGCGGTGTGCCATCCGTTGTTGTACTGGCGGTGCCCCGCGATACCCACGCGATCTGCTCGCAATTGGAATTGCGCTATTTTCTCCAGTGCCTGTTGCATTTCACTCTCTGTGCGCACAATGCCGACCAGGTCCTGCATCGAATCCTGCAAGTCGTATTGAATCTGATAGGGATTCTCGCCAGCAGCCCCGAGTTCAAACGGCTTGAGGGCTTCGGCTGCCGTCGCCTGAAGCTGCTGGTCATCGATCGCGCCCACTCCATTGCTTTTGGCGAATTCCGCCGCGTAATGGCCGGCGCGGCGGCCGAATACCACCAGATCCGAAAGCGAATTGCCGCCCAACCGATTGGCGCCGTGCAATCCAGCCGCTGCTTCTCCCGCGGCAAACAACCCCGGCACGTTTGACATCTGGGAATCGCCATCCACGCGGATGCCGCCCATCATGTAATGCGTGGTGGGGCCGACTTCCATCGGCTCTTTGGTAATATCCAGATCCGCCAGCTGTTTGAACTGGTGATACATGCTGGGCAGCTTACGTTTGATGTGCTCCTCCGCCTTGGGAAGGTGCTGCTTAATCCAGGCAATATCAAGAAACACACCCCCGTGCGGCGTTCCCCGCCCGGCCTTGACCTCGCGATTGATGCAGCGCGCAACGTGATCGCGGGTGAGCAGTTCAGGCGGCCGGCGGGCATTTCTGTCACCCTGCGTGTAGCGCCATCCTTCGTCTTCTGAGTCTGCCGTCTGGGCCTTATACAGCTCAGGAATTTCGTCGAACATGAACCTGCGCCCTTCGCTGTTGCGCAGCACGCCCCCTTCGCCCCGCACGCCTTCGGTCACCAGGATGCCGCGCACACTGATCGGCCAGACCATGCCCGTGGGATGAAACTGAACAAACTCCATTTCCTGCAGTTCAGCGCCCACGTTATACGCCAGGGCAAGGCCATCGCCGGTATATTCCCAACTGTTGCTGGTGACTTTATAAGCGCGCCCGATTCCGCCCGTGGCCAGCACCACCGCCTTGGCCTGCCATAGTTGAAAGAGGCCCTTCTCGCGGTCGTATCCACAGGCCCCGGCGACGCGCCCCGAGTCCATCAGCAGGCTAAGCACAGTGCATTCCATGTGCACCTGCATGCCGCAATGAATGCCGTGATCCTGCAGGGTCCGGATCATCTCCAGGCCGGTGCGATCACCGACGTGGGCCAGCCGTGGATACTGATGGCCGCCGAAGTTCCGCTGCAGAATCCGTCCGTCCTTGGTGCGGTCGAAAAGCGCGCCCCAAGCCTCCAGTTCGCGCACGCACTCCGGCGCTTCCTTGGCGTGCAGCTCCGCCATACGCCAGTTGTTCAGGTACTGGCCGCCGCGCATCGTGTCGGCGAAATGAACGCGCCAGTTATCGCGATCGTCGACGTTGGCCAGCGCCGCGGCAATGCCGCCCTCGGCCATGACGGTATGCGCTTTGCCCAGGAGTGATTTGCACACCACGCCCACCTTGGCCCCGCTGGCTGCGGCTTCAATGGCGGCGCGCAGTCCTGCCCCGCCTGCACCGATGACCAGAACATCGTAGGAGAACCGCTGGAACTCCGGCATCTACAGGATTCTCCAGTCGTGCCAGATGCCCATCGAGCAGAGGCGGACATAGATGTCGGAGAATCCCACCCAGAACAGACTGGCCCACGCCCACCTCTGGTGTCCCCGGTTGAGGCAGCTCACGCAATCGTAGAGCTTGTGCCGTACCGGGTACTCCGAGATGCGATCGAACGTCCCTCCGACCAGGTGCCGGAAGGCATGGCAACCGAATACATATCCGCCGAGAAGGACAACATTCATCACCAGGACAAGGCTTCCGACGCCGATCCCGAAGCCATCAGGAAAGCGAAAGGAGACGATTGCGTCATAAACCAGAAACGCCCACACCAGGTAGGAGAGGCGCAGAAAGTAGCGATGAAAATTCTGCATAATCAGGGGAAAGCTTCGTTCACCCAGATAGCTCTTGCGCGGCTCGCTCACCGCGCATGCCGGAGGGTCGGCCCAGAACGACTTATAGTAGGCGCCCCGGTAGTAGTAACAGGTCAGGCGAAAGAGTCCGGGTATCCACAAGATAAAAAGCGCCGGGGAGAAATGCACAAAGCTCGGATACCAGCTCGGCTTCGGGCCAAAGAGAGCATGGGGCGAGGAGCCGAAGAGCTCCGGAGAATAGAAAGGTGAAATGTAGGGGCCAAAGGTGTAGTGGCTGTTTTGCCATGCCGCCCATGTGGAGTAAACCAGGAACGCGCTCAACCCCAGAAAAATCGCTGAAGGCGAAAGCCACCAGGGATCCCTTCGAGACGTCTGGCCGAACCTGCCGTCCTTCCAGACGACATCGGGAGCTGCCATCTTCCCCTCCACGGCGGGATCCGTGTCCTTCCCGCCGATGGCAGGGGATTATATAGAGCAAAGAACGAACTAGCCAAGTCTGGCAGCGGGAGGGTCGCTTAAGCCACCCCTTCGCGGGCATCCCTCCAAATGTCAATCTCCCCGTCCTGCGCGTGGCGATCAATTTCCTTCAACTCCTCAGCGCTGAAGTGAAGCTTCTTGACTGCGTCGAGGGAGTCATCGAGCTGCTCCACATTACGCGCTCCGATCAGTGCCGAGGTAACCCGCCGGTCACGAAGCACCCAGGCAATGGCCATCTGTGCCAGCGTCTGGCCGCGCCCACGCGCAATTTCGTTCAATGCCCGCACCCGGTTGAGGTTTTCTTCGCTAAGAAAATCTTTTTGAAACGAGCCTTCCCCCGTGGCGCGAGACCTTTCCGGCACGCCCTTAAGGTACTTATTCGTCAGCAGTCCCTGGGCCAGCGGTGAGAAGCCGATGCAACCCACGCCCAGTTCCTCCAGCGTGGCGAGCAACTCCGTCTCCACCCACCGGTTGAGCATGGAGTATGAGGGCTGATGGATCAGCAGCGGCACTCCTTCGCCCGCTAAAATCTTGGCCGCCTGGCGCGTGCGTTCCGGACTGTAGGAAGAGATGCCTACATACAACGTCTTGCCTTGGCGCACTGCCTGCGCCAGGGCTCCCATTGTTTCTTCCAGGGGCACGTCCATGGTGGGCCGGTGGGAGTAGAAGATATCGACATACTCCAGGCCCAGGCGTTGCAAGCTTTGGTCGAGGGAGGCCAGCATATACTTGCGCGATCCGCCCAGGCCGTAGGGACCGGGCCACATATCCCACCCGGCCTTGGAGGAGATCAGCAGCTCGTCGCGGTGATCGCGGAAATCCTTGCGCAGAATTTCGCCAAAGTTCTCCTCGGCTGAGCCGTAGGGTGGGCCATAGTTATTGGCCAGGTCAAAGTGGGTCACGCCCCGATCGAAGGCCCGCCGGACGACTGCACGGCCGGTCTCAAAAACATCGGCTCCGCCAAAATTCTGCCACAGACCGAGAGAGACCGGCGGCAGTACGATCCCCGATCGCCCGCACCGCCGAAACTGCGCTCCGTCATACCGCTTCTCACTGGGTACATAACTCATCCGTTATTGATCTCCTTATCCATTAGATGCCCCATGGAACTGCCTAGCGTCACCGGGCCCCGGGCAAAGTATTTCACAGCGATTGTGTTCGGGATTTAATGTACCGTGGTACATTGGTACGTATGACAGCACCTATCGAGGTGGAACGGATCCAGACCGGTGTCCGCATGGAAAAGCGGCTGTTGAAGGTATTGAAGGCGGTCGCCGAGTTGAAGGACATGACTCTCGGTGATCTCCTCGAAGGGATTGTCCTCCATGCCTTTGAAGGCAAATCCGCGTTCTCTCCCCAGACGCTAAAAGAGATCGAGCAGTTCAGAAGTATCTACGGCTTGACTCTGCATGCATCAGATAGTCATCGGTTGAAGGAGCGCAAATGAAAGGCGCCGGATGGCTGTTTCTTTCTGTGATCATCTCCATGACAAACCAACAAATTGCGCAATCGGCGGCCGTCCCGGCCCACGTCACCAACAGCTTCCATTTTGTTATCCGGGCGCCTTTGAGCCGTGCTGCCCCTCTCTTTGGCCCAGAGGGAGAACGGTGCTGGGCCGGCCAGCACTGGAACCCCCAATTTCTGTATCCCCAACCGGGGAAAGACGTTGAAGGAGCAGTCTTCACCGTGCAGTCGAGGCGCCGAGACGAGCGTGTGGGTGAACACGCTCTTCGATCCGGAAGGAGGCCGCATGCAGTATGTGTCTTTCGTCCCGGGCATCCACGTCTTCACCGTGGACGTTCGACTGACCCCCCTCGACTCGTCAAGCACAAGCGTGGAAGTGACCTATGCGCGTACAGCTTTGAACGTGGGAGCAAACAACGAAGTGCAAGCCCTGGGAAATGGGGACCGCGAGAGCGGTCCTCATTGGCAGCAAGCAATTGAGAACTGTCTCGCGGCGCAACGCTAGCTAGCGGTGAGGAACGACTTTAATTTCAAAGACCTTGGGCCACTGCTTGCCGGTAACAAAGAGGCGATCTCGCTTGGCGTCGTATGCGATCCCGTTCAGTACCGATTCATCGTTGATCTTCTGATCGGCCGGCAGCAAGCCGGTAAGATCGATCCAGGCAATCACGTGTCCGTCATGCGGATTGATGCGTGCGATCAGGTCTGAGTGCCAGACGTTTGCGTAGATTTCGCCTTTGATAAATTCAAGTTCGTTCAGCTCGTCGATGGTCTTGCTCCCGTCCTTCACCAGGATGTGGTGGGTTTCTTTGAAGGTGTTGGGGTCGCGGAAGCGAAGCGTCGCTGTGCCATCGCTGGTGATGAGTTCTTTCGTTGTGCGCGTCATGCCCCACCCTTCACCGGTGTAGCTGAGCTGTTTAAGCGTCCGGAGGCTGAAGCGGTCATAGACGAAGCAAATATGCGACTGCCACGTCCACTGGTAAATGTTCGGTCCCCAATCGACGATTCCCTCTCCAAAATACTGCGGCGCCATCGCTTTCTTCTGCACCGGCTTGCCCGTTTCCGGCTCGATGGCAAGCAGAGCTGACCGCCCTGCAATCCCTGTTCCCTCGTAGAACAGGCCGTCGAGATACAGGAACCCCTCGGTATAGCTGTCGGTGGAGTGGGGATATTCCGCCACTACCTTGTAGCTCAAGATCGGGGGCTGCAGCGCCCGCGCGATCGGCGCTGAGCGAGACATGTGGCAAGCGCAAGGCTCGCACCGAAACGCCTTGCGAAGAGGATGACGGAGAACATCGTATTTTCACATTAACGCATCTGAGAACCGCTATACAGGCTACGGAACAACTCTCCGGACGAAGCTGCAGTGAGCTTTTGAAGGGTCGGCTTCAGAGGCCGCGGAAAAAGTGCTGTTTGGAGCGGAGTTGCAAAGCATTTACGTACGGCCTAAAGGCCGTACCCTCCACAAGAATGAGTTTTTCCGCAACCTGTTCAGTCCCTGAAGGGTACGGGCTTCAGCCCGTACGTAAGCTATTAAAAGCAGGAACGGCTTTAGCCGCTGAGGGAACGGTTTCCCCTTCTCCAACCTCTTCCGCACGCCATTAGCCGACGGAAACTCCCTTGTCACTTCTCATACACGATCCTTTAATGATCGAATAACCTCAGATCCCCGAGGAACCCCGCACGCATGTTTCCAAGGTGCTTTGTCGTTTGTACTCTGCTCCTGGCGCCATCGTTGGCGGGTATTGCGCAGCCGAACCTACTCCACCTCGGCCGGAACATCCTCCTCGCCACGGACCAGGAGTTCCACAATGCCGGCTGCATTCTCTGTTCCGCGGACGTCGAGGGCCGCGCCACTGGCAGCGTGCGCGTGTTCGCCGGGAATGTTTTCCTTAACGGTTCGGTAGGCGGCAACGTTCTGGTCTTCGGCGGCAACGTTACCCTCACCAGCAGTTCCAGGGTCGACGGCCGCGTGGTTATCTTCGGCGGACACCTGCATCAGGACCCGGCCGCAATCAGCCGCACCCAGACGGTCTTTGCTCCGATCATCTTCCTACCCATGATTCTTCTCATCTGCGCCATTATTGGCGCCCTGATTGTGCTCACCCGCCGCATGGTGCGCGGCCCCGTAGCCTTCCCTCCCCTGCCCCGCCTCTAGAGAACCGGTCTCACCTATAGGTCGGTCGCATTGGATACAGCCCGAGCCCCGCTTTGGCGGCGGGTCTCGCACGCATCCCCTTTGCCTGGCGCAAGGTGTGAGACCGGTTCCAGCCACGGCGTTTATAATAAGCACAACCCCGCGCTTCATGGGATCCTGTGCCGCTCACGGCCGGTCCCCGCGCCGAACCCTCTACTAGGTACTCATGGATTTCCAGCTAGTTAGCGATTACCGTCCCCGTGGCGACCAAGGCCGCGCCATTCAGGAGCTCGTCTCCGGATTAGCCGCCGGCGAGCAGCATCAGACCCTGCTCGGCGTCACCGGCTCGGGCAAAACCTTCACCATGGCCAAGATCATCGAGCAATCCAACCGCCCGGCCCTGATCCTGGCCCACAACAAGACGCTGGCAGCCCAGCTCTTTCACGAGTTCAAGCAGTTTTTCCCCGGCAACGCGGTGGAGTACTTCGTCTCCTACTACGACTACTATCAACCCGAGGCCTACATCCCTTCCGGTGACCTTTATATCGAGAAGGAAGCCACCATCAACGAGGAACTGGACAAGCTCCGCCTCTCCGCCACCCGTTCCCTGTTCGAGCGGCGCGACGCCATTATTGTCTCCTCGGTAAGCTGCATTTACGGCCTGGGTTCGCCGGAGGCGTATTACGGCATGCTCCTGCTGCTCGAAAAGGGGCAGAAGCTCCGCCGTGAAGACATCACCCGGCGCCTGGTGGAGATTCTCTACGAGCGCAACGACAGCGACTTCCGTCGCGGAACCTTCCGCGTCCGCGGCGACGTGATCGAGGTCTATCCCACCTACGATGAAATGGCCTACCGCATCGAGCTCTTCGGCAACGAGATCGAAGAACTCTCGCAGATCGATCCGCTCTTTGGCACCGTGCGCCAGAAATATGCGCGCCTGCCCATTTATCCCAAGTCGCACTACGTGGTCCAGCCGGAGCGCAAGAAGACCGCCGTCGCTTCCATTCTTGAAGAGCTGGCCGTCTGGGAGAAGCAGCTGGAGTCAGAGGGGCGACTGGTAGAGTCGCAGCGTATCCATCAGCGCACTCGCTTCGATCTGGAGATGATCAAGTCCATGGGCTATTGCCATGGCATTGAAAACTACTCCCGCCATTTCTCCGGTCGTCTGCCGGGCGAACCGCCGCCCACGCTGCTGGACTATTTTCCCCGCGACTACCTGGTCTTTATTGACGAGTCGCACGTAACCGTCCCCCAGCTCCATGGCATGTGGCATGGCGACCGGTCGCGTAAGCAAAACCTGGTGGACTACGGCTTCCGCCTGCCTTCCGCCATGGACAATCGCCCCCTCAGGTTTGAGGAGTTTGAGACTCGGACCCACCAGACGATTTACGTCTCCGCGACGCCGGGCCCTTATGAGCTCACCAAGTCCGCGGGGGTAGTGGTGGAGCAGATTATCCGGCCTACCGGGCTGGTAGATCCGGAGGTAGAGATCCGCCCGATCCGGGGCCAGATCGATGATTTGTTAGCGGAGATCCGCGCTCGTGTAGAGAAAAACGAACGGGTTCTGGTCACGGTGTTGACCAAGCGAATGGCGGAAGACTTATCTGGCTACTACTCCGAAGTCGGGGTGAAATGCCGCTACATGCACTCCGAGATCGAGACCCTGGAGCGGGTGCGTCTGCTGCGCGATTTGCGCCGCGGTGAATACGACGTGTTGATCGGCATCAACCTGTTGCGCGAAGGTCTTGATCTGCCGGAGGTTTCGCTGGTCGCGATCCTCGATGCAGACAAGGAAGGATTCCTGCGCTCCGCCGGCTCGCTCATCCAGACCATCGGACGCGCCGCCCGCCACCTGAGTGGCCGAGCCATTCTATACGCCGATGTGATGACCGATTCCATTCGTCGCGCCCTGGACGAGACCGAGCGCCGGCGCACGGTACAGCGGGCCCATAATGAGGAGCACGGCATCACGCCCACCTCCATCAGTCGCTCGCTGGACATGTCCCTGGTTCACATTCTCAAAGCGGAGTACGCCGATCTAACCAGCCAGGATGATTCCTTGCCCGAGTTCGAAACTCAGCAGGACCTGGACGCCTACATCGGCAAGCTGGAGTCGGACATGCGCGAGGCAGCCAAGAAGTTCGAGTTCGAAAAAGCCGCCAAGCTGCGCGACACCATCAAAGACCTAAGGACCAAAGAATTCCTCTTTTCCTGAGGTGGTAGCCCCCGCATTTATGCGGGGGGAGGAGCGCTTTTAGCGCTCCGTGAGAGAGCTCGACTGATTACGCGCTTTAGCGCTGGTGCTGTGGGCCTTTGTCAACCCCATCCGCCCCGCGGCCGCACTTTGTGCTGTAATACGCCATGCACTTGTCCGGCGAGTGGATACTGCTCATCTTCATCGTTCTGGTAACAGCGGCCATGCTGTTGCTGCTCCATCTGACCAATCTAGGCCTGATCTTGCACGCCAACCTCCCGGACCGGCCCCACCGAAGAATGTTCCTGGCATCGATCAGCTTCTTCATCACCTTCCTGGCGGTCCGCCTGCTGGTCGCTTCCATCCAGCATCACATCGGGCCGTTCCAATACGTCACCATGGGTGGCCGTCATATCCATCACCTGGTGTGGGGCATTCTGCTCCTGCTCGGCGTGGGGCTGGGCTACATGAACGAACTCGGTTCGGGCGCCACACCCACCTCCATCTTCGCCAGCCGGCTTATGGCCATCCTGTATGGCGTCGGCGCCGCGCTAACCCTGGATGAGTTCGCGCTCTGGCTCAACCTTGCGAATGTCTATTGGTCGGCGGAGGGACGGGAGAGTATCGACGCTGTAATCCTTTTCGGGAGCCTGCTGGCGATGGGAACCTGGGGCGCGCCGCTGTTCTCCGCCATCGTGCGAAAAAAATCGTAGCGTTATTGATCACCCCGGCTGCTTTGAGCAGCGAACGCGGTTACCTCTGCGGTTCGACGTGCTCAAATACGCTTGCATCCATCCTCGTGCTTCTAGTATGCAAAATGTAGTGTATTGTCTGGCCCTTCAATGAGACCGTCCTGCACTTGAATTCAAAGCATCAAACCAAAGGAAGTGCTAATGGCATCCCACAACCCAGTTCCACCGCCCGAGAAGTATTTTGTGGCCTTCGTAATCCAGGGCGAAGACGTTTTTAAAATCACCTGCGACAGCATTGTGCACACTTGCGGAAATTCCGGCGAGGCTGCTTTCCAGGGAGTGGCCAAGCTACGCGCCGCCGCCGCCCTCGAGCAGCTCACCGCAATCCACAACGAACGACCTGACGAATTGCGTAAAATGGCTCGGGAAATGGCCCGTGAGGGCATGGCCATGCTGGCGCGAACCAGCAGCCCTACCAAGACCAATATTGAAAGAATCGCGTAAGCTGGTCAGATGAACTCGCGGTCGCCTTTCTAATCCCTCGCCCGGATTTCCTGTGAAGTTTTAGGCCCGCATACAGGAAATCCGGGTCGGGCCGCGGAGGGAACCGGCGGTGCCTTTGGCCATCGGCGGTAACGCGCGAATCGAGCAGCCCGGGCTGGTTCCGGGCTGCAATTATTCATGCGCCGTAGGACAATATATTCACAATTCGGGGGCTACAGCTCTGACCTGCTGACGGTACAACACCCCTTGCATTAAGGTTGGTGAGTAGCAGAATGGTCAGCGGCAGCCGGTCCGGACGCGATGGGTGCTCAACCATCCTTCGGGCGCAACACGCGGGCTCTGCTCCATTGAGCTCTGCTCCATTACCCTAGCTTTTCCGGGAACAAGGACACTATGCAGTTCTGGAATGAATTGGAAGGACAAACACTCGATCGGCTTTATCCCTTGCGCCGCCTGGTGCGATCCGAAGGGCGCAGCGCCTGGTTCGAGACCGCGACCGGTGAGGAGCTGAGCACCCCCGCCACCATCAGCCTCACTGAGGCTCTGACCGATGCCGACGAGGTGACCGCGCGGCTCAAAGCGGCGCAAAGCCTGAAGCACCCCAACCTGGTGACCATCACCAAGGTCGGCCAGGCCAAGGTCGACAACACCTTGATTGTCTATGCCGTCATGGAGCACATCGAGCAAAGTCTCTCCGACGTGCTGCAGAGTCAGACCCTCACCCCGGACGAAGGCCGCGAAGTCGCCGAAGCCCTGGTTGGGTCGCTCACCGCGATTCATCAGAAGGGTATGTCGCATGGCCGCGTAGAGGCTGCCAGCGTGCTGGCAACCGAGGAGACGGTCAAGCTGCGCAGTGATTGCCTGCAGTCCACACCGGCCGGGCAGGCCGAGGACGTGGCGGGCATTGGCACAACCCTCTTCCACGCCTTCACGCAGCGAAAAGCACTCACCGCTACCGACGCGCAAATCAATCGCATCCCGGCGCCCTTCGCAGAGATTATCCGCAACTCCTTTGCCCGCCGCTGGACGCTAGCCCAAATCGCTAACGCCTTGAAGCCCGGCCAGCCGGCCGCCCAGGCGGTTCCGCCGGCTCCGCCTCCGGTTCGCGAACCGGCTCCGGCTCCCGCTCCCGCTCCTGCTCCCTCCCCGGCTCTGCCTCCGCTTCCGCCTTCAGTCAAGCCTGCACACGACCCCGTCGTGGTCAAAGTAGTGGACAAAACGGATCCGGTAACGTACCGTCCCACTGCTCCGCCCCACACCTTGCGGAAACCGCTCCCGGTGGCTCTTGAAGAGGATGAGCCGGCGGTCACCCCACGAAAGCCTTTTTTGTTGTACGGAGCATTGGCCGTGGTTGTGCTGGCGATCCTCGGATGGCTGTTCTGGCCAAAGCCAGCAGAGGCTCCTGGGAACGCAACCGTTTCCCAAACCGCGCCCCAGCCAACCGCGCCGGCTACGCCAGCGCCAGCCCCGGCCCCGCCGGCTGCTGCGCCTGCGAAGCCCGCCAAGGCAAAACCTGTCCCGGAGGTCCGGCCTGCTGCTCCCTCGGCCGCCGCGCCCAAGGAACGCACCATCTGGCGCGTTGTCGTCTACACCTATAGAAGTCAAAAATTGGCCGCAGACAAGGCGAGCCAGATCAGCGAGAAGTATCCCGACCTGAGTGCCGCGGTCTTCAGCCCTCCCGGCCATAGTGACACCTACCTGGTAGTCCTCGGCGGGGCTATGGACCGTCAGCAATCGTTTGAGATGCGCGCGAAAGCACTCCGTGATGGCATGCCAGCGGATACCTTTGCCCGGAATTTTTCCCAGTAGCTAGACACGCTGTGAAAAAACATTCCGGCCTTCAAAGTCTGCGTGAGAACCACCCGCCAATCTGGTCGCTGATTCGGATAGCATTAGTTACAAACAAATCATCTCTTGGGGGTTATCGCGATCAGTCCCGCAGGGACGGCTGAGAATAGCCCAGGACGAAGTCCTGGGTTGGCCATGTTCCAACGAGCAGTCCCGCAGGGACGGCTGAAAATGTCCCAGGATGCAATCCTGGGCTACTGCAAACTCTGCATGGACTATTCGCGATTTGCGGGAGCCACCCAGATCCGGGTTTAGAGCATTTGAACGCCTTTCGCTAAGCGCTTATATTGCCTATGATGCAGGGGGCGTCAAGCCCGCAAATCGCACAAGGAAGAATTTCACGTGGGAGCACAAGGGATGCGTAAGTTAGGTATCGGGGTGCTGGGCGTTGGGGACATGGGCAAGCGCCACGCGGAGAATCTGCGTCGCCGGGTTCCCCAGGCAAAACTGGTGGCCGTGGCCGATGTGGATGGAGCCCGCGCCGCCAAAGTGGCCCAGGATCTTGAGATTGAGCACTCCTATACCAGCCTGGAGGCCATGCTCGAACACAAAGACATCCAGGCGGTTCTGATCGCGGCCCCGGATAAGTTCCATGCCGAGGCGGTGCAATCAGCAGCCCGCGCAGGCAAGGACATTCTCTGCGAAAAGCCGCTCGGCCTTAGCCGCGAGAGCGCCCAGGCGGCGTTGCGCGCGGTCGCGGATGCCGGGGTCCGGTTGCAAGTGGGCTTCATGCGCCGATATGACCCCGCTTACCTTGCCGCCAGCCAGCGGATCGAAGCAGGAGAGATTGGTGAACCGGTGGTCTTCAAATCCCTCGGACGCGACAAGGAGATGCCTCCCCTCAGGGCTTACCAGTCGAAGATCAACGGCATGCTCTTTTACAACAGCACCATTCACGACTTCGATCTGGCCCGCTGGCTGACCCATGACGAGGTTGCCGAGGTCCACGCCTTTGCTACCGTCGCGATTCGGCCCGAGATTGCGGAATTCGGGGACATCGTTGCCGGCTCGGTGAACCTGCGCTTCGCCCGTGGGGCTATTGGAAATATCGAGTCGTATGTGCAGTGCTTGTACGGCTACGACATCCGCACCGAGGTCGTAGGCTCCAAGGGCTCCATCCTGATCGGGGGCCTGCGGCAAAACGCTGCGACCTTCTTAAAGCCGAATAATGGCAGCTACGAGTTGGAGGATCATTTCCTGTCGCGTTTCCGGGAGGCTTACGTGGCTGAGGTGATCGACTTCGTGGACACCATTCTGAGCGACCGTGCTCCTCGGGTCACCGGGGAAGATGGCCTGCGTGCGGTTGAGATCGCAGTGGCCGCCGAGAAATCGCTCCGTGTAGCAACCCCTTGTAAGGTTTAGGCCGAATAAAGTTCTCCGGACTTAATCTTTTGCCAGTCAAACGGTATCTATACAGACAGACAAGCCAAATTGCCGTCACAACCCGCATCGGAAAAGGCAAAACAAGACTTTTCGCGCTTTCCGTGCTCTTTTTTTCGCGGAAAACTGGTCGGGTGAAGACAAAAAAGGGGCTTATCGCGCTTATCGCGCTTTTCACGCTCTTTTTTTGGGGAATGACGGTTGTGGAGAGCGAGAGAAGACTTCCGCGCGCTCCTACCCTCCACCCTTGGCGGAAATCTCCGTCGACAGCCTTGCTGCCGGATGGTAAAGTGGGCCAATTAAGGCCCCCGCTTTGCCCCTTTCCCCTGTTTATTTTTCTGTCGATGGTGAACTATGGAAACTTTCGGGCCGGCTTCGATCGAACTGCGGTTGTACCGCGCCTGTTCGCTTTTCCTACGCACTAAATTTCCCCTACCAACCACCCCCGGGAACTGGGCCTGTTGAAGACTGCACCATCGCGGTGAGGAGAAGTATCTATGGCAAAGCGACCTGGTGGAGCGATGGTGCAAGGCACGGAGGCCACCCGCTCCCAGCTTATCCCGGTGATAACCAAGTGGAATGAGCTTGGAAAAACGGCTCAGCTCGGACCCGTAATCTTCTGCATCGTGGTCTTTTTCGGCATGGCCACCTTCGGTTCCCTGACCACCATCGAGTACGCCATCGCATCCCCGGACGGGAAGTACTGGTTGGATCCAAGAGGGTGGATTTACACCTCCAACTTCCTCATTATGCTGGCTGTCTTCCTGACCATGGTGAGCCTGTACTTCATCTACCGCATGATCGGCAAAAATAAGTCCTGGTACATCCTGTTAGGCTCCGCAGGATTTACCGCCTATTACTTATGGCTGTTCCATGTAGATCACTACTTTGTCTGGATGTACGAATTCTTCCACCTTCACCTGGCCGGCGGAGAGCCGGATAACAATGCGCCGTTCATTCAGTTATTCATCCAGCACTTCCTGGGCACCGGATTTTTCGAGGAAATCGTCAAGGCTCTGCCCATCTTTGCCCTGGTAATTGCCGGCAGCTATATGACCCCGGAGATGAAAACAAAGATCGGGGTGGAGGAGCCGCTCGATGGCATCCTGATCGGCGCAGCTTCGGGCGGTGGCTTCGCCGTCATGGAGACGCTGTTACAGTACGTCCCCCAGGACCTGGTGAATCGCTGGACCACCATCGCATTGGCATTTCGGGGAATCACTGGAAGACAGGCTACGGAAGCCGCCCTGGCGGCGATGAATTTCGATCAGCTGAGGGCTCTCATCCAACTGGGCAGCAATGTTTTAGGAACGGCTCCGGGGATCAAATCGCTCATCATCCGCTCCATCGATGAGTCCTTTGGCCACATGGCCTACGCGGGTTACTTCGGATACTTCATCGGCCTGTCGGTGATCAAGCCCGAGCAGCGCTGGAAAATCCTCATGATTGGCCTGGTATCGGCCTCCATCCCGCACGCGCTGTGGGACACCGTGCTCAGCATGGATACGGTGCCTCTGGAGGCAGCGATCGCGCTGCTGTCGTACGCAGTGCTGGCTGCGGCTGTGCTCAAAGCGCGCGAGATCTCACCCAATCGCAGCATTCTTCAACCGAGCGTGATCTTTGGTGGAAGCAGGTTATTGGCTCCTGCAGTCGTGAGTGCTCCCGCGGCCGCTTACGTTCCGCCAGTAGCGGCTACTTACGCTCCGCCAGTGAGTGCTCCTTCGCCCGCCCGGGTTGGTCTTTCAGCGGATGCCACGCCCCCTCCCCCACCAGCCGCTGGCGCAGTGGGGAACAATGGGAACCGGTTGCGGGTCGGGGCAAAATTCCTGGTGATTGTGCCCGGGTTGCGCCTGCTCGAGCACCAGGTGCCGGGTCTGTTGGCCCAGTCGCCCGGAGGCCCAGTCGCCGAAGTAACTCGTAACCCCAACGATCCGTCGGTGCTGGGACTTACCAACCTGTCGAGTTCCGCCTGGGAAGCAGTTTCCAACGGTACACGGCGGCAGATCGGGCCCGGCCAGACGGTCAAACTGGCCCCCGGCGCAAAGATAGACTTCGGCTCAACCGATGGCGAAGTGGGCTGACTTAGGCAGAGGGGACAACCGAACACTCGTTAGAGGGGAGTAGGCAAAATGGAAACCGCAGTGCCTCGCGAAAAGCTGAAAGAACTTATGGAGAAGAATGGAGACGGTCTGCTCCAGGATCGTGACCGCTGCGAAGGCCTGTTGAAGGATTACTGCGGGGGACATCGCCGGGAAATCTCTGCCATTGTGGGTGCGTTGGAAGAGAGAGTTCCTTTGGAACTGAAGTCCTCGTGGCAAACCGCGATGACGCCGGAGGCCATGCGCGCGCGGTTGGTGCAACGGCTGGAGGACAACCGGGGCCTGGCGCCGGAGATTGCCAATTACGCCGTGGACACTTGGTCGTATGCCCTCGGAGTCGGCCTGGGACGCAGCTCCGATCGGGTACAGGATGTGGCGCCTATCCCCATCCAGAACGGCTTTGCCGCGCCTCCGTCCGCTGAGGAAAGAGCAGCCGCGGATCGCCCAGCGGGCTCCTCCATCCCGAGCGCAGCCGCAGTGCTGCCCGTGGTGGCCAAGACCGGTGGGCTGAGCAATCAAAATAAAGCGGTCGTAGGAGGGGTGGGGTTGTTGGCGGCGGCAGCGGTCGCATTCGCGCTCCTGCACCATCCCCAACCGGCCGCGCCTCCAAACGTAAATCCACCCGTTCAAAATGGGCAGAACGGGCAGAACCCGCCGTCGCCCGCGCCCGAACCAAATGGACAGACCGGACAAAACGGGCAGAATCCAACGCCGCCGGCGCCGGACGGACAGAACAAGGCTGCGGTGCAGAACGGACTCTCAAGCAACGGCACCGGCGTTAGTCATGGGAATGGCGCCGCCTCCCAGCAGGTAAGCTCCTCGTCGGCAATGGCCGCCGGCACCCCGGTGGTGGTGCGCCTGGATAGCGACTTCAATTCAGATAACGCGACGGTGGGAGAAATGCTGACCGCTACGGTGGTCTCTCCGGTGACCAGCGAAGGCAATGTGGTTGTCCAGCGGGGAGCGAGCGCGCAGGTAAAGGTGCTCCAAATCGATAAGAGCGGCAAGATGTCGGGCAAGTCGCGGGTGCAGTTCGCCCTGGTGGGGCTCACGGCCCATGGCAAACTGCTGCACGTCTCCGGCTCCTCAAAGGAACTGGACGGACCGTCGCAAGGGGCGAGAACCGCGGAGAGAACAGGCATCGGCGCCGCCGCCGGCGCTGCCGTCGGCGCGCTCGCCGGTCATCTCTTTCATCATGCCGGCACTGGGGCAGCGGCCGGCGCGGGCGCCGGAGGAGCGACCGGCGCCTTCACCTCGCACCCCGCGCCAGTAAAGGTCACCGCCGAGACGGTGCTGCAATTCCGCCTAACCAAGGGCATTCCAACGGGCTCATAGCGGTGCGGGTGAATTTCTCGCCGCCGAGTGCGTAACGAATGACGGGTGGGCTGTGAGAAATTCAGGTTAGGCCCTGAGGTACGTTTTTGAGGAGGGTACGGCTTTACAGGCTGCGAAAAAACTCATGCTTTGTATCAGGGCGCGACTTTAGTCGGGCCGTAAACCGCACGGTTTAGCCTGTATCCTTCACTGATACACTTTTCCGCAGCCAGGGTACCTTAGTCACGAAGTATGTTTGAAGTAGACGTTTCTCAGGGACCCTCTGCACCGTGCTCAAGTTTCTGATCAGAGCAGTCTGAATGCCGGCAAGGGAGAAAAGACAACATGGCGGTGCGACCCGGTGGAGAATACGCAGGCAGACCTCTCCACGTTATCTGGCTGCTGGACTGTTCCGGATCGATGGCGATCAGCGGCAAGATCGAGGCCCTGAACAATGCGATCCGCGAAGTAGTCCCCGCAATGCGCAAGGCGGCCGAGGGCAATCCCGAGGTTCAGTTTTATGTGCGTGTGATTCGCTTTGCTACCGGAGCAAGCTGGCACATCGTCCAACCCACACTGCTGACTGACTTCAAGTGGGTCGACCTGCACGCGGAAGGAGAGACCGACCTGGGTCAGGCCTTTGCCCTGCTGGCTGAGGAAATGAGCAACATGCCGGCCGAAGCGCGCATGCTCCCGCCGCAAATCGTGCTCATCTCCGATGGCAAGCCTACGGATGACTGGAAGGGAGCACTGCAGGCCTTGCTCAACGTTCCCTGGGGGCGGCGCGCAGTGCGGCAGGCAATTGCCATCGGGCAGGATGCCGACCAGGAGACACTGCGCAAGTTTGTCGACAACCCGGAGAGACCGGTGCTGCGCGTGGACAATGCAGAACAACTGGTGCGCTATTTTCGCTATGTCTCCACCGCGGTCACGGCAACCCCTCCGGGCAAAGAGCCGGTGTCAGTTCCCAAGGTCACCTTGCCGGCTGACGACGACGCGATGTGGTAGGGAATCTTGCCAAGTGTGGGCTTGCCGTGAGAACAAAGAGGGGTTGTCGTAGCTGAGGTGAAACCATGAGCTGGAAAGTAGCGCACGCCTGCGTACGGGGCAGTTCCCATCAGCGTTCGGGACTTCCCAACCAGGATGCCGCGCAGTGCACGGTCACTCCAGGCGCACAAGGAACAGTGGCGGTGGCAGTCGTCTCCGATGGGCATGGAAGCCCGCGCCACTTCCGCAGCCAGATAGGTTCCTCTCTGGCCGTGAGCACCGTAGCCGGCACGCTGCAGGGATTCCTGCGTGAGTCCGTGGCCAGCAATGGCCACGTCCCCTTCGTTCCCGAGCAGGTACACGAGTTGGAACGCAAGATTGTGAGTGGATGGCTGGCCGCTGTGCACTCTGACCTGGAACACAACCCGTTTACCGAAGCGGAGTTGGCCACCCTGGAAAAAGAAGATGGATCGGAAGGCCGTGCGGCGGTGGAGAACTCCCCGGAGCTGGCCTACGGCGCCACGCTGCTGGCAGCCGGGGCTACGGACAAAGTACTGCTCTATCTGCAACTCGGCGATGGCGAGATCCTGAGCGTCAGCGCCACGGGAACCACTACCCGGCCGCTGCCGCCGGATGACCGGTTGATTGCCAACCAGACAACCTCCTTATGCCAGCCAGAGGCGTGGAAAGACTTTCGCTCCACCTGGGTGACGAATGGCGCGCTGCCCTCGCTCGTGCTGCTCTCGACGGATGGTTATGCCAACTCGTTCCGCTCCGATGAGGATTTTCTCAAGATCGGCCAGGACTATCTGGAGATTATCCGCCAGCAGGGTATCTCGTCGTTGGCGGAAGAACTGCCCGCCATTCTGACCGAAGCTACACAACAGGGCAGCGGCGACGACATCACCCTGGCAATTTTGCAGGAGGATCCAGGATCCGCCGCAGGGGGAGCAAAAGTTCCCCGGCCACTGATGACCGCGGCCTCAAAATCCGCGTTGATCGAACAACTCAAGGCCCGGCACAGCAGCCAGCAGCAGAAGCTTCAGGAACTTGCCGTGCGTGTGGAACAAACGCGCAAGGATAACCAGCGTTTGCGCAATACACTTCTTCTGCTGCTGGCCGCTGCCATTGCCATCCCGCTGGCGATTTTTCGCGACCGGCTTTTTCCCCACGCGCCGGCTACCACCCCGGTTGCTCCCACCATGGGTACCGCGGCCCCGAGCAAGAAGCCGGGGCCCGCTCCTATCCGCGAGTCCACGCGTAAACCGGGAGGGTCGCAATGGAGTCTGCAATTAAGTGGCGGCCAGCCGCTCTCGCTGTACAAGGGAGCGAACATCCCTCCTCACTTCATTCACAAGAAAGTAGACCCGGGGGATTATCCCAACGAGGATTATGCCCGGGTGGCGAGTAAAGAGGAGAACGGCCCGCTGTTCCTGTTCAACGATTCAAAGTCGGATACCTGGGTCGTGAGCACGGGCCAGAGGATTGGCTACGGACACGATTTGAAGCTGGGCGCGGAGCCGGTGAACATTACCTTTGCGCCGAAAATTACCGGGACTCTGGCGCCCGTTGCCGACACACCGGTAGCGGCAGAGCAGTGAACCAGCCCGCATGAGACGCCAGCCATGATGGAGAGGATGCTCAAACGGGGGCAGGTGCTCATCGCCCGCAATATGCAATCCGCGGCGGTGATCGAAGATACCCTGGGCGATGGGGGCCAAGCCGAAGTGTATCGCGCGCGCATCGGCGACGCGTACTATGCCCTGAAGTGGTACCGGCCGGAGTATCTGGCCGCAGACCCAAGACTATGGGAGCGTCTTAAAGTCGCCATCAGCAGCGGAAGCCCCACGGAGCAGTTCCTGTGGCCCTTCGATCTGGTTTCGCATCCCCGCAGCAACGCCTACGGCGGGTACCTGATGCCCATCAAGACGCCCGACTTCGTCAACATGGCCGACCTGCTGCGCCGCCAGACCGAGCCTTCTTTCCGGGCGCTGAGCTTTGTGGGCTTTAGCTTGGCAAACAGCTTTCTAAAACTGCATGCCGCCGGGCTATGCTATCGCGACATCAACTTTGGCAATGTCTTCTTCAACCCCGATACGGGAGATATTCGTATCGCGGATACAGACAACGTGGACGTGAACCTGAAGCCGGGCGGCATCAAGGGCACGCCCAGTTTCATGGCGCCGGAGGTGGCCAAGGATTTGGTCGAGCCCAACGCCGCCAGTGACCGCTTTTCTCTCGCCGTTCTGCTCTTTTTCATCTTCGTGATTGGCCATCCCTTGAAAGGCAAGCGGGAATTGACATTGCCCTACGATGCAGGGGATCCGGATCACTCGCATCGGCTGTGCGCACTCGACCCGGTCTTCATTTTCGATCCCGACAACGATAGCAATCGGCCGCAACCTGGGGTGCACGACAATCCACTAAGCTTCTGGCCTATCTACCCGGGTTCCCTGCGCAAGCTCTTCATCCGCGCCTTTACCGCGGGATTGCATGACCCGGATGGCAGGGTGATGGAAAATGAGTGGCGCAAGGAGATGTGTGCGCTGCGCGACGCGATCTTCCATTGCCCTCACTGCGGGGCTGAGAACTTCTTCGATCTGGAGCTGCTACGGCAAAAAAGGGCGCTCGATCCTTGCTGGGGTTGCCGTTCGCTTCTGGGGAATCCTCCTCGTATGCGCGTGAGTGGGGGTTACGGCTCGCACCTGGTCATGCTCAGTCCGGGCGCTCAGCTCTTCGCCCATCACCTGGAGGGGGATACCTATAACTTTGCCAGCCCCCTGGCGGAGGTAGTCCCGCTGGGGCTGAAGAATCTCACCGCCGGGAAGTGGACCAGCCGGAACCAGAACGGCGCGGTCACCGAAGTGAAGGCCAACGAGGTGCTACCTCTCACGGCAGATTGCCGCATCCACTTCGGGAAGACTGAGGCCGAGGTGCGTATCAGTTAGGAACTAAT
This sequence comes from uncultured Acidobacteriaceae bacterium, assembly GCA_963844785.1. Lineage (GTDB taxonomy): Bacteria > Acidobacteriota > Terriglobia > Terriglobales > Acidobacteriaceae > PALSA-350. The sequence continues at coordinate 72,142 of CAWJPV010000003.1, read as the reverse complement.
GCGTCATATTGCGCCACAATTCATATACAAGCCCTCCAATTGAAGATAGTCTTAGCTCGTTGCCAACCGTGATCTCTTCTGCTCCTTTCCAGAAGCTCTAGCGACCCCTTGTCATCGTAGACTCCGTGTTTTGTGCGAGATAGTTTTTATCCGCGCGGACATGGCCGGTGTGCTCCCGTCTTGGAAAGGACGTCCCTATGGCTGTTTTCCTCGTTAATCCCAGTGACCACTCTTTTGGCACCGCGGTAATCACCCCGCGCTGGCTCTATGTCCTGGCTGCCGCGACCCCCCGCTCCTTTGGCGATCCGGTCATCGTGGACGAAACCCTGGAAGCGTTGGTTCCCGCAGTCATTGAACCGGGAGACTTTGTCGGCATCGGGATCCACACCGGGAATGCCTTGCGCGGCTATGAAGTCGGACGACAGGCGCGAGAGCGCGGCGCCTGGGTGATCTATGGCGGCATTCACGCCACGCTTTACCCCGAAGAAGCCCTGGACCGTGGGCATGCGCACTCCGTAGTCAAGGGCGATGGCGACGTCATCTGGTCCAAGGTGCTGGAGGCTTGCGTGCAAGGCAATCCAACACAGATCTACGAAGGGGGCAGGATCGACGCGGAGCAGTTTGTTGCCGCGCGCTGGGATCTGCTGCCCCCGGATAAATACATGTGGGCTTCGGTACAGACGGTGCGTGGTTGCCCCAAGCACTGCTCTTTTTGCTCTGTCTGGCGCACCGACGGCCAAAAACCAAGGCAGCGGAATTTTGAGAAGGTCATTGAAGAAATTGTCGAGTTGCGACGCAGGGGATTCCGCTATATCGCCCTGGCGGACGACAATTTCTATCCCGTGACCTTGACCGATCTGCGGCTGGCCAGGGAGCAGAAAAACTACGCCAAAGTGGCGGAGCTGGAACAGATCCGCGGCGATAAGTTCGCGCTCATGGCGGAGATGGCGAAGCTGCCGAAGAACATGGTCTTTTTCACTCAGATCACCATGGAATCAGCGGAAGACCCGGAATATCTCGATGCCATGCGCAAGGCGAATATCAAGGGAGCGCTGGTTGGGGTGGAAGCCGTGACCCCCGAAGGGTTGAAGTCGGTTTTCAAGGAGTTCAATTTCTCCGGAGAAGGCCTGGTAAAGCAATTGCAGACTTTCCGGCAGCATGGGCTGCACATGCTGGGCTCGTTCATCTTTGGCCTGCCTTCGGATAAGCCCGATACCTTCAAAGCCACCGCCGATCTCGCCGGCAGGGCTGGGCTTGCTTTCGCCCAGTTCGTGATGTTGACCCCCTTTCCGGGTACGGTCGACTTTCTTCGTTGGGAGAAGGAGCAGGAGAAGGCGCCGGTGTTCGTCGAAGGCATCCCCCTCACCCGATTTTGGCTGATTCCGGCGGCGATCCGGCCCAAGATGTTTATGCCCCACACGCTCATGAGCTCGCAGGAGATCAGCGACCGAACCCAGGGAGTATGGGATCACTTCTACAGCTTTGCTTCGATCTGGAAACGTTCTGACTGCGCGCCGACGCTGCGCGCCCGGGTCGCCTTCGTCTTCCTCTCCAAGCTTTACCGCAAGATGTACGCGGGGACCGGGATCAGCACCGACAGCGCGCGGCGCAAGAAAGCCAACTCCGGAGCGCGCTGGCTTTCCCGGTACACGCGCAAGTTCTTCACCGCTAAACCGATGCCGGAGCTTGCCATGCCGGTATGGGCAGCGGCTCCGGCGAGTTCGCAGACGGCTAGACTGAGTCCATTTTCCGTGTTGGAGTAGTGGGCTAGGACGGTAGTCCTGCATAGGTCTAGAATTAAAGTATGCGGCGTCGGACTTTTGGTTTTCTTCAAGTCGCGCTCGGTCTCCTGACGACGAGTCTGGTTCTCCCGTCAGGCTTGCTCGCCCAGCACGGCGGATTTGCTGCCCCGACGTCGTCGGCCCACATGGGGGGCGGTATCCATTCCTCCCCGTCCTTTTCGGGATCTTCCCGCAGCTTTGCTCCACCCGCGGGACCACTCTTTCAAGGGTCATCACACCATCCTGGCTATCCATCCGGACAACCAGGACAACCAGGGCACTGGCCGTCCTGGAACCAGGGCCGCCGCCCATACAACACCTGGAACCGCGTGGGATATCGGGGACCGTATCTCTATGGGGCCTACCCAGGGTATCTCCCCTTCGGCTACGGTCTTCCGTTCGGGGATGACCAGGACGAGGGCAGCGCGCAAGTGGCGCCGCAGCAGCCTGACTACAGTAACCAGCCCCCAGACGATTATGGTCCGGAGGTTGCCGCGAATAGTCCGTCACCCTTCCGACCCACTTACCAGGGGCAAATCGAAGCTGCCCCGGTGCATGGGCAGCCCGCCACCACTTTGATCTTCAAGGATGGACGGCCGCCGGTGCAGGTGCACAACTACGCGCTGACCGATAACACCCTATACGCTCTGGACGGGGATTCACGCCAGGAAATACCACTCTCCCTGCTCGATCTGCCGGCCACGATGGAAGCCAACCGCAAAGCCGGTGTGGACTTCGCTCTGCCCGTGAGCCGCTGATTCCCTTCTTGTATTTGTATCGATAGCTGTTTGTGGTTGCCGATTGCGCAACTGCCTCTGTGTCTTTCTACAACTTTTGTAAGTTGCGACTCAGACGGCAAGATGCTCAACTGCAACCTTTGTGCGATCAAATATCGCCGGATGCCATGCTAGTCTTGCCCTGCCATGAAGTACCAAATCCGCATTCTCGCATGCTCGTTGCTCCTCCTCAGCCCGGCCGTAAGCCTGGCTGGCAAGAAGCCTGCTCCTCCCCCGGAGAACAGTACTAAGATCACGCCGGATGCTGCGGCTTTTCTTGACAACGCCATCGACATCATGCGGCAACATGCCCTGCATGGCCAGGGCGTTGACTGGGAAGCGCTGCGTGCGGAGGCCTTCAAACGCGCGGGCGGAGCCTTCAATCCCATCGACACCTATCCGGCGATCTACTGGTCCCTGGTACAGCTGGGCGACCCTGGTAGCCATCTTCGCCTGCCCCCCGGCCTCTATCCCGACCAAATAGCCCTGCTGCAGCAGGCGGAAAAAGAGGCTACGAACACCGCCCCGGCCAGCGCCCGGACAGAAACGACCGTACCTACGGCCTTCACCAGCCGCCGTCTGCCTGAAGGTCATATTGTGACCTCGCAAGGCAAGAATTTTGGCTACGTCGTGCTTCCCCGCTGCTCCGCCAAGGATAATGACGGCCTGCTTCTTTATGCAGCGGACGTCCGCCGCATTCTGACCGACCTCTCGGCGCAAAACCCCAAGGGCTGGATCGTTGACTTACGAGGAAACACCGGCGGCAACATGTGGCCGATGTTGACAGGGATTGGCCCGATATTGGGCGACGGCGTCGTAGGCTCATTCGTGGCCGCCGAAGGAAGCATTCCCTGGTTCTATCAGGATGGTAAGACCGGAACCCGCAATCAAGCCGGCCTGGAGACGGTCTCGTTGACGCTGGACGATGCGCCAGTGCTCATGACTCCGTCCGCTCCAGTCGCTGTCTTGGTCGATAGCAGCACGGCAAGCTCCGCGGAAGCCATCACCATCGCTTTCCACGGGCGCTCCGACACCCGCTTTTTCGGGAGCCGCACGGCTGGAAAATCCACCGCCGTCCAGCCCTTCAAGCTGGATGACGGCGCCGAACTCTACCTCACGACCGCCATTGACGCCGACCGTACCGGCAAGCAGTTTCCCGATGGCTTCACGCCGGACCAGATCTTCCCTTCCACCACTGTCATGCCGGCCGAGGGCAGCGACCCAGTAGTACTGGCTGCGCAAACGTGGCTAGTGGCAAGCTCCACACCTGCCGCTGCGGTGGCGGCAGCCCCACCAGCCAAGCCCAAGGCCAAGCCACACAAGAAGGTCGTGGTGGTGCATCAGGGCAGCTAACGGCAGCAGCTAAAATTCAACTAAAGAGATCGACGTTCTCCCCGTTTGGGGAAAGGTGCTGGAAAGTGCACCTAAAACGGTAGGCGCATCCGTCTGGGATGCGCCTCCTTATTTTCAGCATAGAATGCCTGCATTGCCGTGAAGAACACATTCCTCTGGCTGTTCAGCTCCCGGCAGGGCGCCTCAGACCGGTTGATCCCGCGATGGATTGTGCTGCGCGCACTGGGGTTGATTTACTGCTCCGCCTTTATCTCTCTGCTCTTTCAAATCCGCGGGCTCATAGGGCCTGCCGGCATTCTTCCCGCGGGCAGATACCTGGGAGCCGTTGCGGAGTCGTTTGGACCCTGGACACGCTACTGGTTCGCACCCACCCTGCTTTGGGCGGGCAGCGGTTCGCACGCCCTTATGGCGATGTGCTGGATCGGGTTGGCCGCTTCGCTGCTGCTGACTGTCAACGTTTGGCCTCGAGCCATGCTCCTGATCTGTTTCGTCTGCTTTCTTTCCTTCGTAGGGGCGGCCCAGGATTTTTCCGGCTACCAGTCCGACGGCATGCTTCTGGAAGCAGGGTTCGTGGCGCTCTTTTTTGCCCCGCCCGGCTGGCGGCCGGGGATGGGCTACAAACATCCACCTGCCCGCGCCAGCCTGTTTCTGCTGCAGTGGGAGTGGTTCCGTATTTACTTCGAATCGGGCCTGGTGAAGCTGCTTAGCGGTGACCAGGAATGGCGCCATCTGACAGCGATGGACGAGTACTACCAAAATGGCCCCCTACCGACCTGGATCGGTTGGTACATTCAGCACCTGCCGCACTGGTTCCACGTGGCTACCGCATTTTCCACACTGGCGCTGGAGCTGGTGATCGTCTGGATGCTCTTTCTTCCCCGGCGCTGGCGCATTCTCTGCTTTCTGATCGTCACCCCGTGGGAGGTTGGGGTAATCTTCACCGCTAATTACACCTTTCTGAATTACCTTGTTCTGACCCTTGGTTTCCTGTTGCTGGATGACCGCTTCTTCCACGGCTGGGTGAGGCGAGAAACTGAGGAGGTGGAAGCGGGCACGGAGGGGGGAAAAGCGGCTCGGCGCCTGCTGAGCGATTTCGGTCTCGCAGCCAGTACTGTGCTGCTTTCGCTGGTTGGTTACGTAACGACGGTGGAGCTCATCTCCATGGTCTTCGGACGATTGCCCTTGCCGATGCAACCTGTAACCATGCTGGAACCGTTCCGGGTCGCCAACCAATATGGCCTCTTCGCGGTGATGACGCGGGGGCGCTACGAGATCGAGTTTCAGGGCTCTGACGACGGGCAGTCGTGGGTCCCATATCCCTTCCGCTTCAAGCCGCAGGCGCTGGACCGAGCGCCCGGGATCTACGCCCCCTATCAGCCGCGCTTTGAGTGGAATCTCTGGTTTGCCTCGCTTGGTTCGTGGCAGCAAAACCCGCTGGTTCCGCGAACCGAAGAGCGGCTGCTTACGAATGACCCGGATGTGTTGGCGCTCTTTGCCGGCAATCCCTTCGCTGCCGGTCCTCCCCGGCAGGTCCGGGCCGTTCTGTGGCAGTACTGGTTTACTTCGATCCCGCAAAAGCGCACGACCGGCGACTGGTGGACCCGACGGCTGCTGGGCGTCTATGCGCCGGCCCTGGAGCGCGACGACCAGGGTAAGGTCGGCATCGTCGCTATGCCGGACGCGCTGCCTCCCCACGATTGATCGACACCCGTCCAGTTCCTATTGGGTTCGGCTAGGGGACCGACAAGATTCATGGTTTCCCACTGGTTGACCGTCCCTATTAAAATAGAGGCGATAAGAGCATGTTTTCTCCGCTCCCAAACCGGCGCAGTCTGACGAACGCAACCTGGCTATCCATCGCCGCGCACGGCGTCGCCGGGGCCGTGTTTCTCTTCTCCATGCGGCTGCATCCAGTGCATGTTTTCAGTCTGCCCGGCAGCGAATTGGGCACGCGCGTGGAGATCGCTTACCTGCCGGGCCGGGCACCCGCCCCGGCGCTTCATGCGCAGAAGAAGATCAAACCCCGGCCGGTAGCCGCGCCGGAAATTACGCCCTCTCGCACACCTCTGCCGACTACACCGGAGCCTGCCGCAGTCCATCCGCCGCCGCTCCCTCACCTGACCGTCACCGAGGCTGCACCCTCCCCGAATGTGTCTGCACCCGCGTCCGCTACGCCTGACTCGACTACCGGCTCCGACTCCTGGGGCTCGGGCTCGATCCAAATAGCGCTCACCACCTACTCCCCCAGCCCGGCACCCGATCTCTCAGTCCTCCCCCGTGGGGTACAGGGGGACGTGGTGGTCGATGTAACCATCGACCCTAGCGGCAAGGTCGCCGATCTTGCGGTTCTGCATACCCTTGGTTATGGTATTGAATCCAGCGTGATCGGAACCCTCAAGACCTGGACCTTTCGCCCAGCGACCAAGGACGGGACGCCGATCGCCAGCGTGCAGGAACTTCACTTTCACTTCGGACCGGTTTAGACGGGTCGGGTGAGGGAAAAAGAAAAAAGTTTCAAGAATTTTGCACCCGGGCAACCGTTTTTAAACGGTTTTCATCCATAAACGAGAGGTTGATTGGGCCCTTGGGAATGACTTCACGCATACTGCTGGTGGATGACAACCACTTACAATCGGCCACCCGCAGGGCGATCCTGGAGGTGTCTGGCAGAGAAGTCTGCATTGCCCCTGAAGGCAGGCAGGCGCTCGAAATCCTCAACGAGGCGGAAACCTCTCTCCCCGTTGGTCTGATCGTCACCGACCATCTGATGCCGATTATGAGCGGACCGGAGTTTGTTGCCGAGGTTAGGCGCCGCGGCTTCACCCTTCCGGTCATTGTGCTCAGCGGCCTTCCCGATGCCGAATCCGCATACGAAGGGCTGAAAGTGGTCTTCCGGCTCAAGCCGTGCGATCCCGATAGCCTGATTCGATTGGTTCAGGAATTGCTCGGCGAATGCATGCGGCGGTCTGCATAACCCCTCAGGCTGATGCAGCCCCTCCCTTCAAACGATTATTAAAAATTGATAATGCTTAATGGATTGACAGGCTCAATTCAAGCGATTCCTTGACGGCATTGCCGTTCCGTGTCCGCCTCTGCGACAATCTGGAAGGGCTTGTGACCTTCTCATGCCGGAATTTGGAAGTTTTTCTCTCCTCCTCGCTCTTGTTCTGAGCGGCTACACGCTGTTGGCCGGCGGAGTAGCACTGCGGCAACTGGCCACCGGATCCCGCGGCCGGATGGCTCCGGACAGATTGGCGGAAACCGCCCGGCGGGCCGGCATCGGCAGCTTCTTTGCCGTAACCTGCGCGGCCGTCGCCCTGGTCTACACCGCCTTTGCCAACGACTTCTCTGTCTCCTACATCCTTCATCATTCGAATCGCGCCCTGCCGGGTCCCTACAAGTTTGCCGCGCTATGGTCGGGCCAGGAGGGATCGCTGCTGCTTTGGGCCTGGTTGCTGACGGCCTACGGCTTCGTGCTCCGGCTCCGGCATAAGGTCGACGTTACCCTTACCGCTTACGCCTCGACCATCCTGGCCGGCATCCAGATCTTCTTCCTGCTGCTGCTGAATTTTGCCGCTCCCCCGTTTGCCCTGGTACAGGGCCAGCAGCCGGCCGATGGGTTCGGGCTGAACCCTCTATTGCAGTACCCGGAGATGGTGATCCATCCGCCGATGCTTTACCTGGGCTACGTGGGCTTCAGCGTGCCCTTCGCGTTTGCCCTGGGAGCACTGATGATGCGCTACCCGGGAGAGAAGTGGATTCACATCACGCGCCGCTGGACCATGGTGACCTGGCTTTTCCTGACCTGCGGCATTTTCCTGGGCGCGCACTGGGCTTACTCCGTACTGGGTTGGGGCGGCTACTGGGGATGGGACCCGGTGGAGAATGCCTCGCTTATGCCCTGGCTCACCGGGACCGCGTTCCTGCACTCAGTCATGATGCAGGAAAAGCGCGGGATGATGAAGAACTGGAACGTGTGGCTGATCTTCAGCACGTTCATGCTGTGCATCCTGGGGACCGACCTGACGCGTTCCGGGCTGGTCAGTTCGGTTCACGCGTTTGCCCAATCATCCATCGGCAGCTGGTTTACCGCCTTTCTCATCGTTGTGCTCTGCGTCTGCCTCTTCACCTTCCTGCGGCAGAGGGATCATCTCAAGTCAGAGCACAAACTGGAGTCGCTGGTGTCGCGGGAGTCGAGCTTCCTCTTCAATAATCTGGTTCTGCTCGCGGCCTGCTTCACCATCCTGTGGGGCACATTGTTCCCCATCATTTCGGAGGCCGTGCAGGGCAACAAGGTGACGGTGGGCGCACCCTTCTTTAATCGCGTGGCGCTCCCTATCGGCCTCTTTCTTCTCTTTTTGACCGGCATTGGCCCACTGCTGGCCTGGCGCAGCGCATCCTTCAAAAGCATCCGGCGCAACTTTATTCTGCCCAGCGCGGCGATTGTGACCACGGCGATTGTGCTGATGGCCGTTGGCCTTCGCCCCTGGAACGATCAGGCCACCTTCTATTCGCTGGTCGCCTTTTCTTTGAGCGCGGGCGTGGTCACCGCCATTTCTTCGGAGTTTCTGCGGGGCGCTAACGTTATCCACAGGCACACCGGGCAAAACATATTCACCTCCATGGTCCAGCTCACACGCCGCAATACGCGCCGGTATGGCGGGTACCTGGTGCACTTTGGCGTGGTCATTATCTTTATTGGCATTGCCGGCGGCGCTTTCAATCAAAGCCGCGAGCAGGAGCTGAACAACGGCCAGAGCATGACCATTGGGCCATATCGCCTCGTATGCGAGAGTTTCACGCAAGATTCGAATTTGAATTACGACACCGAGTTCGCACTGCTGGACGTTTATCGCGGGAACAAGTTGATCACGCAACTGGCGCCGGAGAAGCGTTTCTATGCCGCTTCACAACAGCCGGAAACCAGGGTGGCCAATCACTCCACCCTGGCTTGGGATCTATACGTGATCTATGCCGGGAAGAATCCCGAGAGCGGATTGCCGATCATCAAAGTTTTTCTTAACCCGCTGATGGCCTGGATCTGGATCGGAGTTGTGGTGGTAGCGATGGGCACGCTGGTAGCGCTGGCGCCCAACCTTAGCGCGGCACTGGCTGCGAGCCGCACCCGCAGCCTCAGCGAGGGCGTGAAGCCGTCTACACCGCGACTGGTAGATGAACCTGAAGTGGCCGTCGCCGGCCGAGGTCACGATTGAAATCGCGTAGTGTTCTCAGCCGGGTCTCACAGCTCGCCTTGCTCTGCATCCTGATTGCGGTTACGGCCGGCGCGACCGATTCCTCTGCCCGGTACTACAGAGACAGCCATGAATTGATGTGTGGCTGCGGCTGCGCTCAGTTGCTGGGCGAATGCAACCACGTGGGCTGTCCGTCTTCGCCGGGAATGCTCGCAGAACTGTCAGCGGCTATTGCCAGGGGTGATAGTGATGACGCTATCCTGCATCAGTTCCAGGCTGAATACGGTCCGGTGATCATCGCCTCGCCCAGGTTCACGCGGTTTAACCATCTCGCCTGGATCATGCCACCGCTGGTGCTGTTTCTAGGCATCGCCGCTGTTCTGCTGATCGTGCGCAATTGGAAGCTGCACACCGTTCCCACGCCGCCTGAGCCGACTACACCCGGCTTTGCCGCTGCTCGCGACCGCATACGCAGGGAGACCCAGATATGAGCACCATTGCCTGTGGCGTGCTGCTGCTGGCGATTTTCGCCTTCGTCTTCTATCCCCAGCGGGATACCGCGCGGCAGATTCCGAAAACACGCCTCGATTTTCTGCGCGAGCAGAAAGACGTGCTCTACGAAAATCTCCGCGACCTGAATTTCGAGTACAGCGCGGGGAAATATACGGCTGAGGATTACGCGGCGCAGCGCGCTGCTTTGGAGAACGAAACCGCCGCGGTGCTGGCGGAAATCGACCAGTTGGAACTGAAGGTCGCGCTACATTCCTGAAGTGATTTTCTGCGTTGCTACAGAAAGATGAGTATGAGACCGAACGCTATGCCGCGCGGAATTCTTGCGCTCTGGGCAATGATTTTATTCACCGCCGGAGCTTCTGCATTGGCGGCCACCATTACGGGTACCGTCACCAACGGTACGACGAAAACGCCGGCAGCCGGGGACGCGGTGGTGCTGATCGCGCTCGATCAACGCATGCACGAGATCGCGCATACCAAGACCGACGCCCAGGGCCATTTTTCAATCGATGCGCCGGATCCGGGGATGCATCTCATCCGCGTCGATCATGAGGGCGCGGCATATTTTTCAGCCGGCCCCGCCCAATACGCCCAATGTGAATGTGCAGGTCTTTAATGTGGCGCCCGTGGTGGCCGGTGTGGCCACGGTAGCCAACGTGATGCGCGTCGAGACCGATGGCCAGGGGCTTCGCGTGACGCAGAGCTTTTTTATCAAGAACGACTCCAATCCTCCGCGTACGCAGTTCAGCAGCCACTCCTACGATTTTTATCTGCCGCCCGACGCGCAGATCGAAGGCTCAGCCGCCATGGCTCCGGGCGGAATGCCGGTGCAGACCTCCCCTGTAGCTGTGGGAGATAAGGGCCACTATGCCTTTCCGTTCCCTTTACGCCCGGGTGTGACCCAGTTTCAGCTGGGCTATCACCTGCCCTACTCCGGCAGCCTCGCCTTCGACCAGCGTTTCGCCACGCCTACGGATAGTTTCGTAGTGATGATGCCCAAGAGCATGAACTTTAAGCCGGGGGCCGGAGTCTCCTTCCAGTCGCTAAACGAAACCCCTGGGGCAACCACCATGCTGGCGCGCGGCGGTTCCCCGGCAAAGCCATTCGCCTTCACGGTTTCCGGCTCGGGCGCTATGCCACGTGATACGCAGGCGGAGAGCCAGCCCAATGATGGCGGAGGGGCACTTGAAGCCCAAGGAGGTAGTGCGGCGGCCAATGACACTCGTCCCGGGGGCGGCCTGGGCGTGCCCATCGATACGCCTGATCCCCTGGACAAGTACAAATGGTGGATCCTGGGAGCGATCACGTTGGTATTTGCGGTGGGTGCCGGGTTTCTGCTGCGGCGGCCTGCGGGTACCCCTGCGATAGAGGCCGCTGGTACGGCTCCGGTCTCTGTGGTTCAGGCGCCGGGCGGACTTCTGGGTACGCTCAAGGAGGAGCTCTTTACGCTGGAGACGGATCACCTTGAAGGCAAATTATCCGACTCGGAGTACGAAGAGCAGAAGCAGGCACTCGAACTTGTTCTGCGACGGGCTTTGAGCCGCAAACCAGCGTAGATCAGCCGGACTCGAGGATGAGGTTGGCGTAGATTACGGTGTCGGACGTGCGGATGAGCCCGATGGCGTGCGGCACGCGCTTCTTGAAGACCACGTGCGGCTCGTAGAGAGTAGGCACACCTTGCAGAGCCGCCGCAAATGCATCCCGCGTCTGGGGCTGGTTTGCGGTGAGAAATTCTTCAGCCATGAAGGCTTGGCCAATGACGAAATTCTTCCTGATGGCTTGCAGTACGTCGAGGACCTGCGGGATATCGTCGGTTAACGAAATGTCGACGGTTTCGATTTGTGGCCAAAAAGGAAATCCTCGATCGGCGATGACCAGCGTATTGGTGTGACGGATACGGCTGAGAAGGGAGTTTATGGCGGGATTGAGAATGCCGGTTTTTAGCATGCAAGATTGCCTAGAGAGAGACGCCGCGCTTCCAGGGAATGAAGTCATTCTGATCGAGCTGCTCGGCCTTGGTTCGTACTTTTCCACTGGCCACGTCAATGATCAGATCCAGGATTGATTCGCCGACTCGCTCGATCGTAGTCTCTCCGCGAATCACGGCCCCGGTATCGATATCGATGATGTCCGCCATGCGTTCGGCGAGGCTGGAGTTGGTGGAGATTTTGATCACCGGCGAGATGGGATTACCGGTGGGCGTGCCCAGGCCGGTGGTGAAGACAACGACATTGGCGCCCGCACCCACTTGCGCGGTAACACACTCGACGTCATTGCCTGGAGTGCAAAGCAGCGCCAGGCCCGGCGTGTTGTCGTATTCCGGATAGTCCAGGACTTCGCAGACAGGAGAAGTGCCGCCCTTCCTGGCCGCGCCGGCGGACTTCATCGCGTCGGTGATGAGCCCGTCCTTGATGTTGCCTGGAGAAGGATTCATTTCGAAGCCGGAGTGGACCGCCTTGGCCCGGGCAGCATAATCACGCATCAGTTGAATAAAGCGGTCGGCCCGGCTCGCATCCACGCAACGATTGATCAGGCTCTGTTCCATTCCACAGAGCTCGGGAAACTCCGAGAGGATCGACTTTGCGCCCAGGGCAGCCAAGAGGTCGGAGACATAGCCGATGGCAGGATTGGCCGAGATGCCGGAAAATCCATCGGAGCCCCCGCACTTCAATCCCAAGGTGAGGTTACTGAGAGGAGCGGGTTTTCGGGTGAGCCGATTGGCTTCCACCAGGCCTTCGAAGGTGGCGCGAATGGCTTCGGACAACATGGCCGATTCCAGTCCGGATTTCTGCTGCTCGAACATGAGCACGGGCTTGCGCAACTCGGGGTCGCGCTCGCGAAGCGAATCCATCAGAATGGACGGCTGGGCGTTCTGGCAACCCAGACTCAGCACCGTCGCGCCGGCAACGTTGGGATGATGGATGTAACCGGCGAGCAGGCCACAGAGCGCTTTGGAATCCTGGCGGGTTCCACCACAGCCGCCTTCATGCACCAGGAACCTGACTCCGTCGACATTGGGAAAAATCTGCTCCTGTCGACCCAGAGTAAGGTCATCGCGCCCCGCTGTGTGCGCGCCTTGCTGGTGCTGCTCGATCAATTGACGCACCTGCTGGCGGTAGAGTTTCGGCCGCCCGTAACCAAGCTCTTCCTCGAAGGCATCGCGCAAGGCTTCTACATTGCGGTTCTCGCAAAAAACCAGGGGGATGACCAGCCAGTAATTACGCGTGCCGACCTGGCCGTCGGCCCGATGGTAACCATCGAAGGTGCGCCTGGACCAAGCCGCTACGCTGGGCGGAGACCAGACATAATCGCCGACCTTGGGCCCAAAGCCGGAGGCGTCATGCTGCACGTTCCGTGTGCTCAGCAGGCCTCCGCGGGGGATCGGTTGGCGGACGAGCCCGACGACTCCGCCATACATGATGACCTCATCCCCGGGTGCAAGATCGCGCGTGGCAAATTTTTGCTTGGCCGGTATTTCAGACGGCGGAACATATTGCTCCCCGGCGAAGGTAATGGCTTCCCCGGCGGGGAGTTGGGTTAGGGCCACGAGGACGTTGTCTTTGGGGTCGATCCTGAGTATTTTTTCGGCTGCCATTTCTTCTCGCCGGCCACTCGGGCCGTAGCGTCTCCAGCTTGGAGATACTTTGATATAGACTCAACTGTAGCGTTTACCGTATCGACGGTCAAACGAGCTCCCCTGAGAGAAACCGTCCTTCCATGACTGCTTCCATCTTTGATTTGCAAGGCAAGACCGCCGTGGTTGTGGGCGGCACTACGGGCATTGGCCATGCTCTTTCTCTGGGGTTGGCGGATGCCGGCGCGAATGTGGTGGCCTCTTCACGGCGCGCAGAGCAGGTGGAGCAAACAGCCGCCGAAATCGAGGCCAAGGGCAGGAAAACATTGCGCCAGACCTCAGACGTGCACGATCGCGCTACGCTGGAAGCGCTGCGCGACGAGGTGCTGAATGCGTTTGGCCAGGTGGACATTCTGGTCAACTGCGCCGGCATCACCAAGCGCGCGCCCACGATCGACTTTCCCGAAGACGAGTGGGAACGAATCATGGACACCAATCTGACGGGCACGCTGCGCGGCTGCCAGGTCTTCGGCAAACACATGCTTAGCCGCGGCTACGGGCGCATCATCAATATTGCATCGCTCTCCACCTACGTGGGACTGTTCGAGGTGGCCGCGTACGCCGCCAGTAAAGCCGCGGTGGGCGCGCTGACTAAAGTGCTGGCGGTGGAATGGTCGCGGCACGGAGTGCTGGTAAACGCTATTGCCCCCGGGGTCTTCCGCACCGACCTGAACGCTAATTTGCTGGACAGCACGGAGCGTGGACGGGAATTCAAGATGCGCACTCCGATTGGCCGCTTCGGCAAGACAGAAGAGCTGGTGGGCGCGGCCGTGTACCTGGCTTCGGATGCCGCTTCGTATGTATCTGGCGAGATCCTGGTGGTTGACGGCGGTTTTCTGGCGAGCGGCGTCAATCAGTAGGGGCGGAATAGTGGCCGACGCGATGGAATATAGGAAACTGGGGAAGACAGACCTTAACCTCTCGCTGATTGGCTTTGGGGGCGCTGCGCTGGGCGGCGTTTATGGCAACATCGAGCCCGGTGAAGGAGTGAGGGCCGTACACCTGGCGGTGGACTACGGCATCAACTTCTTTGATACCTCACCCTACTACGGGATTACGCTGGCAGAAACGAGACTCGGCGAGGCCCTCGCGGGCAGGCGCGAACGCGTCGTACTGGCCACCAAGTGTGGACGCTACGGAATGGCGGAGTTTGATTTTTCCGCGAAGCGGGTGGTCGCCAGCATGGATGAGTCACTGCGGCGGTTGCAGACAGACTATATCGATCTGTTTCAGGTGCACGATCTCGAGTTTGGCGACCCGCGGCAGGTTATCAATGAGACCCTCCCCGCCTTGCGGCAATTGCAGCAACTAGGCAAGGCGCGCTACATCGGCATCACGGGATATCCTCCTAAGCTCTTGCGGCGCATTGCCGAGGCTGCGCCCGTCGACAGTATCCTGACGTATTGCCACTACAGCCTCATGAACACGGATATGGATGAGGTGCTGACCGCCTTCGCGCGGGAGCGTGGGATCGGACTCATCAACGCGTCTGCTTTGCACATGGGGATTCTGACCGAACAAGGACCGGCGGATTGGCACCCGGCACCGCAGGCAGTGCGCGATGCGGGAAAGAAGGCTGCTGAATTTTGCCGCAGCCATGGAGCGGATATATCTGAGGTCGCATTACGCTTCAGCCTGGGCCACCCGTATGTCTCGAGCACACTGGTCGGCATGGCGAACGCTCGCGAGGTGGAAGCTAGCTTGACGCTGCTGCGCAGTTTTACAGATCCAGAACTTCTGCGCCAGGTCGAGGGCATTCTAGCGCCGGTCTTCAATTATGTGTGGCCATCGGGGCGGGCTGAAAATCAAGATTGAGGGAAGTGGTAGACATGAAAGCATTCGTAATGAGAGAGCCCGGCGAGGTTGGAATTGAAACCGTTGCGGATGCGGTCGCGACCAATGATGATGTGTTGCTCAAGGTTCGCATGATTGGCCTTTGCGGAACCGACCTCAATTCTTACCGGGGCAAGAATCCGATGGTGAGTTTTCCCCGCATCCCAGGCCACGAGGTGGCAGCTACCATAGCCGAACCGAGCAAAGCGCATCCGGAACTCGCCGCGGGAATGGACGTCACCCTTTCACCCTACTTTGGTTGCGGCCGATGCCCTGCCTGCCTCCGGAAGCGGCCGAATGCCTGCCAGTTCAACGAGACACTGGGGGTGCAGCGCAACGGCGCGATGACGGAGTACATCGCCGTGCCTGCCGAGAAGCTCTACCCTGCGCGCCTCAGCATCAAGGAACTCTGCCTGGTTGAGCCGTTGACCGTTGGCCTGCACGCAGTGGGACGGGGACGCGTCACAGCACAGGATGTGGTCGCGATCTTCGGTTGTGGCGGAGTGGGGCTCGGAGCCGTTGCCGCATCTGGCTTTCGCGGAGCGAAGACGATCGCAGTCGATCTCAGTGATGCAAAACTGGCCCTGGCTCTGCGCGCCGGGGCAACCCACGCCATCAACACCTCGAAGGAGCCGCTGCACGAACGGCTGCTTGAACTTACCGGTGGACGGGGGCCGGATGTAATTATTGAAGCGATTGGACTGCCGCAGACCTTTCGCAGCGCCGTCGACGAGGTGGCATTTACCGGGCGTGTGGTTTACATCGGCTACGCCAAAGAGCCGGTGGCTTACGAGACCAAGTGGTTCGTCCAGAAGGAGATCGATATTCTGGGCTCACGCAATGCCCTGCCTGAGGACTTTCGGGAAGTGATACGGATGCTGGAAGAGCATCGTTTTCCAGTCGACGAGGCGGTGAGCGCCATCGTCCCGCTGGAACAGGCGCCAGCCATGATTAAGGCCTGGAGCGATGATCCCGGCGGGTTTTCCAAGATCATGGTGCGCCTGGACTGATCGAGTTCAGAGCAGATTTTGGTCGGGTAGCAGGTTGAAATGTGCCCCTCAGCGGCTAAAGCCTGACCTATTTACAACCAGTTACGTACGGGCTGAAGCCCGTACCCTTCAAGCCAAGAGGTTTCCGTATCCTGTTCAGCCGAAGCGCCGGAGATAGGCAGAGCAAAGGCCCACTGTCTGATCCGTATAGGCGACGCCCAGGGAACGGGCAAGATCGGCTTCCGCATGGGAGCCGACCCAGGCCACCAGTAGCAGGCGGCGCAGCATGACGAAGGTTGGAATCTCTTCCTCTTCGGCCTGGGCTACGGCTCTCACGGTTCGATACCCTTCCAGCCAGTGTTCAATCAGGCCGGGCGCGCCAGGCAGGTGCTCATAAAATGACATGAGCGTAGCTGCATCGTACATATACCAACTGAAGCCGCAATCATCGAAGTCGATCACTTTGACTGCGCCCTCATGCAAGAGCAGATTGGCCAGCCGCAAATCGCAATGGGCCAGGCCGAAGCGATCAGGCCCCCTGCCGTAACCCGCGAGGCGATCCCGGATCAGGTCCACTGTGCGGCCAAACAGGTCGAGCCTGGTGGCGTTCATGCCCAGCCCATCGCGCCAACGGCCCCATCGCGAAGTCTCCCCCAGGGCGGCTTCAAAGTCCCAGGTAAATCGTTCAAAACCTTGGGGCCGCTGCCAGGCGGCGCTGTGCACATGCATCTTCGCAGTGATCGCGCCGAGACTCTTAAAACATTGGCGCAGATCCATGCCGACGGTGGGTTGGTGGCCGTCTTCCCAGGCAAAAAGAACCACATTGCGCGCTTCAGAGGCGCCCCCAGCGCCCACGTATTGGACCCATTCCCCATTCCACCCGGCGATGGGAACCGGCGTCGCGACCACTCCGTCATTGCGCAATGCGACCAGCCACGCAATCTCCGAAGCGAGCGCATTCCTGGACTGATATCCCGGGCGCTGGACGCGCAAAGCCCACCGCGGGCCGGAGGGAGCTTCGATCTTATAAATCTCATTTTCTGAACGGCTGACCAGGCGGACGGTTGCGTTCGGAGGAAGATCGTAGAGGCTAAGCGCCTCCTTGGCCAACTGCAGTGCCATATGCTCACTTTACACTGTCGATAAAATCCTTTGACTTCCCCTCCAACTTCCCAGCACACTTACTTCAGGCCTCCCCGTCCCCGTCGACGTCGCTCGTAAACTCAGTCATTTTGAACCAGTTTTCTGGAGACGCAGATGCCGCCCGAGACCACAGCTGTCCTTGCATCCGGGTCTGAGATTGAATATGGCCTGCGCCGTAACATTCTGACGCCCTGGGAAACACTGGCCCAATCAGTTGGTGTCATCGCGCCCGTCCTTTCACCGGTCCTGACCATTCCCCTGGTCTTTGCCTTGGCCGGCAATGGAACCTGGGCTGCATATGCCATCGCGACCGTGCAGATCACGCTGATGGCTCTGCTCATCGGCGCACTCGGACGACGGTCAGCCTCACCCGGTTCGCTGTACAGCTATGTAACCGACTCACTTCCGCCCATGGTCGCCTCCATCGCAGCATGGGCCCTCGTCCTTGGATATGTAGCTACGGGTTCGTCGATCGTTGGGGGCTTCGTTGAGTACTCGAATATCCTGCTGAAAACCTTCACCAGCCACACCATCGCGCCCGATCTGCTGGTGCTGCTATCGGTCGCCGGTGCCGCTACCATGGCATACCGCGATGTGAAGCTCTCTGCGCGAGCCATGTTGTGGCTACAAGGCGCATCGACGGTTTGCATCTTAGTGGTGATGGTGTTGGTTTTGTGGAAGAACGGTCTACACCTCGATTGGCCACAAGTACGGCTGCAAGGCAGTTCGATTGCGGGGATCCGCCTGGGGCTGGTGCTGGCGATTTTCAGCTTTGTTGGTTTTGAGAGTGCGACCGCGCTCGGTCACGAGGCCAAAGAACCGCTACGCACCATACCGCGCGCAGTTTTGCAGTGCGCGCTCGGCGCGGGGGTTTTCTTCGTCCTGGCTGCGTATGCGGAAGTGCTTGGTTTTCGCAATTCGGGCCTCTCCGTCGACAAAACCGATGCACCGATGCACGTATTGGCAAACCAGGTGGCGTTGCCTGTATTTGGCCTCATCATTGACGCCGGCGCGATGATCAGTATGTTTGCCTGCCTGCTGGCCTGCATCACAGCCGCCGCCCGTATCCTGCTGCTTATGGCCCATAACCGGCTGGTTCCGATGCGGCTGTGCAGGACCCACCACCGCAACGAAACTCCACACGTGGCCGTACTGATATCCGCCTTCGTGGTGGGTATCCCAGCGCTGATTCTTGTCACACTCGGTTTCTCAGGCACGGATATCTACGGATGGCTTGGGTCTTTCGCGGTTTACGGCTTTATCACGATCTATGGACTTACCTGCATTGCACTGCCACTCAAGCTAAAGAGGCAAGGCGCGCTGTCGATAACGCTTTTGGTTATTGCCATTCTTGGGGGCATTTCGATGGTGATGGCCCTGGCGGGAACTCTCTATCCGGTTCCCGCTCCACCCTACTCCTGGCTGCCTTATCTCTACTTTGTCTACATACTCATTACCCTGGTCTTCTTTTTCCGCACCCGGCACAGGGGCAACGCCGTGGTAAGCGCGCTCAAAGAATTCTCCTGACGGCGACGTAACATCATTTGGGTGGGGCTGAGTAACCCGAAAGTTACTCAGAACGGGCTGCGCGCCGGACCTTTGTTGTTATGATGTGGACATGAAAAAGGCTCTTCTGTTTGCTATGGTCCTAATGGTTTCGAGTTCAGCATTTGCACAAACGCACCATCGCCACCATCATCGTCACCACCATCATCACGCAGCTACACGGTAAGTGGGTTAAGACGGTTAGCGCGCAGTTGCTGGTGAAACCGTCGCAAGCCACCTGAGAACCGCGGCTGCAAGGGCGCCGCGCTGATCGGAGTAGACGTGATCGGTATGCAGGTGGAGTGTGGCCACCCGGCTATCTCCCGCACGGCGCAACGCAGCCGCGAATGTTTCGTCTCCTCGAGCATAGGCATCGTCTGAGGTGATGATGAGGGCCGGCCGGCTCTTGAGCGACCCGACCTTGGCCATGAAACTCCATCGCTCTGCATTGGCGAGCGTGTCATGGGCAAGCTCTTCAGGCGTAGAGCCACTGATGGGGTCCATTCCTTCACGATCGTAGGCTGCGCTCAGTGCCTTAATCGCTGCATGTTGTCGCTCCCCGGGCAAGGGCAGCGGAATACGTCCTCCAAGATCAGCAGCCGAAATAAGACCTACTCCCAGGATGCGATGATCAGCAGCCGCATCTTGCACCGCCATGAATCCGCCCATGCTGTGTCCGATGAGAACAATGCGCGCCGGATCAAGGCGCAATATCTTCGCCATGATAGGCGAGCGCAGATAATCGACCGCCGCCGCCGTGTCTTCGATGCCATGGGAGAAGGAGAAATCTCCTGTCGATCCCCAGGAACCCCTGTAGTCGAAGTAGAGAACATCCCATCCGGCGCGTCGAATATCCTGGGCCAGATCGAGATTGCGCTCGTTACCAGGAAACCCATGCAGCAGCACCACCACTGGGTGCGGACCGGCGCCCGCAGCGACGTAGACAAACGCGTTGAGGAGCGCTCCGTGGCTGGGGATTTGAAAACTCTGCATGGAAGCAGGAGCGGAGTGCCTGGCCCGCTGCTGTGCGTTGATAGCCGACCATGTGAACAGAACAACCAGTGCGGCAACGAGCGACAGACGGTTGCGCAGAGCTCCCTCCAACAATCCTGGTTATTTTGTAACCGTAGTGTTCCTATATTACCGGAACTGCTGTGCTGAATTGCCGCCAAGACGGCAAGCGCAGTTACGTATGCGCTAAAAGGCCTCGAAATATCCCCAGAGCCGTTTCTTCTGTGCTGGTAGGAAGTAGGACGGCGGATGAGGAGCACACCCTCCCAACCAGCCGCGTCGATCGTGGGCCAGTTTCAAGAGGGATTCCGACCCGTCTGGCCCCATACCCCACCCTTAGCTGCAGCGCAAACACTTTCGTGTGATTGAAGGATCGTCAACCCGCTCTTACCTTGGGTATCAGTTGGTAGTGATTTTGGTAATGGGAGTGTCGCAATCGAACCTTGCGCTTTGATCGCCCAAGCTTTTCCCATTTCAGCCCATCAAGATAGGGCACAGGTCGATGAAGAGGGAGACCTTATCGCCAGAATCCGAGAAAAGCATGGCTTGGGTCGATGGTTCGCCGCCTAGACCGTTCCGCATCATAATCGGCGAATCGCCGCACCCTGGCGCGAGTGGATGACAATGGCCAGACTCCGCAACTCGACCGCACTTTCGGCAGCCCTCGATAGTTTAATCGCGCTGGGGCTCGCTGTGGGCGCCGTGGTGTGGGCCAACCGGCGGTACATTCCGCTTGGGGGCCTTGCAGAGTTCCTGCTGATCCGCATCACCTTGCTGAACGTATCTTTCTCCATCGTGTTTGCCATCGTCTGGAAGCAATGCCTGACCACTCTGGGCCTTTACCGCCGCGACCTCGACGGATTGCGCAGCCTGGTTTTGCGGAGTGCGACCGCCTGCGCAATCATGACCGCGCTTCTGGACCTGTACCTGCAAGCCCGCCATGCTCGAGGAGCGGTAGAGCAAATCGTGGGGAGTTTCCTGCTGGTTGCTTTCCTCTATGAAACCTGCCGGGTGCTGGTGTCGAGCCACCACCGGCGTTGGCATATCGTTGAGCCCAAGCGGGTCATCATCGTAGGAAGCGGCCGGCGCGCAAGCAAGGCGTGGCGTGAGTTGCGCATCCAGCATCACCGCACGAAGCGCCTTCTGGGCTTCGTGGATGACCGCCATCCCGATTCGATGCCGCCAGACATTGCCAGCCGCCTGGTTGGCAGTGTCGACGATCTGCCGGGTTATTTGCTGCGAAACATCGTCGACGAGGTCATCATCGCCACTCCCATGCGCTCCTGCTACGAGCTGGCCCAGCGCGCGGTATCGATAGCCGAGGCTGCCGGCGTACGCGTCGTTTGCTTAAACGATGTATTTACGCTGGCGCAAGACAAAGACCTTCACCGTCGAGCACCCATGTTCGTGGAGCTTGTGCCCAAGAGCCGCAGCCGGGAGACGGCCGAGGTTGCGAAGCGCATTCTCGATGTTCTGGGCGCGGCCGCGGGAATTCTACTACTAGCGCCAGTCTTCCTGTTGATCGGGCTGGCGATCAAGCTCACCAGCCCGGGTTCGATCTTCGTTACGCAGGAGCGGCACGGCTACGGACGCCGCCGATTCCTCATGTTCAAGTTTCGCAGCATCGTTCTCAAGACCTCTGACCGGGCGGTTGAGGGGGCTGGCTTCACGCGCATGACTCCGCTGGGCCGATTTCTACGTCGCACCTTGCTCGACGAGCTGCCCGTGCTGTGGAACGTGCTGTTAGGTGATATGTCGCTGGTGGGCCCGCGCCCGCTGAGCGGGCACGATTTAATGCGCTTCGGCGAGACACAGCTTATGCGACGCTTCAGCGTTCGCCCAGGGATGACTGGGAATTGGCAGGTGGCAGAAGATACGGGGCTGAGCTTCGAGCAGCAAGCAGCACTCGACGTTTCGTACATCGACGAATGGTCGCTGGCACTGGATTTTAAAATTCTCGCCCGCACCGTTCCAGCCATGCTCAGGCGGTCCGGTGCTGTTTCGTAACACCTTGAGGGATTAATGCAGATTGCGGTAGTACACGATTACTTTACGCAGATGGGCGGGGCGGAAAGAGTGGCCGAGGAGCTCGCCCGCATGCTGCCCAGCGCGTCCCTCTACAGCACGGTCGCGATGCCTCACCTCATGCCTCCCGGACTGGCCGGCAGGCGGGTCGAGACCTCGTGGATGCAGCATCTGCCCAGCATGGAGCGGTACTATCGCCTCTACTTCCTCTTGTACCCTCTAGCTGTGCGTTCACTTGACTTATCGCGCTACGACCTGGTGATTTCGAGCTCTTCCGGCTATGCAAAGGGCGTGCGCACAAACCGGCACGCAATTCACGTCTGTTACTGTCACACTCCCATGCGCTGGGCCTGGAGCTTTGCCAGCTACTCCTCACAGGAGACCCAAAGTGCGGCACGACGCCTGCTTCTGCCGCCGATGATGCGCGCCCTTCGTAATTGGGACGAGCGTGCCTCGCACTACCCTGATCACTTTGTCGCCAATTCGAAGACCGTAGCGGCACGTATCCAGCGTGCTTATGGCCGCACAGCCGAAGTGATCCACCCGCCTATTGATGTCAACCGGTTCAGTCCCTCCACAGAGCAGGAGGATTACTACCTGGTGCTGGCTCGATTGATCTCCTACAAGCGCATCGATCTTGCCATCGAAGCCTGCACGCGGTTGGGGCGGCGTCTGCTGGTGATCGGAGATGGGCCGGACCGTGATCGGCTGAAGGCCAAGGCTGGACCAACGGTGCAGTTCCTGAGCCGTCTTTCCGATGCCGAGGTAGAGCACTACGCGGCCCGCTGCCGCGCTCTCCTCTTTCCTGGAGAGGAGGACTTTGGGATGGCGCCGCTCGAACTCGCTGCCGCCGGCCGGCCCACCATAGCCTACCGTGCCGGAGGAGCAGCAGAGACCATCATCGACGGCATCACCGGCGTCTTCTTCGACCGCCAGGAAGCGAGCGACCTGGCCGAAGCGATGCTGCGCTTTGAGCGCCAGGATTGGTCCGCTAAGGTCCTGCGCAGCCATGCCGAGGGGTTCGGCATCGATGTCTTCCAGGCGCGCTTCCGGCAGTTCTTAGCCCATGTGGGGGCCCCTGTCGACCAGGAAGTCCCTCAGCCCTTCTCTGCGGCCGCGCAAGTCCAAACCTTCGAACCCAAGCTCGCCGGGGTGCCGAACAGAGTGCCTGCATAGGCAGGCGTAGACGCGCGATTTACTCGCCCCAGTTGACCCTGGCAAAGGCTTGTTGAAGCCTTGTATCTTCCTTCTGCCGTCGTGGATCGCAGTGCTCTATCGACTTACGGTTATTTTTCCAGTTTGTGCTGATGCGGCTGAAGTGACGGTAAGAGGTTTCCTCACCCTTTATTTTGCGCGTACGCATGCCGACGATCTCGTGAACGCTCCAATGCGCATTTGCCGGACAGCGGTTAGGCACCACCGCCCACTTCGCCGGACATAACTTGATATCTTTGGGGCGAAAGCCCTGCCAGCGCCATTGCGGTAGCATCTGCTGCGTGCTCTCCTGGTGACGCGGGATCGTTTCTGCTTCCTCGCCATTCCTCGGCATGACCCACCTGCCGGAGAACTTCACGTAACCGGCGGCGGATGCAGCAGCCTGGTCAAATATGTTGCCTTCGGCGGAGAGAGATAACTCGTCTATATCGCAGTTAAGCACGGCATAGGCCTCGGCAAGGTAGCGCCAGCGAGCATCTTCCATCGCGCCATCCTGGCTGAACGCAGAGTCCCACGTGCCCCGGCCTACTCCCTGTGGCCCGTACTTATAGGGCCAGCTGACAACGCATATAGACGAGTAACCGGAGACCTGGTTCATCTTTTCGAGAAGCGCCTCCACGGTGTAGATTGTGGAGCCGTTATCGAACAAAAGAACCGCGTCTGCCGCCTGCAGATCGCGATGAAAACGCATCCAGTCGCAGATCCACGTGGGGTGATTATTCTTGCTCAGGGTGAAAAGCACCCGCCTGCCACGGAAGACTTGACGCGCGTTTGACCTGATATCGAGGGCCTTGGAGCCGGCGATGGTTTGTAACTGTAAACAAGTATCCCCCTCGGATACTTCGACGAGTATCCGGCACAGGTTGTCAGTGCGTCGATTGGCGAAGGCGGTCGTGAACTTGTGTTGTACCTCGTAACGGCATTCGTTTCCGGTGGGCAGCGCGTGGATCTTGAGTGAATCAAGAATGCCTTCAAACCTGGTCAGTGGTGGGCCGATCAGCATCGCTTGTGTGCCTTGCACACGAAAGCAGTCATAGAAGACCGTGTGCCAATCAAATTGCGCATCGAAGTTGGCCTGGCGACGTTCGACGGGACGGGCGGGCTCGCGGTGATATTCCGAAGTCTCGGGGAGTATCCATGAGCTTACCGTCTCGATCATATTCACACTTTTACCATGAAGCGCGGCTTCGATCGATTCGATTGGACGGCTTTGTCACGGGTAGAGTAAACACTTTCATTGCTGATTATTTCACTCTATGACTTTCGTGTGATTGCTCCCTGTGGAGCGCGCTCTTAGCGTGAGTTAAGTGCCTCGTTTTGTCTGCACACTCCACTCTGCATGAAACAAGAACGAATTCTATTCATCGATCTCGGTTCTCACTATGGTGGTGTTGAGACCTATTTGAGAGGACTTGGCGCCATGCTGAGCCCGTATGTCACGGGCTACGCTGTCATTTCCCTGCCTAAGCTTGCCGCAGAGCTACGGGCCCAGGGAATGACGGTGATTTGCCTGCCTTTGCTGGGATCAAAGTGGTTGAAGGCTATACGTCTCCTGCTTGCCTGTTTTGTCGTGCCCTATATGCTGCTGCGCTTCCGGATCCGCACGGTGCAGGTCAATGGTTTCTTCGAGTCGCTGCTCCTGGGACCGCTGCGGCTGGCCGGCTGCAGAACGATCTTTACCATGCACATCCCGTTTGAAACGGACCTCTATTCCTGGTTTTTGAACCCTGCTCGGTTCTTTCCCAGGTTGCTCTCCAAGCACTCGCTGCGCTTTGCAACCCAGGTGGTCTGCGTATCGGAAACGATCGGAGAGATCGCACGTAGCGTTCTGCCGCAGAATAAAGTGAGGGTCATCGCGAATTGGGTCGAGGCTCCTTCCGCTTTGAGCTGTGCATTGTCTGCACCCAAGCGTCCGCAGCTTCTCTTCGTTGGCCGCCTGGAGGAATACAAGGGAGTGCAGCTTATTCTCGAAGCCATGCGGCAGATCCCGGATGTATCTCTGCTGGTGGTTGGCGACGGCACATACCGGCGGCACTTGGAGGGTTTGGCAGACCAACTGGATGTTCACTTCGCCGGTTTTCAGACGGACCCATCCCGTTTCTACAAGGATTCGACCATATTCATCAATCCGTCGTTAGGCCCTGAAGGACTGCCCCTGGTGTCGTTGGAAGCGATGGCTCACGGTCTTCCCTGCCTCTTTAGCGATCTGCCGGTGCATCGTGAAATTACTGCGGGTGGTAACGCAGCGGCACTCTTCAGGTGCGGGGATAGCGAGACGCTTGTCCAGCAACTACGGCAGTTACTCGATAGCGTCGACATACGCCAGCACTACAGCGCTGCGGCCAGGCAACTGGTCGAGCGCAAATACAGTCTCACAGGCGCGTCGCGACAGTACATCGAAACCTTCGGCCTGGCATAGAACTTGTGACTTTTGTCATCCCGACTGGAGCGAAGCGCAGTGAAGGGACCTGCCGTTTTTTTTCTGCCCATCGATCGGACGGCCCCTAATAAAAGTCACCACCCTCCACTGTCATCCCGAGGAGACGACTTGCCTGCGGCAAGTTAAGGGAGGAATGAACGACTTTAGCTCTACCTAGGGTTGGCTGTCATTTCGTCCCCCGCTTTCCCGGCTTACCACCAAGCCTTGCCCCCTGGACGGGTGCCCCATGTTCGCGGACGCGTACATGGGTTGAAAACGACTTTTTCCGATGCTTTCCCCAACGGCCTACACCGATTTAAAGGAGGGGCTACGCCCATCTTGTTCAACCCATGTACGCGAAAACGCGAACATGGGGCAACCCGTCCAGGGGGCAAGGCTTGGTGAGGAGAGAGAGATTTGTCGCACAACCAACGCATGACGCTTGACTCGCAATGCCGGTTGTTCATTAGGAGCTAAGCCTAGGAATGACAAGTGGTGGGTGGCGACTCTTATTAGGGGCCGTCCGACCAGATGGGCTCAAATCAATAAAGTCACAACCTCATACCTCGGTGCTCAGCGCTGGTTGCGTAGCAAGAATCTCGTCGTAGATGTCTTCCAGCTTCCGAGTCTGAGCCGCCATCTCGAAGGTGGTATCCATTCGTTGTGCGGCCCGCAGACTGTATTCCGATCGCAACTCCTGGCTCTGCAAGAGCAGTAGAAGGTTCTTCGCGAGTGCACCAACGTCACCTTCGGGACCCAGCAATCCGGTTTCCCCGTGGATCACGGCTTCTGGAATGCCGGCATGGAAAGTGCCCACTACGGGAACACACATGGATTGCGCCTCAAGAAGAAAGATGGGGAGGCCCTCGCAGTCACCATTGCTCGCAGTACGACTGGGTACGCAAACGATCGTCGCTTGTTGGAGCAAGAGCTTGATCTGGTCGGATGATTGGGACCCAACGAAGTTGCAGCGAACCCCCAGAGTATCGGCCAAATCCACCAAGGCCGAACGCATAGGTCCGTCGCCAACAACGGTGAGTGTAGCGTGCGGCAATTGCTGCTGCACGCTTGCCATCGCGCGGATGAGCAAGTCGCAGCCTTTCTTCTCAATGAGCCTCCCGGCGAACAAGACACTTTCAGTAAGCGACGGCTCGGCCGTGCGACGGAACGCGACCCGATCGACCCCGATATAGTGGGTACGCAGCTTGTCTGGGGGAAACCCTGCTTTTATAGCACTGGCCTTGATGAAGCCGGAGACACAGAGGAACGCGGTAGCCTGTTCCCACATGCTTTCGCGGCGACGGAGATACCGCCGGCCGGCCCAGGATTGGGACAACTCTTTATCAGAGATCGTAACGTCACGTCCGTGTAGCGTCACGACCAGCGGAAGATCGAGTTTCTTCGCGAGTGGCAGTGCGAGGACGCCGTCCGTCGCGAAGTGGGCATGAATAAGATGGGCATCCACTTCACGCACTTTGCGATGAAAGTCTGCCGCGACGCCAAACTGCTTATAAAGGCGACGGCGGCATTTATGCGCCAGGCCATCGCCTTGGGCGGCGACAATGGCGTCATCAGGAACCTGCAGGCTCGGGCTCATCCTGCGTAACCCCACGAAACGATGTTCGAACCTGGTTAACGCCTTCGCCTGGGCGAGAACGAAGGTTTCGCTGATGGCTAACAGCTCACTGCGAAAGATCAGCACACGCTTGGAGGGTTGGTTTGGCATGGAAGCAGTCGGGCGGCAGTTAGACAGGCCTCCTGACCAGACTCCTCATCTGGTAAAGCATAGTGGCTCGCTTGCGCGGAGACAGTACTTTCCCCACCGTCGGATAGACCAGCACGTAGAGGAAGCATAGCCCGAGAAGCTTGGGAGTAGTTTTGCTATAGCGCTCGATGGCTTTGAACATGAGCCGCAGGCCAGACCAGGGAGCCTGTTGCTGAGCAGCGGGATTAATGCAATAGATAGCGATAAAAAAGCCCAATGCCCTGGGGGTAAAGAGAGGCCGATTCCTCATGGCCCAACGGAAGGAGTATCGCCAATCAATTTTCTTTGTTACCCGCTGGCGGCCCTGATCATTATGGAAGATGGTAAGAGGTTCCTGGAGAAAGAGGACGCGCATCTGCGGATGGTGATAGGCGCGCAATAGCCAGTCGAGGTCCTGCAAAAGCTTCTGCCCTTTGGTGAAAGGAACCTGGAGCAGGAAGTCGCGCCGCACGAGCCAGGTGGATGTTTGCGGGAAGCCAGTGATTCCACCGAAAGGCGACACCTCGCACCACAGGAATTCACTAATGGATTGACCCGGCAACGGAAAGCGATAGGGGCGCACCAGGTCATTCCCTGCTCCCCTATCAAGAAAACGGCTCACGACCATGGTTACGGGATCCACGGCTTCTGCGAGCGCCGCGAATTGTTTCTCCAGACGGTGCGGCAGCCATTCATCATCGTCATCCAAGAGTGCCACCCATTCGGCTCGTGACGCTTGGGCACCACGGTTGCGGGCTTCGCAGGCTCCCACGCTTTCGTCCAGGGCAATCACCCTGAGGCGCGGGTCGCGCACTTCGCCCAATGACTCCACCGTAGCAAGATCCGGTCCGTCAATGACCACGATGCATTCTATTTCGCGCAGGGACTGTGACAGCACGCTGCGTACGGCCCTGCAGACCAGGCCGGGACGATTGCGGGTGGGGATCACTGCGGTAACCAGCGGATTTCGATCGCTCATAGTTTCACCTTGCTGGCACTGATGGTGCCCGGATAACTCGCATTTGCTATGTCTCGCAGATAGCTGAACAAGCCCCGGGCAAAGCGAAAATATCCCGGCAACGTGCAGCTGGCCGCGATGACGCGGCCAAGCAGGCGTTCTTGCTTCAAGGCGGCGCGTGTCTCGAGAAACCTGAGGCGCTTGTGCACCAGCTGGCTGATGCTCGGATCTACAGGTAAAGTGGCCAGCCTGGCCGCCAGCACTGTCCAACGCCTCACAAGCACGGCGTCTGAGACCGTGGCCCTGGACCCGACTCCGATCTGCTGCGCAGGATGAATCCGGTAGCTAATCAGCTTCTCGGGCACGAGTTGAACGCGTGATTGGGTTGCTACTAATAAGGCGATCCAGGCATCGTGGACCCACTCCGGTGGAATCGGAGTGACCTGCTTCACGAACTCAGAGCGGAAGACGAAGGTCGCCCCGGTGGCGGCGTTGTATTGCAGCAACTGCCGCGCGCTGTTCCGCTGGAAGGCGGCTCGCATGCGCGGGGTGAAGCTGCGACGCTCCCACAGCGAATCCGGAAAGCGCTCCGAGGTTTCGTCCATCAGGAAGGCATTCGAACAAACGCCACCCACTTGGGGCTCGCTGTCCAGAACACTTGCCAACCGTTCCAGCTTGTTCGGTTGCCAGATGTCGTCCTGATCGCATAGGGCGATCGCCTGACCCGCACAAAGGTTGATTGCTTTCTCGAAGTTTCTGGTCGAGCCCAGGGTCGCCTGGTTACGGAAGAAGCGTACCGGGAAGGGCGCATCCAGGGCAAAAGCATGCACTATCCGCGGGGTGGCGTCGGTGGACCCATCGTCGCAGATAACCAACTCGTGCGGCAGCTTGGTCTGCTCGCAGATACTGCTGAGCTGCTCGGCCAGAAACTTGCTACCGTTGTAGGTACACATGGCGACGGAGATGTCCATGCTCACTCTCCTGCCTTTCCGGCGATGACGGTTGCCATGAGCTTATCGGGACCAGGTTGTGGGTTTGCCTTAAATGAGAAGCCCAGTCTTTGGCTTGCTGCGCAAGCGACGAGCTGTCGCTCATCCCGATTCATGGCCACGAACCAGGCCAGGAACAGGGTGGCAGCACTGCATGCGCAACAGGCGCCGAGTGCAGCAGGCGACATGGCTGTGGGTACGCCGTGCCATAAGAACAGGAGAGAGGGGATGATTAGGACCGCCGGCCGCAGCATCCCGGCGAGAAGCAATTGTGTACGCGAGATGGCTATGCTTGATTGGGTGAAGCGCATGCTGACGGCAAAGTGGATAACCACGCCGACGATTGCGCCACACAGGGTGCCGAGCGCCACGCCCAATGCACCCAGATGTTGTACCAGCCATATACTGCTGACGACGTTCACGATGCCTTCCACCACGGGAGAGGCCGTTGCCACTCTCTGCCTTGCGGTGGCGATGACCATGGTGGAGTAAGGCGCGCAGGAGCTGCGAATGATGTTGGCCAGGATCAGGATGCGGAGAAATGGGGTGCTATGGAGTGCATAGACAGGCCCCACCCACGCCCGCAACATCAGAAACCCGACGACCAGGAAGGGCAGGCCGGTGAGCAGGAGGACAATGCTCGAATAGCGCGTGGCTTGGAGCAGGAAAGTCCCCATTTGTGCCGGGCTGCGGCGAACGCTTTGAGCCGATGCAGCGGGTAACAACGGCCCCATCAGCGCCGCGACGATGGTAATGAGGAAGGCGGTCGGCGCATTGGCAATCGCATAGTAGGCCGTCTCACCAAAGGAGTAATGACCGACGATGGTCAGGTCAAGTCCGCTGATGAACATGGCGCAGACCGACCACACGGTAAGCACAGCGCAGTATTGCAGCATCCGCTTTAGCAGCCGCATGTCAATCAGGCGCAACGAGACGCTTATGTGGCTGGCGCTCTTGCGCCATACCCCAACCTGCAGCAGAGCATTCAAGATGTTGACGCTTGCGGCCGCAGCCCCCATAACCGCCAGGCTGCTATGAGCGGCAGCGGTCGCACAGACCACCACGCCGAAGGCGACGCGGCTGACGATGGTCGTAACCATAGGCACGCGATAACGCTGCAGCCCAAGGAATATAGCGACAAACACCGATGTGGCCAGAGTGACGGAAAGAGAGACTCCGACGAAAAGCACACTTAGGCGCACATCGTGGTAGTAGGAAGCAGGCATGGTGCGGAAGATGACGGGTACACGCCAAACCAGGATGCAGGTTAGCAGGGCGCCAAGAGCGCTGGCGACGAGCATGATGGCCAGGCCGCCGCTGGCACAGGCTGCGCTGCCGGCGGCATCACGTTTGGCCTGATGCTCAGCAATATATTTTGAAACCGCGGTTTGAACGCCGAAGTCCAGGTAGCCAACATAGGCGCTCAGTTGGAGGATAAGAACCCATGCGCCGTAGGTTTTAACGGGTAAATGATGGGTTAGATATGCGGGTAAGAAGATCGAGACCAGCGACGTAACCGCCAAACGAGTCACATTGGCAAAGGTGTTACCCGCAACCGTTCTGGCAAGAGTGCGTTGGCCGGAATGTGGAGTTTCGGTCGCGGCGGTGGCCATCACTCACGCCAGCCCCAGGTGCTGTTCGTTCAGAGCAAGGTGGGTTGCCGCGGGTATCTCCTCATCCTCTTTTCTGAGGGACACCACAAACAGCAACAACAGGATTATTTGGGAGGGTAGATCATTGATGCAGCAGAAGAAAGGAAGAGCGGCGAAAATGCCCGCGATGCCTTTGACCAAATGATCTCTGCCCTGGATCGTCCGCTTATGAAGAAACATCCATAACTTCCAGTACGTGACGCCAAGCAGAAGCGAGCCACAGACGCCGCAACTGAGCAGGGAGAGCAGATAGGCATTATCTATGGGAATAGGCGCTGCATTCTCCAGGCGGTTGGGCGCGGTGTAAGGGGTATAGGGCCCCTGGCCTATGCCAAACAATATGTCTGTTCGGCTTCCAGCCATGAACTTGCCTGCGTAGATACCCCAGGCCACGATTCGCGTGTCGAGAGACGACGCACTGGCCAGGTCAGTTCTAGCGGCGCCGCCTTCCGTGCGGAGGCCTTGAAAGATGATAAGCAACCCACAAAGCAGGGAGAAGAAGGGCAGCAGCAGGCTCAGCCTGGAGAGGCCTCTCCTGGATAAGACAAAGACCGCAATAAAAGTAACGATGAAGCCGACAATGGCGAGGCGGGTATACGTTACGTAGCAACCGAAGGCACAGAGCGCCAATAGAAGGAATCCGATTCTCCTCGATCCCCGCCGCAGACAAAAACTGGTGGCGATTCCGCCCATGAAGGAGTAGAAGAGGCCTGCCTCCAGTCCATTGGTAAATAGGCTAAAGCCGCGCGTCTGGTCGACGAACTGGTAGGACTGAACATGAAAATAGGAGTCACTGCTCTCCGTTCGCACTACCGGGGTATTGGTGATGAATTGGGCCGCGGAGATAACCAGGCAGGCAAAGGTAATGGCAACGAGAAAAGCAAGAATATGCTGTGCTCGGATCTGCAGCGGAACGGCCGAGGCCGCTCCGACGAGGGCGAGAAAGATAAAGCATTCCAGAGAGGTTCGGATCGCTGGGTAGCTGATGTCTTTAACGAAATGCAGGAAGAGCGCTTCGATCAGGAAATAGCAGGCGAGCACCAGGGTAAGAGGAAGCAACGAGGAATGCTGAAAGCGCCCCTTGAGTAAGAGCATGGATGCCAAAGCCAGAATCAGCAGGGTAAGCTGCCTGGGCATAAACAGGAGCGACCCACCCGTAACCGCCATCTCCACTTGAGGGAGCGCGCCGTTCACGATCAGGGTAAGCACGGCGAAGATAACCAGAAGCTTGGGCAGGAACGTAACGAAAGACGTCTCTCCGCCGCTGTAGCTATCTAGTGGGCGGGTTGGAGAGGGGGGGAACATGTCATTCGATCCATGAGAAACGCTCACTAGAAGTGGTAGATAGCGGCTGAAGATGTAGCGCCGACCAGACTACCCGCCCCCACCGCCACGTTCCGCATGTAGCTGAAGGGAACGTAAAGGATGTCATCTGCTTGCAACTGAATATCCGGCTGCTTCCCCTTCTCCATGGCGCTCAGCTGCAGTGGAATCTCGACGTGGCTTCCATCAGCCTGCTTGCGAATCAGCCGGGCGCGGGAGGGAACGGCGTTGGGCGGTGTTCCTCCAGCAAGGGAAATTGCCTGTACAGCAGATAACTTTTGATCGTTGGTGACCATCGCGAAGCCCCCTGGCCGGTTCACATCGCCCAGGATGTAAACGACCGAGGCTTTGGAAACGACCACCGTATCTCCGGGATACACAGAGACGCTTGCATCCAGGGCGGCGTCGGCAGAGTTGGAGACAACGAATGTAACCCGCTCCTTAGTGGCATGGCGCTGTATGGTCACCTTTCGGTCGGCGACCTCGGTTAAACCACCGGCCAAGGCGAGGACATCAAGAACGGGCCGCGGCGTTCCGATGGGGTAGCTTCCCGGCGATCGTACTTGACCCATGATGGTTACGTTCTGTGTAGCAGTCTGCTCCGTAGTTACGCTGACATGTGGTGTCAGCAAATAGTGCCCGTCTACCAGAACCCGCTCGATGGCGACCGCCGCCTCGGGCGGCGTGAGCCCGGCAACATAGACATTTCCGCCAAGAATCAGAGCGAAAGCACCTGCGTCCGTGACGCGCGCGCTTTGCTCAAGGTCGGCCGCTTCGAGAACCTTTACGTGGAGCAGGTCACCCGGGCCGATGGTAAGGCTTTCCGTCTGCGCACTGCAGGCGGCAACGCAACAGAATAGGAACAACAACGATTTAAGCGTTCGGATCATGCCCTCATCCCTGCTGGTACTCATATTTCTTGCCGCCGTAGTAGCCGTAATAGCCGTAGTATGCGGAGGAGCGGCGGGCGACAAAGTTGAGCAGGACCCCGATCGCCGGCCTGGCCTGATCCTTGCGATGCGTAAGCAGGAGCTTGTAAGCGCGCTCCAGGGCGGCCCTGGTAGTGAAGCCAACGCGAGCCAGCAAAACAGTGGCGTCTGCCATCTCCTCCAGCAGCTGCGCATCCGTCACCGGCAGAACCGGCGGAGAGTCGACCACGATGAAATCGAACTCCGATCGCCATTCGTCCATGAGGGTATGCATCCGGGGCGAGCCCAGCAGTTCAGCTGGGTACGGAGGCGTTGGTCCGGCAGGCAAAAGGTAGAGATTGGGATTGTTGGCCGCGGGAAGAATGGCGGTGGGCGCTTCCCGGTCGGACAACAACACACTCAAACCATCCGTTTGCTGCAGGCCCAAGCGTCTGCACAGCACGGGACGCCGCATATCCGCTTCCACCAGCAGTACTTTCTTTTCATACTGGGAGAGGGAGATAGCCAAACTCAGCGAGAGCGTCGATTTTCCCTCGCCGGGACTGGCGCTGGACACCAGGAGGACCTGTGGAGGGGTGCCGCTGCGCGAGATAAGCAGTCCGGAGCGTAGCCTGCGCACTGATTCTCCGAACGCCGAGTCGGCGTGGCGTGAGTCAAGCATGAGGGCGTGAGAGCTGGTTTTACTGGCTTCTATCTGC
The DNA here is from genome assembly GCA_963844785.1 of uncultured Acidobacteriaceae bacterium. GTDB lineage: Bacteria > Acidobacteriota > Terriglobia > Terriglobales > Acidobacteriaceae > PALSA-350. The sequence goes on along the minus strand of CAWJPV010000003.1, from coordinate 38,420 downwards.
GGGGAGATGCCCAGGAGTGGTATCTGCAGCGCCTCGACCTCGTCAGCCCCCTGTATCTTGTTGTCGACGGCCTCGACCAGCAGAGCCACACAGCAGCCGAGGAACATTCCCAACCCTGCTCCCAAGGCCAGGTACAGAGGAACCTGCGGCTTGCTTGGCCGGGCCGGTGCGCTCGCTTGATCCACCACAGTTACATTTGAGGAGTGGAGGCCTTCGAGGATACCAGCCTCCTTTAACCGTTTGAGCAGGTCCTGATACAGTTCCTGGCTCTGGTCGGCTTCCTTGGAGAGGATGGCATACTCAATGCTCTTGTCGTTCAGCTTCTCCGCTTCAACGCGGTCGTTGTCATAGGCCGCCCGGGCGCCTTGCTCGGCCTTCGAGGCGACCTTGAAGTCGTTTTCGGAGCGTTCCGCAGTGCGCTTGATCTCGTCCTGCAAGGATTGCTGCACTCCCTTCAGGGAGGCTCGCTCCTGGATCAGCTTAGGATACGCAGCCCCGAACTGGGACGCATCCTGGTCGATCTGGGCCTGGAGCGTTGCTTCCTGGAGGCGCAGGTTCTGGATGAGAGCCAGAGAGTTCATAACTCCCTGGCCGCTGCCGCTGGCGATCGACGTACCGCTTAACTGCGAGATCAACTCCGCGTTCCCGGTCTTGACGACCTCTGCCACCGATGCTTTGAGCACGCGGTTCATCTGCGCCTGGGAGAGCTGGGCCGTGGATTGCTGCAAGCGATCGAGAATCGGACTGTAGATAACTGGTTTGCCTTGCGGGTCAGTTCCGCCTACGCCAAAGATCCCACTGCCCTGCTGCAAAGCGACGACCCGCGATTGAAGCAATTCGCTCTGCTTGCGCAGATCCCCTAGTTGACCCTCAAGCCATTGAGAGACCTGGTTGGTAGCTGTGAACTTGGTCTGGAAGGTGTAATCAATAAGCGCCTGCACCAGATGATTGACGACTGCGGCCGCCACTTTTGGATCGCGGTTGGTAAAATCCACTTCCAGCAGACGCGTACCTGCAGTGACCTTTACCTTCAGATTGCTAGAGAAAGCTTTCGCTACTCTTGCCCGCCGGGCGGGTGAATCCTGCAGGCTGGCATGCGGCGGATCGGCTGGCCCCCGCGGACTTACTAACCCCATCACCCACCCGATAAGGTTGAAGTGGGGCTTAAAGTCGTCGTTCTGTTCCAGGTTGAGGTCCTTCACCACCTTGAGCGCAAGAGCTTCTGACTGCAGGATATTTGCCTGGGTCTGCAAATCGATGTTTACGGAAAGAGCATCGGATGCCCCGCCCGATGCGGCGCCCATCAAACTATCCAGGCCAAGGCTGTCGGAGGAGGACTTCTCCAACTGGATCACACTGCTGGCTGTGTATCTCCTGGTCATGAACGCGCAGGCAGACACGGATAGCAGAAAGACAACCGAAGCAGTTACAAACACCGACCGTTTTCTACGGTGGAAGATCCTCAAGAGATCGCGTAATGTCGGATCTTTTTCGGGTAATGTACTCAATTTGTTACCACTCCCAACTTTGAAGTGCGTGTTTCGTGGCCCGGACAACACATTGCCTGTTCAAGAACCATTTCAGAGGCTCTTTCACCAATACGAGATGCCTCTTAGACAGCTCCTCCGCCAGCTCGACGGAGAGCAGCAGTGTACTTCCATGTGCAGTGGGAGCAATCCGGCCCTCTTCCCGGCAAGACCCAAAGTAACAGTACCGTTGCTTTATGGAGATACAACTTCGGTGTCGTATCTATCACAGGACGCAATAGATGGGATCAAACGAGGCCCATGCGATGGCCCGCAATACAGCAATGTTTTTTACTAAGGGCACCGCTTCAACCGTGGCGTAAAAGCCATATGCGAGACCCGCCTTTGACAGCAGGTCCCTCCACTACGCTACGCTCCGTCCCCAAACAAAGGACGGGTGCCCCATAGAAATGTGGCTTTTGCGACACATCTAAGTCGCAACCCGAAAAGAAATAGGATTTGTCGGCGGCTTATAAAGCCCAAAGAGCAGACTTTTTACACAATTTGCTAGTTGATCCTATAAACAATGCCTGCAGTGAAGTTGAGAGGTGTCAGGTTCCACTTATTCAGGTCAATCTTCGAGTAGGAGAGTTCGCCCAGGCGAATACCAAGATGATGAGTCGGGTGAAAGTCGAGCCCACCTGCGATGGTCCATTGGCCGCCAAGGTCTTCGACTGGTTGCGGGTTGCGTGCTCCCGTAACCGGCGGATTTAGGTACCGCCACGCATTCCCGGCGCCCCCAAGAACGGATACGTAGGGAGAGAAGGGCCCATAATGCAGCGCTACTCGAGGTCCGGCAAGAATCGACTCCTGATGCTGGGTATTAAACCGCCTCTGGATGGTACCTCTGACCTCAACACCAATCAGGTGGCGTGTTTGAAAGAAGCCTCCCAATTGGTATCCAAAGAGCACAGGGGCGTAGTAGCCAAAATCTGGCGTGACATTGACGGGTAGGGTGCCGAAGATCGACAGATCCGATTTCCCAACAAGTCCTGGAATCACCTGAGCTGAGGCGGCGGATGCCGCGGCCGAAAACAGGAGCGCCAGGGCGACCCGCCGGAGAGATTGCCGGCAGCGAGAAAGGGCGGTCATCATGCCTCGATCCGCCCCAGGTCGTCCCACAGCAGAAACTGGGCTGGAATGGTTGCACCCTGCGCGAAGGAGCGCGATTGTCCGGTCAACCGAGATTTTGCGCGATACGAGATCGTTGCTGGTTGCATGGGGGATGGCGGCACGTCTTGTATTGCTTGTAGTGGATTACCTTTGTCATGTGATAGTCCACTTCAGTTGTATGAACGAGATGGGTTCCACGCCAGCCACGCACCGCTGCGCGGGGAAGCAATAGGCCAACATAACCGGATGTGCAAGGGGTAGTACGATTTGCCGCAAGGCCGATGGGGGCAAGAAATGGCGGCTATAAGCCAGATGTTCCGAAATGATCAAGAGGCCGGCGCATTTGCAGACGTCTGCCCGGCCTCCTGGGTTTTAATGGGGAAAGTCTCAGCCCAATAAGTATCAGTAGCTGCATCCTACAGACGACAAAGCCTCGGCCAGTTCTCCGGTTTCGAAGGAGGGCTGATCGGGAGCTTCACCGGCCGCGCCATCCAATTGGAAACCCATCTTCTTTGTACCGGCGATGCGCTCCGCCCAACGCCGTGTGACCTTGCCTTCAAAGACTTCAGAATAAGGAGAAAGTGTGTGCCCATCGTCCATGACGGCCCATTGTTCGGATTGATTCGTCTGCCCTTCAAAGCTGAAAGCGACGCGGGTAGTGGGAACCGCGCCAGTAAACGACAACCTGCTTTTCTGGATGACCGCGCTTGGCTCCAGGGCGATTGCGGCAAGCTTACCGTTCCTGCAAATTACATCCAGTTTCGCCTGAGCCGGTTGGCCTTGCACGTTGGACGTAGATTGCAGCAAAACTACATGATTGTCTTTTCCGGGGTAGATGGACCAGGCGCCGAGTTGTTTCGGGCTCTCTGCGAACGCCACGGCAGTGGAGAGCAACACAAGAATGGCCGTCTTTGCTGATGTTTTCACTGAGTTCTCCTCGCACATGTTGACCAGGTGCGAGTGAAGAATAGCAATCAGCGGCGAAAGCGGTACAACTTTCAGGCCACGGCCGGCGATGGGAACGGTACACGCGGTTAGCCTCCGCGTAATCTGTGAAAGTTACTGAAGGATATTTGTGGTTTTTGACCTGGAGCTGAATTTCAGAGTACGAGGGAGACGACCTGGTTGCGACCGGCACTTTTTGCGCGGTACAAAGCGGTGTCTGCGGCCGCGATTGCCTCTTTCTCTGTATTCAGCCGGGGGACCAGAACCGCCGTGCCCGCACTCACGGTAATAGCAATCTCTGCGCCATGGGCGAGCACTGGCTGCGCTGCCATGGCCGATCGAATTCTCTCCGCGCAGGTTTGAATCTGCTCTCCATCGCAGTCGGGCGAGACAACAAGGAATTCCTCTCCGCCGTAGCGTCCGATCAGATCGTAGGACCGGACCGCCTCTTTCATGCGTCGCGCCGCCTCAACCAGGACATGGTCCCCGGCCAGATGCCCATAGGTGTCGTTTACCTGCTTGAAGTGATCGAGGTCGAGCATGATGACACCGATGGCGGTGCTGGAGCGTGCGGCGAGTTCATACTCGCGGTGCAGTAAATCGAGAATCGCAGTCCTATTCCATGTTCCCGTAAGGCCATCCTGGGTTGCCTGCACCTGGAGTGCATGCCTGGCTTTCAATTGTTCGTCCTGGAGGGTCAGGATTCGTCCTCCGGTGCGCAGCCGGGCGCGCAATTCTTGCCGGTCGAAGGGCTTGGAGAGGTAGTCGTCCGCACCGGCCTCCAGGCCCCGGACCAGATCCTGTTTGTCATCCTTTGCAGTTACCAACAAGATGTACTGGTAAGGGGAGCTGTCCCGTTCCCGAACCAGACGACACAGGTCAATGCCGTTCAAGTTGGGCATGATCCAGTCGAGGATCAGTAGATGGGGTGGGCTTATCTGCTGCAAGATTTGCCATGCCTGTGCTCCGTCTTCCGCGACGGTAACCTGATAGCCCCAACTTTCCAACCAACTCTGCAGGATCTTGCGAAACATCGCATCGTCCTCCGCGATCAGAACACGATCGCATGCAGGTCCAGGTTGCTCCAATCCAAGGGATGGGAATTCCGCGGTGTTGCTCACGGGCCTCCACCAGGGAATCCAGGGCGAGCTGGCCTTCCGAGCGGTATTTCGTCCGGGTTCCAAGGCAACACATCGGGCAAAGGGATTTCCGGTTGGCCGGGTTCTAATGCAGATTTAGGCATTTGCCCTCAAAGAGGCCGCACAAAGATCAGGATGAAGACAACAAGCATCGGCGCCTGGATGCCGGCCCTTTGTACGGTCAAAAAGCATCCTGGAGAGCACTACAAGGATTTCTTCGGCTCACGCCGGCATAAACTTTAGGAAAGGCGTCACCGGAGCCCCGGACGAACGGGGTAGACCTTTTTCCGATGCCTGAACGGCCGTACGCGCCTACGACTCTGTCTTTTAACCCCTTGGGGCGAGCATGTCGAAGGGGAAGTGGCGCGTCAATATCAACGCCACAACCCTCCACAGGAAATCGGGGCCATGGGGCGCCCAGCATTGGTTGCCGGCAGGCAGACACATGGCCGACAAATGCCTTATTTTGAATGGTTTATTGGTGGGCGCTGCAGGATTCGAACCTGCGACTTCCACCGTGTGAAGGTGGCACTCTACCGCTGAGTTAAGCGCCCTCCGAGCCCGGATTTCCTGTACGCGGGCCTAAAAGACAGCCACGTGTGCGGCTTTCTTTAAGGAAAGCCGCATGGACTTCATCAACGCCACCAAGCTTCACAGGAAATCCGGGAGGGCAAAGCGTAGTTTACACGAACCTTCATAGCCCGCCCAACCCGCAAATCCCACCAAACTGGGCGAGACCAAGGCTCCCCGGCAACGATACAATCCACTCACCCCATGGCTTTTACTCCCCCAGAGCAGCCTGATTCTCCCACCCCGGGGGGACCTTCCCCAGATCCAGCCGGGGAGGAAGAGACGCCACAAAACTCTCCGGATTTCGCGCAACCTAGTCACGACCGTGGGGTTACAAAGGGTATGGGTACCGTAGCCATTACGCAGAACGGGTTCCAGGGCGCGCAGCAAAGTGTACCGCTGCGTAGCGCTGGAGTGGACTGGACCCAGCTCTCCGACGCCGAGATCATGTTGCGCGTTCGCGAAGGGGATGACTCGGGGTTTAGCATCCTGATCGAGAAATACCGAAAGCAGATCGTCCATTTTATGTTTCGGATGTCTCGCAACCAGGCAGTCGCCGAAGAGTTGGCCCAGGAAGTCTTTCTCCGCGTGTATCGTTCGCGGCAGACGTACCGGGCGGAAGCAAAGTTCAGCACCTGGCTCTATCGGATCGCAACCAACCTGGGAGTGAACCACGCGCGCGATACCAAGCACGAGCGGACCGCCCAGAACGTTTATCTTGACCAGCCGGATGCGGAGACGGGCACCACTCCCGACGTCGCGGATACTACCCTCAGCGTGGAACAGGAACTGGTCCGGTCAGAACGAATGAACGCGATTCGCAAGCACGTGATGGCGCTGCCCGAACGGCAACGCAGTGCAGTGTTAATGCATAAGTACCAGGAGATGGATTACAAGGAGATTGGTGAGGTTCTCAAGCTGAGCGAATCGGCTACCAAATCTCTGCTGTTCCGGGCTTACCAGACCTTGCGCGAAAACCTGAAGGATTTTGCTTAGCAGAAATTGAGGAAGATAATGACTTGCCCTGAGATGAAAAAGCATTTGGCGGACCGGGTCTTCGAGTCCCGGCCGCTGCCGGACGAAGCCCGCAAGCATATAGCGGAGTGTGCCGGGTGCGCAGACGAACTGGCGGGCATGGAATCTACCTGGAAGCTGCTTGACGAATGGCAGGCTCCGGAGCCCAGCGCCTTTTTTGACGCCAAGCTCTATGCGCGGTTGCGGGTGGAACAGACAATACCCCCTGCCAGTTTTTTTGAACGCGCCAAGGCGTGGCTGCTTTACAGTAGCAACCTGCACCTGCGTCCTCTGGCGGCGGGGGCCTTGGCCACGATACTGGTGATTGGCGGCGGCACTTTTGCCCTGCTCGACTACCAGGCAACGCCGCCGCCCCCGACCTCGGCCACGGTGCGCGATTTGCAGTCGTTTGACGGCAACGCCCAGCTGTTTCAGCAATTGAATGCCCTGGATGGGGACGAGGATAGCGCCACCGGCGCCTCCAATTAGTCGAGGAAAGATTGTCAGGCAGAAACAGACGTTAGGTGGACACAAAAATCTTGGAAAGCGAGGGGCCCGAGAAGGATTGTCACCGCTTCAGAGGGCAGCATCATGGCAAGGCACAACGAGCTCGAAACGACCTCCCTCCGCGGGAAAGTGGCTCGCCGTGTCTTCGCAGCTCTGCTGCTGGGGTTGTCGTTGGCAGCGGCTCCCAGCTTCGCCCGCCCTCCGCAGCAGCAGGGTGCGCATCCGCGGTTTGAAAATAATCAGCAGCCGCACCTCGGCACGTGGTTGCAACGGCATCAAAGCCTGTCTCCACAACAGCAGGAACGGGCCCTGCAGAGCGAACCAGGCTTTAGACAGCTACCCCCAGAAACTCAGCAAAGGCTGCTAAGCCGCCTGCAGCAGCTGAACAGAATGCCTCCGGAACAGCGCCAACGTACGCTGGATCATATCGAGGCCATGGAGCGCCTTACGCCGCAAATGCGGCAACAGGTGCGCGCCTCTTTCCAGGAGTTTCGTAGCCTCCCGCCGGACCGCCAGCGGATGGTAAGGAAGGCTTTTCGCGATCTGCGCGAATACCCGCCCGAACAGCGCACGGCAATGATGAACTCGCCCAAGTTCGCGGCGCAGTTCTCACCCCAGGAGCGCAGTATTCTGGGCAACATTCTTGCCGTCGAGCCCTACCATGCGGTACACGGCCCAAGGCCGGACGACGGGTTGGAGTACGGGCGATAGCCTGAATTTCTGACAATTTCGCCCCTCTCTCCCCGTAACAAACGCTTCAAGGCGATGCCCTGTGGAAGGCTATGCAATCAATGTGCCGCTTCAGGCGATCACTTGATAAATGAGAGGCTGCGGGGCCGGCGGCTCGGCGCTCAGCGTATAGCACTGGCTCAAAATTGCCGCGACGGATTCCAGACGCGCTTCCTGCTCGACATACACAGTGAATAAGGCTTCCCCGGCGGCGACCGGATCGCCAACCTTCTTGTGCGTTTCGACGCCGGCGTGTGCAGACACGGCTTCCCCTGGCACGTCCTGCCCGCTCCGGAGCGTTGTACAGCCCACCCTACCTGGTCGCAATCAACAACCGAGAGGAAGCCTGCCGACGGGGACTTTACCTGGTATTGGTATGCCGGTTGATGCAGCCATTGAGGGCTCTCAAACCACGCCAGGTCGCCACCCTGGGCAGCAATCATGCAGCCGAACTTGGCCAGCGGGAGGCCGCTGTGCAACAGCTCCTCCGCCAGCTGCACGCCGTCCTCCGGGGTCGGCACCTTCGCTCCCAGATAAAGCATCCATCCTGCGAGCTGCAGGGAAAGCTGCCGCAGATCCTCGGTAAGCGGGTGGCGGTGGTTGCGCAGCAGTTCCACCGCTTCGACAATCTCTACTGCATTGCCTGCCATGCGCCCGAGCGGTTGACTCATGTTGGTGATCAGGGCGGCGGTTCGCGTTCCGGCGCTGTTTCCCGTGGCGACCATCAGCTCGGCCAGGTGGATGGCCTCCGCCTGCTGCTTGAGGAAGGCGCCGGAGCCGGTCTTTACATCCAGCACCAACGCGTCAAGGCCCGCGGCGAGCTTCTTGCTCATGATGGATGCGCAAATGAGAAACGGGCTCTCGACCGTTGCGGTGCGGTCGCGCAGCGAGTAGAGGGTGCGATCTGCCGGCACCAGCCACTCCGTCTGGCCAACGATCGAGAGACCGCAAGCGCTCAGCACGGCGCGGATCTCGTCCTCTTGCAGGTGGGTTCGGTAGCCGGGGATGCTCTCCAGCTTGTCGAGCGTGCCGCCCGTGTGGCCCAGGGCGCGGCCGGAGATCATGGGCACGCAGAGCCCGGCTGCGGCGGCGATGGGGGCCACCAGGAACGAGGTTTTGTCGCCCACCCCACCGGTGGAGTGCTTGTCGACTTTGGCCCCAGGCAGGCCGCGAAAGCTGAGGACCTTGCCTGAATCGCGCATATGGGTGGTAAGGCTGTGCAGTTCCCCGGCGTTGAGTCCCCGCCAGCAGACGGCCATGAGCCAGGCAGCAAGCTGATACTCGGGAATGGAATTTGTCGCTGCCCCGGCGACCAGTGCGGCTATCTCCGCATCGGTCAACACTCCGCCGTCGCGCTTTTTGCGAATCAGATCAACTACGTGCATGCAGCATGCCTCTCCTATTGCCATTAGAAACCATGGCGCTTTCATTTGAAAGGAGATGCGGGCGGCTACAGGCGCCATTACTACATACAGTTACTACAATTCGGCATTCTATTACTCAAGAACTATGGCGGTTTCCGGTAGAAGAAGTATGCTCTTTTCAAGCGGCGATTCTCTAAGAACTCTTTCATCGATTCTTTCGGGGGAGGGATTCGATGAAAGGGAACCAAGAGAATCGCCGTTAATGCTTTCCACTCACAGCGCCTTTCATCCGGCCCAAACGTACAATCACCGTTTCCATTCATTGTCCTTTCATACAAGTGGCACGGTCATCCACGGTACGTCAATAAGTAGCCATGGTCAATACAATAACCTTCGAATTTCCACTCGAAGGTTTTGCTATTTAGATCGGCAAATCTCTCCGATATTCAAGTGCTATTTCGAGCCGATAAGCTTGAACTGGTCAAAGCGTCGGCAGTTGGAAGCATTTGAGCAAATTCAGATGTTCCCGGCCGCCGGCTAAGACCCAATACGCTGACAGCGGGCTGCTAAGTCAGATAGGCGAAGCCCTGCCTGAACGCTAATACACACTGTGCGACGGTATTGGATAAGACGATGGCAACCATGACCAACGTAACCCCTACGCTGTTGCCCCACGAGGAGCAAGATCCTCGCAGGTGGTTCGCCGTGGTGACCACGCCGCAGCACGAAAAAGCCGCCTTTCGGCATCTTGACTTTGGCGGCATCGAGACCTTTCTGCCGACCTATGAATCTTCGCGCGTGTGGAAAAACAGACAAAAGGTCAAGGTGGAATTGCCGCTGTTTCCCACTTATCTTTTTGTGCGCATCGATCAAGGGGAGCGTGGCCACGTGCTGCGCACTCCGGGGGTTCGGAAGCTGGTCGGCAACAGCCGCGAGCCGCTGAGCGTGGCAGATCGTGAGATAGAGTTTCTGCGCACAAACCTTCTGGAGAAACATGCGGAGCCTCATGCCGGCCTCGTCGCAGGTCAGCGAGCCCGCGTCAAGAGCGGCCCCATGCAGGGCGTGGAAGGTTGGCTGGTTAGAAAGAGCGGCGGATGGCGCTTCATTCTTACCGTGCAGCTCATCCACCAGCAGGTAGCCGTGGAAGTAGATGCATCCACGCTGGAGCCGGTCATCACTAGATGATCTCCGCGGCGACCTGGTCACAAACACTGACTACTTTTATCTGCACCCTTATCTTGCTGCGTCGCGAAAGTGAATGCGGACTCACGGCGCACACAGAGTATTGAAACCCGCACCCGGAGTGAGAGAGCAGAAAATGAACGTTAAGGCACAGTGGTTCGCGGCATCTGTTTCCTCGCGAAACTCACTCCGCGAACCATCCGCGGCTCGCATTGGGGTCGGTCGAGCGTTGATCGACAACTGCTCGTCAGAGCAGGTCTGCGCCTCAATCATCGCCCATGCGCAGAACCGGGGTACGCCGGCGTACGTCATTACTCCCAATGCCCAGCACATCGTTTTACTGGAGAAGGATCGACGGCTCCAGGAGGTTTACGCGCACGCTGACCTGGTAATCCCAGATGGAGTCTCGCTGCTTATCGCCGCGCGTCTCTATGGACGTTCGCTGCAGCAGCGCATCGCCGGCGTCGATCTCTTCAAAGCGTTGTGCGGTCATGCGGCTGAGGCGGATCTGCATGTCTTCCTGCTGGGTGGCCGCCCGGGTTCCGCGGAGCTCGCGGCCATGACCTTGAAGGGCGACTACCCAACCTTGACGTGCACTACCTACTGCCCTCCCCTCGGCTTCGAGCAAAGTGCGGAGGAGCTGAAACAGACCGCGGATGCAATCACCAGCGCACAGCCTGACATCCTGTTTGCGGCCCTCGGCGCGCCCAAACAGGAGTATTGGATTTACGAGCACGGCCTGCAGCTCTCGGTGCCGGTGTGTATCGGCGTGGGTGGCTCGTTTGAGATCGTGGGCGGAGTGGTTCCGCGTGCTCCGCTATGGACGCAGAATATCGGTTGCGAGTGGCTCTATCGCCTATGCCGTGAGCCGCGCAGAATGTGGCGCCGCTATCTCTTCGGAAACATGGAGTTCGCGGCCATCGTCCTGCGCCAGCGCCTTCGCCGCGCTTTTCTCGACACCTTTATGCATTACGTCAACCAAGACCGCTTTGCTGCGGAGCTCACTGAGCTAACCCTGCTACCGCAGCAATCACTGGAGAGCCGGTCCAGCGGCAATGCTCGTGAAGTGGAGAGTCTTACGACTCCCAACATATGAAAAAACCGTTCCTAGCTTGGAACTGTAGCTCCGAGGTGAACTGATGCCAGCTAAAAGTGATTTTGCCATGGTTCCTGCGGTGATCACCCCTACGCCTGCGCCGATGCTCCCGCGCAAGGAAATGACCTTTCAGGATCTTTGGGGAATCCTGTCCCGCCGCCGCAGTATTGTTCTTTGGGTGATGCTGCTCATGATGGGGGCCACTGCCATCGTATTTTCGCTCTCCACCCGGCTATACAAAGGCTCCGCCCAGATCCAGGTACAAAAGGAAGCTGCCGACGCGTTGAGCATGGACACGATGATGGGTCCCGGGGCGCAATCGGATGCCACCGACTTGAATATCACCCTGCAGACCCAGGCGCAGATTCTGCAGTCGGAATCGCTCGCGCTGCAGGTGATCAAGGAACTGAACCTGGAGAAGAGCCCGGACTTCCAGCCTCACTTTAGCCCTATCGGGTGGGTCATGGGATTATTTGCGCCCGCCGGTCATCCGGATCCAGTCAATGTTCCGCTGGAAGAAGCGCCTGGCCGACGCACGCGAGTGATCAAGATCTTTGAGTCCCGGCTCAAGGTGAAGCCCGTCCCCAACACTCGACTAATTGAGATCGAATATCTTAGTCAAGATCCGCGGACGGCGGCCGCGGTGGTGAACCGCCTGGTGGAGGACCTGGTTGACTACAACTTCCAGACTCGCCACAACGCGACCCGCGAGGCGAGTGAATGGCTGGAAAACCAACTGAATGATTTGCGCAAGCAGAGCGACGATCTGCAGGCCAAGGCGGACGATCTGCAGCACGACTCCGGAGTGTTTTCATTTGGTCAGACCGATACCCAGGGTCACGATCAGGTCTTCACTCCCGCGCTGGACCGGCTGCAGCAGGCAACCACCCAGTTGGAGCAGGCGCAATCAGCACGCATCATGAAGGGTGCGCTGTACCAGGTGGTGAAGAACGGTGACCCGGAACTCATTTCCGGGCTGGCCGGTAACGGTATGCTGAGTGGAGCGTCCTCAAGTGTAACCGGCTCGCTTACGTTACTGCAGAACCTGCGCAGCGAGGAAGCGCAAACACAGGCTAAATTGAATGAGCTCTCGGCGAAGTTCGGCCCCGGTTATCCCAAGGTGGCCGAACTGCAATCCAGCCTCGATAGTACGCAGAAATCCATACGCGATGAGGCGGCCCGCGTCGCCTCGCGGGTGCAGAACGACTACACGGTCGCACAGCAGATCGAGGACAAGGATCGAGCCGTCTTTCTTGACCAAAAGAATGAAGCCGTAGGCCAGAACGACAAGGCTCTTCAGTATCAGATCGCGCGGCAGGAGGCGACCCAGAGCCGCAACCTTTATGAAAACATGGTAAGCCGTATCAAAGAGGCTGACCTGGTTGCCGGACTGCGTTCCAGCAATATCACCCTGGTGGATTCGGCTCGTGTGCCCTCCAGGCCCGCGAAGCCGAACCTGCTCCTCTATGCAGCCGCTTGCATTGCTGGAGGAATCCTCTTCGGGATTTGCGGGGCGCTCTTCCGTGATGCTACAGACGACCGAATCCTGGAGCTCGGCGAAATGGAGATGCTGTTTTCTGAAGCTTCCATCGGCCTGCTTCCCTTCCATGATCCAAAAGCAGAGCGAAAGCGCGTAGCCGATCCTAAAACGCCGTTGTGGGTGTCGGCGGGCACCGTGCATTCCTCTGTATCCACCCTGATGGCCTCGAACGCAGCGGTTGCGGCCACTGAGCCGCGGGCCGCATATACAGAAGCGCTGCGCGTGCTCTGCACCACGCTCATGCAAGGTAACAATGGAGGACCGTGCGGCCAGGTATTGCTGGTAACCAGCCCGGTCTCTGGAGAAGGCAAGAGCATGCTTAGCACCAACCTTGCCATCGTCTACGCGCAACGCGGTAAGACGGTATTGTTGGTCGACGGCGACCTACGGACACCGGTGCTGCACCGGAGTTTAAATCTGGAATCAGGTCAAGGGTTAAGTTCACTGTTGTTCGAAGGCAATGTGGACGACGCCGCATCGGCGACGCAAATTCCCTTCCCTGGCATTCCTGGGCTCTACGTTCTGCCCGCTGGCCCAGTGCCGGCCTACCCTGCCGAACTGCTGGCCTCCGATGATATGGCGGAGTTGGTGCGTATCTGGCGCAGAGCGTATGACTACATCATCATTGACGGCGCGCCTATCCTCCCGGTAACCGACTCCGCCCTATTGAGCCGGTATGCCGACTTCACGCTGGTGGTGGCCCGTCACAATGTAACTAATCGCAAGTCGCTGGAACGGACCTGCCAGATCCTGCGCTCGCAAGGGGTTCGCCATATAGGCATGGTGCTTAACGGGGTGAAAGCCTCGCGAGCGGACCAGTTCCGCTATTACGGCTACCAACAGCTTTCTGGGGGTGATCTGCATGCTTAGATATAAGTACACTGCCGCCGTCCTCCTGGTGTTAAGCGCACTCGCAATGCCCTGCTGGGCGCAGCAGGAAAGTTTATTAATCGGCCCGGGGGATCTTCTCCAGGTCGATGTGATGGACACCCCTGAGATGGAGCAACAGGTTCGTGTGACCGACGATGGCTCTGTGCCACTGGCCTACGTTGGAAGCATCCACGTAGCCGGCCAGACTCCCGCCGCAGCCGCCGGCATGATCCAGGCCGCACTGGTGGAGAAACACGTCATGCATCGCCCGCAGGTGACGGTCAGGATGATGGAGTTAGCGACCCAGGATGTGTCGGTACTGGGCCAGGTGCACACGCCGGGTACTTACTCCATCACGACTCCGCAGACCATTCTGAAGGTTCTCTCTCTGGCGGGTGGCCTGAGTGAGGAAGCAGATCGCAACGTGACCGTGAAACGGAACAAATCAGGGGAACAGCTCAAGTATTACGTATCTAACAATGCAAATGAGGCCTTATCGGATGTGGTGATGGTCTACCCTGGCGATACGGTGCTGGTGTCCAGAGCGCCGATGGTCTATGTCATGGGCGACGTAAACCGTCCGGGCGGTTACGCAATTACCACCAACGACGAGCACCTGAGCGTGCTGCAAGTGATCGCCATGGCTGGGTCGGCTAATAAGACCTCAAAGCAATCGCATGTTCGCCTGATTCGTACCACGGATCAGGGTCAGGTGGAGGTGCCCGTTCGTCTCGATCAAATGGAAAAAGGCAAGCAACCACCCCTCATGCTGCAGGCTAACGATATCGTCTATGTGCCTTTCAGCTGGATGAAGAACGTCGCGATGAGCACCGCCAACATTGCAGCTTCGACAGCCGGAGCTGCGATCTACGTGGTGCACTAATGCCAGGGCTCCGCAGCTTGGCGACGGCCATCATCGCGTCCTCCCTGCTGGCGCAGCATGCGAGCGCGATGCGGCTGACGGCCATCCATTCCGCCGGCGCCCACTATCTGCAGGAGAGCGGGGCCGGGGCGCCGCTAGGGAAGCTCAATGTGCCCGAGCAACTGATGGAGGGCCACTGCATCACCATGGTGAGCCCGACCTACCCGCAAGGAGATGGGGCTTCTCGCCGGCCGTCCACTGTCGTGGTGCGGGTTGTCATCTGGAAATCCGGCAGTGTCTATCCTATGCGAGTCGTTTCAGGAGACACGTCGCTGGAAGCGCAAGCGATGGATGCTGTACGGCTCTGGCATTACAAACCGTTTCTCCGCGACGGGCAGACCATGGATGTGAGCACAGACATTCGAGTTGACTTCGACCCCCAAAAGCCGGGAGGCGTAGTCACCCATCCCCATCACTGATGGTTCGCAACCATCGCCCGCTCCTGGATGACATACGTTACGAGGGAAACCCTATGCCCAAAGTCAGCGCAGTTATACCATCACGGAACCGCCCCCAGATTGTACGTCGAGCTGTGCAGAGCGCTCTTTCGCAGACCTTCACGGATCTGGAGGTAGTGGTGGTCGTCGATGGTCCCGATGCCACCACGGTGAAGGTACTGGAGCAAATGAACGATCCGCGCGTGCGCGTGATCGAGCTGGAAGAGAGTGTGGGGGCTTCTGAGGCGAGAAATATCGGCGCCGCCCGGGCGCACGGTAAGTGGATTGCGCTGCTGGACGATGACGATGAGTGGCAGCCAACCAAAATCGAGAAGCAGTACACGGCAGCGGAAGCTGTGACGTCGAAGTTTGCCCTGGTCGTATGCAGCTTCGTGCTCAAGACAGAAACCACCGAGGCGATAGCGCCACGGCGCCTGCCCCGGCCTGGTGAACCAATCAGCGAATATCTCTTTGGTTCGCCTCGTAATGGCTTCCAGACCTCCGGCTTCTTATGCTCTCGGGACCTCATGCTGCAGAAGCCGTGGAAACGATTGAAAGGGCTACAGGACATCGACTGGTTTCTACGGGTAACCGGCGATCCCGATGTTCAGTTGGCAATTGTCGCCGATCCGCTCTGCGTGTATTGGACCGAAAGCGAAAACACCATCACCAGCAAGCTAGGCTGGCAGACCTGCCTTGAGTGGGGACAGGCAAACCGGTCACTCATGACACCGCGCGCCTATTCGAGCTTTATCGCGAAGGTCTGCGCCCCCAGGGCCGCCAGCCAACAGGCCGGGACATCGGTCACGTTCCGCCTGCTGCGCGAGCTGGTGCTAAAAGGGTCCCCCACGTTGTCGTCCTTGCTGATGTTCGCCGCCTATAGCGTGTTGCCTTATAAGACGAGGCGTCGTTTAGCAAATATGGCAACAGCGCTCAAGGAACAAATGGATCTGCTCACCCCACGGAATAACTACAAAACCTTGAAACCGCAGGAGTCCGAGTGCGAGTAGCGCCGGCCACTTTCGAAGCTCCCCCTTTGCAGCACCGGCTCATCACCTGGCTGGTGCAGGTGCCGCTGCTGTTTTATGCCGCTCATGGCTCCTTTTCCCTTTTTTCTTTGAATGGGGCCGATGCCGTGGGCGGTAGCATGGCACTCGACACATATGCTGATGGCGGACCAACCCGCATTATTGTTTATGGATCCACTCTACTTGCCATCTTGCTGATGTTGCCTTTAGCAACCAGCGCGTTCTCGCTGTTCGCGCGAAACCGGTACGTAGCCGCCGTTGTAGTGCTTGCCACGGTATCGGTATTGTGGTCGCAGGAACCGAAGGATACGATCCAAAAGGACGTGTACCTGATCGTGACTACATGTTTTGGACTGTATCTCATCGAACGGTTTCCGCCCCGGCAGCTCATGCAGGTTTTCATGATTACGGGCTCCCTTACGATGGTTATCAGCCTCTTTCTGGCAGTGGCCCTTCCCCGCTATGGTATTTACACCGGCCGGGAAGACTCCACATCAGGGTGGCAAGGCATTTACTCGCATAAAAACATGCTCGGTATCATGACCGTGTACTTTCTCGCTCCGGCCCTCTTCCTGCCAGTAGATAAACTGAAGGGCAAGCTTTGGCGCATCTGTTATCTAGGGGCAGGGGTGTTCCTGATAGCAATGAGCCGTTCTCGCGGAGCATGGATCATGTGCGCATGCCTGATGGCTTTTGCAGCTGCGATTAGGGCCGGAAAGCAAATGAAGCCTCGAGAAAGAGTGGCCGCAGGCTGGGCATTGGTAGTGGCATTCGTAGTTGGCGGATTCGGTATCTGGGCTATTTTGCCAATGTTACTCCAGTTCCTGGGTAAGGACATGACCCTTACCGGACGGACGGCTATCTGGTTTGCGCTGTTGACCTCATTCGCCAAGCGGCCATGGTTAGGGTATGGCTATTCTGCGTTCTGGGAAGGTACACGCGGAGAGTCCGCAAACGCTATCTATGCCATCAAATGGGCCCGGCTTAGCTACGCTGAGAACGGTGTACTCGAGTTAGCACTCGAAATAGGAGCAGTGGGCGTAATTCTTTATGTTCTGGCGTACCTGCACAGCTTTCGCCGCCTGGGGCGCTTGTTTTCCCTCTACCAGCGACAGGCCAGAGCTGTTCTGGTATGCGAGCACGCTGTTCCTGGCGGTTATCACAAACATCGAGGCAGGCTCCATCGCCTCCCCCAATAGCATGGAGTGGCTCGTCTTTGTAATCATGGCGGGAGGTATTCAGAAGGCGTATCTCGAAGTGCGCCAGCCGGAAGCAGCACGAGGTCGATTCAGTGTGAATGCCAGGTTGATTCGATCCGGGACGGTCTAAGGAAATACGGGAGGTCCAGTGAGGTCATGGTTCGATAAAGCAAAGGTACAGTTTGCGTGGCAAGCTCGCGCAAAATGCAGGCTGGTCCTTTCTCGGCCAGACGATGTCTACCATTCTGCAGGCTGGTTACTTTGTCGTCATTGCACGTCTTCTGGGAAGCACAAACTATGGGATCTACACCGCCGCCTTTGCGTTGGTCGCGATCGTCAGCCAATATAGCTCACTGGGATCGGGGTTTATATTTCTGCGGCGCGTGAGCGCAGATCGTAATTGCTTTTCCGAGTACTGGGGAAACATCCTCTTAACCACGCTCACTTTTGGCAGTCTGCTGGTAGGAGTGGTGGTGGTCATTGGGCACTTCGCTCTCGATAGTGCGCACGCTTCCCTCGTACTTTTCATTGCCATTGGCGATACTATCTGCCAACAACTAACCAGTACGATTGGCCAGGTTTTTCAAACCTACGAAAAGCTCCGGGTTATGGCCATACTGACGGTGAGTGTAAACATTCTCCGCTTTGCCCTGGCGCTGGGATTGTTCATTGCTATCGGCCATGCGAATGCTTATTTGTGGGCCTTCGCGTCTATGTTGGTCTCGATCCTTGCCGCAGTGGCTTCCATCATCGCGGTTTCGATTGCCTTCGGGCGGCCCACCTTCAGCTTCCGTAGCATCTTTGCGAACGCCGGGGAAGGCTTCGTCTTTTCACTTTCAGGATCCACATCCTACATCTACAACGATGTCGACAAGGTAATGTTGGGTCACTACGGCATGAACGCGGCCAATGGCATTTACACAACGGCTTACCGGGTTCTGAATATCTGCACCACACCCATTGGTTCTATACACAACGCCGCCTATCCGCGTTTCTTTCAACTGGGCGTTCGAGGGGCGAGAGCAACGGAGCCGTTTGCCCGGAAGGTGTTGCGGAAAACTACTATCTTCGGAGTCGCCGGCGCGATCGGCATGTTTCTTACCGCTCCGCTCATTCCTCATCTTCTGGGTAAGAGCTTCGCCGACTCTGTGTCCGCCCTGCGCTGGCTTTGCCTCATTCCTCTGTTTCGCTGTTTTCATCTCAGCGCGGGAGACGCCATGGCAGGGGCGGGCTACCAGAACTATCGACTGGCAACCCGCCTCTGCGCCGCACTGCTGAATTTTGGATTGAATTTAATTCTGATACCGAGATACTCCTGGCTGGGCGCTGCCTGGGCCAGCCTGGCGACGGATGGCGGTCTCGGGGCTTTGGATTGGATTGTCATCCGCTGGCTTATCTCAAGAGAGAAGAATAAATCTGCTCCAGTTCTTGAGTTTGCTTAACCAGATCAAATCGCTCTTCCATCCAAAGCGCGGCTCGGGTGCTGCATGCCTGCCAAAAGGCCTCATCCTGAAGTAGTCGAAGGATGTGAACTGCAAGGGCATGAGAATCGCGTTCGGGGGCCAGCAACCCGGTCTTCCCATCAAGAACGACCTCCGGGATGCCCCCGTGATAACAGCTCACTACTGGAAGTCCCGTCGCCTGGGCTTCTGCGAAGACCATGCCTAACGCTTCAGCATCTCCGTCGGCAGCCGTGATGCTTGCACCAACAAACATTCTTGCTCGTGCCAGCCATTCCCGCTTCTCAGCATCGCTCACTCTGCCCAGAAACTGCGCACCAACATTCAGATCGCGAGACAGCTGCTCTAGTTCAGTCTTTCTGCGACCCTGTACCAATGAGAACCAGATGAGCGTCGGGAACCTGCGCTTTCACCTCGGCCATGGCCCGAATCAAGTAATCGCAGCCTTTTCTCTCCTCCAAGCGGCCAACAAAGACGATCAATCGGGGATCGCGGCGCTGCCACTGACGGTTTGAAGAGGCTGCGGTCGACTCCAATGTAATGCACACGAAGCTTCGCGGCCGGGTAACCGAGTTGAAGGGCACGCTGCCGGATGAAGTCGGAGACACAGATAAACAGATTTGCTCGCTGCCACAGCGTTGCGAGCCGGAGGGAATACACCATATTGTCCAAGGAAGTTCGGGGCAGAGCTCTACCAAAGCTGGTGGGCGCATGGGCATGGAGGGTTACGACGAAAGGGATCCGCAGCCGGGACGCAATCGGCAGGGCGTGTACCCCGTCCAGGACAAAGTGAGCGTGTAAAAGCTCCGGCTGTTCTCGCGCAACACTATCCAGGAACTGCGGTGCGAACCCCACGGCCTTAAATGCCACCTTGCCAAGCCTGGAGCGCAGCGACCTATTCTTTCATGAGGATGATGGGGTCCGACTCCAACGGATGTCCGTTGGGGACGCGCTCGAGTCCTACATAGCACGGTTCAAAGCCTTGCAACTCATTCACCTGGTCCGGAATAAACGTCTGGGTTGGCGGCAACATACCGGTCTTGTAAATCGCTATTTTTGTCATTTTGGTGACTGTGCTCCTGCTTGACTAACCTCTGTGTAGGTTTCTTCGAGCGACACGGTCTGCCGCCGAATATCAAAACGATCCGAGATCCACGCCTGGGCTTTTCTACTGCAGTCTTTCCAAAAAGTCTCATCCGCAAAAAACCGGATGATATGCTCCGCCAGCCTGTTATGGTCCCGCTCCGGTGCTAACAGACCGGTCGAGCCATCGCAAACCACCTCGGGTATACCGCCATGCAAAGAACTGACCACCGGAACGCCCATCGCCTGGGCCTCCGCAAAGACGATTCCCAAACCTTCACTGTCCCCGTTCCTCGCGGCCACGCTCGGCACACAGAACACACGCGCAGCAACTCATTTCCTCACGCACGACGGAACTCGCTTGCGCCCCGCGGAAATCGCAATGGATTCCCAAGCTACGCGCTTGGGCCTCAAGGTTTGCCCTCTCCGGGCCATCTCCGATAACGACCAGCCGGGCAAGCGGAAATCGGCTCTGGACCTTCTGCATCGCTTGAATCAAATACGTGCATCCTTTTTTCTCGACTAAGCGCCCGACAAACAGCACGTTTTGGCGCGGCTGGTCATTTGCCGGCGGACAAAAGAACTTGAGGTTGACGCCGATGTAATGAGTCTTCAGCTTATCTTCCGGAAAGCCGAGCTTCAATGGCCCTCCTGCGAAGAAATTCCGAAGCACAGAGAAATACTTTAGCGGTCTTCCACATCCGTTGGCGCCGCAACAGATACAGGTGACCCCTGATCGCTATTCGATGGAGACGCTCTGACGCAGTCACGTCATTTCCATGAAGAGTAACGATCAGGGGTACGTTTACGGCTTGCGCCAGCGCCAGGGCGTTTGCTCCATCCATCGCAAAATGCGCGTTCACCAGGGTTGCGCCAACGCGTCTTGCCCGCGCATGAAAGTCAGGCGCACATCCAGTGGCTCGATACATTAACCCTTTTGATCTCGAGTATCGGGAGTTATCTTGACAAAGAAGGATAGAGCTGTCAGGTAAAGGCAATCCCGGCTTGCATCGTGTTAGTCCGGTAAAGATAGGACGAAAGCGAGTAAGCGCATGGGCTTGTTCCTGAATGAAGGTTTCACTCCTGGGCAGCAGCTCATTACGATAGATTAGTACTGCTTCCATCGAGTTATAGTGTACCATCACGATACACATCCCCATCCCACATAAGGCACACGTCAGACACATGAATCATTGTGATCGTCAGCGAATGGCGTACTTGATCCTCGCTCACACAGATCCTGAGCACGTCCGCAGGCTATGTGCAACGCTGCTGCTTGATGAGCAGGCGGATATCTACATACATGTCGACCTCAAGTCGCAACATGATTTCTCGACGTGCCAGGCACTAAGTAAGAACCGGATCCGATTCATCTCCGAACGGCACCGAGTCTATTGGTCAGGATTTAACATGGTGTTAGCCACGCTGGCGCTCATGAGAGCAGCTGTAGATGCGGAGCCCACCTACCATCACCTGGTCCTGTTGTCAGGCCAGGACTATCCCCTCAAGCATCCAAAAGTGATTAAGGAATATCTACTCAATAGCCCGTTCCCGCAGCACATTAACCGTATCAACGCACTCGAGTCACAGGACTACTATATCCACCAGGTTACGCGCTTCCATTTCAGAGACGGGTGGCTTCCCTTCCCCCTGGCTGACAAGGTCATACGGAAGATCGCAACGGTTGGGGTTAAGCCGATAAGACGACGGCTGCCACATGGCCTTATCCCCTGCGAGGGATCACAATGGTGGGCGCTCACAGAGGACTGTGCGCGCTGCTTGTTGGCGATGGTTCGGGAGCGGCCGGAGCTCTCACAGCTCTATCGATACGCGATGGCTCCTGATGAACACTTTTTTCACACCCTGGTTCAAAATTCGCCCTTCGTCGACGAAGCCGCCCCGATCATGCCGTATACAGGAAAAGGAATGTGGAAAAAGGCCAATCTACACATAGTTCACCCATCGCTCAAGAAGATCTACACCTTAGCGGACATTGACGAAGTACGAAACTCCGATAAGCTGTTTGTTCGCAAGGTAAATACGGCACAATCAACGCCATTGATAGACGTTCTGGAGCAAAGGCTCCTGTCGCATAAAGATGTTTCGTATGACGCTACGGAGAAGAACTTTCAGTCTGTAACCTAGGTCGGGCCACGATATGGGATCACGCAACGAACAAATCCGCACCGCGATCGTTCATCCCTGGCTTATAGGGAACGGGGGCGGGGAGCGCGTCATTGAGGCCATTGCCGGGATCTGTCCGACGGCCGACCTCTTTACACTCATTCTCGACCGCGACACGCTCTCCCCCGCCTTGCGCGAGCGAAAGATACATGCGTCCTTCCTTAGCGGAGTCCCGCAAGCCGGACGTTTGTATCAGCACCTGATGCCGCTCTATCATATGGCGACCACCACGTTTGATCTCAGCGGCTACGATCTGGTTATTAGCTCGGGCGGCCCAGCCACGAAAGGTGTACTCGTTGACCAGGGGGCGCGCCACCTTCATTACTGCCACAGTCCGGTCCGTTTTCTGTGGGATCAGTTTCCTACGTGGCAGAAGAGATTGCCCCCCGCACTGCGGCCCGTCTTTACGCTGGCTGCCCACCACGGGCGCGAATGGGATTTCAACTCCGCGCAACGGGTGGATGAATTTATTGCCAACTCGAGCTATGTTGCGGAACGCATTCACACCTATTACCGGCGGCCGAGCAGAGTCATTTATCCGCCTGTAGACACCAGCCAGGGATTCATCGCAAGAGAACGCGGAGACTACTTCATTTGCGTGGCGCGCCTGGTGCCTAATAAGCGCATCGACCTGCTTATAAGAGCCTGCAACATGCTGCATGTCAACCTGGTGATCGTGGGCGCCGGGCCGGAACGTAAGGCACTCGAAGCGATTGCGGGCGATACGATCCGTTTTCTCGGGCGTGTCGATGACTCCGCGCTGTCTGATCTTTACGCGCAGGCGCGAGCATTTTTGTTTGCGGCCGAAGAGGACTTCGGAATTGCCCTGGTCGAAGCCCAAGCCTATGGTCTACCGGTGATCGCTTACGGAAGAGGCGGTGCCCTGGAGACAGTTGTCGACTCCGGCCTTCATCCTCGTGCGACCCCTACCGGAGTGCTCTATCACAACCAGACAGCGGAAAGCATCTGTGATGCGGTTCACAGCTTTATTAGCATCGAGAATTATTTTGACCGGCGAGCCATTCAACAACATGCGAAGAGATTTGACACCAACATCTTTCTCAGAAAGATGCGCGCCGCCATTGATGACGTCATGCAGGGTGCGAGCTTGGCGCCCGTCCGGGATGAGGGTTTCGAAATCGCTGGTTTACCTTTGCAAAGGTAATGTTGGGAAGAAATTTATCTAGCGAGGTATCGGCATATTGCTACCAAGCTCACCGCACCACCAGGCCCATCGCATAGGGCTCAGCCAAACCAGGTAAACCCCATACATGTATCGCGGAACCATCGCTTCCATTTGTTGGATGGTCTTCGGGGCTTTGCGGCCATCCTGGTCGTGCTTTACCACATGCCGCCCTATGTCCAGCGATGGTTTTATTTCCCCAATTCGTTCCTTGCGGTTGATTTCTTCTTTTGCTTAAGCGGCTTCATCATCGCCTACAGTTATGAACGGCGCATCCTAAACGGAATGAGCCTTGCCGACTTTAGCGTGGCCCGCCTCATCCGCCTGTACCCACTTTACTTCCTGGGGTCCGTGTTTGGGTTGTTTTCAGCTCTCGCTTTGACCCACGCATATAGTCGCAATCATCTGACACCCAGCGAGCTACTCACTACAGTTGCGCTCTCATCTTTATTGTTACCGAACCTGGGAGAGGTTTGGGCGAATCACAACGTTTTCCCGCTGAATGGTCCGGCATGGTCGCTGTTTTTTGAGCTTTTTGCAAACCTTGCCTTTTGGTTCATGCTCCGATCGCGGCTTGCCAGCAAGGCATCGATGTTGGGAGTCGCGGGAACATGTCTCGTGATGCTTTCACTTTATAAAGGTACCCTAGCAGAGGCGGGTGCGTTTTCCCAATCCTTTACTCAGGGCTTTGCTCGCGTCGGATTTTCATTCTGCATGGGGGTTGTTGTCTTCCGGTTTCGCGAGACAAGGAGAATGGCTCCTGTTGCCGCACTGGCGGTGGTTTTCTTACTCGGCGGAATGCTCCTAACGCGAGGGAAGATTGCCGAACAACATGCGACCCAACTGTTCTTTGTGGCGGTAGTCTCTCCCCTGGTCGTTTATTTAGGATCGTTGGTCAAACTACCGGTGGCAGCAGAACCCTTTTGCAGTTTTTTGGGTGACTTCTCCTACCCCCTCTATATTTTGCATCAACCGTTTTTGTTGATATGGGGCGGCCATACCGCACATCAGTTGGCTGCGGCGCATCCTGTGGCCACGCAACTCAGCATTCCGGTCTTCTGTTTTGCCGTCGCTGGAATTACCTGGTGCGCGGGTGTTTTCTACGATACCCCTATCCGAACCCGTCTTGTCAGCCTGCGGTTTGGCAGAGCTGTTAAATCAGTTTAGAGGCTTCGGAAAACGTGCTGCTTCCCATAGGAGTCAGTGCCCTAACAGAACCCATTAGGAACTGGACGGGCACTGACTCCGCTAAAGATCAATTTCGAATCGAAGCCCGGATACAAAAGCGTCACAGGCGTGACGGAACGTTCGGCCTTTACTTACGCACTTTAACGCGTGTGTCGTGGCTGCACTAACAACGTTGTCGTTTTAACAAGGTGTCCATGCTTGCTCAAGCTGCTGTAGAAGAATCGACGCGAGTGCGCACCAGGCAGCGGCCCATCAGCGGGGCAGGCTACTATCCGTGGTTCGACTGGTTACGTCTTCTCCTCGCGTGCGTCGTGCTCTTCGGACACGAGGGCCTTATAGGATGGCGCAATGCCGGGAACTTCGCCGTCCAGGTTTTTTTTGCGTTAAGCGGCTGGCTCATTGGCGGTCAACTGGTCGTTCTGCCCCGCAGAGAGCTGCCGCGGTTTTATTTTAATCGCGCTTTGCGGATATGGGGGCCGTACTTCCTAGCGGCCTCCATATTGATCTCCACGAGTGTGGCGCATGATCACATTACGAAAAAATGGGTAGAGATCGTCTTCTACGACTTCACCTCTGTCTTCAACCTGTTTGGCCAGGCACAGACTGCGCAATACCACAGGGTCATGCCTCTCGACGGCACAGGGGGACACTTCTGGAGCGTCAATGCCGAGGAGCAGTTCTACCTTCTGGCGCCCCTGATCCTTGTGCTGTTGCCAACACGCTATGGTCGACGGGTGATTACCTGGGTGTGCATCGCCACCGCAGCATGGATGGGTAAGTGCAATGCAAGCATTGCCTTTGGCGTGCTCGCCGCTGTGCTCGCAAATCGCTATGGGGACTTCTACACTCACCGCATCAGCCGGATCGCAAGTGGGCTCATTATTGCGATATCGATCGCTGGCTTCATCAAACACGCGGACTACGACCTGATCGCCCCGCTCTGTGCGGTCTCACTAGTCCTTCTGCTCGCGATCCGCGGTAAGCGACACCCGGGTGGGGAGCTAGCCGGCGGAACCTCTTATCCTCTTTACCTGAATGCCTGGATCGCCGTGTTCGCGGTGAACGCGATCTTTAAACACTTCGGTTTCAGGAGCGTGGCCGTGCATGAGACGCTGGTGTTAATACTGAGCCTTGCATTGGGGGCTTCGCTATATTGGTTCTTCGACCGCCAGTTGCTCGCGCGGAGGAACCAGCTCTATTCCCCGAGGATTGCCCGAGTAACAATGTTTGTGGCATACGGGGCGGTGGCTCTCGGTATCGTTGGTGGATTATTCTTGCTGAGCCGGCGGTAACACTAACTTCTTGGTTGAGGTCACATGATTTCTAAGCTTCGTATTGCCGGTTCGACGCTGCTCTTTTTGCTGATGTGCCTGACATCGGCTCGCCTTTGCAGGGCAGATGGAGCACTTGACACGTTGAAGACGAAGCATCCTCGTCTGTTGTTCACTGACAACGATCTCCCGGCGATCAGGCGGGCTATCAAGTCGGACGCATTTGCAAAGCAGCAGTACCAGGAACTTCTGGTCAGGGGTGAAGCTCTGCTGGAGGCGCCCCCTGACAAATACCAGATTGGCGGACCCGAGCATACGCTGCTTACCGTCGCCCGCGACCTCGAGGACCGCATCATCACGCTCGCCGCCCTTTATCGAATTAGCGGTGACCGGCGCTTCGCTACCCGCGCCACGCAGGAAATGCTCTCGGCGGCCTCCTTCCCAAACTGGTTTCCGTCGCATTTTCTCGACACCGCTGAAACCACGACAGCGGTCGGAATTGGTTACGACTGGCTCTACGACACGCTGTCTCCGCAGGATCGGAAAACTATCCACGACGCTCTGGTCACAAAAGGGATCGACCCATGGCTAGCCCTCATTGCGGCCGGTAAAGCCCATTACGCGAATAACTGGTCGCAGGTATGCAATGGAGGGGAGACGATCGGCGCCCTGGCAATTGCAGATGAGGAGCCTGCACGGGCAGAGCAAGTGATTGCGCACGCCCGGCCGGCGATCGCGGAGATTATGCAGCTCTTCGCACCGGATGGGGGATTCGAAGAAGGACCTGCCTACTGGAGCTACGCCACCATCTATAACGTTCTCTACATCAATTCCCTGGACACCGCCCTAGGGACGGATTTCGGAGCCGCTGAAAGTCCAGGCTTCTCGTTGACTCCGGAGTATCGTGTCCAGTCTATCGGACCTACCAACCTGTATGCCAACTTCGGCGATGCCAATGCCGCTGTCTCCCCTGCCCCACAGATGTTCTGGTTTGCGCAGCACTTCCATCATCCCGCCTACGCCGTGCTGGAACGCGAACTTGCAACCTCGCTCGATGGGCACATGGACTCATATACCTTGAAGGATAGCGAGCGCTTTGCTGCTCTCGGCCTGTTCTGGTCGGCCCTGGTCACGGAACCCGGTAAGACCTCCGAGCCCCCACTTGTGCAGAGCTTCTCCCGCGTCAACCAAGCATACCTGCGCAGCGCATGGCACGATCACCTCGCCTGGTATATCGGCTTCAAAGGTGGAGATAATCGTGCTTCGCATGCTCATCTCGACCTCGGTACTTTTCTGTTTGACGCTCTCGGCCAGCGTTGGGGAGTCGACCTTGGCCCGGATAACTACGGGCTGCCTGGCTACTTCAACACGCAACGGTGGAGCTACTATCGACTGGGCACAGAAGGCCACAACACGATTACGATCAACGGGCAAAATGAGGGGCTCGACGCGAAAGCTCCACTGGCCACCGTAGGAGCTGACTTTGCAATTGTGAACCTTGATCAGGCCTACAAGGGCAAGCTCCAATCATGGACGCGCCGCATCAGGCTGCTCGATGGCCAACGGCTACTGGTGGAGGACGAACTAACGCCCGCCGCCCCGGTCGACGTAGTCTGGAACTTTCACACGACGGCCAATGTGGAGATTGCACCCGATGGCCGCTCCGCAAGCCTTACCCAGAATGGGGCGACAATCAGTGCCCGTATCCTTTCTCCACCCAACGGCCGCTTCGCTATCGCAAGTACCGCGATGCCGCCGCCCCAGGCCCCCAACAAGGGCATCACCAATCTTGTGGTCCGTTTACCCCAGCAGACCGTCTCCCAGACGATCGCTGTTCTTTTCGCTCGCCCTGAGGACCGCGTGACCCCTCCTCTCAGACCACTCCATACGTGGCGCTAGCCACGATCTCCGCACTTCAAACCAATACATCGTTGCCCCGCTGATCTCAATGCCGGTGCTATTTGCAGCGCTGCGTTCTGCCGGTAGGGGGAAAGTTGAGTGTTAATGCTCCCTCAGGTTCGTGTTGATCGCGATTTGACCCGGGTTTTACAACATACTCCCCCACACACAGACGAAATAAGCAGTGGTTACCGCGCCGACATCGATGGCCTGCGAGCCACCGCCGTTCTCTCGGTACTCTTCTTCCATGCTGGATTTGCCGGCTTTTCGGGCGGCTTCACCGGAGTCGATGTTTTCTTCGCCATTTCAGGATTCCTGATTGGCGGGCACATCTATGCAGAAGAACAAGCCGGACGGTTTACCTTTGCCGGCTTCTATCGTAGGCGAGCCAAGCGCATTCTTCCGGCCCTCTATGTAGTGATTTGCGCAACCCTTGTCCTGGGTTCAGCATGGCTTTCTCCGAGCGAACTACGGCGGGCCGCCACAGAGTCCGTGGCTACGCTGCTGTCGGGATCAAACTTCTTTTTCTGGAAGATCACCGACTACTTTGCCGTCGCCTCAGAACAACGCACTCTGCTCATGACCTGGTCCCTCGGTGTCGAGGAGCAGTTTTACCTTGTGGTGCCCCTGCTGATGGTGTGGCTGCTACGATTCAAGATTCGCCTGGTACCGGTGTTCGCGGTATTAAGCGGGCTCTCGTTCTGCATCGCCTGTTACCAGGTGGCTCACACGCCAGTATCGGCCTTCTATCTGCTGCCGGCACGCGCCTGGGAACTGTTTGGCGGTGTTCTTATCGCACTGATAATCGCGCAGAAGAAACCGGGGACGCCGATCTCTGAACGCACACAGCACGTGTTGGGGGGGCTGGGTCTGCTCCTGTTGCTGTTGCCTATCTTCTTCCTCACGCCGGCTATACCGTTTCCTGGACCTGGCGCCTTGCCGTCCATAGTGGGGGCAGCACTGGTGCTGTGTTCCCCGCGCGCTTTGACTAACCGAACCTTCCTATCAGCCGGCGCAATGCGTTTTGTAGGCCGTATTTCCTACTCGCTGTATCTGTGGCATTGGCCGTTACTCACGTTCACCAGGATCGTTCTCGGGGCAAATCCGTCGCGACTTCAGGCTGCGGCGGTGCTCGCTGTTTCGTTCCTTCTTGCCACGGCCACCTACTACTGGATCGAACAGCCCTTCCGTAGCTCACACACCCCGGCGCTTCCCCTGCTCTTGCGTTATGCTTCGGCAACCGCCCTTTTGATACTTGTCAGTCTAGTGATGAGAATTACTTACGGCATGGCGTTCAGGGCTCCTGCGCTTGCGACAGTTGAGAAGAAGCTGGAGGCGGCTCCTGAAGATCCCTGTCTCGTCCGTGACTCCGTGGCGGGTCCCAACACCAGCTCGGCATGCATTGAAAATACGGGCCGGCCCGCAATGGCCATATGGGGCGACAGTCATGCCGGATCCATTGCTCCGGCGCTTCGTGAAAGGGCGCATGAGGCAGGGTACAACTTCATTGAGACTTCGAAGAGTGCCTGCCCTCCATTGGCGAATACCGGTCGCTACTTCCACGAAATTCCAGGACGTGCCGAGGAGTGCATCGCTTTCAACAATAATGTCCTGCAGCGCCTGCAGACCGATCCGTATATCCAGATAGTGATTCTTACCGCCCGCTGGAAGGATTCGCTGGTTGAGCCGTATGAAGAGCATACTGGCTGGCTCGTCGACGGAGGCAAACCAGACGCCCCCATGCCGAGTCTTCAAGCTTCAAAGCAGAAGCTCAT
Organism: uncultured Acidobacteriaceae bacterium; assembly: GCA_963844785.1. GTDB lineage: Bacteria > Acidobacteriota > Terriglobia > Terriglobales > Acidobacteriaceae > PALSA-350. The sequence goes on along the minus strand of CAWJPV010000003.1, from coordinate 9,196 downwards.
TGCCAGCCTGGTGCGCACCATCTCCGGCTTGCAGAAAGCCGGGAAGCGGGTGCTTGTGTTGCAGGACGTCGCTGAATTCTCTGAAGAGCCTCTCTGGCATGTCCGTACGTTCGATCTTAGATCCAGAAGGTGGCTCATCACCCGGCTTCGCCCCGGTCAGCCCATTGATCCCGGCACGGACGTGGAGAACAACCAGGCGGCGGACGGGATGGCGCGGGCCATCATTTCCAGCGCCAGCCGCTCCACCGGCGCGGGATTAATTGACCTTGAGCACGCGCTGTGCACGTCGGCCTTCGCTTGCCGCTATCGCGACGCTACTCACATTTTTTACCGGGACAATCAGCACCTCACGCCGGCGGGGGCGCAGGCAGCGCTGGACGCACTAGGGTTTACGGTAAAGCTCTCCGATGGCGGGTAGGCAACGCACGGCGCGATCGGCCAGCGAAGAAAGATACGGGCCCAGCTAGGATTTTCTCAGGGTCAACCGGTCCCAACGTCTGGAAATCGCAGCGCGGAGCGGGTTACGAGTTTGTTTGAGTAGCTGCTTCAGCCCGACCTGCTTGCGCATAAACCCGGGGTGAACCACAGCGAGAGGCAGCGTTCTCGACCGAGCCGACTCGCTCATGAGTTTGGGATAGGCGGGGATAAGGTCGTTGGCGACAAACAAAAACATGTTCTGCCGGTACCACCAGGCGATGCGATCATCTTCCCAAAAGGTATCTCGTAGACAGTCTACACATCGATAACCGCGAGCGGTGAATAGCTCATTCCAATACTCGGGCCATTGCTCGTTTACATGATAGGTGCCGCCCTGCCCTGGAACCGCGGCCGAGAACAGTACGATACCGCTGTGCTTGGTGAGTGTGTCGATAAACACAGAGGCCTTTTCACGGGGAAGATGCTCCGCAACCTCCATCGAAATCGCCAGGTCAAATTTTCTTTTCAGGTCTACAGGTTGTCCTATGTCTGCTCGGACGAAGCGCTCGCTTGGGATAACCAGCAAATCATCTCGGACGTAATTGCCATCGATGCCCGTAACGTCACTCACACCGATGTCGAGCAACGCCCGCACCCACGTACCAACACCACATCCGAAATCGGCAACGCTTTTAGGGTTACAAAGTGACAGCACGCGAGGAATCACGATGCTTGCGGAGATGAAAGAGGTGTCTTTCTGGCTGTCAAAGAATGCCCCGCCATATGTTAGCTCTGCTCTCATTTATTCATCCTGACAATGAAGGCCTCCCCGAGCTGATTAAGACGCCTTGAGGCGTGAGATGCCGTTTTGTTGAGCAAACAGCAGAAGTTCGGTGCGGTCCGCGAGACCCAGCTTGCGATAGATGGACGTAAGATGGTGCGCGACCGTGGCGTCGCTAATGTACAGCTTGCTGGCAATTTCCTTGTTCCGCATGCCTTCGCATATGCGGCTGATGATCTGATTCTCCCGTCCGGTAAGCGACGAGATCCTGGCCTTTTCGGGTGGAGTTTCGGCCGGCTTGCGTTGCACGAAGGTACTGAGCACACGATCGGTCAGGGCGCGATCAAAGCACAGGTCCCCGCGGGAAACCTTTCTCACTGTCTTGGCGATCAACTCCGGCGCGCACTGCTTGAGCAATACACCTTTTGCCCCATTGCGCAGCGCCGCCTCGTGAAAGTTCGAACTGAGATTACCAGTAAAGACGATCACCTTGCCTTCCGAGTGCAGTTCGGCGATGCTATGCAACTGCTGAGCGAGATTTTCAAGATGGGTCTCGCAGCCCAGCAGGATGATGTCTGGCTTCTTCAAGGCGACCTCCTCCAGCAGATCAGCGACCCGCGTGCACTCGGCGAGCACAACAATGTCCTCGCATGGAGCGAGGAATTGCCGCATCCCCGCCAAGAGGACCGGGTAGTCGTCCGCGATGGCGATCTTGATGCTGGTTTCTCGTGAATTCGCGTCCTGGTTCCTGGAATCGGTGGTGGTTGAGTACATGCGTTGGCTCCCTAACGGCAAGTCATCGTATACGGCCACGTTGGTCCTTCCCTCTGTACCCGAGCTGCTGGATCACGCTCAGGTACAGAGGTGAATAGCATTGAATTTGGTTTGATAAGCAATAGAGCCTGGAAGAACTTTTTAGACTCCGCTTACTATTCGTTATAGCCTGAAGGGTCAACCGCTGCCCCATAGCATCGCCACATGGTGGCGCGCTGGCTAGGATTTTCTCTAGCGACAATCATGATTGTGGAGGCGAAAACCCAATCGAACAGGTCCGCAGTTCTGAACTAACTACCATCACTGAGCTAACGGAACAAACACTTCGCCATCGAAAACAATGACGGTGTCGACTGAGCTCAGCTTAGCTCAGAGCGGATCTGGAACAAAACGAAAATACCCAAATCGCGCACACCTTGGTAATGTGTGCCCGTGCGCTAACCGCAAACTGGATAGCACTTCAGATCAAGAGGGAGGAATTCTCTTCGATTTCAGCAAAAAACTCGGTGGAGGCGGTAACAACATCCGCCAGTTCCCAGGTTTGCGGGAATAAATCGGGATAGTAGCTGTCCTCCGTGTTGTACCACTGCTTCGGCGCAATGACCATCTTGTCCGTTCTTGGGTTCAGCCACGCCCCCCACCAGGAGAATGTGCTGTTGGCAATGATCTGATGGTGACAAGACGACATCAGCCGCAGGTCCTCATGGGCACTGAAATCATCATTGTGATCGACGAACACCATGGGGACATTGCGCGGCAGGTATTCTTTGACGAACGCAATGTCGTCGGAGAACACAAAAAAGGTAGGATCGCCGAGCCGCTGCTTGAAGGTGGAGACCGCATTCAAATAATACTCGAGCGGCAGATCAACCCGATTTGTCGCAGAGACTGTGCAGTCTCCCCGGCGCACATGAAGCGCGACGGGGTTCCGGCTTTGTTTAATCTGCTTGAGTACTTCTAGATTTTTTCCCTGTGCAGGCTCTTTGAAGGCTAATTCAGAGCGCAGCTCATCGGCAACATCCTCGACGACCCCGGAATTGTGCCAATAACCCGCAAGATAGAGTCTTCTGACGTGCCGCTCCAACGGAAGGTCTCTCAGAAAATAGTGGCAATCTGAAAAATCCTCGGTAAGGACCTGTGCCCGAAGTGCTTTTGCCGCGGGAGCAGCAGTTCGATTCAACCACCCTTTGCCGGTAAAAAGCACACGGTCGCCAAGGGAACGTTCGCGCATAGGCACCGTGATCGAGAAGTGGGAAAGGAGGAAAGGACGCGGATAACCGTAGGATTGAGCGTACCGTGCCGGCTCAATCGATATCCGCATCTTTTTTGCGCCGTGTCGCTTTGCATAGTAGCGCAACGCCGCATAACGAAACAACTGGTTCCCTAAACCGCCACACTCAGCGAGAATGATTTCCACACTATTCCTCGGCAGCATTGTTTCAGGCTTGAAAACTTGCGTATCCAACAACGGGAAACGCGTAAAAAAGTCTTATTGAGTATGTAGTTTAGGGGCGCAAAGTTGCCAGATCACTAACGTGCTATCAACGGTGGCGGAAGGCGCAGGGGATAACAACTAATAGGACACAGTGACGCATCTCTATGCGGGGTCAGGCAATCAGCTTCAGGTAGTCCGGCTGGTCTGCGATGGTGCGATAGCGATAGGCACGCACAATGGCTCGCTTTTGCAGATAAAAAATGCCTGGCATCTGGTCGGCATCTTCCTTAATCATGCCAATACCGTGCTTTTGCACCGCGCCCAGCAGCCAGGCCTTCCAGACCGCGGGAACGAGGAATTGGGTAAAGACGTTCTTGCGCGGCAACTGAAACACGGAGGAAGCGTAGAGAGAACCCTCTGGATCGCTGACCCGCTCGCCATCTGAAAGATGGTAGTAGTCAAAGTAGGGTTTCGCCCGCTCCGGCGTTCCGAGATGGACGAAGACCGGGCGGATGCCCCGGGCCTCAATCTGCCCGCGGATCCTGGACACGTCGTCCAAAGTCTGGCGGCAAAAGGAGCATCCAAAATGACGAAGGAAAATCAGCAACACCGGCGACTCATCCACCAGCTCGAGCAGGCTTCGGCCGGTCTCCGTCCGGTACTGCCGAAGCACCGTCGCCATCTCCTGCGTGTCTGAATCGGTCACCGGCAGCGGCATGCACACCTCAAAGTGGAGGCCCGAGTTAACTATTTAGATACCACCTTCGGGTTACCTTCCCCGAAGCGCCCAGACAGCCATCCTTAAACAATATGCTACAAAGCGACGCGGTGGTTTCCTGCCGGCGGTTTCATCGATTTCTTCGGGGGAGGGATTCGATGAGGCCCGGACGCAAGAGACCACCGCGTCGTTCTTTTCTTATAGCAGCAGAGCCGGTTATTCGCCCCCGCTCTGTTCGATCATCAGCTGGTGAAACTCCGGGGTAGCGCGCAGCGACGCAAACTCCTTGTCCTTCATCAACTGCTTGCGGTCACTAAAGCCGGCTTGCAACGCCTTGCGCAGGTAACCGATCGCCTCCTCCATCTTCCCCTCTGTGGCGTAGGTTTTCGCCAGGTAGTAGTTGACGGCGACGAGTTGCCTGCGAGTGCTGGTCTCTTCCACGATCTGGGACTGGCCCGCGTCGAAGATGTGGGGGTTCATCGCCAGGGCCTTGTGGTACGCCTGCATCCCCGGCTTGTATTTCTCCTGTGCGAAGTAGGAGGTCCCCAGGTTGCAGTACGTGATGGCGGACGACGGAGCGTACTTGAGCGCCAGTTTGTAGGTGCGTTCCGCCTGCTTATATTCATGTTCACCGTGGTAGACGGCGGCCAGGTTATTGAGCGCTTCCGGATAGTTTGGCTTCATGGCCAACGCCATCTGGTAGTACTTGCGGGCCTGCTCCAGCGCGAACAGGTGATGGTAGGCGACACCGATCTTGTTCCACAGCACGGCTGATTTCTCGGGATCGCGCTGATAGGCATCAAGCGCTGCTGCATAGCGTCGATGAGCCATGAGCAGATCGCCTTCAGCTTGGGGCGAGAGGGGTGTGGTTGTTGGGAGGGTGGCCACTTCCGGGGCAGAGGGAGGTGAGTCGGGAGTTAAGGCGAAGGTGGTGTGACCGCACACCCCAGTGAGAAGAACGAACAACAGAGCGAGGCCGGAGGACCTGCGACACGGAAGGTCACTCATAATTGCCTCCTTTCCTGACGACAGGGTCAGATGGACGCGGAACCAATAGTACTCCCCAAAATTTCCGATGACAGATCACACTTTCGCGTAAGAACCTGTCAAGCTATCCTTCCTGTCAAAACCATCTGTTTTATTGATGGGCTGAAATCGTGATCGGCTAAACCCGCCGGCGGCGCGAGCAGGTTTTCCTCCGATCCGCATGGAAAAGGACATCAGCCGCCAACCTTGGCGCAATTTGGCATTCACCCGGAAGAGACACGGAATTGCACAGGGGAAGAGAGATCAACTGGTCCTGCCCTTGCAAGGGGATGAGGGTTGGCCTAATATTCGGGGCTATGGGTCTTCAGCACGTCAGACTGCCCGCCCAAGCACGCTGTTGCTGTATGCGCATCACTGCGGGCGTTTTGGGAGACTGGCCAGGAAGCTGAAAGCTTACAAGTCCATATTTCCCAAAGGCCTGCAGTCCATCCAGACTGCAGGCCTTTTGCTTGCCACGGTAATCAAGGAAAGACCGCTCTCATTCTCAAGATTTAGAGGAGTAGACAGATGTCAGAAAGCAAGAACCAACATCTCGGAACACTTTCCGTGCACGGCGGCCAAGAACCCGACCCCACGACCGGATCCCGCGCCGTCCCCATTTACCAGACCACGTCTTACGTTTTTAAGGACGCCGATCACGCCGCCCGGCTCTTCGGCCTGCAGGAATTCGGCAACATCTATACCCGCATCATGAACCCGACCACCGACGTCTTCGAGAAGCGCGTCGCCGCGCTCGAAGGGGGAGCAGCCGCACTGGCCACCGCCTCCGGTCAAGCCGCGGAAACGCTGGCCATCACAACGTTGGCCGGCGCCGGAGACGAGATCGTCTCCACCACTTCTCTCTATGGCGGCACCTACAACCTTTTCCATTACACCCTGCCGCGCCTGGGCATCAACGTACGCTTTGTCGACGCCGATGACTTTGACGGATTGCGCGCGGCCATTAACGAGAAAACGAGGGCCGTATACACCGAGACCCTGGGAAATCCCAAGCTTGACATCGCCGACGTTGAGAAACTGGCCGGCATCGCGCATGAGCAGGGCGTGCCGCTGATGATCGACAACACCGCCGCTACTCCGATTCTTTGCCGTCCCATCGAGTGGGGAGCCGACATTGTGGTGGAGTCGGCAACGAAATTTATCGGTGGCCATGGAACTTCGATCGGCGGCGTCATCGTCGACGGGGGCAAGTTCGACTGGAAGGCCTCAGGACGCTTCCGCGACTTTGTCGAGCCTGACCCCTCGTATCACGGCTTGTCGTACGCGGAAGCGTTCGGTCCCCTGGCCTTTATTCTCAAAGCCAGAGTGCAGGGTTTGCGCGACATGGGCGGCGCTCTATCACCCTTCAATGCTTTTCTGTTTTTGCAGGGGCTTGAGACACTGCACCTGCGCATGGAAAGGCACTCGCAGAATGCGCTGGCCGTGGCTAAGCACCTGGCCAATCACCCGGGAATCGAGTGGGTCAATTATCCCGGACTCGCTTCCAGCAAGTACGCTGCGCGGGCGAAGAAATACATGCCGGAGGGGCAAAGCTCCCTGGTCACGTTCGGCATCAAGGGCGGTTTTGAGGCCGGCAAGAAGCTGATCAATTCGCTGAAGCTGTTTTCACTGCTGGCGAATATCGGCGACGCCAAATCGCTGGTCATCCACCCCGCCTCCACCACCCATTCGCAGCTCAGTGTCGAGGAGCAGAACGACACTGGGGTCACCCCCGAACTGGTGCGGCTGTCGGTCGGTATCGAAGACGTGCGCGACATACTCGCCGACCTGAACGATGCAATCGAGGTGGCCAACGGACATGCGGCCCGGCCGGTGGAAGCACTCAGCGCACGATGAGCTCCAGCCCCAGTGCGGCTCTGGTGGCGCCCAGTTTCGAGGGAGACTTTTCTCCAGGCGAGGCTTTCTCCCTTGAAGCCGGCGGGGTGTTGCAGTCGCCGACGCTGCGCTATGCGATTTATGGCCAGCCCAATGCGGCAGCCGACAACGTCATTTTTGTTGCCCACGCGCTCTCTGGCTCGGCCCGGGTGGCGGATTGGTGGCCGCGGCTGTTCTCCGATGGTGGCTTGCTGCAGGCCGGCGAGCACTGCGTGATCGGCATGAATATGCTTGGCTCCTGCTACGGCTCGACCGGGCCGGGCTCGATCGATCCGTTGACCGGCCGGCCGTATGGACCGAACTTCCCGCTGGTGAGCATCCGTGATGTGGTTACGCTGCAGGCGCGCCTGCTGGATAAGCTGAAGATTCATCGCCTCAAACTGGTGATGGGCGCTTCCGTCGGCGGCATGCAGGCGCTGGAGATGGCGATCCAATTTCCCGAACGGGTGGAGCGGGTGATTTCGATTGGGGCCGCGCCTCTGCGGGCGATGGGCCTGGGCTTGAACCACCTGCAGCGGCGGATGATCGAGCTCGACCCGGCGTGGAAGGGCGGTCACTACTCGCCGGATGAGCCGCCACGGGAGGGGCTGGCGCTGGCCCGCGCGCTGGCGGTTTGCACCTACAAGTCACCGGAGTTATTCGAGCACAGGTTTGCGCGCAAGCCGGATCGCAGCGGTGAAGATCCCTGGGCCTCCGGGCACGAGCAAGGCCAGGGTTTGAGCGGGCAACGATTTGATGTGGCCGGATACCTCGATTACCAGGGAGAAAGGTTCGTCGAGCGGTTCGATGCCAACGCCTACCTGGCGATCACGCGGATGATGGATACCTGGGATCCCGCCCGCGGTTACCCATCGGCCGAAGCTGCGTTCCAGCGCATCCAGGCAGAGGTGATGCTGGTGGGGATCTCTTCGGACTGGCTGTTTCCAGCGGATGATATAGCTGCCCTTGGGTTACAGCTTGAGAAGGCCGGGGTCCGTAGCGCACATCGGGAGCTGGTCTCCTCGCACGGGCACGATGCTTTTCTGGCGGAGCCGGATGAGCTGGCGCGCCTGCTGCATCCGTACCTCTAGTAAACTCAACCCGGCAGAAGTCAGTCTCCCCAAAAAGCAATAGGAACTGGACGGGTGTAGGAACTGGACGGGTCGAGTTCTCACGCAAAAACAGAGTTTTCGCGGCCTGCTAGTAGCTGTTAGGGTTAGGCGACAAGGATGACGGCCATGAATGCGATCAAAGGCAAGCTCAACACGGAAGAACAGGAATTTTATGCAGAGAATGGTTATCTGTATCCAATTCGGGTCTTCAGCGACACAGAGACGGCGGAGTCCCGGCGGCAGTTTGACGATTACACCGCTCAGAATAAAGATCTGCTCGGCAAGATGATTCCACGTGAGCGGCGGGCGGTCTACGGTCTCACACATCTTATGCTGCCCTGGGTGTACCAGATCGCCGCTCATCCCAGGGTGCTGGATGCGGTCGAGGGCGCCATTGGCCCCAACATCCTGGTTTGGGGGTCCGATTGGTTCGTGAAATTTGCCCGGGACCCCGCGTTTATCTCCTGGCACCAGGATGGAGCATACTGGGGATTGAACCCGCCCAAAGTGACGACCGCCTGGATTGCGCTCTCCCCCAGCACGCTGGAGAACGGCTGCATGCAGGTCATGCCGGGAACGCAGAAGATGCAGCTTCCCCAACGGGAGACCTACGCGCTGGATAATGCGCTGTCCCGGGGGCAGGAAATTGCGCTCGAGGTGGATGAATCGAAGTCTGTAGCCCTGACGCTGGACGCCGGGGAGATGTCGTTGCATCACATCGGGATCGCGCATGGCTCCAAGGCGAATAGCTCAGATAAGCCGCGGATAGGCATCGCGGTTCGTTACATTGCTCCTGAGGTGGTACAGAAGGGCGCGGAGCGCCAGATTGTTCAACTGGTGCGCGGCCGCGACGAATATGGCCACTTCGAAATCGTTGGGCCACCGGCGGATGCAGTCAGTGCAGCGGAGATACGGAAGGAAGCCGATCGAAGGATCACGAAAAATGTGATGCCAGAGGCCCAGCCGAAATAGGATGCGGGCTAGCCCATCAATCCCAGGTAGGGATTGCTGCCGAAGTTGGCGAAGTTGGGAAAGACTTCGCGGATCTGGCTGTCGGA
>CAWJPV010000002.1:0-151578 GCA_963844785.1 uncultured Acidobacteriaceae bacterium | reverse complement strand
GTTGCATCCGGGGCCACATCAAAGACCAGGGTGCTTTCCACTTCCTTGACGCCCAAGCCTTTTTCAGTAATGAGGGGGCGCTTGATTACGTTATAAAGAGTCGGCATCAGGCCACCTCCGAACCGGCAGCAAGCTTGCGCCGGGATACAGTTTTCTTCAACGACTCCTGCAGTTGCTCAATCGCGGCGCGGGAAAAAATCGCGCGCTCGTAGCGCAGCAGATCGTAAGGGTGTACTTCCTTGGTCAGCATCAATTCCACCCGATCGAGGTTGCGCGAACCGAGCAAGAGCGTGCGGCTTGGCTCCTGGCCCCCCTCGACCAGCAAGGTGGTCCGCTTGGCATCGAGCTTGTCGAGCGCCGTGCGATAGGCCTTGGTCTTGGCGTCAGCCAGTTCGAGGCTCTCGACCACAGTCAGCTTGCCGTCAGCCAGCTTCGAGGCCAGCGCGGAGCGCAGGGCGCCGAGCAGCTTCTTGCGGGGAAAGGCGTAGTCATAGCTGCGTGGCTGGGGTCCGTGAACCGTGCCGCCGTGGCGCCAGAGTGGGGAGCGCACCGAGCCTACTCGAGCCCGTCCCGTACCCTTCTGCTTCCACAACTTCTTGCCTGCGCCGGAGACCAGCTTCTTGTTCTTGGTGGCGGCCGTACCTTGCCGCATCGCGGCGCGATAATGCTTAACCGCTTCCCACAGCAGCGCCTCGTTGATCTGGTCAGCCGCGAAAATCTCGTCTGCCAGCTCGAGCGAGCCTACCTTTTGTCCACCGAGATCTACTACGTCGATCTGTGCCATATGCAATTCCTTAAACTACTCTTGCCACCAGGGGCTAAAGCCCCTGATATTACCGCTCGCCTCGGCACGACTAAAGTCGTGCCCTGACACAAAGCCCTGGCTCTGCTTAAACCCGTCAAGCGCTTGCTATTGCCGCAAGGCGATCGCCGAATCCAGAAGAATCATCCCTCAGCGGCTAAAGCCGGACCTTTTCGAACCACTTACGTACGGGCTAAAGCCCGTACCCTTCAAAAACCATCTCTACCGCCCTGGTACAAAGCCCTAAAGTCAGCGCAGCCGAACAAAACCTGAGCCAGGGGTCTGAGGCAAGACTCTATTTCTTGCCCTTGCCGCCTGAGGGCTTGCCACCGGAAGCCTTCTTCGAGGCCTTCAACGGATCGACCGTGCCGCCGCCACCAAAGCCACGGCGCTCACGCGGCGGCGCCTTGGACTTGGAAATCATCACGTAACCGTCCCGTGGACCAGGGATCGCGCCCTCGACCATCAACAGGTTCTCGTCCAGGTCGATGCCGCGAATGCGCAGATTGCGCACCGTAACCTGTTCCGCTCCGAAGTGCCCCGGCATGCGCTGCCCAGGGAAGACGCGCGAAGGGAACGAGGAGGCACCGATCGAGCCTTGCACCTGGAACATGTGGCCGTGCGCCTTAGGGCCACCACCAAAATGGTGGCGGCGAACTACACCGGCAAAGCCACGGCCCTTGCTGGTTCCGATTACATCGACGTACTTGGCGTCCTCGAAAATATCGACCAGTACTTTGTCGCCGGCCTTGAGTTCTGGAGCGGCATCTTCACCGCCGGAGCTCTTGACCAGCTCCAGGGGGACTTCGCGCATCAACTTCACCGGCGGGACATTGTTCTTGGCGAAGTGGCCGGCCATGGGCTTATTCACCTTGCCACCCTTGACAAACTCGATCAGGCCGATCTGCGCCGCAATGTAGCCGTCGCCGGCCAGCGTCTTCAGCTGGGTCACTACGCACGGGCCCGCCTGTAGCACGGTGACCGGGTGCACTTCACCCTTGTCATCGAACAACTGCGTCATCCCGATCTTCTTGCCCAGAATTCCTGTTACCGACATGATGCTCTCCTGCTTACTTCTCGAATGCCTTAATCTCAACATCCACGCCGGCGGGAAGATCGAGCTTCATCAGCGCATCGATGGTCTGCTGGGTGGGCTCGAGAATATCGATCAGCCGCTTATGGGTGCGGATCTCGAAGGCCTCGCGCGATTTCTTGTCGACGTGCGGGGAACGCAGCACGCAGTATTTGTTCTTCACCGTGGGCAACGGAATAGGACCCGCGACCTGCGCGCCGGTGCGCTTCGCCGTCTCGACGATCTCACCGGTCGAGGTATCGAGCACGCGATAGTCGTAAGCCTTAAGCCGAATGCGAATTCTCTGTCCTACCATCTCTATTTCCTCTTGCCACTGAGTCCGTTGGGGCTAACCCACTCAAGCCGTCTTTTGGCTTGAGTGGGCCACCCACGCTTACTTGATGATTTCGCTGATGGTGCCGGCGCCTACCGTGCGGCCACCCTCGCGGATGGCGAAACGCAGACCCTTTTCCATCGCTACCGGGGTGTGCAGCTCAATTTCCAGCTGTACGTTGTCGCCCGGCATTACCATCTCCGTGCCTTCCGGCAGCTTCGCCGTTCCGGTTACGTCCGTCGTCCGGAAGTAGAACTGCGGCCGGTAGCCATTGAAGAACGGCGTGTGACGGCCGCCCTCTTCCTTGCTCAACACGTAAATCTCACCCTTGAACTTGGTGTGCGGCGTAATCGACCCAGGCTTGGCCAGAACCATACCGCGCTCCACGTCTTCCTTGGCAATGCCGCGCAGCAGCAGACCCGCGTTATCGCCCGCAAGTCCTTCATCCAGCTGCTTTTTGAACATTTCGACGCCGGTGACTACGGTCTTGCGGGTTTCCCGGAAACCGACGATCTCCGACTCTTCGCCCACCTTGACCTTGCCCCGCTCGATCCTGCCCGTTACCACCGTGCCTCGGCCCGAAATCGAGAAAATGTCCTCAATCGGCATCAGGAAGGGCTGGTCAACGGCACGCGCCGGCAAGGGTACATTCTTGTCCACCGCATCCATCAACTCGTCGATCTTGGCTTCCCATTGCGCTTCTCCGTTCAACCCACCCAAGGCCGAGCCGCGAATGACCGGCACGTCGTCTCCAGGGAAGTTGTACTTCGACAAAAGCTCGCGGACTTCCATTTCCACCAGGTCGGTCAGCTCCTCGTCTTCCACCGCATCGCACTTGTTCAGAAACACCACGATGTAGGGCACGCCTACCTGGCGGGCCAGGAGCACGTGCTCCTTGGTTTGGGGCATCGGACCGTCGGTCGCCGCTACTACCAGGATCGCTCCGTCCATCTGCGCTGCGCCGGTGATCATGTTCTTGATGTAGTCGGCGTGGCCCGGGCAGTCTACGTGCGCGTAGTGACGGTTGGCCGTCTCGTACTCCACGTGCGCGGTCGCAATCGTGATGCCGCGCTCCCGCTCCTCAGGCGCATTGTCAATCGAATCAAACGAACGAAACTGGATCTTCGGATTGTGCTTCGACAATACCTTGGTGATTGCCGCCGTCAGCGTCGTCTTGCCGTGATCGATGTGCCCAATCGTCCCCACGTTCACGTGCGGCTTGGACCGGTCAAACTTCTCCTTCGCCATCTCGTCCCTCTCTCCTGCTTAAATCAAAAACTTCTTGCCCGATTGGGCACGGCTACCAGCCGTGCCCTTCGTGCTTACTTGCCCTGGTTGCGGCCAATGATTTCTTCTGACACCGACCGCGGCGCTTCTTCATAGCGGTTGAAGTGCATCGAGTAATTGGCCCGGCCCTGGGTCGATGAGCGCATATGGGTGGCATACCCGAACATTTCGCTCAACGGCACATTGGCCTTGATGACCTGCGATCCGGCACGGTGCTCCATGCCTTCGATCCTGCCGCGGCGGGAGTTCAGGTCACCGATGATGGTTCCCATATACTCCTCCGGCACTACGACTTCGACCGACATCACCGGCTCCAGCAGTACTGGAGTCGCCTTGCGGGCCGCCTCCTTGAACGCCATCGATCCGGCAATCTTGAAGGCCATTTCGTTGGAGTCGACATCGTGGTAGCTGCCGTCATAGAGAGTCGCCTTGACGTCGACGATCTCGTAGCCGGCCAGCACGCCGCCCTGCAGCGCCTCGCGAATACCCTGCTCGGTCGGCTTAATGTATTCCTTGGGCACCACGCCACCCTTGATGTCGTTCACGAACTCGAAGCCCTTGCCAGGCTCATTCGGTTCGACACGGATCTTCACGTGGCCGTAGTTGCCCGATCCACCGGTCTGGCGGATGTACTTGCCTTCAGCCTCCGCCTTCTTGCGGATGGTCTCGCGATAGGCGACCTGCGGCTTACCTACATTGGCCTCGACCTTGTACTCGCGCATCATGCGGTCGACGATGATTTCCAGGTGCAACTCGCCCATACCGCTGATGATGGTCTGGCCCGAGTCAGGATCGGTGTGCACCTTGAAGGTGGGATCTTCCTGCGCCAGCTTGGCCAACGCCATGCCCATCTTCTCCTGGTCAGCTTTGGTCTTCGGTTCTACCGCCACATGAATAACCGGAGCCGGGAAGTCGATCGATTCCAGCACGATCGGCGACTTGTCGGTGCAGATGGTGTCGCCTGTGACCAGGTTCTTGAGTCCCACGCAAGCGCAGATGTCGCCGGCATAGATCTCAACAATCTCTTCCCGCTTGTTGGCGTGCATCTTGAGCAGCCGCCCGATGCGCTCGCTCTTGCCGGTACGCGGATTGAGCACCGTGTCGCCCGTCTTCAGGTGACCGGAATACAACCGGACAAAGATCAGCTGCCCGACAAAAGGATCGGTCATGATCTTGAAGCCCAGCGCAGTCAACGGCTCTTTATCGTCGGCATGGCGAAGGATGACCTCTTCCATGTTGTCCGGATTGTGGCCCTCGATGGGAGGAACATCGAGCGGGCTGGGCAGGTACTCGACCACCGCATCGAGCAGCGTCTGCACACCCTTGTTCTTGAACGCACTGCCGCACAGCACGGGGAAGAGCTTCATGCCGATGGTCGCGCCGCGCAGAGCCTTGCGCAGTTCAGCCGCGGTGGGCGTCTCACCCTCGAGAAACTTGTGCAGCATCTCGTCATCGTTCTCGGCCACCGACTCGACCAACTGCATGCGGAAGGCTTCCGCCTTCTTGAGCAGGTTGGCGGGAATCTCTTCCACGTCGTACTTGGCACCCATGGTTTCGTCGTGCCACAGAATGGCGCGCATTTCGATCAGGTCGATCACGCCCTTGAAGGCAGCTTCCTGGCCGATGGGAATCTGAATCGCGACCGGCTTGGCGTTGAGGCGCTTGCGGATGGTGTCGATGGCATGCTCAAAATCAGCCCCCATCTTGTCCATCTTGTTGATGAAGCAAATGCGGGGCACGCCGTACTTGTCCGCCTGCCGCCACACGGTTTCCGATTGCGGCTCTACGCCATGCACAGCATCGAAGCAGGCTACGGCGCCGTCGAGCACACGCAGGCTGCGCTCCACCTCGGCGGTAAAGTCCACGTGGCCGGGGGTATCGATAATGTTGATGCGGATATCCCGCCAGGTGCAGGTGGTGGCAGCGGAGGTAATGGTGATGCCGCGCTCCTGCTCCTGTTCCATCCAGTCCATCGTCGCCGTGCCTTCATGCACTTCGCCGATGCGATGGGTAATTCCGGTATAAAACAAAATCCGCTCCGTCGTTGTGGTCTTGCCGGCGTCGATGTGCGCCATGATTCCGATATTCCGGCAACGATCGAGTGGTACTAGACGAGGCACGGTTTTCTCTCACTCTCGCGCGAGATGTAAGACTCGCGATTTTTCTTGCTGCTTTTGTTGCGCCTGCCCCTTACCGGCAGCAGGCCCTAGTTCGTAATTGCTGCACTACCAGCGGTAGTGGGCAAATGCCTTGTTCGCTTCAGCCATGCGATGGACATCTTCTTTCTTCTTCATGGCTGCGCCGCGGCCATTGGCCGCATCCAGCAGTTCGCTGGTCAACTTTTCGATCATGCCCTTTTCGCCCCGCGCCCGGCCGTAGGTCACCAGCCAGCGGATGGCGAGCGAAGTGCGCCGCTCGGGATTGACTTCAATCGGCACCTGGTAGTTGGCGCCGCCCACACGACGGGTCTTCACTTCGAGCAGCGGCTTGCAGTTTTCCACTGCCTTCTTGAACAGCTTCAACGCCTCGTCGCCACCCTTCTGCTCCAGGTTGGTCATCGCCTGGTAGAAGATGCCCTGCGCGGTCGACTTCTTGCCGTCCCACATCATGGAGTTGACGAACTTTGTGACCAGCGACGAGTTGTACACCGGATCGGCGGCAACTTCCCGTTTCGCGATATGTCCTTTTCTCGGCATAATTCCCTTCTGCTATTCGTTGCTGCTAATTACTTGGCACCGCTCTTGGGGCGCTTGGCGCCGTACTTCGACCGGCTCTGCTTGCGGTTGGCTACGCCCACCGAATCAAGCGTGCCGCGCACCACGTGGTAGCGCACGCCGGGCAGATCCTTCACACGGCCGCCGCGGATGAGCACGATCGAGTGCTCCTGCAGGTTGTGGCCGATTCCGGGGATATAGGTGGTGACTTCGACGCCGTTGGTCAGACGGACACGCGCAACCTTACGCAGCGCCGAGTTCGGCTTCTTGGGCGTTTGCGTGTAAACGCGGGTGCACACGCCGCGCCGCTGGGGCGATCCCTGGAGCGCCGGCGATGCAGTCTTGTACCGCGCCGCGATCCGGCCTTTTCTCACGAGCTGACTGAATGTAGGCAAACCTTACTCCTTAAAACTTCCGCATTGCGCAGGCGAAAACCGCCTCTCGGTTTAACAGTTCCCAAGCTTCACCGAGATCGCGAGGTGTGGTTTTCTTTAACGGAAAACCACGTGAACTTTCTAGCTTCGGCACACATCTACTGTGAAACCGATCCAGACGCGAAGAGACTACCTTCGCCAAAAAACTACTGCGCCGCACATCACCGACGCCGCGCCTGAACCCGGCGCTCATCGGTGCACGAAGCCGGCTTGCTTCGCGCCTGCTTGCTGCATACCAGACGAGAACTTCGACGGTGGCCGCGCGTTTCTTTTCAAATCCAGCTGGCACATGCGCTTACGCGCTATTGCGCCTCGTGCCGGATCAGGCACCGAAAACCGGGCACCAGAAAAGAAGCCAGTTCCGTTTCGAAGTTCCGGCCCGCATAGCCTCCCCAGGTGGGAGGTGTCGCAAAGGCCGATGCGATTGTTTCCCTTGCATTACGCGAACGTTTTGAAGGGACCCTGATGAGTGGGCCGCAAATTCTTGCTGCCTGTCTTAAGCGCGCCTTGCCGGGTAAGGCTTGTATTACTCAGCCTTTACTGCGGCACATCCTTCGAGCACGCACTTTACAGGCTTATGCGGAACCTTCTTAAGATATCAAGCCGCGCCGCTGGCGTCAATGGCGGGGCCCGGAGCGGTACATCGATATGCTAGCATCCGTCGTGAATGTCTGCGCCTTTTCCCCCACCATGGCTCTTAACTCTGCGCCTCCGCGCCTGCGTTGGATTGGCTGCGATGGCTCTTGCCGACGGCGCAAGCGCCTTACTCGGGCAAAACCCTCCCAGCTCTGCTAAACCTGTCGATCCGCGCATTGCCAACGTCATTTCCGAACTGGAGAGGACGCGCAACATCCATGAGGCCGCATTGTCCCCCGACGGCCAGATGATTGCCTGGGTGGTCGATGCGAACGGCGGGACCGAGATTCAGATTGCCTCTACGGCCGACCCGGCGCATTCCCGCCGGCTGAGCGCAGGTACCGGAGCCCCCTGCCTGGAGGAATACCTGGCCTGGTCACCAGACAGCAAACAGCTTGCCTTCACCTCCGACTGCAACGACCACGCGGACAGCGCTATGGACCAAGCGGATGTCTACCTCGCCGCCCCGGGCGCGCCCAGCGCCTCGCCCCGGCGGCTTACTCATCTGCACGGCGGTGTCACCAGCCTGGCTTTTTCCCCAGACGGCTTGCACATCGCCTGCCTATATATAGAAGGCGCCACCCGGCCAGCCGGGGCGCTGGCGCCCATGAAGCCTCCCGCCGGCGTGATCGGGGTCGAGGGGCTGGAGATCCAGCGAGTGGCCACCATCGAGACCGCTTCCGCTGAATTTCGCCAGGTTACCCCGGCTACTCTGCATGTCTATGAGTATGACTGGGCGCCTGACTCCGGCCAGCTGGCTTACGTCGCTGCACCACCGCCGGGGGAAAACAACTGGTGGGTGGCTCAGCTCTATACCCAACGGCTGGCAGACCAGCCGCGCGCGCTGCTCGACCCGGAACACGCCCCAGGCCCGCTGCACGGCCTGCAGATTGCGGTGCCCCGCTGGTCGCCGGATGGGCAACAGATCGCTTTCATTGGTGGGCTGATGAGCGACCAGGGGGCCACCGGCGGTGATATCTATCTGCTATCCGCTGCCGGGGGAGCGGCCAAGGACATGACCCCGGACTCGGATCGGAGCGCTGCCTGGATTCACTGGCTCAAACCCACGCAGCTACTGGTTTCCTGGATCAAGTCGGGGCAGGTGGAGATGGGGGAATTGGACTCCGGTAGCGGCAAGATCACGGCCGGCAACCAAACCATCCCGGCCTCGATTGGCGATGGACGCCTGGAGTTTAGTCTCTCGGTTGCCAAGGACAAGGTGGCGTATATCAAGAGCTCTTTCTCCGCCGCCCCCGAGGTTTATCTCGGCCCGTTGGGTGAGGCGGCGCATCCGGTCACCCACTACAATGACGGCCTCAAGCCGGCGTGGGGTAAATCCGAATCCGTCCACTGGACCAGTGATAATTTCCCGGTCCAGGGTTGGCTGCTGTACCCGGCCCATTACGATCCGTCCAGGAAATATCCGCTCATTGTCAGCGTGCATGGCGGTCCGTCAAGCGCGGTGCTGCCGGAATGGCCGGACCTGGGTTACAACCCGATTGCCTTCTCGGCGCTGGATTACTTTGTGCTCATGCCGAATCCGCGCGGCAGTTACGGTGAGGGGGAGACCTTTACTCAGGCCAACCGGAAGGATTTTGGATACGGCGACCTGCGGGACATCCTGGCCGGCGTGGACGCGGTGAGCGCGAAGCTGGGTATCGATCAGCAGCGCATCGGCCTCACGGGGTGGAGCTACGGCGGCTTCATGACCATGTTCGCGGTAACCCAGACGCAGCGCTTCCACGCGGCCGTGGCCGGGGCCGGCATCTCCGACTGGAAGAGTTATTACGGTGAGAACTCTATCGACCAATGGATGACCCCCTTCTTCGGCGCCTCGGTGTATGACGATCCCGCGGTCTATGCCAAGAGCTCGGCCATCGACTTCATCCACAACGTCAAAACGCCTACGCTGGTGGTGGTCGGCGATCGCGACGGGGAGTGTCCTGCACCGCAGTCGTTCGAGTTCTGGCACGCCCTGCGCGCCGAACACGTGCCTACCCAGCTGGTGGTCTATCCGGACGAGGGCCACCACTTCAACTCGCCCCAGCATCGCCGCGATGTACTGGCGCGGGCCCTGTCGTGGTTTGAGCAATACATGCCGCCAAGTTAGGTGGGTGGGGGCGGAGTGTACCCCGGCCGCAACCCAGCCCCTGTTGCCTCAGGGCTCAGTCCCCTCTACACTTAGGACGTTGACCACACAACTCTGCACGCGGATCGAGGCGGCGGCTACGGTGCCAGCGATCATACGAGGTACAGCCACGCTCCAGAAGATACTGGAGAGATAGAGTGGCGCGGAGTTGGATTCTGGAACAAGTGCTAGGGCAGGACAGAAATCTCCGATTGCGGTTGCATCACCAGAACGCGCGAGGTGTGGCTTTTCTCGACGGAAAAGCTATGCGGAAGGCAGCGGCTCCGGCGTGCACCTATCGGAGATTTACTGTGGTAGTTCATCAACCGCCGGGGGCGGCGACACCCGGCGGGGAGGTTTCATGCAGCGGTTTTTGACTTTTGTAGTTCTGGCTTTCCTTACCGTTCCCGTGGGTCTTTCCATCCAGGGCTGCGCCAACAAGAACTCGAATTACTGCAACGGGGCCGGCTACGGCTACAACAAGACCCAGCCAGTCTCGATCTCACTGCAGCCGCAGACGACGGGGCTTTCAGTGGCGTTCTCGCAGACTTCCCAGCTGCAATCTCCCACGGCTGAAAACTGCACCGGCGGGTCAGCCTCGGTAGGCACTTACACCTATGGCACCACGGACCGCACCATCGCCGACGTTTCCCCCACTGGTGCGATCTGCGGCGGAACCTGGAATCTTCATACTCCGGCGGTGGCTGCGTACACCACCTGCATTCCCACCAACAAGACCGGCGTCGCGTATATGACCGCCAGCGCCGCAGGATTTACCAGCAACCAGGTCGCGGTTTATTCCCATCCGCCCATCACCAGCCTGGCGGTCCAAGGTCCGACCAACACTACCACCGGCCAGCCTCAATGTCTGTCGCAAGGCCTCACCTCGCAGCTCGATGCTACGGCGTATTGCGCCTCCACCGGGACCACCGGATCATGCCCGAGCGCGACAGTGGCAGCTGGCCAGCCGGTTCTTCTCTGCAGCCCCAGTATCCTGCCTGGCGGGGGGTATGGCCCCAACGACTGCAATAATGTCATCGGCCACTTGACTTACTCGCCGGCTAGCGCGGGCATCGTCACCATTGACCAAAATGGCGTGGCCACGGCCCAAGCTCCAGGCTCTACGCTGATCACCGGCACCGTTGCCCAGACCAGCAGCAACGCCGGCTATTTCTATACCTGCCCGCCGGCCAAGATCGCTCTGAGCGTTGCCTCCACCGGGGCCACCAGCGCCAGCGTCACCCTGAATACTCCCCTGGCGCTCACCGCTACGGTGACCGACGTCAACAACAACGTGATTAACGGGCTCCCCCTGAGCTATGTGTCCACCAACCCGGGGAGCATCGCGGTCAGCTCCACTGGGGCGGTGACGGCGGCCTTCCCCTCCAACTCAGCCATCACCGCCATCTGCCAGCCGACCACATGCAATCCTGCCCCCATCAATCAAATGGGAACCCTGGGTACAGGCGTGCCGGCGATCAGCAATTTCGTGCAGATCGCTTCCCCGGGCAAGAACAGCAACTATATTTGGATCTCCAGCCCGGGCTCACCGTACTTCGTGCCTATCGATTTGTCGACCGGGACCATAGGCGCCCAGATCAAGCTTCCTTACTCGCCGAACTCCATGGTGCTCGATCCTACGGGCACGACACTCTACTTTGGTAGTTATCACGAGCTGATGACCTATAGCGCTGCAACCAATAGCTTGTCGGCGGAGGTGACCTCCATCCCGGGCATCGTGCTGGCGGCCTCGCCCACCAACTCTTCCGTGGTGGTGAATGACCAGTTGCGCGGCGTTATCTATCTCTACTCACCGTCCGTCACCACCGGAACGGGAAGTACGGCGACTACCTCAGGGGGAAGTTATACCTCCATCGCCGGAATCGCCCAGAAAGCCGCTTATACCGCCGATGGCCAGACCGTTTACATCCTGGGCGATGGGGTGCTCTACATCCACAACGTATTTACCGGCTGGTCCACCGAGCCTCTGCCTGCGAACCAGGGCGGCCCCACCACGGGCATCTGCCCGGCGACTAACACCACCAGTCCTATTCCCACCAACCCTACGACGTATCCGCCGAATACCACGGCAAACCCCAACAACACCTACAACATGTTCTGCTCGCCTGATCTGGCGGTGACCATCCCCGCCGCCGCCGTCTTTCTCTCCGGCTCGCCTACCTCTGCCTATGGGGAGTGCCCGGAAACCACGGTCAAGCCGGTGGTGAATTATCCTGAAGCCTCCACGGTCGCGGCCATCTCCGACCACGTGGCCTCCACCACCGATGGCCGACACATCATCGGGGCCAGTGCAAATCCGCCTACGCTGACGGATCTTTCCATCACCGTACCGATCGACGCCTGCCCGTCGGACGCCAACGGCCAAACCACGGGCATCGTCTTCAACCCTCCCCCGGTGGTGAATCAAACTTCGCTGGCGGCCTATGGCATTACCAACATCAACCAGGTGGTCGCGGCCACTAACTCGCTCGAGGCATTCGTTACCTATAGCAGCGCCGCCACCACGCCACCCACTGGAGGTGCGCTGTTGCCGGTGTATAAACCTTCGACGACGGCGGGCATTCTGGGAACGCTGGGCAGCGTCAAGCTCGCCGGGACCGCCCTGGCTCCAGTGGCCGGTATCTTTTCCCCGGATAACACCATCTTTTTCGCCGGGACCACGGGGGATAATCTGCTGCACCTGATCGACACCACCACCCTGCTCGACACCCAGCAGATCAATCCCAAACTTACCGATATCAATGGCAACCCGCTGCCGCCGGTGTTTCTGGCCGTCAAACCGCGGCCGACTACCTAGCTGGTTGGAATTCTCTCCCGGTAACCAATGACGGGTTTTGGGGTTTAGGTTACCGGGACAGGTTTTGGGGTTTATCAGTCGCCGGCAAGAGGAATGGCTGCGGGCCCGCTGCTGCTAACGCCATTCTGGTCCCAGCCGAGTATTTCGGAGATCTGGGCGGCGAGCGTTAAAGGATCGAAGGGCTTGGAAAGAATGGCAGCCGCGCCCAATTCGTCCAACTTGCGCCGATCCTGCCCCTGCACTTTGGCAGTCAACAAAAGGATAGGAATGTGAGCGGTGTTTCCGTTTTGTTTCAGGATCTGAAAGGTGGTCGGGCCATCGATGTCGGGCATCATGACATCCAGCAGAATGGCATCCGGCTGTTCCAGCGAAGCGCGCCGTATGCCTTGAGCTCCCGAAGGCGCCAAGATGACCTGCCAGCCGGCAATGGTTTCCAGGCTGAGCGCCGTCACCTCACGAATATCGGCTTCGTCATCGATGATCAAGATGCGAGGAATCATGCCGCTTGCCTGCTCCCGGTGTTGTTATCACTCTAGGTTCGGCGGTCCGGCGGCGTACATAGCACTTGCTGTGCATTACCTTGATAACAGGCCATTTAGGGGATATCTTCGGGCGGCTCTGGTAGCCCCCCACGGGGGCCAGAAGATCGGGTATGCTAAAGCGCGAGGAACAGAATGACCAGATTGCTCAGAGTGTGCTTTGGTGCGATGACCCTGCCGGCTTTGCTGGCGGTTTCGGCTTCAGCGGCGCGAAACAAGGGTGTTGAAGTGGACTTCAAAACCAGCGACGGTCAGGACGCGGGAACAGCAACACTCACCCCCGACGGCAAGGGCGTTAAAGTCAAGTTGAACCTGACGAATCTTCCCGAAGGCGAGCATGCCCTCCACGTCCATCAGAATGCAAAATGCGATGGACCGGATTTCAAGAGCGCAGGCCCCCATTTCAATCCCGACAAGAAAGAGCATGGAACCAAGAATCCCAAGGGGCCTCACGCCGGCGACATGCCCCTTAACCTGCAGGTGATGGCGGACGGCACGGACCACGTCTCCTTCGTGACCCAGAGCATTTCTCTCAAGAAGGACGCGCCCAACTCGGTCTTCGCCAACGGGGGCACAGCGTTCGTGATTCACGCGAAAGCGGACGATATGATGACCGACCCTACGGGCAATGCAGGCGACAGAATCGCTTGCGGCGTGATCGTGGCGCCGTAAGCAGATCGACTGAGATTCGCAACAGTCACTCCATCAAAATAGGGTGGCGATTGCTTCCGGATATCAGTGACGCGAGTGTCGTGCCACAAGAGGCGCGGCCAAGGCCAGGTATTTGGCAACCCCCGCGGCCGGAAGGGTGGGGGCCAGTAGTTGACCTTGCACAAAATCGCAGCCCAGGGTGCGCAGGCACTCCAGCTGATCGGCGCGCTCCACTCCTTCGCCTGCGACCTTGAGGCCCAGCCCGTGGGCCAGCGCAATGATGGCCTGCACGATGGTATAGGTCCCGTTGGGTTCCGAGATGCGCTCGACGAAGGAGTAATCGATCTTGAGCGTGCTGACAGGAAGCTGATGAAGGTGGCTCAGGCAGGAGTAACTGGTGCCAAAGTCAGCCACGGAAAAGTGAACCCCCAACGCGGCCAGACTGCGCATCTGGCTCGCGACCTCGGGGCGGTTGCGCATGACTGTGCTCTCGGTGACGATCAGTTCCAGCAGGCGCGGGTCGAGCCCGCACCGGGTCACGGTGCTGAGCACCCGGGCGGAAAAATCAGAGTGCAGAAACTGCAGCGGAGAGACGAAGAAGGATACGCGCAAGGGGGCGAGGTTCCTGCTTTGCCACTCCATGCTCTGGCGGCAAACCTCGTCCAGAACCCAGTCGCCTAAGGGAACAATCAGACCGCGCTCCTCGGCGACGGGCAGAAAGCGATCGGCTGCGATGGTGCCCTGTTGGGGATGGTTCATGCGTAAGATCGCCTCCAGACCGCAGAGATTACCCACCATGGAGTATTGCGGCTGGTAGTAGAGTTCCAGCCCTTCCCCCTTGAGCGCGCTGCGCATGAATCGCTCCAGCTCACTGAGCTCGCTGGCCGAGGAACTGATCTGCGAGGAGACCAGAAGATATTGGCCCCCACCCGCCTGCTTGGCACGGTACATCGCGGCATCCGCTGAGCGCCGGAGCTGCACGGCGTCGGTCCCATCATCGGGATAGATGGAAATGCCGATGGATCCAGAGATGTCGAAGGAGACGCCCTCGGCTTCGATGGGCTTGCTGATGCTTTCGAGCACACTGCGCGCGACCGTGAGGGCGCTGCTCTTGTTGGCCAGCTCGCCCAGCAGGATCACGAACTCATCCCCGCCGGTGCGGGCGAAGGTGTCCACGGCGCGCAGGCGTGCCGAGATGCGGGCCACCACCTGCTGCAGGCATAAGTCGCCGGCGGCATGACCAAAGGAGTCGTTGATCTGCTTGAAGCGATCCAGATCCAGGCAGAGGACCGCGGCTTGTTGTCCGTAGCGGGCGGCCTGGGCCAGACTCTGCTGCATGCGATCCTCCAGCAGAAGCCGATTGGGCAGCCCGGTGAGGGCGTCGTGGTGCGCCTGATAAACCAGTTGCTCATGCAACTGCTGGCGATCGGTGACGTCCTGGACCAGGACGAAACTGCATCTGCGCCCCATGTAGTCGATGCGATGGGAGGCCATATCCACTTGAATGTAGGAGCCGTCTTTGCGCCGGTGACGCCAGGGGCCGGAGAGTTTCGTGGGATTGGGATTCTCCATGAAGATCGCACCCACGTCTTCGCCTGGCCGCAGATCGCGCAGCGTCATGCTCTGAAATTCCTCGCGCGAGTAGCCGTAGTGGGTCACCGCGGCATCGTTGACCTCGAGGATGCGGAGGGTCTCCGGATCGTGCACCCACATGGGGTGCGGGTGGGCCGCGAAGAGCAGCCGGTAATGCTCCATGGCCAGCCCCGCAGCCAGGAACTCGTCCTCCAGCAGGGTCAGGATCATGCCGAAAGCCACGAAATACTTGGGCACGTTCCATAACTCGGGCGGAATCTGCGCGGCTGGAGCCAGATGATGGCAAAGCAGGCCAACGGGAAACACAGAAGCCCAAGCCACCAAGCCCAGGATGGCGGTCACGACGCCGGTCGAGTGACGCCGGAAGTCGAACCAGTAGAGCGCGGCGAAGGTAAGGAAGACCTCAAACAGAAGCGCCAGGATGCCTTGATCCGGGGCATGGTGCGCTTGCGAGACGACGCTCCAGAGTCCGCCGGCCACAAAGGCCAGGGTGATGACCGCCCAGACCCGGCTGCGGCCGCGGCACAACTTCCACGCCAGGACGACGCCACTGGCCGTGGTGACCGCCGCGGCGGCATACAGCGGCCAGGAGTGGGCGCCATCGAAGATGATGTAATTGATATAGAAGAGCGCCGGGAGACCGAACCCCAGCGCGGTCAGAACTTTGCCGGGGAAGCTCCCAAGAATAACCGGGGTGGAGAAAAGGAAGCACAGGCCGGAAAGAAACAGCGCGCTGATGCTCAGGCTGCTGACCAGCTCTTGTCCCCAGGGGGATACGGCCGGGATCATCAGGACGGCGAAATGCAACAGGACCAGAAGCCACCCGGCAACCCAGCAGCGTAATCGCGCGGTCGCACGTTTGCGGTAGATCGAGGCGAACAACACCACGAGCAGGCCCAGGATTAGAATGTCGAGCACTTCGTTTTTCATAGAGAGGCGGCAGAAAAAAATGCAAAAAAACACAGTGGGAAGCGCAAACGATCAGCTTTTCCCTGGTGTTAAGTATCGCTCACCGCAGCAAAGACTCAAGGTCACTGAAGTGTGACCGAATTGGGGAGACGGGTTAGCCGGCCTGCATCCTTTCGCGTCCGGCGTACCCTGGTGCGGCGTCTTCCGCTGTCAGACCGGCGAGGGCCCTGGATTTTACAGGCGGCAAACAGAGTGCCGCCGGTAGTTAGATCATCCCTCAGCCGTTGAGGCTTTCTGGGCGCAGCCTAGCGACGCAGGGCGGAAGCCATGCCTCCTGGTTGCAGGGAGTAAGGTGTTTCGTCCGTCTGGAGATGAGGAACTCAAGCCGCTGAGGGGCGGGCTGGCGACAAAGGAGTGACCGACACGCCTACAAGTCGGCCTTCCCTAACCTCTACGATGCGGTCTTCAGTTCCTGTTCAGCACGCAGCCAATCCTGCTCCGGCGAACCTTCTGGCCAGCCACGCTCAGCCCAATACTTCTCCGCCAGGCGCGCGATTTCTTCTCGAGAGGGTGCGGCGGCTGGTGTTTGCTTCTTGGCTGCCGGCTTCCGTCGCTTGGCAGTCCCGTTCGCCGCATCTGCGCTCTTGGTAGTCATCTGTGTCTCCTTAATCCAACCACGTTCGTTCGCCCATCGATCCATCCAGGGACATCTCCATGATACGGAGGAACGCGAACAGTTGTCAGCCGGACAAGTAGTAACTCTTGGGTTACCTTGGTTAGAGTCTCGCTGGCCCCACTTCTGCTGACGGCCCCATCTTCCGATGACCGGGCTTTAGCGTATGGGTGAAAACGACCCTTCTTTCGGCGGCTCCGAAGCTGTTTCCCCTCATTCGCCAAGGCCCGGAGGGCCGACCGCCAAACTTCAGCCCCGCCCGGGAGGGCTGGGAAACGGATCGCCAAGGTTGTGGAGCGCTGGAGGCGCGGCACCATGCGTTCGGATGAGACGGGTGAGCCACCACCGCTCCTAATGACACAGGTGCGAGCGGGCCCAGGTTTAGTGCCGCGCCTACGGCGCTCCCACGGCAGGCCGGGGCAGGCAGGTCATTTTCGGGATTGATCCCCAGCCCTCCCGGGCTGGGCTGACGTTTAGCGGTCGGCCCTCCGGGCCTTGGCGAATTGGAGGAATCCGCCGTGTCTTCCGGTTCCTACGCAGAGATTTCAGCGCCTGCGGCACTGCTTTCTTGCCCGGTGCGGACGTTTTCCGCAACCTGTTTAGCTGCTGAGGGATACCCCGCCTGCACGCAGCTTGCTTATGCTCCCGAGGCGGGGCTATCGAAGCGCTCCTGGCGCCGGGATATGGCGTTGGATAGGGAAATGGGGGGCTCGGACTGCAGCAATTGGATACTCCATTCCTTCATTGCCGGCTTGGTCTGCTGCAGCTCCGCGAGGTCTGCTCTCCAGTTTCGGAGATGGACCTTGTTGTCCAGCATACGAATCCAGAAGGCGCGGTATTCAGCCAGATTGAGGCGCTCGATGTTGGCGAACAGCTCCTCGTCTCCGAGCAGCCACTGCCATAAAAACCGATCCTGGGAGGTTGGCTGGCGGGCCGCGAGTGCCTCGTCAGCCAGCTCCTCGTCGGTAGGGAAGGCGTTCAAGGCATAGCCGAAATCGGAGAAATCGCTCTTCTCCCCGGTCTGCTCCGCAATCCGTTTCAGGGTGCGCACCAGGTTGCGTCGCGACGGCCCGCGATAGGCCCGCTCCTCAATCAATCCTTTATAGAGACCGACCGCCCGGCGCAGGCCGCGGACAAACAGATCGCTCCGCGAGCTGTTATCGGCAGCTTCCTCGGCCAGGTAAAAGCGGCTGCAAAGCAAAGCTTCGACAAAAGTCGCATGCCGCCACTCGGGGTCCACAGACGAGGCGTGGGCGATATCCGCAAAAGCCTGTTTGGATAAGGACTCGAGCTGGGACCGCTCGGCTTTGCGCAGCCAGGACGGTTCCTTGTCCTGGGACTCCAGTACCTGGTAGGCGGCCAGCGCGCGGTAGGAATAGCCCTGCGCAATACGGCGCCGCTCCACCGCCTCGGGAAAGCGCGTCAACTGCAGGAAAAACTGATCCAGCCGCGCGAACGCCGTCCAAGGATCGGAGCGGGTCAAGTGGGCTACCGCCGAAAGCAACAGACCATTCAGGTAAACCGCTGCATCCGTCTCCGAAGGGAGTTCTCGGAAGGCAAGACGGCCCTGGCCGACGTAGGCCAGCTGGTCGATGTCATCGATGATGGCCAGCGCCCGGGGGGTAAAGGCTGTTCCCTCTTCCTGAAAACTCAAGGGCTGCTCACCCACCTCCTGCAGCAGTCCGGGCAACGCGTACCTGGCTTCCGCCTGGACGTCGCGCAGGACTTCCAGCTGCGAGCGAACGGTTTCGACCTCGGCGACGGCCTTGGACTGATCCTCATCCCAAGCGCGGGCCTGGCGGTAGACCTGGATCACAATCAGGGCGGCGATGATGGCAAAGACAGCCAGAAACAGCGCCGACGCGGTGCGGGTTCGGCGCTGCGCGGCGGCTGCTTCCCGCAAAAATTCCTGGGACTGGCGCAATTGGTCGTGCACCGTGGTCAGCTCGGCCTGGAGCTCATCCACCACCAGATCGGAGTGCGAAGGGGCGGCAGACGTCTGGCCCAGGGACACTGGAGTGGGCGCAGCCACAGCTGCCACAGGCGGCTGCTGGCGCCGGTACGACGGGGTGTAGGTGGGAGCCGGAGCCGGGGCAGGCTCGGTGGTGGAACCGCCCACCGCCTGGGCTTGGGCAGGAACGCCGATCAATATATATAAGCAGGCGAGCAAGCCGGCGGCGAGCAGGCCAAGGGCCAGCGCAGTCATCCAACCGTTTGTATGACTGCGTGGCGCCCTGCGTAGGGGATCGCTATCCATTCTGCCTCCGGCAGTACGAACTAAAGCATTCTCGGAGTTGGTGCAAGGCAACCGCCGTGGAGGGCCATCGCCTCATGCGCGCAACTCGAATAATGCTCCTAAGTCTCTGCAACTTCGAGCGGCATCGCAATCCCACTTCCGCAACAGCAGACAGCGGAGCGAACCCGGATTGGCTTCACTCCGCCCCCGCTGTTGCCGCTCATTGACTTGGACTTGGACTTTCCATAACCACCGTGAGCGGTTCGGAAAGGTTGAAAGTGACGACGCTTTCCGCGGGTATGGAAATATCTTTGTTGCCGGTAAACGCGGCGCCCGCGGTGCCGGCGCCGGCGCCCAGCAGGCCGCCGATCAACGCGCCCTTGCCGCCGCCGGCGAGTCCACCGATCAACGCGCCTCCGCCTGCGCCACCACCCACGAAGCCGGCGGTACGCTTACCCTTGCCTTTGCCCGTGGCTTCATAAGAAGACGTCGCTACCGAGTAGCTGCCTACCCGGTTGACGGCGATGACCAGGTCTCCAGCGCCCTTGAACCTTCCCTGCCCCTTG
This sequence comes from uncultured Acidobacteriaceae bacterium, assembly GCA_963844785.1. Taxonomy (GTDB): domain Bacteria; phylum Acidobacteriota; class Terriglobia; order Terriglobales; family Acidobacteriaceae; genus PALSA-350. Next base: position 132,186 of record CAWJPV010000002.1, on the reverse strand, counting down.
GCGGCAACCACGGTGCCGGTCACCGGAGCTCCAGCTTTGATGACTTTGACTCCATGGACCACCAGGGACTGCGAGAGTGTCCCACTAAAGCTATCGCCGACATTGCTGCCCTTGGCGGTGAGTGTCTGCCCCACGCGGACGACCAGTTGGCTGCCGGCGGGCACGACATATTTCCTGGGCGGCGGCGGGGGAGGGGGAGGCGGTGGCGGTGGTGGGGCCGCACTCTGTGCTGGAGCGGGAGCGGGGGTCGCGGCGGGGGCGGCATCTGGGGCTGGAGCAGGGGTTGGAGGAGGCGCCGCCTGGGCCGTGGTCGAGGGTTCCGCAGCTGGGGTGGCGGGCGCCGGCGTCTTATTGCATCCACCCAGGAGCAGCAACCCGGTCAGTCCGATGGACAGCATGCCGCCAAGAGAGTACGCCATCTGCCTCTGCCTGTGGCCGTTGGTGGAGTGCCCCGGGCTCAAGAACGCGTGCTTTTTCATGATTGTCTCCCTAGATACCAAATTTTCTGCCTTGCCGTAGCAAAGTGCGGTTTTCGTTAAGAGAAGCCGCTGCCGATTGGATGACGCGTCAGACCAGAAGTAAACATGCTTTCGCCGGACCGTTCCAGCTTCTTCTGCGCAGGCGCAGAAGCCGAAATTGCTGCAGATGTGATTCTGTAGGAGCTTTTTCCTCTCGTCGGTTTCTCGAGGGCCCGGGGTTGTTCTCTGCTCCGCCGGACCGATCCAAGGAAGCAACCAAGGAATCGGCTAAGCCCGCGCCATCCTGGCTCGCGGAAACGGACCGTCCGCATCGACGATGCGTCGACGGTGCCTTGAGAACGACTCAAGCTTACACCAACCAGGAACCTTCGTTGCTGGCCGCGAGCGGGGTGTGGACTGGTTGCCTTCCGGCAGGTCTCTGGTCAAGGCCCCAGGGCCGACTGCTAAGCGTCAGCCCAACCCTTCCGGGTCTGCGTGAGAGCTCCACCCGGCAGAAGCCGGTCTCCTAACTGAAGCACCGAATGGATTCAGCTTCACGGACGGTTTAAAGCGATCGTGGGGGCTACGCCCCATCGTTTTCGGCCCAGGTACGCTGGGGCGAACCTGGGGCGCCCGTCCAGTTCCTATTGGGTTCTGTTAGGAGACCGACTCCTGCCGAGGGGAGTTCTCACGCAGACCCGGAAGGGCTGGGCTGAAGTTTAGCGGTCGGCCCTCCCCCGGATTTCCTGTGGAACTTGGTGGCTTCGGTGTGCTTCATGCGCCTTTCTTCATGGAAAGGCGCACACGCGGTTCTCTCTAGTGCAGCGCGGCAGGAAATCCGGGTCCGGGCCTGGGCTTTGTACGGCACGGCTAAACAGACTATGGAAAAGCGGTGCCCCTCGTTATTTGTTACGGGTAGAGGGAGGCGGGTCTGCGAGAAGTCGAGGCTAGAGCATTTCAGTTTCACTGTGGACAGCCCGACGAAGTGAAGTGCGGCTTTTCTTGAGGAAAAGCCGCTGCTCTGTGTTGGTTCAGGCTTGGGCCTGCTCCAGGCGCCGGCGCAGACTGCCGGCAAGCTCGGCCATTAGCTCTAATTTGCCGACGACTCTGGGGGACAGTGCGGGTTCGGCAAGCGCAAGCTGGGACTGCAGCAAAAGCCCGGTCAGGGTGGATTTCAAGTCGTTTTCCAGGAGCATGGCGGCCGCGCGCAAAGCCATGACCTGCTGCTGCTCCCGCCGACCGATGGCCGCTTGCACCTCGCGCGCCAGCCTCGCACCCCCGGAGAAAGCGAAGTTGATCTGCACCGGCACAGCCATGCCAAAGCTCTGCCACAACAGCTCGGCGGCTGCGGGATTGGCTTCAGCAAGGAAGTCGTCGACCACCACGACCGAATAGTCACGATGACGAAGCGCCATCAACCCGGCGCGATGCGTAGGGGCAATATTAACGAAACATCCAAGTGCACTGGCCAGGGAGTCGCCTATCCGGGGCGCCTCGGCCATGGGGCTGATAATCAGGACACTGTGCTGCACAGCTGGTTGCACAACTACCTCCTTAGGGCTACAGGGGTGGCAAGGGCTTACGTTTGCTTCAGGGGTACCGCAGCCCCGGGCCGGGGCGGCGGCGCAGGGGATTAGTTAGCATGTTCTCCGGCATCATTGCCCGGGGCACTTGCAGCTTCATTACGGGCGTCGTTTCGGGCGTCAGTGGCACTGATGCCGTACTCCTTCAGTTTGCGGTAAAGGGTGGTCTTGCCGATGCCCAGCAGGCGCGCGGCCAGGAGCTTATCGCCGTTCAGCTTGCGCAGGGTTTCCAGGATGGCATCTTTCTCTAACTGAGCCAGAGGCAGAACCGGCCCCCGCACCGCAGTGGCGGCACCGGGAACTGGCGCTGCCACCACCAGCGAACGGCGATGCTGCAGGTGAAAGTTCTGCAACTGTGTGGGTAGATCGCCCAGGTGCAGTATGGGACCGGAGGAAAGGGTACAGGCGCGATCGATGGAATGCTCCAGCTCGCGTACGTTACCCGGCCATTGGTATTCCACCAGGGTGCGGAGAGCGTCATCGCTAAGGGTGTGCGGGGTGCCGGTTTCGCGTGCCATGCGTTCCAGAAAGTGAGTCGCCAAAAGGGGAATGTCCTGCTTGCGCTCGCGCAGGGGAGGGATACGCAGGTTGACTACGCTGAGCCGGTAATAAAGATCCTTGCGGAAGCGTCCCTGCTCCACCATCGCCGGCAGATCGCGGTTGGTGGCCGCCAGGATACGGACGTTGATGTGGATGCAATGGGTGGCGCCCACCGGGCGGACCTCTTTTTCCTGCAGGGCGCGCAGCAACTTGGCTTGCAAATCGAGCGGCAGCTCACCGATCTCATCGAGAAAGACGGTGCCTCCCTGGGCGGAAGCCAACAAACCCTCTTTGGCGCGATTGGCGCCGGTAAATGCGCCTTTCACATAACCGAAGAGCTCACTCTCCATGAGCGTGGGCACCAGCGAACCGCAATCGACGGGAACAAAGGGCCGATCGGCGTGGGGGCCGTTGGTATGAATGGAGCGCGCCACCAGTTCCTTGCCCACCCCGCTTTCGCCCAGGATCAGGACCGGATGCGAGCTTTGCGCCACCTTGGACAGAATGCGGTAGAGCTTGTCCATCTCCGGGCTGCGGCCGATCAGGTTGCCCAGGCCTTGGGCGGAGCGCAGGGATTCGCGCAGCTGGCGGCTGGCGCCGTCCACCGTACGGTGTTCGTTAGCCCGTTCCAGCGCCCGCTCCAGCGCCGCGGCCAGTTCATCCAGGGCGAACGGCTTGGTTAGATAATCGGCGGCCCCGGTGCGCATGGCCTCGACCGCAGCAGGCACCGTGGCATAGGCCGTCATCACTACCACAACCAGGCCAGGATTGAGCGCTTTGATCTCGTGCAGCAGGCCCAGACCTTCGCCCAAGGGAGCGCGCAGATCGAGCAGCAGGACGTCTACCCCTTGATCGCGTAGCAGGGTACGCGCCGCTGCGATGGTGGAAACGGTCTGGGGGACAAAGCCCAGGTCAGTCGCTATTTCGCAACAGGCCGAACGGATGGCTGCGTCCTCGTCGACCACGAGGAGATGAAGCTTGCCGGTGCGCTCCGCGGGACGCGACATAGTTGCCACAGACGCTGTAACTGGAATTGTTATCGCCATTGTACGCAGATTCCTTCCTGGCCGGATAAAAGAAACTCCCTGCCTGCTGTATCGACATTTATGGCGGCAACTTTCGTCGCCTCACCGGGAAAAGCTGCGCCCGACGCATTATCTGTGCAACGCGTCCTCTCACCCGCGTGCGCATCGCCCGGGCCGCTCAGCAAAGAAAGCTGCTGCGCTCTCGACTCGAAGACAAAAATCATGCTCAAACCTCCTCATTCGGGCCGCTGTTTCACGTCCGCAAAGCTGGACCTTCTCTACTGGACCTTCTCTACTGGACCTTCTCTAGCTGGCCGGTTCCTGATCCCAATTGCTTGACGCAGCTACTAATGCAGGTGGCGTGCCAATTGGGTACGGAAGTGGGATCAGAGTGGTAAGTCATTGGATAAGCACCACTTGGTGGCAAAAGGGTGGGTAGCCAGGGAGCTGGGCCGGCATTCTTCCCTGGTGGCAGGAGTTCTGAAATGGAACTGCCGCCGCCGCGGCGACAGGGGTAACTTCCCCCCAATGTGTGGCTTAGGATCATGATTCCGACTTTGGGACGCGTTCCGAAATGGGAACGCTGGCGGAACAAGCGGCCGCACCTGGGAATACGGATGAGGCCGTTATTGGGAACACCGGTCTACTGCAGCTCTCATACAATCAGGAGATGAACGCACAACAAAAATCTGCGGCGACCTTCTTTCGCCCTAACGACCGGGCTCCGGGCACCATGCGTCCGGTACGGCTCACGCCGCATTACACCTCCATGGCCGAGGGTTCGCTGCTCATCGAGGTGGGCCACACCCGGGTATTGTGTAACGCCACCATCGAAACCGGAGTGCCCGGCTGGTTGAAAAACAGTGGGCGGGGATGGGTGACCGCGGAATATGGGATGCTTCCCCGGGCCACGCTCACGCGCACGCCGCGCGAATCGGAGCGCGGTAAGGTGGGCGGGCGCACCCACGAGATCCAACGGCTCATCGGGCGCTCGCTGCGTTCCGTAGTCGATATGCATGCCCTGGGCGAGCGCACGGTGATCCTGGATTGCGACGTGCTGCAGGCCGACGGCGGCACCCGCACCGCCGCCATCACGGGCGCCTGCGTGGCCATGGCCATTGCCTTCCGGCGGCTGGTGGAAGCGGGAACACTGAAGAAGCTACCCCTCACCCAGCTGGTAGCCGCTACCAGCGTGGGCATCGTGGAGGGAGTGACGCTGCTCGACCTGGCGTATGAAGAGGACTCCCAAGCCGATGTCGACATGAACGTGGTCATGACCGAAGGCGGTGGATTGGTGGAAGTGCAGGCGACCGCGGAGCGCAACGCGTTTCCGCGGGAAAAATTATTGGAGATGATGGATCATGCCGAGCGTGGGATCATCGAACTGGTGGAAGCGCAGCGGGCAGCGCTCGAGCAGCGCTAGCACATGGCAGCGGCGGCTTTCATGGTGAGAAGACCAACCTTTGTCGCGCAGAGTAGAGCCTGACCTGCTCTGGAAAATGCGAATGCATTAAAATGAGCCGCGGGAACAACGGGCAAAAAATGAGAGGAATTAAGCAATGACAACCACGAAGCTGACACCTGGAAAACTGGCGGGTCTCAAAGCCGTCTCCGATGCACGCGGGGTAATCGCCGCAGCTGCTATGGATCAGCGCGGATCGCTGAAGAAGTCGCTGGCCAAAGAGAAGGGCGTTTCCGATTTGCCGGACTCGGCCCTGGTCGAGTTCAAAGAACTAGTCACCGATGTTCTCACCAAGTACGCATCGGCCATCCTGCTCGATCCCGAGTTTGGCTTGCCGGCGTCCAAACTGCGCCACGGCAAAGGCCTTCTGCTGGCCTACGAAAAGACCGGCTACGATGCCGATCAGCCGGGGCGGCTGCCTGATCTGCTCGACCACTGGTCGGTGCGCAGGCTGAAAGAGGCGGGGGCGGACTGCGTCAAGGTGCTCCTCTACTACACCCCGTTTGAGAAGAGCGAGATCAACGATCAAAAGCACGCCTTCATTGAGCGCATCGGCGATGAATGCCGGGCCCACGACATTGCCTTCTTCCTGGAGTTTGTGGGCTATGACGTGCATGGCAAGGGCGAGAAGTCCATTGAGTATGCCTTGAAGAAGCCGGAGATCGTCTCCGGTTCGATGTCCGAATTCGGCAAAGCAAAGTATCTGATCGATGTGCTCAAGGTAGAGGTTCCGGTGCAGATGGAGTTCGTGCAGGGCACCCGGGCGTTCAAGGGCGAATCCGCCTACACCCGTAACGAAGCTTTGCAGCATTTCAGAGACGCGGCGACCACCTCGCACAAGCCTTTCATCTACCTCTCGGCCGGGGTGAGCAACGCGGTCTTCACCGAGACCCTGGAGCTGGCCGCGGAGAGCGGCACCACGTTTAACGGTGTGCTCTGCGGCCGCGCTACGTGGAAGGACGGCATCGCCATCTATGCCAAGGGCGGCGCCAAGGCGTTTGCTGACTGGCTCAACGACCAGGGAGTGAAGAACATTCAGAACGTCAATAAGAGCCTGGAGTCGGCGCACTCCTGGTTCCCCAAGGTCGGGGTCACCGCCGCGGATGTGCTGGCGCTGGCGTAGGCCAACCTCAAGTGCCAAGTGAGGAGAAGAACCCAGGTCTCGTTTTCGGGACCTGGGTTCTTTTTTTGTCTATTCCCACTCGATGGTTCCCGGCGGTTTGGACGTGATGTCGTAGACCACGCGGTTGATGCCGCGGATCTCGTTGACGATGCGGCTGGAGATTTTTTTCAGCAAATCGTAGGGCAGCGGCACCCAGTCGGCGGTCATGCCGTCTTCTGAATGCACGGCGCGAATGGCGCAGGTGTAGGCATAGGTGCGTTGATCGCCCATCACGCCGACGCTTTTCACCGGGAGCAGCACGGCAAAGGATTGCCAAATCTGCTGATAAAGCCCGGCGGCCTTGATCTCCCTGACCACGATGTCGTCCGCTTCCTGCAGCAACGCCACCCGCTCCGGCGTCACCTCGCCCAGGATGCGCACGGCGAGCCCGGGGCCGGGAAAGGGCTGACGCTCCAGGATCTCGCTGGGCATTTCGAGGTCGCGGCCGATGCGCCGGACTTCATCCTTGAACAAGTCGCGCAAGGGCTCGATCAGCTTCAGCTTCATGCCGGGCGGCAGACCGCCGACGTTGTGATGGCTCTTGATGGTCTGGGAGGGGCCTTTGACGGAAGAGGATTCGATCACGTCCGGATAGAGCGTGCCCTGCACCAGCCAGGCCACTTCGCTTCCCTGCTGCCCTTCTAAAATGCGCCGGGCCTCATCGTCGAAGACGGCGATGAATTCATTGCCGATGATTTTGCGTTTGGTCTCAGGGTCGGTGACCCCGGCCAGCCGGGCCAGGAAGCGCTCGCTGGCGTCTACGGCCACCAACTGCAGGCCCAGCTTGTCGCGCATATTGTGCTGGACCTGCTGAAATTCGTTTTTGCGCAGCACGCCGTTGTTGACGAAGACGCAGGTGAGGCGGTGCGCCGATGGCACGCTCGACCAACACGGCGGCCACGGAGGAATCCACGCCTCCGGAGAGGGCGCAGATGGCGTGGCCGTCTCCCACTTGCGCGCGAATCGCTGAGACGGTCGATTGGATGAATTGGGCGGGGGTCCAGTTGGGCTTGGCGTGGCAGATACGGAAGAGGAAGTTGCGCAGCAGCTCGGTTCCCTGCGGTGTGTGCCGGACCTCGGGGTGGAACTGCACCGCCCAGATGTTGCGCGCGGGATTGGCGATGCCGGCCACGGCATTGGCGGTGCGGGCGGTGAGAGAAAAGCCGGGGGGCAGTTCCAGGGCTTCATCGCCATGGGACATCCAGACGTCGAGCGATTCCGGGAAGCCGGCAAACAGCGGAATTTGCGGGCCGGGCACGATGGAGACTTGGGCATGGCCGTACTCGCGCTTATCCGCGGGGCGCACCTTGCCGCCGAGATGATGAGTGATAAACTGCAGGCCATAGCAGATGCCGAGGATAGGGAGTCCCAGGGTCAGGATGGCGGGATCGGCGGCCGGTGCGTCCGCGTCGTAAACGGAGCAGGGGCCTCCGGAGAGGATCAGGCCGATGGGATGATGGGATCGGATTTCAGCGATGGAAGCGGTACAGGGAAGGACGACGGAGAAGACATTCTGCTCTCGGATGCGGCGGGCGATGAGTTGGGTGTATTGGCTGCCAAAATCCAGGATGACGATCGAGGAGGTATCCACGTTCTAGTTTTTCAGCCTTTCTGGATCTCAGTCAACAGATCTCGCCGCCGGGTTATCGGAATGGTAGAGGCGCCAGAACTGAACGAACGCGGCTAACCTCGCCACCTGGAAGAAATCGCTGGCCATCAGGTAGAGCAGGGTGACCAACGCCCACCATGCGTAGAGCGCGGTGCCCGTCATGTCTGCCTCGAAAGGCAGCGGAATCGCGGAGAAGACCAGGGCGAGCACGATCAGCGCCAGCCGGACGATGCCCAAGACCAGGTTTACTTCGACCAGCTTGGCGGTGAGGGGGCCTTGGCGAAGACTGCGCGCCAGACTACCGAGGACACCTGTGCCTTGCAACATCGCGAGCAAGGGGGCGATGGAGAAAATCCAGCTCAGCAGTGCCCAGAGAACAAAAATGCCGAGCGAGAGGCAGATGACCCATGCACTCCACGCCACAAGGTTGGGAGCGGCGCTGGTCAGGGTCGCGTCCGCAGACCAGCTAATGGCTCGGTACCAGCCCACGCAGGCGGCAACCAAGGCCGAGATGCGCAGTAACTGCAGCAGCACGAGAGTCATGGGAGCCGGGCGTAATGCCGGGTCGAGGCGCTGCAGCACTGCGCTGCGCCCCAGCCCGGATGCCGCCGCCCAGGCCACAGCCAACGTTGGTCCCAACCAGAGTGCGGCATGCAGCAGCGGCGGAGTGAGGGCCGCGGCTGCAACGGTCAGCTGCTGTCCCGCGGCGAGAGGGTCGCTGAGGGAAAGGTTGGAGAAGCTTTCCTGGTTGAGCGAAACACTGGCTGCGATGTGTGCGCCCTGGTGATAGAGGATCGCCGCTGCGGGAATGCCGAAGCCCCAGCGCCAGAGCAGTTCCCATCCCAGCAGGCTGGGACGCTTCCAGCAGAACTCGCAGATGTGCACCAGTGACTGAGTTCCGCGCACGGCCAAGCTTACTTAACCACGATGTTGATCAGCTTGCCCGGCACCACCACCACCTTGACCACCTGCTTACCGGCGATGGCTGCCTGCACTTTGGATTCCGCCAGCGCGGCCTGCTGCATGTCTTCGCTTCCCGCATCCGGCAACAGCTTGACCACAGCGCGCAGTTTGCCGTTGACCTGCACCGGCACTTCCAACTCCTCTTCGCGAGCCAGATCGGGGTCGAAGCCCGGCCACGGCTGACGAAGTAGCGCGCCAGTTCCGCCGGTTTCACCCCAAAGCTCGGCGGCAAGATAGGGGGCAAAGGGCGCCAGCAGTAGGATGAGCGCAGGCAAAAGAGTGGCCATCAACGGCGCGGAAACCTCCGCCGGCATCTCCGCCAAGCCTGGCTCAGCGGCGGTCATTTCGTTGACCAGCTCCATGATCGCTGCGATGCAGGTGTTGAAGTGCCAGCGCCCGGCGAAATCCTGGCTGATCTTGCGTATGGTCTGGTGCAGCTTACGCAACAGCGCCTGGGCCAAGGGGGAGGCGGGTACAACCGGAGCGTGGTTCTGGCAGCCGCGCACCGCTTCCCGGTAGCGCATGCCCAACCGGTAAACCCGGCCGAGGAAGCGGCTGATGCCCGCCACTCCATCCTCCTGCCATTCCAGATCGCGATCCGGCGGCGCAGCAAACAGCGCGTACATGCGGGTGGCGTCGGCACCGTAGCGGGCGATCATCTCGTCGGGCGAAACCACGTTGCCCTTGGATTTGGACATCTTGGCGCCGTTGCGGATGACCATCCCCTGGGTAAAGAGACGGGTGGCCGGCTCGTCGTTGCCAACCAGTCCCAGGTCACGCATCACCTTGGTCCAGAAGCGGGAATAGATCAGGTGCAGAATGGCGTGTTCCACCCCGCCGATGTACTGATCGATGGGAAACCAATAGTCGATTTTCTGCCGGCTGAAGGGAGCGGTGGCGTTGTGCGCGTCGGTATAACGGTAGAAGTACCAGGACGAGTCGACGAAGGTGTCCATGGTATCGGTTTCGCGCCGGGCCGGCCCCCCGCACTTGGGACAGGTCGCATTCACAAAGGAGGGAACCCGGCTGAGCGGAGAACCATCCTGCTGGGTGATCTCGATCTGCTCGGGAAGCAACACGGGCAGCTGGTCATCGGGCACGGGCACGATGCCGTCTTTGGGGCAATAGAGCACGGGGATCGGAGCGCCCCAGTAGCGCTGGCGGCTGACGCCCCAATCCTTAAGCCGGAAGGTTACGGTGAGGTGACCAAAGCCATGTTCCTTTGCGAAGGCGGCCATCTTAACCTGCGCCTCCTGGCAACCCAAACCGTTGTAGTCGCCGGAGTTCATCAGCAGGCTGTCTTCTTCCGTGTAGGGCAATACCGGCTCGTCGGGCTGGCCGGGGGCGGGCGGTTCAACCGTCCGGCGCGGCAAGACGACGATGCGGACTTCGAGGCCATACTTGCGGGCAAATTCGTAGTCGCGGTCGTCGTGCGCGGGCACAGACATGACGGCGCCGGTTCCGTACTCGAGCAGGATGTAGTTGGCCACCCAGATAGGCAGGCGCTCGCCGTTAAAGGGATTGATGGCATAGCGGCCGGTGAAAACACCGTGCTTGTCAATGGCCGCAGGATCGCCGGCCTCGCGCGATTTCTTCTGCTCTTCGACCAGGGTCGCTACCTCGGCGGCGAGCCGTTCGTCGGCCTGGGCAAATTGGTTGACCAGCGGGTGCTGGGGCGCAAGCTGCAAGCTGGTGGCGCCGAAGATAGTGTCTATACGGGTGGTGTAGACCGGGATCCGGGTCGCGTCTGCTGGGACCGCGGCGCAGGCAAAATCCTCTGCAGCCGGAAGGGTCTCTTTGCCATTGCGGTTCTCCCGCTCAGCCGCGGCGGGATCAAGCACAAACTCGACGGTAGCGCCTTCGCTGCGCCCAATCCAGTTGCGCTGCATGGTGCGCACCTTCTCCGGCCAGCCGGGCAGGTGGTCCAGCCCGTCGAGCAGCTCTTGCGCGTAGTTGGTGGTGCGCAGAAACCATTGCTCCAGGTCGCGCTGTTCCACCACCGTATCTTCATGCCGCCAGCAACAGCCATCAATCACCTGCTCGTTGGCCAGCACAGTGGCGCAGAGCGGGCACCAGTTCACCTTGCTCTGCTTGCGGAAGGCCAGCCCCTTCTCCAGCATGCGCAGGAAAAACCACTGCGTCCAACGGTAGTAGTCGGGCAGGCAGGTGGTGATTTCGGTCTGCCAGTCATAACTCAACCCCAGCCGGCGCATCTGGCGGCGCATGTGGTCGATGTTTTTGAGCGTCCACTCGCGGGGCGGGGTGTCGTTCTTGAGCGCCGCGTTCTCAGCCGGCAGTCCAAAGGCGTCCCAGCCCATGGGATGGAGCACGTTGTAGCCCTGCATCCACATGTAGCGAGCCAGGGCATCGCCAATGGCGTAGTTGCGCACGTGGCCCATGTGCAGCTGGCCGGATGGATAAGGCAGCATTTCCAGCACGTAATATTTGGGTCGGCCGCTGCCCTCGGGCTCGGCGCGATAGAGATCCGGTTGCTCATCCCAGCGCTGCTGCCAGCGGACTTCAATCTCCGCCGGGTCGTAGCGAACCTCGAGCGCGGGCACGGCCGGAGGGGAGACCGCGACCGTCTCGGAGCGGGCGCCGGGGTTTTTCTTGGTGTCGGTCGGAGGCATCTTCATTAACGATTGTAACTGGCCAGGGAAGAAGATCGCGCGACCAGCGAACGCAGCACGCTTACGTTACGCAGGTCATCGTCGGGCTGGTCGACCGGGGTTTCCGCAATGAAGGCGGCGTGGGCAAAGCGCGGGTCGTTGAGCAGGCGGCGGAAGGGCGCGATCCCGATGGCGCCTTCTCCGACATGTTCATGGCGATCGAGATGGGAACCGCGCGGAGTCTTGGCATCATTCATGTGCCATACCCGAACGGTCTCAAAGCCCAGCAGTTGTTCAATCTGGCGCGCCGTCGCCTCGTAGCCCTTGGCGCTGACTATGTCGTACCCGGCCGCGTGGGTGTGGCAGGTGTCGAGGCAAGCCCCGACCCGAACCACAGGCTGTAAGCGGGCGATGAGCTCGGCCACCTGTTGCAGAGAAGCGCCCAGGGAGAACTCGGCGCCGGCGGTGTTCTCGATCAGGAGGGTGAAGGGGGTTTGAGCCCAGGGCAATCCATCGAGAGCGCGGGCCATGGAGTCGACCGCCAGGCGTAGACCCTCCTCCCGGGTAAGGCCTTTCCAGGAGCCGGGGTGGAGCACCAGGTATTCGGCGCTGAGGGCCAGGGCGCGCTCGATCTCCCCGCGCAGGGCCTTGATGGAGTTGGCGCGCACCGGATCCGATTGGCTGCAGAGGTTGATCAGGTAGCTGGCGTGGATGACCAGGGGGGAGCAGTTGTAGAGCGAGCGTAGCTCCGTCATGCGGTCACAGTCCGCGGTAGCGAGCAGGGTGCCGCGCCACATGCGGGGACTGGAGGAGAAGATCTGAAAGGTGTTGGCGCCGATGACGTGGGCCCGCTCCGGTGCGCGGCAGAGTCCACCGGCGGTGGGCAAATGAATGCCCACGCGTCGCGGCGTTGCTGCTGCTGGGCTCACCGTTCCGGGGCCGCGCGATGTTTGATCACCGCCAAATGAAGTTGAGCGCGTACCTTGAACCCCAACTTTTCGTACAAGCTAACGGCGGTTACGTTTTCCGTTCTCACGTGCAGGAACGGTGTCTCTCCTCGCCTCAGGATGCGCGCAATCAAGGCGGAGAGGAGCGCGTTTCCATAGCCTCGTCCCCGGTATCGCGGATGAGTGCACACGGCGCTGATTTCAGTGAAGCCAGTGAGGTGAAGGCGTTCCCCTGCCATGGCCACCAGAGAGCCGGCATCGTGAATCCCTAGATAGGTGCCGAGTTCTATGGTTCGGGGGAGAAAGGGACCAGGCTCTGTCAGCTTGGTTAAGGCCAACATCTCAGGGACGTCCGCCTTGGTCAGTTCGCGGAAGATCGGCTGGTCGTCTGCATAGGCGGGCGCTTCACAAATCATCTGGTACATCTCTCCGCGCTGTACCATCTCCCAATTACGCGGCAGGACTGGCTCGGCGTCGAGAGCCAGGGCGGTGACGGCCCCCGGAAGGATTTCCTCCAGCGCGTCGTAAGCAGCCGCTGATTGATCGATCAGGCCCCCAAATGCGGCCACATCACTGGGAAGGCGCTTGGCGAGCCGGTTGCCTAGGGCCAGCGCGCTCTGCTCCGTGGACAGGGCATGCCAGATGGGATTGTCGAGCAAGAGAGTGTCGGCCGAGGATGGGTCTGCATGTTTCATGACTAAGTGGTAGATGAGGAAGCACCTCTCAGGATTCGCGGGTTCGGGTTTTACTGTGTCAACCGTGCCCACTTCCCTGGGCGGGTGCCCCATGTTCGCACCAGCGTACATGGGACGAAAAAGACGGGCGAAGCCGGATTTCCTGTTCGCTGCATTGGACAGGACCGCGTGGTTCGCCGGCGCCACGAAACTTGACAGGAAAATCCGGGGCAGCCCATCGAACGCTTCTGACAGGCGGGGCAAACGGCCGTCGCGGAGGAAAGCGTCGTGGTGCATACGGCGAAAGCATTCGAAAAAACCATTTTCGGCCCATGTACGCTGCTGCGAACATGGGGCACCCGTCCAGGGATGTAGGCTTGGTTGCTTGCTCAGCTGGAGCTGCTCAACCGGCAGTTAGGGGGTACCTTCAACCACTGGGTTTTTCAGGATCTTTCCATGTACGCTGCTGCGAACATGGGGCACCCGTCCAGGGATGTAGGCTTGGTTGCTTGCTCAGCTGGAACTGCTCAACCGGCAGTTAGGGGGTACCTTCAACCACTGGGTTTTTCGGGATCTTTCCATGTACGCTGCTCCGAACATGGGGCACCCGTCCCGGGAAAGCGGCTTGGTTGCTTGCTCAGCTGGAGCTGCTCAATTGGCAGCTAGGGGGCATCTTCAACCACTGGGGTTTTGAGGATCTTTGAGAGCACGTGCAGTTTGCCGTCGCCTGCAGGGGCGTCCAATCCCAGGATGCTCGCTAGTAGCGGATAGACATTCACATTCTCAAAGGGCTCAAGAGTGGAACCGGGTCGAATCTCGGGGCCTACGGCGATGAAGAGGGCGCGCATGGACTTCATCGCCCGCGGATCGTAACCGTGTACGCCGGCCTCCGGAGGTTTATCCGGCGCACCATTCGCAGGGGCGTGGGCGCGAATGGCATAGGGCCCGTTGGCCACGATGACGGGATCGCCCTCGCGCGGATTGTAGTCGTACTCGAAGGCCGCCGGGACCCGCTTGCGCCGATACACGGTAAAGGCATCACTCTTGATCTTCAATTCCTGGTAGGCCTTCTCCGCCGCGGCCTCTGAGTTGGGATAGAGCAGTGATCCGACAGTCGTGAAGTTTGACAGGTCGGTGTACTTGTCCAAGTCGACCCAGGGTCCCTGCTCCTGCTCCATGCCGTGGTCGGAGACCACAAACAGGTCGACCGGCAGCTGCAGCCGACTAAGCTGCGCCCATAAATCGCCTACCAACTGGTCGACGTGCTCGACGGCCGCGGCAGTCTGCGGACTGTCGGGCCCATATTGATGCCCGGCATGATCGACGTTGGAGTAATAAAGCGTAATGAAGTGCGGACGCTGCTCGACCGGCATGCGCAGCCAGGCCACGACCTGCTCGATCCGTTTGGCATCGGGAAAGTGGTCGTCGAACTTGAGGTAGTAGGTGGGCCGGCCGCCATCAATTTCCGCCTCCGAGCCGGGCCAGAAAAAGCACGCGCTGCGCATGCCCTGCTTTTCCGCCAGCACCCAGAGCGGCGTGCCACCGTACCAACTGCCATCGCTGGTGTTGGCCGGATCGCTGTTGGAGTAGCGTTGTTTGCGGATGGGATCATAGAAACTGTTGGCCACGATGCCGTGGTGCTCGGGATAAAGTCCGGTCACCAGCGTGTAGTGGTTGGGAAAGGTGAACGAGGGATAGGCGGGGATCATTCCCTGGCTGGCAATTGCACCTTCCGCGCCCAGCGCCAGCAGATGCTTGGCGCGATACTTTTTGGCGTAATCGTATCGGAAACCGTCAAGCGAGACCAACACCACGTAGGGCTTGGCTTGCTGTGCTGCCCCATTCGGCCCGTGGTCGACGGTGATTACCGGCGCCGGGTTCTGGGCCGCTAAACAAAGCGACAGGAAAAAGGGTAGCCAAGCCAACCGCTGAAGGCGACGCATCTCTACTCGCCAGCCGAGCGCAGCCGCTCAGCAGCAGTTTCGGGAGTGATGTCCCTTTGCGGCATACCCAACATTTCAAAGCCAACCATGAATTTGCGCACCGTCGCCGAACGCAGCAGAGGGGGGTAGAAGTGACCATGAAAGTGCCATTCCGGATGCGCCTCCCCATCCGTTGGACGCTGATGAAAGCCCATGGTGTAGGGGAAACTGGTGGCGAACAAACGGTCGTAGCGCATGGTCAACTGCTTCAGGATATCCGCCAGCCCGTGTTGCTGCGCGGAACTGAATGCATCCATGCTCCCCACATGCCCCCGGCTAAGCAGCAGGGTCTCAAAAGGCCACACCGCCCAAAACGGCACCAGCACAACGAATTCCTGATTTTCGCAGACGATCCGCTGGCGCTGCTCCAGTTCGACCTTGAGGGTGTCGCACAGCAGGCAGGAGTCGTGCTGCCGGCTATATTCGCGTTGGTTGGCCAGCTCGGCCAGAGGCTCGTCGGGAATATGTTCGGTGGCCCAGATCTGGCCATGGGGGTGGGGATTGCTCGCGCCCATCATAGCGCCGCGATTTTCGAAGATCTGCACGTGGTGGATCTCGGGGCGCGCGCCCAACTGGACAAACTCCGCCGTCCAGGCTTCCACCACACGAACGATATCGGCCACCTCCATGCCTGCCAGGGTCAGACTATGGTCGGGATGGAAGCACAGGACGCGGCAGACGCCACGCTCACTCTCCGCCCGCAGCAACCCACTGCCAGTCTCCGCCACTACATCGGGTGAGTCCGGCAGCAGCGCCGCGTAGTCGTTCACAAAAGCAAAGATGCCGGTGTATTGCGGGTTATGCTGGCCGCCGGCGCGCACGTTGCCGGGGCAGAGATAGCAGTCCGGGTCGTAATGCACGGGCGGCTTGGTATCCGTCCGGCTTACCTCGCCCTGCCAGGGTCGCTGCGTGCGGTGGGGGGAAACCAACACCCAGCGGCCGCGCAGAGGATCAAAGCGGCGATGGGGAAACTGCATGTTCTGGTCGTTCATGCTTCCTCGAAGGAACCCGCTACTTAGTCTGCCCCGTAACGCCCTTACCCTCTTCCACGGTGAAAATCTTGTCTACTCCGGGCAGGTTCATTTTTTCCTTCAGGCCGCTTGGCCAGTGAATCTCCACCGCGTCGACTTTGTCGCTGTCACCCAGGCCAAAGTGTACTCGCGGGTCGTTGGAGGAAACAAAGCTGCCGCCGCTGAGCACGTCGCCGCGTTGCCGCAGGCCGCCGGCGGTGAGATAGACCGCTGCGCCCACCGCATCTCTCGGACCCTTTACTCCGCCCACCAAGCTAAGTTCCACCCAGTGGTGATGGTCCGGGTCGACGTTGCGCAAGAGGGTGGGCGCGCTGTCCATGTTATTGATCACCACGTCGATGCGGCCGTCGTTGAAGAGATCGCCAAAGGCCGCACCACGCGCGGGGATGACCAGTGCCAGCCCGGAGCCCTCGACCGCCGGCATCAACTCAAACTTCTTGCCCTTCTGGTTGTGGAACAACAGCGGCCGCTCGGCGTAAGTGGTACCCCAGTTGTTTTTGTCTACCAGCGGGTAGACATGGCCGTTGGCGAGAAACAAGTCTTTCCAGCCGTCGTTGTCGTAATCGATGAACTCGGTAGCCCAGCCCAGGAAGGGCACCGTCGGCTCGGCCACCCCGGCGGCATAGCTGTCGTCGGTAAAGTTGGCATCGCCGTCGTTGCGGTAGAGCACATCGTAGTCGTCGGAAAAGGTGGTGTTGAAAAGCCCCAGCCGGCCGTTGTTCTGATAATCGCCGACTGCCACCCCCATGGATGCGGTCTCGCGGCCATTCTCGTTGAGGGCATATCCCGAGGCATAGCTGTCATCTTCGAAGGTGCCGTTGCCCTTGTTGATGTACAGGTAGTTGGGAGTGGAGTCGTCGGCCACCAGCAGATCCACTTTGCCGTCGTTATTCAGATCCGCGAAGACAGAGGTGAAACCGTAATAGCCATTGGGATCGCTCACCCCTGCTTTCTGGCTCACGTCGGTGAAGGTGCCGTCACCGTTGTTATGGAAGAGGTGGTCGTGTTCTCCCTTGAGCCCACGCGGACCGCACATCACGCTGACCCCACGGAACTGGCAGAAGTTCGTGGCCACCGTATTCCCATCCAGTGTGGGCGGCTTGTCCTGATCGTAGTGCACGTACCCGGAGACGAATAGATCGAGCCTTCCGTCGCCGTCGTAGTCACCAAAGGTCGGACCGCTCGACCAGCCGCCCAATTGCACCCCTGCCTTCTCTCCCATGTCGGTGAAGGTGCCATCGTGGTTGTTGTGATAGAGACGGTTTTTGCCGAAGTTGGCGACGAATAGATCGGGCCAACCATCGTTGTCGTAGTCGCCTACAGCTACTCCAAAACCCCAGCGGTCGTTGGTCACCCCGGCCTTGGCGGCCACGTCAGTGAAGGTGCCGTCATGGTTGTTGTGGAAGAGGGCCGCATGGGGCGAAGTCGCCTTGCCTGACAACGCGTCGTAGGTGGAGCCGTTGACCATGTAGATGTCGAGCCATCCGTCTTTGTCGTAGTCGAGCAGGGCCACGCCCGACCCCGGCGCCTCCAGGATGAACTGCTTCTGCGGAGTACCCATGGTGTGATGCCACACCGTCAGCCCGGCCTTGGCGGCGATGTCCTCAAAGATCACGGGACCGGTCTTCACGAAGCCGCCGGCGGTGATGGGCCGCTGCTCGGAGTCGAGCACCGGCGCATGGGTTCCCCCAGTGGTTACGCCCATGGCCTGCGGTGGCGCGTCTTGCGGGGCCGGAGACGGGGTAGCGCTTTGGGCCCGCACACAACCGGGAGAAACCAGCAGCAACAGCACCACGAGACTACGACAGAACAAGCGGGTCACTCCTTTTGCGCGTCAGGCCAAAGCATAAAGGATTTGCCGCTCTCCGTGGTTTTTGCGGCCCATCAGCGTACCGGCAGTGCGGGGCATGGCCGAGGCTTATAGTGGCATTTACCTCGACCCAGCAAGTATGGAGATTCTGCTTGTGGACCTATCGGTGCGCATGAAAACCGGCGGCCTGCTCCGGGACACGACTCACCTCTCCATCGGGCAGGGTTTCAGGCTGGTCATCCAGGCTGCCTATTTCGTTCTGGTCGCACGGGCGCTCGGCCCGGATGCCTATGGAGGGTTCGTGACCGTGGTGGCCATGGCCGCTCTGCTTGGACCCTTCTCCGGCCTGGGTACACCTAACCTCTTTATCAAGAATGTGCGTTCCGGCAAACGGGCGGCGGCCATTTGCTGGGGTAATGGAATCCTGCTCACCGTCATTTCCGGCGCCATGCTCACAGCGGTCGCGGTGGGCCTCAGTTCGCTCCTGCACTTGAAGACAGCGCCTTTTGCCGTTCTGCAGGTTTGCCTTGCCGATATGGTGCTGATGAAAGTGACTGAACTGGCCGCGTTCGGCTTTACGGCCTCGGACCGGATGAAGCAAACGTCCATGCAAAACGTTGTCGTCAGCTTGTTGCGGCTGGCCGGCATTGCGGGTCTGATGGCGACGGTGCAGCGGGTGACGCTCGATCGCTGGGTGCTGATCTATCTGCTCACGTCGTTGCTGGGAACGATCTATGCCCTGGCCAGGGGTTCGCAATTGTGGGGATGGCCAAAAACAGATCTAAGCGCGTTGCGGGAAGACGCCGGGGAAGGGGTGTTTTTCTCGATCGCCGGTTCAGCCACCACGGTCTATAACGACATCGACAAGATCATGCTGAGCCAGCTGGCGGACCTTGCGTCCACCGGCGTATACGCCGCAGCTTATCGGGTGATCGATGTAAGCATGACCCCCATCCGCTCGCTGGCTGCGGCCGCATACCCGCGCTTCTTTCGCAAGGGGATGGATGGCATCGGCGCCACCTATGCTTACGCGCTGGCCCTGATGGCGAAAGCCGCCATTTACGGTTCCGCGGCCTCAGCCGGACTGTGGTTGCTGGCGCCGGTCTTGCCCCACATTCTGGGACCCAAGTACGATGCTGTGGTTCCGGCGGTCCGCTGGCTGGCGCTGATTCCCTTCCTGCGCTGCCTCCACTCCTTCCTGGCGGATGCGCTTTCGGGTGCGGGACTGCAACGCGCGCGCATGACGATCCAGGTAGTCGCGGCGCTGATCAACATTGCGCTCAACCTGGTTATCCTGCCTCGCTATTCCTGGCGCGGAGCCGCCTGGACGAGTCTGGGTTGCGATGGATTGCTGGTAGCGATGTTCTGGTTCGCTGCCCTTTACTACCGCCGGAGCGGTCCGTTGAGTCCTTCCGTTGGCTAAGCCTGGCCAGACTCTCCCCTTCCCTTCTGCGTATCACCAGTTACCTACTTAATACTGGGCGTAAGGACGAATGCCCAGGAGAATATCTGGCTAATCGTTCACCTCCGCTGTACACTTCTGGCGAAGCGACCCAAAAAGATGCAATCACAGTACGATTTCCGGTTTTCCACACCGGTACTGGCGGTGCGCATTCGTCCTGTTCCAGCGCTTGCCGTAAGATCACTCCAGTCACAAGGGCCCGAATCTATTTGCCTGCCGACTCCCCTGAAAGACGCAGGAATTCGTGGCGTGACCATGGATTACGCGGTGCTATATTCCTGATGACCACGAACGCAAACAGCATGGCGCAGCCGTCTCGTATCGTCGGGAGCAATAAAGCAAACTCCAGCGGTAATAGCCGACGGTTGGATATCGCCCTGAGCGGCACCACGGGAGCCGTCTCCAGCTTTGGTGACAGCGCTAGTGCCGCCCACCTGGTGATCGGCAATCGGGAACTGCACTCCTACGTGGCCGAGATTCGCGAGCTGCGGCGGCGTTGTGGGCAGGAAGATGACCTGACCACCGAACCGGAATACTTCATCGCGGCCAATACCCTGGCCAACAGAAGATGTGCGGCGGTGCTGATTCGCCGGGAGCAGGAACTGGAAGCCTGTGTCCTGTTTTATGAGCACACCAGGCTGGGCCTTGGGCTGGGGCTGTTCCGCGGCGGGGATTACATCGGGGAAAGTCTGGTGGCGGCCCCTGAATCATACCGCTTGCACTACGTGCATCTGGCCACCGAGGCACTGCTGAAAGAGCGGCGTATTCACGGCGTCAGCCTGAGCGTCAAAGCTTCTCTCGATTCATGCCTGGAACTGATGGGACCGGCGAGCAACTTTCGCCGATTCAGCGGAACCGTGGTGCAGCACAAGCTGCCCCTGGAGAGCACTTACGAAGGCATGCTGGCGCACCTGGGACCACGCACCCGGCGTAGCCTTGCGGGCAAGCGCCAGCAGCTGGAAAAAAGCGCGAAGGTTCAATTTATACCGGCGCTCGATCCGGATCAGGCGCTGGAAGTGATGTTGGCGCTGGAAGCTAAGTCGATGCCGCAGCGTGCAACCAAGTTCTTTCATGCCCGGTATCGCTTGTTGCGGGCCAACTCTGATTTTTTTTCCATGGGCCTGCGCTTGCCGGATGGGCCGTGGTTGAGCCTGCTGACCGGCTGGCGCCGCAACGGCGTGACCTATGTAGACCTGCAGATGAACGACATGAACTACAAGAAGGAATCCATTTCCGCCGTGATGCGAGCCTTCATGCTGGAGCATGAGATTGGGCACAAGCAGGCGCTGATCAATTTTGTTGGCGGGTCTTCTTTGTTGCTCAGAAGATACTGCGAGCCGATCGAGCCGTGCACAGAAATCTTTGTCTGGAAGCAGTGCCTGCGCGCACGATTCTTCGAACTGGCCGCCACACGCGTTGCCTCGGGAAGCGTCTACGAGCGCTTAAAGCCCGGCGACGGTTCCCAGCTTCCTGTGGAACCAGTCGACTAGTCTGAATGGAGTTTCAATGCTTGGCTGGAATCAACAGCTCGGTTCCCGATCCAAGGTTGTAGGTCTCGGCGAAGTTTCGCTGATTGATCCCCAGACTCAGCCGCCCTCGCGAGTCGATATAAAACAAAGGCGCTCCCACCGGCACATCGCTAAACGTCTTTACAAAAGGAAAGTGGTAATCCTTGCCGCCCAGCGTAACCGGTACGGAGTCGCCGAGCGTATAACCTAGCTTGGCAAAGGTTTCGGCGGGCACGTTCAGCACCAGGTTACCGAACGGTCCATCCACTCCCAGTACCTTGCCATGCAAACCGGCGGCGTCGACGGTGGCGGAGTGAATTTCCAACCGCACCAGCTTGGCTACATCGAGGGACGGACCCGCTGTGGTCCAATCGTCACCGCGTGCCAGGTGCGCTCCTGCAGGAGAGAAAATATCCCTGCCGTGGAAGGTTGAAGAGAGCGCGGCGCCAATCATCCATGCGGGATTGGTAATCTCCCGCGCTGCCACGATGCCATCGCGGTCCGCAACCAGGGTGAGCAAACCATTGTCCGGCAGGACGAAAAACTGGCCCACCCTGGACTGGGCAATGATCGCCTTGCGCTTGCTGCCGACGGTCGGATCGACCACCACCACAAAGACAGCATTCTTGGCGAAGTAGGGCGCCGAACCGGCGAGAAAACGGGCTCCCTCCGCAATATCGAACGGCGTCACCTGATGGGTGATATCGATGACTCTTACCCCGGGGGCAACTCCCTCCATCACTGCCTTGCAAATGCCCACCGCGTCATCTTTGACGTCGAAGTCGGTCATGAAGCCAATGGTGCGTAAGGGAGCCTGCGCGGTCGCGGCCGGCAGGGCCGCGACCATCAGCAGTGCGAGGAGAAGGGCACAGCGAAATAGCGGAGACGTACGAGGCAAACGCCAGGTCCTCACAGAGCAATCGAAAAGCCAGCACCAGTGTAAAGGCAGTCTATCTACTTGGCTGTCTTTTCGACGTGACCTCCAAATTCAAAGCGCATGGCGGAGAGCAGTTTATCAGCGAAATCGGCTTCGCCGCGGGAACTGAAGCGTTCGTAGAGCGATGCGGTGAGCACCGGCGCGGGAACACCTTCGTCAATGGCCGCCTTGATGGTCCAACGACCCTCTCCGGAATCGGAAACGTGGCCGGCGAACTCCGATAAGGCAGGACTCTTGGTCAATGCAGCCGCGGTAAGGTCCAGCAACCAGGAGGAGATTACGCTGCCCCGCCGCCACACCTCCGCCACATCCGACAGGTTGAAGTCAAATTGATAGTCCTGGGGATCGCGTAGCGGCGTGGTTTCGGCATCCACGTCCCCTGTCTTCTTGCCGACATTAGCGTGGTGAAGGATGTTGAGTCCCTCGGCATAGGCCGCCATGATGCCGTACTCCATGCCGTTGTGCACCATCTTGACGAAGTGGCCGGCGCCGCTGGGCCCGCAATGGAGGTACCCTGCTTCCGCGGTGCCACCTACTTTGTCCCGTCCGGGGGTGCGGGGAATATCGCCAACGCCAGGAGCGATGGTTTTGAAAATCGGATCCAAGTGCTCGACCACGGCGGTGGGGCCGCCGATCATCAGGCAGTAGCCTCGTTCGAGGCCCCACACGCCGCCGCTGGTGCCCACGTCTACATATTGGATTCCCTTAGGCGCGAGTTGTCCGCTGCGACGGATGTCGTCAATGTAGTACGAATTGCCGCCGTCAATCAGAATGTCGCCGGACTCCAGGTGGGGCGCAATCTCGGCAATGGTTTGGTCCACCACTGCGGCGGGAATCATCAGCCAGATGGCGCGCGGCTTGGAGAGCTTGGCTACCATGTCCGCGAGCGAAGAGGCGCCCACGGCTTTTTGCTTTTCCAGATCCTGAACCACCTGCGCCGACCGGTCGTACACCACGGCGGTGTGACCGTTGTTTAGCAAGCGCTTGACCATGTTGGAGCCCATTCTGCCCAGACCCACCATTCCTAATTGCATCGAATCGCTCCTCTTTCCGTTATATGTTCTTCGTCCATTACGCACGTTTACTTGAGCTTGCGGTAGCGGCGGATAAGGTTGTTGGTGGAAGCATCATGCTTCAGCCCCGCATCATCCGGAGCCTCAATCTCGGCAATGATGTGCTGGGCCAGCACCTTGCCCAACTCGACGCCCCATTGATCGAAGGAGTCGATTTGCCAGATGGTGCCCTGGGTGAATACCGAGTGCTCATAGAGGGCGACCAGCTTGCCCAGCGTTTCTGGTGTGAGTTTTTCCGCCAGGAGGACGTTGGACGGGCGGTTGCCCTCAAAGACGCGGTGCGGAACCAGCCAATCCGGTGTTCCCTCAGCCTTGACCTGCTCCGGTGTCTTTCCGAAAGCCAGGGCTTCGGCTTGAGCAAAGACGTTGGCCAGCAGCATGTCATGGTGCCGTCCAAGGGGATTGAGGGTCTTCTCAAAACCGATGAAGTCACAGGGGATCAGCCTGGTGCCCTGGTGGATCAATTGGTAGAACGAGTGCTGCCCGTTGGTACCCGGCTCGCCCCAGTAAATGGGGCCGGTGTTGTAATCGACCCGCTCGCCTTCGAGGGTGACGTGTTTCCCGTTGCTTTCCATGGTGAGCTGCTGCAGGTAGGCAGGAAAGCGCTTTAGATATTGCTCATACGGCAATACTGCCACGGTCTGCGCGCCAAAGAAGTCGTTGTACCAGACGCTGAGGAGCCCCAGGATGACGGGCAGATTGCTCTCGAAGGGAGCGGTTCGGAAATGCTCGTCGATCTGGTGGAAGCCGTCGAGCATGGCGCGGAAATTTGCCGGGCCGATGGCCAACATGGTGGAGAGGCCGATGGCGGAGTCCATGGAGTAGCGGCCACCGACCCAATCCCAGAAGCCGAACATATTGGCGGTGTCGATGCCGAATTTCTTGACCTCAGTGGCATTGGTCGAAACGGCGACAAAATGCTTGGCGACGGCAGCTTCGTCCTTCAGACCCGCCAGCGCCCAATCGCGCGCTGAGTGGGCATTAGTCATGGTCTCGAGCGTGGTGAAGGTCTTGGAGGAGATGATGAACAGGGTCTCCGCGGGATCGAGATCGACCACGGCTTCCGCGAAGTCTGTACCGTCGACGTTGGAGACGAAGCGAAAGACCTTCGATCGGTCGCTGTAGTATTTGAGCGCCTCATAGGCCATCACCGGGCCGAGGTCTGAGCCTCCGATGCCGATGTTGATCACGTTGCGAATGGGCTTGCCGGTATGGCCTTTCCAGTCGCCACTGCGCACGCGGTCAGAGAAGGCGGCCATTTTATCGAGCACCGCATGGACTTCTGGAACCACATCCTGGCCATCGACAAAGATGGCCTCGCCTTTGGGCGCGCGCAAGGCGACGTGCAGCACTGCCCGCTTTTCGGTGACGTTGATCTTGTCCCCACGAAACATGGCGTCAATGCGCTCCCGCAGGCCAGATTCCTCGGCCAACTGGAGGAGAAGCTTGCGTGTCTCCTGGGTGATGCGGTTCTTTGAGTAGTCGAGAAAAAGACCGGCCGCCTCGATGGAGAAGCGGGCGGCACGCCCAGGATCGTCGGAAAACAGCGAACGCAAGGGAACATTGCGCACTTGTTCGTAATGGGTCTCAAGAGCCTTCCAGGCTGCTCTTTGCGTGAGAGACTGCACTTTCACCGCAGTTGCCATGTCATTACTCCGTTTCTCTGGTGTGACTCAGCAGGTTTGATGCCCCACTTGCACTTTGGATCTTCTCATCTGGAAATTCTCTCAGACTTGGGCTGACCCTGGAGGTGAGGTTGGGCTGGGCGATTAAAATCGGAAGAATATTGGGGCTGGAGAGGTGATGTGGGGCACACCAGCCTGGATTCGTTGTTCGGTATGGCGAAAGCTTTCGTGGGCTTCCCCCGGATTTCCTGCGGAGTTTGGTGGCGTTGGCAAACTTCATGCGGCTTTCCTTATTAAAAGCCGCACACGTGGTCGTGTCCTGTGCAGCGTGCAGGAAATCCGGGTCGCCCGTCTTTTTCGGCCCAGGTACGCCTTGGCGAGGGGCACCCGTCCATTTTCTAAGGGGTTCTGCTTTGAGCAGAGACTTCGCCGGGATTCACGCCATGGCGGCCAGGGAGTCCTTGATTGTGGGGGTCTCGCCGGCCGCAATGGCGTGGCGCCGCAGGCTGTGGAATTTTGAAAGGACACCGTTCGCTTTGGCCAGGGATTCGATCCGCCGCGTATAGGCCTCTAGTTTGTCGCCGGGGATGGCAAAAACGGCCACATCGTCGGTCAACACGTCCAGATAGGCTCGCGCCCCACAGCATCCCAGACTTAACGCCGCCCGACCGGTGTTCATGACCTGGGGAACGATTGCGCAGGCCGGCCTACCCATGGCTGGGGCATTCTGGTTCTCCACCTGCTGCGTTGCTTCCGAAAGGATGAGGGTTTGATTGGCGTTGACGAACAGCAGCACTACGTCCGGCGGCAGCGGAGAATCGGCCAAAGGCGCATACACGACGTAGCTGGGCTGCGATCCCAGAACCGGAATTAACGCCAGATCTTCCTGTCTCACATATTCCAGGTCCCCGAACACCTTGAGGGCATCCATCAAGTCGGTCTGCTGAGCCGGGGAGGTTTGAAGATTGTGCGTATAAACACCAATGGCGCAGAGGCTGTGGTCTGAAGCGGAAGTCGCAAATGCACTGTCCGCGCCGTCTTCCCAGAACCGGCATCCGGCGGGAACACGACCGGCGTGGCTTTTCACGCCGGCCGGCAAAGAATCCGCGAAGGAAATTGCTACCGGCGGCTGCTTGAGATCGAGCGATGCGGCAAGAGTGGCGGCCAATTGTGAGTAATTTCTTCCCTGGGACATGTCGTCAGCCTTTCGGTTCAGGTTGCACGGTAAAGCCGAGATCGGTGATGAAGGCGACGATGGCTTGCTCGGTTATCTGGTGGGGATCGTAACCGACCGTGACCTTACCCTGCGGATAGGTTGATTTGCTCGAAGTAATGCCCTTCTGTTGCCCCAGCATGGTATCGAGACCGGTGGCGCAGGTGATGCAACTGAACCCCTTAACGAAATAGATCACGGTCTTGCTCGCTCCCGCTGACATGCCTTCGAGTGGAGTCAGCGTGCCAACACTCGCCATGGTCACTAATTGAAGAAACCGCCTGCGAAACATCTTCGTTATCTCCTTACCGGGCAGTTGCAGTGCCGGGTTCATATCTCCAGGGTGTCTGGATACTGGCTTGGTCAGAGAAGCGTGTGTCGGTGTAGTCGCTGAACTCGATCTTTTTATTCAAGACCCCGGTTTCGATCATTAAATCGCGCACCATATCGAAGTCCGCCTTGCGCGGGGCAAGCGGGCTATAGGTGACTCGATCCATCGGCTTGGTCAGGGCCCAGCGCAGCAGCGCGGGTTTCTGGTTGTAGTAGAAACGGCCCACGAAATCGGAGGCATCTTCGCGATGCGGCTTGCTCTTATCCAACCACAAGCCCGACCGGGCAATTCCGTCCACCAGGGTCTGGACAACCTCTGGACGTTTGTCAATGAGGTCCTGGCGCACGACCAGAATGCACGACATGTAGTCCGGCCAATATTCGCGGGCCTGAAAGAGGACTCTTCCAAAGCCACCTATTTCTGCTTGCGAGGGAAAGGGCTCCCCCATCACAAAGGCGTCGATGGCACGGGCCGCGAGAGCGCTCGAAACATCCGGGGGCGCCATCTCCACCATCTTGATCTCGTTGGGCTTGATGCCATATACCTTCATTGCCCGAAAGAGCAGCAGGCGCTCGTCGGAAAAGCGGCTGGGGATGGCGATGGTGCGGCCGCGCATATCGGCGAAGGTCTTGATGGGGCCGTCCTTGCGCACCACGACCGCGCTGCCGTAGCGGTGCCCCAGGTATACGACCTTGATCGGAACTCCCTGAGAAACGAGAGCAATCGCCAAAGGCGCAACGATGAATGCGGCCTGCACCCGGTTCGAGATCAGCGCCTCCTTCATCTCCGGAAAGCCCTGAAACATTTTGGGCAGAAACATTTCGCCCGACAAAGAATACTTGGAGATGTAGTCGGTTACCGGGCAAGTGAGCTGGCAGGTGACGGGGAGATAGGCAACCGTGATTTTTCGCTTCTCGAGCGGTCGATAGTCGTTCAGGACAGCGGCCCAATTCACGTTCAGCCAGGCGTGCAGCCCGGTAATCAGCACCAGCCATACGAAAACACCCAACGTGATCTTGCCTTTAAGACTCATGGCGGAACCCCCATCGAACGGACCTTATCGTTTCCAACCTGCGGAAGCAAAAGTCGAGCGCCAAGCCGATGAGGCCGATCATCAGCATGGCCGCAACCACCAGGTCGTAGCGCTTGCCTGAATTACGTGAATCAATGACCAGAAAACCCAGACCGGAATCGACCGCGATCATCTCCGCGGCGACCACTACCAACCATGCGACTCCCAGGGCCAGGCGCAGACCAATCAGGATCTGCGGAAGGGCGGCGGGAAAGACGACTCTAGCGAGGATTTGCGCCTGGGTCAGGCCAAAATTACGGCCCGCTCGGCGGTAGATTGCCGGCACATTGGAAACCCCGCTGGCGCAG
Organism: uncultured Acidobacteriaceae bacterium; assembly: GCA_963844785.1. GTDB lineage: Bacteria > Acidobacteriota > Terriglobia > Terriglobales > Acidobacteriaceae > PALSA-350. The sequence goes on along the minus strand of CAWJPV010000002.1, from coordinate 104,802 downwards.
GCGACCAATATGGGAAAGAAGGCGCTCAGGAAAATCAAGAAAACGGCTGGGCGCTCTCCCACACCGAAAACGACGATGGCCACCGGAATCCACGCGATAGGGCTGATAGGGCGAAGAATCTGTATCACCGGATTCACTACCTGGTTCAACGCCGGATACCAGCCAAGGGCCAAGCCGAGGGGAATTCCGATGACAGCCGCCAGGCCAAATCCAAGAGCAACGCGGCGTAGCGAGTCACCAATATCGGCCCACAGCACATGCCGATGCAGCAGCTGAGCCAAACCCTTTTCGACCGTGAGCGGTGAGGGAAAGACTTTGGTGGCCGTCCAGATGACCGAGTAATGCCACACCGCTAAAAGCAGCCCGGCCGTAAGAAGAGGCCAGAGAAACTTTTCCCATGCAGCGGGTTTTGCAAGTGAATTCATACCGTGTACGCCAGGCCGATCTTGCTTAGCAGCTCGTCGCGAAGTTGCAGGTAACGGGGCGCGCTGATATTTCTTGGGTGCGGGATGTCGATGGCGAGCACGTGCTCAATCTTGGCCGGCCGCGAACTCAAGACCACGACCCGGTCCGCAAGCTGCACCGCCTCGTCGATATCGTGGGTGACAAAGATGATGGTTCGCCGCTCGGCCTGCCAGATGCGAAGCAGCTCGCCACGCATGATGAGCCGCGTGACCGAATCCAGTGCACCGAACGGTTCATCGAGGTAGAGGATGTCAGGGTTGACCGCCAAAGCTCGGGCCACCTGCAGCCGTTGTTTCATGCCCCCCGATAGGTCCGAAGGATAGGTGTGCTCAAAGCCCTGCAAACGCACCATCTGCACATAGTGCGCGATGCGTTGGTTGCGTTCCGCACTGGATAGCTGAGAAAGTCCGAATCCTATGTTGCCTTCGACGGTAAGCCACGGGAATACGCCCCGCTCCTGGAAGACGAGGATGCGGCGAGGATCTGGACCGTTGACGGCCTGGCCATCGATGGTGATCGATCCGCTGGTCGGAGAAAGGAAGCCTCCCATCACATTCAACATGGTCGACTTGCCGGCTCCTGAGGGGCCGACCACGCAAACGAACTCTCCCTCGGAGACATCAAGATTAATGTCCTCGAGAACGGAGACGCTCTTGCCATCGCGTTGGAACACCATGCCCACGTGATCCAGGTGTAACTTCTTACGCGGAGTTGGTGGCGTCTTGAGTGTTTCTGTGGCCAAGCTTAGTCTCCCGAATAACTCCAACGAAATGATTCCACTCGTTCCAGCGATCGCATACCCAAATCCAAGAGGAGACCGATCAGTCCGATAATGACCATGCCGGCGATCACCAGGTCGTAGCGGTTGCCGGCGTTGCGCGCGTCTACGATCAAAAAGCCCAGGCCCGAGTTAACCGCGATCATCTCGGCCGCTACCACCACCAGCCAGGCAATACCCATCGTGATCCGCGAGCCGGTGATCAACTGCGGCACCACGGCCGGATACAAGACACGGTAGATGAATTGGGGCGTGCTCAAACCAAAATTGCGGCCGACGTCGATATAAACGGATGGAATATTGTGGACTGCGCTCATAGCCGTCAGCAGCAAGGGAAAGAAACAGCCAACGAAGATAAGAAAGATCGCGGCAAGGTCGCCCACTCCAAACCAGAGAATGGCGAGCGGGATCCAGGCCAGGGGCGAGATGGGGCGAAAGATTTGAACCAGGGGGTTGAAGGCCATCTCGCCTCGCCGGTACCAGCCGATCGTCAGTCCAAGAGGAATGGCAAGAATAGCGGCCAGGGCAAAGCCCCATGTAACCCGGAAGAGCGATGCCACGACATACTTGACCAGCAGCCCGTGCTGAAGCAGCTCTCCGATAGCTCTGACTACGGCCAGGGGGCCGGGCAGCAGTTGATCCGGATGTAGGCTGACAGCGATTTGCCACAGAACGAGCAAGGCGAAAATGAACGCGATGGGGCGGAGCCGGATGGACAGTCTCGACGAGCTCGATCTCTTTTCACGTGCAATCCCGGTCATTTTTAAAGAATTCCTCTGACTCAACAAAAGGCCGGGCGAATTTCCGAAAGGTTCGTCTTGCACTGTAAATAATTGCTGGACAGTATGTCCTCAACCTTAGGGTGGAGGCAGAACCCAAACTCTCGATGGAAGCTGCCAGAACCTTGAAATCGATTTACGCTTGCTGGAGACAACGAAGGCAAGACCGTGAGGGTCTTGCCTTCATCAATCCGATCGGAGAAAGCTACCGATGCGGAACGGCAACTTCCTTCTGGTGCGCAAGGATTGTTTTTTGGTTTGCCAGAATTGTCTTCTGATTGGCGAGGATTTCATCCAACGCGTGCTGGTTCTTCAGGATCGCGGCCTGATTCTGGAGAAGAGTTTTCTGGTTTTCGAGAATCGTAGCCTGATGGCCGAGGATTGTTTTCTGATTCGCTACCACATCGTTTTCTGACATATTCCCTCATTCTTTTCGGTACGCTTGGCGTTTGTGGCGGATAGGCCCTTCCGGTCGGTGGCCTGAAAGCTAATTGCGTCTACAGGAATTGAATGACGCTAACCTTGGGAGGCCATGGGACTAGATAGGCCGGGCTAGCTGTTACTGCGTCGATCATACGCCAAATAGAAATGCCAGCCACCTCGGCTCAAACAGATAACCAACTGGGGCTGGCGGGCAACGCGCGTCCTCAGTATGCTGTCACTTGCATCGGGGAGTCCGGTGGCGCGGCTCACGAAAGGATAGAGTCATTCAACAGACAGGCACGCACGAGCAGCAAGCTACTGTGGCCGGGAGTGACGTCACCGTTATCGGCGGCGGCCTGGCCGGCATGGCTGCGTGCATTCATCTGGCAAAGGCGGGACTGCGGGTCCTGTGTGTCGACGCGGGCGGAATCGAAAACGATGCGGTTGGCGAGTCGCTGGACTGGTCCGCACCCGGCTTGTTAGCAGACTTTGGCCTGACCATGGACCGGCTGATCGAGGAAAAAATTGCCACCTACAAGCGGCATGTCACGCTGAAGTTGGGAGACGGCTGCAATCAGAACTATATCCCGGGGGAGTGGTTGGGGCGGCCGCCCTTCAATGTGGAACTGCGCACCCTGCATGTCGACCGCAGTCAACTGAATCGGCAGTTGAGAAAAATGGTTCTGAGCTACGGGGTTACTTTTCTTGAAGATCGAGTCATTGCGGTTCAAACCAACGGGAGGCGAGTAGAGTCGGTTAGCACACAGCTTGGCAAAAAAATCTCTTCCCCCTGGTTTATCGATGCTTCCGGCTCGGCCACAACCTTGTTTGCCCGGGCTTTCCATCTGCCAACGTACCAGGCAGGTCCACGGAAAGTAGCCATCTGGGGCTACTTTCCGGTGACCACCCCCGTCGAAGGAACGACGCTCTATGCGGACGGCGTGAAGCCACCCTACATGGAATGGGTTTGGGAAATACCCATCACCCCCAACACCATCAGCGTGGGATATGTGGCCACCGGGGAGACGATCAAGGCCGGCCGCGAGCAGGGGGAAACCGTGGAAGCTATCTTGAGAGAGAAGCTGGGCCGGTTCCCCCGCTTTGAAAGTCTTTTGCGGGCTGTGCCGGCGATGGCCCCATCGGTCACATCGTTCATTTGCCGTATGCACGGCCGCGTCGCTGGACCCAACTGGCTGATTGCGGGAGAAGCTGCGGCCATGGTGGATCCGATGACGGCAAATGGAGTGACCGCGGCACTGCGACATGCGGCGGAAGCGTCTCGACTGCTGATTGAGTCTCGTCATCGGCAGAGGATCCCATGGTTGGGGGCAGCCATGTACAGCCGGCGGATTCTCGATCTGGCAATGTTCTTTAATTATGGAATTGAGAGAGTGATTTACGAGTCACCAGTAAGGAACCGCATCGGCGTCTTGAAAGCGGGCGATGTCTACACGATCCCGGCGTGGAGCCTCAACTCCGTCTATTCGCGGCTCCGGCCGCGCGGGGTTTTGAAGACACTCCTGTTTTGCTCTCTGCTTTATCTTTCGCGCCTGGGAACGTTCCTGTTTTACAGCTTTTGCAAATGGCAGGAACCTTCTCGCCAAGCCACAGCCTAGATCCCTCCTGAAGCCGCTTTACCTCCACCCGAGGGTTGAGACAAACACCAACCCCAGGGTGGTTGACCAATGGCGTTGATTCATTAATGCTTGCGCCACTGATGTTTATTAATCCGACACAGATGGGCACAGCTCTGCGATCGCTCGCGTTTTCAAGAAGAAATCTTCTACATAAAAGTTGAGCAATTCATTGCCGCAAAAAACCCGGCAATCATTTTGGAGGTAGGTGTGCGTCGTTCTATTTGCTTTTTGGTCTTGTTATCGAGCGCGGCTGCTTTGTGCGGCCAGACGCCGCAATCAACACCCAGCTCGCATCCCGTGAACTTCTTTGTATATGAACGGGGGCGAGGTCTCGGCTGGGATTGGTTCAAGGCCCCTCCAGACAACACTTATGGTTACGGCGAATCCCTGTTGCGTTTTGGGCTTTCACAGACCATAGCGCGCTGGGACTGGAAAGTGGAGATTACGCAAGCCACGATACTTGATGCTCCCAACACCGCGGTCAGTCCATCGACTGCACAGGGCCAGCTGGGCCTGGGCGCGAGTTATTACGTTGCCAACAACAATTCCTGGCCTGCGGCGGCCTTTCTCAAACAGGCATTCGCTCGTTATAGCTTCGACGGAGACAAGAATATTCGTGTCGGACGCTTTGAGTTTTTTGAGGGACTGGAGACCAAACCGAAGAATCCAACGCTGGCATGGTTGCAGCCCAACCGCGTGGCGCAACGGCTGGTAGGCAACTTTGGCTTTACCAATGCGCAGCGAAGTTTCGATGGAATCGATGCTCACTACGGCCAGGGCTCGTGGGATATTACCGCAATGGCTGCACGCTCCGACCAGGGCGTCTTCAACATGAACGGCAATCCGGAATTGAACGTGGATATGCAGTACCTTGCATACACCAAGTCCGACTGGCAGGACCGCTTCCTGTGGCGTGTGTTTGCGATTGGCTATCACGACGGCCGCACAGGAATTACCAAGACGGACAACCGCCCGCTACCGGTGCGGCAGGCGGACCATCAAAACATTCGTGTTGGTACCTACGGTGGAGACTTTCTGACCGTCATACCCGCCGGCCCGGGACAATTCGATTTTGTGGGCTGGGGAGCGTTGCAAAACGGCCAGTGGGGAGAGCAGTACGACCGCGGGGGCGCCGCCGATGTGGAAGGAGGGTATCAACTTCTGCACGTGGCAAGCACCCCGTGGCTGCGCGGCGGTTGGTGGCGCAGCAGTGGAGATAACAATCCCTCGGATAATAAGCACGGCACTTTCTTTGAGCTTCTGCCCACCCCGCGCGTCTATGCGCGGTTCCCTTACTACAACCTGATGAACCTCACGGATGAATTCGTGCAGATCATCGATCGCCCAAAGAAACAGTGGGAACTGCGCGGCGACCTGTACTGGCTGCAGCTTACTTCAGGCAAAGACCTGTGGTACCAGGGTGGCGGGGCATACGATAACAAGGCCTTCGGATTCCAGGGCCGGCCTAGCGGGGGATTTAACTCTTTCACCAGCGCTGTCGATCTCAGTTCAGACTGGCACGCTACGCCACACCTGGACGTCGGCGGGTTTTATTCTTATGTGTGGGGCAAGAGAGTGCCCGGCAGCGTCTATCCCCAAGGCCGCAACGCTCAGCTTGCTTTTCTGGAGTTGGTTTTCCACTGGGACACACCGCTCAAACACTGAAGTTCGGACCGTCGTCGATTGCGCTATCCTTGACCGAGAGAACAACGGTCGAGGAAACGATGCAGCAGCAGTACATTGAGCGCGTGGTTGATCTTACGGAGCCGGAAGCGAACCAGATCTATCGCCTCTCTGTCGAACAAGCAAGAGAGATTGTTTTGAACGGATCTGCGGAAGAAGTGGGGCGCATCGCTGGCTCCTTTGCGCTCGTCGCCCGTGCAGGCAAGACGGTGAAGCTGGCACGTTCGCTGGACCGGCCCCTTCGCTACTTCCTGGCCAAGCGCCAGGAAGGTCCGGTGCTGATCGTCGCAGCGCGCATCGATGGGATTTACCACTGGCTTAAGGCGGAGGGACTCGCAGGGCAGTTCCACCCCAGCTATACGAGGATGGTTCCCGCCCACTACGTGGTCGCGCTGGAGCTGATCGGTTGCCCCGATCCGGATCCGGTCTACACCCGCTTCTTTACTCCCTCCCAGGGAGTGATGAGTAGCGACCTCGACCAGATTGGCGCAGCCTACATTGGTGCGCTTGCCGGCGAGATGGAGCAGTGGTTGGTCGGCGTGCCTGCGGATGAACCTGTGGGCGTGTGCTTTTCGGGCGGCATCGACAGCGGCAGCGTCTTCGTTACCACTTACCACGTCATGCTCAAGTTGGGCATGAACCCCGGGCGGCTCAAGGCCTTTGTGCTCGATCTCGGCGATGGTCCTGATCTTGGCCAGGCGCGCGCTTTTCTTGACGCTCTCGGACTGGGATTATTCCTTGAACCGGTCGCGGTGGACGCATCGTCGCTCAATGTCGATGAGACGATTCGCGTGGTGGAAGACTACAAAGCGCTCGATGTGCAATCAGCCACCATGGCGATGGCGTTATGCCGGGGAGTGCGGCAACGCTATCCTACCTGGCGCTACCTGATCGACGGGGACGGCGGCGACGAAAACCTCAAGGATTATCCTATCGAGGAGAACCCCGAACTCACCATTCGCAGCGTGATCAACAACCCCATGCTTTACCAGGAAGGATGGGGAGTGGGCAAGATCAAACACTCCTTGACTTACAGCGGCGGACTGAGCCGCTCCTATAGCCGCACCTACGCCCCGGCCCACCACTTCGGGTTTCGTGGTTTCAGTCCTTTCACGCAACCATCGTTGATCGCGGTCGCGGAAAGCATACCGTTTATTGATTTGACTAACTACGATGTGGAACGGCTCTATCAGCTGAAGGGCGAGATCGTGGCGCGCGGAGTAAAGGCAGTCACCGGCTTCGACATGCCGGTCTTCCCTAAACGGCGGTTCCAGCACGGGGCGGTTTCAGAGACCACGATGCATTCCGCGCTGCCCTTTCGCGAGGCGGAGTATCGCCGGAAATTTCTGTCTCTGTATTCATGAACGTATATCCGGCCAAAGCGGCGGAACGCGATGCCTGGATACTCAGCCGCCGCCCAGCGCGAGAGATCCGCGATCCTTATCTTCCCTATCTGTATTTCGTCGAAGAGGAATGTGCCATTGGCGGCGTGGTCGAACCGGTTGCCACCATCTTTCTTACCAATCGAGAATGCCCGTTCCGCTGTTTGATGTGCGACCTGTGGCGCAATACGCTCAGCGAGACAGTACCGCTGGGGGCTATCCCTGCCCAGATCGATCATGCGCTGCTCGATCTGCGGCCGGCGCGCCAGCTCAAACTCTATAACAGCGGCAGCTTCTTCGATCCTCAGGCAATTCCTCCCGCGGACTATGCCGCGATCGCACAACGCGCCAATCGCTTTGAGAGGTTGATTGTGGAGAACCACCCCGCGCTCAACGGGGATGCCTGCCTGCGCTTTCGGGACTTGCTTAGCGGGAGGCTCGAGATCGCCATGGGACTGGAGACAGTGCACGTGCAAGTTCTCGCGGGATTGAATAAACGCATGACGCTCGATCAATTCTCGACCGCGGCAAATTTTCTGCGCCGCAATGGGATTGATCTTCGGGTCTTTATCCTAGTGCAGCCTCCGCTCATGCCGGCGGCGGATGCACTCCAGTGGGCTGAGCGCTCTTTAGCATTCGCCATGGAACTCGGCGCCACCGCCGCGACCCTGATCCCAACGCGTGCGGGAAACGGGGCTATGGAAGCGCTCATGTTTGAGCCTCCGTCTTTGGCAACCCTGGAATCCGCCATGGAGTACGGTTTGCGGCTCAAGGCGGGGAGAGTCTTCGCGGATCTGTGGGATCTGCGCGAATCATGCGCGCACTGCCACGAGCTGCGCGCGGCCCGTCTGCGCCAGATGAATCTGCAGCAGGTGGTGCTCGATCGGATTCCGTGCACGCATTGCGGCGGTGCGAGTTGAAACGCGAGTTTGATCTTGCCATCGTCGGCGCCGGCTTCGGCGGTAGCCTGATGGCGATGATTGCTCATCAGCTTGGGCTCTCGGTTGTCCTGCTCGAGCAGGGCCGTCATCCCCGTATGGTGATCGGGGAATCCACCACGCCGCTCAGCAATCTCCTGCTGGAGAGGCTGAGCGCGACTTACGATCTGCCGCGGATTGCTCCGCTGGCAAAATGGGGAAGCTGGCAGCGCACCTACCCACAGATCGCCTGCGGGCTGAAGCGCGGCTTCAGTTTCTTTCACCGGGATGATGAACTGCTAGTGGCGGCGAGCCCACACGATGAGATCGCCGACACCCATTGGTACCGGGCCGATGTGGACCACTTCCTGGTGACGGAGGCGCAGAGGCTGGGAGTCGATTACCGCGACAGCGTCCGGATCGAGACGCTGGAGTTCGCTGAGGATGGCGCAACCATCGTCGGCCGCGCCGGGGAGGAAGCGTTCCACCTCCACGCCGGGCTTTTGATCGACGCCACGGGCCCACGCGGCTTTCTGCACCGGAGTTTGCGGCTGGAGGAGTCTCCGCTGCCTGGACTCCCTCCCACAGAAAGCCTGTACAGCCACTTCACGGGAGTTGCGCGCAGCGAGACTGCGGGAGATGCGCCTCCTTATCCGGTGGATGACGCCGCGGTGCATCACGTATTTGACGGTGGCTGGGTGTGGGTGCTGCGATTCAACAATGGCGTGACGAGTGCTGGGGTCGCAGCGACTCGCCGGGTGGCTGAAGAGCTGGCGCTGAGCGAAGGCGAGCCGGCATGGCAACGGCTTCTGGAGCGGCTCCCTGCTTTGCAATCACAATTCAAGCAGGCAGCCGCGTGCCAGCCGTTCCGGCACATGCCGGCGATCAGCTTCCGCAGCAGCACCATGGCAGGAAGACGATGGGCGATGTTGCCCTCTGCAGCCGGCTTCGTTGACCCACTGCTATCGACTGGGTTTGCTCTTACCCTCACGGGGATAGAACGGCTTGCGCGGATCATCCATAAGCAACGTGACTCCGCTGACCTAGCGGCCCGGCTGCAAGGCTATGCGCAGGATACGGACGGCGACTTACTCGCTGCGAGCCGGCTGATTGGCGCGCTGTACGTGACCATGGGCGACTTTCCGGCTTTTACCGCTGTGTCGCTCTTGTATTTTGCCGCGGTCAGCTTCGCTGAGACCGCGCACCGGCTGGGGAAGCCGGAGTTGGCGCCTGGGTTCCTGTTACATCGACATCCTTCGTTTGGACCGGCGTCGCGGCTCTTATTGGAGCGGGCGTACAAACCGTCAGCCGCGTTCGCGGCGGACGTTCAGCGGCTTATCGAGTCCTTCAACTTGGGCGGCTTTGGCGATCCGGCGCGTCATAACAGGTACGCCGTGCGTGCCGAGGACTTACTGGATGCGGCACATAAACTGGGAGCTAGCAGGGAAGAAGTTATTGCGATGCTGGAGAGGGCGGAATTCTTTGCACAAGCCTCAATGAAGGGTTGAGAACCTGTCTCAGGGGTCATTTCGTCCGCTGCTTTCCCGGTTTGCCACCAAGCCTTGCCCCCTGGACGGGTGCCCCATGTTGCGGACTTTCGCGTACATGGGTTGAATACGACCTTTTTCCAATGCTTTTACCACCGGTCTCCACCTCCTTACAGGAAAAGACAAAGGAGGGGGCTTCGCCCATCTTTTTTCAACCCATGTACGCGGAAGTCCGTGAACATGGGGCACCCGTCCAGGGGGCTAGGCTTGCGAGCAAGCGAGAGATTTGTCGCACAACCAACGCATAAGGCTATGGAGAGACCTTAGCACTCCTTGTAAACACAATTGCGTGCGCTGCGACGATTCCCTTTCCTTCCTGCACCGTGATGGCTTGGTTGGGCTGAATGCCTGGTACAACGTCCTTGTGCCCGCTGGGCCACACGATGGTAAGCCGCATTCTTCTGCTTGGGTCAGGCCTGCCCAGTCCGAAGGTCACGGGTAACTCGCTTTGCGACAAATAGCCGGAGCCGGTCTTCACCATACGTAATAGCTGAAGATGGTTATCGACCTGAAGCGTAAGCTTGGCCCCGATGGCGTCCCGATTAGAACGCGTACCGGCCAGCTTTACCCGGAGCATATCGTTCTGATTGCCGTTGTCGTTACGAAGCAGCCGTGCCGGGCCATTGGCTTCGGTAATCACCAGGTCCAGATCGCCGTCATTGTCGAAGTCCCCATAGGCAGCACCGCGCCCCACGATCGGCCGTTGCAGCGCGGGACCTAACTGGGTAGACATGTTTTCGAATTGACCCTTTCCCCGGTTACGAAATACCAGGGCGGGTTCCGCATACTTCAGATGCGGTTGGGTTACGCTGATGTCGTCTGCAACGTGCCCGTTCACCGCCAGTACGTCGAGCAGACCGTCCAGGTCGTAATCAAAGAAAAAGGTGCTAAAGGTCAGCGATTGCAAAGACCAGCGATCGAGCCCCGTCGCTTCCGATGCCGACGTATACAAACCGGAACCGTCGGTACGGTATAAGGCCATGCCCTCATTAGTGAAGTTGCCGATGATCAGGCCGGGATGGCCTGAGTTTTCATAGTCGCCGTTGTCTACCCCCATGCCCGCCCGGGTTGCGCCCGCGTCGCTGTAGGCTATACCGGCCTGTACCCCGACATCCGTGAAGGTGCCGTTGTGGTTGTTGCGATAGAGCTTATTCGGCTGAGTGTCATTGGTCACCAGCAGATCGAGCCAGCCATCGTCGTCGTAGTCAACCAGAGCAATGCCGAGTGACTTGCTGGTGGCATCGTACAGACCGGCGCGCTTGGTGACATCCTCAAAGGTTCCGTCGCCGCGATTGTGGTAAAGCCTGGCGCTCTCGCCCTGGTAAACCTGGGGCGTGCAATACGATTTGTTCTTTGTGTCCAATGAACAATACTGATCTTTCTCTGCGGACCAGGTCACGTAGTGCGCCACGAACAAATCCAGCTTGCCGTCGTTGTCGTAGTCGAACCATACGGCGCCGCTCGAAAACCCGCTGCCACCTACGCCCGCCCGAGTGGTCACATCCGCGAAGCGTCCATTGCCAAGATTGCGGAACAGGTGATTGGACCCGACTGCGGTGATGTAGATGTCATCTTTGCCGTCGTTGTCATAGTCGCCGACCGCGCACCCCATGCCATACATCTCAACCGCCAATCCAGCCTGCTTGGTGCGGTCGGTGAAGGTTCCATCGCCGTTGTTGTGGTAGAGGGCAGGATAAGACTTGGATGAACCATGCCCCGGCCAATCCATCGAGTTCACGAACAGGATGTCTTGCGCGCCGTCGTTGTCGTAGTCCAACACACACACGCCACTACCCATCGTCTCGGGAAGGTACTTCTTTCCAAAAGCACCGCTATGGTGACGAAAGGAAATTCCGGACGAGGCGGTGGCATCGACAAAACGGATCGGGCCGGAAGGCCGTTGCGCGGATGCGCTCGAAATCAGGATCCCGAGGAAACACAGCGTAAAACAGCGACGTACCGCACTTTCAGGCATGGGCGACCAGGAGACGGGCACGGCGGGAATCCATCCACATTTCCAGAAGCATGGCCGTTGGTCCCACCAGGAAGAGGGCGTAGAAGGGGGCGTAGACCGCCTGGTGGAGGCGCAGTACCATCTCGACTGCGGCCACAACAAACACCGTCACGCACTGGCCGGTCTTCGAGCGCACGGTCGTCTTGGGATCGGTAATCATGAAAAAAATGAATAGCTGATACATAGGTCCAGTGATAGGAGAAATCTCCGAGCGCCATGGATCGCCCGTGATCCAGCTGCGCAGCATGGCGAACGCCAGGAACGACAAGACGTACGTCGCACTGATATGAAAACGCCGCAGACGCCAGATGATGGCCGATCCGAGCGTCCAGATCACGATCATCGGCCAGACAAAGTTTCCCCACTGAATGCTCAATCCTGCCACCGTGCCGGAAGCGAGGATGAACATGGCGACGATGCCAAAGTTGGACGGGTTCCAGATGTGCCGATCGTGGACGCGCAGCACGTATTTCGAGGTAATGGAAATCAACGCGCAAAGAGCATACGGCCAGAAGGCGGGAGAACGCACCAGGATTCCCACGCTAATGCCGGTAATGTAAGCACTTGCCAGGTTTGGCCACTTGCCCAAATAAATGCGCGACAGTATCAGCTCAGCGACAAGGCTGGCGCCAATGGCCAACAAGGTGCGGGTGTAACTCTCAAGGATGCCGTAGGAGAGCTGACCCACCAATAGAACAAGGGTGATGAGCAGAGGAGAGAGATAGCGGTTGGAGGCGCTGAAGAACCGCTTCCACGCCGCCTCACGCTTCACCGGTTGCCCGATACTCACCCCGTGACTCATTCGGCCTCCCTGACATTGTAGAGCTTTCCCGGGACCAGGTTCTCGACGGTCTGAACCTTGCCCGAGGGCCAACGGATGACTGCTTTCCCGATCTGCGGATTCTTCCCCAGCCCAAAATGCAGCCGGCGATCGTTCTGTGAGGCAAACCCGCTGCCACCGGAAACGTGCTGTACCTGCTGCTGCCCGTTCCAATAAAGAGTGACTTGAGCACCAATTGCACTCCGGTTGCTGCTGGACCCCTGGAGCGAAAATTCGATCCACTCATTCTGGGGGTTCACGGTGTTCTTGTAAATCAGCAACGGTCCACGCTGGTTGGCCACGACTACATCGAGCACCCCGCGATTCCATAGATCCGCCAACGCAACCGAGCGCCCGTCGTAAATATCGGTCGCGCCAACAGCCTGGGCTACGTCCACAAATTTCGCTGCCCCATCATTGATCCAGACTTTCTTTTGCTGATATCCCGAGAGGCTGCGTCCATGGAAAGCGGGCCAATCTGCTGCGTCGCCGATAATCTTGCTGTTGCCACCGGCGACTCTGGAGAAGTCGTACCAATAACTCTCCTTGCGGCTGAGGGAGATATAGCCGTTGGTGAGATAGAGATCCAGGTAGCCATCGTTATTCAGGTCGCCAAACTGCGCGCCGAAGCTCCAGCCTCCCAGTTCCACGCCCATATCCCGGGCCAGGTTTTCGTACTTCAGGCTCGGCCCCTCCTGCGGCACCCAAAGGTTGTTTCCCTGGATCAGTACCCCCTCCTGGGAGATGTTGGAGACGTAAATGGCATACTTGCCCTGGTTCAGGATGTCTCCGTAGGCAACGTTCATGCCGCTCTTGGGAGCAAATCCCACGCCCGTCGCCTCGCCTGCCTCGCGAAAGTGTCCGCCGTCATTCAGGTACAACTCGGAGACGCCGTAATCGTTGGCTATGAACAGGTCGGGATGTCCAGTGCCGCGTAAGTCCGCGGCAGAAGCAGCCAGCGCCCACCGATTGCTCTTGATTCCTGCCTTTTCGCTAACCTCCTCAAACTTGCCATTGCCGAGGTTATGAAACAAGAACTTTCGTCCGCCGTTTTTGGCGTACTCAAAACTCTCCGGCATCATGCGCGTGTTATCCAAATGCCACAGATCCAGCTTTTCGGAGTAGTACCCGCCAACGAACAGGTCGAGCAGCCCGTCGCCGTCATAGTCAAACCACACGGCTGTATTTGCATTGATCCAGGCGGGTAGACCAGCAGCCTCACTTACACGCGTAAAGCCATGACCCTGGTCGTTGTGAAAGAGCTCCGGCCTGCCCCACTTGATGAGAAACAGGTCTTCGTAACCGTCATTGTCATAGTCGCCCCAGACGGCTCCCATGGAGACTCCGGTTCCGGCTTGGTTCACGTCGGCCAGTCCCATCTGCGGGGCAACATCCTGGAAAGTGCCGTCGTGCATGTTGCGGTAGAGGTGATTCTGGCTGCCGATGGCACTGTTGGTCGCGTAGAGATCAGGCCAGCCGTCGCGGTCGAAGTCGACGATGGAAACCGAAGCACCCATGGATGCGACTTCCGGCATAATGCCTTCGAGCTTGGCGTCCAAAGTCGGCGCCTGGTGGACAAAATGAACGCCGGCCTGTTGCGAGACCTCCTGCAAATGGAAGCCGTACCGGGCTATCGCCTGGCCTTCATCCAGTTTTGCCTGGGCCTCTTCCCGTCGCGCGGAAACCTGCTTGATGGCAAGGGGCGTGGCTAACATCCCCACAAACAGAATGGCCAGAATGACTCTCGCGGTGATACCTGCCTTCATTGTGCTGCACCGCTCCTGAGTGCCTGGTCAACGGGTTCTGAGGTCACGTAGCGGGTGTGGTAGTTCTGCCAGTCCTCTGGATGCCGGCGGTAGACCCACTCGTTCTCCAGATTGCCCGGAGCCTGGTTGTACTGAGTCTTGGCGTGGTAGGGCAGGGGCTGTACTGTTCGAGAGTCGACCGTGTTGTAGTCTCCATCCTTGATCCAGCCGTCCCCGGCGATCACATAATCCCGAACCCATCCGGTAGGCGGCGGAGGCTGCTCGGCAAAACGCAAGGTAATCTCGTCGCCGGCATTCATGATCACATAACGGTCATCGATGCCTGCCAGCAGTTCGCGGACATCGCCATAGCGAGTGTAGTATCCCTCGAGGTCGCGCCAGATCTGCGTGCTAGATGCAATCCGGTTGTAATCGGGTAGCTCGGGAGAGGAAGCATTGGCTTGATGGACCACCGAGTATCCCCGGTAATGAAGATCTGCGAGCGAAGGATCCAAGCGCGTGACCTTGAGCTGCGCATCGGGCATACCCTGCGCCCATTCGATGGAATCCCAATAGACCTCGAGATTTGTCCGCAAGCGCAGCTTGCGCGGTGTGCCGGGCAGAAAGACATTCTCCAGATCGATGAGGCAGGTCTTCTTGCGGCCCGCGGGGAAGCCCAGGTTCGCCCGGGCGGTACGCCATCCGCCATGCCCGTCGGGCACCTCGAGGCTAAGAGAGCGCGCCTTCTGCTGGCTTCCCTGGCTGATCGCGACGTTTACCGAGGAGTCTGTCGGGTGCACCCATCCTTTGGCAATCAGCCACAGGGGCCCGTTCGCCGGCACATCATGGCCCAGATCAATCTCCACAAAGTGATCACGGGTGAGCCCTTGATACTGCCCGCGACCAAAAGTATCCAGGTAGCGGCCATCTAGTTTGCTGACGATTTCGGTCACATCGGTGCCTCGATCATCGACGGCTTTCGCAATGGGGTGCGGCGGCGCAACGGCAGTCATTGCCAGCTTCACTGGTGGAACCACGAACCGCTCGTCGGTAAAAATCTCGGTGCCCACCGGGTGGTCGACCACCATCAACTTGAGGTAGTCGTAGTAGTAGGTCTCCCATAGCTCGCCGGTAATGCGCAGGTCGTAGTAGCCATCGTGGGGCACAAGTTGATCGCGGCCGATTTTGTACCACTCTTCGGTGGCCGCGATTTTAGAGGAGCCCACCGAGTCGATCTGCAGACCGATTGCTGAACCCCAGGGCACGGCATCCTTTACGAAGCCAATCTGCTTGCCGTTCCAGGCAAAAAGGAAAGGACACGAACCCTTGAGACGCTGCTCGGTCAGCACCTCCTGATCCGCCTTCAACCCAAATTCAGCGTTCTCCATGCCATTGGGCCACAGGATTTTTACTACGTCGGCGCCACCCTGCTCCCCCAGACCGAAATGCAATTGCGGCGAGGTTATCGGCTGCTTCTGAAGCATGAGGCCGGAGCGAAGCTCCATCTCGCCGCCGATACCAAAAGAATTGATGCGCTGGTCCCCCGTCGCTTGCCGTGCTCGTGGACGAAGAATCTGCCACTGATACGTTTTGCTTCCCTGGTTGAGCGCCTGCTGCGGCTGCCCGGCTGCGGAGAGTCCCAGCAGGTCGAGTCTTCCATCGCCGTTGACGTCGGCGACGGCAAATACCCGTGCCGGACCGACAGGTTGAGGCAGCGGAGTAAATTTCTGCCCGCCGTTACCCAGCCACACCAAGGCTCCCGGAGGATCCCCAGCGTTAGGCTGGACCGGAACAAGCAGCAGGTCGACCGCTCCATTGTTATCGAGATCGGCGGCGCGCAGGCGCACTTCTCCGGCAAACTGGGGCGCGTTTCCCAGCTGGGCAACCTTCCATCCCTCGACGTTGGTAATTGCCACCAGCGCGCCTGTCTCTTCCAGGGCCACCAGGGCCAGTGTTCCTGCACCGCTTACATCGGCAACCGTCACTGCTTTCACATGGGGAAGATTATTGGGGAGAGCAAGCTCGCGAAATAAACCTCCTCTCTGGTTATGAAAGAAATGCAGCGCGCCCGAGCCATCGATCAGGGCAGCATCGGGATTGCCGTCACCATCCAGGTCGACCCAGGCAAAACCGCGCAGGCCTGAAATCCGGGCAAACGGCTGTATCACGGTAAACGACCCATCGCCGTTGTTTCTTAGCACCACAGGCGGTCCTTGATGGGTGCCCAACAGGATGTCCATATCTCCATCGGCCTCCACATCGATCGCCCAGGCGCCGGTGTAGGGGGCATGGAGCAACGCCGGCGGCAGTTTGGTCTGCGCGGTCACATCCGTGAAGGAGCTTGCGCTTTCCTGGCGCAGGAAGCGAACGCCACCCGCGCCAGCCAGCACCAGGTCGGTTTTGAAGTCGTAATTGAAGTCGACGGGCAGGATGGACTCAGGGTTAAGAACCTCGTTCGCGGACCCTCCAGGGAACGGAAAGGCCGCGCCGGTGGCCAGCCTTACGCTATTGCTATTGGCTACCGCGATGACCGGCGAGCCCTCCCCGGTGAGCGAGATGGCCCCAATCCATGAATATCCTTCTCCAGTCTGCGCGGGGCCTGGCTGAAAACGGATCGCGGTGTCAGCCGGCGGCGGAGCGAAGGTTGGCGAGGGCAGCAGCAGGAAATGGGTAAAGGGCGCGGCCTCGTTCCCTGCGGCTGGTTGAATCACGCTAAGGCTCTGGCGGAAATCGGGCATGCGCATTAATGAGTTGCGCAGAAACGCGATGCGCACGGCAGCCGCTCGGGGGTCGGGCCCGGCAGCGGCAGCTTGCAAGGCCGCCCACTGCGGTTGGACTTCCGCCGGCCAGCTCGCGGCGTGGGCAGCGAGCTGTGCGATCACGGAGTGCAACGTCTGCCCGTCGCCCCGCTTGGCCGCCACCCGCCCCAGTTCCAGCAAGGCCGCCGGATTACCTGGCTGTTGGACGAGAATCTGCTCCAGTAATTGCTGAAATTCGGCCTCGCTTTTGGGGTCGCCCTGGCGCTCGAGTTCCTGCGCCAATAGGTACATCGCCTCTAAGCCATGCGGGTTAATCTGCACCGCTCTGCGCAGCTCGACAATAGCCTGCGCCGGATTGCCGCGTTTGCTTTCGAGCACACCCAATAGGTAGTAAAGCTGACCATTCCCTGGCGCCAACTTCTGCGCTTGCCCCAGCCGTTGCGCCGCCAGCTCGAAGTTTCCCTGGCGCAACGCCAGCAAGCCCCAGTTTGCCCAGCCTGCCGGTTCCCCTTGGGCTAACTGTGTGGCCCGCTCGAGAGTACTGTCCGCCCGCACATCGTCTCCCACCTGCAGAGCAGCAAGGCCTACGTAAAATGCCTTAACTTCGTCCAGATACGCCTGGCTCGCGGGCTTGGGCAACCCGGAGGAGTGGCATCCGCCGAGCAACAGAGCGAGAACAGCCGCGAGTGCCACCCCCTGCAGCCTGCGACCGTCCCTGTTTGCCCGCCCCATATGGCCCTTTACCCGCAAGCGGCACCCCCACGCTAGCTTACGCGGTTTGGGAACCTCATCCGGCGCCCTGGGCGACTGGTCAAGGCTAGCTGAAACGGAATGGACTGTCATCGCGTGGCGGGTGGAGGGAAATCTCAACCTTTTGGTTGAGCTGAGCCCAGCTCAGTTACGGTGAATCGGGAGCGCCCAGGAGATTCGTTGGTTCCATATTCTTGCCCCAGCGTTGCATATTTAACGCGTGATCCGGGGCGCTGTGCCGGGGGGCAATCCAATTGAAGATAATGAACGCGATGAGGCCGCGGCGCGCCGATACCGTCACACAGGTATCCGTTTCGCAACAACGTTGAAAGAGGGAGCAGGTTCCGTTCACGAAATTGATCTCTTCCTGTCCGCGCTCGATCTCATACTCAAAGAAATGGGAGCGCATTACGGTAGAGAGGGAATAGCGGGCGAAGCCGTTGTGATTCATCTGGATAAAAACATAGGTGAATCTGCCTTTATTTATGCCCGAAAGATAACTGATCCACTCTCCATTCGCGCGCAGCCCCATGGCGAAGTATCCCGGCTGGGTGCGCAGCAGTCCGTCCATCTTCCGCCACTCAGCGAGCGATATCGGGAACGGTTGGAAGGAGCATTTGCTGAGCTGTTGCAGGGCTTCGTCGCTCTCCGCAATGGTGAGTTGCGGGTGAAACGAAGCCTTAAGTTCTTTTTCCGCGCGGCGGCGATAGTAACGAAGGTTTCTCCTGGTGTGCGGGCCAAAGTGACTCAGCGTGTCCGCGAATGTGTTCCTGAGCTGGAGCCGATACTCGCGAGAGATGCTGCCGGTTTCCAGGTGCAGGCGCTGCACATCCTGTTGGCTGGCCGCGATGGGTTTGGCCGCGCCCAGGCGCACGGTCGCCCAGGCAACACGCGCGCCGGTCTTAAGGAAGAGCTGACGGATAGCCACCTGTAAGATCGAGACCCGAAGTTCCTCACGTGCGATCACGCTGCTTTCGCCAGTCAGATGATCGAAGCCGCGCAGATACCCGGTTGGAATACCGCAAAACGTCTTCTCGTAGAGATACACAGCTCCTTCCAGCGAGTTCGCCAAGCGGACGAGCAGAACGACCGGCTGATTGCCGGGGAAGAGGCTTACGCGACCGAGAAAAAAAACCGGGTAAAGGAGCGGGTTGTCGCGTTGATTGGCGCGCTCCAGCAATTCTGTGATTTCCGGCCCCACTGCCATGATGGCTTGATGGCCGCGTAATACCTGGACCGAATAGTTTGCCGTAAAGGTGTCGCTCGTGGTTTCCATGGGTGCCGGATGCGGGATAACAGCTGTCTCGACCGGCGGGGGCATGCGGCTCATTATAGAGATAAAGGACCACCATTTTGCACAGTGGTTCTTGATAATGCACAGCGCCTCTTATTGGATGAGATACCCTCACCGAGCAAAGCATTGCTGGGCTGGTTTCCGAGAGACCATAATCTTTAAGGGGGGCCACGGAAGATTGAACCTGCGACGGATGCGCCACAGGCTGCGGAAGTCCCTTGTAGAACGTGGCACATTCGCCACAGCCGGAGTATTGTTCCGGAAAGGCTTGCGGCCGCCTCCAAAATCCACTGAACGCCCCAAAGAGTATGCCCCGGTGCATCCTTTCGACCTGCAATATGGCGTTGAGACCAGCGGGCTGATCTTCGCGGAGGATCTGCTCACCGGAAGTCGAAAGGACCTGTTCAACACCGGGTACCATGGGGTACCCCCTTCCGTATTTCGCCAGGTCCTTCCTCGGCTTCAGCTAGATTTCGAAAAATACACCTTCGTCGATCTGGGGTCGGGCAAAGGGCGCGCTCTGTTGCTCGCCTCCGAGTATCCGTTTCATGCCATCGTCGGCGTGGAGCTGTCTCCCAAGCTGCATTCGGTTGCAGTCGCCAACATCGCGAACTATCGAGGACCAGCTCAGCGCTGCGGGGCTATACGCTCGATCGAGGCTGATGCAACTCAGTACACGTTCCCTGACGGAGCGTTGCTGGTTTACCTCTGGAACCCATTCGAAGCTCCGGTGTTCGCCAGTGTTGTCGCCAACCTGGAGGCCACTCTGGCTCGCGATCCGCGCCCAGTCTATATCGTGTACATCCAGCCTGATCAGGACCCCCTGCTCGAAGCCAGCAGTTTCTGGCGCAAGTTGTGGCACGACGAATTCCAAATCAGCGAAGAGGACTACGCGGCCCATGCCTTTCCGCCGCGGGTCGAGATATGCTCCGTATACCGCAGCATCCTCCCGGGCTCTCAATAGGCTACCGGTTAGCCTCTTCCTTTAGGTAAGAGGCGGAAAGCGTGCGCTTTTCTTTGGCAATGGGCAGCAGCGTGGGATAGAACTGGACAAAGGTGGTGTCCACTGCCGCATGTTGGGCGTGACAGCTGTAGCAATCGGCAGAGGTCGGGATTGCCGTTGCTGTCTTCTGGCCGCCAAAGGCGAAGAAGGCCCACTTCCCCGGAAAACGCGTCTCGTCCTTCACGTGGAGCTCAAGTCCCGCGACATCCCCCTGAAAATTGCCGCCCTGGTTGATGGAGCCCTTGCCACGGGCTACACGCTGCTCAAGGACGAGCAGGGTCTTGTCTGGCCAGGTTCCGATATTCACAAAGGCCTTGTACGCTTCGGGATTGACGAAGACGTTGTCGAATATGTGCTGATTGCCCATCTGCATTGGAGGGTCATAGCTCATGTCGAACCCTGAAGTGAGGTAAATCCACTCCCGGTAGCCCTCGGGTAGTTTCAGTTCGCCGCCCTGGGTGAATTCCGGGCCGCTCGGCGGTGTTCCCGATTCGCGGATCACTGGTGGCGAGAGGAGAGCTGTGGCACTCAGCAGCAGGACTATCGTTCTGCCTATCATGCAGGAAGTATCGCGCTTTCGTCCCTGGAAGGCCAGAGCGCCGACTGCGCTGAACGTTTGAGCGTACGATTCTCCCCAGTGGCCAGGTAAAATCATGGTGGCACAATCATGAGTTGGGCTAGATGAACGAACGCGCACTCCGCCAGTTAGCGCACGTTCCGCGATTGGCAATTCAAGCCTCCAGCAGCGAGACCGCGCGGGATACGAATCGAACCATTATCCTTGAACTCATTCGCCTTGCCGGGGCGGTTTCGCGCGCCGATCTGGCTCGCCTCTCCGGCCTGCAGAAGAGTACCGTCTCCACCATCGTAGAAGAACTACTGATGACCCATTGGATTTGCGAGGGAGAGACGGGCTTCAGCAAACACGGCCGCAGGCCATTGATGCTGGCAGTGAACAATGAACTGGGAGTGGTGATCCTGGACCTCCACCCCGGCAACGCCATCGTAGCCATCTCAGACTTCAGCGGGAATTTTCTGGTGCAGGAAAATGTCCCTATTTCTTCTCAGCCTCAACGGGCCGTTATCCAACTAATAGCTGCCATCAAACGCGTCTCCCACGCTGAACCCAAGAAAGCGATCCAAGGCGTAGGTATCAGTGTTCCGGGCCGGGTGGATCCTTTGACCGGAAGGTTGGCGTTCGCGCCTAATCTCCGTTGGGGACCCTTCGATGTCGGAAAGGCGATTGCCGAGGGAACCGGGCTTCCGGTGGAGATCGAAAACGCCGCGAATCTCATCATTCTCGCCGAGCGTTGGTTTGGCAGCTTGTCTGGTGTTCAGGATGCAGTGGCCATTAATGTTTCGGAAGGAATCGGAACCGGCATTCTCGCCGGCGGACATCTCATCTCCGGTTGGAACGGTATGGCGGGCGAGTTTGGCCACATGCCAGTCGAAGCTACGGGGCTTCTTTGTGGATGTGGCAACCGCGGCTGCTGGGAAACCGTCGCTTCCAACCAGGCTGCCCTGCGCCACTACCGCAAGTTGAAAGGAAAGGTTCCTGCTTCCTTCACCTATCGTCATCTGCTGATTGATGCCCAGGATAAGAAGCCGGAGGCGGTGGCTGCGCTGCGTTATCAATTCGTACAGATCGCGCGCGGCTTGCAAACAATACTGGCAGGGCTCTCCCCCGAGATCGTCTTGTTCGCCGGAGATATCGTGGGCGTATGGCCGTACTTCTCCGGTATTCTCGCTGAAGAATTACCGAAAACGCTGAATGCGAAGCTGCCGCGTATTATCACCACGGCGGATTGTGGCATGGCCCGTCTACGGGGAGCGCTGGCGCTGGTGTTGCAACAACACTTCAGCCCTTCTACGTCGCGCTCCGTGCCCCGTCGCATAGCAATGAACTCATAGTCCGCAGAGAACACTAAACTCTGAAAGGTAAACCATTGAATCCATCTGAGCAGCACCCACAGGGAATTTCGCGACGAAAATTCGTCAGTCATGCAGTTGGAGCCGCGGCGTTGACGATGGTTTCCAGCCATAAAATTACGGCGGCGCTTGATCAAGCCGGCGGTACAGGGGCATCGCGCGCCGCATTGTTGCGAGTGGATGCGAGCAAAGCTGTAAACAGCTTCGATCCGGATAAGAGTCTGGGTTCTTCGATGGATCAGCTGTCGGTCCCGGTGATCGAGAAGATTTACACGCCGGAAATGGTTCGGCAATGGCTCTCAGCGGGATGGGGACCCATGACCTATCGCAACCACACAGAGCTCGCTGTCGAGGCGTGGCATTGGAATAGCAACGGAAAGTGGAGTGACGCCGCGCATGAGAGGGGCTACTTTGTCGGGGACGCGGAGCCCACAGGGTTCATTCACGATTCACTTGGATACCCGCTGCCGCATCGCGGCACGACAGCGGACGGCGGCGCTTCCGAGGGTTACGGGCGGCTTACGGACGGGGATTCGGCTACGTTTTGGAAGAGCAATCCATACCTCACCAAGGCATTTACCGGCGAAGACGACGCGCTGCATCCGCAATGGGTCATCGTTGATTTGCTCTCTCCCGTGCAGATCAATGCCCTGCGTATCGATTGGTGCGAACCGAGCGCGCGGGTGTATGAAGTGCAATATTGGACCGGCGTCGACCCCATGAATTGGGAGGCTCAGTACGCGCCCACGGAAGGCCTGGGCGTCAGCCAGCAGGCCAATGGGCGCTGGAACAGTTTTCCCCATGGCATCGTGCGCGATGGCAAAGGCGGGACCGAGACGCTGAAGCTCGCAGGACAGCCGATCACGACGCGCTGGATTCGTGTGGTAATGACCCAATCCTCGAATCAGCCGGGACCGCACGGTAGCGACGACCCACGACATCGAGCCGGCTATGCGATCTACCAGTTGTATGCAGGCATGCTGCTCGACGACGGCACCTTTGTCGATCTGGTAAGACATTCACCGGATGCGACACAGACGCCAACGTACTGCTCATCAACCGACCCGTACCACTCGGCCACGGATCTGAACAAGAGGGGCGATCAGACGGGTCTCGACCTTTTCTTCACCAGCGGCATTACTAACAATTTGCCGGCGATGATTCCCGTCGCAGTCCTCTTCAGCACGCCTGAAGATGCCGCGAATCAGATTGCTTACTTGAAAAAACGCAGGTATTCCGTCGCCTGGGTGGAGATGGGGGAAGAATGCGATGGCCAATACATGATGCCTGAAGATTACGCGGCGCTCTATATTCAATTTGCCGACGCAATCCATAAGGTCGCTCCGGAGACAAAGCTGGGTGGGCCGGTATTCCAAGGCATCAATCAGGATGTCTCGGTTTGGCCAGACGGGGAGAACCGTACCTCCTGGTTCGGGAGATTTCTGGATTACCTAAAGTCTCACAACCATGTTCAGGACCTTGCCTTTGTTTCGTTTGAACATTATCCGTTCGATCCGTGCGCGGTAAGCTGGGCCGATCTTTACCGCGAACCTGACCTGACACGAAATTGCCTGGACGCGTTTCGCCAGGATGGTTTGCCCGAAGGCGTGCCTCTCATGAACACTGAGAGCGCTCTCACATACGACCTCTCGAACTACATGACCAATATTTTTTCAGCGCTGTGGCTGGCCGACAGCGTTGGTTCATTTTTCTTATACGGCGGCTCGGCTTATTATCATTCGCCGATTCAGGCCGAACCGCTTCGGCCGGGCTGTCACGGTGGCTGGGCTACTTATGGGAATTACGTGGCCGACGCGGATCTCAACATTCGCCAGTTCACCGCCCAATATCACACTGGTCGCATGATCAACAATGAGTGGGTCACGCATCGTACCGGTATGCATGACCTGTTCCGTGTGGACGGCTCCGTCCATGATCCTGCGGGTCACGCGCTTGTGACCTCTTATGCGGTTCGACGGCCCGATGGCGACTGGGCGCTTCTGCTGGTGAATAAAGACAGGGATAACCCACACAAGATTGAGATCGCCTTCGAGGGCGCAGGCGGCCAAACCGGTTCTTTTGAGGGCGAGGTGAACATGGTGACGTTCGGAGGCGAGCAATACGTTTGGCACTCGGCCGGCGCGCGATCCCACGCCGAGCCGGACAACCCTCCGGTCGCTTCCAGGATCGAGGCAGGGAGAGGCGCGGTAGTGAGATTGCCCAAATGTTCTGTCACTGTGCTGCGCGGCAAAGTTCAGGGCTTGGCGTAAGGCGGCAGCCAACACATATATGCAACTGCAGGCGAGGTGAAAAGCTTAGTCCACCATCAACATAATCTCGGTTGACTTGATAATTGCCGTGACCTCGTCTCCTACTTTGATGCCCAGGTCCTCCACGCTTTGGCGAGTGATGACACTCTCAACAAGATTTTCACCCACGCGAACCGCCACTTTTGCGGTGACGACTCCCAGAACAATCGTTTCTACTTTGCCTCGCAATTGATTACGCGCCGATATCTTCATGCACGCGATTGTAGGGACAACGCTCGATCGAGTCCAATGTAAGCTGTGAGGACCGTTATGACTGGAAAGGCATCTGAACACGAGATCTCGCCCGCGTGTTGGCCGCAGGATACAGAGCAGGCGCACGGCCTGCTAACAAATTATGGGAAGTACCTGGCATCCTCCCCCTCCGGGGCAGCAGGCGTGTGCATTCCGGGTTATGAAGCGGAGCTTCGTGGCTTACCGGGCAAGTATGCGGAGGAAGAGGCAGACCTGCTCCTGGCGCGGGTTATGGGTGAAGGGGCGGGTTGTGTAGCGATTACCCGGAGAGTGCTGGCGGATGGGATGGATGCCGCTGAGATGAAGCGCTTGTGGGTAGAACCACGTTTTCGTGGACATGGCCTGGGCCGCAGGCTTGTCAATGGCGCTATTGATTGGGCGCGAGCGCATGGGTGCAGTGCCGTGGTGCTCGATACGGTGAACGAGGCGATGCCGGAAGCAGCCGAACTTTATCGCTCCCTGGGGTTTGAGGAGATCACCAGGTTCAATGAAAATCCTGTCTCTGGATTGCGATTCTATAAGTTGTTGCTACGGTAGCCGCGGGCTATTGGTGCTCACTCTCTGCGGAGTTTGCGCCCTAGTAGAACCCATTAGGAACTGGACGGGTTTTGTTAGAAAACTCACTTCTGCCGGGATGCTCCGCATTTTGTGACGAGTCCCGCTAAATCTTCTTACCGGCGTTGAAAATCGGGCGAGCCGAATAATAATCCCGCGGTAAGGGCTGCTTCTCGATCGGCAAACTGATGCTGCTGCGCGGAGGTCAGCGGCGGTGTGGGCGCAACAGCCGCGAGTTGCTGCAAAATCAAATCTCGGGTTTTATCGGAAACCTGACCGTGCAGTATTAAGTCTTCTATCTGCCGTTCCTGCTCCTCAGGCTGCTGCAATGAGGTCGCGCCCAACTGGCTCAACCAATCGACAGTAACTCCCTTGCTCAGCCGATTGCCCGCTAAGGCCAGAGAGAAGTTCATTCGTTCCAGCAAGGCTGAGCTGTTCACCCACGGAACCGACATCATCGAGTAGCCATCCGGAGTCTGCCGGCCATAGAACGGCTGTCCCAGATCGCTGATCGCCTTCACCACCACGTTGGCGTCTTGCACATCGATTCCTCCCGCGCGTACGGCGGAGATCACAAAATCTTCGGGAGTTTTGATCTTGGCGCGATAGGACGTAACGGACCAGAACTCGGGCGACTGAACCAGAAAACGCATCACCTCATCGATGTTGCCGTTCGAAGCGAGAAAGACCGTGCTCAAGCGATCCACCAGGCTCTGCGGCGGATTGTCGCTGACAAACCGCACCGCCAGCTTGCGACAGACAAAGTGTGCCGTTGCCGGGCTAGTGGCCAGCATGTGCAGCACCTGGAGGCCTTCCTTAACACCATTCTCTTTGATCTCGACACCGAGCACGTCCTTCTTGCCCGGCTCATGACGGCTTTCATCGAAGACAAAGCGCGGTCCACCCTTGGGCGGCTGCTCGATCGTCCATCCAGTGAAGACCTTGGCCACTTCGGTCACATCGCGCTGGGTATAGCCGCCGTTGACGCCAAGCGTGTGCAGCTCCATCAGCTCGCGCGCATAGTTCTCGTTGAGGCCCCTTGGCCCACCACCCTTAGGAGGAGCAAAGGGACGGTTGGGTGGCCCGTAGGTGGCCAACGAGTGCGGACCGGCGCTGCTGGCATTGTCCAGGTACGTCATCATGGCGGTGCTGGTCGCGGTGCCTACGAGCAGCGCTTCGAAGCTACCTAAAGCATTGGGACGGATCACGTCGCGCTCGTAGGGCACCAGGCTGTAGATCTCTTCGCCCGTCTTGCCTTGA
The DNA here is from genome assembly GCA_963844785.1 of uncultured Acidobacteriaceae bacterium. GTDB lineage: Bacteria > Acidobacteriota > Terriglobia > Terriglobales > Acidobacteriaceae > PALSA-350. The sequence goes on along the minus strand of CAWJPV010000002.1, from coordinate 78,501 downwards.
AAGACATTGAAGTGGTTCAACCAGAAGTCAGTCATCACCTCCTGCAGCTGCCGCTGGCTGTAGACGGCACGCAGAACCCGGCTTTGCAGCAACTCGCTCTGCACTACCTGGCGCGGATTCTCGAGCGCAATCAAGGTCTCGCGTTGTTCCGGGGACATTCCTGCTTCCAGGGCGGTGCGCTGCACGGGCGAAAGCTGGTGACGAAAGGGCGCGTATTCGCCTGCGGCAAGCGATAGCACCTTGGCCATGCGCGGGCCAGGCGGCAAGCTCAGCAGCCTGGTAACTTCCTCGTCGGAAAGAACCTGCGGTACGGCCGGCGACGGTACGTTCTGGTTGACGGCAGCGCCAGATGAATTCAGGGCTGCCTTCGCCTTGTCCTGCTCTTGTTTCTTCCGGTCGGCGACCACCTGGTTCTGATAGATGGCGCGATCCGTTGCATTGAGCAAGGGCACGGATATCTTCCCGGCCTCCACCTGGCGGATGATGCTGCCGGGAGGGAATTTCCGCGTCAGGTCCTGCTCACTCAAGCGCATGGCGGGAAATTGATCCAGCCGCTCCTCCAGGGCAAAGTCGTCGATGGTTGCAGGATGGAGCTGCTGGGTGATCCAGGCATCCAGACCGATGGTCTTTAACTCTTCCAATTCACCGGGACGCGGACCGAAGGTCAGCCGGTCGAGCGCGTGCAGGATGCGCTGGTCGCCCTGAATCTGTTTCAGCTTAGGGGGCGCCGGCATCTTTACCAGAACTGTCTGCGGATCCGGCGGTTTCTTCTTGGCCGCAAGGGAAGGAATGGGGTCGAAAAGTTGGCTCAGCGCCAGGGTACAGATCAGCAACCTGCTGGTCGCCTCTGCAACGGTGCATTTCAATCTTCCTGCAAAACCGTTCGTCGTATGCAAGGCACACCCCGACAGTGAAAAGAACCCCTCCAAATACCACAAGTTGCTGGCCCGATAGAGTATAAGATTCGCCAGAGGATTTACCGCGTCCCATGACTTCGAGCGCCAAGCAACTTATCCAAGCAGTGGGCATAGCAGTCGCTATCCTGCTCATTCCACAAGGCTTATTTTGGAAATTGACGGCCAGCGAGCAGGCTTGGGTGGGCGATACGCCCGCGACGCCGCTCCCCTTGGCGTCTGATCTGTCGCCCGAGCTGACGCGAAGGAACGTCAGCCATGCCATGGAGAAGGTTGCCGACTGGGAGCTAACCAGGGCGCAACCGCATTTCAACAAGGACTGGACCTTTGCCGCCCTCTACGTCGGCTTCATGGCAGTACCCAAAGCGGCCGAGGGTGAGAAATATCAACAGGCCATGTTGCAAATGGCAAAGACGTTTAACTGGCAGCCTGGTCCCCGCGTGCCGAATGCAGATGATCAGGCTATCGGACAAACCTACCTGGAGCTTTACTCCCGCTATCACGATCCGGCCATGCTGGCGCCCATGCGGGAGCGCATGGATGCGGTCATGGCATTACCGGATGATCCGGCTAAGCCCCTCTGGTGGTGGTGCGATGCTCTATTCATGGCTCCGCCGGTGCTCGCGAAGCTGAGCCAGACAACCGGCGAGCGCAAGTACCTGGACTTCATGGACCACGAATGGTGGATCACGTCCAGCTTGCTCTACAGCCCGTCAAACCACCTGTTCTTTCGCGATAAGTCGTTCCTGGACAAACACGAAGCGAATGGCAGCAGCATTTTCTGGTCCCGCGGCAATGGATGGGTCTTTGCTGCCCTGGCGCGAGTGCTGGCAATCATGCCGCCTGACTATCCTTCGCGCCCCAAGTACATCGCCCAGTTCAAAGAGATGGCGGAAGAGCTTGCGTTGCTTCAGGGGACGGACGGACTCTGGAGGCCGGGTTTGCTGGATGCGGCTGCCTACCCGCTGCCGGAAAACTCCGGCTCTGCTTTTTATACTTATGGCTTTGCTTATGGAATCAACACCGGCATTCTGAATCGCGCAAAGTACCAGCCGGTGGTGCAGAAGGCCTGGCAGGGGCTGCTGTCACACATTTATCAGGATGGCAGGCTGGGCTGCATCCAGCCGATTGGCGCCGCTCCGGGCGATTACAGTGCGGCCTCGAGCTATGTGTTCGGTACCGGCGCTTTCCTGCTCGCGGGTTCAGAGGTTTACCGCATGGCGCGCTGAGCCGGCTCAATATTTGTTTGAGCGCAGCCTGCACCTCGCATATCATCATGCCGTCCCTCGCCGGGGCCAGGAGAAGGCAAACGTGTCTCGATTGCAGCAGGCCGTAGCTATGCTGGCCATGACGCTTTTTACCTTGGCATTGAGCGCTCAAAAAGATCCTAATTCGCTTGAGGGCTATTTCACGGGCAAAGAAGTGACGCTGAAGATCGACATGCCGGGTACCCAGCAGGGGGTCGATCTGCGCTACAACAAAGACGTCCCCATGAATTGGAAGGAGTACTCCAATCGTCTCAAGAGCAATGGCGTCGCCATCCCCAAAGGCGCTACAGCCAGGGTTACCGCGGTCGTAGTCAAGGATGACCGGATTGAGTTTCAGCTGGACGGCGGTGGCTTCGGAACCTTTCTCGATGACTCCAACACCACCGTCACCGCCAAGTCGGTGGATAAGAGCGACTATGAGAAACAACTGGAAAGGCAAATCGCCGACACGACCGACGCGGACAAAAAGCGGAGTCTGCAGCGGGATCTCGATCGCGAGCGAGCGCGCCGGGAGCGTCAGGATGCCAACAATCGAGCTGCCGCCCAGGTAGCCAGCCAGATCAAGGCGCAGCAGGTTGCAGACAAACGCACGCGCGGCGGTTCGCGCTTCAACCTGCGCTGGTCCGGCTCGATACCGGCGGCCCAAAAAACTCCGCAAGGGATGATGAAGCTGCTCGCCGACTATGTAAGTTTCGACGGTATCCAGACAGCGATGGTTGCGTCCGCTACGCAGAACGCCGCTGGCGATTCCGCCGTTCCCGCCACCGCCCAACTCAAGCGGGGCATGAAGATAGAAGAGGTCACAAACCTGTTCGGCCCGGGCAAGCAGTTATCGGAATCCGTCTCGAATGACGGCCTGAAAACACAGCTATTTCAATACGCGACCGGCGATCGCCGTGTAGAAGTAACTTATGTCGAGGGGCTTGTCGTTCGTTACTCGATTAGTTCCAATTAGCCACGCAACAAAACAGCAAGGGGAATGGGGCGGCGCTCTTGCTCACGCAGGGGCACGCCCCTGATCGTCGGCGCCGTGGGGGAAATCGTGATCGCCCTCATCACCCTCGGGCTTGTATTTGGAGCCGATCACTGGTATCACCTGTAACTGTTGTTACGGGTGATGATTTGAGACCAAGTCTATGGGTATGTGGGGCCTTGCTGTGCGTGGGATACGTATGGGCGCAGCAAGCGCAGGGGATGCAGGCGCAACTTGACGATTGGCCAGACCTGGCTCGCTACCGCGCCGACAATGAAGCGCTCCCCGCGGTGAAAAGTGGGGAGAAGCGGGTGGTTTTCTTCGGAGACTCGATCACCGATGCCTGGGGCCGTTCGCCAACCACCGGGGTCTTTTTCCCGGGCAAGCCGTACGTGAATCGGGGGATCAGCGGACAAACCACACCCCAAATGCTGGTGCGCTTCCAACAGGATGTCGTACACCTTCATCCCGCGGTGGTGGTCATCCTGGCGGGCACCAATGACATCGCCGGCAACACCGGCCCCTCCACCCAGCAGATGATCGAGGATAACTACACCTCGATGGCAGAGATTGCCAGGCAGAACCACATCAAGGTAGTGCTGGCCTCGATCACGCCGGCGTATGCGTACCCATGGAAACCAGGCATTCAGCCAGTGGAGCGAATTCGCGAACTGAACCAGTGGCTGAAGGATTTCTGCGCCAGGAATGGATACGTCTACCTGGACTATTACAGCTCCATGGCGGATGCCAAGGGCGCCATGCTTCCCGGCCTATCGTCGGATGGAGTTCATCCGACGGCGCAAGGCTACGCCATAATGGCTCCCCTGGCAGAACAGGCGATTGCCCAGGCTCTCGGGCATTCGTCCAACTAGGCCTTGGGAGCGGGCTTGGGGAGCACAAGCTTTTTCAGGCTGTCCTCGTCGCTGGGCAGATCCGTCTTCCCGGCTGGAAATTTGTTGAAGCTGAGAATATAAGCGAGAAGGTCGGCGGCTTCCGGACGGGTGAGCGTACCTGGGCTGGTGGCCGGCATCAACTTTTGGATCATGTCATAGACGTTGACCGCGGGCTGGCCCTCGTATTTCGTGAGGAAATCATCCCCGCTAAGCGGCGGATAGGGACCCGCGCCATCCAGGGCAGATCCGTGGCAGGACACACACTGCTTCTGGTAAAGTGCTTCGCCGCGGTGGGCTTGGTCAGCGCTGTAGATGCCATCCGCGGCCGGGGCGGACTGGCCACGGAGAAGGTGGTAGGAGAATCCGGCCAGGATAAGGCTGAAGCTCAGTAAGACGGTCTTTTTAACAGGCACCCGCGTCTACTCCTCGAAGAGATTACACTACCTTGATCGTACTTCAGATCAGATCACCATGGGTCGACCGGAGACAGGGATGACTTTCAGGCGCTCAATCATTGGAGTGTTGGCAGCAGCGGTGTGTTGTATGACCAGCCTTGCGGCACACGCGGGAACACCGTTAGCGTGCGATCCAAATAACGCGGGGTTGACCCTGCCAGAAGGGTTTTGTGCGTTGATGGCAGCGGAAGGATTGGGCACCGCACGGCACGCGGTGGTGGCGCCCAATGGTGATATGTACGTTGCATTACAGAGCGGTAAAGGCAAGACCGGCGGTGTGGTCGCACTTCGCGACGAGAATGGCGACGGGCGCTTCGAGACCAAGGAATATTTTGGCGACGGAAGCAGCACCGGGATTGCCTTGCGCAACGGCTATCTGTATGTGGCCAAGGTGGAGTCGGTAGAACGGTGGAAGATGACTCCGGGACAACTGAAGCCCGCCGGACCGCCTGAGGTCATCGTCGAGGGCCTGCCGACAGAGCATGAGCATCACGACAAGGGCATAGCGTTCGACGGCAAGGGCTCTTTGTACATCAATATCGGCTCGCCTTCCAATGCCTGCCAGTCGTTGGATCGGCAGAAGGGCATCGCGGGGCAGGATCCGTGTCCGCTGCTGGAGACCCATGGCGGCATTTGGAAGTTCGACGAGAACAAATTGCACCAGAAAGAAGCGGATGGCCAGAAGTTTGTGACCGGGCTCCGCCAGGAGCCGGCTATTACCTGGCACGATGGGGCGGTGTACATCGTAATGAACAGCCGCGACCAGTTGGATGTTCTGTGGGCGGGAAAATTTACCGCGCAGGAGAATGCGGAGCGTCCCGCCGAGCCAATGTACCGCGCCACCCTGGGACTGAATTTCGGCTGGCCGTATTGCTTTTTCGATTACGGCCAACAGAAGCTGTTGCTGAACCCCGAGTATGGCGGCGACGGCAAAACAGTTGGGCGCTGCAGCGAATTTTCGCTCCCCATCGCAAGCTATCCGGCGCACTGGGCCCCGGTGGATGTGATGTTCTACTCGGGGAGCCAATTCCCTGCGCGCTATAAGGGTGGAGCATTCATCGCCTTTCATGGTTCGTGGAACCGCGCGCCTCTACCGCAGGCGCCTTCCAATGTAACGTTTCAGCCATTCGCGGGAGGCAAGCCATCTGGTCCGTTTGAGATCTTTGCCGGCGGTTTTGCGGGTAAAGATCCATTGATGAGTCCTACCGACGCGGCGGCGCGCGCCGATGGCGTTGCGCAAGCCCCGGATGGCTCTATTTACATTACCGACAGCCAAGAGGGTAAAGTCTGGCACGTGTTCTATCGCAGCAGGAAATAACGATGGGAGCGACGATGAAAAAGTTGATGGTGATTGCGGTTCTAATGTCCGCCCTGGGAGCGGTCGCGCAAACCCCGGCGGCAGCGCCTCCTCCTATGGCGAAGCCTGGACTCACGCTGACCACGACGGCGTTTGACGACGGCGGGATTATTCCTAACAAGTACACCCAGGCGGCGGAGAACGGTGCTCCGGTCTCGCCTCACCTTACCTGGACGAATGTGCCCGATGGAGTGGTTAGCTTCGCGCTGATTTTGCATGATCCGGATACGTCGCTGACCAAGACGACCAGCGAGGTGTTGCATTGGATGATCTTCAATATTCCAGGCACAGCGCGCGAGCTCCCGGAAGGCATGGGGGCGCAGGCGCAACTGCCTGACGGATCTATCCAGGCGCTGAACCGCGGCCAGAAGGTTGGATACATGGGGATGGGCGCGCGTGCCCCCGGACCCTATCATCACTACACCTACGAACTGTTCGCGCTCGATACCAAGCTAAGCCTGGGGCCCGACGCAACCCAGGCGGATGTGATGAAGGCGATGGATGGACACATCGTGGCCAAGGCTGTTCTGGTGGGCCGGTTCCATCGTCCTTGAATGAACTGGCTTTCGACTCGGCAGGGGTCAGTTTCCTAACAGAACGCAGTAGGAACTGGACGGGTGCCCCACGTTCGCCTCAGCGTACGTGGGCCGAAAATGATATGTTTCAATTGCTTTTAGCCGGACGGCTCAGCAGCCCCGAATGGATTCAGCTCGACGGAAAGTTAAAGCGATCGTGGGCTTCCCCCGGATTTCCTGTGGAGTTTGGTGGCGTTGGCGAACTTCATGCGGCTTTCCTTACTGAAAGCCGCGCACGTGGTCGTGTCCGGTGCAGCGTGCAGGAAATCCGGGTCGCCCGTCTTTTTCAGCCCAGGTACGCTTTGGCGAACCTGGGGCACCCGTCCAGTTCCTACGGGATTCTGTTGGGAGACTGACTCCGAAGGGGACGGCCTTTAGGCCGTCCATCAGTTCCCCGGGAAGAAAACGGCTTTAGCCGCTGAGGATCCTAAGTGCGCAAATCAGGCCTCACCATCGTCGCCATCCTTGTCCTGGCGACAAGCCAGCTGCTTGCCCAGTCGACCAGCTGGACACTCGGTCCTTTTGTGCGCCCCGTCGATGCGCCGATCATCGAGCCCAACCCGAAAGCCGTCTTCACCGATCCAATTACCAAAAAGCCGGTGCACTGGGAGGCACTGCACACATTCAATCCTGGCGCCATCGTGCGGCAGGGAAAGATTTATGTGCTCTATCGTGCTGAAGATGACTCAGGGACCATGGTTATCGGCATGCACACCTCGCGCCTGGGCATGGCCTCCAGCGAAGACGGTGTCCACTTCACCACCGAACCATCCCCGGTTTTCTACCCTGACGTTGACTCACAACAGGATCGGGAGTGGCCCGGCGGCGTCGAAGATCCTCGCGTGGTCGAGAGCGAAGATGGAACTTACGTTCTTGCCTACACCCAATGGAACCGGCGCAATACCGATATCGGAATTGCCACATCGACTGATCTGATTCACTGGACCAAGCATGGTCCGGCTCTTGTAGGCGACAAATACCAGCACTTCGACTACAAATCGGCCAGCATCGTCACCCGCCTCACCAACGGCCGCCTCATCGCCGCCAAAATTCAGGGGAAGTACTGGATGTACTGGGGAGAGGTGCAGGTGCGGCTGGCAACCTCGCCTGACCTGATCCACTGGACACCGGTTGAAGCGCCGTCCGGCAAAGCCATCGTGTTGCTGCACAATCGGCCGGGACACTTCGACAGCGCGTTCCCCGAGGTGGGGCCGCCTTCCCTGCTGACCGATCGCGGCATCGTCCTCATCTACAACGGCAAGAATGCGGCGGTTCACGGAGCACCCGGAATCGCCGCCGGCGCTTACTCTGACGGACAGGCGCTCTTTGCGGCCAATGATCCGCGCAAGCTCATCGCGCGCACCGATAAGCCGTTCTTCAAGCCCGAGCAGGCATGGGAACAGAGCGGCCAGTATGTCGCGGGAACCACCTTTGCCGAAGGGCTGGTGTTTTTCCACGACAAGTGGTTCCTGTACTATGGCGGCGCCGACTCCCGCGTCGGCGTCGCCGTGTACGATCCGAAAAAGCCCTGAGCGCCTGCTTCAGGCGCTCAGTTCTTCCGCTTCATCCAGATCGGCCTCCTCGACAAACAATCCCAGCGCCTGCCGCTCGAACAGACGCTTGTAGGTGCCTTCGGTTCTGCGCACCAGCGCATCGTGCGTCCCCTCTTCGACCACGCGGCCTTGCTCGAAGACGAGGATGCGGTCAAGCATGCGCACCGTCGACAGCCGGTGGGCGATCACGATGGCCGTGCGGCCGACGATCAAGCGCTGCATTGCCTCCTGGATAAGCGCCTCCGATTCAGAGTCGAGGCTGGAGGTCGCCTCGTCCAGAATCAGAATCGGCGCATTTGCCAAGAAGGCACGAGCCAGCGCCACCCGCTGGCGTTCTCCGCCAGAGAGCTTGACCCCGCGCTCGCCAACCAGCGTGGCATAGCCCTTCGGCTGGCGAATGATGAAGTCATGCGCATTGGCCAGTTGGGCTGCACGCTCGATCTCGGCTGCCGTGGCTTCCGGACGCGCGTAGGCGATGTTTTCCGCCAGCGAGCGATGGAAGAGCAACGGCTCCTGCGGCACCAGCGCAAGCTGTGAGCGCAAAGAGACCTGCGCGGCGTGCGCAATCTCCTGCCCGTCGATCAGGATGCGACCCTCATTCAAATCGTAGAGCCGCTGCAGCAGCTTGACGAAAGTGCTCTTCCCGGATCCAGAGTGGCCGACCAAGCCCACGCGTTCGCCTGCCTCGATGCGCAAGGTGAAGTCGTGGAAGAGCGGCTCGGTGTGCGCACCGTAGCGGAAGGTGATGCGGTCGAAGAGCACCTCTCCCCTGCCGATGCGGATCGGCTCCGCATCTGGCCGGTCTGCTACGCCTAGCGGTAGCACGTGCATCTCAACCAGGTCTTCCATCTCGTTCACGCTGCGCTGCAGGTTCGCCACATGTTGTCCCACGTCGCGCAGATATCCGTGGACGATAAAGTAGCTGGTGAGCACGAAGGTGACCCCACCCGGCGTGGCACGGCCTTGCCACCATAACCAGATCGCATACAGCGTCACCGAGGCCCGGAGACACAGCAGGACGATCATCTGCGTGGTTCCGCTCCAGGTGCCATTGGTCCAGTGGCGATAGGTGCGACGGCTCCACTTGTTGAGTACCCGGCCAAGACGCGCATCTTCACGCGCCTCGGCTGCGAAGGACTTGACCACTGCATTGCAGGTCACAGCATCCGCCAGGGCGCCACCCACCAGCGTGTCTTGCGCATTCGACAGGCGAGCCGCAGGCGAAACGAAGTTCAGCGACAGCGCGATGGAAAGTCCGACATACAGCGTCGCGCCAGTGGCCACGATCAGGCCCATTGACAGCCAGTGCGAACCCAGCACCAGCGCACTGCCGACCAGCACCAACGATGCGGGCAGCAAGGCCAGCAGCAGCGTGTCGTCCATCAGGTCCACCGCCCACATGCCTCGCGTGACCCGGCGGACAATCGATCCGGCGAAGTTGTTGGCGTGCCAATCAGTCGAGAACCGCTGTACACGATAGAACGCATCGCTGGCCAGGCGCGCCATCAATCGAATAGTGAGCCGGCTGATGCCCATCAGCGATAGGTGGCGTCCGGCGACCAGGATAGCGCCCAACAAAAGCATTGTGGCCAACGCCGACAAGGCGGCGTGCAAGGCCTGCTGGTGGGTGCCGGCATGCATGGCAACGGCATCGACCATGCGCCCGGCGAAGACGGGCATGAACAAATCGGCAATCGTTGCTACCACCATGGAACAGGCGACACCGGTAACCAGCCACGCCTCACGTCGCCAATGGCTAAGGAGGAAGGCAAGCACTTCACGCATCACGTTCTGGCTTCGAGAAACACGCATAGATCACTCACTCTGAACAACTGGTAGATCGCGAGGCATCTGCACCTCAGCGAGGAGTTGGAGCCGGAAGGCTCAACAAAGAAGTTGCCCCAAGTGCTGTTCCCTAAATGAGAAAGGCCCTGAGGCTGCGCCTCAGGGCCTTCGTAAATCTGCTAACGAAGTGCGCTAGGGGCGCCCTACTTCCTTCAAGCCGGCAAAGTCCGATACGCCGTTAGGCTGTACGGGTTGGGCGAGGTGGGTCCGTGAGTTGACTATCATAGTGTTTGTCCTTGGTTGTGGTTCAGTTTACCGCAGCAGGTATGGTTTCGCTATTAATTTTCTTATTCGTTTTTCAACAGCAACCGCAAGCGTGCCCTTGCCAGGCCGATCGCCCCTCATGAAAGAGGATGGGTACGGCAATCAAGGCAGCCACGGAGTCGACCCACGGAATATGGAAGGCTGCATTCGCCGCCAGACCGGCCAGCGTGACCAGGGCCAGGTAGGCACAAGTAGCTGACTGAACAGCATCGGCCGCCAGCGCAACATTATGGGTGCGGCGCGCTTCTCTGCGTTTCAGGGCGGCCAGAATGGGCATCACGATGAGCGCTGCAATCGTAACCAGCATTCCCAGGCGACTCGTTTCGGGCCGGAGGTGAAGCAGCACAGAAAGCAGAGCCGTGCATGCGACGATAACGGCGAGAACGAAAAGCAGGGCTCCAGCAATGCGCGCCGCTTGCTCTTCCGAAATTATTTTCAGTGAGGAGAATTGCAGCAGCACCAGCGTGGCGGACAGCAATTCAACCAGGCTATCCGAACCAAAAGCAAGCATTGCCGGGCTGTGCGCGGCGGCCGCCGCATAGAGGGATGCTCCGCATTCGACCAGCATCCATACCAGGGTCACGCCCTGAATCCACAACACTGCTTGCGAACGCGGCACGGGCGGGCATGCCGTGGTGCGGGGTTGCGAACCGATCTGTACAAGTTCGGGCACAAATCGATTTTAACCCGCGCGTCCCGCATTCTGGTACCAGCGGACGCGTCTCTGCCCGGCCGGCGTTGACAAGCTCTTTCTGAAACAAAAGAATGAGGTGGGCAAACGATGGGAATCCTGGATAAGTTTCATCTCGATGGAAAGCTCGCTCTGGTCACGGGGTCTGCCACCGGACTTGGCGCCGCCATCGCTATCGCGCTGGCTGAGGCGGGAGCGTCGGTCGCATGCCATGGCAATCGCCGCCCCGCGCAGGAAACGAGCGAGAAAATTCGTTCCCTGGGGCACGCATCCCAAGGTTTCGCTGCCGACCTTAGCCAGCCGGACGGCGCCGACTCACTGTATGAAACAGTGTTGGGAGCGATGGGCGCACCGGATATCGTGGTGAACAATGCCGGCACTATCTATCGAGAGCCGGCAGAAAACCATGACCTGCAGGCGTGGATGACTGTCGTCCAGGTAAATCTGAATAGCGTTTTCCGCCTCAGCCAGCTGGCCGGCCGCAGTATGCTTGACCGCCGCCAGGGCAAAATTATCAACATCGCATCCCTGTTGTCGTTTCAAGGTGGAATTCGTGTGCCGGCCTATGCGGCCTCGAAAGGCGGCGTGGCGCAATTGACCAAGGCGCTGGCCAATGAATGGGCGGGACGCAATGTCCAGGTGAACGCCATCGCTCCGGGATACTTTCGCACGGAAAATACCAGGGCGCTGCGCGAGGACGAGGTGCGCAATAGCCAAATCCTGGCGCGCATTCCGGCTGCGCGGTACGGAGAACCGGAAGATATTGCGGGCGCCGCCGTGTTTCTCGCTTCGCCGGCGAGCGACTACATTACGGGTGAGGTGTTGGTGGTAGACGGCGGTTGGATGGCTCGGTAGAGGAGAATGCATGGCGTTGAGCACGGTTGAGGTATTGCACACAGAGGACGAATCCATGTCTACCCCGGAGCCGGGACTTCGCCGGCAAGTGATGTCCTATAGCCCGAATATGATGCTCGTCCGGCATAGGATGACGAAGGGTTGGGTGGGCGCCAGGCACAGCCATCCGCACGAACAGATGGTGTATATCGTCAGCGGGCATCTCACAATTCAGCATCCTGGCGGGGTCATCGAGGCAACCGCCGGAGACAGCTTCCTGGTTCCAGGCAATGTCGAACATCAGGCTTCGGCACAGGAAGATTCCGAGGTTCTGGACATCTTCACTCCTTACCGCGAAGACTACGCCTGAAGGAATCTCCTCCCGTGAAACGTTGCGGGGCTGTCATTTCGTCCTACGCTTTCCAGGCTTCCCACCAAGCCTTTCCCCCTGGACGGGTGCCCCATGTTCGCGGACTTTCGCGTACATGGGTTGAAGAAGATGTTTTCCAATGCTTTCAGTACCTGTCTACAACGAGGAAAGAAAAGAAAAAGGAGGGCTTCGCTCGTCTTGTTCAACCCATGTACGCAAAAACGCGAACATGGGGCACCCGTCCAGGGGGGTATGCTGGTGAGCGAACGAGAGATCTGTTGCACAACCAAACTCTCCCCGATGGCTTTCCCGAACCTTTCGTCTTCCGCGATGGGAATTGTTGCATCTAACTCCGAAGGTTATGGTTCACGCGATAACAAGGCGGAGGATGGCGGTCGTGCCTCTGTGCGTCCTTATCATGGCTGGCTGCGCCAGTCGTGCAGCGCAGCAGCAGCCCGTTCAGCCAGTCCAACCGGCGCAGCCGGCGATGAAACCGGCCCCAGCGACGCCCATTGCCGAAAAGAAGGACGAGTTGGGACAACAGTCCTGGGATCCGCAGTGGGATGAAGTTGTAGAGCGGGCGTTGTCACCGGGAATGCTGTCGAACGGCGTGGCCCGCGAGGTAAGGAGCTACTGTCCCCGATTTGCCGCACTGAGCGATGCGGATAAACGTGCCTTCTGGGCGTATACCTTTCAAGCACTTGCAGGGGCCGAGGCGGGCCTGAAACCAACAACGAATGTGCGCCATACCGAGCCTGAAGTAGCGGTCAAGGACACGGTTAGCAAGCGGACGGTGCGACAGGAAGGACTGCTGCAACTGACGTATATGGACGCAGAGCGCTATGGCTGCGACTTCAACTGGGAACAGGATAAGACTCTGCCGGAAAAAGATCCGGCAAAGACGATTCTAACGCCGAGAAATAATTTGTTGTGTGGAGTTAGGATTATGGAAAACCAGATTCTGACCCAAAGGAAGCCCTTGCTTTCTTCGTCGAGCTACTGGGTTACTCTGCGGCCCAACACTCCAAGTTATCTGGTGTTCGCCAAGCAGATGAAGAATGTGCCTAAGGCGTGCCGAGTGGGAACGCCGCCAGTGGAAGAGGCAAAGCGCAGGCGGCCCGTCACTGTACCTGAGGCCGCCGTCGCGGCTCCCGGGCATGTCTCGGCTGCAGCTAACAGCTCGCCATGAAGCTGACGCTGCAAGACCGCCTCTTCGTTCTCACCGGCGCCGGTATCTCTGCGGGAAGCGGGCTTGCTACCTTCCGCGGTTCGGGTGGTTAGTGGAACGGGCACCGAGTCGAAGAGGTAGCAACGCCTGAGGCTTGGGATGCCAACCCTGAACTGGTATGGCGCTTCTATTCCATGCGGCGTCGTGACGCCATGGCTGTAGAACCAAACACGGCACACCTGGCCTTGGCTAATATCGAAAACAAGCTGGGTAATCGTTTCTATCTCTGCACGCAAAACGTCGATGACCTCCACGAGCGCGCGGGAACGCGCCATCTCCACCACATGCACGGAACCCTCTTCCAATCGCGTTGCGTGGAATGCAATGATCCTTTTCCGGACCAGTCCTTCTACGAGAATGCTGCAGATTTGCCCGTGTGTACGGAATGCGGCGCGCCGGTTCGCCCCCACATTGTGTGGTTCGGCGAAATTCCCCTGGACATGGAGGGCATCTATGCTGAACTCGATCGCGCTACCCGCCTGCTGGTGGTAGGCACTTCAGGCTCCGTTTATCCTGCATCGGGTTTCGTCCACATCGCCAGCCAACGCGGCATAGGTACCACGTATGTGGGTCCGGAAGAGCCTCTCAACGCCGACGCCTTCGATGAGATCGTTCTCGGATCGGCAACAGAAGTGCTTCCGCGAATTTTTTAAGCGGCTGCTCCCGTTTGCTCCTCAATCCAGATCTGATATTCGCGACTGGCTTGGCCGAGGCGATAAGAGGTATTTCTTGTTTCAGCAACTTTCGTCTTCTCATCAACCTGCACGATGGGTGAGCTGAAGATGAATTTGCCTTCCGCTATGGTTGGATGGCTGAACACCTTACCTACCAACAAGCTTCCGGCTCGCAACGCTTGATAGCTGGCGATATTCGCGCTTTCCACCACCGCCCAATTCTCCAGTCTGGCGCAAGGCTTTTGCTTTGGCATACTATCGTCCTCTGCTTTGGTTGGATGCCGACAGGCTAAATGACGACAAACAAAAAGCTTGGGCAATATTTACAGGCCAGGAAGGAAATTTCTGCCGGTCCAGCGAAAGATTCATGCCTAAGCGGCTGCTTTTAATAAATATCAGGTTCCCGGGTGTCATATTTCTGCCCGTATTCATTTTCATGGGGCCGCGGACCATGGGGAAGAATCGGCAGATGAATGACTCCCAAATCCGTGTGATCGGCAGAGATCCGGACTCTGCGCGCGGAGACATTCGGTGCCCCCTGGCTCTCGCCCTCCACCCATACGTGCAGCATGTAGTCATCGGCAGGAACATTTCCAATGTGAAAACGCCCTTGCGGCCCCTCCACGCTATAAAAGGGCGTGGATAGCGCGATCACGACCGCGCTCATCTGGGGATGAATATTGCAGAATATGTAAGAGATTCCTTCCCGGCCGAAAGTTATCTCCTTGGACGAGCCTGCCTCATAAAGGCCCAGGTCGAAGCGGCGTCCCTCGAATTCGGAGAAGACATTGTGAAAGAAGGGATCAGCATTGGGAAAGTGCACCACACTTCCAACCGGCACGATGAGCAGGTGGGGCGTGAACATTTTGTTCTTCTGCAGAAGGGTATAAGTCTTGCCGGTAGCGGGCGCTGAGATGCTTGCCGCGTGGAGCGGCGTGAGCCAGATAGCAGCTGGTGGTTGTCTCCGCATATGTTCCGCCTGCGCAGTCACATCCAGAAGTTGCTGGGAGTGCATCTTCAGGGCAGTGCCGAGCAGCCAAGCAAAAATTATGCGCTTCACACAGAAGCTGCGGTTCATGCGAGGCGTCTGCATGCTTAGAACCGGTAGCCCCCGCCAACGCCATACACGTCCGCGACCGTGTGCGGGCCGATCGCATAGGAGCTATCGATTCTGCGGTACTCGAACGAAAAGAGCGTATAGGCAGTCGGACTATAGATCACGTTCGAGAACCATGTCGCGTTGCGCGCCAGGCTCTGGTAGGCGGTGGATGAAGTAAGGACGAAGGGACGTATCTGATTGGCGAATGCATTATCGAGTCCATAACCAACATTGAACTCCAGGCGCTCGTTGGCGCGCGCTTTCAATTGCGTCCACCCCCCAACATCATCGAGCGGGCGATAGATATAATTCTCGTCCTGTTCCAGATACAGATAGTCTTTAAAAGCGCCGCCACCCAATCCTCCGAGTGCCAACCCGCGATAGAAACTCCCGCTTGACTCCAGGTGTGCGAAGAGTGGGATGCGATAGTCGACGGTGGCCGCCCAGGCGTCGAAACTAAAATATTCATTGTATTTGTGAGGACTGAAGTATCCTCCTACCCCCACGCGGAAGCCAGTGAGAGCATCGCCCCGGGCATACCCAACCCTGGCCTCGCTCCCCGGCCAGCGGCTTTGCTCTGCCAGGCTGGCAACTGGAGCGGGGGTGGTGCTCTGCGGTTGAGAGGGGGGATCGGGGACGTCGGCAATAGCCCCTTGCAGGCTTATGCGGGAAGATGGGTTCAACTTGAGAGTATGTTCCGCGCCGACTTGCGGTATCCAGTTCCACAGATTCCCCGACCACGCGAGTTCCGGCTGGGCAACCGCGGTAAGGGAGGACGGTATATTGGGGCTGACGATAGGACGGTCCAGGGCAAAAAAAGCCCGGGTCTGATCCCAGGCCAGCTCAGCATGGGCGGTGCGCAATCGTGCCAGTCCGCCATTTTGCGAGTAGCCGCCACTTTGGTTGACACCTCCGAAAAAGTCCATGCGCACATCCGCATCCGAGCTGGCCCCGAAGACTTGCGGCCCGCGTGCATCCAGTCCGAGCACCGTCTGGCGCAAGGAAATACCGGTCGTACCGCTTCCTCCAGTGGCCCACGTTGGGGATGCAGGGACATCCACGGCTGCGGTGTTGACGAAAGAATTCATCAGGATCAAGCCGGTGACTTTTACCGGGAACTTGGAAGCGCTCTCGACTTTATCCTGCTCGTGCGTAGCGATCTCGCTCTGTTGCACTTCCTGGCGTTCGCGAATATTCTCCACATCGGCGTTGAGTCGAGCCACCGCTTCCTCTGTTGTCTGTTGCTGGGGTTGTCGAGACCCAACCAGCTGTCCTTGTAAGTCGGCGACCTGCCGCCGGAGCGCTTCAATCTGTTGTTGTGAGGATTCGAGTGCCGCTTGTTCCCGGTTCACCAAGTCCGCGAGCCGATCTACCTGCTGCTGTACTGTCTCGGTTGCAGAAGCAGGGTTATCTCTCGTTTGCTGCGCATCCCCAACGCCTGTCGCCAGCAACAGCATAGGTATCAACAACCGGTGTCCTGGGAGATTCACTGTAGTATCCCTCCTGGTGTAGGGGATGAGGTCTCCGGCTGTTCTTGTGTTGTATGTGTGACTAACCCGGTAAAGTCGGTACACAACGAGAGCCGAAAGATGGTCTCGCCCGGCTGTGTGCTTAACAACGTAACCGCACCGCCATGTTCCTTCGCTACCGAATTGGCCAGCGTCAGGCCAAGACCCGTCCCGCTGTGCTTGCCATCGCTGACAAAGGGTTCAAAAAGAGAATTTCGAATGTGTTCGGCCACGCCGGCCCCCGAATCAGTAATCGTCAAAGTAATGGTCTTCTCCGCGGCGGCGACCGAGACCAGCACCTCGCGCGCGCCCTCCGACTTGTGGGCCGACTGACAGGCGTTGAGCAGAAGGTTGTAAATCGCTCTCTGCATCTGTTTTTCGTCCACCAGTGCGTAGGCTCCGGATGGATCCGCGCATTCTATGCGGATGGCGACCCCTTCGGCTTCAGGATGAGCCTTGAGCAGGGAAACGCATTTCTCCACGATTCTCAGCATTGAGTTGCGCTCGCGATGATAGACGGCTCCCGTCTTGCTGAAGATCAGCAGTGATTCGAGAAGCTCGGTGGCGCCATGCACAGCGATATGTATGTCGGCGAAGAATTCGCGGCGCTCTTGCTCGGAGAGACGGGGGGAGGAGAGGAACTCGGCGTTGGCGTAGACCGCGGCCAGGTAGTGCCTGAGATCGTGAGACACGGAGCTTGCCATCCTCCCAATAGTCACCAACTTTTCTGATTCCAACAGGGCGCGATTAGTGTTAATAATTTCGTTGCGCATGCGGGCAAATGCGGCACTCAATTCCCGCACCTCCCTGGTGCCATCGCTGGGCAGCGCACGGGAATGGTCTCCAAAACCAAAAGCGCGCACCCCTTGGGCCAGCATTTCCAACGGCTGCGTGACAAAGCCGGAGAGTACCAGCATCAGCAGAGAACCGAGCACGATGGCGGTAATACCCAGCAGCAAGACGATGCGATTGGTGTCGTGAACTACTTGATTTGCCTGCGCGAATGACTTCAGCACGACCAGTCGCAGCGGGTGCGCCGCCTGCGCGGAAAGGTCGGCCTCCGTGCCCAGGAATTGTTCTCCACCGAGCGTTATTTCCTTGGTGCCTCCACGCCCGACGGATGCAAGCGTCTGATATTTGCCCGATAATTCCTGCTGAACCTGGAGCGGCAGAGTGCTGGCCATGATCTGTGCGCCGGCGAGGAAACTGACTTCATTCCCGGATGCGCGACTGATCAGGTTGACCACATTGCGATCGATGACATATCCGCTCACCACGTAGCCCAGCAGGGTTCCCTGGCTTTCGTCGCCGAAGTACAGCGGGCGCACAGAGAAATCGAACAATCTGCCATCCGCTATCAGGTAGTGCTCCCCAGAGCGGCCCATCGCTCGCTGCAGTTCCTGTGCGAGAGCTGGGGAAGGAGGCTTGCCTTGCGTATACACGGTAAGGACCCGGCCGGACGGGTCGGCCAATGCAAAAAGATCGCTGCCGCTATCCTTCCAGAATAAGGTGGCGCCATCCTGGATGGTGCGCTGGTCATGCGTGGTCATCAGGGCTTTGAGGTCCGACAAGTCGGCCAGCAACGCACTCTCATGGATCAGGGCGTCGCGGCGCTGCTGTTGTAGATTCTGCAGCGTTCCTAACGAATGGGTGAGATCGTCAGCCAGCTCCTGGCTGACATGTTGGTGTATCCGGCTACGGATGATGAGCAGGCTGCCGCCGGTGACCGTTGTAGTGACCGCGATCAGCGCCGCGATCAGCAATACGCGGGTTCGAATACCACGGAATGACGGCATCAGGTCGCTGACTCTTCAGGGAGTAAATTTGTAGCCGGCGCCATAGATGGTCTGCAGATGCCTTGGACTTGCCGGATCCGACTCCAGTTTTTGCCGCAGCTTGAGTATCTGATTATCGACGGTTCGCGTCGTCGGATAGGAATTATAGCCCCAAACGTCACTCAACAACTCGTCGCGGCTAAGCACGCGCTCCGGGTTCTTGGTGAAAAACCGAAGCAGCTTGAACTCATGGGCGGTGAGGGATATGACTTTGCCGCTCTTCCTGGCAATCATTTTGAGGAAATCGATTTCGCAGTCTCCAAACCTGTAAGTGGCGACCGGGTCTGACTTGCGCCGGCGGCGAATGGCAGCCTGTACCCGCGCCAGCAGCTCGCGCGGACTGAAGGGCTTGGTAACGTAGTCTTCCGCGCCCAGCTCCAGCAGCAGCACTTTGTCCACCACTTCGCTCACCGCGCTCAAAATGAGCACGGGGGTGTCGGGCGAAGAGCTCTTGATTCGCTTACACACCTCGCGGCCCGACATTTGCGGCAGGATCAGGTCCAGGACAACTGCGGAGGGCTGAAGGGAGATAAAGGAATCAACCCCCGCTTTACCGTCGGACGCGACTTCTACTTGATACCCCTCGTCATGAAAGATGCGGTGCAGCACCTTCTGCATGCGAGGATCGTCCTCGATGATGAGAATGGTGCCCTGGTCTTCAGTCATAGCAAACGATCTCCACTCTGCCTTCTGTCACTTA
This sequence comes from uncultured Acidobacteriaceae bacterium, assembly GCA_963844785.1. Lineage (GTDB taxonomy): Bacteria > Acidobacteriota > Terriglobia > Terriglobales > Acidobacteriaceae > PALSA-350. Next base: position 59,465 of record CAWJPV010000002.1, on the reverse strand, counting down.
CTCCATTCTCTATCTTGCTCCAAACATTGGGGTTTTCGAGCATCGTGGCGATAAATGACATTCTAATGACATTGCTTCGGTCCTAAAGCGGAGCTTCTCGGGTGGCCGGTTGTTTGCCACCAGGTAGACGCCAGCATGGGTGGCCTCGAGGACATCTATGCCTAAGTTCATTATAGAGCGCAACATACCGGGGGGCGGGCAAGCTGGACAGGCGAAAGCGCGTTGGTTGCTGTTGCCCTGACTCCGTCCATCCCCCTCCGCCCCCGCCAAGGTTTGCCGCTACCTGTTGAAAAAAACTTAGCTTTGATTTCTCGCCACAAAAAGCAAGAAATATCTGGTTGGTGTCTAAGTCGCTATAAGGTCGAATCCTTGAGGTGGGCAAATGTTCGAGGACGCTCTCATGGAGTCTAGTAACAGGATCAAGACCCGAAGCAGGTATTGGTCCCCGTTAGCCGTCTTAATCAATTGCGGAGTGCTGATCGCGCTCATCATCTGGCCGTTACTGCATCCAGACGCGCTGCCCGTGCAAATTATGGCCGCGCTGCTGGTGGCGCCATCGCCGCCACCGCCCGCCCCGCTAGCGCAGATCACTCAACCAACGGTACGGGTTCGGTCCGAGCTACTCGACAATCAGATTCAAGCACCGAGTAAGATCCCTAAAGACATCAAGCTCGATAAAGAAGTAGCTTCCTCTCCGCCAACTATGCCCGGTGTTATTGGTGGGGAAGAGATGGCCGATGGTGCGCGCGGCGGTTCGCTGAATGACTTGTTCAGCGGAGCAGGCCCCGCCGTGGTCAAGCCACCGGATCCCCGTACTCCGAGTATTTCGTCCCGTGTAATGGCCGGTAACCTGCTCGATAAGACAGTGCCGCAGTATCCGGAGATTGCAAGAGTAGCCCGCATTCAGGGTACTGTAGTGCTGCGGGCCACGATCGCTAAGGACGGCACCATTCAGAACCTCAGGGTGATCGACGGCCCCCCGATGCTGCAGCAGGCGGCAATGGATGCAGTCCGTTCGTGGCGCTATAGACCTTACCTGCTCAATGGGGAGCCGGTTGAAGTGGAAACGACCGTAAATGTCATATTTAGCCTGGGCAACTAGAGAGGGTAACTCTGCTTAGAACTCCACCTTTGTTCTGAATCCGAAAACGACCGCATGTTGCGCGCCTCCTCCCACATTCGCGTAGTACTGGACCACAGGCTGTAAGAGGAGCATTGGTAGAACGTCCAGCAGAGCATTGAACTCAACGCCCTGCTCGGTCTTCCACGCTGGGCTGCCGGGCGGGAGATACTGAGGGCTCAGGTTATTTCGCACGTAGCCCAACGACATCGTGTTGTGAATGGGCAGTGGCAGCGGTTCATTGAAGCGAAGGCCCGACGTGAGCAGGGTGTTGTTGCGGTTGACATCACGCGGGCTCCAGTCGTAGACGAAGGTCGCATCCAAGCCTTTCCCCTGGTGCGGATGGAGGCGCCAGAGAGCTTGGCTCGCCATCCAGTACAAGAGATAGTTTCCTGATCGCGGAGTCGCACTGGCCGGCGGCCAGAACCGCCCGGGGTTATAGGAGGCGCCGAACTGATACAGGCCGGAGTATCCCCGGCGGCCCTCGACGTTGTCAAAGGCTCGCACCGACGACGCATTCCTGCCAGGAGTGAACCCGATCTCCGAAGTACTTATAGGAATTCCATTGAATTGCGGAACCAGGCCGGTTGGGTTCTGTGCAAAGGGCAAGCCGACCGCTGCCGCCACCATCGACTTCACATAAAGGTTGCGTATGGGTATAACGCGGATCTCCATCGCCGGGGTCGAGGGAGGATCGAAGGATTCACGGGTGGTGAATAGATTGCCCAACGCATAGCCCATCGGCTCGAAAATAAAGGACGCCGCGAAGTGCTGGGCTCCGTAGAAATCCTGACCGGCGAACTGGCCGATACGTGCAGTGACTCGTTGATCCAGCCATCGCTTCTCGATCCACCATGAATCGAGGCGGCATGTATTCTCGCTGGACATGCCGCTGGGACTCGTCAGGAGCCCAAGATAGGTTCCAAGATTTCCGCCGCCCTGCCACAGCGCGGCTGCATGGAAATACCATCCCTGATGACCGGTCAACTCGCCAAGATCAATGTCCACCGTGCCGCGGAATCTGTTCCAACTCGCAAATCGTTCTTTTTGCACACTCTTGAGGTTCCAGAGAGAATCGCTGACATATTGAAAATCGAAGTTCACCCCATGCCTCGCAAGACGCGACCGCTCTCCGCCCCAGTCTCCGAACAGATGGCCGTGTGGACCCTGACCGGTTTCGTGGCTATCCGGGCCGGGGAGCTGTTCCTGTTGCGTAGGCTGAGAATGGGCCGAACATGCCAATAAACAAAGAGCGCACCACAAAACACAGAGAAGCCCATACTTGCCCGGAGCCCGCGCTGAAATGGAGATCGCCATATTCGTCGCGCCTCAGGGCCTTGCCTGCGTCGATCTGTCGCTCAGGTGATCAATAACCATCTTGGGCAAGATGAGACCGAAGCTCATGGCCAAAATGATCACGGTGGCGGTCATGCCGTCGGCGATGGTCCCACTTATGAGCTCCGGGGTTGCGTGCGAGCCGCCCGCTAGTTGTGTCAGGCCGCTCGCCATCCTGAATAAGAAGACGCCCGGAATCAGGGAAACCACGGATGCGAAGCCGAGGGCCGCAAACGGCATGCGGCGACGGCGTGCGACTGGAGTGATGATCAGCCCTACGATAAGACAAGCGGCCAAGGCGCCAGTCGCGGCGCTAGCGCCCGACTCGAACAGCAACCACCACCGGAAAGCATGGGCCAGCATACCCACTGCCACCGGCCACACCATCATGGGCGACGGCATGGAAAAGAAGACGCAGTAGGCGGCCACAGCAACCCCGGCCGCGATCGTGTCGAGCCACAGGGGCACGGCTCTGCCGGCCTCATCTACGGGCAACCCAACGCCGAGCATGGCGAGCCCGAGCAGCAGTCCGGTCGAGATCGCCACCACGACCAGACCGGCGTAGATCATGCGGGCAGCGCCGAGATGGATACGTCCCCGGACGAGATCGAGGGCGCCATTGAGCACGGCGGGGCCAGGCACCAGGACCATGCAGGGGCAAACTGCGACCAGGCGCAGGGATGAACTCAACTGATACCGAACCGCCAGCGCTCCGATCACGCCCGCCAGCAAGGCCGCGGCGAATGGTTGCAGGAAGACGTTTGCACTGTAGCGCACTAAGCCGCGACGAAGAAGGGCGCCCGCGGCCGCACTCACAAACACCAGAGCCGCAGCGGACAGATGTTGGATACCGAAAATCACCGCTAACGCCGCTGCGCCCGCCGCCGCCGCAAGAGTGAACAGCCAAGTCGGCGCCGGCGGCGCTTGTGCAATCGCGTGGATTGCCTCCTTTGCAGCCGCCTGCGCAAGTCGACCGGCACCGATGTCGTCAATCGCCCGCTCGCGGAAGCCACGCGGCCCATGGCCACGCCGGTGGGATCTGCCGCCACTGCGAGGATTAGTCTGGCGCCGCTTTCCTGAGCTTGAAGCTGCAGCTCTCCCCAACGCGGCAAGATCTTAACGTCCAGCCCGAGAGTGTCGCCCAAACGCTCCCCCGAAGCGACAGTCTGCTCGGTGGATTGACCGTTGACGAATAGAACTCGGACAAAGGCGAGGACAAGTTCACAGCGCTCCTCCAGGGTCATATCAGTGAGCAAGCGATCAATGAGTGGTTGCTACTTTGGCGTCGGCATCGGCTACATACGGCCTGACCATCTTGACCGGATCGACCACGCGATCGAACTCTTCCTCGCCGACAAAGCCCAGCCGCAGCGCGGCGGCCTTGAGCGTGAGGTCGTTGTCCATCGCGTAGTGCGCGATTCTGGACGCCTTGTCGTAGCCAATGACCGGCGAGAGCGCGGTCACCAGCATCAACGAGCGGTCCACATATTCCTTGATCTTCTTCAGGTTTGGTTTTGTGCCTTCGATGAGAAATTTGCGGAAGTTGGTGCACCCATCGGTCATGATGGTGATCGAGTGGGTGATATTGAAGATGATCAGCGGCTTGTACACGTTCATTTCCAGATAGCCGCCTGCACCACCGAATCCTGCGGCAACGTCATTGGCCATTACCTGCACCGCAATCATGGTGAGAGCTTCAGCCTGGGTTGGGTTCACTTTGCCAGGCATAATCGAAGAGCCAGGCTCGTTTTCCGGGATCAACAGCTCAGCAAAGCCCGCCCGCGGGCCGCAGGACATGAGCCGGATGTCGTTTGCGGTCTTGTACAGCGACACCGCGAGGGTACGTAAAGTGCCAGACAGTTGCACCAGCGCATCATGCGCGCCTTGCACGGTAAACTTGTTAGGCGCGGTGACGAAAGGCAAACCCGCCAGGGTGGCGATTTCCGCCGCAACTGCCTCGTCGAATCCAGGCGCAGAGTTGATCCCAGTGCCGACCGCTGTCCCGCCCAACGCCAGCCGATACACACTCTTCAGAGCATCCTCGATCCGTTCGAGATTGTCCGCCAGCATACCCGCATAACCCGACCACTCCTGACCGAGCGTCAGGGGCGTGGCATCCTGCATGTGGGTGCGGCCAATCTTGACAATGTCTTTCCACTCCTCAGCCTTGGCGTTGATCGCGTCATGCAGATGCTGCACCGCGGGAATCAGCCGCTGCTTGACGTTGACAGCCGCCGCAATGTGCATAGCGGATGGAAACGAATCGTTGGACGATTGCGACATGTTCACGTGGTCGTTGGGATGAACGGGCGTCTTGCTTCCCAGTGGCGTGTTCGCCAGCTGGCAACAACGGTTTGAGATTACCTCGTTCACGTTCATGTTGAATTGCGTGCCGCTGCCCGTCATCCAAACATGCAGCGGGAACATGTCCTGGTGCTGCCCGGCAAGAATCTCGTCGCATACGCGCACGATCAACGCGTGGCGTTCGTCGTCCAGGCGCCCTCCGGTATGATTCGCGTTGGCCGCAGCCTTTTTCAGAATTGCGTATGCGGCGATCATCTCCCTGGGAATGAGGTCCGTTCCGATGGTGAAGTGCTCAAGCGAGCGTTGCGTTTGCGCTCCCCAGAGCTTGCTGGCCGGGACCGACACTTCACCCATGGAGTCCTTCTCTACTCGAATGTCCGCACTGCTCATAGCTTTTCCCCCCGCGTTATTTGCGTTCGTATGGTAAGTAAGCTGGTTCCCAGATATTGGCCTCGAGTTCGCCGCTCAATACCTCCTCGTTTACCACCAGCGCTTGTCCGTCTCGAATCGCCTGTCTTCCCACGGCCATCCCAATCAGCCGGCCGAGCTCACGCGCTTGCGAAAGTGGCGGAAGAAGGCTCGCCTGCTTGTCCTTCTGTGTGGGCAGCTGACGAACTAATTCCTCAGCCGCGGCCTTGACCATGGTGTCGGTGACCCGCTTGGCTCTGGAGGCAACGATGCCAAGAGCGAGACCAGGAAATATGTACGAGTTGTTGGTCTGGGTGATGGCAACCTTCTTTCCGCCAACATTCACCGGCTCGAACGGGCTGCCAGTGCCGATCAGCGCTCGTCCTTCTGTCCAATCCATCAGGTCCTGAGCAGTCGCTTCACTGCGCGAGGTAGGATTCGAAAGCGGGAAGATAACAGGGCGGTCTGCATACTTTGCCATTTCACGTACGGCTTGTTCGGTGAAGGCTCCCGCTTGACCAGATACCCCGATGAGAACCGAAGGCTTCACATTGCGGATCACGTCGAGCAATGTGATCTCTCCGTTCGGCTGCTTCCATCCCTGGACTTCCTGCTCCTTGCGCGCGTAGGGTAGCTGCTCGGGCCGCACGCCCTCGCCTTTTTCCGTGACCAGCCCGTAGCGATCGATCGCATAGAAACGATCGCGCGCTTCTTGTTCCGTGAGTCCTTTATCCTGCATGAACTGGACCAGCAGGTTGGTGATACCTATCCCCGCGGTCCCGAAGCCAACCATCACGATCTTCTGTTGCTCGAGCGGAATACCGGTTACGTTGATGGCAGAGATCAAGGTGGCGGTAGCTACCGCTGCAGTGCCCTGAATGTCATCGTTGAAGGTGCAGAGTTGGTCTCGATAACGGGCCAGGAACCGGGCGGCATTCGACCCGGCAAAATCCTCCCATTGCAAGAGAACGTGCGGCCAGCGCTTCCTCACACTTTTCACAAAGGCATCTACGAATGCGTCGTACTCTACGCCCCGAATCCGGTGATGCCTCCATCCGATATAGATCGGATCCTTCAGCCTGTCCTCGTTATCCGTTCCCACATCGAGCAGGATGGGAAGACAATGCTCCGGATGAATGCCGCCCAGGGCGGTGTAGAGGGCCATTTTCCCGATTGGGATGCCCATGCCTCCCGCACCTTGGTCGCCGAGCCCCAGGATTCGTTCTCCATCGCTGACCACGATGCATTTCACATCGTCGTAGCGGGAATGGTTGAGGATTTGATCGATCCGGTCTTTGTTCGGGTAGCTGAGGAACAAACCGCGCGGCTTTCTCCATATCTCGCTGAAGCGCTGGCAGCCCTCACCCACGGTAGGCGTGTACACCAGGGGAAGCATCTGGTCGATATTGCGCACCAGGAGCGCATAGAAAAGCGTTTCGTTTGTGTCCTGCAGGTCGCGGAGAAGGCTGTATTTCGTAAAGGGAGTCGACTCATCCGCGAGTGCCTCCTTGCGGCGCCTGATTTGTTCATCAAGAGTCCCTACGTGCGGCGGCAATAAACCGTGCAGGTCAAATATGTCGCGCTCGTGATCGGTGAAGGCTGTTCCCTTATTGAGACGTGGAGAGTTGATCAGGTCAAATCCCGAAAGAGAGACCTGGCGGGTCAGTTCACTGGATGTCTGCTCTAATTGCTGGCTCATTTGCATACGTCTCCAGATATCGGTTCGATGGTAAGATTCCGGTCCTGATCGTTCGGACGCACAACAGAGCCGGGAAATCCACCAGCAACGAAGGCTGGGTGCCCCATGGGGCACCCAGCCTTCGTTGCCGGTGGATTTCCCTACTGCTTACCCAGAGGCCCATCTTTGGCGGGTGGGGCGGCAGACCGGGCCTTCCTGGCAAGCCTCATCTTTTTTTCAAACTGTAGCTGCTGGAGTTGGCTCAACGAGATGCCGAGCTTGTCGGCCTGAGCACGCAGGCCGGCCCAGTCGGTCGTGGTTTCTCCGAGTTTTCCTTCTTCGGGCTCTTGGGCCTTTTCATCTTGCATCACGCTCAATCTTACGCCTCAGCCTCCGCATCCGGCGATGGAGCCTCCTACCTCCCAATACGGCCCCCAGCGCCGAGAATCAGGCACAGGTATGTGAACTTTAGTTACCTGGCCGATAGTTACCATCCGACGCGTTGGAGCCGATTCAAAGATCATCCCAAACAAGCCCGTTTCGGATTTCGCAACTCGAAAAAGAGGTCTATGCTGAAATCCCCCCCGAACGCAGGTAGGCTCCTCGACTGAAAACTGGCGCAAGGGAGCGCCACGACCTGGTTGCGCAGGGCTGCTAAATTAGAAAGACTCTGCACACCCGTATATTTCCTCGAAGCCCGGAACCAGCATCCATTCTCTGAGTGCGCGACTGCGCAAGAAGTGAGGTGAGCGCCATTGACAACCCAACCAAGCCGAAAGTCAATGTCCAGGAAACTATTGAGAACGCGAAGGTCTACTGCAAGCAGAATCCTGAGAGCTTTGTCAGTCTGCGGGATTATAGCGGTGGTATTTATAACCAGACCTGCTCAGACTTTGCAGCAGAACAGCGCGCCACCGACCCCACATACAAAATCGGCTCAGATTGATCCGCGCAGCATAGACCCCGTATTGCTGGCGGCACAAGGGTCTACGGGGCGTTCTTAGTTTACGGAAGGGTGGCGGCAAACATAGACCGCCGCCGCCCTATCCTGCCTTCAGATTTCCTGAGGGCTGGTTCCTCATGAAACATCACAGAAATACCTGACGATGTAGGCCTACTTGTCTGCCGCATTTCGAGCCCACGTGGCCAAGGGCTCAAGAAACGGGTAGGTGGTCGAAGGCGCGTCGATTTCGCCATTGAGTGAAGTCTGAAAGGGCACCATGCGTCCGTAGAAGGCTCGTGTGCTGTCCTTGTCCTGCTTCATGGTCCCGTGCTCCAGCGTGGCCCCGGCAAAAACTCCGCGGGAACGCGAGTAACTCAGAACCTGCGCGCGCATCTTCCAGTCCGTTTCAGCAGCAGACTGGCGGCCCACCGGACCTGCGGCCGCGCTGACCTGTGCACCCAGCGCGTACTTGCTGGAGAGCAGCTCCGTCATCCCGTTGTTATTCATGATCAACATGATCCTATCCACCGCTTGCCCGCCGAACTGCAAACCGAAGCTGCCGCCCCACACGACAAAGAAGGCGGGTGCGCTCCAGCCCTTGGCGGTGCGGCAGGTAGCCACCCCGCGCCCATAGCGCAGCCCGAGAACGAAGCCGCCATTCAACATAGCGGGCACAACCGCCACGCACGCAGCCGAAGCCAATATGTCCTGCGGAATACCTTGATCCGGAGCAGACTGGATCACGTGCAGAATTGTGCCTGCCGCCTCTACGCGGGCTTGAGCTTTCTGTGCATTCTCGGCCGACCATGCTGCGGGCGCCAGACACACCACCAAAACCACGTGCAGAAGACGTCTCATTTTTGGGCCTTTCTGGCTTTGATTCTAGAGGTGTTCGGCAGGACGGCCACGCGGCGACGCAAAGAGCTATTAGCGAAGGCGGCACCCGGGACGGGCTGTGCCCAGCCCAGTTAGGGCGAAAGTATATCTATTCAGCAGCTGTAACCATTCAATGACTCAAGCGAGCCATGGAACCGCCAGGTTGTTTCTCCCCCAAAGCAGGCAGAGTCGATTATTGTCTTCTTCACGCGCCAACAACTGATCCCGCGACAGGTCGTCGGTTTTTGGCATTTCTTGCGAGGCGTAATCGTTCACGAGTTTCATAATCGCTGGCAGAGCAGTGGCGCGGCGTTCTGGAAAAGTGGCCCAATAAACATCAGTCTTCACCGGAACCTTGAGAACGTGGTTGGTAATCATCTCCAGATTGATATGGACTTTGGGATTTGCGCGACGGCAAAGGGTAACCATACCTTTCACGTCTAAAAAGCCTCTCCCGCAAACCACCTCGGAGAGCAGAAAGCCCTGATCGTATGGCTTTACCGCCATATCCTTCAAATGCATGCTCTTCGCATAGGGCGCCAGCTTGCGCACCACGCTCATTGGCTCCTCACACAAGGCTATATTGTTGCCAAAGTCGACCAACGATCCGTAGTACTCACTGGATATGCGCTTCAACAACGCCGCAAACTCATCCGCGGTTCGGTCCTTATGATTCTCCATCGCCAGAATGACCTTCTGCTTCTCCGCCAGGGGCACAATCTTCTCCACCACCGCCGTACTGCGATTCTCATAATCCTGGTATTCCGCCATGGACTTAAAAAATTCGTAGCGCCGGTGGGTGGTGCTGGTTACACGCATGCAGGTCGCGCCTACCGCTTTGGCTTCTTCGAGAGCCTTCTCAAAACCGGATAGATCGTCGGGATGGTCGGGCAACCCGAACTGGTACTCGACAAACATATTCAGATCCTCGGCGCGGCGACGGAACGCGGCCAGGTCGCCCTTGACCGCCATCTGCACACCGATGCCACCGAGGTTGTGGCAGTACTCCAGGTAGGCGATGGAATTGTCTCGCAGTGGTCCGGCAACACCACCGTAGCCGCCCAGGCGAACCGCCAGGGTGGTAGAAGATAAACCCATTCCCCCACCCGTCCAGGGATCAGCCGTTGATGGAGAGTGGTTGCCGGCACTCGGATCACTTTGTACTAAAGCGTCTACCCTTGCCGGACGGCTAACCGCAGCCAAACCGAACACTGACGCCGCCTCCACAAACCTTCTTCTAGTGATCACAGTTCGCTCCTTCTCAGTTCCCCTACGCATGACCTATTCGGAGACGAAGCGATGGCGGCCCCGGTTTCGAAATAATGCCTTTCAGCCTGACAAGAAAGAAGGACGGCGGATACCGCCGTCCTTCTGCTGAAATACCCTTCCAGATTCTGCTCCTAGAAGGAGAATCTGCCTGTGAGCATGATCGTTCGACCTGTGATGGTGGTTGCTGTGACCTCTCCGACGCTTGGATCCGGAACCCCGGTGGACAGAGCGGTTGGATTGAGTTCATTTTTGGGATTTTGGAAGCTTGGATGGTTCACGATGTTCTGCGCATCCATCCGAAGCTGCAGTTTGCCTGACTCCCATCCCGGTATACTCCAGCTCTTGGCTAAGGAGAAGTCGATATTCGATAGATCAGGCCCACGGAGCGAATTTCTCGGGTTGGTGCCGAAGGAATTCACTGAGCGGCGCTGCATACGCGAGTTGGTTGTACCACTGGCTGAGGGACTGTATCCCTGCATGCGGATTCCCTACTCGGTTAGGATAGAGAGCCGCCTGACCATTGCCATCACTTCCACCCAGTGAGCCACTCGGGATCGAGCTATTCATAACCACCGTAAACGGAACTCCCGATTCGGCCTGGAAGGCACTTGATACTTGCCAACCGCCCAGCGCCGCATCGGCCCAGGCCGAACTCATGTATTGGTGTCCTTTCCCGAGCGGCACCGCATAGATCACTGACCCCTTGAAGACGTTTGGCCGGTTGAAATTCGAGGGCCCATAGTTGGCCGAGGGGTTAAAAGCGTCCTGATAGTAAACGGCGCCGAACTGTTCCCCCCAGCCGGAATCGTCCATGTCGTCATACAGGTGCGACCAGGTGTAAGTAAATTCGACAGCCAAGCCATGGGTGGTGGGTTGGTGAAGCAGGAACTGCGCTGCCTCGTAGTTCGAAACAGCATTGTAGAAGCCGGTGCGCGAGCCGCCGGAACCGACACCAATGCCAGAGAACTGCGGATACGGCCGTGCTGTTTGGCCTTGGCCGAGCTTATTCGCGGGAAGCTGGTTGACATCAGCCTCGAACATCATGTTGCCCCAGTGGCTGCCGACATATTGGGCCTCGACAACCGTATTTCCGAGCAAACGCCGTTGCACGCCCGCGGTCCACTGCCAGCCGTTCTGAATAGGGAGATGGTAAGGGGTATACGGGATAGTCCCGCCGCTTCCCTGAGGATTTGCGGGGGTGATGTAAGAAAGGGGGTTGCGGGCTGCAGCACCTGTAACTACGGGCAGATTCGCCCCACTCCCCGATAGCTGCACCACAGGTATTATTGTGCTGGAAGTGGACGAACTGCCCACAGCGCCACACAAGTTGGGATAGCCGCAGCCTGAGCCGAAGCCCATCACTCCGCCCACGGTATCCTCGCTCCACAGGGTAGCGAACTGCCCCACGCCGCCGCGGAAGACCCAGTTCTGCGAAGGTGTGTACGCGAAACCGAGGCGAGGCATCACGATGGTCTTGGTCGCGTAGCTTTTACTCCGCGCCCCGTTCAGGCCGGCAAACCAAATCGAGCCGGACGGGTTGGTAGGAAAAGCGGGGGAACTGGGCACTGGATTGGGAATGGTCGGGTCAAATCCGCCCGCCATGTTGTACTTTTCGCTCGCTCCGCCATGCGTTTCTGAGCGCAATCCGAGGTTGACGGTCAAGTTCGGCCGCAACTTAAGGTCGTCCTGAGCAAAGAACGAAGGGTTCTTGGCCCGCATGTAGTGTTTTGGTTGAGTGGCTGTATTCCATGCCTGCACATCTCCCAATAGGAAGTCGGCATAGCCAACTTGGACAAGGGGGTTGCTGCTGGTGAACTGGCCGGTAAAGTTCAGGGTTGCCCCATTCACGGCGCCCCACGGAGTCGAGTTATCCTCCTCCATCAGCAACTCACCACCAAAGTGCAGGATATTCTTGCCTTTTATCCAAGTGAGCGTATCCGAGGGAGAGAAGGTGTTCTGGATGAAAAGTGCCTCCGTGCCCGGGCCCAGATTCGAGGGCGCGCCGGTTCCAGTTATGGCCACCGTGGGAAAGACATCCGCGGTAGAGAACTGCAATCCAAGCTTGGCCGGGATACCTTGGCCTAAAGACTGTTGAGCATCGTAATCCGCCTCCCGGTTCCACGAAAAACGAAATTCGTTGACCATGGTGGAACTGATTGTGTACACGTCTGAGATCTGTGCGTTCCCACCGTCGGACGAATTATTCTGGCAATTGACCGGGCAATTCGGACTGCCATTGTAAGACACCTCGACCGGGGCCCAGCGCTCCACGATCGAAAAATTGAGGCGGTTGGTCGGCGTAATGTTGTAGTCAAATCGCCCAAACATTTTGGTTTGGTTGTTAACCGCCGGCGGCAGATAGCTGTAATTGTTTGATAATCCAGGGAGATTGGGATTAACGTAATAACCGTTCTGGATGTTTACAGCTACCGGATCGAAAAGCGTTTGCGGAATCGCCAAATCCGCGCCATTGTTACTATCATAGGCCCCGCACTGAGCGGGATTGGTGGTTAACGGCGTGCCGCCATGGCGAGCGTCCAGGGTCAGACTCGATCCAAAGAGTACAGGATTGAAACAACCTGCCTTCATAGCAGGAGTTGGCTCCGAGTTCTTTTGGATCGCGCTTTGGGGGTTTTTCAACTGCTGATAGTTGTAAAAGAAGAACATTTTGTTCTTCAGGATCGGCCCGCTTACCGAACCGCCGAAGTAGTTGTAGCGCACCCTGCCTTTGGCGCCGGTACTATTGAAGTAGTCTCTCGCATTCAGGGCGTCGTTCTGGAAATTGTCATAGAGAGAGCCATGAAATTGATTGCTCCCGCTCTTGCTGATGACGTTGAAGACCGCCCCACCTCCGCCGTACTGGGCGGGGGCGTTGGTGGCAATCACGTTGACCTCAGACACGGATTCGCTTAGGCCCTGGTCGATGTTAGCGCTGTGCGGCAACCAAATCGAGCCACCGTCCACCAGGAAGCTGGAGAAGTAGGGCATGGTTCCGTTGATGGCCTGATCGGCCTGGGGTTCCGCATCACCACTGCCGCCACCGTTGCTACCCATTGGCGTGCTGGTAGCGCCGGGAATCAGCTTCAACAGATAGGTCCAGCCATTCTCCGGATCGACGTTGGGAAGGTTGGTCAACTGGGCTGTCGTCAGGGTGGTTGACACCTGCGAATCCTCCGTTTTGAGCAGAGGCGCCTGGGAATTCACTTCCACCTCTTGGGTGGCCGTCCCAACATTCAAGGTGGCATCCACGGTAACGATTCCAACTTGAAGCGGGACCGACTCGCGCTTCAATTTTGAGAAGCCTTGCTTGCTGAATTCAAGCGTGTAGTTTCCGGGCAGAATCGAGTTAGTGTCGTATAGACCGTCGCGATTGGTCACATAATGATTGACCACACCGGTATCGGTGTTAGTGACGGTGACGTCCGCGCCTGGCATCAGTGCGCCGGACGAGTCGGTTACGGTGCCGCGAATATCACCGGAGTTTGAGTTTTGCGCGCGGCCTGTAGCGGCCACACACAGCAGAAAACTAAGTGCGAGAACAACCTGAACTGACTTTCTCATGACCGTCTCCAGCACTGAAACAGCAGTGAAGCCCCCAGAATGACACCCTACCGGACGGCTGTGCTCGGCGCACGCCGTTGACCCTTATGAACGACGATTGATTCCTGTAAACCCCTGCCGCCCGCTCCGGAGTTCCCAAATAATCCCAGCTTTATCCAAATGTGGTTGGCAGGCGAAACGGTAGTCTGTGGCTCCAGACATTGTCAAGGAGAAATTTTAGACGTTCCCAATTAGACAAACGGTTGTTCTTTCATCCATTGATTCGCGCCTTTGGTTTCAGCGTGCTATATCCATTTAGGGGCGCAAAGCGGATTTGCCAGATGACCACTACGCCAAACGCCGGTTCCGGAGGCCGGGACGCGCCGCCAGGAGTCCTGCCGAGCCTTGACCGGAGGAGATCATTTGCAGACAGGTCACACCGAAAACGAATACGATGCGGCCAGGAGGTTGCGCTCAATTGCGTAAGCACCGGCTCCCCTCACTTAATCAAAGTTAGTAACATTGGGAAAGGAACTCCGCACACATGAATACATCCATAAGATTGTCCCGCTGGTTCATTCTGCTCGGTAGTCTTTGCCTGCCTGTGGCCACCTTTGGCCAAACCAGCCAATACCAGGGCAAGCCGTACCACGACAGCGTATATAAGGGTGGCCCACAAGTTATTCCGGGAAAGGTTTACTGCGCTTACTACGATTCAGGCGGAGAGGGGATCGCATACCACGACACCGATGCAAAGAATAATGGAAGCGGCGGTTTGAATCCGGCAGATGGGACTTATTTGAATCAGTTCCGCATGGACGAAGGCGTGGATACCTCCTATACCAAGTTCCACGATCAGATCGACAACAATCCTTACAACCTGGTGCAGCCGGCCGAGGGCCAACTCTATGTAGGCTGGACCGAGCCGGGCGAGTGGTTCAACCTGACGGTCGACGTCCAGCAGGCCGGTGTCTACACCATCGACCTTCTCTATACTTCCAATCGCGGTGGCGAGATATCGTTTGACTTGAACGGACAAAAACTCACTGGACCTGTCAACGTCGTAACCACCAACAACCCCGCCGAACCGATCGCCTGGCGGCAATGGCACCATTGGAACATCATGAAAGATTTGGTCGAGGTGAACTTGCCCAAGGGAGTCAATGTGCTGACCGTGCACGTGGTGTCGGGAGGTAATATGAATTTCGCCTACCTGGACTTCAAGCTGAAGAACTAAGCGCCGAAACTGAAACTCAAGCTTTCTTTGCTTTTGCATTCTTGAAGGACGGCGGCCACCGCCGTCCTTCTGCTTTGTAGGCAGAGGAAGCAATTTCGGCGATATCATTGGCAACGATGAAGACAAGAGAAATCATTCGCTCGATCCCGGCGATCCTGCTTCTTCTGGGCTCACTTCACAGCACCGCCCAATCGGGCGCCAGCCGCCAACAGCAGATCGAGGCGCACAACCGTCAAGCTCAGCAATACCTAAAAGAAAATCGCGCCGATCTCGCCTCGGCCGAGTTGCGGGCAATCGTTGCCCTCGATCCAAACAACGTCGACGCGCGCGGCAACCTCGGCGTGATGCTCTTTTTCCAAGGTGACTACGCAGACGCGATTCCTCAGCTACGAGCTGCGCTCAAGCTACAGCCTGGTCTGTGGAAAATTGAAGCCCTTCTGGGCATGAGCGAAAAGCGAACGAGTGATGCTCAAGGCGCTCTCGGCGACCTGGAAAAATCTTTTCCCAAGCTACAGGAGGAAAAGATTCGCATAGAAGCTGGTATGGAGTTGATCGAAATTTATAACGGAACCGGTGATCTCGATAAAGCTGCGGCCATCGTCAGCGTCCTGCGCGAGTCGTACCCCACCAACGTGGACATCCTCTACGCGTCCTACCGGATCTATTCGGACCTTGCCGGCGAATCCATGCTCAGCCTGTCGATGGTGGCACCTGACTCCGCACGCATGCACCAGGTGATGGCTCATGAGATGGAACGGCAGGGAGACACGGAAGCAGCCATCAGGAATTATCGCGAAGCTCTCAAGCTGGCTCCGCAACTTCCTGGATTGCATTTTGAACTGGCGGAGGTGTTGCATGCCTCGTCAAGTCCCGCAGAGAAGCAAGAGGCTGAAGGTGAGTACAAAGCTGCTCTGGCTGTTAACCCCTTTGATGAGGAATCCGAACGCAGGCTGGGTGAGATCGCTGAGGAGCGGGGCGACCAAAAACAAGCATACGAATATTACTCGCGAGCCTTACAGCTTCAGCCCAATGACGCAGAAGCAAACATCGACCTGGCAAAAATATTGACCTCGATGAACCAACCGGAAAAGGCAGAGGCGCTTTTGCAAAGAGCGATTCAACTAGACCCGACGATCGCCGTGGCCCACTACCGTCTAAGCCTCTTATATCGGAATGCGGGACGTACCGCAGATGCACAGCAGGAATTGGAGGCTTACCGCAAATACAAGCAGATGAAAGAAAAACTCCGCGATGTTTACCACCAGATGCGCCTGCAAACAACCGAGGTTAAATCTGACGAGACCGATACGCCGAATAGCCCCCCACCCACCCAGCAATAGTTGGGTACACCTGAACACCGCCATCGTGTCGCTGGGTTGTATAGTGGACCGATGCATTTCGGAACCTCCAGACGATGAAGTATCGCGGCTGGTTGGTGGGGTGAAATGGCAAATCAGGTCTTCGACGTTTGTATCGTTGGCTCAGGCGCAGGTGGGGGCACGCTCGCTGGTCATCTGGCTCAACGTGGAGTGAAGGTTGCGCTGGTAGAGGGCGGCCCAGTGGTGAATACCCGCACCGACTTCAACACCCATGCGCTTCCGTTTGATTTTCCTAACAGGCATATCCCTATCTCCAAGGCAGGCCAGCCGGTTTTTGGCTCCGAACGCGCTCGCGGCGTCGGGGGTAAGACGATGCTGTGGAACGCCGTGGCCCTGCGGCTCAGTCATCGGGATTTCAAGGGATACACCATCGACGGAGCGGGGGCCGATTGGCCGATCGACTATCCCGACATGGCCCCTTACTATGACCGGATTGAGCGGGAAGTCGGCGTCTGCGGAAACCGTGACGGCCTGGAAGATCTTCCCGACGGCATATACATGGAGCCACCGCCCCTGAAACTGGGAGATCTTCTGCTGCAACGCGGTGGCAAAGAATTAGGCATCCCTATCATTCACACGCGAAAGGCGACCCTGACCCGGGCGACCCAAGCGCGGCCTGCCTGCCACTATTGCGGTAATTGCATGGCAGGCTGCGATGTCGCGGCAAAATACAACTCCGCTGACGTCCACCTGGCCCCGGCCATGAAGACCGGCCACCTCACCGTTTTCCCCAACTCGATTGTGCGCGAAGTGGTGGTCTCCAATGAGAACCGCGTCACCGGCGTTCGTTATCTTCATCGCGTCACCGGCCAGGAGGGCGAGATCCACGCGCGCTCCGTCGCCGTTGCCTGCGCCTGCATACAAAGCGTAGGGCTGCTTCTGATGTCTGTGTCCAGACTCTATCCGCAAGGGCTGGGAAACTCCAGCGGCCAACTCGGCCGCAACTTCGTCCCTCACTTCAACTCCGGGGTGGAAGGGTTTTTGACGGAGATGATCGGCCGCCCGGTGGTGAATGATGAGGGCTTCATTGATCATGCCTATCTGCCCTCGTACATGCACAGCCAAAAAAGAGACTATGCACGCAGCTACGGGATGCAGATCTATACCGGTATCCGGCGCACCACTGGCTGGGCCAAGGAAGTCCCGGGCTTTGGCGCCGCCTACAAACAGTCCGTCAAGCAACGCTTTCCGGCTTACGTCAGCTTCCAATGCTTTGGCGAGATGATCCCCAACAACCAGAGCTTTATTACCTTGGACAAGTCGCAGAAAGATGAGTACGGCTTGTACAAGGTGAACGCGATAGCGGTACAAGAGGAAAACGAAAGAAAGATCTACGAGGCCATGAATAAGGCAGCGGTCGCGATTCTGCAGCAGGCCGGCGGAGAAGTGCTTTCGGTTTCCAATTTTGACCAGCCCACTTTTAATCACCAGTTAGGCGGTTGCCGCATGGGAACTGATCCGCGCACTTCGGTGCTCGACGCGTTTTGCAGAAGCCATGACGTACCCAATCTGTATGTGGTGGATGGCAGCGTCTTCCCTTCCTCTTCGGAAAAGAATCCGACGTTGACCATCATGGCCCTGGCAGCGCGCACCGCCGATCACATCAGTGATCGTTTGCAAAAAGGAGAGATCTGATGAAGAGCCGGCGTGAGGCCCTCAAAATCATTGGAGCCGTCGGTGTCACCTGTGCCTTCCCGTTTTCGGCCAACGAACTCTACGGTCAGCACGTCCACCCGGCTGGAGAAGAGGCGCCCCAGCAAAAGCCGGACGCGCCGTATGCTCCGCGGTTCTTCACCCCGGCCGAGCTGCTGGTGATTTCCCGTTTGACGGACCTGATTATTCCCCCCACCGAAACCCCTGGCGGCGCAGCCGCCGGCGTTCCCCAGTACATCGATCTGGTGGTGAACGAAGATCCTAAACTGCAGGGCATCTTCCACCAGGGGTTGCCGCACTTAGACAAGATAAGTGAATCCAGGTTTGCCACCAGCGCCTTTCTGCAGTTGAGCGAAGCGCAACAGGTCGAAATCCTTACCGCCCTGAGTCAGGCCGCCGAAAAGAAAGAGGGGCACACGGAGAGCGCAGCCGGGGACGATGCTGCTTTCTTCAACGCCATCAAGAGCCTGACCGCGGATGGCTATTACACCTCCCGCATCGGCTTAGTGCAAGAACTTGGATATGACGGCAACACCTATCTTGCGGCCTTTCCTGAATCCAGGATTCCGGAACACTGAGCGACAAGAGTAAGCTGCATAAATTGCTGTTAGCGGAAGGATCGATCGTACATGTTTCGTAGCCGGTATTCGACGTTTGCTTTGTGCGCCCTGTTGTTTCTGTGTGCGACCGGCCGCTCTGCCAGCCGGCCCGACGAGATCCCTTTTGAAAAACACACCATCGACCTGGGCGCTTCAGAAACCGCTGTCTTCGCCGACATCAATCGTGACGGAAAGCTCGACCTGGTCTCTGGTGAGTACTGGTATGAGGCGCCGCGCTGGACCAAGCACCATTTCCGCGAGTTGCTATTCACCAACAACTACGTCGACGACCTGACGACGCTGCCCCTGGATGTCGATGGGGACGGCTATGTAGACCTGGTCACCTCAGGATGGTTTAGCAAGGAGCTGGCGTGGTGGCGCAATCCCGGACCCGCCGGCGGTATGTGGAAAGAGCATCCCATCGCCACCGGATCCCCCATCGAGTTTTCTTTTCTGGTTGATCTTGATAACGACGGTAAGGCCAATGAGATCCTGCCCCAGTTCGGAGACAATCGTCCTCTTGCCTGGTACGAGCGGGATAAAAAAGGCGGAATGGTAGAGCACATCGTCAGCGACCACAGCTACGGTCATGGGATCGGAGTGGGCGATATAAACGGGGACGGCCGCAACGATATCCTTACCCCTAAAGGCTGGCTGGAAGCTCCCGCCGATCCGCGGCAGAAGGACTGGAAGTTCCATCCGGATTGGAATTTCGACGACGCCCTCGGCTTCATGTACGTACGCGACGTGAACGGCGATGGCCGTCCGGACATTATCACCTCGATGGCGCACGGCTACGGCATCTTCTGGCTCGAACACACGAGTGATGGCAAATGGGTCAAGCATGTGATCGATGACAGTTGGTCGCAACCGCATGCCGTTGCGATTGTGGATTTTCGAAAGACTGGGAATATAGGCTTGTTGACCGGAAAGCGCTACATGGCGCATAACGGACATGATCCCGGCGCGCGCGAACCGCTAGGCGTCTATTGGTACGAGCGGTTGCTCGATCCCTGCTACCCACTCCGTCGACTGGGTCAAGCATGTGATCGATTACGGCGGCCGCACTGGAGGCGGCATCGAGATCGGCGTCGCAGATATCGATGGAGACGGGGATCTCGACTTCGCGGTGGGCGGCAAGAGCGGACTTTTCTTGTTCGAGAATAAGACCATTACCAAGTAGCGAGCACGTTTTCGGGTAGGGCGTACGAGTGCTCTTAGAACCAGAAGAGAAACCCCAGACTCCATAGACCCTATCGTTTCGACCATGCCGAAGCTACGGCGATCCAAGTCTGCATCTGCTACGCTCTTAGTTGTTCCATCGCTTTGCGTGCCGCGGTATTCTCGCTACGAGCTTCTTGTGTGATCCCCGGAGGTCAGGGCTTTGTTGTCAAATACAAACATCGGATTCAGGCTGGTGTCGACTACCTCGCCCTGATGCTCGCACCCCTCATTCTCTACTCTCAGACAAAGACGGCCGATATCCCGGCTGATTTCGTCATCAGGAACGCCACCGTGATGACTGCTTCGCACGGCACCATTGATCGCGGAAGCGTCTGGATTCATCAGGGTAAGATCGCCGGGGTCGGCGTCACTGTCAGCGCGCCCGCCGATGCCACGGTCATTGATGCCACAGGCAAATTCCTTACCCCCGGCATCATCGACCCGCACTCCCACTCCGCCCTGGGCGACGATGTGAATGAAGCCACCAGCCCGGTCACTCCTTCCATGATGATGATCGACGCCTTCGACAATATGGATAGCGCGCTTTATCGCGCACTGGCCGGCGGAGTTACCACCGAGCTGCTGCTTCATGGATCCGCCAACGTGATTGGCGGCCAAGCGGTGGTGATCAAGAACAAATTCGGCCTGCCCCGCGAGCAGATGCTCTTTCCCAACGCCCCCCGCTCCATCAAGTTCGCCAGCGGTGAGAATCCTAAGCGCGTATACGGCCGCCGCAACGAACTTCCCTCCACGCGCATGGGCACTTTCGAAGTCATGCGCCAGTCCTTTGAAGATGCAAAAGCCTACATGGCCAGCTGGGACGCGTACAACGCCAGGGTTGCCAGGAACGACAAAGATGCCGTCGCGCCCAAGCGTGACCTGAAGCTTGAAGCGCTCGCCGACGTGCTGCGCGGCAAACTTCTGGTCCAGATCCACTGCTACCGCGCCGACGAGTTCCTTACCGAAGAGGCAATCGCCAGGGAATACGGCTACAAGATTCGCGCCTTCCATCACGCTCTCGAGATGTACAAGGTCGGGGATCAAATTGCGCCGACGGGCACGGCAATCGCCACCTTTGCCGACTGGTGGGGATACAAGGACGAGGCTTGGGACGCCATTCCCTGGAATGCCACCATGAGCATGCGCGAGGGCGTGCGGGTAGCGCTAAAAAGCGACTCCAACGACTACATACGGCGGCTCAACCAGGAAGCGGGAAAGATGATTCACTACGGCGGCGCAACTGAGGAAGAGGCGCTGCGGATGATCACCCTCAATCCTGCCTGGATCATCGGCGTGGACGACCGCGTGGGCTCCATCGATACCGGCAAAGATGCCGACCTCGTTCTCTGGAATGTGGATCCACTCTCCACCTACGCGCGCGCGGAAAAGGTCTACATTGATGGCCAGCTCTTCTTCGATAGCAGCCTTCCCGGTTTCGGCACTACCCAGTTCCACGGCGTGATGCATAGCAGCGGGTTCACAGGTGCTGATGACGAAGAGGGAGGTGGACTGTGACCTTCAGGCTCTGCGCTTCCGCCCTCGTGGCGGCCAGCCTGGTTGCTTGCCTGGGTCCCCAGAGCGGGCAGGCTCAAGCCCATACGAACGCCCGCGCCGCCAGCGCCCCGGCCCCGGCTGGTCCGAACACGACGGTGGTCGCTCCGCCCAAGCTGGTAGCGATTACGGGCGGGAAACTGCTCACCATCACCCATGGAACCATCGAGAACGGGGTCATCGTTCTTGAGGATGGCAAGATTACCGCCGTCGGCCCCGCTGCTTCGACCAAAGTGCCCAAGGACGCGCAAGTCTTCGACGCCAAAGGGATGACCGTGTATCCCGGCTTGTTCGACGCGGAAACCCAACTTGGGCTGATCGAAGTTGAGTCCGACGAGAACAGCAACGACCGGGTGGAGAGGAGTGATGAGATTTTTCCCCAGATGCGTGTGGTTGACGCTTTCCACGCCGAGACGGCGCGTATCCCTATTGAACGCATTAACGGCGTCACCAACGCTATCGTCGCGCCCGCCTCAGAGGATTCCGTGGCCGGCCAGGACGCGCTGATTCAGCTTTATGGCAAGGATCGCAATGCCATGATCCTCACCCCGGATATTGCCCTGGCTATGAACTTCGAAGGCGGTCTGCGGCGAAGAGGGAGCGCGGCTGGAAGCGCCAAATTTCCAGAAACCCGCATGGGCTTGGCCTCGCAACTACGCCAGACCTTCCTGGACACTCAGAACTACATGGCCGAGAAGGCTGAAGCGGCGAAGCCTGACCACAAGGGGCCTCCGGCGAAAATAGACCTCAAGTTCGAAGCCCTCATACCTTACTTGAAGGGGGAAAAGCCGGTCGTCTTCGGCGCCTATCAGAGCTACGAGGTGGAAGTCGCCATGGGTATTGCGCAGGAGTTCCACCTCAAAGTCATCCTCGACCACGTAACGCATGCGCAAGATGTGCTCGACACCATTGCCTCCTACAAGGTGCCTGTCATCGTTGGATCCATTTATGACGCGCCCCAAGCCAACGAGCGCTACGATGCGGTCTATTCGCTTCCCGCAGAGTTGCAAAAACGGGGGGTCAAGATCGCTCTCTCATCTTTCAGCGACGGCCCCTCTGCTGACAGTCGAAATCTGCCCTATGCGGCAGGCTACGCGGTAGCCTACGGCTTGCCCTACGATGAGGCGATGAAGGCTATCACCCTCAACCCGGCAGAGATGTTTGGCGTCGGCGACAAACTGGGCTCTCTGGATGTCGGCAAAGTTGCCAACGTGGTGATCGCGAACGGCGATCCGTTGGACGTCCGCACGTCGGTGCAACAGGTCTTTATCGAAGGAGTTCCTATTCCCATGACCAGCCGTCAAACCCAGCTCCGCGACCAGTATCTGCCGCTTACGCAAAAGCCACAGTAACCGGAAGGCTAGCCTTTAGCAAAGCAGTAATACCGGCGAAAGCAGTTGGCACAACGAACCGGGTGGAAGGCCAGCAATGTAAGCAGGCGATCGAGCGATTGATGCTCCGCCTCGGTGAACAGCATCGATGTGCATAACGGACACTGTTGACCAAGCCAAAGGAGTCCCGAAAACCGGCTGAGCCAGCGCATACCCGACGAGGTCTCCGGCTGCTTCGATTTCAGCATCTTACCTTTCCTAAAGCGGCAGGAGCGTGTAACACAGTTTTACGCTACGCAGGCGGCCACCCCTATTCTGGTCAAAACGGCTCACTTCGATGAATAGGCTTAGGCAGAGAGCGGGCGCGTTGCGACGCGGCCTGGAATGGGACGACAGGCAACTCGCCGTTTCGTCCGCACTCCAAGTGCGGACGAAACAGCCATCCATGCTTGCCCACGGAACCGTTATTGAGCCTTCAGAACCTGGCCGCGAATCTCCCCGCCGGGGTTTGCGGATGTGTGGAGATTGAAATACCACATACCAGCCGCCAGATCCTTAGCCTGTTCCGGTGTCAGGGTCGCCGTACCGTCAATGGGGCTGGTTATCGGGCTTCCCTTTATCGGAAGCTGTGGCTTCGCATTCGCTCCCGCCGCCGCCGGCCCGTGAAAGTGCGCTGCAACGACCGGGCCAGTCAACCCACTGAACTCAACGTGATATTTGAACTCGTTGGTTGCAGTATTCAGCGTGGCGGTCAGAGTTCCGGTGCCAGCGCTGTCCTTGGCAGGAACTTCCGAGGAGGCCTTCAAGTCTGCCGACAGGTGAATGGTTGCAGCGTGCGCTGCAAGCGACACCAGCGCAAGAGCGGATACGGTGACGACGGTTCGGAAAACACCCTTTACATATCTCAATTTAGTTCTCCTTTTTCTGGCTGGTTAAGGTCGTGCAGGGACGGTCGACGTAGCCAAGGATCGTCATCTCGATCCAACGCGTCCCAGCCGTCATGGAAGGAAACTATACACCCCAAGCATGTAAACGCATGGTGGACGCGGGTGGAATCGAACCACCAACCTGTCGATTAAGAGTCGAATGCTCTGCCAGTTGAGCTACGCGTCCGTGAGGGTAAGAAGGCCGAATGTTGGGCAACATTCAAGGCGGCCAGGCGCGCACATTGAGGTCACGCCTAAAGAAAAATATAGCATACGCAGATGGAGCCGCGGTTGCGCTGTCGGGCTAAACCTTAAGGAGTGCCGCCCTAAATTGTTCTGGGCTTAAAACGAGAAGGAAAGTCCGCCCAGAATCGAGCGCTCGTCCTGGGCAAAATACAGCGTGCTGCCATCGCGCGTAAGGAATGGCCGATAGCCTTCAGCCAGCAGATTGCGCACGTCCACTAACGCCTCGGTCCCGTTGGGCAGCAGGTGACCACAGTGGATCGGTTGACGAATCAAAATGTTGAGGTACGCGCTCTGTCCGAAGTTGTCGTACATCGCCACCGGCGTCACCGTATTCACAGGCTGCCAACGGTAGGAAGCACGCCAGCCCGTGCCCGTGCGCTCCACCCTGCCCTGAAGAGATGCGGTGACGGCTTCCGTCCTGCTCTCGTAGAGACTATTCACAGCCCCAGGCAACGAAACTGCGGAATCGGGGGTCTCGAAGGCCAGGGCCTTTCCGTTCGCAAAAGAAAGCGTCGCCCAAGTGGATGAAGTGACTTTCTGTGAGAACACGGCCCTGAACCCGCCGCTGGTGTAGCCGGGACCCGTAACGTGAAACACCTGCGAAACCGGATCGTACAACATGTTCCCAAAAGCCAGATCCTGCTGCTCTACAGAACCGCCTCCGCCGATCACCGGGCTGTCGACCTGATCCTGGTAGACCGCCACCATCGCCCGGCGCGACGCAGTGTTGTCTTCCAACCGGATTTCCTGGTGAAGGCCGTGCTGGATTCTCAACTTGCCGTCTACTTCGGAGAACATGGGCGCCAGGGTGCGATTGTCGGTGAGCTGCCCGGAGTCCTGCATTTCTGGCGAGGTAGCAAGCCGGTAGGATACGACGGCGCCGTCAGAGTGCCAGGAAACATTGACGAAGGGCAGACTTGAGGCTACGACATCAGAAGGCCCATGCACGGACTGGACTTCGTTGCCCACCTCCATCGACGCATTGGGACCCAGATTCACTGCCTCCGCACTGCGCAACCGGAAATCGTAGAGGCCTTGGCTTCCTCCGGCACCTTCCACAACATTCATCTGCTGCACCGAGGCTACGTTGCGAATCTGCCGTTCCGGACCCAGCGCCAATTCATATCCCGCCAGGTACTCCGAGCTGTCCGCCGGTTGCGGGCTCAGGTTGGCGCGCAAAATCAGATGGCCGCCGGTCGCGCTGGAGCGCTCCAAGGCAAAAGCATTATGCGGACCGCCCTGTCCAAATTCGCGCCCGAAACCGGCGACACTGACCCGGGCTGCCAATTGCGGAGCTGAACCGTTGTCATCACCCGCAAGAACCACCAGCGGACCGTCCTCGAGATAACGCAACAGCGGACGATTGGCCGAGGAACGCAATGTCCACTTCCAGTCTTCGGTCGACTCGTCGGGCGAACGAGGCTGGGCAGGAAGCCACTGTACGGCCTCAAAGAGCGTGCTCAGGGTGAGGTTAACGATGATTTTGCTGCGGGCTCGCAGCTGCAGGCCTTCACGCAGGGTGGGAAGGAAGGAGTCTCCGGTCGCTTTTACCTGGTAGATCCCAGGCAAAACATGATCGAAGGCGTAGCCTCCACGCATGTTGGTATAAACTCTCGCGACCACTGTGGCGTCGGCGGCCATCAGCTCGACCACCGCTCCCATCTGGGGGGTGCCGCGCGCATCGCGCACTACTCCGCTGACGGTTGCAGGGAAAGGCGCACCCGAGGCTGGCAGGAGGCCCGCTACGGCCACCACGACGAGAGCTGCGATTTGGCAATACCTTCTACGCACTCAGTTACGCTACTCACTCAAACGCAGTGCAGGAACCCAGTTCCGCGATCGCCGACGCTATATGCGTTCTATATGCTCTACTCCGGCTACTAAAGTCACACCTTGCAGCTTACCAGAGCGCTAGTCAACCGTAAACGGGGCCGATTGCGCCACCTGCTGCTTGGACACATGATCGTTGACCGTAATGGTCACCTGGTACTTCCCCGGCTGCAGGCTGGCCAGGGATACTGACCTTCTCACGGTTAACTGATCCGAGTTGGCGCTGTTCTCTCCCGCTGCCGAGCTGGCCTCAGACGTGTCCAGGATAGCCTTGTTGCTAGCCATGTCCATGATCTGGTACTGGATCGTGGCCGCATTCTGCTTGCTCTTGTCGTCGATCCCCAGGTTGTAGACCTGCATCCAGAAATTGAGCTTCTGGTTGCGATGGAAAGAAACGGGAACTCCAGGTCCGGAGCTTACCCGGGGCCGGACGTAGGTTCCAGCGATGATGAACTGCCCGGTGCCAATCTGCTTGGTCGGCACCTGCTCCATTTTGTCAGCCAGGATCAGGGAAGACGCCGAGAGCTTCTCATCGTCGTACTTAGGCACCACAATTCCTTCTGCCCAGGTGCCGATGTGGTCTGGATTGTTCACGTCTTTGATCGCAATATCCACGCGGTACCGGCCCGGCTTCAGCGGCAAAGCCCACCAGTGGACTGATTGCTGATCCAGTGCCTTACCCAGCAATTCACTCGGCTCTTCCACTTCCAGGGTCTGTTCGAAGGTCTGCACTACGTGGTCGGTGATGGTCGCGACCCGCCCTAAAACGTTGACTTCGCCCTTGGAGACTCCGTCCTTGGTGTTGAAGGTGATGTCCCGGTTCCTGATCTGCAGGGTCAAGGGAACCAGGACCGTATCCTCGGTCACCTTTACGTAGTCAGTGCGGACCTCGAAGGGGAAGAACGGCCCGCTCAGGACCTTGTGATTCACCAGAAACGATTCCAGGTCCTTGAACTTGACTACCGGCGGGGCTTGCAGCTTGGAGAACTGCTCCAGGCGGTCAAACTCCTTAGCCTGGTTCGAGCTCGCCATCGGGCCGCCGCCCAGGTTTTCCAGGCCGCCGTTGAAGCGGTCGGTGCGCTTGGAGGTTCCCATCTGTTCGCCCAGGGTCGCGCCCGCGCCCGGCACGTGCAGCAAGGCGTCCTTCTCCGAGCGGTCGAGGGTCATGTGGTAGTCGCCGCACATACAGGTGTCGACGAACTCGATATCGATGTTCTCGCCGATGCCCTCGATGTAGCGGTAGTGCCAGGTTTCGAAGGGAAACGTGGATGTCTCGCCGCCGCCTTCTTCCATGGGGCGTTCATAGGAGCCGCCGCTGGGATGAGACTCGATGCTGTCCGGCTTGCCATACGCGATATACATGTGCCCGCGGTCGGTCTTCCAACCTGGCTTGCCGGCAGCAAAGTGCTCGTTGGCGTAGGCAATTCGCCGGTAATTCTCTTCGCGATATTCGTTTTCAGGGGAATCGGGATCGGGGTTGCGGCGCTGCCAGAACTGCTCGATGAAGTTGTCCCGCTCCTCATCGTTCGACAGGCTCTTGAAGGCCTTCAACTCCTGGTCGGTGATGATCCAGCGCACATCCTCGTCGACCCACTTCTTGTATGGCCCCTTTAACTCGTTTCTGAGTTCTTTTTGCTGCTTGAATTTATCTTTATCGCTCTGTGGCCGGTGTAGCGGGTCCTGCGTGCTCTGGGGGTCCGACGCATTTGGAGAACTATTTTGATTGGCCTGCGCCGGCTGACTCGCAGCTTGCGCGATGAGCATGGGTGGCAGACCCAACGACAAGAACAGAAAAAGGGTGGAATTTACCCTCAGCGAAGCCCTCAGCATAGGTTGCGCGATACTCCCCGTACGGCACATCAAGTTTAAGGTTCGGTAACAGCGAATTCAAGCGGGGAATGTCATTTCTCCCTTTATCTTCCGGACGATGGGGGGCGCGGGTAACCCATATTTGCGGTACCAGAACGGATTTTCCGTCGCTTACCAGCCAACGCCAACAAAACCGGGTTGGTTGCCGTCGAGCTGACTCTGCCACCCACCCCCGTTGGTCGATTCGGCTCTGGTTCGCCCACCAAGGGCGGGTGGGACGCTGAAAGTGGCCCAAATTCCGGCAAACCCTGCGCCGCGGCTCTTGGTTCGATCACCCAAAAGTGAGGAACTACGCGTTAAACCCGGAACTCCAACTGGCCCTTGCACGTATGATGTACACAAGGGCGGAGGATACCGTTCTACCCATGAAACTTAAGAAGATATTGATTATCTCAGGCGCGGTCCTGGTGGCTGCCGGCGTCACCACGTTTACCATTGTCAGGGCGCAATCCGGGTATACCAAAGTACTCACGGCCAAGGTGGTGCGGGAAAACCTGGTCTCCATCGTCAGCGGCACAGGCCAGATAAAGCCCAAAACCTACGTCAATATCGGAGCCACCTCCTTCGGCAGGATTACCCACCTTTACGTCAAAGAAGGCGACCGGGTGAAGAAAGGCCAAGTCCTGGCCACAGTAGAGAGCGTGCAGGCGGAGGCCGGCGTGGTCGCCCAGCAAGCCAGCATTGAATCGGCCAATACCGACATTTCCTCCTACCTGGCGGCGGAGAAGACGGCCGAAGCGACGGTCGCCCACTCAGAAGCCGATCTCAATCAGAAACTTCTGGATTGGCAGCGGGCCCAGGCGCTTTATAAAGCCGAGCTGATCGCCAAGTCGGAGTACGACTCCAAGAAGGCCGCCTACGACACGGACGTTGCCACCCTGGCGCAAAGTAAGGCGGCGCTGGTGCAGTCCCGGGCGCAAACAGCGTCAGCCCGGGGTAAGCTGGGCACCGCCATGGCCACGCTCACCAGCGACAAGGATCTGCTGAACAAGACGGTCAGCACCGCGCCCTTCGATGGCATCGTGACCAACATGCCGGTGCGCGAAGGTGAAACCGTCGTGGTGGGCATCCAGAATGCCGAGGGCAGCACGCTCATGACGTTGGCGGACCTTTCCGTCATTACCGCGGAGGTCAAGGTCGATGAGACCGATATCGTCAATGTCGCCATGGGGCAACCGGTGGAAGTCGCAGTGGATGCGTTGCCGGGCAGGCTCTTCCCAGGACGGGTGACGGAGGTCGGGGACCAGGCCATTCTGCGCTCTACCGGGATCGCCACCAGCCAAAGCACCACCGGCACCGAAGAGGCTAAGGATTTCAAGGTAGTAGTTACCCTCACCAATCCGCCCCCGGAGCTGCGCCCTGGGCTTTCGGCCACCGCGAAAATTACCACCGCGCGGCGGCAAGATGTATTGGCGATTCCCATCCAGGCTCTGGCCATGCGCACCGCAGCATCGCTGAAGGTCAACCCCTCGATGGAGACGGTGAACGCCGCGTCCACGGGAGACGGTGCACCACCGGCCGCCGCCCAGGACCCCGGGACCCAGGGGGTCTTCGTGCTGCGCTCGCATGGCAGCAAGTTGGAATCGCAGTTTGTCCCGGTCACCACCGGCATCACCGGCACCACAGACATCGAAGTCACCGGTGGCCTCAAAGCCGGGGATGAAATCGTCATCGGGCCCTACAAAGTGCTGCGCACGCTTAAAAACGATGTCAAATTGAAGCGGGATAATGCGGCTGCAACCCAGGAGACGGAATCTTCCTAAACAGGTCGGCTTGATAGGCTGTGGTAGCAGGGTTTTCCAGTAGCGAAACAGGGAGCGGACGATGGCACTCGAAACCGACAGCGCAACGCCAGCCGGCACGGCCCAGGATGTCGCCCAGGGAGAGGTCATCGTCGTCGAGGATCTGTGGAAGACCTACACCATGGGCCTGGACCAACAGGTAAACGCGCTCTGCGGCATCTCGCTGCGCATCCGGCACAATGAATACGTAGCCATCATGGGCCCCTCGGGTTCGGGCAAGTCGACGTTAATGAATCTGATTGGCTGCCTGGACACACCGACCAAGGGGAAGTATTGGCTGAACGGCCACCTGGTCAGTGAACTGAACGATGACGAGTTGGCTCGCATCCGGAACCGCGAGATCGGTTTTGTTTTCCAGACCTTCAATCTGCTGGCACGAGCAACCGCTTTGCACAACGTGGAGCTGCCGCTGATTTACAACGGAACCCCTTCCGATGAAAGAATCGAGCGCGCCAAGGCGGCGTTGCGTTCAGTCAATCTTGAAGCGCGCATGAATCATAAGCCCAACGAATTGTCTGGCGGCCAACGCCAGCGGGTGGCGATCGCGCGCGCGCTGGTGAATCGGCCTTCGATCATCCTGGCTGATGAGCCGACGGGCAATCTGGACTCGAAGACCGGCGATGAAATCATGGCGCTCTTCGATGACCTGCACGCGCGGGGCAACACCATCATCCTGGTTACCCATGAGCCCGATATCGCCGAATATGCCCATCGTGTGGTCCATATTCGCGACGGAATGATCGCTTCCGATGCTGTCTCCTCCCGGGGACGCACAGTCAAGGCCTAAACAGGACTTCCTCGAGCCCCCAACATCAACTCTTTTTCCGCACCGCCGATAAAGCGCCTAAGAGCCATCCGGCAACGACGATGGCGGCGAAAGGTGTGGAACGATGAACCAGACAATGCAACCGGGCCGGGAACCAGGTCGTTGGGCGCCACCACGCCGGCCGGTAGCCGGCCCGTTACCCGAGTTGGTGTCACGATCGCTGGCTATGCGCCGTGTCTGTGAACAGCTCCAGCAAGTCGGGCCCCGCGTCCGCCTTGCCCTGATTGAGGGCGAAGCCGGTACCGGGAAACATCTGCTCGCCAGGCACATCCAGGCGCGCCATGCTTCGCCGGGCATCCTGGTTGCGGAAGAGGCAGCGGCCATGTTTTGCACCGAGGCCGTTCCCCATACCGAACTCCGCCCCGACCCCCTCCGCGCCGCTGTGCGCAGAGCCGCCGACGGCGTACTTCTGCTGCGCAATATCGACGAATTGACGGCCGACCACCAGGGCCAGCTCTTGCGCTATATCCGCTCCTTTGAAACTGCGCTGGCGGCGGAAAAGCCGGGTGTCCTTCCCTCCCCCTCGCAGGTGATCTGCACCTCCCGCAAGCCGCTGCGCACCCAGGTGCTGGCAGGAGCGTTTCTGCCCGAAATCTACTATCGGTTAAATGCCATCTCCTTCTCGCTGCCCGCTCTGCGGGATCGCAAAGAAGACATTCCGTCGCTGGCACAGATGTTTATCGATGCCGTGTCCCACGAGCAACAGAGGCCATTGCAGGGCCTCGGTCCGGGTTCACTCCCCATCCTCCTGCGCCACCTGTGGCCGGGCAACGTGCGCGAACTGGAAAGCGTGATCCGCGCAGCGTGCTTGTCGGGCGAAAGCCAGTGGCTGCGGCCCATCGACCTGGTCATCCTGCCGCTCGAACCACCCCACGCCAAAGACGGCGAACCCGCGATTCCTGAAAACTACACCCTCGACGGCGTCATCCGGCGCCATATCCTGCAAGTACTAAAGGCCTGCGATGGCAACAAAGCGCGCGCCGCCTCTAAGCTCGGGATTAGCCGGTCCACGCTCTATCGCATGCTCGAGTCCGACATCGCCATGCCCCTGGAAACTCCCGAAGTGAAGCGCGACGAGCTCCTGGCATAGCACTGAAAATGTTTTAGCCAGCCCCCCGTGCCACTCCGAACAGGCCATCCGGCCTGTTCGCCTGCCCGAATTGTCGATACACTGCATTCAAGGTAGTTTCGCAATCACTGTGGCCTGATAAGGACCACAAAAGGGCCTCCGCTTCGATTCACACACATTGCGAAACAGCCTTCGACCCGACCAGCTCCTCGGCGAGTCCAGGATTCCGTTTGTCACGCATATCAAAACCTTTCGTCTTTCGTCTTGTCTTGATCGCCCTTGCCCCCGGCATCCTTTTTGCCGCCCAAAACACACCCGGCGCTGCGCCGGCTGTCCCTCTCGCCAGCCGGGTGAAAACGCTGAACACCATTTTCTCCGACGCCTGGGAAGATCACCTCAAGCACAACCCCGAGTTCGCCTCCTCGATCGGCGATAACCGCTACAACGATCAGCTCTCGGATTTCTCCGTGCAGGCCTATAACGACTCCCTTGCGCGCGACCGCGCCTTTCTGACTCGACTGGCCGAGGTGGATACGACTGGTATGTCGGATCAGGAGCAGTTGAGTAAAGAGTTGATGGTGCGCTCACTAATCGAAGATCAGCAGGAAGCCAGGTTCAAGCCCTGGGAGTTGCCGGTTAGCCAGTTCGATGGCCTGCAAGTAGATCTGCCCCAGCTCGTACCGCAACTTAGCTTCACTTCGGAAAAGGATTACGACGATTACATCGCTCGTCTTAAGAAGGTCCCACTCGCCTTTCAACAGATCACCGACAACATGTCCATCGGGATGGACGACCATCGCGAGCCCCCGCCTACCTGATGGAAAAGGCGCTGGGAGAAGTCAACGACATCGCCAATCAAAAACCGCAGGACAGCCCGTTTGCCCTTCCCATCCAGAAGTTTCCAGCTTCGGTCTCCGCGACCCAGCAGGCGCGGATTAAAGAAGAACTACTGGCGGCAATCACAGGTCAGGTGCTACCGGCTTATGTCCGCTTCGGCAAGTTTCTCAAGTCGCAATACATCCCCGGCGGCCGCAACGAGCCCGGCATATGGGCTCTGCCCGATGGCGCCGCCTATTATCGCTTTCTGGTAAAGCAGAGCACCACTACTGACATGACGGCGGATCAGATCCACCAGATCGGCGTCGACCAGGTAAAAGAAGACGAAGAGCAGTTGCTGGCCATTGCCAAGAAGCTGGGATTTGCCGACATCAAGGCTCTCCAGAACGCTGCCGAAAACAACCCGAAGCTCTACCCCACCAGCAAAGAGCAGCTCCTGGACGCTTATCGTGGATACCTTGACCAGATGCGACCCAAGCTTCCCCAGCTCTTTGGGCGCCTCCCCAAAGCACCTCTGGTGGTTATGCCGGTGCCGGATTATGCCGAGAAGGATCAGGCAGCGGCCTACTACATCCACGGCACTCCAGACGGCTCCAAGCCGGGCACAGTGTTCGTCAACACCTACAAATTCGCCACGCGGCCTCTTTATGGGGCGGAGTCCATCGCTTATCACGAAGGGCTGCCCGGGCATCATCTGCAGATATCGATCGCGCAGGAGCTGACCGGCCTGCCTGAGTTTCGTAAATACACTTACTACACTGCGTACACCGAGGGATGGGGACTCTACGCCGAGCGTCTGGGAAAAGAAGTCGGCTTCTACCAGGATCCCTACAACGACTATGGCCGCCTGGAAGCAGATATCTGGCGCGCAGTGCGCTTGGTAGTCGATACCGGTGTCCACTCGCAGCACTGGACGCGGGAGCAGATGGTCGACTACTTCCATCAGCACTCAGCCGTGCCCGAGACCGACGTACAAGCCGAAGTGGATCGCTACATCGCCATGCCGGCGCAGGCGCTCGGCTACAAGGTAGGCCAACTCAAGTTTCTGGAGCTTAAGGCCAAAGCTCAGCAGGCGCTGGGGGATCGGTTTGACATCCGCGCCTTTCACGATCAATTGCTTGATTCCGGCGCGCTGCCCCTCGACCTACTGGAAGAGCGCATCGATACCTGGATCGCGGCACAAAAGACACAAAAATAAGTAAGGAGATGCGATGGGCGCATATACAGCCAGTCAACCGCTTGCCGGCCTCCGCGTAGCGATTCTCGGAGCCGGAAAAATGGGGGGGATTTTGCTCCAGGCCTTCCTCAAGTCCAAGGTGCTGGGGCCGGAGCAGATCCTGGCTACGGTAGAACACGCGGATCGCGCCGGCCAACTCTCCGCGCAGTGGGGAGTCGATGTATCCACAAATAATGTGGCCGCCGCCGAGGCAGCGGACCTGATCCTCATCGGGCTTAAGCCCGCCACCGTTCCCGAGGTCATCCGGCAGATTCGTCCCGCTCTTACGCCCCAAAAGCTGCTGATCTCGATTGCTGCCTCGGTACGGACGTCGGCGATCGAGCATGCCGCGGACATGGAAATCGGTGTGGTCCGCGCCATGCCGAACACGCCCTCCATGCTGGGGGCGGGCATCGCCGCCCTTAGCCGTGGACGCCACGCCACGCAGGAGCAGCTGGACCTCGCTTCCCTGCTCTTTGCCACCGTCGGCCGGACCGTGATCGTGGAGGAAAAGCACCTGGACGCAGTTACCGGCCTTTCCGGCTGCGGGCCGGCATTTATCTACATCATCCTGGAATCGCTGGCGGAAGCCGGGGTTAAGGTTGGCCTGCCGCGTGATATTGCCACCCTGCTGGCGGCTCAGACCACCTTCGGCGCAGCCAAGATGGTGCTCGAAACCGGCTACCATCCGGCACTGCTGAAGGACGCCGTGACCACCCCTGCGGGCTGCACTATCGATGGCATCCTCGAACTGGAAGAGGGCGGCCTGCGTGTAACCCTGATCAAAGCCGTGATGCGTGCCACCCAGCGCGCCAAGGAACTGGCCGGGTAAGATAAATCAAGATGAGCTCCGCCCAGGCGTTTCCGGCTGCGGCCTCGCCCGCAAAGAAGTCTCGCACCTCGACGTTGTTGCCCCGCTTTGCCTGGTGGCTGCTGGCCTACAACGTGCCCGTGATCCTGTGGGGCGCCGTGGTCCGCGCCACCAGGTCCGGCGACGGCTGTGGCGATCATTGGCCGTTATGCAACGGCGTAGTGTTGCAAACCAATCCGCGCCTGGCAACTCTGATCGAGCTGGCTCATCGCATGAGCAGTGGCCTTACCCTGCCGCTGGTTCTGTTGCTGTTGTTTTGGACATTTCGTTCCACAGTTTCGGGCCACCTTGCACGCATAGCCTCTATCGCCGCGGTGGTGTTTACCTTCAACGAGGGTCTGCTGGGCGCCTTGCTGGTGGTGTTACGGCTCACTGCCGACAACCGTTCGCCGGCGCGCGCGGTTTATCTTTCTCTGCATCTGGCCAATACGCTACTTATGCTGGGCGCACTCACGCTCGCGGCGCACTTCTTATCGCGCGGTGAAGCGTTCACCCGGCGCACCATACGCTTCACGCAATTGCCGCTCGCGATCACCGGAATTACGGTAACCCTGTTGCTGGGCGTGACCGGGACCCTGGCGGCGCTCAGCGATACGCTCTTTCCCGCAACCTCGCTCAGCGCTGCCTTTGCGCAAGACTTCTCCGCCAGCGGCGGTTGGCTGCTGCGCCTGCGCATTCTTCACCCACTCACCGCGGTGATTGCCGGGCTTTTCATCTGCTGGTTGCTGGTGCGTAGCTTCAGGCGCCCGTCGGACCGCAGGCTGGCTCTGCTGGTCCTCGGGCTGCTGGTACTGCAGTTTGCGCTTGGCCTCGCGGATGTAACGCTGCTGGCTCCTCTGTGGATGCAGATCCTCCATCTGCTGGGGGCGGACCTTTTATGGATCGCCCTGGTCGTGCTCGCAGCCCGGGTCTGCGTTATGAGCAAGCCTCAGATCGCCGCTTGAGCTTGGCCAGTCCTCATCAAAAGACGCTCTTGTGAATCGGGAGTCATTTTCGGTGGGTGGGGTGCAAAGTAGAAGGCGGTGTCGCGGATGATGGAGGACGCCAGATGGTCCTGCAGTTTCAGCCAATCCTGCATCTCTGACTCGTAACAGCCCGCCCATTCATTCCGGTCGGTGGAGGTGTCAATCAAGCGTGCGGTAATCCTCACCCGATTTCCCGAGTGCAGGACTGCGCCCTCCAATACCCGTTCTACGCCTAGTTCCCTTCCGATCTTTGACAGTGACTTTTCCGAGTGCCTGTACTTCATGGTGGAAGTCCGGGAGGCGACCCGGACCGAACGATTGTTGGAAAGATAGGTAATCAGCAATTCGGCCAGGCCTTCGCCAACGCAGCGGGCCTCGGAAGGGCAATTCAGCTCGCTCAAGGGCAGCACGGCCACGGTCATGGGTCGGTTTAGCCCGCCTTCGTGGGAGAGCCCAGGGCTGGCGGATGCACTCGAGCGACCACGGCGGACGGGAACCAGGAAACGGTAACCTCGCCGGTGCAGCGTTTCGATGTACCGCGGTCTTCTCGCATCCTCGTCGAGCGCTTTCCGGATCTGCCGGATGCAGAAGTTGAGGCTGCCCTCGAAGTCAACGAAGGTTTCGTTGCCCCAGAGTTCTAATCGGATTTCTTCTCGAGTGAGCGTTTGACCGGCCCGTCCAGCCAGTAACGCCAGAATCTTGAACGGCTGCGGCTGCAGGTACACCCGCGTGCCTCGGCCGCGCAATTCGCCGGTCGATAGATCTAATTCGAAGCCGTCGAACTGAAGCACATCCACCTCTCCATCACTCATAAGGGCTCTCCGGGGAGTCTCTTCAAGAAGGAAAGAACAGGGCCCAGATGGTTAATTGGTCATACCATCGGATGTCTTGTGCGAGAGCATAACCTGAGTTGAGTCTGAGAATCAAGGCATTTAACTACGATTGGTCGGATGATCTGCTATTATCCGAGTGATTTTTGCAGGTATTCCATCGATGGCTGAACCAACCCCGGCTCACGAATTTCTCACTCCTGTCAGCAGGACGACGCTCAGCGGCGACATTTGCCGCAAGATGGTCACGCATCTTATTCGTGGCGACTGGCAACCGGGCGAGCGAATTCCCCCTGAGCGTGAGTTGTGTGCCCAGCTGGGTGTCGGCCGGGCGTCGCTACGCGAGGCGCTGAAGGCACTTGAGATCATGGGCATGATCGAGACCCGGGTAGGCGACGGAACCTACGCCTGCGAGCGTTCTACATTCCTGTCCCGGCCCTTGATGTGGGCCATCATCAGCAGCTGCCAGTCGGAGGCCCAGGAACTGCTGGACGCCCGCAGGCTCATCGAGGTTGAACTCGCAGGTCTGGCCGCTGAACGAGCCACGACCGCCGATCTCGAGGAGATTGGCAAGCACCTCGAAGAGTTGGAGAGAATTAGCCCGCACGTCAGCGAAAAAAGGATCCTCCAGGCTGATCTGGATCGATTCCTGCGGGCTGACATTGGATTTCACCTGGCGATTGCCGAGGCTTCGCACAATAACATCCTGAAGAACGCCTTGCTGCTGATTCGCAATTTACTGCAGCGCTGGATCGCCGACACGGCGCAAGACGACGATGCGCTGGCCAATACGTTAGAGCAGCACCAGCAAATTTTTATGGCCATCGCCAAGAAAAATCAGATGGCCGCTCGGTCCTCCATGTTGCGCCACCTGGAGCAGGTCCCAAGCTTCCTCCAGGAGCCTGCCGTCTCCCCAGCCGGCGCCGGGATGATTGCCGAAGAGCAGAATGAAGTTGTCTCCTAGAGCTGAAAGGCGTGTTGAACGACTCACGGAGTCGCCATGCTGGAATAGGCCAGCGTTCAAGGCCTCTAACCCCTTCAGCAAATGACGGGATAGATCCTTAAGAAACTGTAGTGGTTTCCTATCGTGCGTGAATCTGCTTAACCGGTCTTGCGGCCGCGCGCGGGCTTGCTGTCTGTAACCGCGGCTGATTTCGGCGCCTTCTTGCCAGCTTCGACCAGCGTGGGAGCAGCCGCAGCTGCAGGAGCGCCACGTTCCGCAATGCTCTTCTTGAGCGCCTCCATCAAGTCGATGACGGGAGCCAGTTTCGCCTTCTGCGGCTGCCCGGCGACTACCTGTCCGGCGCGCTTGGTTTCAACCATCGCCAACACCCGGTCCTGATACTCGTCTTTGTACTGCTCGGGTGCAAACCCTGCGGTCAGCTGTTTAATAAACTGCTCGGCCAGTTCTATCTCAGGCTTCTGCAGGGTCATTTGCTCAGTCTTGCCGTATTCCGCGACTTCCCGAACCTCAGAGGCAAAATAGAGCGTGTGCAGCACGATGCCTTTATGGTACGGGCGCATCAGGACGATCTGCTCCCGCTGGTTCAGCGTGACCTTGGCGATCGCGGCGACATTGAGCTTTTCCATCGCCTGTAGCAACAGTGCATAAGCACGCCGGCCCGGATCCTCGGGGGCCGAATAATACGACGACTCGTAATAGATCGGATCAACCTCGCTGAGGCTGACAAACTGCGTAATCTCCATGGCCTCCGAGGACTCGGCCTGCAAAGTCTTGAGCTCTTCGTTGCTCACCAGCACATAGGCGTCGCGGTCGACCTGGTATCCCTTGGTAAGCTCGCTGCGCTCGACCACTTTCTCGCAGGTAGGGCAAAAGATCTGCTGCTTGATGCGCGAGCCGCACGGTTCGTGGATCTGGTTGAAACTGACGTGCTCTTCGCGCGCAGCAGCGTAGAGTCGCACCGGCACTGAGACCAGGCCAAACGAGATGTAGCCCTTCCAGACTGTCGATGCCATGGCTCCTCCGAGGGGATAAGATACCTTTCCGGCGGCAACGCATGCAACAAAAAAGGTGCAACCGGGACTTCTTAGCGCATCATTGCCTGCGCTGTATTCTTCCCTGCGGCCTGGTGAATCCGGCGCAGGATCGTGGAAGCCACGTAGGCGGCCCCGAATCCGTTATCGATGTTGACCACGGTTACGTTGGGCGAGCAGGAGTTCAACATGCCCAGCAGGGCCGCGATGCCGCCAAAGGACGCGCCATAACCCACGCTCGTAGGTACAGCAATGACCGGTGCTCCAACCATGCCCCCCACCACGCTGGGCAGGGCGCCTTCCATCCCCGCGCACACAATCACCACCTCGGCCTCGCGCAACCCCTCGCGGTGCGCGAGCAGGCGATGCAGGCCGGCGACTCCCACATCGTAGATCCGCCGTACCTCGGCGCCCATCACCTCGGCCGTCACCGCCGCCTCCTCAGCCACGGGCAGATCGCTGGTGCCGGCGCAGAGCACGGCGAGCGGGCCCCTTCTCTCCGCCGGCGACGTTTGCTGCAGCGCGACGATGCGGGCCACGGAGTGATATTGCGCCTCAGGCACCAGGGCTTTCACGGCGGAAAACGCAGCCTCATCGGCCCGGGTCGCCAGCACATCCCCGCCCATCGCGGCCATGCGAAAAAAGATTTCTCCCACCTGCGCGGCCGTCTTGCCGGCTGCGTAAATGACCTCCGGCAGGCCGGTCCGCAAGGGGCGATGATGGTCAATCTTGGCGAAACCTGTTTCCTCGTAGGGCAGGTTGGCGAGGCGCTCCATGGCCTCCTC
The DNA here is from genome assembly GCA_963844785.1 of uncultured Acidobacteriaceae bacterium. GTDB lineage: Bacteria > Acidobacteriota > Terriglobia > Terriglobales > Acidobacteriaceae > PALSA-350. The sequence goes on along the minus strand of CAWJPV010000002.1, from coordinate 20,951 downwards.
CGGGCGCAATTCTCCATCGCGCACGCACTGCAGCATCGCGAGAATCGTCTCTCCGGTCATGATCGCGCTCCCGCCGGTTGCCGTGTACGCCATGCATTCATCGCCGCCTGCATGACCGTCTTAAGCGGCACATCGAAGGCCGCCGCGGCTCGCCGGCAATCCTCAAACTCCGGCGCCGCGTTCCATTCTTCCCCCTGCCAGGATCCGGTCTTGATATGAATCACGCCAAAATCCGTCTCCACCGGTGTGCTTTCCCGGGCCAGGATGACGCGATTCTCCTCCCGCACCCGAATGCCCAGCGTGGTCGTTTCCCGGAAGATCAGCTGCTGCAGATCGGTCGCATCGCCTGGCTTGCAAAGGACGGTGAGCAGGGTTCCCAATCGTCCCTTCTTCATGGTCACCGCCCCACTCATCACGTCCAGCGCGCCCCGCTCCAATACCAACTGTGCAGTGTGGGCCAGGACCTGGGGACTTAAATCATCCACCGCACACTCCAGAACGGTCACCTTGTCCTCGATGTGGGAGTGCGCTGCCGCGATCTGACCGATGCTCACGCGTAGGACGTTGGGAAAGCGCTCCGGGTTGCGCGTCCCAGCTCCGTAGCCGATCGCCTGGGTCCGCATGACCGGGGTGGCGCCGAAGCGGCTGTCTAAGACTCGGCAATCTAGGGCGCGCAGCAAAGCCGCGCCGGTCGGTGTGACCAGTTCCATCTGAACGTGCGCCGAATAGGTGGGCAGATTCTTGAGCAACTCCGCAGTGGCCGGGGCCGGGACGGGAAAGCGTCCGTGGGCACAATTAATAAAGCCACTCCCCACGTTCACCGGGGAGCAATACCACCCGTCCAGGTCGAGGACATCCGCGGCCGCGGCACAGCAGGCGATGTCGACGATCGCATCGACGGCCCCCACTTCGTGGAAATGAACCTCCTCCGGGGGAACGCCGTGGATGCGGCCCTCGGCCTCCGCCAGCAAACCAAAGGCAGTCAGGCTAAAGTTAAGGGCGCGCTGGGTGAGATCCGCGCCCATAAGCAGGCTGCGAATCTCGGGCAGGCTGCGCCCGTGCTCGTGCTTATGAGTGTGGTCATGGTGGTCATGATCATGGTGATGATGGTGCTCGTGGCCGTGCGCTGCCTCTTGCTCCACCGGTCCGGAGGCAGCCGCAGGCTCATGGACCTTGTCGTTGACCATCACGTCGATCTTGGTCGATTGAATGCCGCTCCGGCTCACCCTGGTAACGCGTAACTCCGCTCCCAACGCCAGCGAAGCCGCGGTTCGCTGCAGCACTTCGATAGGTGCGCCTGCATCCACCAGCGCGCCCATCAGCATATCGCCGCTGATGCCGGCAAAGCACTCCAGGTATCCGATCCGCATAAGCCTATTTTGCAAAGCCGGTCAGCACCTCGATGGGCAGAACCTCGTTCATCGAACCGGAGCGGTATCCCTCGCAATCGAGCGAGACATAACGGAACCCAGCGGCGCGAACCACGGCGGCCATTGCCTTCATTTTCCCCACCTGCAGAATGGCGGCCATCTCTTCGTCTGCGATCTCGATGCGCGCAATCGAACCGTGATGACGCACGCGAAAGCGTTTCAGCCCCAGAGCGCGCAGCGAATCCTCTGCCTGCTCGATCATGCGCAGTGCCTCCGGGGTCACCCGCCGGCCGTACTCCATGCGCGAGGAAAGGCAGGCCGAAGCGGGCTTGTCCCAAACCCGTAATTGCGCCCGCTGGGCCAGCGCGCGAACATCGGCTTTGCTGAGACCTGCCTCCGCCAACGGGGCGGCCACGCGATGTTGGGCCGCTGCTTTATGGCCGGGACGGAAATCCTGCCCGTCATCCAGGTTCAAACCGTAGGCCAAAGCCTCAAAACCAGTCCGTTCCAGTTCCTGCTCCAGCACGTTGAAGAGTTCGTCCTTGCAGTGGAAGCAACGATCAGGCCCATTCACCGCATATTCTTCCCGCTCCAACTCGTGGGTTTTGATGGAGCGCAAGGGGATTCCGTGCTCCAGGGCAAAATCCTGGGCGTCGCTCAACTGCGAGCGTGCCAAGCTGGCAGAGTCAGCGATCACTGCCAGCATCTGCTGCCCCAGCGCCACATGGGCCGCGTATGCCAGGTACGCCGAATCGACCCCACCGGAATAGGCAACAATAACGCTGCCCAGCGAACGCAAGCGCGCTTGCAGGGCTCGTGCTTTGTCTTCCAGGCTGGTGTCCTGCCCAACGTCGTCTGTGGTGCGGGTTGGCTGATTCATTCCTGAGTGCACCCCTGCTCACAACGCATGCGTTCCGCCGTCCTCGGAGTAAGATGATCGCTTACGGGGTCGGCGATTCCGAAGCGTGGACATTATTTCCAAGTAAACTGGATGTGATGTCGTTCTTCCCTCTTAAGACTCCACTGACTGCCACCGACCGTATCGAACGGCGCCGTCTAATCTTCGCAGATAGTCTGGCTCTGGTCACTCTGTTTGCCATCACGGCGTTGTTGGCGGTGCTGACCAATTATCTCTATCAATCTTACGCCTCGCACCAGGTGGAGCTGGCCAATCGCTGGCTGGTTCGGGGCGAACAGGCCATGCGCGATGGCAAGCCCCAGGCAGCCATTGACGCCCTTAGCTCCGCGCTGGCCTTTGCCCCCAGTGACCGGAGCACGGAAATTAAACTCGCCGAAGCTCTCGCCTCGGCCGGCCGCCTCCAGGAGGCGAGCGTTTACTTCAATACGCTGCTCGAGAACCAGCAGGGAAGCGGATTGATCAATCTTCAGCTCGCCCGGCTGGCAGCTCGCCAGGGAAACGTCAGCCAGGCCATCGATGACTATCAGAGGGCAATTTACGGCAACTGGGAGGGCGACGGCTATGTTCGCCGGCGGGACGTGCGCTTTGAGCTCGCCGACTATCTCATCGCCCATCACCTCCTGGACCGGGCGCACAGCGAGCTGCTGGTTGCCGCCGGGAACGCCCCGGAGGACGACATCAGCGTGCAGCTGGAAATCGCTCGAAAGATGGAGCAGGCGCAGGACCCGAGCAACGCCTTGCACCTCTACAGGACGATTCTCCATCGTCATCCCTCCTTGCGCGAGGCCCTCGACGGCGCAGGGCGCACCGCCTTTCAAATGGGCCGCTACTTGGAGGCAAAGCGTTACCTTGCACGTGCCCTGGAGGGCCCCGGGGTTGACCAGGAACCGAAAGCCGTTCTCGATCGAGGCCGTGAACAGCTGAGTGAAGCAACCCGTTTGCTGCTCCTCTACCCGTCTTCGCGACTAAGCCTGAAGGACCGTAGTGTCCGCATTCTTGCCGACCGGAAGATTGCCATGGCGCGCCTGGAGCAGTGTACGCAAGAGAGATCTCAGGCGACGGCGAAAGACTCCGCTGCGGCCAGCGCGCCCGCACCGGCGGTCGCATCGCAGAGCTCCAATCCGCTTCAAAGCCTGAAATCCCGTTTCACGGGCCACCCTACCGCGCCCACCCCGAATCAGGCCGTAGCTCCTCCCCCCGTTGATCCTCTGCAGGCGCTGACAGAGCGGTGGAAGCAGCTGCCCGCCAACCTCAATCTGCGCGAACTTGAAGAGGATTCCGATCTAGCCCAAACCCAGATTCAACTCATCTATGACACTGAGCTAATTACGCAACAGCTCTGCGGAGCTCCCGCGGGGGACGACGCCCTGTTACTGAAGATTGCCCAGGCGCCCAACCAAGTGGAGGAAGAATGAGCACGGCCACGGAAACGCCTGGCGTAAACCCGCTTCCCGTAAATCCCACTCCGGATGTCGACCCGGCTGAGATCGCGGCGGAGAGACGTTATCGGCCTAACCCGGCGGATGTTCACCGCTTGGCGCCTAATCGGGACGAGAGGCTCTTCCTGGTTCTCTCTATTTTCATCGGGGTCATTTCCGGCCTCCTGGTGGTGTGTTTCCGCGTCGCTATCAATTGGATCCAGGTGCTTACACTTGGGTCATCGCCGCACCCGGGACAGCTGCGGCTGTTTTTTGTGCCTATGGGGGTGGGTCTTCTGGTGGCTGTGTTGGTCCAGCTGGTTTTCCCCGCCGCTCGGGGCAGTGGCATCAACCAGACCAAGGCGGCGCTCTACATCTACAACGGCTATATCTCCTTCAGAACGGTCATTGGAAAATTCATTACTGCGGCGCTCGCCATCGGTGGCGGGTTCTCGCTCGGTCCTGAGGATCCTTCGCTGCAAATCGGGGCCGGCGTGGCCTCCATGGTCAGCCGCCGTCTCAACCTCTCGCGCGAGCGGCTACGCATGTTTGCCCCCATTGGCGCAGCCGCTGGGCTGGCGGCGGCGTTCAACGCGCCTATCTCGGCCATTCTTTTCGTAGTCGAAGAGGTGATCGGACGCTGGAGCGCAGCCGTACTCGGCTCCATCGTGCTGGCCGCGATCTCCAGTGTCGTCGTCGCGCGTCGGTTCTGGGGCGCGGAGCCAATGTTTCGCATTCCCTCGGTAACGGTGAAGGGTCCGCAGGAGCTTCTTGCCTACGCGGTGCTTGGAGTGGCGGGTGGCATCGCCTCGCTTATCTTCTCCAAGGCACTGGGCTACTCCCGGCCGCGACTTCGCCGGCTTCCCCGGTGGACCTGGTACATCCAGCCACCCATCGCCGGCCTCATCGTGGGCGCGATCGCTTATTTTGGCGTTCCCCAAGTGATGGGACCGGGGTACAACGTCATCGACCAGGCCATGCACGGCCAATTCACCTGGAAGTTTCTTCTTGTCCTGGCACTGCTCAAGATTGTGGCCACAACCATCTCTTTCTCCAGCGGCACCCCGGGCGGAATGTTCGCTCCTACTCTCTTTATCGGCGCCATGCTGGGCGCATCGATTGGAACCTTCGAGAAGGTCTTCTTTCCCAGCTTTTCCATCTCGGTCGGTTCGTATGCGCTGGTGGGCATGGGAGTTCTCTTCGCCGCATTCTTGCGCGTGCCGCTGACCTCCGTTTTCATGGTTCTCGAAGTAAGCGGCAACTACACCATCGTGCTGCCGGTGATTCTCGCCAACACCATTGCCTACCTGGTCGCGCGCAGTCTGCAGCCATATCCTATCTTCGAGACGTTTACCCATCAGGAGGGCCTCGACCTGCCATCGATGGAGGAGCAGCGCGAGGAAAGCGTTCTGCATCTTGAGGACGCTTTGCGCCCGGTGTGCTATCCCATCTTTCCTGGGACTGCAACCCTGCAGGAGGTCTCTGCTCAGTTGGCTGTCGCCGACGCGCCTATATTGCTGGTCAAGCTTCGCGATGGCTCGTGGTACTCCATGACTCGAAGTGAGTACACTTCGGCTGCAGCCACACAAACCCCGGATACTCCTTTGGAACGCACCCTCAAACCGGATCGCGCGCCGCTTCTATTCCCTGACCTGCCGCTCGACAGCGCGATTCCCTACCTGGCCCGTTGGCCTGTTCTTCCCATTCAGAATCGGGCCAGCAAGGGTACCCTCGAGGGCATGGTGTCGCTTGAAGATGTCTTGGGCCGCTACCAGCAGCACTAGGTGGCACAGTTGAAAATGAAAACCGCAGGTCCCTACGCAACCGGCTTGGGAACCCAAGCGGGGGTAAGCGTCACGCGTTGATTGTGCGCCAAATCTCTCGCGTCCTCACCAAGCCTAGCCCCCTGGACGGGTGCCCCATGTTCGCGGACTTCCGCGTACATGGGTTGAACAAGATGGGGGCGGAGCCCCTTCCATTGCAATTGAGACGAGGAAGCGTTGCGATCGATCGAGAGCGGCTCAGCTATCTGCTAAAAGCATTCGAAAAATCCGTTTTCGGCCCAGGTACGCTATGGCGAACCTGGGGCACCCGTCCAGGGGGCCAGGCTTTGTGGGAAGGGGTAGCGTAGTGGAGGGACCTGCTATTTCCTTTCTTACACGCCGACCCTTCCCCGCCTTCGCGCTGCTGACACCCGTCGTGCTTCTGGTCCATGGCTACCATCCGCTGGCCGATGACGGCGCGGTCTACGTCACCGGCATCAAGAAGCTGGCGGATCCGGGCCTTTACCAAACGGATGCGGTTTTCGCCTTATCGCCCACCCGTCTCTCCATCTTTGCCCACGTTCTGGCCGCGCTTGTTCGCTGGGGACACATTTCCCTACCGGTCCTGCTGTTAGCCTGCCATGCGGCTTCGATCTTTCTCTTCCTTCTCGGATCGTGGAGAGTGGCGGCACGGATTTTCCCGGGCCAGCAGCAGCGCTGGGGAGCAGTATTGCTCGCTGCCTGCTGCTTTACCTTGCCGGTCGCGGGCACATCGCTTTCCATCATGGATCCCTACGTCACGGCGCGGTCCTTCTCCACTCCCCTGATGCTCTTCGCGCTGGCCGCTGTTCTCGACGAACGGTGGGCTATTTGCGGGCTGTGGCTCGCGCTGGCCGCGCTGCTCCATCCCTTAATGGCAATCTATGCCGCCATAGCCCTGCTAACGTTCGCGCTTACCAGGCGCAGGATGTGGCGCTCCCTTGGTCTGCTTGCCTCACTCGAATGGCTGCTGTGCGGCGTCATTTTCATGGCCACGCGTCACCCGGACCCCAGCCTTGCTTATAACCAGGCGGCCCTCAGCCGGTCGTATTTCTTCCTCTCCAGCTGGCAATCGTTTGAGTATCCGGGTTTGTTTATGCCGCTGCTTCTGCTGGGCATTGTGGGCGCCCTCAGACGAGTGCCGTGGTCCGCGCGCGCACTGGCCATCGCCGCGACCATCCTCGGCGGTTGTGCGCTGCTCGCGTCCATCTGCTTTGTGCATCGCAGCGGAAGCCTGCTGCTGGCGCGGCTGCAGGTGCTGCGCGCCTTTCACTTCGTCTACCTCGCCGGCGTACTGCTCGCCGGAGGCATGTTGGCCAGGCTGGCGCAACAGCGTAAACGCGTCCTCGCGGCACTCTACCTGGCGCTTCTGCTCATCATGTTTGCCACCCAGAGGTCCACTTATCCCGCCTCCAGCCATGTGGAGTGGCCCGGGCGGACGCCACGCAATCCCTGGCAACAGGCCTTCCTGTGGATTCGCGACAACACCGCCGAGGATACGATCTTCGCCCTGGATAACGACTACATTGAGTGGCCCGGCGAGGACGCCCAGGGCTTTCGCGCAACCGCGGAAAGAAGCACCGTCGCCGACTATTTCAAAGATGGCGGCATCGCCAGCAACTTTCCTCAGGCTGCTATTCCCTGGTGGCAAGGATCGCAGGCCACAGCTCACCTCAATGGCGCTACCGATGAACAGCGCGTGGCCCGGCTTCGGCCCCTCGGTGTCGCCTGGATCGTCTTGCCCACGCAGGCAAACACCGCCTTCCCTTGTCCATTTACAAACGCCAGCGTGCGCGTCTGCCAGCTACGCGAAACTTTGCTTCAGGGCACGGAAGGCGCAAAATAGCACCTGAACCCCGTCACCCCGGAGGAGTAAGCACGTCCATGTTGACGCTGTATCAGAGACTTATTTTCGGTTATGTCCTGTTGCTCTCTCTGTTGCTTGCCGTCGGCGTGCACGATGCTCTTTCCCTTCATGAGGCGGCCGCGCTCGATCACCAGGCGTCCGTTTCCGCCGCGTCTGCAGCGGAGGTACGCGCTGGACTCGCCCGCCGGGCCACCACCATCACTACCGTTTGCACCCTGAGCGGGGTTGTGATCACCATCGCTTTCCTCTTCTCCATCATTCGGCCCATCCGGCGCACCGCTGCTGCTGCCCGCCGGATCGGGCAGGGAGAACTGCAACAACGCATCGAGTGGCGAACCCATGATGACCTGGGCACCATTGCGACCGAACTCAACCGCATGGCAGTGCGGCTGCGCGACCTCCGCGACACCGAATTTGGCCGCAAGCAGATGGACCAGCAGCTTTCCGATGCCGTGGTGCAATCCATTTTCGAGCCGGTGATCGTCACCGATGCCAAAGGGCATGTCCTCAAGGTCAACCAGGCGGCCAGCGAGGTGCTGGGCGAAGCGGCCGGCGATCGCATGGCCCTGACCAACACCCCCGGCGGCGAGAGGATCCTGCGCGCAGTGCGGGATGCGGTCTCCATGCGCGAGTCCATTACCACTGCGGATGACGCCGCGATGTTGCCCATGAAACTCGGCGAGGGACAGCGCAGTTACCGCCTGCGCACCACGCCCATGCGCGATCTCGAGGGCAAGCTGCTGGGAGCGGTCAGCGTGCTTGAGGACATCACCGAGATGCAGGATATCGATCGCTTCAAAACCCGCTTTCTCAGCGTCGCGTCCAAAAAACTCCGCCAGCCTTTGGAGCAGCTCCGGCTCAGCCTGTACACGCTTACCTCCGGTTTCGCCGGCGACTTGCGGCCCTTGCAGGCGGATGTGATCCATGGCGCGGAAGAGGAAGCAGAACGCCTCAACGATCTCATGTCCGATCTGATCGAGGTCTCGGAACTCGATACCGGGCGGCGCGAGCTCCGCATGGATCGATTCCGCCCTATCGATATTCTGCGCGACACGCTCTCCCGGGCGCGCGACGAGGTCCGGGCCAAGAATATCGATGTGCAGATCCAGGCATTTGCCGATCTCTCCTATGTGAATGGAGATCGCCGAGCCCTGCGCAGCATCATGGACAACCTGATGAGCAATGCCGTGCGTTACACGCCGGAGAACGGAACCATCCTGCTGCAGGCCAAGGAGCAGAAAGACAAGGTGCAATTCTCGGTGCGCGACTCCGGCCGGGGCATTGAAGCCGAGAGGTTGCCCAACATCTTCGGCCGCTTCAATGCCGCGCATGACCAGGGAACGGGCCTGGGCCTCGCCCTGGTGCGCCGCCTGGTCGAATTGCTCGGTGGCCAGATCTCCGTGGAGAGCCGGCTCGGCCACGGTGCCACCTTCAGCTTCACTCTCCCCGTAGCCACCACCGTTGCCACCCGGCATCCCATCGAAATAGGTTAGGCTCACCCCAAGGGATAATGACAGACCTCTCCACCGACATCACCCTCCCCGCGCCCGAACAGGCCAAGCTGCGCGTCTACATCGGGGCCGCTCCCGGAGTAGGCAAGACTTACCAGATGCTCGAAGATGCCCACCTCATGAAGAAGCAGGGCATTGACGTGGTCATCGGGCTGATTGAATCCCATGGCCGGAAGGATACCCAGGACCAGGTACGGGATCTCGAGATCATTCCCCGGCGCGCTATTCCTTACCGCGCCGTGGTCCTGGAGGAAATGGATCTCGATGCGATTCTCGCCCGGCATCCCAATACCTGCCTGGTCGATGAGCTGGCCCACACCAATGTGCCGGGATCGAGAAACCGCAAGCGCTACGAGGATGTACTGGAACTGCTGGACGCGGGCATCAACGTTTGGACCGCGGTCAATGTGCAGCACCTGGAAACCCTCAATGACTCCGTTTCCCGCTCCGCCGACGTGCAAATCCGGGAAACCATCCCGGATAGTTTCCTGAAACGGGCCGACGAAGTAGTGAACGTGGATATCACGGTGGAGGAGCTGCGTTCACGTCTCAAGCAAGGCAAGATCTACGCTCGGGAAAAGATCGAGCAGTCGCTGGCCAACTTCTTCCGCAAGGGCAATCTCAGCATGCTGCGCGAGCTGGCGCTGCGCACCACTGCGGCGGAGGTCGGCTCCCGGGCGGCGGAATACCGGCGAAGTGAGGGTCTGGAACAGGCGCCGATCCCGGAGAAGGTAATGGTCTGCCTATCCCCCCGGCCCGGAGCGGAACGCCTGCTGCGTGTCGGGGCGCGCATTGCCGGACGCCTGGCTACCAACTGGTACGCGGTGCGGGTTGAGTCGCCGGATGAAGACTCGCGTCATGGGGATGCGGAGGAGTACCAGCGCATGGAGGAGTACCAGCGTCTGGCCCGCGAGTTGGGCGCCGAGGTGATCGTACTAAAAGACAAGAACGTCGCCGACGCGCTGATCGAGTTCGCGCAAAGGGAAGGCATCTCGCACGTGGTCTTCGGGCAATCGGCGCGGTCCCGGCTGGACATTCTTCTGCGCGGCTCGGTGATCAATCGCTTTCTAGCGGAGATTCGTGACGCCACGGTGCAGGTGGTCCCAATCAGCAAGGGCAAGCGCTAGAAGAATTTTCTACTGCAGACGGGGGAAAGCAGTTCCCTCAGCGGCTGAAGCCCCGTACCCTTCAAAAAACTCCCGGCACGATGGGTATCTTTTGAAGGGTACGGCCTTTAGGCCGTACGTAAATGCTTTGAAACGAAGGCGGCTTCAGCCGCTGAGGGATGGTTTCCACTAGGGCCCGTACCTTCATCTCATGAATCCCTTCCCGATCTAGCGTCCCGCGCACTGGGGAGCGTTGTTGCGGTACAGAGGATTGCGCGGATACGCAACCGCCAGTTCGTGCAGCAACTGACACCCTTGGGCATCGTTCTTATCCCGCAGCGCGGCCACCGCCAACAACAGTTTGGCGAAGGGTTTCAAAAGGTCCCCATGCTCGGCGGTTAGCTGGAGCTCGTGAATGCCCTGCTCCTTATCCGGTTTGATGCCGCCCAAGCGCAACACCCACCGCACCGGCGCCGGCTTGATCCCGGTCAGATAATTTTCCACGCCCACCGCCAGGAGAGCATCGTAATCGTCGGGCTTCTGCTGCAGCAGGTGTTGGGCAAGGATGCGCCCTTGCTTCATATAGCTCAGCGCGGCCAGATCCTCCTTGTCGATCATGGCTGCATAATCGGATCGCAGGCCCATGGCCAGGCACTTGGCAAACAGCGCGTTGCTGTCGTCGGCATGAACCTTTAAAGCTGCGTCCGCGAGCTGGTCACCGCGATCCAGGGCGGCATAGAACTGCTCCCGTACCTTGGGGTCTGGACTGAGCTTGGACCGTGCTTCAAAGTTCTTGTCGTCGGTGAAGAGCTGGCTTTCGAGGATGTCGAGCCGGGCGAACTCCGCAAACAGAAAGCCGGCAGCTTGCGAGACCGGTCCCATGGGGTCGTCCGGGTGCATCCGCTCCCAGGTGGAAAAATCCTGATGGGCCATTTGAAAATCCAGATTGTACATACTCTGGAAGCCCTGTTCGATCTCGGCCGGCGCCAGGGCATCTGCCGTGTGGGTTGGCCAGGGCATCAGCATCAGCAACCCAGCGGCGAGCCAGGTCCGCGCGGGCGCCAGCCGTCCGTGGCTAAACTCCTGATGAGTTGTTTTCATGAACTCATGGGTTAGATGCGCCGGGGGGAGGAATAGTGTGGGCCGGATCTAGCGCTCGCTCCAACGCACACCAGTGTGTCCCATCGCAGCCGGCGCAACCATGCTGCGCAGCCAGGCGGCCAGATGCATATAGTCTTCCGCCACCGTCGACCCGGGCGCGTAATCGATCACCGTGGTTCCTTCGGCCAGGGCCTCACTCACCGCGGAGCTGCGCCGCAGCACCAGGGGTAGGAGGCGATCGCCCAGTTGCTGCTGCAAAGTCTCACGCACGTCGAGGTGCAGCGGCGATGAGGCATCGAACTGGTTCAGCAGGTAAAAGACGGCGCCCGTTTGCCTCTCCCGGTGGGGCTGATTGGCGGGATTGAACAGAAATGCCTCCAGCGCTTGCACCGTGGCTACCGAGCTTATGTCGGGAAGGATGGGTATCAGAATCGTCGGCCGCAGCAGCAGCAACCGCCTCGTGACCTGCCGGCTGGCCGTGCCAATGTCTACCAGGATCCGGCTGGCGTCGCGCCCGTCGCGGCCCAGCTCTCCCAATAACGGGTCATGCTCATCCGCGCCGTCCCCCGGATAGCGCTCTGGCTCCAGGGTCAGGACCTGTACCGGTGCATCGTTCTCTCCTCCGGGAGGAGAAAAGGTCCGCACCACGCCGGGTTTAAACTCGCGCGAACCGAAATAAAGCGGCAACGGCCCGTAGGCGGCCGTATCGGCCAACAGGACGTGCTCCCCCATCGCTGCCAGGGCACGCCCCAGGGTGGCTACCAGGCAGGTCTTGCCCACTCCACCGGCGAGCGAAAACACGACCACCATGGGTGGCCGGTCTTCCAGGCTGGGCGTGGATATTTCCTCCGGCGGAGCGAAAATAGAGTGCAAAGCGTACCAGCGTGTGACCCCGCCGCCAATGGATTGCGGCCCCGTCTGCCGCATGGGCTCGGAGGGGTCTGCGAAGGCTGAGGACACGAGCCCCGGAGCCTCGTCCCTTGTCTCCTCTTTCGACTGGTGCGATGGGCGCGGGGAGGAAATGTCCGTGGGCGGCGCAGCGCTGCCGGGTTCTGCTGGTTCACGCGCGATCCGGTGCCGGAAGTGCCCCAGCACCTCCTTGCGCGACGCTGAAAAGTCCCAGTACGTGCTCTCCGGCGTACGGGCGCGAGCGTAGAGCCCCGCGATATTCTCCGGCGGTGTGCTCTGCTCCGGGTCAGATGGTTTTTCTGTCATGGCACTCCCTGAATTCTCCCAACTCAGAACTTGGATGGGCCGGTCCTTCTTCAAACTTCAAACGGGGGCGGCACACGGGGGAGTCCTACTGCCGTCTTTCGACAGGTTCCAGGGGGAGCTTTAGTTCCTTAACATACTCCGGATTTCGTCTCGAGCGTGAGGGCACAATCAAAAATTGATGCGCAGCCGGCCGGCACCAGCCTGCTCTGCCCATTGTGGTACTTTGGAACTTAAGTAGAAATGAGCTCGTAGCTCAGTCGGTAGAGCAACGCACTTTTAATGCGTGGGTCGTGGGTTCGATTCCCACCGAGCTCACCACGTTTGGGAGCTACCTGAGCAGCCGGTTGGCGCGCCCTCGACGCCAGACACGCTGCTTGCGACTAAACCCCCATGACCACCAACCCTCTTTGCGCCCCACCACTCAACTCCTTACAGATCACGGGGCTGCAGGACCGATGCACTGCGGTCTGGCATCACGAGGCCCCGGTCGTGAGCCCGTCTCTGACCGGCTTCGAGCGCACGGTGGCCGAGCAGCACCTGGCCAACTTCGAACTCTGGCACGCGGAGGATATGGCGCGCGCGCCGGATGCCCGTGATCACGACTTGGCCCGCATCAAACGTTTTATCGACCACGCTAATCAGCGCCGCAACGATCTTGCCGAGCAGTGCGACGTGTTTCTGCTGGACTTTCTCAGCCGGCAGAACCTGCCCGCTCCAGATGCCGAATTGCATTCCGAGTCTCCCGGCCTGATTCTCGACCGGCTGTCGATCCTCTCGCTCAAGCTGTTTCATACCCGCGAAGAGATCGACCGCCCCCAGGCGCCCCAGGGCCATAGCGAACGCAATCTGCAGCGTTTGCAAATCCTGGTGGAGCAACGGGACGATCTCGCCGGGGCTCTGGACCGGCTGTGGCAGCAGGTACTTGACGGGCAGCGCAGATTCAAGCTGTACCGCCAACTAAAGATGTATAACGACCCGGCGCTCAACCCGGCAGTCTATTCCCCGCGATCGAAGCCGTAGTCAGAGACTCCACCGTCACGGGACCTAATTTGGCTTCCGTGCTACAGTCTTGCCAAGGATGCGGATTCTACCAGCCGGGGTTGACGTACGTCGGTTCTGTGCGTATAAAGACGAATCTGACAGCCGGTTGTGGTTCCGTATCCAATGTTCCGAGCAATGTCTCGGTCGATGTCGAGACCTGTTTTTTAGCAGGCGAAAGAAGAGTGGGTTATGCAAAACACAGGTCAGGGTATCCCCGCTCGGCGCAATCCTCGCACCATAGAGGGCAAAGCGCGCCCCATGCCGAATGCTGGCCACCAGAAGGCGCTGAACGAGTATCAGAGCGCCCTGCAGTGGATGCATGAAGGCAAGTATGAGAAAGCCCGGCTGGTCTTTGAGAAGCTCAGCCAGGATGGCCCAGTTGAGATTCTGGAGCGGGTTCGGGTCTATCTCTCTGCTTGCCAACGACATGCGCAACAAAGCGGTCTCTCCTTCGACAACACCGAGGAGCAGTACGACTACGCAATTTCCTTGTTGAATACGGGCTTCTACGAGGAGGCTCGCGATCAGTTCCAAAGAATTCTCAAGACCAACCCGGCCGCCGATTATGCATATTATGGGCTGGCCATTCTGGAAAGCATGACCGGGCTGGCTGAGCCCTGCCTCGAACACCTGGCTAAGGCGATCGAACTGAGCCCCCGTAATCGCATTCAGGCTCGCAGCGATTCCGACTTTCAGGATATGGCCGATGATCCTCGTTTCACCGAATTGCTCTACCCCGAAGTTCCATAAGCGAAAGCCCCGGGTTCTGTGCCAGGCATGGCCGGGTTCCATGCTTCCGCTTTCAGGGAATCGCCGGAGTTTGCCTGGCGGCGTAGGCTAGCTTGGTGAGCGCATCATGGTGAAATCCCTGTCTCCCACCCTGGCCAAGCCAAGCCGAAGGAAAGCTATTCCCGCGCGACGGAGCACCGACCGTTCCAGCATTCGTGCTGTCGCCATTGGCGGAGGCACTGGTCTTTCCACCCTGCTGCGCGGTTTGCGGGAGTATGTCGCATCGCCCCACCCCCCTTCCATCGAGTGCGCGCCGGGGCCATGCCTTATTTCGGATCTGGCTGCCGTGGTGACCGTAACGGATGACGGGGGCTCGAGCGGGCGGCTGCGCCGCGGCTTCAACATGCTGCCGCCGGGCGACCTGCGCAATTGCATGGTGGCTCTTTCCGAAGACGAGCATCTGATCTCCCGGCTCTTCCGCCATCGTTTCACCGCCGGCGAGGGCCTGGAAGGCCACAGCTTTGGCAATCTCTTTGTAGCCGCACTGCTGGAGATGACCGGGGATTTCGCCCAGGCCATCAAGCTCTCTTCGCAGGTGCTCGCCACCCGGGGTCACATCTATCCGGTAACCAATGCCAACGTCTCCCTCGCTGCCCTCATGGACGACGGTTCCCTGGTACACGGGGAGACCAACATCACCGCCAGCCGGCAACGCATCGTTGAACTGATGCTGGACCCGGCGGACGCCGAGCCACTGCCCGAGACCCTGGAAGCGATTGCGCTGGCCGACCTGATCACCGTTGGACCTGGTTCGCTGTTTACCAGCATCATTACCAACCTGTTGGTCAAAGGCGTCTCCGAGGCCCTGGCTTCTTCGCGGGCGGTCCGGGTGTACATCTGCAACCTGATGACTCAGGCCAACGAAAGTCTGCGCCTTACTGCATCGCAGCATATTGAGCGCATTTATGAGCACGCGCACCAGGCCGTCTTCGACTACGCCCTGGTGAATACCGCTCCGGTCTCAAAGACTGTGCTCGATCGCTACGCCGGCGAAGGGGCTTCGCCGAT
Source organism: uncultured Acidobacteriaceae bacterium (assembly GCA_963844785.1). Taxonomy (GTDB): domain Bacteria; phylum Acidobacteriota; class Terriglobia; order Terriglobales; family Acidobacteriaceae; genus PALSA-350. The sequence goes on along the minus strand of CAWJPV010000002.1, from coordinate 5,804 downwards.
CGTCGCCGACATCGAGGCCATCGAAGCCCTCGGTGTGCGCTGTATCGCCGGCGACTTTGCCGCCGAAGGCGATGTCGTGCGCCACGCAGCGGATCGAGTAGCCGATGCGGTGGTGCGCCTGGGCATCACGGGCCGCCGATAAAGGGCAATAACAGGCCGGGCAGGTTTAGTGCCGCGCCTACGGCGCTCAGATCATCTTCGGATTGATCCCCAGCCCTGCCGGGCTGGGCTGACGTTTAGCGGTCGGCCCTCCGGGCCTCGCATCCATCGCAATTTTGCAGTGGCATTTCTCAACTGCCAAGGCAAGCCGGTTGCTCCTCGGGATAACAAAGGGGAGGGTGGCGCTCACCTCAGCAAAGGTTACCGGAGGGATGACCAGCTTGCTTCACCGGCACGAAGGCTGGATGCCCCATTGCCCAGATTGCCTGTGAAGGCTTGTGGCGTTGATGCACTCCATGCGCCTTTTCTTAATGAAAGGCGCTCACGCGGATCTCTTTAGCACAGCGTGGCAGGAAATCGGGCCTGCCGTGGAGCGTGCCGGGGAAGCAAGCGGCTGGCTTTGGCAGTTGAGAAAAGACACTACAAAAATCGCGATGGATGCGAGGCCCAGAGGGCCGACCGCCAAACTTCAGCCCAGCCCGAAAGGGCTGGGAACCAATCCCGAAGGTGATCTGAGCGCTGTAGGCGCGGCACTAAATCTGGGCCCGTCACAACGCCGCTGGTTGAATCTCCTTGACGGTGCGCTTCAACTGGCCGCAAGCGGCGTAAATATCTCTGCCCCGCGGCCGGCGCACGAAGGCGGGAATGCCACGCGCGATAAGTCTTTGCTGAAAGGCCGCCACCTGCTGTGGCTCCGGCATCGCATAGCCAATTCCGGGACCGGGATTCCAGGCGATCAGGTTCACCTTCACCGGCATGGGCGCACTGCGCGCCAGCGCAACCAACTCGTCCGCATGTTGTAATCCGTCGTTCACACCGCCCAGCAGCACGTACTCGAACGTGACTCGCTCCCGTGGCCTCAAAGGCAATTGACCAGCCGCCTGGATCACCTCATCGATCTTCCACTTGCGGGTGATGGGCATGATCGCTTCGCGAATCGAATCATTGGGGGCATTGAGGCTGATGGCCAGCCTCGGCCTCACAGCCTCGCCGGCCAGACGCAGAATGCCGGGCACAATGCCGGACGTAGAAACCGTCATCCTGGATTCAGCCAGGCCGGCTTCATTCACCAGCAGACGCACGGCGGCCATGAACTCGTCGTAGTTCAGGAAGGGTTCGCCCATACCCATGAAGACCAGGTTGATGCGGTCACGCCCCAGTTGCACTGCCTGCCGCTCCAGCACGGCGATCACCTGGCCGGCAATCTCTCCGGCCGATAGGTTGCGCTGCAATCCCATCTTCGCTGTGAGGCAGAACTGGCAGTTGACCGCGCAGCCGATTTGGCTGGAGACGCAGATGGTGGCTCGCCGCGACCCGGCACTCGCCGCCTCGAGCCCGCTGCCATCTCCCTGCTCTCCCCCGTCGCCGCCCGGCATCCAGACCGTCTCCACCGTCTGCCCGTCCTGGCCCGCAACCAGGTAGCGTTCGGTGCCATCAACAGAGCGGAAGGTTTCGACAATCCTGGGACCGGCAATGATCCAGCCCTCGTCCGCCATGGCAGCCCGCAGCTCGCGCGGCAAGGTGTGCACCTGGTCGAGAGAGGCGATCCGCTGCTGAAATATCGCCTCCAGCAGCTGGCCGGCCCGGTACGGGGGCTGGTGAAACTCCAGCATTAATTCGGTAAGTTGTTGACGGGACAGGCCGAAAAGATTTCCGGCAGCGGGTTTAGCTGCCCCGTCTACTACGGAGACGAGATTTTCCCTACCAGGCATCGACAGACGGCTCTTCTGGCAGCATAGCACCCAATACTTTGTTGCATTTGCCATTAGCAATTGCACCAACAAGGGTGCACGAGCGAGCAACTTTTGCCCCTGGAAGGCCCACCCGGGCCGGACCGCATTTTGGTAATCGGGCGCAGGAAATCCGCTTTACCCCAGGGAAAGCCGCTACACTGGAATGGTGACAGAACGCAGCATTCGACGCACGGTCCTACCTTCCGGCCTGACTATCCTGACCGAGCGCATGGAGCATATCCGGTCAGTTGCCATGGGTGTGTGGATCCGGGCCGGCTCGCGTCATGAACTGCCGGAAGTAAACGGCATCTCTCATTTCGTCGAACACATGGTCTTCAAAGGAACGCAGTCACGCTCCGCCAAGCGCATTGCGCGCGAGGTCGATGCGATCGGCGGCAACCTGGACGCCTTCACCGGCAAAGAGACCATCTGCTTCAACCTCAAGGTCCTCGATCAGCATGTCCCCACCGCACTCGACGTTCTCTCCGACCTGGTGTTGAACCCGGTGTTCAACAACGATGACATCATGCGTGAGCGTGGAGTCATTCTTGAAGAGATCAAGATGGACGAGGACAACCCCGACTATCTGGTGCACGAGATTTTCACCCAGAATTTCTGGAAGGACCATCCTCTGGGAAAACCTATCCTGGGGACGAAGGAGACAGTGCGCCGCTTCGAGCAGGATATTTTGTTCGATTACTATGGTCAGCGCTTCTCCGGCAACAACATGGTTTTCTCCGCCGCGGGCAATCTGGAGCACGACGCGTTCGTTGATCTGGTAACTAAGCGCTTCGATCACATTTCGCCCGCCAAAGGCTCGCTGGCAGAGACGGAGCCGCGCACCGTTTCGAAGATTGTCCTGCGCAACAAGAAAGCCTTGGAACAGGTGCAGCTTTGTTTGGGCGTGCCTTCTCCGCCGATCGCGCACGATCTCCGTTACGTAACCCTGCTGCTCAATACGGTGCTGGGTGGGGGTATGAGTTCGCGGCTGTTTCAGACCGTGCGCGAAGAACATGGCCTGGCTTACTCCATCTTCAGCGATCTGAACCCCTATCGCGATACCGGCTCACTGTGCGTCTATGCAGGTACCTCGTCGGCTCACTGCATGGAGGTGATCGAATTGATCATGTGCGAGTTCCGGCGGCTGAAGTGCGAGGCTTTGCCCGACGACGAGCTGCAGCGCGCCAAGGACCAGCTTAAAGGCAACATCATCCTCGGCCTGGAGAGTTCCATGTCCCGCATGTCGAACCTGGCTCGTCAGGAGATGTACTTCGAGCACTTCTTCGGCGTGGACGAAATCATGGAGAAGGTCGATACCGTCACCAGCGAAGAGGTCATGGCCATGGCCAACTCGCTCTTCGACCCGGATAAGGTGGCAGTGACGCTGCTGGGCCGGCTCGACGGGCTCAAGATCAGCCGCGCCCAGCTGGCCTGCTAGCTTCGGTGAGCGCTTTCGCTGGCCTCTGCGTCCATATCATTTGTAAAATAGGGCCGTCATGACTCAGACCAGCAATACCAGGATCCTCCGCAAAAACCGCCAGCACGGCTTCACCCTGATGGAACTGCTCATCGTCATGTCCATCATGATCATTCTGATGTTGATTGCTATCCCGAACTTCATCAGCATGAAGGCCCAGGCGGACGAGACTTCAGCCATCCAATCACTGCGCGCCATTTACCAGGCGCAGATCCAGTACCAGACGAACTTTCCCGCCAACGGCTTCGCGTGCGCGTTGACCGCGCTGGGCGGAAACGCCAGCGCCGGTCCGCCCAGCGCGCAGGCGGCGCAAGTACTGCAGGGAGACCTGGCCACCGGGCAGAAGTCCGGCTACACCTTCAACATCGTCAACTGCACCAAGGTCACGGTCAACAACCAGGACATGTACACCTCGTATGAGGCAACGGCAGTGCCGCAGTCGATTGGGAAGTCGGGCCATCGCGGCTTTTGCATCGACCAGGCCGGAGAGATCAAAGCTGACCCTGCGGGTGGCACGAATTGCTCGCAGCCGATTCAGTAAGCGCCCGCTGCTTCTTTCTGCTGCTTGGGCTCTCTGTGTTGCTGCCAACTCCGTCGTCTGCCCAGACTGAACCCACCGCACAGCAGGTAGCGCAGCGCGTGGACAAGTACTACAACGGCCTCCATTCGCTGCGCACCACCTTCACCGAGAGCTTTCACGGCATGGGCATCGATCGCCAGGAGAGCGGGGTTCTGCTGCTGCGTAAACCGGGAAAAATGCACTGGAGCTATACCGATCCGCCAGGAAAGGTATTTCTGCTCGACGGCAAGTATGCCTGGTTCTATTCGCCAGGAGATGCCCAGGTAGAGAGGTTGGCCGCAGCGCAACTGGACGATCTGCGTTCGCCGCTGCGCTTTCTATTGGGACATACGCAATTGCAAAAGGAGCTTGAGGGGTTGACGCTCACCACCACCGACACGGGTCTGCAGCTCTCGGGAGTGCCCAAGGGGATGCAGAAGCGGGTGGAGAAGATTGTGCTCGGGGTGAGCGCCGATGGGATTATCCACTCCATGGTCATCCACGAAACCGATGGAGCCCAGACTGCATTCACTTTTAAGGATAGCCAGGCAAATGCACCGGCCCCGGATACAGATTTCGTTTTCCATCCTCCGCCGGGCATTCCGGTGGTGGATGGCTTGCCCCCGTGTGTAGATGCTAGCGAGCGGAAACCGCACCTCAGGGGCCTTAGAGGCTGGGCAAAAACTACCCTCTCCAAACTGAGTCCCGCAGGGGCGGCTGAAGAGAATAGCCCCAGGACATCAGTCCTGGGTGAATTGGACCACACGCAATGCTCTGGCAATGATCCAAGGGCCGATTCTCTCTGAGACCCCGCAGTTCCATACGATCAAGGAGAATCGGGTTGGGTGTTGATGATCGCCTGTCGGTATTCGTGTGCGCTCCAGGTTCACCCAGGACTGACGTCCTGGGGCATTCTCAGCCGTCCCTGCGGGACTGGTCGCGGTGGGTATGTACACCCAGGACTAGCGTCCTGGGCTACTCTATTCAGCCGTCCCTCGGGACTCACTTCTGGACCAGCAGGTTCTCACGCAGACAAACATGAAGTTTCTTATTTCGACAATATGCTTGTTAGCAGCCCTCGCAGCCGGGGCGCAAACCACGAGTCATAGCGGCCCGTGGGAACTAGAGGATAGCGGGTCCGCCGCCGGGCTGCGAGGAATCCATGCTGTGGGCGGTGGCGTGGTTTGGGCCAGCGGCACCGGCGGCACGGTATTGCGCAGCGAGGACACTGGCTACCTCTGGCAGCAGTGCGCCATACCGCCCGGCGCAAGCAAACTCGACTTTCGCGGCATCTGGGCCTGGGACGCGCAAAGTGCCCTGGCTTTGTCGAGCGGACCTGGCGACCAGTCCCGCCTCTATGAGACTACCGATGGGTGCAGCAGCTGGAAACTGCTCTTGACCAATCCCGATGCAGCCGGCTTCTGGGATGGGATCCTCTTCCTCAACCAGCAGCAGGGCGTCCTCTACGGTGATCCAACGCAACCCGCCGGACGTACTGATCATGTGAGGTTTGCTTTACTGGTGACCCACGACGGAGGGAAAACCTGGAGCCCGGCCACTGAACTGCAGCCTCTCCCCGGGGAGTCCGCTTTCGCCGCCAGCAATAGCGCCATGGCGACGCGCGGAGGCTGGGTCTGGCTGGGAACCAGCAAGGCGAGAGTCCTGCGGACCAGGGATATGCTCACATGGCAGAGCACGCAGACTCCGTTGGCAAGCGGAAATGACTCCTCCGGCGTCTTCTCCGTAGCGTTTCGCGACCCAATGCACGGAATTGCTGTCGGTGGGGACTTTCGTAAGCCGAATGACGCGACTAACAACACGGCCTTCACCTCCGACGGCGGAGAACACTGGCGCGCAGCCGGCAAACCGCCCCATG
>CAWJPV010000001.1:0-156041 GCA_963844785.1 uncultured Acidobacteriaceae bacterium | reverse complement strand
CAATCGCTCGTCTCAGTTTGGCTATATTCAGTATCGACACTGTGTACCGCTGGCATAAGTAGATTCATGACTGACCTCTTCTATGGTTGATCTCTTCGAACGCTCTGGAGGCATTTAGCCGGGAGGATCCTTGGCTAGGTGATTCATTTGCTGACTCCAACAACATTCTGAGCTGTTGGTTCTTGATGAGAAGCTCGCAAACGCATTGCTGCAACCTCCGCAATTGTTCTTGCAAACCTTCCTCGGATGACTGACACGGGTCTCCGTGCAGCGGGCTGTCAAAGGGCGAACTCGTCAAGTATTGCACTGTAGAGATAGCGCTTCGAGAAGCCTGCTCGAAGAGCTCTTGAGGCGGTTGTGCGGCCATAAGATCCTCCACTTCAAGTTCCCATGTCGTAACAGCTTCCGATCGCACCCTTGGGCGACATGTTGATCGATACTGAAGTGTGCGTCGCGCCTTAACGTGCGATCATGGCGTGGCTCGTTAGTTAAAAGATTGATTACGCGCCGCCGATGAGTTACAACACGTTCCGTTCTTGCATTAAGCCAGAAACGCGGAGGCAAATCTATTAGACGATGGTCGTGGAGATACCTTAGTAGCGGTGGTGTTCGATGACGCTATATATGATCAGCCCAACGGCGCATTATCTCTCCCGGATATTGTTCGGCACTTGGTGCTCGATCATGGTCGGCCGCGATTTCAACGCGCTCGACGACCAGAATAATGACGGCCTTGTCGTTATCGGTTCTCGCTGGCGAAGCATTTGGCTTTGGTGGCACGTTTAGCCGGTAGCTATTTCATGAAGTGAAAATGGCGGGCGGCCGCCTGTGGCTATCTCCGCGCTGTTGCTGACAGTTGCCGTTGTCGCTTCGCTAGTGCCCACGGCTGAGGCTGACCGCGTCGATGTAATGGAAGCCCTGTGCTCCAAATAACAGTTCGCCGCCTCACGGGAAAATTGGACATAATTATCAACGGCCGGAACAGACCGAGTCACTTTTCAATGAGTGCGGATAATGTGCCCTTTGACAACCCGCAAGAGATCGTAGGACTGAATCCGGCTTGTGATGCCTATGGGGAGCTTCGCCATGATCTGGAACAAATGCAGGAATTGCGGAACAATCTGGTTTTTAGGCGGGTCTTTGGATACGACCGCGCTCTAGGGTTTCCATTTGGGCCGCGGCAAACGAAGACGTGCGGCTTGGTTCACCAGTTCCGCCAAAGAACCGGCTCCCATCTTCTGCATCATGCTTCCGCGATGCGCTTTCACAGTGACCTCACTTATGCCCAACTCATTACCGACCTCCTTATTAGCCTTTCCGACCACAACCAAAGCCAACACCTCTCGTTCGCGAGAGGTCAAACGAGCATACCGCGCTTTGAGCGCGCGAAGCTCAGCATCGCGACCGATCAATGCTTTGCTCCGGTCAATGGCTCCACGAATAGCAGAGAGAAGTGTGCTGTCACTGAAGGGTTTCGTCAAAAACTCTACTGCCCCGGCCTTGATAGCTTGTACCGTCTTTGGAATGTCGCCGTGACCGGTGAGGAAAATAATCGGCATGTCAGGCCGTTCCACCGAGAGTCGCTTCTGTAGTTCCAGCCCATTCAAGCCCGGCATCGAAATATCGAGGACCAAGCAGCTTGGGATGAACTCCCGTGGACGATTGAGGAATTCTTCCGCTGAAGTGAATGTTGCTACATGCCATCCTTCGTCCTGAATCAGGAATTCAAGCGATTCTCGGACCGAGATATCGTCATCGACAACGAAGACAATCGGTAATGTATCTGGCACGAAGAAAGTTCCCTCTCCACAGCAAATCCAGCTTGTTCTTGTCATTGTAATCACCTGCTACGTGCGCCCGAGCATTTATTCGCCGCCGACGGCCTTGTCCAATGCCTGCAACAAGGCAGTATCGCTGAAGGGTTTGAACAAACATTCGACTGCTCCGTCATCAAGCAATCGCGATCGTACGACTTCGTCCTTGCGAGCGGTAATGAAGACAACCGGAATATTCAGGTTTCGGCGGCGAAGTTCGCGGAAGAGTTCGGGTCCGGACATCACTGGCATTCCGACGTCGAGGACCAGGCAGTTCGAACGCAAGGGAGCATCGGAGGCCAGAAATTCTCGTGCCGACGAGAATGTCTGCGCGTCAAATCCCAACTCGTTCAACAGTTCCGGCAATGACTCGCGAACTGACTGGTCATCGTCGACTACCGAAATCAGCAATTGGGCTTTCATCAAGAAACTCTCACGCCATACCTAAGCAAAAGTCACGGAAAACGTCGAAAAACATATCCGAGGGATTAGCGTTGTCTAAGGAAATCGATGTGCTTGGACCTTGCGTAATCCATTTTTGTCCGAGGCGCACATGAGCAACGCGGCTGATAGAGTCTCTTCCAGGCAACCAGTTGACGCAACCATACCACGGCAGTTGTGCCGCGCGATTGCCACCAATACTTCGGTATTGGTTTTTCTCATCGTCGCCCCAAGACGGTTCCCGCTGCACTGATCGTCGAGCTTGCACGGGATCGCAAAGGCGAACCTCTCATGGTCCTGGTTGGCTGCGGCCAGCCGGCCGTTATAGGCTTCTACAGGCGAACGGGAAGCTGAGGCCCGATCCCGTATGCGTTTCATTCAGTGGAACCGATACCAAAGTCCAATTGGCGGTCTGCACTGTTTGAGAATATGTTGCTTGAAGTAGCGGGGGCCCGAACTAATGAAATTTCAGCAGGAGAGTCCCGTCGAGCATGACGGCCGCGCCTAACCATTCTTTTTTTCCGGGTCGACGCTCTGTGGATATTGGCACTTTTGGGCGCTTGTTCAGTTCGAGGGTGCGCTTACTCTTCGTTCTGTCACTTGCCTTGCTCCCAAAGTGGGCGTGGTCGCAATCCCAGCTTGCGACCCTTTCCGGCACGATTACCGATAAGAGCGGCGCTGTTATTGTTCGAGGTCGAATTGTAATCGCCAACCAAGGCACCGGATTGGAGCGAAGCACCGTCACTGACGCCGCAGGCATGTATCATTTCTCCGGCCTGCCACCGGGAACCTACACCATCCGCGCGGAAGATCAGGGATTCCAGACACAGATTCGCGAAGGTGTTGCGCTCGTTTCGGCCTCCGAATCGGTCATCAACTTCTCACTAATCGTAGGCGACCTACGGCAGCAGGTAACGGTCAACGCGAACGCCAGCGGCATCGACAGTACGAGCTCAACTGTCAGCGGACTCGTGGGAGAGCAAAGCCTGACGAAACTGCCTCTCAATAATCAGGATCTGTTTAGTGCGGTTGCGCTGGTACCTGGAGTGGTTCCTAACCCTAACAGTGCTCCGTCGTTGCTTTCCAACGGCAAGGTTGGGCAAGTGTCGATTAGCGGGACGCGTCCGAGTATGACAAACGTTCTGATCGACGGTATGGATGCGACAGATCCGGTTTTCGGTTTTTCGCCCGCCGGTGCTTCCGGTTTTTTTCTCGGTCTGAATGAATTGGAGGAAGTCAATGTTTTGACCCAAACCTTCAACGTGGGTTACGGTGGCCATGGTCTTGCCGTCATCGACATGACAACCAAGTCGGGGACCAACCAGTTTCACGGATCCTTGTGGGAATTGCATCGGGATGCGTCGCTGGACGCCAAGAACTACTTCGATTTGTCCGCGAATCCGATCCCTCCGTTCGTCCGCAATCAGTTCGGCGCTGGAGTCGGAGGGCCACTAAAACGTGACCGCACGTTCTTCTTTGTCAACTATGAAGGCTTTCGAGAAGTGCAGGCATCTACGGCAATTGCGACGGCACCAGACGCCCTGGCGCATCAAGGGCTGCTGCCTCCCGCTGGTAATCCCACCGCCTGCAGCAGCGCAACTCCAAGCGGATGCGTCGCTATTCCGATCAACCCTTTGGTACAACCGTTTCTCAATCTGGTGCCCCCTTCAAACGGACCAGACAATGGCGATGGAACGGGCGAACTGATCACGGCTAACAAAGGCACCACCCGTGAGGACCACGGTATGGTTCGCGTCGACCACAACTTGTCCAACATACATTCGCTTTTCGCACGCTACACCGTAGATGACAGTTTCTCTCAGGTTCCTTACGTCGGGACTCCACCGGGAACTTACGATCCTGGCTTCCCAGCCTTCCATCAAGGTCGCAACCAGTACTTTGCAATTCAGGACCAGAGCACTCTCGGCAACGATTGGATCAATGAACTGGGATTCGGAATCAATCGCACTACCGCGTCCACGTCAATCGATAATACCCATCCGGGCCTGTCTCTTTCTTTGCTCCCTGGCGTGCCGATGGGAACGATCGATATTACCGGTATGAGCCTCTTGGGGAACAGCGCGACATTTCCTGTGGTCGATGCTTCGACCGTTTATCAGGTTCGGGACCAACTTTCGCATACCATTGGACGTCACACCCTGAACTTCGGCGCCGAGTTCCGAAGGCTCCAAAGTAATGGGACGCTGGATTTCACTGTCAGCGGACTGTATACCTTTGAGGATCTGGCTCCCTTAGGCTATCAGGCATTCAGCAACAGCCCGGCTCTCGAATTCTTCCTGAAAGGTTTGCCCGTGTCTTACGTTGGGGCTAATCCCTCAAACGCTGATTCCGAGCGGGGATACCGTCAGAGGATCGCGTCTGGTTTTGCCCAGGACTTGGTGCGCGTGAACAGCCGGCTAGCTCTAAATGCCGGCCTCCGCTACGATTTCTATTCCAATCCAACCGAGGCGTCCGGGCGTCTTTCGGCTATTCGGAACCTGGCGACGGATTCCGCGCCAACCGTCGGCAAGGTCTTTGCCGGGACACCGCTGGATCTACTGTCTCCCCAGGCAGGCTTTGCGTGGGACGTCTTCGGCGACGGCAAAACCTTGCTCCGGAGCGCATTCGGCATTTATCGAGACAATCTTTCAGTGATCATGTATGGCGCCGACCGCTTTCTTCCCCCATTCTTCGAAATGGAGTCCTTTGTGCTTCCTGAGTTCCTTGACCCGCAGAACGCTGTTGCCACTCAAGTGCTCGATCCCATTTCAGTTGCCTATCATCCGAAGTTCCCATATGCGATGCAATATAACCTCAACCTGGAACGAGAGATTGTACCGGGCACGATCCTCAAAGCGGGGTATTTCGGAGCTCGCGGCAATCATCTCACTCGCAGCGCGGAAGGGAATCCTTTCGAGCCGGCCCTCGGCCATCGGTACAATCCCAACCTGAATTCACCTGTGCTAACGATTTTGACCGACAGCCAATCTTTCTATAATTCTTTTCAAGCCTCGGTTTCGGGGCGCAATGGACATAATCTTTTTTGGCAGGCCTCGTACACGTTTGCCCACTCCGTGGACGATGCTTCGGTGGATCTGTCCGTGGAATCTGTGAATGATCCTCCCGGATCTCAAAACATCTTCGATCGCAAGGGAAGCCGAGGCCCGTCAGAGTTCGACATTCGGCACAATTTCGTGGCAAATGTCGCTTACCAGTTGCCTGGACGCGGACGCCTCGCCGGTGGTTGGCAGGTCTCGGCTATTGCCAGCGTTCATAGTGGCGCCCCATTTACCCCAATGCTCGACTTCGACAATGCCGATATACAATCGTTGATTATTCCAGAGCGTCCAAACCTTGTCGGCAATCCTTACGCCGGCATCTGTCCGAATGGGGCCCGCGTGGACACTCGGTCGTGCTGGTTTAATCCAGGTGCTTTCGCGGTACCGCCTGCCGGTCAGTTTGGCAATGCCGGACGAAATATGCTGCGGGGGCCAGGGTTTGCGCAATTCGACCCGGCGATGCACAAAGATTTTGCGATCACAGAGCGAGAGAGGATCACGGTTGGGGTGGAAGCTTATAACGTGTTCAACCATCCGAATTTTGATGTTCCGAGTAATACACAAAGCGCGCTTTCCCTGGGCGGTAACGGGGACGCCATTTTCAAGGACGCGGCCGGCAATTTCGCCGCGAACGTCGGCCAGATATTAAGCACAGCAGGCAACGGCCGTCAGATTGAACTGTATGCACGTTTCGCCTTTTAGCACGCCATCTGATGAAGTCTGTGCCTTCGCCATAGGAGTCTCCCTTATCTGCCTGCAATCTGGACATTTTCATCGCCCGGAATCTCAACGGGCAAATTCAAATGAAAAGTCGCGCCGCGCCCTGGGGAACTGACGGCCCACAATCGGCCCCGATGAGCCTCGATGATTGATCGGCTGATACGAAGCCCCATGCCGGTGCCGTTGGGTTTGGTGGTAAAAAACGGATCGAAAATCTGTTCCACGATCTCCGGCGGAAGCCCTATACCGGTATCACTGAATGAAACAAGAATCTGCTCCTTCTCAGCTCGTTGCGATTGGATGGCTATCTCTCGTATCCCATCTACATCCTTCATCGCTTCGATGCTATTGACGATCAGATTCATCATGACCTGTTGCAACTGCACACGATCCCCGAAGATCTGAGGTAGATCGCTTGCCAGTTCCGTCCGAACCGACACGCCGTATCGCACTGCCTGGTCGCGAAGGAGGGTGACGGTTTCTGTAATGATCTCGCTTAAATCAATGATCTGTTGATCCAGGGCGCCCTTCTCGAATTGTGAACGGATTCTGTCGACAATCTCGGCAGCCCGTTTTACATCTCTTCCAATTCTGGTGATGCCTGCGCGCACCTCGTCGAGGTTGGGTTCATCGCGTCCGAGCTTTCGCAGGCAGGTGCTGACGTTGGTGATCGCGCCACTGATCGGCTGTTTGATTTCATGTGCCAGGGACGCCGCTAACTCTCCCATGGTTGTCACCCGATTGATGCGTGCGAGATCTCCCTGCGCCTGGCGAAACGCGTCTTCAGCCCGCTTCTGTTCGTCAATGTCGGTGGTTGTACCGACGAATTTGAGCGCTTTCCCTTCTGCGTCACGCAAGGCCACGGCTTGCTGGAGATGCCAGCGATAGGTCCCGTCCTGAGCGCGTAGAGACCGGGTTTCGAACGCAAAGCCCTGTCCCGAATGCACACCGTCCCAAAACCTCTTGGCTGCTATCTCCCGATCATCAGGGTGAACCGCGGACATCCAGGCTTCGGGATGGGAGCGGACAAAGTCAGGGGTTTGGCCAGCGAACTCAAGCCAAACCTGATTTACGAAATCCGGTGTTCCATCAGGCTTGAGTGTCCAGGCGGATACAGGAAGATGTTGCAATATCCCAACCTGGAGTTGCAGATCGGTATAGAGGGCGGCATTCTCCAGTGAGATAGCCGCTTGCGAAGCCAGCAACTGCAGTAGAGTAACCCGGTCGAGCGTAAAGACGAATGGCGCCAGATTGTTCTCCAGATAAAGCACGCCGACTAGCTTGCCTGCTTGACGATTGGCAGGCACAGTACAGACCTAGAGCGTTTTCTCCGCACATATTCATCTTTGGAATACCTGTCGTCCGCCAGAAGCATCGTCCAGAAGCACGCTCTCCTGTGTCCGGATCGCATAATGCAGCGCGGATTGAAGCAGATCGGACGACATTGTGGCGGCCTGGCGAACGACGACCTCGATCCCGCCTGGGCTCGTGGTGGCTTCAGCTTCGATGCGGGGCTCACCGTCTCGAACCAGGATCAACAAGCCCCGCTCAGCCCCTGCATTTTCTACGGTGATTCTTACGAGCTTCTCGATCAGCCTGGGCAGAACTATCTCACTCGAAATTGCCTGCGATGCTTTGACTACGGTCTCAACGTCGAACTGCACGACTGGCGGGCCAATCATGGCCGCAGATGCGGACGGTCGCTCCTCGCGCAGCCGCGGATAACGTTCGTCGAGTTGATTCACTTTTCCGTGCGCGCCCCAACGCTCGTAGCAGTTGCGCGCATTGTGTAGATAGAAGTAGCCGGCGTTTCGATGCCGCGCGAAAGGCAGTACTGCGCGGCCAGTTCGTGGGCCAGGCCTTCGTTTTGAACGAAGCCGTTCTCACGTGCCGAGTGGATAGCCTGCTCGTACAGAGGCAAGGTATCGGCGTCTCGCTTTTCGATGCGGGCAATCTCGGCCAACAACAGCGCGTGCTTGTCAGCGAACGTAGGTGGATTAATTTTCGGCCCACTGGCGAAGCTGTTCTCGATGCGAAGCTAGTAGTTCGTCCCAAGCCTGCTGTTCATCCGCCGATGCAGTGTCATAAAGTGCGGCCACTGTCAGCGCGGAGTAAAAGATGTAGTCCAGCATCTCCATTCGGCCGATTGCGCACGATAATAGCTGCTTTGCGCTGCCGGCCGTTGCCAATGCTTCTGCGAAGTCACCGGACAAGAAGCGCGCCTTCAGTTTGAGGATCCAATACCAGCAGCTCACGGTTGGATTCCGCACTCCTGTGAGTTGAGTCTCGAACGTCGCCTCGTCAAATTGCGCATCACTGAAGGAAGAGAAACTTGAAGTCCGACCCTGCATCGCGGCAATGAATCGTTGTTGGCTCACGAACATTGCTACGTAGTCGTTGTACCGCGCTTGGCGGGCGAAGTCGATCGCCATCTCCGACTCGCGCCACACCGCGTCGAGTGGGTCGTTTCGCAGGCTAAGGTACATGATAGCTATTGACACACCATAGCAACCAAAGGCCGGATCGCCCGTCTCAACCGCAGCGCTAAAGCCCGCCTGAGCGAAGTCGATAGCAGTTCCGATCGGCTGCGTCCAGCCCGCGACAACCGAAAACACGGTGTAGACCTTCGCCCGAATCGCTATGAAGCCGTGCTTCTCGACTAGGTCGCAGGCGAGCTTGGCAAAACGGTAACCTTCGTTGTAACGATGATAAGCCGACCCGAGAATGACTCCCAAATTGCAATAGGCGTTGAGGGAATCACCGCTTATGCCGTGCTGGATGCTGACCTTGACCATATAGCAGGCTTGCAAGACAAAACAAACGGAAATCAATAAAGTATGACGGCGCCGAAACTACCGATAACACCTTCATTGCGGCCTGGAGTTCGGGGTCGGTCATCATTGGCAGGTCGATCAAGCTCTCGATCGTGCGCCCACTAAGCGCATCCCAAACCCCCTCGTATTCGGCCCGGACTTGCTCCTCGGTCGGATGCACGGGTAAGTCGATAGCAAACCCGCGGAGACACGCAAGCGCGGTGTCTAATATCTCCTGGGCTTCGCCCTTCAGAAGGTGGAGTTGGACCTTCAATTGGTAGACCGCTGCTTGGTCTACCTTCGATTGGGCTTGCGGAAGCAATTGCTCAATCAGGCGCCCGACTGTAACGAATTCACCGGTTAGAACCTCGCATTCCGCTCGTTCGAGCCACAGGCTGAACATCAATTCGTATTCATCGATCCAGTCACTCTTGTCCAGCAGCGCCATGCCGGCCGCGAAATACTCACGCGCTGACGCGAACGCCGCTGATTCTTTGGCCTTTCGCCCGGCCCTCAAGTCGATTCCGGCCACTTGCACTTTCTCGTTGTGATCGATCAGCAGCTCGGCGCCCCGATTAAATTGGTTGGCGACATCGAACAGATGTTCGGCTAAGCCTTCCTTCGTCAAACTCGCAAGCAACGCTCGGCCAATCCGAAGGTGTGCGGCAGCAAGTTCGCTTTTGGGAATGAGTGCATAGGCCGCCTCTTGAATCCGGTCATGTGGGAAAACGTAAAACCCCTCCATGAGGAAGATCAGACCGGTGCGAGCTGCCTCCAGATGCGCGGAATGGACATCTATTTCAGATTGCCCGAAGACCGTACACAGTGTCGCGACTTCAGCGACGTTTCCGAGACAGGCGAGTCGCTGGAGAGCGGTCTGCGTCGTGCCGGACAGTCGCCGGAGCTTGCTCACCATCAGATCAACCACATTGTCGGAGTATCCCTTGCCGCGAATCCGTTCCAGGTCCCAGACACAAGCGGCCCGGTCCCGATCCAACCGGATCAGCCCTTCTTCGGCCAGCGAAGTGAGGAATTGGATTGCGAAGAACGGATTGCCGCCGGTCTTCTCGTAAACCAACTGCGCGAGAGGACCAGCGGAGGTCCTCTCGCAGCGCAGGGAATCGGAGATCAATCGGCCGACATCTTCGGGTCCAAGTGGAGCCAGCACAATTTCCTGCGTTCTTGCTCCGGCATCGCGGACCGCTGCCAAAGTGTGCATGAGCGGGTGAGATGAACTGACTTCGTTGTCGCGATAAGCTCCGACCAGCAGCACGTGCTTCAAATCCGAATCGATAATCAGCCGCTCCAGCAGTTCCAAGGTTGCCGCGTCGAGCCATTGCAAATCGTCGAGGAACAGCGCCAGGGGATGCTGCGGTGTGGCGAAGGCACCGAGGAAGCGCTTAAATACTGACTGGAAACGGCTCCGTGCTTCTTGAGGCGGCAGTTCTGCCACAGGCGACTGTTTCCCAATCGCGAATTCGACTTCGGGGATCAGGTTGATGATTAATTGGCCATACGGCCCCACTGCCTCCACAAGGGCTTGCCGCCAACGGTCCACTTCGGCTTCGCTCTTGACCAGGATCTGACGCACCAGCGTCTGGAATGCCTGTGCCATCGTCGCGTACGGTATGTCGCGCTTGTACTGGTCGAACTTACCCGCGGCGAAGAGCCCGCGCGGCGGAACCAGCACCTTGTGCAGCTCATTTACAACGGAAGATTTGCCGACGCCTGAGTACCCCGAGATCAGCACGAGTTCAGCGGTTCCCTGCGCCACCACCCGGTCGAACGCCGCGATCAGTGTGCCGACCTCGCGCTCCCTCCCGTAGAGCTTCTCGGGTATGCGCAATCGGTCCAAGGGCTCGCCCGCGCCCAGAGAGAATGGATCGATGCGACCATGCAATTGCCACTCCGCCAGGCATCGCCGGAGATCGGCTTCGAGACCGGCGGCGGTCTGATAGCGCTCCTCGGCATTCTTGGCCAGGAGTTTCATGATGAGGGCGGAGAGCAGTTCGGGGACTCTGCGTAGATTGACAGGTGCCACCGGCTGACGCGCGATGTGGCAATAGACCCATTCGAGAGGATCGGAGGCAGAGAATGGGAGTGCGCCGGTCAGCATTTGGTATAAGGTGACGCCCAAGGAGTAAAGGTCGCTCCGGGAATCGATCGAACGGTTCATGCGCCCGGTCTGTTCAGGGGACATGTAGGCAAGTGTGCCTGCAATGACCTCGGGCGGCGCGGGCGTGAGACGCTCGCGGGTTAGCCGGGACGCGATGCCAAAGCCGCTGAGCCATACCTGACCGGAGTCGTCGACGAACATGTTCGCAGGCTTGATGTCTTTATGGATGAGGCCTTGACGGTGGGCTTGGCCAAGTGCTTCCGCCGAGCCTATAGCGATACGCAGGAACCGAGTCAGATCGATAGGTTGTTCATGGTGCTGCTCGATTACCCGATCCAGAGGTTCGCCACCTGGATCCTTGAGAATGAGGACGAGGCGCCCTTGCTGACGAGTCAGCTCAAGCGGCTGTGCTGCCCATGCTGCATCGAGTTCGGTTGCGAGCGAGTATTCATGTTCGAGGCGCCGGAGAGCTTGCGGCGACGGCTGCTCAGCAGCAACAGCCACCGCCAAGATCGGCATTGAGTTGCCACGCTCTCTCCCGCGGTAGAGAGCAAAGTCCACCCCCTCCCGGATCGGCTCTAATATGTACTTGGAATCCTCTGCCACTTGAGTACCCTCATGTTGCCAGGAAGACCGGTCGCCTGATTCACAGAAAGATGAATGGGTCCGAAACTCGGCGATCGCGCGGGTTTCGATTGCCACTTCTAAGGACGCTCCAGCGCCTGGTACTATCTTTCCCCCATCGCCAGACACAAGGGATTTTCTCATATCGGCGTACCATTGCACTCGGGATCGGGAAGAAGTTGACTCTGCTGGATAGGGCATTCAGTTGCCGGGTCAGCGCCGTAAAACCGATATCTCCAAGTGTAATTCCGATAGGCGTTAGCCTTCACTCGGACGCCTTGAAGCCAACACCCTCGCACCGACACGTCGGAACACGACGAGCAGAACAGAACACGCCCGTCCATATCAAAGTATCGGCCAATACCTTCGTCTAATGGATTCGCCTCAGCGCTTCTGGCCTAATAACTAAGTCAAGTTAGTCCGTATGACGCTTGGCATTGGTCAATTATGCGCAATGGTCGCCGCGAACCATCTTTGTGCCGCTGCGGCCGTTCACCGCGAGAGAGTACATGCTCTCAAACTATCCGATCAGCTAGCGAAACTGATCCGGAGCTTCAGATCGAGATCGAGCCGTTCGATCGGCAAGAACAAGGAGAATTTTATGGCGACTGCTGCTGCAGTGACGACGATGAAAGCCGCGCAGGCGACTGGTGCGCCAGGCCTTCTCGAAATCGTGGAGCGTGAAATCCCCGAGCCTGGTGCAACAGAGGTTCGCATCAAAGTGCAAGCATGCGGCGTATGTCACAGCGATGCGCTCGTCGTCGAAGGCTCGTGGCCGGGAATCTCCTATCCGCGCGTCCCAGGCCACGAAGTCGCCGGCGTTGTTGATGCTGTTGGAAGCGGGGTCGTGGAATGGCTCGTAGGCCAGCGTGTTGGTGTGGGTTGGCATGGAGGACATGATGGCACCTGCCGCGAGTGCCGGCGTGGAGACTTTCGAAACTGCCGAAATCAGAAGATCTCAGGCATCAGCTATGACGGCGGCTATCAAGAATTTATGTTGGCTCCCGCCGAAGCATTGGTACCAATACCGGACTCGCTCAGTGATGTGGATGCGGCCCCACTCTTGTGCGCGGGAATTACGACTTACAACGCACTGCGGCACGCTGGAGCCTTCCCAGGCGACCTGGTCGCAGTTCAGGGAATTGGAGGTCTGGGGCACCTCGGAATTCAATTTGCGAATAAATTCGGCTATTGGGTTGCTGCAGTCGGACGAGGCACGCAGAGCGAACCGCTGGCAAAAAAACTCGGCGCGGATCTCTATATCGACAGCAAAGCACAAAATGCTGCAGAGGAACTACAACAACTGGGAGGCGCAAGAGTCATTCTGGCCACAGCGCCGAATTCAAAGGCCATGTCGGAATTGGTCGACGGCTTGGGTCCGAATGGCAAACTCCTCGTGATCGGCGCTTCTTTCGATCCGATCGAGGTAGCACCGGTCCAACTAATCATTGGAAGCAAGTCAATTAACGGGTGGGCTGCAGGAACGCCTGCCGCTTCTGAGGATACGCTGCACTTTGCCGAGCTCCGGGGCGTGCGCGCGATGATCGAAACCTACCCACTGGAAAAAGCAGCAGAGGCGTATGCCCACATGATGAGCGGCAAGGCTGAGTTTCGTGTCGTTCTCACCATGTGATTTAGCCCACGAGACAGACAGCTGGTGATCGACGAACAGCCTGATGAGAGAACCATCTGCGGTATCCGGCACTGAATTCTTGCGCAGTGGTCTACTAGGACGCCGTTGGCTCTATGGCACTTCCCATGGCATCGAAGAGCAACAATTTAAGACCAGAGAGTCACGACCAATACACGACCATCGTACGGTCGAAACCATCCCAAATGGTCCTAATCGATCCTAAATCCAGGAGAGCACAAGGCTAATCGTCTCAATAGTATCCGCTGATTCCAGACCACTTAGTGCCCTTGCTAGGCGGCCCTGAAAAGGCCGGCGTCGGCGGTTCGATCCCGTCTCTGGCCACCATTTAGAATCAGCAACTTACCAACAAAAAACCGCGGCTATTGTCCGAGGCCAATCCTTCGCACAGTTGGTCATGCGGGTTAAGAGAAAGCGATCGAGGTCGCTCGATGAGCGCGTTGGCGAGTCTAGCGCGTCAAGGGTTTCTCGACTGCTTTAATTTTTTTAGAGCGAAAGATCTGAAGTTGTCTACGATTGCCACTCGCGATCGTTTACTGACAGCGATACCAATTTCACACATCGGTATCTGGCCCAAGATCTCACAAGCGACTACCGAAGCGCCGCTATGCTTGACTGCCGATGAGGGAAGAATGGAAATACCCATTCCTGAATCGACGAGAGAGATAAGCGTTGGCATCTGTCCCGCTGTCTGGCAGACATTTGGCACGACCCCGGCGTCGCGAAGCATCCCAAAAATCAAATCATGAAAACCCGGAGCGTAACTTCGTTCGTACATAACGAAAGTCTCGCCTGACAGTTCGCGCAGAGCTACCGTTTTCCTCTTCGCCAACCTATGCGACCTTGGCGTTACGACGACGAAGGGTTCACGATGCACCTCGACTACTTCAAGCTCTGGATGGTCGCCGATGGGCAGACGAAGAAATCCAATGTCCAGTGATCCGGCTGAGAGCATTTGAATCTGATCCGTCGTCAGGATATTACGCAGGGAGAACACCACCCCAGGACTCGACTCTCTAAACCGACGAACTAGATTGGGTACGATCTCATTGCCGGCGGTTGAGATGAAACCGATCCGTAAATGTCCAAGTTTCTTGCCCGACGAATCGCCTCGTCCAATTGCGAGACGACTCCAGAGGCATCCTCACGAAAGGCGAGACCAGCTGCTGTAAGCGTGGTTTTGCGCCGGTTCCGCTCCAAGAGCCGGACGCCGACCTCCTCCTCAAGTGCTCGTATTTGAAGGCTCAAGGCCGGTTGGCTGAGATGAATCAACTCCGCAGTACGTCCGAAATGCAGAGTCTCGGCTATGGAAAGAAATGACCGGATTTGACGAAGTTCCATCTAGCCATCTTATTTGCAAAACTTATCACAGACAACAAAACAACCAATGTCACCAATGAGAGCCGGGGGGATCTTATTGAGTGTGGCAAGGCAGTACCCCAATGCCACAACAAACGGAGGAAGGACCAAAGGACATGAAATTCAATTTGTTACAGAAGCAAAGCTCACGCCGCGAAATATTGCGAGGTTCAGTCACGCTGGCCGGCAGCGCCCTTCTGGCACACTTCTTTCCCGCGACATTGCTCCACGCCTCCGCGGTGGGCTACGGGGAACAACCGCCTTCGCCGGCCGACCTGCTCGCGAGCATGCGCGCCAAATTCAATGCCGCTCCCCTCAAGACGCAAGCGCTTGGTGAAGGCGTCACGATGCTCTCCGGCCCCGGGGGAAGCGTGGTAGTCCTTAACGGCCCCGACGGCAAATTCGTTGTGGACACTTTCGTTGCGCCTGCATGGCCGAGGCTCAAAGAGGCTCTCGATGGACTGGGCAACGCGCCAGTGAAATGCGTCATTGACACCCACTGGCACTTCGACCACACCGACAACAACGCGCCTCTTCGGGCCGCCGGCGCCACGATCCTTGCGCACGAAAACACAAAAAAGCGCATGTCAGAGCCGCACGATCTGCCGGTCTTATATAGAGCAGCAAACGGCGCACTGACCAGCTTGCATTTCGACCCTTCGCCGGTGGAGGCCCTGCCGCAGCAGACCTTCTGCGACCCCTACAAGTTGCAAGCTAATGGCGAAAGTCTCGTGCTGCAACCTGTTGCTCCCGCGCACACGGACACGGACATCTACGTGCATTTTGAAAAGTCCAACGTGATTCAGATGGGCGACCTGTTTTTCAACTGGATGTATCCCTACATCGACCCCAGTACGGGTGGCAAAATCACGGGCATGATTGCCGCGGCCAACAAAATCCTATCGCTGGCCGATAACGGCACCAGGATTGTTGCAGGGCACGGACCGCTCGGCAACAAAGCGGACCTCACGAAATTTCGGGACATGCTGATCACTTCGAGCGATCGCGTTGCGAAATTGAAATCCGCGGGAAAATCTGCCCAGGAAGCCGTCGTGGAAAGGCCCTTCGCCGATCTCGACCCCGTATGGGGCAATGGCATCATCAACGGCGAGCAGTGGGTCCAAATCGTATATCTGACGCTCTGAGTTCTCCGCGAACGATTCCGAACAACCAGACCACAGCGTCCCAAACCAAAAGGAGCAACAAATGAGTCATTCGATCAAGCCTATGCGAGCAGCACGAGGAATTTCTCAGCCCCTCTGCATTGTTTTCTTGCTGTTTATGTGTGGCGTACTGTCAGCGCAGACCAAAGAGAATCGGGTTCGGAATATCGTTCTGGCCCACGGCGCCTGGGCAGATGGTTCCGGCTGGAAAGGCGTTTACGACATTCTTGTCAAGGATGGGTACAACGTCAGCATCGTCCAGGAGCCGGAGACGTCCTTCCAGGATGATGTGACCGCCGTGAAGCGTATTCTCGCACTGCAAGACGGACCGAGCCTACTTGTCGCGCACAGCTATGGGGGCGCCGTAATTACGGAAGCGGGAAACGATCCGTCAGTTGTTGGCCTGGTGTATATCGCGGCCCACATGCCGGACTCAGGAGAGAAAGAGTCAGACGACGGCAAGCGCTTCCCGAGCGACCTGTCGAAATCGGGCGCCATAAAGAAAACGCCCGACGGTTTCACATATATTGATCCGGCACAGTTTCATGAATTGTTCGCCGATGACCTTTCCGGCGACCAAGCCGCATTCATGGCGCGGTCGCAGGTGCTCAACTTTGCGGACAATTTCTCAGCAACGATCACCACGGCCGCCTGGAGAACCAAACCGAGCTGGATGCTGGTGGCGGGAAGCGACAGAACCATCAACCCTGACCTTGAACGGTGGTATGCCAAGCGAGCTCATAGCCACACGGTCGAAGTCGCAGGCGCCAGCCACTCAGTCTACGTCTCGCATCCCAAGGAAGTTGCAGAGCTAATTGAGAGTGCAGCACGTGCGGTCTCGAAGTAACGCGGACTCCGCAAGGAGTCCCCACATCTCCGGAGGTACCAAATGAAACTTCTCGAAATTCAGTCGTCACCAAGAGGCGAATCTTCCGACTCGATCGCCCTCACCACATCGTTCATCGAGGCGTGCAAGTCCGACAATGCCTCGATCGTGGTGGATACGTTGAACGTCTGGCATGAACGACTACCGGAGTTCGACTACGAGGCAATTGGAGCGAAGTACAAAGCAGTGAAGCACGACACGATGACTGAGGCAGAATCCCACGTATGGGAGCGTATTCAATCCTTGATCAAACGCTTTCAGAACGCCGACCGAATTGTCATAGGAACTCCGATGTGGAACTTTGGCCTGCCTTACAAGCTCAAACACTTGATTGATCTCGTAGCGCAGCGAAACTATTTGTTTACCTACGATGGCAAAGAGTACGGCCCTCTCTTGAATGTGGAAAAGGCAATCGTCGTCTATACACGCGGTTCACGTTTCCTGGAGGGTACTGCTATACCACCGTCGCGATTCGATCACCAGTCAACTTATTTGGACTTTTGGTTGCAGCTTGTAGGTGTTCGAGATCTTCGGAGCGTGATTGTTGACAACGCGTGGAATCGAGATCGTCGGGAATCAGAAGTGAGCCTGGCACAGGGCAAGGCGACTCTCGAACAACTGGCTGGGTGGTTTCTTAACTAGTCGCCTGTTGGTTCGGCGACTCTACCGTTGCGATGACAAAGTAGAGAAACGCGCGCGTCTTCGGGCGAAGATAATTGTGAATTTGGATTACTTAAGCGTAGGCGAACCGTTTTTCACGAATATGGCCGGAATATCCCCCACTAGGAGGCCAGCAACTCGCTCAGTGTTTTTTTAGGTCGCCAGTCCTGGTTGCTCCGACGAAACGATGTCGCATCCGCATCGATGAGTCCCACCAATACGTCAGCTACGATTCGACCACCGACTGGGCCAAGACGATGACCACCTTTACGAGCGTCTGCTTCCCGAAGGATGTAATACCACAGAGGCGTCTCGCCCCGCCAACCCGTAGAAGCGATGCCAACCTCGTCTGCAGTGAGCGGAGTGGCCCCAATGTGCCGGGCCACGGCCTCGCCAGAAGGCAGTCCGACACCCTGCCCTCGTTGCAGGTCACGAACGGCGAGAGAATGATAGGCCTCGATTTCGGTTTCGCCGGTGACAGCTACCGGCAGCTCAATCAGGGCCTTTACAAGTTTTCCATCAATTTTTTTGGCTCGCTGTGCCGACTCGGCACCGTCCGCGTCGAAGAACAGTTTCCAGTCAACCGTGTGTTGGCGCGGTACTGCACGGAATCCCAAGAGGTCAGGAAATAGCGGGACTGGATCGCTCAGTAAGTTCAAGTGGTAGCGGTGACGAATCTGAGAGTGGCCGTATCGGTACGCCGCATCGGCAAATTCGAGGGGTATAAATGCGTCTTGAAGGGGGCGAAAATAACGCGGCCCTTCTCTCAGAACGTGAGCTGCAAGTGTCGATCCGACAAGCGTAGGCAGAAACTCGTTGAGAACGATCCACTGATAGTGCCAGCGCAACTGCCGGGCAGCTTCGTCGAAGACGTGATCGTTCGATATTCCAGCCAGCCGAGCGTCATCGACAAACGCATTGTGAGCTTTCAACACGGCTAGATGCAATTGAGAGATCAACATGTGCGAATCGTTGCGTGGGTCGCCGATCACCGCGGTGCCCTCTGCGTTCCGTTGTAGGTCAGCTCCGTCCAAACCAAGCAGGAACTTCGCCGGGTCGTCGCGTTGGTAGAGAAACGGATGGCCGGTCGGCCCGTCGCCGTACAGAGTTTCGAGGTTGAGTTTCGGACTGCGGGCATTGTGTAATTCTGCCGTATTGGTATGGCGTCGCAGAGCGGATCGATCCGCGGTTATATCGTGAGCCACAAATTGACCAAAAATCGGCCAGCCAGCCGCAGTGTTAGCCAAGGAGTCAGGCGAATCATCGACGTCTCCGCAATCACAGACGCCGCCTGTGCGTCCGAGGGCATACAAGAATTGCTCATCGGCTTGAAATTGCGGCAACTGAGGAAACATCCGCGCATACGTTGTTGGGCCAAGGGGCGCATCGATTGCTGTTTTTGCTCGTGCGGGCGATAGACAGTGACTTCGGGCCGATGCGGTTGGCTGATTCATGAGTCCTCTCCCTTCTGGCGTCATAGTGTGCCGGTCCCAAACAATCCTAAATTACAGCACTAACCACTTTTGTTTCCATAACCTTCGCTGATTCTAAGCCACTTAGGTCCATTGGTAGGAGCCCCTACGGACCGCCTAAAGATCAAGCTTGAGTTTCCAGATGGATAATACCCCGAAGGTTTCAGTGGACTGGTAGGTGTTGCGAATGTATTCGTACGGCTATCTTCCAAGTCTGCTGGTCGAAACACGGTTCGTCTGATTCGTATGTGGACAGCATCGGTACCCTTGCGCTCAAAAGTTACCGGCGTTCAGATTGTGCGTTACGAGTGTGCCATTTTGCTGGCGCATTCCATGGAATCAAGGTTGGCGTTGGAGTATTTCTCTCGAGAAGGTGCAAGGCGGGTGCTGTGGAGTTTCGTGCGATCTGGGAGATTGACATTGATGCTGACAACCCAACGGCCGCTGCCCAGGAAGCACGCGCATTGCAACTGAAAAGGCACACCTCAGCTACCGTCTTTGATATTTGGGAGCCTGCAACAGGAAAGATGCATCGCATCGATGTGGAAGGGGATCCCGAAAGGCTGGAACACGCCGAGCTAGTCGCGGTTAGGGCAGCCTTACGATTGCTGCACTGCGAGCGGGACGTTTGCCCACGCACCCGTGAGGTGGCAATGACCATGCTCATCTTCCTGGATAGAGAAGACATGATGTTTAGAAGGTAGAGATCGCTCGGTTCCTGCTTCGCCACCCCTTCTGTTCTGCGGTATTACCTGAGGGTAAACCGGTAGGGCCCTGACTGTGATACGTGGGTGAGGAACGCTTGCCCCTTCCGAGCAACTGAAAAGTGAAGGCGTCTGGACTACACTGCGACAACCATGAAACATTCCTTACTGCCTCTTCCTTTGGTCTGCTTAATCTTGTGGGCGCTACCCAATTCTGCACTGGCCGATAGCCCGACCATGCATTCAAAGTTTGTGGGCGTCTACCTATCACATGCGGCAGGTCCGTCCATAAACCTAAGCCTGGGTGCGGATGGTAGCGCCACGGTTACAGAAGATTCCGGCAATGGCGCCATAACCTTGTTTGGCCATTGGAAAGATAACGGCGGCCAGGTAGCAGTCACCTTTGATGCCTCGGATGGCGGGCCGGTTGAGGCCCCAATGGCTTTCCAACCAGCTCACGATGGATTGCAAGCGGTCACCTGGAATCATGCCGCGTGGGGAAAAGTGACTCCACCGCCGATGAAGAAGGGATCCAAGGTAAAGCAATTGTATTGGTTCACCGAAGGGCCTTAGGGGCCGATCTGTGCCCATCCCATCCACCTATGTCAAGGTCGGCTGCCGACGGTCAGCTCAACACTCGATCACGTTTAACGCGAGACCGGCCAGCGAAGTCTCCTTGTAACGCGCCTGCATATCGAGGCCGGTCTGGTACATGGTCTTGATGACCTGATCGAGAGAGACCTTGTGGCCTTCTGACTCATTCATGGCCATACGGCTGGCGTTGACCGCCTTAATAGCGCCTACGGCATTGCGTTCTATGCATGGAACCTGTACCAAACCACCTATCGGATCACAGGTCATGCCAAGATGATGTTCCATGCCTATCTCCGCGGCATGTTCGATACGATCATTGATCTCTGCGGCGGTGAGCGACGTTTCCCCGGGCGCGTTGATGGCCGCAACCAGGCCGCCTGCGGCCATGGAGCACGCCACACCTACTTCGCCCTGGCAGCCGACTTCCGCTCCGGAAATAGAGGCGTTTTCCTGGTACAGAATGCCAATCGCCGCCGCGGTCAGGAAATAACGAAGAATCCCTTCTTCGTTCGCACCATCGACGAACTCCAGGTAATAGTGGGCAACCGCAGGTACCACCCCAGCCGCCCCATTCGTAGGAGCAGTGACTACGCGTCCCCCGGCGGCATTCTCTTCGTTGACGGCCATGGCATACACCGTGATCCAATCCAGTTGCGAGAGCGGATCCTTCACCCCAGTACGCAGCCGGGCGGCAAGCTTGGCAGCGCGGCGGCGTACTTTCAGGCCCCCGGGAAGGATTCCCTCGGCTTCGATGCCTTGCTGCGTGCACTCCCGCATAACCTGCCAAATGCGCAACACTCCGCGACGAACTTCTTCCTCGGCCGTGCCAGCCGCGCTCTCTACCAAGGCACACTCGTTGGCTAACATAAGCTGCGCGATGGTGATGTTGCCGGTGGCTGCTCTCTCCAGGAGTTCCTGCGCGCTGTGAAAAGGGTAGGGAACACGCGTCCCATCGTCATCCACTGGGGTCTGGGTTCCCTGCGCGGCAGCGAACTCATCCGCAGACACAATAAAGCCACCGCCAATAGAAAAGAAGATGCGCTCCAATAGCAAACCTCCAGCGCTATCAAATGCGGAAAAACGCATGCCGTTGGGGTGCGAAACAATACCCGCAACGGGATACATTTGATTGCGATGAAAGAGGAGGTGCGTGGCTTCGTCGAAGGCGATGGTGCGGCGACCAGGCAATTGCAATGTTCCCGCGGTGCGAATCACGGATAGTTGCGCTTCAACCTCAGCCGGATCGATCCTTTCCGGCGTCTGCCCTGAGAGTCCAAGCAGGATGGCGCGGCCGGTGCCATGGCCATGACCAGTGAGGGCTAGTGAGCCATAAAGATCGACCCGAACGGATGCGGTCCGGGGAGTCAGTCCAGCCGATTCCAGTTCCCTGGCGAAGCGAAGCGCGGCCCGCATCGGCCCCATGGTGTGTGAACTCGACGGCCCAATGCCGATCTTGAATAGCTCAAAGAGACTATGCTTCACCGCATCGTCCTGGAGGTGTCGCTCTCACTGATTGCATTCTATTCTGTATTTGCGGGCTCCAGACCCGATGCCGCCTAGCGAAGCCGGCCAAGGAGTAAAAAGCGAATTGC
Organism: uncultured Acidobacteriaceae bacterium; assembly: GCA_963844785.1. GTDB lineage: Bacteria > Acidobacteriota > Terriglobia > Terriglobales > Acidobacteriaceae > PALSA-350. The sequence goes on along the minus strand of CAWJPV010000001.1, from coordinate 134,373 downwards.
ATTTTCTTTTATTGAACCGCGTCCGCCGTTGTCCCCCATACACAGGCCTGTTGTGGCTTGGACTTGTATTTTCAGGGACCAATGCCCTGGCCCAGCAAGCGTCATCCCCCATCACCCTGGACGTGGATGCAACCACCATCGCTAGAAAGATTCTCTCCGCACATGAAGCGTTTCCCGTGGCTTCGACGTTGGCGCACACCGTCGACCTGGTGTACCCCAAATGGATTCCCGGAGACCATTCGCCCAGCGGACCCATCGCCGACCTGGTGAACCTGCGCTTTAGCGCGAACGGCACAACACTTTCCTGGGTTCGCGACCCGGTAGACATGTATCGCTTTCATATCCCGGTGCCAGCCGGAACGAATCTCCTGGTGGCTGATTTCAGCCTGGTGGGGGAGTATGTAGCGGGAAACGATTTCGCCCCCGGGAACACGTCGACTCCGGTTCAAGGCGACGTGAACTGGGATCAGGTGGTCCTCTATCCCGCGGACACCAATGCCGACCAGGTCACGATTGCGGCCTCGATCAAGCTTCCGGAAAAATGGTCTTACGCTACTGCGTTGCCTCATCCCTCGCTGCAGGGGACGGCGATACACTTCGATCCTGTGTCGCTTACGACACTGATCGATTCACCGCTGATGTGTGGATCCATCATGCGCGAGTTTGACATTACGCCGAAAGGCGTCGCGCAACGCCATCTGCTGGACCTGTTTGAGAAATCGGCGGAAGGACTCAATGTGCCGCCGGAACGAATCACCGCTTACCGCAATCTCGTATCCGAAGCCAGGGCCTTGTTCCAATCCCACCACTACGCGAGCTATCACTTTCTGGTGGAAGCGCAGAGTGAAAGCAGCGATGGGCTGGAGCATCACCAGTCCAGCGATGACCAGGTACCGGAACTGGGCATGGTGAGCCCGTCCTTCTCCGCCGAAGCAGGCAATCTGCTGGCGCACGAGATGATCCACTCCTGGAATGGAAAATTCAGACGCCCTGCCGGCCTGGCGACGCCCGATTACCAACAACCGATGGTTGGTGACTTGCTGTGGGTCTACGAGGGCCTTACCAGCTACTGGGCGGAGATTCTGGCCACGCGTGCCGGCCTGGAGACGACTGCCCAGATGAAGGACCGGATGGCGGTTTACCAGGCAGAGATGGATGCCCGCAGCGGGCGCGGGTGGCGAAACCTGCAGGAGGTCTCGCGATCGGCACAGTTGCTCTACTCCGCTGGGCAGCAGTGGACTAACCTTCGCCGCTCCACCGACTACTACGTGGAAGGGCCCCTGCTGTGGTTACAAGTGGACAGCCTGCTTAGGGAAAAAAGCCACGGAACGCGCAGCCTGGATACCTTTGCCGCCGAGTTCTTTGGACCACCCGACGGAGTGGTGGCAGTTAAGCCGTACACTTACGAGGAACTGGTGGCAGCATTGAATCACGTGGTTGCCTTTGATTGGAATGGTCTGCTTCAGGGCAATCTTCTAGCGACGCGGCCCACTCAGGTTTCACCCGGGCTGGAAGCGGCGGGATGGACCGTTGTCTATACAGACGAGCCGAACGGGGCCGCTGTGGATACCGAAACCGTATCCCAACAGGTTGACTTATCCACTTCGATCGGTTTGATCATCGATCAGGATGGAACCATCATCGATCTGGTTCCCGACTCGGCCGCGGGCCGCGCCGGGCTGGCTCCAGCAACAAAATTGATGGGGGTAAACCATCGCGTGTACTCGGCTGACTTACTCCGCCAGGCGATTGTGAATGCCGAAACGAACCAGCAGCCAATCGATCTGCTTACCCTGACGAATGGTTACTACGCCGAGACCGCGGTGGATTATCACCAGGGCTTGCGCTCGCCGCACCTGACGAGGAATGCCGGGAAACCGGATCTGCTGACGACCATCCTGCAGCCTCGACGAACCGAGTGATCCGGGTCCGGGTGCTAGAATTCTTTGATCCTTCCGCTGTCCGGATCGGGGAAAAAGAGGCATGGTCGATTCACCACGCGGTTCTCGGGCATCCAGGCGGAAGACGCCAACCATTTACGATGTAGCCCGCGAAGCACGGGTCTCCGTGTTCACGGTGTCCGCGGTGATCAACAATAAGAGCCACGTCGGCGCCCCGCTTAAGAAGCGCGTGGATGCAGCCATCGTGAAGCTCAATTACCGGCCCAATTCCCTCGCCCAAAGCCTGGCCAACGAACGTACCCGTACGCTGGGTGTGATTGTCCCCGATATCTCCAACCCTTTTTTCCCCATGCTGGTTCGCGGGGCCGAGGATACGGCGCAGAAGCGCGGTTATAGTATTTTGCTCTGTAACAGCGACGGGCTTCTGGAGAAAGAGGAGCTTTACCTGGATCTGCTGGTGGCCAAGCGAGTGGACGGCATTCTGCTTACCAAAGCGCCAGGCGACCTGAGCCCGCAAACCATGAGCCTGCTTTCCAGCATGAACGTTCCCACCGTGATGATGATGCGCACCTACCCCGAATTGACGGGCGACGCGGTGATTACCGACGATCTTCAGGGCAGCTTTGAAGCGGTCTCACACCTGGCCAGGATCGGGCATCAAACCATCGCCATGGTGGGCGGTCCGCTCAGCGTAAGCAACGGAAGAGCCCGGCTTCAAGGATTCAAGAAGGCGCTTAAAGCCAGCGGCCTGCGCTTCAACGCAAAGCTGGTGTACGAGGGCGATTACCGTATCGACTCCGGCCACCGCGCTGGTCTGTTTTTGTTGCCGCACCGTCCTGACGCTGTGTTTGTGGCAAATTTTTTGATGGCCGTGGGTTTTCTGCAGGCAGCCCAGGAGATGGGCATGCGGTGTCCCGAGGATTTCGGCCTCATCACCCTGGATGATTATCCCTGGCTCCGCTTGTTCGATCCGCCTTTGACAGCCGTGGAACTGCCTAAGTATGAAGTTGGCTGCATGGCGACCGAGCTGCTTCTCGATCGCATCGAGGGTAAAAGCACCCCGGCCGTCATTCACCGGATTGCTCCCCACCTGTGTGTGCGGGAGTCGTGCGGCTTTGGGTTGCGGAATGGTTCGTCGAGTGTGAATGCTGCCCCGGGTCTGCCTGCGCTGGTAAGCAGGACGCGCCGCAGGTCACACTGAGGATCAACCATGCACTAAAGGCAGACGCGGATCGGGTTGCTTCCAGGTGGAACGAAGCCACACGTGCTCTGGGTCTTCTGTCACCGTCATGGAGCGTGACGTTCCAGCCAAAAAGTTGAGGTAGTAGGTATCGTACCCGGGGCCCGCAACTACCGGATGGTAGCCATCTCTGACCAGAACCACATCGCCGTCGTGCACTTTCACCAGCGACTCCCGCGACCGATCGGAACGATAAAGATTCTGTAGCGCAAATCCCCGCCCATCCCTCATCCGGTAGTAGTAAATCTCATCCAGATCAACTTCTACGGGCGGTTGATCGACGTCATGCTTGTGGGGCGGATAGCTCGACCAGTTGCCACCCGGGGTGTAGACCTCAAAGACCACCAGCTTGTCGGCCGCAAAGGCGGACGGTATCACTTCGACAATCTGGCGAGAGGCGTTCTCGCCACCGCGCAAGCCGGTCAGCACGTCGTTCGGCGTCACCAACCGAGGCTCAAGCTTGGCCTTGGATGGCACACGGCACTGCGCTATTTCACATACGGTTTCCGCCTCCACCGTGACGCGACTCTCAGCAGGCAGGTAAAGGGAATAAGGGAGGCCAGCAAATACATTCTCTCTTGCCCCGACGGATTGCGGGCCCGCTCCCCAGTCGGCGACACAACGGCCGCCCAACCATACCAGGACCATCTCCTCGCCTGCGGTGCGCAGGTTCAATAGCTGCCCCGGCAGCAAGCGAGTGACCACAAAACTCATCCATTCCCATCCGGCTTCCTCACGGGTGAAACCAACCATTTCGCCCGCCTCATCCGGAGAGAGATTGCGCGCCCGTACCACGCTGTCCTGTTGCATGCTCCTGCTTCTCCCTAACCGCTTAGGAAATAATATTAGCAGCCGGTCCTTCCCGCCATGTTTGGGCTAATTTTCTTTCCGGCCTGAGAGCGTTCATAAGGGCTTAGGAGTTCTGCTGCAGACTGGCGGAATGGTTTAGATTCAATCTCGAAGCCTACTTCATGCCTACTGTTCACCTGCCCAAGAAGTTTGGCTTGCTCAACGCCATCTCCATCAACATGTCCAATATGGTGGGCACGGGAGCTTTCATCACGATTCCGGCCATTCTGGCCACCATGGGGGGACCACAAGGCCTGATTTGCTGGTTCCTGGGAGCGGTGATCGCCATTGCGGATGGCCTGGTGTTTGCCGAATTGGGCACCACCTTCCCCAGCTCCGGGGGCTCTTATAACTACCTGCGCGAGTGCTTCGGGCGGGAGGGCCTGGGGCGCTTGATGGCGTGGCTCTTCGTATGGCAGTTCCTTTTCAGCGGAACACTGGAGATCGCCACCGGCTCGGTGGGTATGGCGCAGTACACGGGCTATGTCTTCAAGGGATTGGTAGGCCGGCCGTGGGCCTTACGGTTGCTCGCCGCAGGCTTTACCCTGACCGCCATGATGCTGCTCTATCGCAAGACTCGGGACATTGCCCACATCATGCTGGTGCTGTGGGGCACGCTCCTGGTAACCAGTCTTTGGGTCGCCGTGGAAGGCCTGATGCATTTGCAGACGCGGCTGCTGTTCGACTTCCCGCCGGGCGCCTTTCACCTGAATATCGCGTTCCTTCTGGGCTTGGGCAATGGCAGCATGCTGGTGATGTACAACTTCCTCGGCTACTACAACATCTGCAACCTGGGAGACGAAGTCCACGAGCCGCAACGGGTGATTCCCCGGGCCATCATCGGATCGATTCTTCTCGTCCTGCTTCTGGATCTGGCAATTTCCGTCGCCTTTACGGGGGTCTTGCCATGGCGGGAAATGATCCAGCCCGGCACCGTGATTTATGACGCTGTCGGTTCGGTCTTCATGGAACGGGTCGCCGGCTTCTGGGCTGGGCAGTGGCTGACGATCATGGTGGTGGTTACAGCCTTTGCCTCGGTCTACTCCCTGATGTTGGGCTATTCACGCATTCCCTTCGCGGCGGCGCTCGACGGCACATTCTTCCGCTACTTTTCGAAGACCCACCCGACCAAAGACTTTCCTCACCGGTCCTTGCTGCTGGTCGGTATCTTGTCGACCATCGGCAGCTTGTTCGACCTGGTGCAGATCATCACCGCCCTGCTCCTGGCGCGGATTTTGATCATGTTCGTAGGCCAGATCATCGGCCTGCTGCTGCTCAGAAAGCGCCACCCGGAGGCGCCGCGGCCCTTTCGTATGTGGCTATACCCCTTGCCGGCATTGTTCGCCATGGCCAGTTGGCTCTATATCTTCCTGGTGCAAGCCTTCGAGCCTCAGGGTTGGAGATACATGCTCTACGTTCTGGCGGTCTTTGTCAGCGGGACCGGTGTCTTCCTGATCCTGGCCCGGCGGCAACGGTATTGGCCCTTTGGGTTGGTATCCGGCCAGTCCGCCGGCCGGTCCGCCTGATACAGGTTGGGGGGAAAAGTGCTGTTTGGGGGGGAGAAATCATCCCTCAGCGGCTTTATCGCCAATCAGCATTTGCGTGCGGTCCGGTTGAAGTGAAATTAATTCTGAAGGCCGTACCCTGCAAAAACCAGCCTGATGACCCGTCCAGGTATCGGTTGGCCCTTAAGGTCGTATTTTCTACGGCCGCAGCGCGTGACAATATCTCACCATTATGCGAGTCAACATTCGAGCCCGTCTGCCCCACCAGCAAGCCAGCGATTTCCGCACGCTACCCGTGGCCGTGACCATCGAAAATTCGCGGGGCATCAAAGCTAACTATCAGCATGCCACCACCGCCGCGGAACTGCTGCATCTGCTGGACAAGCGGACCGACCTCAATGCCGCCGTCCTGGACCGGTTTCGGGAAGAGCTGAAATTTACCCATGCCGCCAAACTCAGCGACATCGAGATGAGCGAAGAGGTTCTCGAACAAATTGGTTTCTTCGTTTAAACCTAAAGGGCTAGCTAAATGAAGATGCTGTAACTGTGCGTCTGCTTTAGTTGCCGGGGTTCTCCATTGTTCTCGCCGCCAAGGGCCGCCCCCTGGCGGCGAGACTCGTTTAGAACACTTTCTTCGGTTGCTATATCCTTCCTCAGGAGCGGCAAACCGAATGATTAGCACAATCACAGCACGGCGGCTGTTGCGCGGGAACGAAATCGTAGAGTACCCGCTGGTCACCGTAGACGATGGACACATCACCTCGATTGAGAGCCGCCAAAATGGCGCGGGCGACGATTCTGTCTATGGGTTTCCAGGAGCCATGCTGGTCCCGGCTTATCTCAATATTCATGTCCACGGCGCTCGCGGCCACGACGTCATGGAAGGCACTGCAGAGGCGCTAAAGGTGGTCGGAGAGTCCCTGGCCGGCCACGGGGTGGGAGGGTATTACCCCACGACTGTCACCTCATCCACTGAGGAAACCTTGCGCGCCCTGGATATGATCGCCGGCGTGATTGAGAGCGGGCTGTCCACCACCAGCGCGGTTCCACTGGGCATTCATCTCGAAGGGCCGTTTCTCTCCCCAGCCAAGCGGGGCGTCCACACGGCTGCTTTGCTGGTGGAACCATCGATATCGCTGTTCGATCGGTTCTGGCAGGCCGCCCGGGGACATATCCGGATTATGACCATCGCGCCCGAACTGCCTACCGGGTTGGAACTGATCCAGCATGCCAGTGCCCTGGGTGTGGTGTGCAGCCTGGGCCACACCAATGCCACCCTGGGGGAAGCTGAGGCCGGCTTCCTGGCCGGGGGGCGCAGCGCCACCCACACCTTTAATGCCATGCGCAGCCTGGACCATCGCGACCCTGGCGTTGCCGCATACGTTCTGGACAACGATGCGCTCTTTGCAGAACTTATCTGCGATGGTATTCACGTCGACCCGGCAATGGTCCGCCTGTTTTACAAGGCTAAGGGAGCCGAGACGGCCATCCTGATTACTGATGGTATGAGCGCCACGGGTATGCCCGACGGAAGGTACAAGCTTGGGGGCATCGATGTAGACGTGGCCAATGGACGCTGCACGTCGGCCGGATCCCCCGGGGTCCTGGCAGGCAGCGTCCTGACCATGGATCTGGCGGTGCGTAACTTCTCTGTGTTTACCGGCGCCAGCCTGGCGGTCAGCGCGCAAATGGCCGGGAGCAATCCCGCTGCGCTCATGGGTCTTGACCGGCATTGGGGTTTGCTGGAAGAAGGACGGGAGGCTAATTTCGTGGCCCTGTCGCCGGATGGCCAAATCCAACAGTCTTTCCGTGCCGGACGGCCGATCCTATCCCTTCAGGATTGAGGTTTTGCACGGTCCCAGCCCAGGGCGTCCGCGACCTGACTAGCCAGACGCAATGGATCAAAAGGCTTTAGCAGGATGCCGGCAACAGGAAGGTGGGACAGGGAGCCGTCTTGAACGGCTTGCACTTTGGCGGTTAGAAGAACAATGGGGATGTGACTGGTGGCGCGCACGGTGCGGAGCTTGGCCAGCATGGCGGGGCCGTCCATAGCCGGCATCATCACGTCGAGCAGGATGGCGTCCGGCTGATGCTGCGTGGCACTTTCGATGGCTTGCGCCCCACAGTAAGCTTCGACCACATCCCAGCCGGTCATGGATCGCAGGCTGCAGGCTGCGGCGTGGCGTGCTGCGTCATCGTCATCCACAACCAGAATGCGCCGTTTCACAGTCACTCTCCGGGTCGGTGGGCCAGTCAAAAGGTAACCCAACCGCGTCCAATAAGAGCTTCCACTTTCAGGCAATTACTACTGGAGAACCAGGGTGTCGAAACTGTACACATCCCGGGCGAGGGGACGGCGGTAAGCGTGGCCCAGGACGACCTAGCCCAGGCACCTTTCAGCCGTCCCTGTTTCGAGACTTCCTTCACCTGCTACTTGCGGGTGGGGAATGAGCCGGGCAGGTACGAGGACATCTTCAGCGGCTTAACGCCTCCATCCTCATCTTCGTCCTCCTCCTCTTCGTCCTCGTCTTCATCTTCGTCGTCTTCTTCGTCCTCATCATCGTAGTCTTCATCTAATTCGTCTTCATCTTCTTCGTCGTCCAGATCCTCGATGTCATCGTCGTCCTCATCTGCTTCCTCATCCAGGTCGTCCAGGGATTTTAGCAATTGAAGTGCCGGGAGCTGGGCCGATTCGTCCCCTGGAGCCGCAATGAGTAACTCTGGTTCTTGGAGCGTTTGCAGGGCGGCGAAGTAGCTGGCAGAGGCTTCTACGTGGGGGGGCGTTATAAGGGACATTTGCACGATTTCTCTTCTCCTGTGCCTTTCAATGTACATGGGGCATGCTGCGCCCGAGTTTATGCACGCTTGGATGCCGCCGCAAGACTGGCGGAGTTAATAGAGTAATAAGAATTTGCTGCCTTTGGACGCGCGTCCTTCAAGCTTAGGCATGTGGTAGTTTTCTTAACATCAGCCCGGTGGCCTTGGCTAGTTCTCAACCAACCTCCGAAGCCCGAGCGTTCTCACTTCCACACTGTCCCAGCATTGGCTAATCTGTAATGACCGGAAGCGGAAACGCTCCCTCTCGAAAGGCATCCTATGGCCGAAACAATACCAGCCACTGCTTTGCTGCTGATCGACGACACCCGGCAGGAAGAGATCAACGTCACGCACACGCCGTTCACCATCGGGCGACTGCAGGACCGCGACCTGGTGCTGGCGCACGCTTTCATCTCCCGCGACCATGCTGCCATTGTCTTTGAGAAGGGGCAGTTCCACGTAGTGGACAAAGGGAGCCGCCACGGCACCTTTCTCAACGCACAGCCCCTGATCGAGCGCCAGCCCCTGAAACCAGGGGACGAGATCCGCCTGGGTTCGCTGAACGGCCCATCGCTGCGCTTCGGCCCAGCAAGAGAAAGCACCTCGACCATTCATAAACTTTTGGACGAGCTGCACGCGATTTCGGCACCTACCTCGGATCTGGAGAAGCTGAGCTGGTTCCTGGCTGCGGCGCAACGCTTGAATACCCTTGGAGCGGTCAACGAGATTCTGGCCACGCTGGTGGAAGCGACCCTGGAGCTGACCCAGGTGGAGCGAGGCTACGTGTTCTTGAGGGATGAGAAGGGTAAGCTGACCCTGGCCGCGGGGCGCAGTCTTAAAGGCGATCGCCTGGAAGACGATTCCACCATTTCCCATAGCGCCATCGCGCAAGCGTGCAAAGCCTCAAAGTTCATTGTCACCGATACCCTGTCAGCGGAAGCCAATTCACGTACGGAAAGCATGGTGCAGCAGAGTATCCGCATGGTGTATTGCATTCCCCTACGGAAGCGCGCGGCGGGCGCCGATATCCATGAGAAAGACATCCTCGGCGTGCTCTACCTGGACAGCCGGCTGCAACCCGGCAAATTGAGCCAGGTGGACAATGACCTTCTGGATACGATCGCGACCGAAGCTGCTGCGCTGGTGGAAAACGCTTTTCTCGCCCACGCAGAAGAAGCTTCGCGCCGCTACCGCGAAGAACTGAACATCGCTGCCGCCATTCAGCAGGGGCTGATGGAGTTTGCCATTCCCAACCTGCCGTATGCCAAGGTTCACGCGCGCAGCGTTGCCTGTAAGGACGTCGGAGGCGACTTTTACGACGTGATCGCTACCCCGGACGGGCTTTATATCGTGATCGCCGATATCTCGGGCAAGGGGGTATCGGCTGCCATACTTGCCTCCACGCTGCAGGGGCTGCTTTATGGTCTGTTGTTGGCCGGCCAGCCGCTGGCCGAGATCGCGGATGTGGCCAATCGCTATATTTGCGAGAAGAATGTGCAGAAATACGCCACCATGATCCTGGTCAAGCTCGATCCGGACGGGACCTTCGAATACGTCAACTGCGGCCACGTGCAGCCTCTTCTGGCCAACAGCCAGGGTGTGAAGCGGCTGGAAAATGCCAACATGGTGGTGGGCTTGATCCCAGAGGCTACCTACGAATCGGAGCGCCTGCAACTTAAGGCCGGCGACCGCATTGTGCTGGCCACCGACGGGGTTACCGAGGCGGAGGGCCACGACGGTGAGTTTTTTGGAGAAGGGCGGTTGGAAGTGGCGGTGGAAGGGGCAGCCATCGAGGGCGTGCTGGCCCAGGTCGAGACCTTCATGGCGGGGACTCCGCCGAACGACGACTTTACGATGCTGGAAGTCCTTTATAGCTCCTAAGTGCGTGTTGGGCTGCCCAATAGCCGCACATGCCGTGAACCGCGCCTCCTGGGGGGGTGGATGAGGAGCATAGGAAGACCCCTTTGATGGGAGTCGCGTACTGCCGCCAGGTTGGCCGCAGGAAGAATTGCAAGCCGGAGACAGAGCCGCCGTTGATGTCTCCTCCCACCAGGTTTGCATTCCACTGGTTCATCGCCTCCGGGCCAAAGATCGCCCGGGCCAGAATGCACTCGTGAAAACCGGGTGCGAAGCGTTCCACCTGCGCTTCGATCGCCTCCAAGGCTGATCCGGACCAGCCATTGGGAACATGGCAATAGGCCCAGGCTACGTGCTTGTCGGCGGGCGCCCGGCTGGGATCGAAAAGAGTCGGTTGGGAGAGCAGGACAAAGGGGCGGTCGCTCATGGTTCCGAGCTCCGGCGTCCGCTCCGAAGCGGCGATCTCTTCGAAGGTGCCGCCGAGGTGGACCGTGCCGGCGCGCAGACATTCCCTGGCCCGCCATGGAATGGGCTGGCTCAGCGCCCAATCCACTTTGAAGACGCCGGGGCCGTAGCGGTAACGCTGCAGCTGCCGGCGGAAGGACGGCTGAAACTGTTCACCGGCGATGCTCAGCAATTGCCTTGGGGTTACATCCAGGAGCGTCAGGTCCGGATGCCCGAGTTCCAACAGCGAAAGCACGCGCGCGTTGGTGGTCACCGTGCCTCCAGCTTTCTCCAGGCAGGCCAGGAGTGCGTTCGCTATGGACTGGCCCCCCCCTTGCGGAATAGGCCAGCCTACTGCGTGCGCGGTGATTCCTAATACCAGGCCGAAGGAGGCTGAGAGTGGCGACTCCAGGGGCAGAAATGAATGCGCGCCCAGTCCGGCGAAGAGAGCGCGAGCCCGGGGTCCTTTGAAGTGGCTGTCTGCGATGGACCGCGCGGAGCGCAAACCCAGCAGGCCAAAACGAGCCATCGCGATCGGATGGCGAGGCCAGCCAGTAATTGGCTTGAGCAAATCGTGGCGAAGGCCGTCCCACTCAGCTAGCAATGGACCGTAGAGGCGGCGGTAGGCTGCTGCGTCATTCCCTAGCTGGTCGGCTGTTTCCCCTATATCGCGTTCCAACATGACTGCCGTTCCGTCGTCCAGCGGATGAGCCAGCTGCGCAGGAGGCGAGATCCAGTGCAATCCGAATTCGCCCATGGGTAGGGTAGAGAAAAACGGCGAGGCCACGGCGAGGGGGTGAACCGCTGATCCCAAATCGTGCACGAACCCGGGTAAGGTGAGCTCGGCCGACCGCGCCGCGCCACCGGCGACGGAAGCGGCCTCTCGAACTTCCACGGCGAAGCCTGCCTTGGCCAGGACGATGGCGGCAGCCAAGCCATTTGGACCTGCTCCGACGATTTTGGCGGTGGGAGACATCGGATCCCACCAGTGATAGCACACCGAAATGAGAAACCAACGGCCAGGGTGGGGAATCTTAGTGAGTATGGAATCTTTGCAGACGGAAGCAACGACAACGTTCGAGTTGGGTGGAGACCTCAAGGTCAACCGGCTTGGATATGGCGCCATGCGTATTACCGGCCCCGGCATTTGGGGGAACCCAAGGATCGCGATGAGGCACGCAAGGTGTTGCGGCGCGCGCTGGAGCTCGGTGTGAACTTTATTGACACAGCGGATGCGTATGGCCCCGAGGTCAGCGAGGACATCATCGCGGAAGCTCTTTATCCCTACAAGAAAGACCTGGTGATTGCGACCAAGGGCGGCTTCACTCGCTCAGGTCCTAATAAGTGGGCAGAGGATGGACGGCCAGAATACCTTCGGCAGTGCGTGGAAATGAGCCTGCGCCGGCTGAAGCTGGAGCGCATCGATCTTTACCAATTGCATCGAATCGACCCCAAGGTGCCGGTGGAAGAGAGCCTCGGCGCGCTGAAAGAGTTCCAGGACGCGGGTAAGATCCGGCATATCGGGTTGTCAGAGGTTTCTCCGGCGGAGATTGAACGAGCTAATAAGACGGTCAAGATTGTTAGTGTGCAGAACCAGTACAACTTGAGCGATCGCCAGCATGAGAAGGCGCTCAAATACTGTGAAGAACACAAACTGGCCTTCATTCCGTGGTTTCCTGTGGCGGCGGGAAAGCTGGCGCAGCCTGGTGGCCCGCTGGATCAAGTGGCCAAGCGACATCAGGCGACGGTTGCTCAACTTTCTCTAGCGTGGCTTTTACATCACTCCGCGGTGATGCTCCCGATCCCTGGGACTTCTTCTGTTAAACACCTCGAAGAGAATATGGCTTCGGGTAAGCTGCACCTTTCTCCGGAAGAGTGGAAGAGGATTGAAAGCGCGGCTGAGAAGGGCTAAGGGTTGACTTAAAGCGGTCGTGGGGGCTTCGCCCCCGTCTTTTTCGTCCCAGGTACGCTTTGGCGAACCTGGGCACCCGTCCTGTTTCCTCCAGGGCGATTTAGCGGGAAAGAGTTGATGGAAATTAGAGGTTGGGTTTTGCGGCTACCCGGAAGAGGGTTTGGGTGATTCGGATGGCGGCTCTCATGGAGCCGCTTAGCGAACCGGCTACTTTGCTCACCCCACCTGCTCGTTTGCGGTAGCTCACTGGAATTTCGCGGATGCGTAGGCCACACTGTGCCGAACGCATCTGCATCTCCAGATTCCAACCGTAGGTTTCTTCCCGCATATTTAACCGGCCGAGGGCCTCGCGGGTGATGGCGCGAAAGGGCCCCATATCCGTGTACCTCACTCCGTAGAGCAGGCGGACAAGAACACCGGCCAGCCAGCCGGCAAAGATCTGGGAGATCAACATGCTGCCCGGCTCGCGGTTGCCGCGCATACGAGAGCCGATCACGAAGTCGCATTCTCCCGCTTGGATTGGGGCCAGCAATTGCCCCATCTCTGACGGGACATCGCTCCCGTCTCCGTCCATGAAGACCAGGATGCCGGAGCCGGCATTGGCAGCAGCCACCCCGGCTGCACACGCACGGCCATATCCCCTTTGCGGCTGATGCACTACTTTCGCGCCAGCTGACGCTGCCTCGGCGGCGGTCGCGTCGGTGCTGCCGTTGTCCACGACGATGCATTCGCGGATCAGGCCCCAGGGCATTTCCCGAACGACAGCGGCAATGTTCTCCGCCTCGTTCAACGCCGGAATCACCACCGAAACCAAATCAGAGGCTCCAGCGTAGCCCACAATTGGAGCAGGCGGGGGGCGGTTGCGGGCTCAGCAACGCGCGCCGGAATTCCTGGTACTTTTCGCCGTTCCAGATCTCACGCATGGTCTGCTGGGTGGCGTTGCCTAGGGTGAAGCTGTCGTAGCCGCGCATGGAGAAGGGAGCGATGCAACAAGGGAGCGCCTGTCCATTGGCTGTGATGTACATCAGGCTCCAGGGACGGCGGCAGAGCGACCAGGGGCTATCGTCCTTCCGCTTTTTGATGCTGACCTGCGGCTCGGTCGCGCCCGATGCGCTGAACATCACGCCCAGTTCCCGGGCGACGGCTTCGGCTCGTTGCAGAACCTCTTCCTCCTGCCGGGTGGTGTGCTCAAACAGGGCCTGTTCGGGCCGCGCCAGCCCCTGTCCCTCGGGGAGATACACCATCCTCTGCAAATAGACCTCCATCACGCCCAGGCGATGCGCCAGGCGGATGAAGGCCTCCAATTGCGCCAATGTTTCCCGCAGGCCGGTAAGCCATAGGGAAATCCGGGGTAATTTGGTCTGTTGGGCGCGCTGCATGGCGACGAAGTCGCCTACGTTGGTGACGATGCGGTCGAACATGTCTTTGCCGCGCACCATCTGGAAAACAGAAGACTCCGCGGCATCGAGCGAAACACGCAATTCGTCCAGCCCGGCGTCGATCAGCTTTTGCCCATTGGCTTTGGTCAACAACGTTCCATTGGTATTGAAGAGCACATATACTCCGCGCTCCTTCAAATACCGGATCATGCGCGGCAGCTCCTTCACCAGCATCGGCTCGCCCACCCCATGGAGCACGACGCGCGCAATTTTGGGGTACTGATCGATGATGCTGGTAAACAACTCCCACGACATGTCCGCCTCGGGCTCCAGCTCTTCAAAGGTGCGCGGACAGGTAGTGCACAACAGGTTGCAACGATTGGTGGTTTCCAGGTAGAGGCAGACCGGATCCGCTTCCATGATCACGGAGAGCTGGTTTTCCGGCTTCTCAAAGTAGCGCCGCATCTTCTGCTGGTCTTCCGCCAGTTGCGGTAGTACAGAAAGACTTTCGCTCATGAGTTCCTCGCAGTGGTGAACATTGCAAACGCTTTATCTTGCGCGGGGCGCCGGCGCGACAGTCTCGCTTCCAGCCAACGGGCGCCCAGGCACCACAGGGCAAGCAGGGCCGTCGTGCCATATAGCCACTCAAACATGTAGTACATGGCTGGACCGGGATTAGCAAGCTGGGTGGTGTAGAGGTAAAAGCAGGCGGTGGTGAAATAGAGCATGGGGACGTAAGGGATCAGGCTCAAGAAAGGGAGCAGCCACAGGTAGTACCAGGGGTAGTGGGAGGAAAACAGCAACATAAAAACAGCCGCGATGACGAAGCAGCAGCGAATCGCAGCCAGTGGGCTGACCTCACTCGTAACCCAGGCCCATACCGCTAACCCGAGCAGCAGCAACGCCGCAAAGCCATAGAAGGCGGCAGTCGGGAGCGCCTCCCAATGCAAGCCATGGCGGGCCAACGTAAGCAGAAAGTAGCGGCTGCCGGATTGCAGCCCCTCCTCAATGGCGTATTCGGGCAGGAATCCAAGCACGTGCCAGCCTACGCTCAGGTAACACGCGTACGCCGCAGCAACGACGCCGGCCACAGCAGCGGGCATCTTCCAATCACGCCAGTCACTTCGGCGATATAAGGCGGGGAAGAGGGCGATGGGGTAGAGCTTGACCAATGTTGCCGCAGCCAGCGCGATCCCCGTGGCCGCGTTCTTGTGGCGAACGTAGAAGAGCAGCGCGAGAGCAATCAAGGGTAAGGCTGCGCCATCCACGTGCCCGCTGCTGGCCACCTCCCAGAGAAGCAATGGGTGCCAGGCATAAATCAACACCTGTTCGCGGCGTAAGCCGAGAGCCGTCAGCAACTTCACCAGGGCCCAGATGGTAAGCGCCTCCAGGCCCACCATACCGGTCTTCATCCAGCGCACCGATGTACCGATTCGGGTAATGAGCAGGAAAAGCATCTGCGCCCCCGGGGGATAAACGGTGTGGGCATAGTTTCGCCGGTTGATGTGGGGATAGATATCGAGATCGCGAAGAAACGCCAGATGAGGATCAGCCGGGATGTAACGGTAGGGATTGATGCCGGCAGCCTGCACCCGCCCATCCCATACGTAGCGAAAAATATCGGTGGAGAGAAAGGGCGGGGAAAAAAGACAGACCAGCCGGCAGCCCGCGGCGCAGACCAGGATGATCACAAAGGTCCAGCGGTTCACCGGCCGGTTGAGCACCACCCAGACTGCGACAAGGTAGAGCAGCGCCTGGTACATCGCCACCAGGCCGAAGCCAATGACGAAGTGATCAATCTCGTTCACTCCCTGGCGGCAAAGCCCCACCAACAACAGCCCCAGCAGGGCAAGGGCGCTATTGGTCAGCCATGCCTGGTCGATAGGGGAACGTGGGCTCAGCATGCGTTGCTCGTTGTGCAGGCCAATCTCTCGAGGTAGGTCCTGGTGTGGGTTGCATCGTATCCTGCGGACCGCGCGCCGGAGGCGGTCAGGAGTTCACCACGAAGGCGTTCCAGCGTGGCGCCATCGTCCACGTCGTACCAGGTGGGAAGCAGTTCGGCTTCGAGGCCGATTTCTCTGGCCCGCTCCAGAGTCTGCCGGAACACACGCTCCGTGCTCCAGTCGATCTGCTCAAAAAGCCGTTGGTGCAAGCGCTTCAGACCGATCAGGTAGTAGCCGCCGTCGTCGGAACCGCCCAACACCACTCGATCTCCCGGGCGCGATAAGCGTGCAACTGCCTGCAACAGCGCATCGTGAGGCATGGTGGGGCTGTCAGAATCAATCAGGCACACGGCGCTGAATCCGCAGGCGAATAAATCCTCGCAGGCGTGGAGAAGGCGCTCTCCGAAGCCGTCGCCTCGTTGCCCCAGAAGCTGAAAGCCGGTGGGTAGAATGCCGTCGAAGGCTGCCTCGTCCCCCACTGGGGTGTAGACCACGATGCCGGCGCTGTTGCCGGCTTCTGTTACCTGGTGAATGTTTTCCGTGGTGTCGCGAATGAAGCAGATATTGAGCGCCGAGGACTGTTCGGGAGTGAGCGGAGGGGATAAGCGCGTCTTTACCTTGCCTGGGCGCGGAGCCTTGGCCATCACGGCCAAGGCGCAACGGCCCTGGCCAACCTCTGGTGTCTCCCCTGGTTGAAGCGTCTGGTAAGGCATCCGGGTCAGCAGCTACGGTCGCACACCGCGTACTGATACCAGTTATCCTGCCACAGGCTGACGGTGCCCCAGGGCTGGGAGGCGATCAGGGAGTGGAATTCCTCCTGCTTCATCACCGCTGCCCTCCATGGTTCGTGGAACCGGGTGCTCCAGTCTCCCATGAGGCGGGCAAACAGCCACATGCAGGAGAGGGGAAGCATGGCGCGCAAGGCCGAGGTGGGCTCGGCGATAAAGCAACGGCCGCCCGGCCGCAGAGCCGAGAATATCTCGCGCAGCGCCTGCGGGCGATCCCCCACCACCATTAAAAGCCGGGAGGCGATGATCGCATCCACCGGGGCCAGGGATTCGGAAAGGGCTAGAACATTGGCTTTGACGAAACGACAGTTCTTCAAGCGGCGGATGTCAGCCCGGTCTTTGGCGCGGGAGAGCAAGCGCTCGGAAAGGTCTACACCGGTAATTTGAATGTCAGGGAAACGTTGGGCGAGACTGCAAGCGTAGAAGCCGGGACCGCAGGCTATTTCCAGGAGATGGGTTTCGGGGCCGGGCCGGGCGCCGGGCCAAAGCGCGTCAGAGATTGCTGCGGTGTGATCACGAAACAGATGCTCACGACAGAACGCGTAAAACCATGAACATCGTTCGAACAGGCTTTCCGGGTCTCCCCGGAGAGGGCTTGGATATTTCGGGCCAGGAAAATTGGCTCCCGCGTTTTCAATTCCCATCGTGTGAGTCCAGCTCCCTCGCGACTGCTCGAATCATACTCTGAGCTGCTTCGACGCCTGTTCAAAAGCGAATTCCATGGTTTGATGCGATAGAAGCCATTTAGTTACTTGTGCAGATACCAGGGAATATTCAGCACCACGATTCCCTGGTTGCCCTTGACCAACAGCAGCAGCTTCAGCAACTGGGCCCGCTGGTTGTGCAGCAGGTTGTCCCACCAGTGCCTGACCACCAACTCCGGGACTACCACTGCAATGGTGCGGCCTTGATGTTCCCGCTCCATCTTCAGCACATGCTCCACCAGCGGAATCAGGATGAAGCGATAGGGGGACTGCAGGGTGATTAATTCGGGCACCGGCAGTCCAGCAGCCTGAACCGGCGCGACCACGTTGCGCTGCCAGACATCTTCGAGCGCCTTGTCGTGTTCTCCACAGTCTACGTGGACGGCCTGCACGTCGTGAGAGAGTGCCAGCGCGAAGCGCATGCCCTTTTCGGTAATCCGGCTCCATTGGTCGAGGGGGACAATCACGAAGGGAGAAGCGATGCCGGCCAGATCGAGTGGACAATCGCCGGCGGTTTGTGCGGCCACCCGGTTGTAGTGACGCTTGACCATGCTCATGAGCAGAATGAGCGTGGGGATGAGCAAGGCAGTAATCCACGCGCCGTCCAAAAATTTGGCAACCAGAACCACCAATGTGGTCAAGCCCGTGGCCGTGGCTCCTATGCCATTCACCAGAATCTTCCAATGCCAGCCGGCTCCGCCGGTGCGCTTCCAGTGCGTGACCATGCCGGCCTGGGAAAGGGTAAAGGCCAGGAAGGCCCCGATGGCATAGAGCGGGATGAGACGATCGGTCACGCCGCCAAAGAGGATCAACAACGAGCCGGTGAGGAAGACCAACCAGTAAACTCCTGCGGAATACAGCAATCGCCGCCCGCGCAGGGTGAAGAGATGAGGCAGGAAATCATCCTGAGCCACCGCCCGCGTGAGCCGGGGGAAATCCGCAAAGGCGGTATTGGCGGAAAGTGAGAGCACCAGCAGGATGCAAGCGATGGTGACGTAGTAGAAGATTCCTCGTCCCGCGACTGCGGTGGTCAGTTGCGAGAGCACGCTTTGGTAGGAAGGTCCCTCGGGATCGGTGGCGCCAATGCCATAGGCCTGGCACATAAAGGCGATGCCGAGCAGGAGCACGATGAGCAACGCGATGATGACGGTCAGGGTGCGCTTGGCATTGACGGCAGTCGGTTCGCGAAAAGCCATCACTCCGTTGCTTACGGCTTCTACTCCGGTCATGGCGGTGCAGCCACTGGCGAATACCTTGGCCAGAAGCCAAAGGGTTAGCGTAGCAGTGGCGGCGGGCAAACGGGGCACAGCCATCACCGGAACCGGATGGCCGCCGGTCACGATGACGTGGAAGAGGCCGAGAAGTATGACGATCAGCAGGCAGCCCACAAACAGATAGGTGGGGACCAGGAAGGCAATACCGGTGGCACGCACGCCGCGCACGTTCACCACCGTGAGCAGGAGAAGAATCAGCAGGCAAAGGCCGAGTGTGTGCGGCTGCAGCTTGGGCAGGGCCGAGACCAGCGCTCCTACTCCGGCGGAGATGCCTACCGCCGCCGTCAGTACGTAGTCGATCATGAGCGCGGCGGCGGCCAGCAATCCGGCGTGTTCTCCCAGGTTCGCCGACGCCACCGTGTAAGACCCTCCGCCACGGGGATAGGCCTCGATGGTCTGACGATAGGAAAAATACACGATGATCAACAGCACGACGATGGCCGCGACCACGGGGAAAATGTAGTGGAGGCCAAGCAACCCAAGCGGGATGAGGAGGGTGAGAGCAGCTTCAGGACCGTACGCCGCCGAGCTCAGACCATCGAGCCCAAAGATGGGGACGCCGGCAGACGCCCCGACCTGCTCTCCCTGTTCTTCCCAGTTGGCCAGAGGACGGCCGGTGACGATGTCGAGAAGTGACATGGGTCTATTGTGCTCCGGGTACCACACCTACGATGCAGACGGCGGGGCTTAGGTATTTACGGGTGGGTTGGTTCGGAAACGATTGGCCCGTTCGAACTCGTCGCGCAGTTCAGGCGTCTTGAGGTTTTCGCGTAGGTGCGCCAGCCGCTGCTCCAAGGCCAACAATGCCTCAGCGACTGCTTCTGTGTTGGTATGGGCAACGTCTCGCCACATGGAGTAGGGGCTTGCTCCCAGGCGGGTCATCTCGCGCAAGGCGCGGCCGCCGATGGCGCGCAGATCCGGGGCGTCGCCAAAGCGGTCTTCCAGCATGGCGCTGAGGGCAGTGGAGAGATATTGCGGCAGATGGCTGACCCAGGCGCAGATTTCGTCATGCCGCCGGGCCTGGATGTCCATGGTGCGGCAGCCAAAGCGCTGCACCCAGCTCCGCCATTCCGGGGCCAACGGATGATTGGCAAATTCGGTGAAGAGCCAAACTGCATGAGAAAAAAGCTCGGCGTCTGCATTGGCGGCGCCGCTTACTTCTTTGCCGGCCATGGGGTGCCCGGGGAGAAAGCCGGCTTGTCCCGGGGCACCAAAGAGCGGCAGCGCGCATTCGGCAATGGCTACTTTGACACTGCCCACGTCGGTGACCAGTTGATGCGGCTGGAGCAACGGAGCGAACTTCTCCAGCCACTCCAAAATGGTGAAGACCGGGCCGCTCAGCAGCACCAGGTCGCTCCAAACCGCCGCGCTGATTGGATCATCTGCGGCGAAATCGATCGCTCCTCGATCCAGCGCAATCTGTAGTTGGGATGGGTTGCGGTCCCAGCCGAGAATCTCGCCCGGAAACTGGGCGGCACGCAGAGCTAGCCCGGTAGAAGCACCGATGAGGCCCGTACCCACGATGGTGATGCGCTGGATGGTCATCGGAGCCTCTAACGTTTAAAGTCCCGCAGGGACTTCAATGATCAGCCGATCACGGGAACTTCGGCTCTCACGCTCCGGCCGACGACTGGGGCAATGAGGCGGAGTTTGTCCATGAGCTTCTCAAACTGCTCGGGAAATAATGACTGCGCTCCATCGGAAAAGGCCTTGTCCGGATTGGGATGCACTTCCATCAGCAAACCGTCACAGCCGGCAGCTACCGAGGCCAGGGCCATGGGGGGGACTTTGTCGCGCAGACCGGTGCCGTGCGATGGATCGGCCAGTATGGGCAGATGGGAAAGCTTCTTGATGACCGGTATGGCGGAGATATCCATGGTGTTGCGGGTGTACGTTTCGAAGGTGCGAATGCCCCGTTCACAGAGCATCACGTCGTAATTGCCACCCGACAGAATGTACTCGGCCGAAAGCAGCAGCTCTTCGATGGTGGCGGCAATCCCCCGCTTCAACAGCACAGGCTTGCGCACCAGCCCCAGCTCGCGCAGCAGATTGAAGTTCTGCATGTTGCGCGCACCCACCTGAAAGACATCCACGTAGGGGAGCATCAGGTCGATCTGGGAAATCTCCATTACCTCGCTGATAATCAGCAGGCCGGTACGATCGCTTACTTCTTTCAGCAGCTTGAGGCCCTCAAGACCCATTCCCTGGAAGGAATAGGGAGAGCTTCGTGGTTTGTATGCCCCTCCCCGCAAAAACGAGGCGCCCGCGGATTTCACCTGCTCGGCCACGGTAAAGATTTGCTCGCGCGATTCCACTGAGCAGGGGCCGGCCATGACTACGACCTCATCCCCGCCCACCGCGACACCGTTGGGAAAGCGAACAATGGTTCCTTCGGGCCTGAAACCACGGCCGGCCAGCTTGTACGGCGATGAGATGCGGACCACATCGGCAACGCCGGCCAGTAATTTGAAGTCGTTGTGGTCGAAATGCGAGGGCGTTCCCACGCCCGCCAAAACTGTCTGGATTGCTCCTGTGGTGCGGTGAACATTGAAGCCCACCTGAACGAGACGTTCGATTACCCCCTGGATGTCTTCCTCGGTCGCTGTCTCCAGCATAGCTACAATCATGGTTTCTTTCCTGTCTCCCCCGTCGTACCTGGCCCGTTCGTGCGTTGCGATGCCAGCTCATCCTTTTGCAGTGAGCGCATCACATCGATGATGCGCTCGTATATATGGGTCAGCTCAATGTCCGGGAGCGGCCCGGGATTGGCGGCGCGAACATTGTCGAAGATCACGCGCTCACGGTTCGGCTCATATACCGGCAACGAGGTGGAACGCTTCAACTTGCCTATCTCCTGCGCGGCATGCGCACGCGCGCTGATCAGCGCCACGATTTGAAGATCCAATTCATCAATTTTCTTTCGCCAGCCGTCAATATCCATGAACTTCCCTTGTTCTCTCCGGAGCCTCATCCACATGATACGGTGCCGGGGCAGCCTTCGTGGCGCGGTCATGATACGGAGGCGGCGGTTTGCTGTCCTTGCCGTAATCCCTGAAGAAAGACTGCGACTTTGGCCGGCGCCGTTCCTGGGGCCGCCTTCTCAATCAAGGCAACGATGGCACTGCCAATCACTACCGCATCCGCAAACTCACCCACGGCGGCTACGTGTTCCGCAGTCGAGATCCCGAAACCCACGGCAATCGGCAACTGGGTAAAGGGCCGCAGGCGCTCCACCAGGCGGCGCGCATCAGCCGCCAGGTTCTGCTGCGTCCCGGTAATGCCTACCCGGGAAAGGGCGTAGACAAATCCCTGGGAGACACCGGCGATCATCTTGAGGCGGTGATCGCTACTGGTGGGGGCAGCCAGAAAGATCGGCATCAGTCCGTTGTGGCGCATTTCCGACAGATACTCTTCCGCCTCTTCCACGATCACGTCGGTGATCAGTACCCCGTCCACGCCGCAACGCGCGGCATGGGCGCAAAAGCGGCCCAGCCCAAAACGCAAGATGGGATTGTAGTAGGAGAAGATCACCAAGCCGACGGAGGGCCTCAGGATGCGCAATTCCGCAGCCAGGGCGAGCACGTCGTGCAAAGTTGTACCGTGGACCAGGGCGCGCTCGCTGGCCCGCTGGATGACCGGACCATCGGCCAGCGGATCGCTGAACGGGACCCCCAACTCGAGCACGTCCGCACCGGCGTCGATAGCCGCCAGGGCAACGTTGCGCGTGGTCGCCAGATCCGGATCTCCGACCGTGAGGTAAATGACCAGGCGGGGCTTCAACCCCGGCTTGCTGTTGAAATCAATCGGCATGCGTCACACCCGCCAGCTGCAACTCGCGCGCCATGATGCCCATATCCTTGTCACCGCGGCCCGACAGATTTACCACCAATACGTCATTCTTCGCCAGCCGGGGCGCCAGGCGGATACACTCGGCCACGGCATGCGCACTCTCGAGGGCAGGCACGATGCCTTCCGTCCGGGCTAATCGCTGGGCTGCCTGCAGGGCTTCTTCATCCGAAGCGAAGACGTACTCAGCCCGGCCCGAGTCGTGCAGGGCAGCGTGCTCCGGCCCGACCGAGGCGTAGTCCAGGCCGGCGGAAACGGAGTGGGTCAACGAGACTTGGCCGGCTTCATCCTGCAATACGTAGGAGTAGGTGCCTTGCAGCACCCCGGGGCTCCCACCGCTAAAGCGGGCGGCGTGACTGCCCAGCTCCTGCCCGCGGCCGCCCGCCTCGACCCCGATCAGGCGCACATTGGGCTCTTCAATGAAGTCATAAAACGCTCCGATGGCGTTGGAACCACCACCCACACAAGCCAACACAGCGGAAGGCAGCTTGGATTCCTTCTCCAGAATCTGCTGCTTGATCTCCTGCCCGATCACGCGATGGAAATCGCGCACCATGGTTGGGTAGGGGTGCGCGCCCAGAACACTGCCCAGCAGATAATGCGTGGTGCGGACGTTGGTGACCCAATCGCGCATGGCTTCGTTGATGGCGTCCTTCAAGGTGCGGGAGCCGGAACTGACCCCACGGACCTCTGCCCCGAGGAGGCGCATGCGGTATACGTTGAGCTCCTGGCGGCGCATGTCCTCCTCGCCCATATACACGATGCATTCCATGCCGAAGAGAGCGCAGACGGTGGCGGTGGCTACGCCGTGCTGCCCGGCCCCGGTTTCGGCGATGACGCGATGCTTGCCCATGCGACGGGCCAAGAGTCCCTGGCCGAGACAATTGTTGATCTTGTGCGCGCCGGTGTGCAGCAAATCCTCACGTTTGAGATAAATCTTTGCTCCACCCAGCTGTCCGGTCAGACGCGATGCCAGATAGAGCGGGGTGGGACGGCCGGCATAATCTCCCAGCAGCAGATTCAGCTCGGCGTGAAAGACAGGATCAGCCTGCGCTTCGGCATAGGCGAGCTCCAACTCTTCCAGAGCAGCCATAAGAGTCTCCGGGACGTAGCGGCCCCCATAGGCGCCAAAACGGCCGGGAACGGTGTGGATGACTGTGCTCACGGTTTCCTCTTCTCTCCCCCGAAAATCATTGCCCTCAGCGGCTAAAGCCGTTCATGCTTCTTAATCACTTACGTACGGGCTGAAGCCCGTACCCTTCGGCCTCTGCTATTTCTGCTGCGGCTTGCTGGGCCGACCGGATGAAGGCCAGCACCCGCGCAGGATCCTTCTTGCCCGGCGAGCTCTCGACGCCGCTCACCACATCTACTCCCCAGGGGCGCAAAACTTCAATCGCCTGCTTCACATTCCCCGGGGCCAAGCCGCCGGCCGCAATTAGCCGTAGATGCGGGGCGGCCTGCTGGAAGCTGCTCCGCGCCCCTAGCCAGTTAAAGCTGGTGCCGGTGCCACCCACGGCTCGCTGGCTGGAGGAGTCCACCAGCACTCCGTCCAGAGATTCGTCCCGGCTTAAGTCGGCCAATTGCCCCGCAAATTCCTGATCTTTATAGTTCAGCACGCGCAAGATGCCGAACCGGGCTGGCAGCTGGGCAAAATGTTGGCGCAGACGGAGGGAGAGAAGAGCGTCTGACGAGCGATGGATCTGCACGCCGGTCAAACCTGCGGCAACTACGGTGGACACAATCTGGTCGAAGCCCGCGTCCACGAAAACGCCGAATTTCTCCACCTCTCGGGGCAGTTTTTCGGTGATCTGGCGAACCAGTTTAGCCTCGACCTGCCTTGGACTTGGAGCAAAAACGAATCCTACCGCATGGGCTCCGGATTCTGCCGCATAACGCGCATCCTCAAGACTGGTGTTGCCGCATATCTTGATCCACATGGCGGCCTCTCACTTGCTCACTGGCGTTGCCAGAAGCAGCGCATCGAGCGAGGCTCCGGGATCCTGTTGGCGCATCAGCGACTCGCCGATAAGAAAGGCGTGGAACCCCGCGGCACGCAACCGGTTCAAGTCCTCGGCAGTTTCGATGCCGCTTTCGCTCACGTGGACAGCGCCAGAGGGCAGGCGGGAAGCCAGATCGAGCGAGACCTGAAGCCGTACCGCAAAGGTGGTGAGATCGCGATTATTGACTCCGACAGCATCGCAGCCCAGATTCAGGACCCGGTCCAGTTCCTCCCCGGTATGCACTTCGCAGAGCACGTCCAATTCCAGCGCGTGGGCCTGCGCCGCCAGGGCACGGAGCTCCACATCATTCAAGGCGGCGGCGATCAGCAGAATGGCATCCGCCCGATGGGCGCGCGCCTCCAGAAGCTGGAACTCGTCGAGCATAAAATCTTTGCGCAGACAGGGCAGATTACAAGACTGAGAAGCCACTTCCAGATTGCGCAAACTGCCCTGAAAGAAGTGCTCTTCGGTGAGCACGGAGAGGGCGGCTGCCCCTCCCCTGGCGAACCCCGCGGCCAAGGTAGCGACATCGAAGTCCGGGCGAATCAGGCCCCGCGACGGCGATGCTTTCTTCAGCTCGGCGATCACCGCCGGCCCGCTGGCCGCCTTCTCCCGCAGCGCCCGGGCAAAGCCCCGCGGCTGGTGGGCGGCGGCTGCCTGCTCCAGATCGCGGGTTGACGATGCGGCCTTGCGCTCCTCAACTACGCGCCGCGTGCTGGCCAGGATCTTTGTAAGTTGGCTATCCATGGGCTAGTGTCAGTATATGCTGCTGGGCGGACGGACGGTGCCGGCCGCTTGGACCCACTCCCCGGCCACCGGCATCGAAGCAGATGTATATGAATCATTTCCCTCCGCTCTGGACGAATTCGGCAGAAGCTGCGGTTCTGGGGCAGCCCCTCCGGTCCACGCCTCGCTCCCTGCTGATGCTGGATTATGACGGCACCCTCGCGCCCTTCCATGCGGATCGCTTTGCGGCGGTCCCTTACCCGGGGGTAACGGAACGGCTGGCGACTTTATCCGGACTGTCCCGGGTTCGCCTGGTGCTGATCTCCGGCCGCCCCGCCCGCGAGCTTCGCGGTCTTTTGCCGGCCAACACGGGGGCTGAGATCTGGGGTAGCCACGGGCGGGAGCAGTTGAAGAGCGATGGCTTCTACCGCCTGTTCCCTCTTGATCCGGTGCAGCAAGCGGCTCTGGACCGGGTGGTGGCGGAGATGACCGCGCTGGGCTTTTCAGAAGCACTAGAGCTTAAGCCCGCGTCCGTGGCTATCCACTGGCGTAGCGTCGCCCCTGCCAAGGAAGAGCGGATCCGCACTTCCATTCAGTCGGTCTTTAGCCGCCTCGCGCAGCCCGCCGCGCTGCACCTGCTGCCCTTTGACGGTGGTCTCGAGCTTCGCGCGACGGATCGTACCAAGGGGACCGCGGTAGAGCAGATCCTGGCTGAAGAACCAAGCGCGTTCCCGGTGGCCTACCTGGGCGACGATCTGACCGATGAAGATGCCTTTGCTGCGCTCGGAGACCGGGGCTTCTCCATCCTGGTGCGCCCCGAGGTGCGCGCGTCGAGTGCCCGGTTCTGGTTAAGGCCGCCGCAAGAGCTGCTTGAGTTCCTGGACGAATGGATCGCGGGTTCGCAAAACCCCGCCCCATCGGCAAGCACGCCGGTGGAGGCTTCCCGATGAAGTCTCCCCATCTGGTGCTGGTTTCCAACCGCATCCCCATCACCTTCACCACCGAGGATGGTGTACTCAAAGGACAGCCCGCCAGCGGCGGCCTGGTCAGCGCGCTGGAGCCGCTGCTCAAAGATCATGGTGGCATTTGGGTGGGCTCGGGCGGAACCGAAGACTCGCCGCGCATCCGCAAAATTCTTGAAAAGGCGAGTGGGAAAAATCCCTACCAGTACGCCCCGCTCTTCCTGACCGAAGAGGAGCAAAGCAATTATTACGAAGGCTTCTCCAACGAAATTGTGTGGCCGCTCTTTCACGACCTGCAATCGCGCTGCAACTTCGATCCCAATTATTGGGAGTTCTACGAGCGCGTCAATCGCAAGTTCGCGGATGCCGTGGAAAAGGTGTCTAAGCCCGGCGACCTGATCTGGATCCACGACTACCAGCTGATGCAGGTGGGCAAAACGCTGCGCTGCCGGCGGCCGGGCGCACGGCTCGCCTTCTTTCTTCACATCCCGTTTCCCTCGCCCGACATCTTTGCCAAGCTGCCCTGGCGGACACAGATTCTCGAGGACCTGCTGGCGCACGACCTGGTTGGCGTGCAGACCGGGCGGGATCAGAGAAACCTGATCGCCTGCCTTCGCTGCTTCGTTCCTTCGGTCAAGATCTCGGGGAAAGGGGAGAGCCGCATGGCGGTCAGCGAGCACGGGCACACGCACATTGAGGCCTTCCCGATCAGCATTGATTATCGCAGCTTCGCTGACCAATCCGCGTCCGAACCGGTGCTGGAACGGGTGAAGCAGATCAAAGCCAAAACGCATGACATTCAGATCACGGTCGGCGTTGACCGCCTCGACTACACCAAGGGCATTCCCGAGCGGATCAAGGCCTACGGCAACTTTCTACGCCGTTATTCGGAGTTCCACCGCAAGGTTCAACTGATTCAGATTGTCGTCCCCAGCCGGGAAGGCATACCTCGTTACGACCAACTCAAGCGCGAAGTGGAGCGCCTGGTGACCCACGTGAACGGTGAATTCAGCGAGCCCGGCTGGGTACCCATCAATTTCATTTACCGGTCGGTGCCGCGAGACGAGTTAATCGCGATCTACCGGGCAGCCGATGTGGCTCTTATCACCTCGCTCAAAGACGGCATGAACCTGGTGGCGAAAGAATACTGCGCGTCCAAGACGGAAGTGAACGGTGTGCTGGTCTTGAGCGAATTTGCGGGCGCGGCTCCCGAGCTTCGCGTCGGCGCCATCCTGGTCAACCCAAATGATGAAGTGGGAGTCGCTGCCGCGCTCAAGCAGGCTTTAGAAATGAAGCCGGCGGAGCGCCGCAAGCGCATGCTTCGCTTGCGCCAACAGATTCGCCAGGCGGACATCCTTACCTGGCGCGACCGCTTCTTCCATGCTCTGGAAAAGACTGCGGCTGCAGGCGAAAGGCGAGCGACACGGTTGAGCCGCATCGCCGGCTGAAGCCTTCAAGAAAGCGGCGAAGAAGAGCCCGATCTGTTACGGAGCGAAATAAGCGGAGAGGTCGAGGATCAGTTGGTTGGCACTGGAAGAGTATGCGTCGATGTTGCCGTCGTTGGCCGGCACGATGGCCATGTTGGACGTGACCGCGCCATCAAGGGCATTCAACGTTGAGACCAGCGGTTGGTTTTCGCCCTGCGGCCACAGGCTCAAATAGCCCATCGGGGCTGGAGGCACTACCGTGGCGTTCAAGACGTACGCCTGGGCGGTCGAAGGGGGCGCGCAAGCGCTGGACGCGACGCTCACTTCAAGGGTTCCGCTGAAGACTCCCGAACTGATGCGCGTGTCAAGCACCCGGCAAGGAGTGGTGGTGTACACAGACAAGCCGCCCGCTCCCGGCGCGGCAAAGTATCCGTCCACATCCAGCACTATATCGGATGCGTTCGTTACATAGACGGAGACGGCGCCCCCACTGCCCGCGGGCACGATGGCTGCATTCGCGGTAACCGTTCCCGTCGGCGCATTCAAGGTGGAGACCAGCGGCTGCGACTGCCCACTGGGCCAAAGCGACAGGTAGTTTAGCGGGCCTTGGGGAACGCTGGTTACGTTCAGGGAATAAGCCACTGCAGTGGCAGGGAGATTGCAGTTGCTGGATGGCAAGGGGAAATTCCGGCTGGCGCCTGCAGCTAGGGAAGGCCCGCCCAGGGCGCCCGCCGCGTTGCGCGTATCTACCGCCCGGCAGGGAGTGACGGGATAGAACGCCAGGGCCGATGCGGTCCCGGCGGGCGCGAAGTAACCGTCGATATCCAGGATCACTTGTGTGGAGTCGGTGACGAAAACACTGACGCCCCCATTGGTTCCCGCGGGGACGATGGCTGCGTTGGCCTTGACCCGGCCATCGGAGTTCAAGGTAGATACCAGGGGCTGAGGCTGGCCGCTGGCCCACATGGACAGGTAGCCGAGAGGACCACCCGGGACCACGGTGACATTGAGCGAATACGCCACTGCGCTGGAGGGGATGCTGCAAGCACCTTGCGGAATATCGAACGCGCGTGTGGTTCCCCCGGTTAACTCCGGACCACCAAACGGCCCGGTGGCATTCCGGGTGTCGGCGACGCGGCATGGGGTGACTGCGACAAACTGCAGTGCGGTGGTGGAAGCCGCGCCGGCAGAGTTGCCCGTGCCGCTGAGAGCCACGGTTTGTGGCGTGCCGGCGGCGCTATCGGCGATGGAGAGGCTGGCCGTCAATGTTCCTCGAGCAGCCGGCTTTAACTCCACAGAGACGGTACAGCTTGTTCCCGGATAAAGCGCTGCTCCGCAGGTGTTGGTTGCGATCGCGAACGAGGAGGCATCCGCGCCGGTCAGTGTCTCGGAAGTCAAAGCCGCCGAAGCAGTACCGGTGTTGGTGATGGTCACCGCCTGGGCTGCGCTGGTTGAACCCACGCCGGTTAACGCAAAGGTAAGCGTCGTGGGAGCGGGCGTAACGTTAACCGTTGCGCCATTCGCGACCCAGCCGTTCACCAGATTGGCAACATTCATCGAACCGAGCCCGGTGGCCAGGTCGTATCCAGCCGCGGCGTTGTACTGGGTGACGCCGTTAACGTTGAGTACGCCCACCGTGTTTCCGCTGTTGATGACCGTGCAGGCCGGATCGCCCGGCGTGCAGGCCATGGCATTCGAGCCCTGGGTGATGTCATTAAAGAAGCAGGCATTGCCGGCGGCTTCAGTGGACGAGTTGCAGGCCGCCGTCGATTGCGCGGCGGCCATCTTGTAAAACACCGGGTTTGCCAGGCCCTGCTTCGCTCCGCCGTTTTTCTGCAACACCATGGCCATGACGCCGGCCGAGTAAGGAGAAGCAGCCGACGTGCCGCCGACTTCCTGGTCGACAATCTCATCCCCGCTGTAATCGCAGCTATCGATACCTTGCGAGGGATCCGTGGCGCAAATCAGGACGGCGCTGGAGGTGATATCCATGCCTGAGACTCCATACCCCGCAGAAGCAAACATCGATATATCCGGCAGGTCGCGATGACCGTCCGCGGGAGTGAGCGCCGTCTGCCACGAGGGCTTGGAATATCCAGCCGAACAGCTGGACGGCGCCAATGTGGATGAGGTGATGCCGGGTGTGGAATTTGTGGTGCAGGCGCTCACGCCGCCGCTGCCCCCGGCAATTAGCATCAACCCCAGAAAATCTGCGCTGCCGTCTGCCGCCTGGCATAGAGCCTCGGTATTGGGAAATGGTTCGCCGGTCGTGGTGTTGATGAAGTCCGTCAGCAAAAGTGGGTTGGCGCAGGTAGAGTTCCACGCAATCTCCGGGATGTACCCCTTCGCATTCCCCTGGTTGGCGGCGTTGGTCAAATTCCAGTAGGTTGAGATCAGCGTTCCCGCTGCGCTTTCGAGCTGATACCACCAGATCGAATCAGTGCCGCCCACCGCGGTCACAAACGGGCTGGAAGCCAATCCGTTCACCTGGAACCCATAAGGGGTCAGGTTGGGGGCAGGCGTATTTTGGTCTGTGCACCCGGCTGAACCCTGGTCGCCCGCCGACACAAAAATGCTGATGCCTTCGGTTGCTCCCTGCTGCCAAACCTGGTTCACGGCCGCGTTGCCCGCCGTTCCCAGCTGCAGTTCGCAGAGCCCGTAGCTCGAGTTCATGATTGGGGCCGTTTCATTGTCGATGATGTAATTCGCAGAAAGCTGGTTCCCGAATGTGGTGCTGGTGTTTGCGGAGACCACCAGGTCCAGCGAGGCTCCGGGGGCGGCCGCCGAAACCATCTCCAGATCTAAAGTGTTTTCCAGATTGCCTCCATCCGAGACCACCCCCGGATCGGTAGCCGGGTCAGTTTCAATGGTGTTGATGGTGGTAGCCGGCAAATCGAATTCCCGGCGAAATGTGGAGATATCGGTCGCCTCCACGTCGCTGGTCGCCGCAATGGCAACGGTGATGCCGGTGCCGTTGATGGGCTTAGCGGCCTGCCACAGCGGCAGCACGTTATAGATCGTGGCGAAGTCCCAGGGCGTCATGTCTTCGCGTATATCGTCGTCCTGGTCGATAAACCCGAACTGTGGATTCGCGATCTGGAAAGGGCTCGCATGGTCAGGCGGCGAAGGATTCTTGCCTCCTCCGTTCACCACCGGCAGTTCCTCGGCCAAGATCCTCGCGCGTCCGGGCTGCGGATTCATGAGTGTGACCTTGCCCGTTTTCTTGTTTCGCTTCACCCACTTGCCGCGGACCAACTGCGGCTCGGGAAAGAAGTCTTGCAGCGAGGCAATGCCGGCGATCACCGGTGCCAGCGCCGCTGGGATCGACGGATCGCGGTCGTTCGAGATATGCGTCTTCCCGTTCACCAGGTAGTTGTGCATCTCTACATGAAAGGCCTGTTCCACCTGGGATACCGAACCGCTGAACAGAAACCACACTCGGCCCTTGCTCACTTCGGTGATCTGGAAGCCGCGATTCTGCAGCCAGCTGGTTACCTGCGCGATGTCGGAATCGGACGGCCCATAGAGCTGGCCAAACTCCTCGGCGTGAAGCCAATGATGAAAGTCCCGCGACTTGGGGTCGTATTGCCGCTCGTTGAACGCGGCCAGCGCGGCCTCCTGCTCCGGGCTGCGCTTCAGAACCATCAGCACCTTCTCCAGCATCTTGCCGGAGTCCATGCGGCCCTGGTCGAACTGCGGCCGCGCCATGGGAACCGTATTGCCGGTCAGCTTGACGAGCCTGGAGTCATTCACAGGCTCCACCACGCGTGAGGACACGAGCGAACTCTGCGTCCATGCAGGAATCGCAGCTCCCAATACCAAGACCAGGCAAGCCAAGCTTTGTTTGCAACGATCGTGCATGACCGCTTTTATCGTCAGTATCGTTGCCCTGGGAGAAGCTTTCTGTTCGCCCGACATTTTGCACATCTCCCCAAATCCTGGGTGAGAAAAACGCCGATTGTGGAAGCACCCGTAGATAAGGGGACTCGGTTCAAGGCCGCGGAAAGGCAGCTCAGTTCCGGTTCATTACACTCTTGCGATGGTGTCGTGGGTGCTGCTTTCGGGGGCGGCAGACCACGGAAAGCGGGGGAATTCCTCAATCGAAATCGTCGATTCCAAGATGGAACTTGGCGGGGGATTTGACCGGACGCCTACGATCGTCCTGGACGTACGGCACGGCAAAGAGAGGCAGGTCTGTGAGAAAGCGGAATAAAGCAAAAGCCCTCAGCAGCGGGCGGCTACTGAGGGCTTTGAAAAATCACTTGGTGCCGAAGAAGGGACTCGAACCCCCACACCCTTGCGAGTACATGGACCTGAACCATGCGCGTCTGCCAATTCCGCCACTCCGGCACGATACGATCCAGCGCGATCGGCTGGATAGGCAGCAACACTTAGTTTACAAAAGCCAGCCCTGATGTCAAACGCGCGAGTTCTGTCAGGGCTGAATCACCCCGCAGACGGTTAACGGCATACTGGTACCTGAACCGCAATTGCCTCCAATTGCGCCAGGTGATTCAGATCATGGCCTGCGATGGTTTCAATCAGCTCGCGGAACGTCATCTCTCCCCGCTCCGGATGCAGTAGTGGCTTGGACAAGGCATCAGCAGGCAACGACCGCAGCAGCATCAGGTTCCACTGACGCAAGCAGGAAAAGGTCATCATGGCCGCTTGTGCATCGTAGCCGGCATAGCTACGAGCCCACAGCTCCTGGTCGAAGGGCTGGATGATGTGATGATCTTCCGCCAGGGCCTGGCGCAGTCGAAAGCCAAAAGCTATTTCGCAATCCGCTAGATGACACAAGATTTCAAGGGGGCTCCATTTTCCTGGAGCGGGCGATTCTTCGATGCGCGCCGGACCAAGCGCCACGGAAAGTTGTTCAAGATGCCTGGCGGTAGTGGCCACCACTTTGAGAGGATCGCGAGTGCCTAGCTGTCGTGCGTATGGGTTCATCCCATTACAATAACGTTACTGGGCGCCTCTGCTCAACTTCCAGAGGTGAGGTTACTAAAGAGCTGCTCAATCAACTTGACGCATTACGATACAACCAGCATCTCGGGGAAACCACCAAACCTAAACATCAGCATGAATCTGAGACAGCGACCAGTCCTCGACGAGGTTCGAATGACGCCCAATTCTCACGCCATCCCTGCAGAGCAGGCCAAAGAAATCCGCCGTCTGTCTCACGATCTGAGCAATGCGCTCGAAATCATCGTGCAAGCTAACTACCTGCTGGGCGCGATGTCGCATGACGAATCCGCCAAGCAGTGGATACAGCTCCTCGATAATGGCGTGGTGCAAGCCGCCGACATCAACCGCAGCCTGCGCGAATACATCGCGGCTAATAGCTAAAGAAACCGCAGGCCCCCCTTCGACTTCGTTCGGGGCCTGCGGTTTCTTTTGGCAAACGAAAATACACTAGACGAGCTTGGCGTCCAGCGTGATCTCGGTGTTGTTCTTGAAGAGCCGGGAAATCGGGCAGCCGTTCTTGGCATCCTGCGCCGCCTTGTCGAACGCTGCTTTGTCCGCACCTGGCACCTTGGCCGTGGTGGTCAACAGGATCTTGGTGATCGTCGGCCCGGCGTCGGTCTTGTCGAAAGTTACCGTCGCCTTAGTCTCCAGCGACTCCGGCGGTAGATTTGCCGTGGTGAGCTGAGCGCTCAGCGCCATGGTAAAGCAACCCGCATGGGCCGCCGCAATCAGTTCTTCAGGGTTGGTGCCGATACCATTCTCGAATCGAGTGCCAAACGAATACTGGCTGTCTTTCAACACCCCACTCTGGGTCGAAATCGTGCCTTTGCCATCTTTCAGGCCGCCGTGCCACACCGCGCTTGCTGTGCGCTCCATATGAAACTCCTCTTGAGGCGAATTGGAGAATAGGGAAACTCCAACGAGCCCCCTAACACCCCATCTCATTGTATTGATGTCCGCAGCGTCTCCCGGGGAGCCGGGGGGCAGAATTCTTGAGAATAAAATCGTCAGCCGGTAGATCCCTGCCGCGCCAGCGGCAACGAGACCATGCGGGCCTGCTCCGTCCGGCTGTCCACGTCGTGCATCACCAACCGGCCTTCGAGCAGGTAATATCCCTGCTGGTCGCGGCTACGGGCGGGCCCGCGCACGATGGTTCCCTCAAAAGAGAACCACACGCCGTGAACCTGGCGCGTGGTGAATGCCAATCGCTGCCCCGCCAGCCGGCTGGTGGCGAAAAAGAAAGTCAGGGGTGTTCCCTCGTCGCTCTCGCGATCGCCCAGCCGGGTGATGAAACCGCTTAGCCGGTCAGGCTCCAACTCCACATCAATTGTGCCGGTGGAGCCCAACGCGTAGGCTCCTGAGGCCTCCACGGGGAGCAGGGTGCGGCCGGTCGACCGCGGACTCATATCGAGATCATCGTCCACCTGGTTGTAGGTGCGCCGATGCAGAACTGGATCCTGGGTCGTGGCCTGGGCCACGACTGGCGCTGCTGCGAGCAGCACAAAAGCAAGCCCGGCCAAATTTACTGGACGCACATGCCAACACAAAAATCGCACAGATACCTCTACTGGGCTGACTGCCCTCCGCTCATACTCTGTTTTCGAGCGGTCTCAAACTCGTCTCCCGGGTTCCAGGTTACGGGCGCCGAAGACAAAGCCTGCCACCCTAATAAGAACCCGAACTGAGCCAACCTGGCATCTGCGCGGAAGTCCATATCCGGTTTATATACGTCGGTGGGGCGATGGTACCGGTGGTCGTCGTAGTCTTCCTTCTGCTGCTGGCCCCATTGCGAGGTATGGCCGGCAAAGAGCGTACCTTCATCGATAGAGAACGACGGTACTCCGAAGCGGGCAAAGCTGAAGTGATCGGAGCGATAGTAGATTCCCGCCATGGGGGCGCGGTCAGGCTGGATCTGAAGGCCAAGGGCGGCCGCCGTCTTTTCCACCACGGGATAGAAGCTGGTGCGCTCCGATCCATTCGCCACTACCGAAGTGGGCACGCCAAGGGGCAGCAACTCGTCGAAGTTCAGGTCGAGCGTGAGGTCGCGAATAGGCTCCGGAGGATGCATGCCCAGGTATTTAGACCCCAGCAGGTTCTGTTCTTCCGCGGTCACCGAAGCGAAATAAACGTTGCGCGGCGGCGGGGTTTTGGCTGAAGCGTAGGCCCGCGCCATTTCCATGAGAATGCCGCAGCCAGTTGCATTGTCGGCCGCGCCGTGGAAGATCTTGTCCCCGACTGCTGCGGGATCGATGCCCAGGTGATCGTAATGAGCGCTGTAAATGACATTGCCGCCCGGGCTCGAGTCGGCTCCCGGCACCATGGCGATCACATTGGCTGATTCATACTTCCTCACCCGGCTGGTGATGTGCGCCTGGAGGCGGAGGGGCAGCTCCACCGACTTGAATCCGCGCTTGCCTGCTGCGTCGATCATTTGATCCACATTCATACCGGCGGCCGCGAAGAGCTTGCGGGCAACGTCGATTTGTATCCAACTGGCCGCCCGGAGGGTGGAAAGCGGATCACCCCGGAGATAGGACACCTCGGTCGATTCGGAGTTGAGCAATACCTCCCAGCCATAGCTCGCGAGGTCAGTGCGGTGAATGATCAGGACACCCAGCGCTCCCCTGCGCGCTGCTTCTTCGTATTTATAGGTCCATCGGCCGTAGTAGGTGAGAGCCTTGCCGTTGAAAAAATGATCGTCATTGGAGGGCGGCTGGTTGACGATGACGAGCAGGATTTTGCCTTTGACGTCGACGCCCGCGTAATCGTTCCAGTGATACTCAGGGGCATCGATGCCGTAGCCGACGAAGACGATGGGAGCGTCGATTTCGGCGTTCGGGGCGCCGGTCTGATCCTTGGTCAGGTAGTCGTCGCCGTACTTCAGGTGGATGGGTGCGCCACTGGCGGGAACCAGGGTAAAGCTGGTTTTATCCACCTCAGTGTGCACGGCCATGAGGGGGACGTTCTGAAAATAGGTGCCATTCTCGCCCGCGGGCCGGGCGCCGGCAAGAGCGAACTGACTGGCGATGTATTCTGCCGCCAGTTGACCTCCGTGTGTACCGGGGCCGCGACCCTCCAGCAGATCGCTGGCCAGATAGCGGACGTGAGCCCCAATCTTGGCCGGATCGATGCTTGCCGCGGCCTCACGTGCAGCGGATGGGACGCCGGCGATCGCCGGCACTGCGGGCATCGCCAGCTCTTGAGCCTGCAGAGCAAGGCCGAGCAGAGCCATTAGCGATAGCACAGGGTATAGGAAACTCTTCATCTCACCTCACGAATTACGAGCTTTGGGGCATGATCTGCAGCCGTTGAAGGATCTTGCGTGCCAGCCCGGTTAACGGCAAGCTGCCCAGTTCAGAATTTTTTGCCCACTTTCGAGGATACCGCTGTGCCGGCCAGCGATTCCTGGCCTCGTCCTCGGAAAAGCGCAGCACCTGAACACGGTAGTTGGTCACGGTGATGGCGTGGCGCAGCGCGATCTCGACGCGGTGTTGATCGTCTGGCTGCATGGCCACTTCCGGGAGCTCCCACATGCCCGGCATCAGGGATGCTGACAAGGGACGCTGCAGCAGCAGCACCCGGGTTATGCCCGCTTGTTCGCGACGTAGCAGGGCGTAAGCAATCTGCTGGGTTCGCATCTTTTTCGGCGGCGGCGCCTGGTGCTCGCCGCGGGTTTTACAGAATGACTGCACCGGACATTGCAGGCACAACGGACGTTGGGGCAGGCAGACGGTGGCTCCCAGTTCCATCATCGATTGATTGAAGTCTCCAGGGCGGTTCGGGTCCACCAGGCTGGCAGCACGCTCGCGGAGCCATCTCGCCTGGACAGCTGGCGTGGCTGACTTTTCTTCCCCAGGGAAGACGCGCAGCAGCACGCGCTCGACATTGCCATCGACTACCGCAACCCGCTCGCTAAAGGCAATGCTGGCGATGGCCGAGGAAGTGTACTCTCCTATCCCCGGCAGCTTGCGGAGTTCCGCGGCGGTGGTTGGCAAGGCGCCCTGGTGTTGCTCGACAACCAGCTGCGCCGCCCTATGCATCATTTTGGCGCGACGGTAGTACCCCAGGCCACTCCAGGCCGCCAGCACAGCTGGTTCCTTGGCCAGGGCAAGAACGGTAATGGTCGGGAACAGGGCTAGAAAGCGGGAGTAGAAATCGAGGACGGCAGTCACCCTGGTCTGCTGCAGCATGATCTCTGAGATCCAGATGTGGTAGGGGTCCGCTGTACGCCGCCAAGGGAGATCTCGCGCATGGGAATCGAACCAGGACAACAGCTCTCGCTGAAACTTCCGGATCGCTACCGGACGAGGACCCACCATGGGTCGAATGTATCAGAGGGGAGGATGGGTTGGTGGTGCGACAAATCTCTCACGTCCTCGCCAAGCCTTGCCCCCTGGACGGGTGCCCCATGTTCGCGGACTTTCGCGTACATGGGTTGAACACGAGCTTTTCCAATGCTTTCACTGCCGGTGTTCACCGACTTTGAGGAAAAGAAGAAGGACGGGCTTCCCCCGGATTTCCTGTGGAGTTTGGTGGCGTTGGCGAGCCTCATGCGGCTTTCCTTACTGAAAGCCGCACACGTGGTCATGTCCGGCGCAGCGTACAGGAAATCCGGGTCGCCCATCTTCTTCAACCCATGTACGCGAAAGCGCGAACATGGGGCACCCGTCCAGGGGGCTGGGCTTGGCGGGAAGCCGGAAAGCGGCGGACGGAATGACAGCACAGTTCATTCATTGCGGCTGCTGGGTGTGGGCTATGAGGATCCA
Organism: uncultured Acidobacteriaceae bacterium; assembly: GCA_963844785.1. GTDB lineage: Bacteria > Acidobacteriota > Terriglobia > Terriglobales > Acidobacteriaceae > PALSA-350. The sequence continues at coordinate 97,065 of CAWJPV010000001.1, read as the reverse complement.
GCCCTGGGCGGCTTGCTGCCAGACGCTGACGGCGGTCAGGGTCTGCAGCGGCCCACTCGCAGAGGAAAGCTGGAGGGTATAGCTGAGGTTCATGTCAACGCCGTTTGGCTTCACCACCATGTTGGTGATGGTGAAATCAGCGATGTTCAGCCCCTGCAGATAGGGCACGACCTGGTCTTTGCTGAGAACCTTGCCGCCGACGTGGTACATGACATTGGCAGCAAGCATCCCCGGGAGCTGTTGCCAGTTCTTTGCCTTTACCGCGGACCAGAAGAGACGCTCAAACTGCTCCGAGCTGGTCGTGCTCTTGAGCGCGGGTTTCTTCTCCCCATAAATGGTGCAGCCGCTCAGGCCAACGGTTGCCAGGGCGGCAGCTAGTAGACTTGCAATCCAGATCTTGCGCATCGCTCTCATTGGAGCACAAAAAAGGCTGCCATTGGTGGCAGCCTTTCTGCACTCCTCTAGTAAGAAACGCTTAGTCTCCCATTACCGGTTCTTTGCTGTCGGCCGGAGTTGGCTTGGGCGCTGGTGCGATCAGCGTGTCGAGTGGAATGAAACCCTCTTTCGGCTTCTCCCCCAGGACATGCTCGCGATAGAGCCGCGCCATCTTGGCGTTTTCCGCATCCTGCTTGATTTTCGCGTCGCGTGCCATCAGCTTTTCCTGGCGCGAATTCTTGGCAATCCCCAGCTTGTCGAGCGTGTCGTTGGCCGAGGCCATCACATGCTCCTGGTTAAGCAGGAGCGTGTGCTGTGCATCGCCCATGCCGACCTTCTTTCCACCGGCAAAGATCTCGTGCCTGCCGTGCTCCTCGTACCACTTGGTGAGGGTGGAGGTCATATGCATCTTCTCGATGATATTGCGCCAGCCCACGCCAGTGTTGTAGGCGCAGAAGGAGATTTCGCCTTCCTGCGTGGCGTAAGGGATGATGCATTGCTCGGTGCGGCGGAAGTCGTAGTTGAAGAGATCCTGGAACCACATGCCGGCGATGAAGAGGAAGTTCCAGCGATCGGCGCGGCGCATTTCGATGTCGGCCATGGTGCGGTTTGCCTTCACCGAACCGTAGTTGCGCTTGGTCGAGCCAGAGAACTTGTCGAACTTCTTCAACAGATCCATGATGCGCATGTGCGTCGGCGCTTTGAGCGGATTGTAGTTGCGCAAAAGAGCCAAGGTGATGCCGAAAAGCGAGAGAGTCTTGCCCCGCGCCGCGTCGTTTAGCTTGGCAATATCCTTGGCCAAACGATCAGCATTCAGGAACGCGGTTACGGGAACAGCTTCCTTGGTTTCCTTGTCGATCATGATGGCCATGCCGATGCCGCAGTTGGGATGGCATCCGCAGGAGATCTGACCCCATTCGCGATCGGGCCCGTGGACCAGGTCGGCGAAATCGGAAAAGGTGCTCATGAAGCTGATGGGGAACCAATCGCGGGTAGGCTCGCCGATGCCGGTCTGGTTCTTGACATCGTGGGCCATGTGGCTGAGGGTGTAGCGCTGCGCCAGACGCCGCTCGTCGCTTACGGCTTCGTCGCGACCGGTGAAGGAGACGGGCTGGAAGCTGAGGAAATTGATCTTCTTGGGATTATCCAGCGCGAACTGGATAATGTGGCCCACTTGCTCGTTGTTGATGCCATTGATGATGGTGGTGACGGGGACGATGTCTACGCCGGCTTCGTGCAGGTTGTGAATGGCCTGCAGCTTTACGTCAAACAAATTGCCCACCTTGCGGTGCGAGTTGGCTGCGTTGCCGATGCCATCGAACTGCAGGTAGGCGTAGCGCAGGCCCGCCTCGGCAGCGGCACGGCAAAGCTCTTTGCTCTTGGCAAATTCGATTCCGTTGGTTGCCGCCTGCACCGACTCATAGCCAACCTTGCGGGCGTAAGCAATGGCGTCAAGAAAATAGGGTGAGAGCGTGGGCTCTCCGCCGGAAAACTGAACCGACATCTGGCGGCGCGGCTTGATACTGACCGCGTTGTCGAGCATGGTCTTGATCTCGTCCCAGGTGAGCTCATGAACAAAGCCAACCTGGTTTGCATCCATAAAGCAGGGGTCGCACATCATGTTGCAGCGGTTGGTCAAATCGATGGTCAACACCGAACCGCGCCCGTGGGTCACCGTCGAGGTGCCATGGTTGTGCAACTTCTCATCGTTGTGAGCCTGGATGTCGCGGCCGGGGAAAACCTCTTCAAGGTGCTTGAAGAAGGCCGGGTCCATGGACATGACATCTTCAAAGTGGCCATGCTTGGGGCAATCTTTGACCATCAGGATCTTGCCGTCGCGCTCGATGATCTGGGCCTTAATCTCGCCCACCTTCTCATTAAGGAGCACCTCGTGGGGCAACTTGCCATCGAGGATCTGCTGGCGAATCTCGGGTACGCACTTGGGGCAAAGAGAATCGGTGGTGCGCGGCCAGCCAAGGGGTGGCTTTTCTTTCTGATAGGACTTCAGCAGCGGCTTATCCGACCACTTGGGCGTGAAAGAGGCATTGGGCTTGATGCGGTTCACCCGTTCAAAAACCGACCACGCGCCATTGGCGAGAATCGTTACCGCTCTCTCGGAATATTTGACGGCTTTGGACATGAAGTCTCCTGATCTAATTGACGCTGAAACGCTGGGGCCCGGCGGCATTGAAGAATCTGATAGTTGGACCCGTTGTGGCTGGTCCGATCCAGTTACAGATTACGAGCTTCCCTCGACAGACCGAAACGAGTCCCGTTGAACTGCGAGAATAGCGAGCCGGACGGCAAAGTATTGATTTGAACGGCTATTGAGACGAACACGGTGGTGATGATATGGAGACTGGGTCACCTTTGGGTTATTCCTGGGAGGCGCCGCCCTCGGCGATGGCTACCCGATTGATCACCCTTTGCACGATGACCACCTGGAAGTTTATGTGCCGTGCCAGATCGGGCACAAATTCGGTGATCGCATTGCCTATAGGATCCGTGGCCAGCGAAGTGGAGATGCGGGCGGCACTGGCGCCAAAACTATGCTTCCGGCCGGGAACATACACATTGCCAAGCGAGTTGGTGCAGATGGTGCCAAAAACGGTGGCGTAGTTGAACATAGGGACTCCCTGATCGCTCTGGGAGATGACCACCTCATCGATGACATGAAGGACGCGCCGGCGCCAGGAAAGATTTGGCATGCGATGGTAGTGCGGATCCTGGTGAGCCAGGGACGGAATGAGAAAGGTACTGAAAAACTCGCCTGTCATGTCCTCGGTGAGGGACACGGCGGCATTCTTGCCGAATCCTCGAAATCCAGGGCCATCAGAGTTATGCGAGTCGCTGGCGACGCTGATGGCGGAAACACCAGCGATGGTCGCCAGGTTCGAGGGATCGCTTACATTTTTGGCGGCCAGGATGAACTTCTGCCTGGAGGTGAGCGGAAGGGGGGCCGCGGAGTCGAGGAAGCGGGCGAACATCGGGATATCGGGCTGGCAGCTCATGGTCGTCTCGGCAGGACTGGAGGAATCGGGCTGGCATTCAGGCCGCATGCCGGGAATGTTGCGGCGGGTGCTTTCCGGAACCGGCATTCTTCCCGGGGTGCCTGTGCTTACCGGCGGGAATCCGGGACGGCTGGAGCTCCTTTGCCCGTGCCCGATGGCTCCCTCCGACTGGCCACCGGACGCGGGATTGCCTGCCGAGGGTTCCTGAATGGGGGGAGGGGCCGGCTGGGGCGCCTCGGGCAGGTCTTCAGGCCGCGTTGGCTGCTGCGCGGAGAGAAGCTGGCGTCCCAGCAAGAGGGTCGCCAACAGCAGAACTCCGCTGAGAACGCTTCTGGTCATCGATCGCTGTAGATCCCACGTCTGCTGAAAGCCGTATCGGGCAAAGCGGGGGAGGCCGAGAAGGCCACGCATGTTTAGATGCCAATCGCTTACAGGTAAGCAATAGGCACCGCTCATTGGCAGCCATGCCCAAATCCATTCTTCAATGGGAACCGCCCCGCGTTAATACTCGTGGCGTAGTTTTTCGAGAATGGGGAACTTGCGCGCCACGTTGGGGAAGAACTCCAGGACTAGATTGCCCCCCGCGTCGGTGGCGATCGACGAGAGGAAAGTAAGGCTGACAACCCTGGCGGTAACGCTGGGTTCGGGATAGTAGGTCACGACCAGGGCAGCGGCGACTGCGCGACCGGCAATGCCGGAATAATTGAATTGATCAGCGCCGTCGTCCCCACGGCGAATCACCGCCTGACGTGCGGAAAGGAGGGTACGACGGATGAAGCTGCCATCGGCGATCCGGTAATAACGTGGATCCTGATGAAAGGCCCCGGCAAAGATTCCATCGGAGAAGACCCGCACGCTGGCGGACCGCAGCATGGCTGCGCCCAACTTTTCGCCGAAGGCACCGGAATCCTTACCGTACTTTGGGTCGGTATTGAAGAGTTGTTCGTAGCTGGCGGAGTAGAGACCGGGAATTAACGTGATTGGCCGCGCAACCTCAGTGAAGGAGAACACCAGCTTGTCGGGAGCGGTGAACTTGTACTGCGTCTGGCCGGGCTCGATCACTTGCGCGAACCTTCGCGCCGGTGGGAGCGGAGAAAAGGCCGTCTGCTGGTTGCTGGACGAGAAATTCTTGGCCGGCGGTTGCGATTGGGATTGCGGCCGTGGTTGTGGTGCTTCCGGCAAAGCTGCCGCCAGCGCTGTCCCGGGCGTACCGGAAACCGTCTGCCCGCGCCCCACGGCGCCGCAGGCGATAGCCAAAAGGATAAAAGCTGCGCGACGGCACAATGGCAAAGAATTGGTCAAAATACCCCTTCCGGCTCCCAGGTTCATGGCTCTTCCAGTCTTTGCGAGTCAGGGGACAAGGCAACAAAGGCTTGGTTCTTTACGCAGCCCAGTGCGTTACTCTAGTTCAGATGCACCGGTGAGGAATTATGGTTCACCAGCCGTTCGATGGCCCAGGCAGCGGCCGCTTTGAAGGTTTCGGGAAAAAGGTGGACGAGCGCCTCAACCAGGCAATGCCTCGGATCGAGGAAGAACTGAAAAAAGTGATCGCCTATCTCAATGATCAGGTGGTCCCTCAACTACGGCAGGATTCCGCACAGGCTCTCAACGCGGCCGCCGATCGATTACGCAAGTTGGCCCAACAGCTTGATGACGGACCTGGCAGCGGAGCGCGCTAAGGTGACGCCGGTAACCGGCGGCCCTCGCCGAGGGCTCCGGGCCCTCCCGCAACTGATGTTGCTGAGCGGCGCCATGGCTTTGGGCACGGGGTGCCACCACAAAACCTCGCCCGTGGCCATTGCCCCACCACCCCCAGCCCTGGGGGCGCCTCCTGCTGCTGTGAGCGCTGCTCCGTCCTCTGTACCGTCCTCTGCGCCAACTTCCAGCTCGACAGTTTTGCCGGCTAGCGTAGCCGACAGCCCGGCGGATGCGGAATTCGTCGGCTCACACCCAGTGATCTATAGCGAGGAGGGAAACGCAAGCTGGTACGGGCCTCCCTACGACAAGCGGCGGGGCGCCAATGGGGAGATATTTGACAAGGACGCGCTGACAGCGGCCCATCGAACGCTACCCATGAATTCGCTGATTAAGGTCACGAACCTGACGTCAGGCCAATCGGCCATCCTGCGTGTGACCGACCGGGGGCCGTTCGTTCCCGATCGCATGCTCGATCTTTCGCTGGCGTCGGCTAAAGCAATCGGAGTGTGGAGGCCTGGCGTGGCCCGGGTGCGGGTCGAGGTATTTGCTGCTCCGGCGCCGCTGGATCACGGCGGGCGTTGGTGCGTGCAGATTGGCGCCTTCAAGAATGAGAAGGGAGCGTTCAAGTTGCGCGATCAGCTCACACGAAAGTACCGTACGGCGAATGTGATCGAGTTCACCGGGCCCACAGGTCATTGGGTGCGCATCCGGCCAGCGGCGGATGACAAGGGACGCGCGGTCGAGATTGCCCGTGAACTGGAGCCCAGCGAGGGCGAAGCGTACCTGGTTCGGCTTGATTGATGATGGATGTCCGTTCGGGACCAGAAGACCCTCGGGTGAAACTCTGTCCCGACCACGAATCGACGGGTCATACTTGACGGGTCATACTTTAGGAGCTGGAGTTTCTTTTGGTTGTGATGGCCATTCCTCAGTTGGTATACACGCTGGCGCCGGGGGTGTTGGAAAAGGCCCTGTCGCTGTACTACTGGCGCACCGGTCTCGACTTCGGCTCGACCTTCTGGAGCATCGTTGTTCTGCTCGCGGTGCTTAATTTCCGCTGGGCTGCGGGCCTGGGGGCTTGGGCAGCGTCGGTAACACGCAAGCCTTGGCTGCAGGGATTTTGCTTCGCTCCGCTGATCCTGCTGCTGCTCTCTGTAGCGCAGCTCCCAGTGGCCATCCTGGGCCACCACATCTCGCTTAGCTATGGTCAGTCTATCCAGGGTTGGGGCAGCTGGTTTGCGGACTGGGGCAAGGCGCTGCTGCTTGATCTCATCTCCGGAACATTTGTTCTCTCCGTGCTCTTCGTTCTCATCCGGAGATCCCGCCACTGGTGGCTCTGGCTGTGGGTGTTATCGCTGCCCATGCAGGTGCTGGTCGTCTTCGTGCTGCCACTGGTCATCGATCCGATGTTCAATCACTTTGAACCACTGGCGCAGACACATCCAGAGCTGGTACAGCAACTGGAACGAGTGGTCTCGAAGACCGGGGTTTCCATTCCGCCTATGCGCATGTTCCTGATGAAGGCCAGCGAAAAGTACACCAGCTCGAATGCCTACGTGACCGGGTTTGGCTCCTCACAGCGCGTCGTGGTTTGGGATACCACCATCAAGAGCTCGCCTCCGGATGAGATCCTGCTGGTCTTTGGCCACGAGCTTGGACATTACGTGTTGCACCATATCGAGCGTGGACTCGTCATTGGAGCGGCGGTGTCTCTGTTCTTCTTGTGGATCGGCTCCCACTTTGTGGGCTGGCTGATCGGGCGCTATGGGCCAGGCTGGCATATCGCTTCACTCGAGGATTGGGCGGCAACGGGAGTGTTGCTGCTGGCGCTGTCTATTCTTTCATTCGCCGCCCAGCCCATCGCCAATGGCATCAGCCGGGCTCAGGAGCACCAAGCGGATGTGTTCGGGATCGAGGTGGTCCATGGGATCGTTGCCGACCCGCAGAAGGTGGACGCCGAGTCGTTCCAACGGCTGGGAGAGCAATCGCTCGAATACCCGTACCCGTCGCCGCTGGTTGTGTTCTGGACTTACACCCACCCGCCGATTGCCGAGCGCGAGGCGTTCGCTGCAAATTACGACCCGTGGAAACCGGGCGGGCACCCGCGATACTTCAGCAAGTAGGATGATTACGACATGGCCTGTTTATTCTGCAAAATCATTGCCGGCGAGATTCCTTCGAAGAAGGTTTTTGAAGACGATCTGACCTACGCGTTCAGAGACATCAATCCCCAGTCGCCAACGCATGTATTGATCGTTCCCCGCAAACATATTGCATCCTTGGCCGAGACAGAGGCCGCGGATCGCGATTTGATTGGATATCTGCACCTGGTTGCCGCGAGAATTGCAGCCGGCGAAGGGCTCTCGCAAGGCTTCCGCACGGTGATCAATACGGGGCCCGATGGGGGCCAGACGGTCGACCATCTGCATGTCCACCTGCTGGGCGGACGGTCGATGACTTGGCCTCCAGGCTGATGGCAGACTGCGGAAAGACGCTTTCCGGTGCCTGTGAGGGTTATTCGGCCCGTAAGGCCTGCATCGGTTCGGTAGCGGCGGCGCGTCTTGCCGGCCACCAAGCGGCGAATAGGCCGGTAAGCAACAGCACTCCGCACATGCATGCCAGGGTGAGCGGGTCGCGCGGAGCGATGCCGAAGACCATGCTCTGCAGCAAATGCGCTCCGGCAAGCGCCCCGATCATGCCAATCACCAGGCCCAGGAGAATCAGCTTTCCCGCATCGCGCAGCACCATGCGGATGATGTCTCCCCGTTGTGCGCCCACCGCCATGCGCACTCCGATCTCCTTGGTCTGGCGCGCCACAGCGAACGACAGGACGCCGTAAAGGCCAGCGGCTCCGAGCACCAGGGAAATAAGACCAAAGGCGGAAAGCAAGATCATGCTGAAGCGCTGCTGAGCCAGCGACGCGCTGATGACCTGGTCGAGCGGTTCGACGCTCAGCAAGGGAGTATGCGCATTGTCCATGAAGATGCGGCGGGCAGCAGTCGCGACATCCACTTGAGCGGACTTGGTGCGCACGACCCAGCTCATGCCCAGCAGACCATTAAACATCCGGGTCTCCTGATCTGGAAGCTGGGCCGCAGGCAGATACATGACCCCCGGCGTGGGCTGGTCGAGCCCGGTCTGCTTTATGTCACCGGACACGCCAACAATTTCGCGAACGTGATCTTCAAAGTCAGGACCCATCGTGGCGCCGATGTGGATGTGCTGCCCGATGGGGTTCTCCCCTTTGAAATAGGTGCGAACAAATTGTTGGTTCACGATCACAACCGGCGCGGAGGCGTGGCTGTCCGACTGGGTGAATGACCGGCCGGACACCATGGGAACGCGTAGTGCATCGAAATAGTGCGCAGTGATGGCGACGTATTTCTCGTCGCCCCCGGCATCTTTGCGGTCTTTGCCGCGGCCAATAATGTCGAATGACAGATCGGCGACCAACTGCGTGGGGAGATTGGAGACCGCCGCCGCTGAGGCAACTCCGGGAATAGCCTCGAGCCGCCCGGTGAGTTCGTCCAGACGCTGGCTGAGCGAAGCGCTGCTCGCGGCCTGCTCAATGCTGAAGGCGTTCTTGAAGGTGATGACATTGCGGGGATCGAAGCCGGGGGCGGTGTGCACCAGCTTCCAAAAGCTGGTCAGCAAGAGAGCCGCGGCCACCATCAGCACCAGTGAGACCGCAACCTCGCTGACCACCAGGGCCTTCTGCGCCAGGTGGCGGCCGCCGGCGATCTGCGTGGTGTTTACCCGCAGTGACTGGCTCAACTGGGTACTGCGGCTTTCGAATGCCGGAACCAGGCTAAACAGCAGCGCGCAGCCGAGGGTGAGCGCAGCAGCAAACGCCACGGCCGGAGCGCCAATCTGCATGGAGCTGAAGGCGGGCAATTCCAGCGGACTCAGGTGCATGAGAATGGGAGCGGCCAACTGCGCCAGGAGGATTCCAACAACTCCCCCGGCGAGACATAGGAGGGCATTCTCAACCAGCAGTTGGCGCAGAATGCGCCAGCCCGATGCGCCTAAGGCGGAGCGCAGGCTCATCTCACGCCGGCGGGCAATGGAACGGGTGAGCAACAGGCTGAGAATGTTCGCGGCGACGATCACCAGGACCAGGGCAACCGCCCCCATGAGAATTTCGAGCGCTGGACGAATATCGCCAACGAGCGAGTCATGGAAATCCAGAGCGCGCACTGATTCATTCCGATCCCAAAGCTCGGGATAGGTGTTTTTGAGCTGAAGCAATCCATCTTTGAGATCGGCCTCTGCCTGGGTACGGCTGATACCGGGCCGCAGGCGGGCGACCAGGTTGTATTCGTGACCCGAATCTTTAGGGCTTTCCACGATGGGCAATGGTATCCACACGTCCACTCTGCCGTCGAGACGGAATTCGGGGCGTGCTACTCCGATGATGGAGTAACTACGGTTGCCGAGGGTGATGGCCTTGCCGAGGATGTTGGGGTCGGAGGCGAAGCGTTCGCGCCAGATGGCGTTGCTGATCACCGCTACTCCGGGCGCGTTTTGAACCATGTCGCCCGGGTTGAAATCGCGGCCCATCGCGGGCTCCATGGCAAACACATGGAAGAAATCCGAAGTGGTGCGCAGGGCCTTGAGGGGAATCGCCTCTCCCTCCTGGACCAGGTTCACATTGCTGGGAATGTAGTCGTAAATGGCAGCCGAATCGAAGCTGTGGCTGGTACGGCGCAGGAACAGCGCAACGGTCCCGGAATAGGCGGGCACAGGGTCACCGCTGGCGTAGGACCGCTCCACCCGAACCACTCGCTCGGGATGCGGAAATGGCAACGGACGGAGCAGGACGCCGTAGAGCAGGAGAAAAACCGTGAGGTTGGCGCCGATGCCCAAAGCCAACGTAAGCACGGTAGCGAAGGTAAAGCCGGGGGACTTACGCAACTGCCGCACGGCATACGGGACGTCCTGGTTGAGAAAGCCTGTGGTCATACGCAGTGTCTCCTCAACTATGGGTGCAATTGAATGGCCGTCTTGGGGTGGCTTCTAAGCTGTTGCCTTAGCGATGGTTGTACGGGTGGCCCAGGCGCGGAGCTGTCCGCTTTCGGACGTGCATGTTCGTCAACGCACATCTGCGTTGGGCACCAGACGGATTCGCTTCTCCGTTGCTTTCTCTACCGCCTCCCTTGAATACAACAAGGGAAAATATGTTCCTGCGCTCCACATCGGCGCCAGATCGCGGTAGTGCGGACTGTTTTGATTCCCGGATTCTCCCGGATAATTCACTGCGCGCGAGTTGTCCCAATTCCCTACGTCCAGGACCATGCGCACAGAAGGTCCGCTCAATTGCTGAAAATCTCTCGCGCGGTAGGCCGACGCGTTCACGGTAAAGGCACTACCACCGGTTTGGAGCGGCCCGACATCCAACTGTTTTTCCTCTGCTTCATCCACTACCCGCGAGAAGGGATGTTCACTGAAGTTGTGGTGCAGCTTCCCCCACGTCCACTGGCCGGAGTCTGGCCCTTGCAGCGTTTTCATATCGGCGTATGCCGCGGCGAGAGTGGTGAGCAACAGCTTGTCTCGCTGCTGCGCGGTGGCATGCTCGAACCACTCCAGTAGCACCTGGGTATTGGGCGCATCGAATAGTCCGGCCGCCTGGCTGCCCAGCACTGCCGTTTTGAAGGCGGGCTGCAGATAGCGCGTGAACCACACTTCTTCCAATGCCGCGGGTGCCGAATTGGAATCGAGACTCGCGTTCCATCCCTGCAACAGCCGCAGTGCCGCCTGGGTCTCCGCATCGTCGCTGGTCAATGGCCGCAGCAACGCCAACAGCCTGCGCACGGGGATGGAGAGCTCGTCATTTTGCAAACGCATCGAATCTTCCAGCGAGACCTTGGACCGGTGGGATAAGACCTCGTCAATGCGTTGATGCCGCGAAGGATCTGACCACTCGAAGCCCAGCTTCCTCTGTTTGTAGGGATAGTCCGGGGGCAGGTTCATCTCATTCGATGTAGTGAGATAGCCGCTGGGCGGGTTGTAGATGAGGGGTAATTGCGCTCCGCTCCATGTTCCCGACCATTCGTACTTCCCGTCTCCAGGCACCGGCAACAGGCCATCCCAGTTGGGACGGATGGGGGCGTAGCCTCGCGGCGTCCAGGCGATGTTTCCCTTTATGTCCGCGTAGACAAGGTTCAGAGCCGGCTTTCCCCAACGGGCCACGGCCTTCTCGTACTCGGCAAACGTCCGCGCTCGCATCACGGCTACGGATACGAAATACGGCGATGTTCCTGGTTCGGACCAGGCTGTCCTGACAGCAAAGGCTCGGTTGTTTTCTTTGTCCACATAGATGACCGGCCCGTGGCGGGTGAATTTCAATTCCGCCGGGACTGCGGGCTGTCCTTTGACCTGGATCTCTTCATGAACGGTGCGGAAGGCTTCCCACTTTCCCTGGTACTTGTATTCCTCCGGGTTGGCCGGGTTTAGCTGGTACACGTACAAATCTTCCTGATCGATCCAGAAGACGGTGCCGGCATAGGCGATCCAGTCGTTGTGGGCGAAGGAGACTCCCGGAGCAAAGGGTTCGCCCATGCCCTCGATGTGCAGTGTCGGGGCGTTGAGGTCCTGCAGATAACGAACGCTGGGCTGCACATAGTCGCGATGCGGATCACTGGCCAGGATGGCTCGCCCGGTGGCGGATTTTTGCGGGCTGATGACCCAGTTGTTGCTTCCGTAAGTTGGCGCGTTCGGCGCTTCAGGATCGGCTGCTGCCAAGATGTAGCTGCCAGGTTGTCCGCCTGGTGCGAGCTTCACGAATGCCGTGGCCAGGGAAAAGACTTTTAGTACATTCTTGGGCAAACACGGATCCAAACCTTGGGGCACGCTGGTTTGCCAGGGCGGCTCCAGAGGCTGACGAATTTTCTCTGCCTTCCAGCCGGCGACGCATACTACCCCGGCGCGCTCCGCTTCCTTGAGGAGGTTTCCCCCCAGCCCGTGAATTCGTATGCGCACCACGTCTTCTGGCGACCATAGACCCGGTTGATAGTGCAATAGTTTGAATTCGTTTGGCATCTGCTGCGGATGGGCCGCAAGCCAGCGGATGTAGGCGTTGACCCCAGCAGCAAATTGCGTGGCAATCGATTCTGCGTCCGGACTGTATGCCGCCCACTCTCTCTTCATATCGCCGCGATAGAGGAAGAGCCGCGCCGCCTTGTCCTGTTCGACGAAGGCCGGCCCGAAGACTTCCGCCAGTTCTCCCAGGCCACGGCGTCTGAAAAGATCTATCTGGAACAAGCGGTCGCGGGCGACATTGAACCCCTGGGCGAAAAACAGATCTGCCTCGTTGCCGGCATAGATGTGGGGCACGCCCCAGTGGTCTACCAGAATGTCAACCGGCTGCTTCAGGCCGGCGAGTTGGAGGGTCTCTGGCTTTTGTTGCGCCAGCAAGGTTGTGGACGCGGCGAAGATTAGGATGGCGGTGGCCGATCTGGCGCGGCTGAAAATTCGCTGTCTCATGAGCGTCTCTCTTGTTTGGACATCCTCAAGCGTATCCCACCCGGGCACGCTCCGGTCGGGAGACAAAGGGTGGCGTGGCGCTTCGAGGGGGAGTTAGCTAGTGGCTGAAAGAGTCGCATCGGCCACCCACCGCGGAAGCATTCGGGCACCTACCGTGGGATCCCTATTTCGAGGCGTCCAGTAACAGCACCCAATCGCTGTCGCCGTCGTGGTTCTTTTCAGGCGGCGTGAATTTCTGGGTGCCGCTGTTAGGAAAGGGCTGACCAGGGATGGATATATAGGCTCCGTTGGTGGGGTCAAACCACTGGGCACTTGCGTTCGCCTTGAGACCCGCCATGTTCACCGTGATGGTCCGTGCGGTGGGCATGTAGACAACTACAAGCCCGCCGTCAGGAGTCTTGGAGGCGGTGGCGTAATCGCTCTTGCTGACTTGGGGTTGGTTGATGTCGCCTGGGGTTCCAAACCCCGCAGTGAGTACTGAATGATCCTGGTCGGGAACCAGATCTTGCCACGGCAGGGAAGTAAAGAAATTCTTCCAGATGGTAACTTGCGTTACCCCAGGGGTATCGATATTTTTCTCCCATCCGGGCTTGAACGACCAGGTATACATGTTGCCGTAGAACTGTCCTTTACCTCCGCTCAGCATGGCCCAATACTCCTCGCGGCGGAGCACCGGCGGGGTGCCGAAATCGGGCGGCCGTCCAACATTCTCCAATTCATAGTGCGCTTCCATCAGGAAGACCGGCATAACGGGAGTCTGGTTGTAGTTATGCAGCACTTGAATATAAGTCGGCCCGTATATGTAAGCGCCGTTGATAGAAATGAGTGCTGCCCAGGACGCATCATCGAGAGAAGAGCCCCAGGGCGGGTTGAACTCGACGGTTTGGATTTGGTCAGGATCGACCGATTTAATGCCCTTTGCTACGGCCAGAACCAGTGCATCATCGCTCGCGTTTTGCCAACCGCCAAAATCGTTGCCGTTTAGCCAGGCGACGTTGGCATACTTCTTGTAGCGATTCCCCAGGAATTGGCCATAGGCGGAAGCGGCCGCGAGTCCGTTGTTGCGCAGCGTAGAAAGCCATCCGGCGGTTTCAATGGGATCAAGGAAGACAAAGTGGCCATGCTTCGCGGCGAGCTCGACGATGTGGTCGAGCCGGACGAAATAGGCTTCGTTGGGTTTTGAGAGATCGTAATGAGTCCAATCTGACCCTCCGCCAACGAAGCCGGTGAATGGACGAATACCGTCAGGCGTTGCCGCGTAGGTGTTGGCGGGATAATCCCGTCCGGCGCAGAGGACGTCGATCCATCCCATGGTATTGAATCCGTGAGCCTGCCGGTCGGCAAAATAGTCGTCGGCCTGCTTCTCGCTCAAGCGGTAAATCAAACCCTGGGGCGTGTCACCGACGATCAGAAATGGAGTGTTGTTCTGGTCGACCACATAGCGCCCATTGGAGCTGACCTTGAGCGGATAGGCGGGTGTACCTGCACTGGCGGTTTTGGGCGATTCCGGTGATACCTCGGTCTTCTGCTGTTTGCAGGAAGTGAGCCCGGCAAGCACCAGCAATAGGGCGCATAGGGTTGGTTTGTGGAGCGTATTGATTTTCATTCTGCTTTCAACCGCAGGTGCAAGTTTTAGAATTCCACGCGGAAGGTCGCTTGTCCTTGGCGGTTACTGATCTGCGAGCTCGAATTAGTAATCTCTCCGAACGTGGAATCGAGGGAATTCATATCGGGGCTCCAGGGTGGTGCCGATCCCAGGCGATGTAGTGTTCAACAGAATGTCGGCCGCTGGCACCTGTACCGTCTCAGTGGTCGCCCCGGGCGACATTTGAACGCGACGTCGTCGTGCCCGGGACAATGAGTTGTTGTTAATGTTGAGCCGGTGTGACAAGTGGGTATAGTGAATTCCCACGATTCTTTATTGGAAAAAAGCTACGGAAACCAGGGAAGTTTCGAGGTTTGCGCGAGCACCACGCCCCGACCCAGCGACTTCAGTAGAAATAGGTCTGGCTGATGATCGGCTTGTCGTGGAGTGCGGCAAGTTGGCGGTTGATATCCGTCGCGCTGGGTCGCGGTGCGCCTGCCAAGGAGGGCTTCGCGGGCCAGATAGGAGGCGCAGGATTGAGCGGCGCACGTCCCGAGCTATTCTTGGTTCTAAAACGCCTGCGATAAGCGGCAGGCGTCATACCAACCAGCCGGCGGAAGACCGTCCCGAAATAGCTCTGATCGCAAAAACCCATTTCCTGGCTGATGCTTGCCATCGGCTCGTCCGTTTTCACCAACAATACTTGAGAACGCTCAACCCGGTAGTGATTGAGATACTTCATAAAAGAGAGGCCAGTCACGCGCTTGAAAAAGCTCATGAAATGCGATTCACTCATCCCGCAAATGCGCGAGGCCTCCCTCACCTGAATCGCACAGCCGCAGTTCTCACCCAAAAATCGAAAGAGGGGCAGAAGCCGGTCCAGGTCCCGTTGTTGGCGTTGGAAGGTTTCCACCGTGCCTGCGTAAGAGGCGTAACGATTTACCAACAGCATAAGGATCATCTTCAGGTAGGTCTTGACGGCGAGCCTTCCCCGCGGCGACAAAGGCGGAAGCTCAGAACGGATGCGCAGCATCAGCTCTAATACCTGATTGGGAATTCCGGTTTCCGCCGGCACAACATGCGGGAATTCCGAGTCTTGCAGAAGAAAAGGCGTGAGATATTCAGCGCTGTCGCTGCCTCCCTCACAACGAATGAGGTCGGGTTCGAAGAACAGTGCAGCAATCGTCAACGGAGTCGAGGATTCACACTCGACACGGTGGTAAAGCGTACTGCCCACAATAGCGAGATCTCCCTCGTTGAAAGGAAGAAGCCGGTCCTGAATATGACAATTGGCCGAGCCAGAACACAGGTAAAGGATCTCGAAGTAGCTGTGCCGATTCATTCTGATACTGTGCTGGCCATCTTCGGTCAGAAATAAGACGTCTACGGGACAGGACACATCGAAGGGCCAGACGTGAACCCCCTCAGCATTGATCTGCGGCTCAATGACGCTGAATTGGTCTTTGCAGGAGTTCATGGGAACATGCACGTGACCCGTCCTCAAATGGGCACGCGGACGTTGCCCGGTAGGATCGTGCTTTTCAATATGGGTGTTGGATGGGGAAGATCGCTTCGACGTCGCCATGGCGTACTCCCTATAGGAAAATATTTCTGACCTACTTCGAGCGCCCTTGTTAGTGCCGGATGTACACCTGATATACCATACGTCCGTCGCAACCGTAGAAATAATCTTTACCAGAGGAACCGACTCACAGGCCCTAGGGCAGAATCTCCTGGTACAGCTTGACTTCGAAGGTCTCGACTAACTGGGGCCGGACATCGTTAAAGTAATGGGTGATGTAGGACATCTGGCAGTGCTCATCGAAGGCCTTCTGGTCTTTCCATTTCTCCACAAAGGTCACCCAACGAGGATCATCTACGCGCTGATTCAGCTCGTAGCGGATGCAACCGGGTTCCGCAGTGGTTGCTTGAATCAGTGAGTGGAGCGACGCGACGAGCTCGTCCGTCTTGCCTTCCAAGGCGTGAAACTCCGCGACGCAGACTACCTGGACTGTATTCTTCTTGGTCATCTCTACCTCCCGGCTGGTACCGATTTAAGACTGAGATATAGATCGAAGGCCTTCGCTGGAATCCTGCAGGTTGTCAAGATCAGCCATGGCTAACGCTCCCTTCTCCCAATCCTTCCCTGAATCCTCTGAAGATGAGGGCGATCGTTGTCGCTCCCGCATCCGGATGGCCGCGTGTTCTCTCGCCCAGAGACCGGGCCCGACCATAGCGGGCAACCAGATTCCGGGTCGACTCCGCGCCTAACTTTGCAGCCAACGCGGCATCGTCCAGCGCCTGCGGGATCGTCTTACCGGCGCCGGCGGCTGCGCTGACAGCGTCGACTGCTGGAGTCAATGCATCCATCATTGTCTTGTCTCCGGGGCGAGCCTTGGTTTGGCGGGATACAGCGCGGAGACCAGCCTGAAGCGATTGGGCGAGTTGGCTACAGTTCATCGTGTCCTCACCAAGCTCGATATCTCCCATCCCGGCAAAGAAAGTCCCGAGAAGTCCGCTGGAGGCGCCGCCATCGACACCGAGCACTCGCCAGCCTGCGGCCTTGAGAAAATCCGCGAGGCTCTGGTTGCTCAAGGCATCCGGCCAACTTTCCATTTGCTCTGCTGCGCGCAGCATGGTGGTCCCGTGATCGCCATCGCCGCCGATGGAATCCAGTTCCGTCAGCCGCTGATGCTCACTGCGAATGCAGGCCGCGGCCTGGGTAAACATTTGCGCGAACTCCGTCTTGCCGATATTGCCGGTCATGGTCTCGATGATCATTGCTTTACGAAAAAAGGAGTGTTGGCCGGCGCATCCCACAGCGCGATCAACTCGGGATCCATCCGCGCAACCAGCATTTGAAAACCGGCTTGCTCCTGGGTGGTGATGAACTCCCCTACAGCGCTGCGCACCAGCTTGATTTTCCTGGCTGCCAAAAGGTGCGCCACGCGGCGGAAGATGATGAGCAACTCCATCAGGGTGGTCGCTCCGGCGCCATTGATGAGCAGCAGAATCTCTTCGCCGCTTTGGATGCCCAGATCCTCCAACAGCATGTCGAGCATGATCTCGGCCGTCTCGTCGGCAGATTGCAAATCCATTCGGCCAGTGCCGGCTTCGCCGTGCTGTCCCATGCCAATCTCCATCTCGTCATCGCCCAGCTCGAAGATGGGCTGACCGGTGGAGGGATGGGTTGCGGTGTTGACGGCGACCGCCAGGGAACGCATATTCCGTTCTATGCGCTGCGCAATCTCGAGGCATGCCGCGAGTGAAGCGCCTTGTTCGGCCGCGGCCCCTGCGACCTTGTAAACGGGAAAGAAGCCGACCAGGCCACGGCGATCCTCCGGATTTGGACCGCCAGCCATATCCTCGTGAGTGAGGATCATTTCTACCTCGCAGCCTTCGCGCAGAGCCATCTCCATAGCGAGGTTGCCGGAAAGCACATCGCCGGCATGGTTCAAGACCACCAACAGAGCGCTCTCGCCTCCGGCGCAGGCACTGCGAATTGCCTCCAGGCAACGGGGTGCTCCGGGAGCAGCGAAGATGTCACCAGCGACGCTCGCATCGAGCATGCCTTTGCCTACAAACCCGCTTAGACCCGGCTCGTGTCCGCTTCCACCCAGGGTGAGCAGCCGCACTTTACCTGACTCTTTGGGCACAGCGCGGGCCAGGATGTTGCGGCCGGTCAACTGAACCTTGTCGGGGAAGGCCAGGACCATCCCCTCCAGTAGTTCTTCCACCAGATTTTTCGGATCGTTGATGAATTTCTTCATGCGCATTGCAGTGACCTTTTCGCTATTCGTAAGTAGAAGGATCCGACAGGACGATCGAACGCCGGAACCAGCCTGTGTGCGTGGCCAGGACAAAGAAGCCAACAACAAGCCATACAGAGCCGGCAATTTTGGCCGGGTTGTTGAGTCCCACCCAAATCGCCGTGCAGAACAGGAAACCGAGTGCGGGCACAATGAGGTCGAGGAAAAAATTTCGGCCTCCCCCGCCGGCCCGGTGCACCCAGAATTTCCATATGACGGCCAGGTTGACTCCCATGAAGCCGAGAAATGCGCCAAAGTTCAGCAGTTCAGCAGCCAACTCATAGCTAATGACCTGGGCGCCCACAAAGGCCACGATGCCAAGCAGAATAATGTTGATATCCGGGGTATTCCGGATGGGATGAAGCCTTGCAAAATAGCGAGACGGAATTACATTCTCCCTACCCATCCCGAAGAGCAATCGTGCCGCGCCTACCTGACCAGCAAGCATCGCGCCTATATTGGCGACCAGTAATAAAACGGCTGTCGCCTTGAACAGCACAACCCCACCAACACGGCCGGTAACGTCGACGAAGGCGGTATCAATATTGGTGAAGGTGGTGTAGTTAGGCCAGACCAGATGGCCGAGATAAACCAGCAACCCGCCGAAGAGACCAGTGAAGAGGCAAACCGAAACTGCCGCGATCAAGACGTTCCTGCGCGGATTCTTCACATCCTCCGCCATGGTGGTGACGGCGTCGAAGCCGAGATAGGTCAGGGCCGCGAAGGATGTGGCCGAGGCGATGGCGCGCACATGAAAGGTCCCGGGCCTGTAGAACGGCTGGATAGAAAACAGCCCCCAAAAGCCATGGCGAATTGCGATGTAGCGAATTGCCAACACGATGAAACTCAGCAGAACAATAGCCATAAGGGCCAACAGCACCTGATTGGCCAGTGCGGTGGAGCGAATGCCACGCAGGTTCAATAGGGTGATGCCTCCAGCAAAGACGAGAGCGCCAAGGGGAAAGGGCATCATAGGCAGTGCCCTTTGCAGGGAGAGCGTGCCGTAGAGAGTACAGAAGAGAGGGGTCAGCATGTAATCGAGGAGCATGGCCCATCCGGCCACGAAGCCAAGATAGGGATGGATCCCACGGCTTACATAGGCGTAGGCGGAGCCGGCCGAAGGATAAAGCGCCGCCATCCGGCCGTAGCTGACGGCGGTCAAAACCATGGCCACCATGGCGGCGAGAATCGTAACCACCACGTATCCGCCGGACTGCGTCTCCGCCAGCCCATACACCGTCGCTGGAGCGCTCGGTGTGACCGCGACAATGCCGTAGAAAATCAGATCCCAAAGGGTCAAGACACGGCGCAGGCGGGGGACTTCCGCGCCTGCCGTGGGGTTTGCCGTGGGCATGATCAATGGGACGCCCTCTTCACACCGTTCCACAAGGGAAAACCGTCCGTGCTGACAGGAAAGACTTCCATCTGCCCATATTGAAAGTCGGTCACGTGAAGCCGGTGCTGCCCCGGTAAAGCAAAGGCCACGTTGGTGGGGAGCTGGCCCTGGGTAGAAATGCGATTGACAACTTCACCTGTTGTTCCCAGGACAATGACGTCTCCCTGGCCAAAGACGGCGACGTAGAGCAGGCCATTCGCATCGAAGGCCATGCCGTCCGGTCCCTTCCAACCTGGGGGAGCATCGGCACGGATCACATTGCCAAAGAGCGTGCGCGGAGAACGCAGCTCGCCATCCCGCCATCCATAGCGGAATACATTGCCGGTTACCGATTCGTCCAAATAAAGCATGTCGTCCGGACCGAAAGCGATTCCGTTGGTGAACAGAATTCCTTCATCGACTTTGGTAACGGCTCCAGTATCTGTTTCGACGCGATATAAGCGGCCGTCGTAGTGCTGGTCAAGATAATCCGGGCGAATCTGGTTGTTGGGCGCGAAACTCTCGATCTGTACTCCGGAATCGGTGAGATAGAGGGCGCCATCCGGGCCGAAGCAGAGGTCGTTGGGGAAGAGAAAGGGCTCTCCGTCGCAGCCATTGGCCACCACTTCGCATTTGCCATCCAGGGTCAGCCGCAGCAAAGAGGGAAGCTTGGACTCAGCCACCCAAATGACCCCAGCTCCATCGACGGCCAAGCCGTTGGGCCGGCCGGTCTTCTTGATCACTCTTTTGTTTCGCCCGTCTGCGCTTAACCAGGACACGCAGCCGCGGTCCGCGGCGGCTTCTACAATCAGCCAGGCGCCGTCGGGCAGAGTCACCGGTCCCTCCGGAGCGCCGAGATCACTGGCGAAGATCATAGAATTTCTCCAAAAAATTAAACCTCGGCCGTCTGCCCACCGTCGACATACAGCACCGAGCCGGTTACGAATGAGGCGTCATCGGAGGCCAGGAACAAGGCGGCGGCGGCAATTTCCTCGGGCAGCCCGAGACGGCCCATGGGATATGTCCCGGCGAAGGCTTCCAGTTGCTCGGGGGTCATGGCATTGCGCAACATAGGGGTGTCGGTAGGTCCGGGGCAGATTACATTCACGCGAATACCCTGCTTGGCGTGGTCGATGGCCATGGCGCGGCTTAGCATGTTCACGCCTCCTTTGGAGGTCACGTAAGCCACCGCGCGAGCACAGGCATCATGGGCTCCGGTGGTCGAGGCGACGTTGATGATCGATCCGCGACCGCGCTCAATCATGCGCGGAAGCACTGCCCGGCAACAAAGAAAGGTCCCGGTCAGGTTGATCGAAAGCATGCGGTTCCATGCCTCTTCCGCCGTATCCAGGACGGTGCCATAGAAGAGGATCGCGGCGCCGTTGAAAAGCACATCGATTTGGCTGTGCTGGTTGAGTATGGTGTCGACCATGCGGTTCACTTGCTCCGCCTGGGAGACGTCCACTTGGATAAAACTTGCCGAACCGGCCGCGGCCTCGATCAACTTCACGGTTTCAAGCCCACCGGGGACGCCGCCATCGGCCACAATCACCTTTGCGCCTTCGCGGGCAAATCGCTGCGCCGTCGCACGCGCGATGCCGGATGCGGCACCGGTGACCAGCGCTACTCGGTCTTTTAGCCTCATAGGACTTCCCCGGGGTGCAAGGCAGGCTCCAAATTCCTCCGACGTGAGTGCATTCATAGTCTTATGAAGTTTGCGAGCTGGCTATAAGAAAGCTACGAATGAATCTTGTAAAACCCCGGTCTGGCTGGTGGTCAGGCAATCATGCTGCTGCAACAAAAAGTTTTCTTGAATATCAGAGACGCGGAGAATGCAATCGAATACTCTGCTTTGGGTAAACGGTAGTGTGGGTGGCCGCGCCGGATAGAACTTATGAGACTTTCAGGAAAAGTGGCGGTCGTGACCGGATCTGCTGTTGGCTTGGGACGTGCCGTGGCCAAGCGCTACGCGCGTGAAGGCGCGGCGGTGGTGGTGGCGGATACCAATGCTTCCGACGGAACGGCGGTGGTGGAACAAATTCTCCAGGATGGAGGGCGCGCGGTCTTCGTCCGCACCGATGTGGGGGAGGAGCGCGATGTAACCACCCTACTGCAATCCGCATGGGCCCAGTTTGGACGCATCGATGTGCTGTGCAACAACGCCGCGGTGCTCTTCCACGACCGCGATGTACGCGCCCATGAACTCAGCCTGGAGCTGTGGGAGCAGGTGATGCGGGTGAATCTGCAGGGCACGTTTCTGTGCTCCAAGCACGTGATTCCGTTCATGCTGAAGCAGGGTGGTGGATCCATTATTAACCTTGGCTCGCCCACGGGAATGATTGGCTGCGCGCCGAATTTAACCGCTTACAGCACCAGCAAAGCCGGGATCTATGGGCTCAGCCGGGTGATGGCTGCGGCGTATGCGCGGGATGGAATTCGGGTAAATATTTTGGTCCCGGGCACGATGGATACACCGATGAATGCTCCGCTGCTAAACGATGAAGCAACCAGGGAGCAATTCAGGGAAGCAGTGCCCATGGGGCGCCTGGGACGGCCCTGCGATATCGAAGGCGTCGCTGTCTTTCTGGCGTCTGAGGAGTCGTCTTATTGCACAGGGGGGCTCTATACGTGCGATGGAGGATTGACGGCGGTTTGAGGATTCACGTGTCGGTTGTGCGCTAAATCTCTCGGTTCCTTACCAGCCTAGCCCCCTGGACGGGTGCCCCATGTTCGCGCTTCCGCGTACATGGGTTGACCACGACCTTTTTCCAATGCTTTTACCACCGGTCTACACCTAGTTACAGGGAAAAGAAAAAAGGAGGGGCTTCCCCCGGATTTCCTGTGGAGTTTGATGGCGTTGGCGAACCTCATGCGGCTTTCCTTACTGAAAGCCGCACACGCAGTCATGTCCGGTGCAGCGTACAGGAAATCCGGGTCGCCCATCTTGTTCAACCCATGTACGCGAAAGCGCTAACATGGGGCACCCGTCCAGGGGGAAAGGCTTGGCGGCAAGCCGGGAAAGCGATGGACCGATCTGCGGTTTGTCTAGGCCTCTACTGCTTCGAGCTCCGCGTCGAGTCCGTGACGGCGCAACAGGTTTGGCAGGTTTTGGGAGAAGGCAGAACGCGGCATCACCATGTCACAGCCCGCTTCCATGGCCTTCGCCTTCAGGTCACCTTGCAAATGAGAGAGAAAGCCGATCACTGAGGTGCCGCGCTTCAACTTGCTCTTGATGCGGGGTATCAGGGTCAAAGGCTTGGCATTCACATTATTGAGGTCGAAGACAATTAATGACGGCCGGCTCCCCTCGGGTCCATCCGCCAAGCGCGAGACAATGTCCTTATCCGCCTTAACAAAGGCGACTTTTACGCCTACTTTGCGCGCGGTCTCTTGGATCTTGGCCAGGAAGAAGAGGTCTTCGATAAAGCAGTAAATGCGAATGGGAGCATCTTCTCGTACGGCGACAACCACCGGATCCTTGGGCAAGGATTCCACATAGTGGCCGTTCTGTCCGTTGCCCCGGTATTCCGCGGAGGAATGAGGGGCATCTGCGGTGTTGCCATTGACCACGCGATAGCTGTGATCCATGGGGCCGACGAATGTCTGTTGGCGACGCTGCTTGCCTTTGCGCCGGCCACCACCGCCGCCGCCGTTGTTTACCGCGGCGTGGGCGCTGCCATTGCCATTATTGTTCCTGGCAATGAAGCGGTTTTGGCCAGGAGACTTGGGCTTGGCCGCCTTCTTGGGCGGGTGGGCTTGGCCGGAAGGTGCCCCAGGCTCGCCATTGGCATGGCCCTTTGCCTGGTTGTTTGCGTATCCCTTACGTCTGCGGCGCCGGCGACGATGCCCTTGCCCTTCACTTTGACCTGCAGGCTGGGCCTGATTCGATGGCTGAGCCTGGGGTTGATTCTGCTCTGTTGTCATGCATGCACATCCCGGTGCGTTGGCAATTCCTGCAATCTGCTCAGGTGCGACCTACCCCGTTCGGGGGGAGGCAGAGGTCGACTGCAACTCATGTTTCCACTTGGTTGATGGCCAGCGGCCACGTCCCACGCACTCAAAAGGAACTGGTCCAAAGATACGGTTTGGGGGTGGAACCTATGGTTTGATCTCTCAAACAAAGTACTGGTGCTGGTCTGTACCGCTATTGATTGACCCCGGCGACGAACAGCGCTATTTGGGCCAGCAGGTGCGACGCGGCAGAAAAACCCTATTGACTCTCGAGAATTGCGGCGAGCTTGACTCACTTATGAGATCTGGCTTCAGCCGCTCGATAGGCAAAACCGATAATACACAGAGAGAGTGCCTGAGATCAAGTGCTATTCAGAAATCCAGGTCCGGAAGTTAGCGGAGGAGGGTTACGATTGGGCCATAAGGGGAGGAATCAAGGCAGAATTGCTACTAGAAAGAGAAAAGCCACAGCTGAGTGGCTTTTCTTTAATGGCCAGTCACTGGCCTCCCAAGGGTTCTCCGGCAGCGCACGTCTGCGGGATGAAAAAACTCCGGTTGCGGCTGGTCCTGGTAGAACCTAGCTCTGCCCGCCGGATTCTTAAGCGCCGGACTCGTATTTATCCGAGTCACGTGCGTCGCTGGCTACTCTCCTAATAGCAGTTCACATGCCGTTTACCATGTTACTTGTTATCAGTTAGTTAGCTCCCGCCCGCGGGGCGCAGATTCCGATTTATAGTAGCTGCGGCGGGGCAATAATTCTGTAAACCATAGAAATGACTCGTGGGGCGGGCAAAACTAGCGCTGGCAGTGGGGGCAATAGTGCGTGCCTCGGCCCGCCAGGACCATGCGCCGGATCGGTGTTCCGCATACCAGGCAGGGCTGTCCGGTGCGGAGATAGACCCGATGCTCCAGTTGGAAGAAGCCAGCCACGCCAGCCGCGTCTACATAATCAGATACAGAAGAGCCGCCGAGCGAGATGGCCTCTCTGAGGACGCTCTGCAAGCTGGCATGCAGGCGGTCGAGCTCGGCCCGCTTCAAGTGGCGAGCCATCCTGCGGGGCCGGATGCCGGCGCGGAAAAGACTCTCGTCGGCATAGATGTTGCCCACTCCGTGCAGCAGTTTTTGATTTAGCAGGGCAGCCTTAATAGAGGTGCGGCGGGGCCGGAAGAGCGCGGCGAACTGGCCGGGAGAGATGTTGAAAGGCTCCTGGCCGGTGCCCGCGAAGGGGGCCGTTTTCTGGGTGGGGTTACCGTGCAGTTCCATACGCCCGAATCGCCTGGGGTCCACGAAGCGGAGTTCCCTCCCTGAAGCCAGATGCAGGATGCCGTGGGTATGCGGGGGAACGGGCGTCTCGGCATCGGCGACCAACAGGCGGCCGGTCATGCCGAGATGCACGATCCACTGCAAGCCGGGCGCCTTGGCACGGGCAAGATCGAAGACAATGTGTTTGCCTACGCGGTAAACGCGTTCAATACACCGTCCGGGTAGCTCTTTGGCCATCAATTGCGGAGAGGACTTGAAGGGCTCAGGCTTTTCGCTGAACCAGGTGGTGTCGATGCGGTCCCCACGCAAGCGCTCATCCACCCCGCGGGCGATGGTTTCAACTTCAGGCAGTTCGGGCATGGCTCATCTCTGTCATTGTCGCAGGTGCTTGGCCGCTACCCTGAGGCGTTATATCATCAAGAGTTGGAACCGGTCGCCATGCCGCGCCAGACCGGTCAGCAATATTTCCACCCACCCCCTGCGCAGGTTTAAAGAGGTTCGATCAAGAGGCTGAGCCGGCAGGGGAAGAGTGCGTCACACGAACTGATTGGAGTGCATGCGAGCTAAGACTGCGATAGTGCTGGGCGCCCAATGGGGCGATGAGGGAAAGGGAAAGATCGTCGACGTTCTTTCCGATAGGTTTGCCGTTGTAGCGCGCTATGCCGGCGGTCACAATGCCGGACATACCGTTATCATCCGGGGCCAGAAGTTCGTCCTGCAGTTGGTCCCGTGCGGTGTTTTGCGTCCGGACTGCCGGGCGGTCATCGGCAACGGCGTGGTACTTGACCCACTGGCTTTCCTTAAAGAGATCGGCAAGCTGCGCGATCTGGGGGTCAACGTCGATGAGCAGCTTTTTGTCTCCAACCGCGCGCAGGTGATTTTGCCCTACCATCGCATGATCGAGCTGGCGTCGGAGAATGCTCCCGGACGGCAGAAGATCGGCACCACCAGCCGGGGCATCGGCCCCGCATATGAAGACAAGATGCATCGCAGCGGCCTGCGGGTGATTGACCTGCTCAATCGCAGTTTGCTGAAGACGCATATTGAAAATGCCTGTAATGAGAAGAATGCCGTCGCCCACGCGCTGTTCGGCACAGACCCGCTCGACCCGATCAAGATGTACGACGAGTACGCGGAGGCGGCGGAGCGCATCCGGCCGTTCGTTACCGACACCGC
Source organism: uncultured Acidobacteriaceae bacterium (assembly GCA_963844785.1). GTDB lineage: Bacteria > Acidobacteriota > Terriglobia > Terriglobales > Acidobacteriaceae > PALSA-350. Next base: position 71,280 of record CAWJPV010000001.1, on the reverse strand, counting down.
CGCGCTGCTGAACCGTGCCATCCGCGACGGGCAAAGCGTGATGTTTGAAGGCGCCCAGGGCACCATGCTCGATATCGATCATGGCACCTACCCCTTTGTAACGTCCTCGTCTGCCACTGCCGGCGGCGCAGTGATCGGCACGGGAGTGGGGCCGACCATGATTGGCACCGTGGTGGGCGTCACCAAGGCTTATGTCACCCGCGTGGGTGAAGGCCCGTTCCCGACTGAGATCCATGGTGAACCCAGCGATCTGCTGCGCGCCCGCGGACAGGAGTACGGAGCAGTGACTGGGCGGCCTCGCCGGTGCGGCTGGCTCGATCTCCCCCTGCTGCGTTACTCCAGTGAGATCAACGGCACGGAATGGCTGGTGGTTACCAAGATGGACGTGCTCGATAGCTTCGCCGAGATCCCGATCTGCACCGGCTACCGGGTGGATGGCCAGAGCTGCGACACCATCCCGGCGGATGTGAGCGGGTTTGAGAGGATCGAGCCGGTTTACACCAAGCTGGAGGGTTGGCAAACGTCCACCGAGGGCATCACCGAGTTCGACCAGCTTCCCAAGGCGGCACAGAAGTATCTTCGTTTCCTGGAAGCGGAGTCCGGCGCGCGCATCGGCATGGTCTCCACCGGCCCGGACCGGGAGCAAACCATGATTCTTCCTGGCTTCTCCGCGGCGCTGGCCTTTATGCACTCAAATGCCAACGGCTAAGTTTTTTGACAGACATTTACGGGTAAATTAGAGGCATAATGGTCAGTTTTATCGTACGAATGCGATTCGCCGCCGAAGACCGTGAAAACGTTAGCGATATTCTGCGCGAGCTCGCTCTCGCTTCGCGCCAGGAGCCGGGTTGCGTGAGCTACGTCCCGCATACCGTCGAGGACGACCCGGCTGTGGTCGTGATTTATGAGCAGTATCGCGACCGGGCGGCGAGCGAGTTCCATCGCACCACTCCCCACTTCAAAAAGTTTGCTGTGGGCGGCCTTTATCAGCTCATGCGCGAACGAGAAGTCGAGAACCTGACCGCGGTGGTCTGAGTCTTCCGTTTTCAGTTCTACTGAACGATCGGAAAGTGTGTCTTTTCTTTGGGTAAAGCCGACGCCTTCTCAATCGCAGAATGAACCGGTGGGTACCCAGCCGCCATGGCGCGAACGTGGCAGGCTGATTTCGCATCCCACTTAGTTCGATGAGTGATTTGTCTCCGCTGCGGCTCTCCGTCCAAGCCCCGGGGCATTGCGTTCAACCGCGAAAACTGTCACTCTGGAGTTTCAATTTTGACTCATTATTCGGACGCGGACTAACATCCGGTACGGTTATGCGCGCTCATACCGAGCATCGTTGGCTGTTTCCCACGGTCGGCAGACTGTTCTTCGTCCTTATACTGCTCTCCGCGTGTGCAACCCAGGCGCATGCCCTTTTTCCCCATCACGAAAATGCCCACAAGGAGATTGAAGGGCTGGAACTGGACTGGCGGCAGGCCCAGCTTTCCAACAACGTCTCGGAGGTCGATCGCCTGCTGGCTGATGACTATCTGGGCATCAGCGCTAATGGCATCCTGGAAACCAAGGCGGATGAACTCAGCCGGCGCCGCAGCGGATCACTGCACATTACGCAACTTGATCTCAGCGACATCAAAGTAAGGATCTACGGGGACACCGCGGTGGTTACTTCAAAGGCGGACCTGGTGGGGAAAAATGGCGACCGCGATATTAGCGGACGGTTCCGGTATACCCGGGTTTATAGCAACCGGATGGGGCAGTGGAGAATCGTTAGTTTTGAAGCCAGCCGCATCTCTCCCAGCCACGATTCAGACGACAAGCACTAGGTTGGGTGGTTCTCCCGGAAACCTCTCTGCCAAGTGGCGGTACCCAGGACTTGCGTCCTGTGTCATTCTCAGCCGTCCCTACGGGACTGATCGCGGTGGATACCCCACCCAGGACTACGTCCTGGGCTATTCTCAGCCGTCCCTACGGGACTTCACTGCTGGACCCGGGGGAGTCTCACCGGGGCCAGAGAGGTTGCGTGAGAACCGGAAGAGACACAGCAGGTCCCTCCATTGCGCTGCGCTCCGGTCGGGATGACAATTCTGTTGCGTGGAAATGGTCCAAAAGCGATCAGACGAATGACTGTTAGTGGTTCAACAGAATTGTCATCTCGACCGGAGCGCAGCGCAGTGGAGGGACCTGCTGTGTCTCTTTCTGTTCTCACGCAGAGTAGGAAGCAGCCGCTAGCAAGACGGCATCGGCTATGGCTGCCGCTTCCCGGGCTGGACGCACGTCGTGGACCCTCACGAGGTGCGCACCGGCCAAAATGGCGGCCGTGACGGCGGCCAGAGATGCAATCCCCCGGCGCTCGACCGGCGCGTCTACTCCATGGTTGAGGGGCGCTAGAGTCCGGCCCAGAAATGCCTTGCGGGAGACACCCGCAAGTAGGGGCTGCCCCAGACGGCTGAACTCTTCGAGACCCGCGAGTAAGAAGTAGTTCCGGTCGAAGGCTTTGCCGAAGCCGATGCCGGGGTCGAGGACAATTCTTTCCCCCTCGATTCCCGCCTGCCGGGCTTGCTCGAGGCGCTGCTGCAACTCCTGCTTGACCAGCGAAACCAGCGGTTCCGGCAATTCCTCCCACTGCTCCGGCCGGCCTCGCAGGTGCATCAGCACCACCCCGCAGCCGGCGGTCGCGCAGACCCCGGCCATTGCCTCATCCCAGGAGAAACCGCTGACATCGTTGACGATTTGTGCGCCGGCGTGGAGGGCAGCCGCAGCGGTCGCGGATTTATAGGTATCAATGGAGAGAATGGACTCCGGCCGATGGCGTAGTACGCCCTCCAGTACCGGGAGAACACGATCGATCTCCTCCTGGATGCCCAGCGGCTGCCGCTTTCCCGGCCGGGTGGATTCGCCGCCGATATCGACGATGTCAGCCCCATCCTCCAGCATCGCCAGAGCGTGCTCTATGGCCCGGGCATGGGTGGCAAAGGCGCCGCCATCGGAAAAGGAGTCGGGGGTGGTGTTCAGAATCCCCATCACCAGCGTTCGCTTGCCCAAAGGGAGGGATTGCGTACGCAGCTTCCAGTCGTAACAGGACCGCTTGGCAAAGGGCATCTTTGTCTATTCTAGAGATATGCCGCCACGCTCCCCCTATCTCATGCTGTTGCTGGCCCTTCTCTCGGCCGGGACTATGGCGGGAGCCCCGGCTAAACACCCGGCCGCACGCAAGCTGCCCCTCCCGAAGGCGATAGCCCGTATCCTTGCCAGTCCGGGAGTCAACCAGGCGCACTGGGGAGTCTCCGTGGTTACGCTCAGCGGCCGCCCGGTCTACTCGCTGAACGATGGCCAGTTCTTTAACCCAGCGTCAAACGCCAAGCTGCTTACGACTGCGGCGGCGTATGCCCTGCTACCCAGCGGGCTCACCTTCACCACCCTGGTCTCGGGGAGCGCCCCGGTCAGTAATACAGGAGAGCTTCGCGGCGATATCACGATCTTTGGCGTGGGCGACCCCAATATGTCGGCCCGGTCTGTACCCTTTGGGCTCAAGACCGAACGCACCGGACCCCCGCTGGCGGCGCTGGAGGATATGGCTGACCAGATTGTCCGCCACGGCGTTCATTCGGTAACTGGCGATATTGTCGGGGACGATACGTGGTTTGTCTCCGAACGCTACGGCTCCGGCTGGAGCTGGGACGACCTGCAGTGGGGCTATGGCGCGCCGGCTTCCGCTCTCACCGTGAACGATAACGAGGTCTATCTGAACGCCATGCCGGCGGCACAGGTGGGTCAGCCTGCTGTGACTTCCTGGCTGCCGTCAACGGCCTACTACACGCTGGAAAATTCGCTCACCACCGCACCGCCGGGCGATCCGGGGAAGCCGGGGATTGGGCGCTCTCCGGGTGGGATGACGGTGCGGATTTTTGGCCGGACTCCCCTGGGGAAAGACGGCCTGCATGCCGACCTGGCCATCGAAGACCCCGCCGATTATGCGGCCCGGGCGCTGCGGGCCATGCTGCTGGCGCGTGGAGTGCAGGTCAGCGGGACGGCGCGAGCGCAACACCGACCATCCACCGAGACAGGCGATTTTCTCTCCGCACAGCAGCAACCGGTGGTGTTTCATCCCCTCTCTATTGAGAACGTGCAGAGCGCAAACGCGGGCCAGTTTCTGCTGGCCTCGCATGTATCGCCGCCATTGGGGGACGATCTGGTGGTGACCAACAAAGTCAGCCAAAACCTGCACGCCGAAATCACTCTGAGGACCCTGGGTAAACTGGAAAGCTCGGATGGGTCGCTGCTCGAGGGCACGCGGGTGGTGCGCCAGTTTCTCATCTCAGCCGGGGTGGCCCCGGGCGACTTTGTCCTTTTCGACGGCTGCGGACTCTCTCCCCAAGACCTTGTCACCCCGCGGGCCTTTACGACTTTGCTCGGCTACGCGGCCCGCCAGAGCTGGGGCGACGCATTCCGCACTTCTCTGCCCGTGGGGGGAGTGGATGGCTCGCTTTCTGCCCGCTTCAAACAGCCGTTGCTCGATGGCAAAGTCTTCGCCAAGACCGGTACTCTAGGAGAAGCACGTGCCTTGAGCGGGTACCTGGTTGCCGCTAGTGGGCAGACGCTCGTCTTTTCCATTATGTGTACGGATCACACTCCATCCCTGCCGGCGGATCGCGCAGCGATGGACAATATTGTGGCTGCGATTGCGGAGTCGAATTGAAGACGGTGTGGTTGGCGGTTTCTTTCTTATTCCTGATTGCTTGTGGTTGCAAGCACGCACCCTCCACGCCGGCGCGTGCTCTCACTCCACAGGAGGCCGCCGGCAAGCAGGTATTCGTGAACGAGTGCTCCAGCTGCCACTACGCCGATTCGGACAAAGGCTTGTACGGTCCCGGCCTCCAGGGGCTGTTTCACAAGCCCTATCTGACGAGTGGGATGGCGGCCAGTGACACCCGGGTGCGCGCGGTGATTCTGCATGGCTGGGCCATGATGCCGCCCATGGGCAATACAATGTCAGAGCAGCAGTTCGAAGATCTGATGGCTTACCTGCACACCTTATGACCAACCTTCCGCTGCCGGGAATGGCAGCTATTTCCCTGTATATGCTGGCGCTCGCTTTGGTGGGAGTGGCCGGGGTACTGACTGGCCACTATCCGCGGGGAGCCGCTCGCGTTGGCATCCTGATTTTGTGCAGCGTTTTTGCCATCGCCGGCCTTGGGCTCATCCGCCTGCGGCGATGGGGGTGGGCGCTTACCCTGGGCGCGGTCTTCTGCTCCGTTTGCTACTGGAGCTATAGCCTTTTCCGCTTCCATCAGCCCCAGGGGGCGGTCTGGGCGGTGATCAATCTCATCTTCTTTCTTTACCTGGTGCGTCCTGAGGTCACCGGACGCCTTCGCTCGGGTGCGTGACCCGATACAATTGTTGCAGCGTGATTGACCTCGTCCAGATCGACCCAAACCCACGCCGTCCCGTTCCCAAGCCTGCCTGGCTCAAGGCGCGCGCGCCGGTGGGTGAAAACTACCACGAGCTGAAGAGTCTGGCCCGGTCGCTCAACCTGCATACGGTGTGTGAGTCGGCCCACTGCCCCAACATCGGCGAGTGCTGGAATCAGCGCACAGCGACCTTCATGATGCTGGGCAACACCTGCACCCGCCGCTGCGGCTTTTGCGCCGTGCCCAAGGGCCGGCCGGAGCCTATCGACTTCGACGAGCCTCGCCGGGTGGCGGAAGCGGTCGCTATTCTCGACCTTAAACATGCCGTGATCACCAGCGTGAACCGTGACGACGATGTTCTGGGCGGGGCCCGCGCCTTCGCCATGGTCATCGAGGAGATCCGGCGGCAGGCGCCGGGCTGCCAGGTGGAAGTGCTTATCCCCGATTTTCAAGGGCAGGAGGAGGCCATTCGCATCGTGGTCGAGGCCCAGCCCGAGATGCTGAACCACAACACCGAATCAGTGCCGCGGCTCTATCGCGTGGTGCGATCGGGAGCCCGTTACCAGAGAACCCTGCGGCTGCTGGAGTATGCCAAGATCGTCGACCCGCGCATGACCACCAAGTCCGGCGTGATGGTCGGCCTGGGCGAAGAGATGCATGAGCTGTTGCAGGTTTATCGCGACCTGGCCGCGGTGGGCACGGATGTGTTGACCATTGGGCAGTACTTGCGTCCATCCAGAGATCACCTGCCGATGGCGCGCTATTACACGCCGGAGGAATTTGCCTATATGCGCGAAGAGGCCCTCAGGATGGGCTTCCGCCACGTAGAGTCGGGGCCGCTGGTGCGGTCGTCCTACCATGCACGCGAGCAGGCGCAGTCTACTGGCGTGACCCTGCTTACATAAACCTGAAAGATCGAGGAAGACGACGATGGCAGTCTCGGTAATGTCCAGTATTCCCGCCCTCAAAGATATCCAGCAGCAACTCAAGACGCGGATGGAGAAAGCGGTGGATGATTTTCGCGCTAACCTGGCGTCTACACGCACCGGCCGGGCGTCGGTACACATGCTCGACCAGATCAAGGTGTCGTACTACGGCAGCGATACGCCGCTCAACCAGGTGGCCCAGGTGACCGCGCCCGATGCCAACCTGATCCTGATCCAGCCCTGGGATCCCAGCATCCTGGCGGATATCGAGAAGGCGTTACGCACGTCTGACCTGGGGTTCAATCCGCAGAACGACGGGAAGATTGTGCGCATTCCCATCCCGCCGATGACGGAGGAGCGCCGGCGTGAGGTGGTGAAGCACCTCAACAAGACACTCGAAGACCATCGCACTGCGGTCCGCAACATCCGCCGCGATGGCAACGACCTCATCAAGAAGTCCGCCAAGGACAAGAAAATCTCCGAGGATGAGGAGAAGCGCTCGCTGGAAGAGATTCAAAAGCTCACCGACGATGAGATCCGGCGCATGGAAGAGATGTGCCGCAATAAAGAGAGAGAAGTGCTGCAGATCTGAGCGTCAGCTGGTCCGGCTGGTGTGGTCCAGAATGATCTTCCAGCCTGAGGGGTCCCGCTTGAAGAGTAGGGAGAAGATGCCGTCGGCATTGCCTCCGCCGGCTGGTGTGCGCTCTAGATGAAAATTGCCGGTGGCTACTGCGTAGTCGGTGTCCAGGATCCGGATAGCAAGATGGGAGAAGGTTAATTTTCCCATCGCCGCTGGGGTCGTATAGAGTTTCCTGTAGCGTTCGAGAATCGTGGCGTAGCCGTATTGGACGGTCTGGCCAACGAAGGTGGTGGCTGGTGAGTCTTCGTAGCCTTTCATGAAGGCCTCCACGTCACCCCGGTTCCAGTCTGCCGTCTGTTGGTCCAGTAGATGGTGAATGGCGGCCTCTAGCGTAGTTTGCGCTGGTGACGATGCCGCGAGCGTTAGGGCGAGAACGAGGAACAGGTGGATGCTACCTTTTCTCATTGATCGACGATAAAGCAACCTTAGCTTGAGGATTACCTAAAAGCTCTGGTGGGCTTCGCCCTCTTTTTCGGCCCAGGTACGCTTGGGCGAACCTGGGGCACCCGTCGCTTTCCTTCGAAGTCAGCCATTCCGCCGACAACCTCGCATCGAGTGCTGTGGTATCCCACTCAAGCCAAAACCCGGCTTGAATGGGGCACCCAGCATTCGTTGCTGGTGAAGCAAGCTGCTCATCCCTCTCCCACTTGCTTGTCGGTCGCGTGCTGCTTGGGCTCCTACTACAATGACGTATGCCTGGATCCAGAACTGCCCGCGCCGTTTGCTCGCACGACTGCCCGGACTCCTGCGCCGTTCTGGTCACCATCGATGAAGCGGGCGTGGCCAGACGGGTGCAGGGTGATCCGGATCATTCGGTGACGCGCGGCTTTCTCTGCGGCAAGGTCGCCAAGTACCTGGATCGTGTGTATTCTCCTTCGCGGCTGCTCTACCCCATGCGCCGCCGTACCAGAGCGCCCAAAGGGAGAATGCCCCCGGGCCACGAGACTGATGCCTTCGAACGCATCAGCTGGGACGAGGCTCTAAACCTAATCACGGAACGGCTGGGACACATAGCCCAGGAACACGGTCCTGAGTCCATCCTGCCCTATTCCTACGCGGGGACGATGGGGGTGCTCGGCTATGGGTCCATGGATCGCCGGTTCTTTCACCGGCTCGGCGCCTCGCAACTCGACCGCACGATCTGTGCGACGACAGGCGGCGATGCCTTCATATCTGTCTACGGGACGAAGCTGGGAACGGATCCGGAACACTTCCGCCATGCGCGGTACATCATCGCGTGGGCCGCGAATATCCACGGTAATAACATTCACCTGTGGCCCTTCGTCGAAGAAGCACGGCACCAAGGCGCCCGGCTGGTGGTTATCGACCCGTTCCTCACTCGTACGGCACGCGTGGCCGACTGGCATATCCCCATCCAGCCGGGCACGGATGCAGCGTTAGCGCTCGGCCTAATGCACGTCATCATCAAGGAAGAGCTCTACGACCGGGATTATGTTGCGCAACATACCCTCGGATTCGAAGCCCTGCGCGAACACGTTACGCCCTACACGCCAGAGCAGGTTTCCTGCTTAACCGGCATCCCCGCGGCCGACGTCATGCGCCTGGCCCGCGAATATGCGACCGGTGCGCCGGCCGTGATCCGTTTGAACTATGGCGTACAGCGTTCGCAGAATGGCGGGGCAGCGGCGCGCGCGGTTTGCATGCTGCCGGCGCTGATCGGGGCCTGGAAGCAGCTCGGTGGAGGGCTGCAGCTCTCCACCAGCGGAGCCTTCCCGTTCAACACGGCGGACCTGGAAAGGCCCGATCTGATGCTGGCGAGCCCACTCCAACGCCCCGCTCGCATAGTCAATATGTCGCGCCTGGGCCATGCGCTTACCGAGCTCGACGAACCCGCGGTGAAGGCGCTTTTCGTTTACAACTCGAACCCCGCGGCTATTGCTCCCAACCAGAACGCGGTGGTGAGGGGAATGGTGCGCAGCGACCTCTTTACCGTGGTGCACGAACAGTTCTTTACCGACACCACCGACTACGCCGATATCGTGCTGCCGGCGACCACCTTCCTGGAGCACAAAGACTTTCAGGGAGCGTACGGTCACTATTTTCTGCAGCTCTCAGAACAGGCCATCGCGCCGCTAGGCGAGGCCCGGTCGAACGTCTGGCTGTTTAGCCAATTGGCACAGCGCATGGGGTTCACTGAGCCCTGCTTCCACGACAGCGTGGACGACCTGATCGAGCAGGCGCTGAATACACCGGCGATGCAAGGCATTACCCGCCAGGAACTGGAAGCGAAGAAGAGCATACGGGTGCAGTCCAACGGAAACCGGGCCCTGCTGCCGTTTGCTGATGGCGTCTTTGCCACACCCAGCGGCAAGGTTGAGTTTTATTCGAGCGCGCTGGCCGCCGAGGGGATCGAACCGCTACCCACGTTTCACCCCGCAGACGAATCGCGCCGGGGCGCCGATGCGCATACATTTCCGCTCGAGTTTTTACCGCGCAAGGCCAACCACTATATGAACTCGACCTTCGCCAACCTTCCGGGACACCAGAGGATGGAATCGCCTGGTCTGGTGTTCATGCACGCCAGCGACGCCGCTGCGCGGCAGATCGACGAAGCAGAACTGGTGGAGATATACAATGCGCGCGGCAAAATGCAGCTGCGCGCACGCATCGACGGCAGCGTGCCGGCCGGCGTGGTCGCTGCCAGCCTCAACTGGAACAAGCTGTCCGAAGGGGGACACAACGTCAATGCGCTTACCTCCGAACGGCTCACCGACCTGGGCCGCGGGGCCACGTTCTATTCAACCCTGGTGGAAGTTCGAAAGCTGGCCCCCACCAAAAACCTCTTCCCTCCGATAGACTAGGAAGACCTGCTCAAGCGTGAGATTGACGATGCCGTTTCCAGCGGGTTTCCAGTGCGCGGGCTGTGGAGAGTGGAATGAGATCGTGGTGGACGAGTCAGCAGGCGGGCAGCAGCGATATGTGGAAGACTGCCAGGTCTGCTGCAAGCCAAACCTTCTCTCTGTGGCGTGGGATTCCTCACTGGGCGAATACTTCGCCAGCAGTGAGCTGGAGAGCTGAGGGAGTTGTGGTGTCTGTCTTGACTGGGCCTCCTGGATGGTAGGCGGGGTGAGAAACGAGTCGCCGGAGTTGGGGAGTACCCCTTCCGTCACATATAATCGCCTTTTCCTCCAACAGGATCCGATTTCCAGCAGTGAGGGTGTGCCTATTCTTCGCGTCGTGTCAGGGGGCCTCCGCTCCCGGTCTCATAAGAACCAACTTGCGCTGCCGTTTTTTTTTCGGGTGTGCAGGATCGTGGGCTTGCTTCTATTTTGCGGTTCCAGTCTAGTTGCCTGGGCTCAGCAGGACGTCGCTCCCCAGCCGGGTGTGGTGACGCAGATCCGGGTCATCGGCAACCGGCGCATTCCGAGAGAGACGGTGCTGGCGCGGCTGTTTACTCATCCGGGAGATACCTACGATCCGGCGACCATCGAGCGCGATTTCAACTCCCTCTGGAACACCGGCTACTTCGAAAATCTGCAGATTGCCCGCGAAGATACGCCAAAGGGCATCGTCCTCGACATCATCGTTAAAGAAAAGCCGACCATTCGCGAGATCAACTACAAGGGCCTGAACTCGGTCTCGACCTCGGATGTTCTGGACCGGTTCAAGAAAGAGCACGTAACCGGCTTCTCGGTGGAAAGCCCCTATGATCCCACCCGGCTGGCGCGTGCGATCGATGTGATCCGCGCCCTGCTGGCCGAACACGGGCATCAGTTCGCTACGGTAAAGCCGGAAATCAGGACCATTCCGCCCTCTTCCGTCTCGGTCAACTTCATCATCAAGGAAGGCCCCACGGTAAAAGTGGGGAACATCACCTTCACCGGCAACCGCACGGTGAGTTCGCGCGAGCTGCGCGCGGCGATGAGGAACCTGCGGCCGGTGGGGGTCCCGCACTCCATTTTCCTGGAGAACATCTTCGCCCGAACCTACGATGCGAGCAAACTCGAGGAGGATACGGAGCGGGTTCGCCGAGCGCTGCAGGACCGGGGCTATTTCCGGGCCGGAGTCAGCGATCCCATCACCCATATCCGTAATGAAGGCGGCTTGTCGTTCTTCACGTTTCGTCCTCGCCAGGGTAAACGCATCGACATTCGTATCCCGGTCGAGGAGGGTCCGCGCTACCGGCTAGGCGGCGTCACCTTCACCGGCAATACGCACGTGCCGAATGTGAAGGCGCTGCGCTCCCAGTTCCCTACCAAAGACGGTGAGTTGTTCAATGCAACCGCGATCGGCAAGGGGTTGGATAATCTACGCAAGGCTTACGGTTCGCTGGGGTACATCAACTTCACGGCCGTGCCGACGCCGCGCATCGACGACGCCAAGCACCTGGTGTACCTGGACATCGACATCGACGAGGGCAAGGCGTTTACCGTCTCGCGCATCGAGTTTCAAGGCAACACCATCACCCGCGATCGGGTCATTCGACGGGAGTTGCTGATTGAAGAAGGCCAGCCCTACAACAGCAATTCGTGGGAATCGAGCCTGCTGCGCCTGAACCAGTTGGACTATTTCGACCCGCTCAAGGTAGACCAGGACACGGAGATACACCCGGACAACGAGAACGGCACCGTTTCGCTGCTGCTCAAAGTACACGAGAAGGGCAAGAACTCGATCGGCCTGAACGGCGGCGTCAGCGGTCTTTCGGGTACTTTCCTGGGCCTTAACTACTCCACCAATAATTTTCTCGGTCTGGGCGAAACGCTGAGCTTGCAGGGCAACATCGGCAACCTGGCACGCAGCGTGGTGTTTGCCTTCAATGAGCCCTACCTGCGCAACAAGCCGACCAGCGTGGGCTTCCAGGTTTTCTCCAGGAAGTCGGATTACAATTCAGCGCGCAACTATGCCTCCGTCACCGGGAATGCAAACCTGTCGGCCGCCCAGCAATCCCTCACGCAGAATTACAACCAGTCGTCCACGGGGTTGAACTTCTCCGTCAGCTATCCGCTGAAGCGCTCCTTCAAACGCGTGGGCCTGACGTATAGCTGGGATAAGTCGTCCATCACGACCTTCAGCCAGGCTTCGGCTAACCTCTTCCAAACGCTCGCCTTCCGCAGCGGCCAGATCCAGGGCTCCAATGCTTTGGAAGGCATTTACACCAGCTCGGTTTCGTTGAGTTATACGTACAACAAGGTCGGCCCATCCATCTTCAGGCCGCGCTTCGGAACGGATATTTCCGCAGCTTTTGTGCTCGCCGGCCTGTGGGGCAATGTTCGCTATTTCACCCCGGTGGTGCAGTACAAGCACTTCATCGCGATGAAAGGTTTGCGGCCCAACACGGAAGGGCGGAACGTCCTTGGTTATCGCCTGCAGCTCTCTTACATCCAGGGTTACGGTGGGGATGTGGCTCCGCCGTTTGCCCGCTTCTATTCTGGCGGCGACAACGAGTTGCGTGGCTTTGATGTGCGCGCGGCAACACCCTATGGGTTCATCCCGGTACGTGCAAACATCACGCTCACCAACCCCGACGGGACGCCTGTACCTATCCAGCCGGGCAACTACACCCTGGGCAACATCACGATTCCGATCCCGATTTACCGCCCCGTTTCGATGGGTGGCGACGCCAAGGCGACTTCCACGATTGAGTATCGTATTCCCATTGCCGGCCCGGTCCAGTTCGCCTTCTTTGACGACTTCGACCTCACGTCTGTGATTCGCCAGTCTCAATTACGGCAAAGCGTCGAGGGCGCCGATCAGCTCAATTCGCCTCTCTATGGCTGCACCGCCTACTTCAATGGCGCCTGCCAGGGTGGCCAGGCAATCACGTTCATCAACTTGATCAGGCCAATCCAGGGCACCAACGTGGTACCGCGCATGTCAGTCGGCGGGGAGCTCTCGGCCATGCTTCCCATCGTGAACGCACCGATGCGCCTCTATTACGCCTACAACACCAATCGCCTCCTGGAGAATGTCCAGGGAGAGAGCCTGATCACACGCAGCATGTTCCCCGCCGGCGGGGCTGGAGACTATACCTACGCCGAAGCGATCACGGCTTATGACTCCCTGTTACATTTCCGGGAGCCGAGGAAGACGTTCCGCTTGAGCGTCAGCACGACCTTCTAAGGGGGACACGGCAACGGGATGACCGAAGGTGGAGTGGGCGGCCTGCGTTGACGCTCTTTCGGCCCACACCTATAATCACTGCTGGCCCTGTGATTGTCTCGGTCCGTGTCTCTTCTTCGCATTTGCTGCCAGATGCGCTGGCCAGGTGACTGCAATGCAAATGCGTATGCGGGAGATCCGCAAGCGAAGGCCCGCTTTCCGCTGAAAGACGCGGGCGATCTGGATTCAAAGATCAAAAGGAGTTCTGTATTCCGATGAAGCGTTCGTTCACCCTTGTTTGCCTGCTTGCGTCCGCCACCGGCGTGGGCATCCTCAGCTCACCCAACAGCGCGTGGGCCCAGGCTCCCGCCGCTCCCACCCCTGCCGAAGGCCTTTCCGCCGCTCCGGCGGTGCCTGCCAGTGCCAAGATTGCGATCATCAACTTCCAGCAGGCGGTCGCCGCGACCAACGAAGGTCAGCGTAACTTCGCTCAACTAAGGGTTAAATTTGAACCCAAACAGGCTCAATTGAAGGCCCAAAGCGACGAGATCGATTCGCTCAAAAAGCAGCTGCAGGATGCGGGCTCCACCCTGAGTGAACCGGAGCGCGACAGCCGCCTCAGGGTCATCGACGAAAAGACCAAATCGCTGCAGCGGTCCGCGGAAGACGCGCAAAACGAGGCCAGCGGCGCGATGAACGATATGTACCAAGCACTGGCACAGAAGGTCTATACCGTGCTGGACAGCTACTCCAACCAGCAAAAATTCACCGTGGTGCTCGACACCAGCGCCCAGCAGACGCCCGTATTGTGGGCCAATGGGTCTACTGACATCACGAAAGCGATCGTAGAGGCCTACAACGTCAAGTCCGGCGTTCCTCCGCAACCAGCAGCAGGCGCAGCCGCTCCGCGGCCCAGCACCACCCCCAGCCGTCCTGGAACGACGACCCGCCCCAGCACCACCAAGCCACCGCAGTCGCCGCAGTAGAACATTTCTCTCCGCGTCCCTCCCGGCAAGATTCACTTGCCGGGAGGGAAATAATCACCAAAACAGGCTAAAAAATACCTTGTGCCGGTGCCTTGCGCGTCTGTGGAAAAAAATGTGGAAAGCCAGGCGACCCAATTTTCGGGTGTCTCATTCTGCTGCCGCGAGAGTGTGGCCCGGCGTTTTTTTCCGACCCTTAACCTTTGGCTTGTCAATCGTTTATAGGTTGTGCTAGGAGACAGCCAGGGACTCGGAGCGAGGGCTCTCGACGGTCGTGGAATTTTTGCGGTTTCCACAAAACGGGTGCAAAGGCATGACCAAGGTAACCCCAGACCGCGATTATTTGCTGGAATCCTCGCCGACTTTGAGGACGGCCAAAAACGCCTCCTGTGGGATATCCACCTTGCCGACGCGCTTCATCCGCTTCTTGCCTTCTTTTTGCTTTTCCAGGAGCTTGCGCTTGCGGCTGATATCTCCCCCGTAGCACTTGGCGAGCACATTCTTACGCAAGGCAGCGACGGTTTCGCGGGAGACGATCTTGGCTCCGATTGCCGCCTGGATCGCGACCTCAAACATCTGGCGGGGAATGAGTTCGCGCATCTTGGAGACCAGCGCTCGTCCCCGTTCGTAGGCAAAGTCTTTATGCACAATGATGGAGAGCGCATCGACGGGTTCGCCGGAGATGAGAATATCCAGCTTGACCATGGGCGATTCCCACATGCCGGCCAGCTGGTAATCGAGCGAAGCATAGCCGCGTGAGACCGATTTCAGGCGGTCGTAAAAGTCCAATACGATCTCGTTGAGGGGTAACTCGTAGGTCAGCATGACGCGCGTCGGGGTCACGTATTCGAAGTTTTTCTGGCGGCCGCGCTTCTCCTCCACCAACTTGAGAATGCCACCGACGTACTCTTCGCTGGTCAGGATGGTGGCGATGATCACCGGCTCTTCGATCTTTTCTATGTCGGTGGGATCGGGCCAACGGGAGGGGTTTTCCACTTCTACAAGCGATCCGTTGGTGAGGGTAATTTTGTAGCGCACACCGGGAGCGGTGGTAATGAGATCCAGGTTGAACTCGCGCTCCAGGCGTTCCTGAATGATCTCCATGTGCAGCAGGCCCAGAAAGCCGCAGCGGAAACCGAATCCCAGGGCGACCGAGCTTTCGGGCTCAAAGAAGAAGGACGAGTCGTTCAGCCGCAGCTTCTCGAGGGCGTCGCGGAGCAGTGTGTGCTCATGCGAATCCACGGTATAGAGGCCGGCAAAGACCATCGATTGAATGTCTTTGAAGCCGGGAAGCGCCTCCGCGGCGGGGCGTGTGTCCTCGGTGATGGTGTCGCCAATCTTGGTGTCGGCCACGTTCTTGATGGTGGCGGAGAAGAAGCCCACCTCACCCGCCGACAACTGCTCAATCTCGACCGGCTTGGGCGTCAGTACACCGACCGCCTCCACATCGAATACCCGGCCATTGGACATGAGCCGGATCCTTGCGCCCTTGCGCAGGATGCCATTGATCACCCGGGCGAGCACGATGACGCCGCGGTAAGGATCGAACCAGCAATCGAAGATCAGGGCCTGCAGGGGCGCCTCGGCGTCTCCTGTAGGCGGCGGCAAACGTTGCACAATCGCTTCCAATACCTCGGGAACGCCAAGGCCTGTTTTGGCACTCACGGGGAGCGCATCCGTAGCGTCCAGGCCTACGGTGGATTCGATCATCTCCTGGGTACGCAAGACGTCTGCACTGGGCAGATCGATCTTGTTGATGACGGGAATCATGTCCAGGCCGTTATTGATGGCCAGATAAGCGTTGGCCAGGGTTTGCGCTTCGACGCCCTGGGAGGCGTCCACTACCAGCAGGGCCCCCTCACAGCAGGCCAGGGAGCGGGAGACCTCGTAGGAGAAATCGACGTGCCCGGGCGTATCCAACAAGTTTAGCTGGTACATCTCGCCATCCCGGGCAAGATAATTCATGCGCACGGCGTGGGCTTTGATGGTGATGCCGCGCTCGCGTTCCAGATCCATCGCGTCCAGCACCTGGGCCTGCATCTCGCGTGCCGTGAGGGAGCCGGTCAACTCCAGCAAGCGGTCCGAGAGGGTGGATTTGCCGTGGTCAATGTGGGCAATGATGGCGAAATTTCGGATGTGCTTGCTATCCATTCAGGGGTGCCGATCGGCGGGTGGCGAATCAGTTGATGGCGAGAGGAGTCTCTCACCCGATCTTATCATTCACACTGGAGGGCCCCGGGCAATACAATTAATGAAGCAATCCAGGAAGAACCTGGTCTTTCGTGTGGAGCCAAGGCGAAGGGCGCCAAGGCGATTTCGCATGGGCTTATCCAGAGGGTCAAATATCGCTTGCAGAATGATGATGCCGGTGCTTGCCGCAGCCTCGTTGCTGTGTACGGGGTGTGTGCCGGAAAACCCCGTAACCCCGGGGCAAGCGAAGTCGCCGCAGGCTACCGCCCCCGCGCTCAAGCCCTCCAAGCCGTCTGAACCAACCGCGGCCTCCGCTGCCCCGCCTACAACGCCTGCTGCCCGGCCCGAGGTGCAGGCCCTGATCGACGCGGTCGAAGTAGCGTACCAAAGCGGTGTGACCGACTACCACGCGGGCAAGCTGCAGACCGCCAAGGCAGACTTCGATCGGGCTGTCGACATGATGCTGACCAGCAATTTCGATCTGCGGAACGAGCCCCAGCTGCGGGACGAGTTCGACCGCGTTCTCGATGCAGTCAACACGCTGGAGACCGAGGCGCTCAAGCAGGGCAATGGGTTCGCACCCAAGATCGAACCGGCTCCGGTGGATGTTGCCAACGACGTCACCTTCCCGGTGGACCCGACGGTGAAGGCGCAGGCGATCGCAGAACTGAAGACTACGGTCTCTGATTTGCCGCTGGTGATCAACGATCCTGTGGCCGGTTACATCAGCTATTTTTCGTCCAAGGGGCGGGGAACGCTGACGCGATCGCTGGAACGGGCCGGCCGCTATCACGCCATGATCGCGGCAGTGCTGGCGGACGAGAAAGTTCCCCAGGATCTCATCTACCAGGCAGTAGCCGAATCCGGCTTCCAGCCGCAGGCGGTGAACGGGCGCTCGGGTGCTGGCGGCATGTGGCAATTTATGCCCTCGGGGCCCTATGGCCTGGCCCACAACGGCTGGTACGATGAGCGCTTTGATCCGGAGAAATCGACCCACGCTTACGCTCGCTACATGAAGGAGCTGTACGCTCAACTAGGCGATTGGTATCTAGCGATGGCAGCCTATGACTGGGGCCCGGGCAATGTGCAGCGGGCGGTACAGCGCACGGGCTACGCCGATTTCTGGGAGCTGTACCGGCGCAACGTGTTGCCGCAGGAAACGAAGAATTATGTGCCCATCATCATCGCTGCCGCGATCATGGCGAAGAATCCGCAGCAGTACGGACTGCAGTCGTTGACGCCCGACCCACCGCTGCTCATCGACACGGTGACCACGGACTATAGTGTCGACCTGCACCTGGTCTCCGACCTGGTGGAGGCGCCGGTGCAGGAGATCTCAGACCTGAATCCCAGCCTGCTGCGGATGAGCACGCCCAGCGACGGTCAGTTTGCGTTGCACCTGCCGGCCGGCAGCAAAGACCTCTATCAAAAGCGCATCTCGGAAATCCCCGTGGACAAGCGCAATCAATGGCGGTTTCACAAAGTGGTAAGCGGCGAATCGCTGCAGACGGTCGCTCACGATTACCACGTAACCCCGGCGGAGATCGTCTTTGTCAATCAGCTGCAGCCTGGCGACGATCTTTCCTCGACCGACTCGCTCATTATTCCGGTGCCGCCGGCGCCATCGAGCAGATCGCGCCTGACGCTGTACAAGGTGGCGCACGGCGATACTCTGGTGACCGTGGCTGATCGCTTCAACGTGACGGTGCAGCAACTTCGGCGCTGGAATCACCTGGGCTCGGCTCATTTGGAACCAGGACGCCGTCTCTACGTAGCCGAACCGGCTCTTGTCACCAGTTCCAAGCATCACGCAAGCACACCTACGAAACACACGGCCGGCACGAAACAGGGAGTAGGCCACTCCACGGCCGCGCATACCACCGCGAAGAACAGTCCGCCGGCTCTCTGAAACGCGCAGGGCGACAGAAAAAACAATCGCGCGGACTGCGCCTGGAGAGCTTGCCGGAAAAGAAACTTAATTCACACTTGCGTTCATTGGCATCCCGTTGCATGCTGTTGCTATAATCCGCGCCGCAGGCAAGTATGATGGAGAGCGGTTCTCTGCGATCCGAATCCGTAGCAAACGAAGCCTTGGAGGCATAAGAATGCAGGACGAACACAAACTGTACGCACACGCAGACAATGAGTTTGAAGCTGAGGCGGACGAGTACCCCGATGAGGTGGAAGACGGTTTCGATGACGATGATGAAGAGGAAGAAGAAGTAAGCGTCATCGTCGCCACCGTTATTCCAGGCGCCGAATTGCTGACCGCACCCGTGAGCGTCCCACCGGTGCCCACACCCACCAAGGCTCCGGCTAAGAAAGCCGCAGCCAAAAAGGCGGTCGCCAAGCCTCCGGCGACCACAACAGCAGCGAAGAAAGCCCCAGCAAAGAAAGCTTCGGCCAAAAAGGCCGCAACGAAATCTGCCGCGAAGAAGAGCAGCAAAGGCGCGAAGAGCGGCAGAAAGGCTGCGAAAGCGGTCGGCAAGAAGAGCGCCAGCAGCAAAAAATCTACCATCAAACGAGGTATTCCTTTGGCAGTGAAGAAAGCAGCAACCAAGAAGTCGGCAGCGAAGAAGTCGCCGGCCAAGAAGGCAGCAAAGAAGTCGCCAGCCAAGAAGGCAGCTAAGAAGGCTCCGGCGAAAAAGGCAGCAAAGAAGAAGTCAAAGAAGTAGTTCTTTCATAAAAACAGGCAAGCAAAAGAGCCCGGCTAGAAGCCGGGCATTTTTGCGTCTGATGGTTGCTTGGATCGAAGAGGTGAGCTCGCGGTCAGCGTGAGCTGGCTACTTTTTCTCAAAACCGTTGAGGGCGGCGAGAACCTGCTGGCTGTGCTCGGAGGGCTTAACGCCTGTCCACACCTGGACGATTTTGCCCTGGGGATCAATCAGGAACGTGTTGCGATTGGCAATCTTTACGCCCATGTGATCGCCCAAGGACCCATACTGCACGACGACTTTCTTTTCCTGATCGCTAAGAAGTTTGAAGCTTAACCCTTCCTTGGCACAAAACTCCTTGTGGCTGTCAGTCGAGTCAACGCTCACACCGACAACGACGGCATCCAGTTGTTGGTACTTGGAGATGTCCTGCTGAAAGTTGTGGGCTTCAATGGTGCAACCGGTGGTCATGTCCTTGGGATAGAAGTAGAGCACCACCCACTTGCCGCGAAAACTGTCGAGACTGGTTGGGGTGCCATCCTGCGAGGGTAGGGTAAAGTTGGGGGCGGTTTGGCCCGCTTGCGGCATGGCCGTGTCATCGGCTATTCCGCGGATACTCAAGGCGGCGCCAGCAAGCAGAACCACCAGGATTGCGACGACTGCTACTCTATTCGTTTTCACCGGAATCTCCAGATTGCTGCGAAAGTGGGCCCAGTCGATTAGACCGCTTTCGTCTGCGGCTGTAAAGCCGCGTTCCCGCGGGGCGCAGCATTCGAAGATGCCTCAGGCGCCATCTTCAGGCACACTTGCCAAAATTGGCCTCTGCGAACGTTCCGGTAGTCACGGCTCTGATGCTTTGTATCAGGGCCGTGGCTTGACCGGCTGTGGTTGAGGTCGCGAGATTGGGCGTTCTCACCGGGGCTAGAGAGTCTGCGTGAAAACTCGAGTCGGCAGGAACCAGTCTACTAACAAAACCTATTAGGAACTGGACGGGTGCCCCAGGTTCGCCAAAGCGTACCTGGGCCGAATAAGACGGGGCGACCCGGATTTCCTGTACGCTGCACTGGACACGACCGCGTGTGCGGTTTTCTTTAAGGAAAACCGCATGAGGTGCGCCGAAGCCACAAGCTGAACAGGAAATCCGGGGGAAGCCCCACGATCGCTCGAAGCAGTCTGTCACGCTGAATCCATTCGGTGCTGCTGAGCCGTTCAGCTAAAGCGTTCGAAAAATATCATTTTCGGCCCACGTACGCTGAGGCGAACGTGGGGCACCCCTCCAGTTCCTAATGATTCTGTTAGTAGACTGATTCCTGCCGAGTCGACTTCTCACACACCCTCTAAAGCCCGCTCCCCGGACTTAAAGTCCGGGGTTGGCACGGATTGGCTCCCGCCTTGCAGAAAGAAAAACCGCAGGGGCGTAAAGCCGAACCCAGCGCAAAGCATTTACGTACGGCCTGAAGCCGTGCCCTTCGATCAACGAATCCTTCCGCAGCCGTCTCAAACCGCAAGGATCGCGATGCTGGCGGCGGTGGCCAGCTGCTGAACGGAGTCCTGATCGAAGATCAGAGTGCGGCCGGCTTCGATTGCCAGGCATGTGGCCCCCGCCTCGCTCATCACCGCAATGGTCCTGGGACCAATCACCGGCACATCGAAACGCATGTCCTGCGCCGGCTTGGCCACCTTCACTACGGTCAGCTTGCGGGCGAGGGTGGATGCCGGCGAGGACGCCTCATCCTCGGCCGCCAGAGTGCGCAGGATGGCCCCGGCGCGTTCGATGGTGGCATCGGTACCCTCCATGGCCTCGACCGCCACACAGGCCTGCCCCGCCACGACTACGGTCTGGCCAATGTCATAGGCAGCAAGGGCGAGGGCCACCTGGCGCCCGTAGGCCACATCCTGGTGCTCTTCCGCAGTCGGCGGCCGCGCGCTCAGCACTCCCGGCCGCGCCAGCAACGGTTCCAGGTAGGCGGTGGAGGAGATCAGCTCGATCCCTTCATCGCTCAGAACCTTGGCCACCGCGCCCAGCAGCATATCGGTGTTCCGGGTCCGCAGATTCAAGAGCAGCTTGGCTAGCCGCCAGTCGGGTCGAATGCTGGAGAAGATTTGCTTGTGCTTGACCTGGCCGGCCATCACCGCCTGGCTTATCCCTTCCTTGCGGAAGGTCTCGATCAATCGCGATAGCTCCCCCAGGGAGAGCCAATACACTCGGATGCCGGGGTCAGCAGCAGCCCGCGCATCCATCTCCGGGTCGGTTTCTTCTTTGATCGCGGCGACCACTACCTCAGCCCCATGCGCGCGCGCAGCGTCGAGCAGCAGAAACGGAAAGCGTCCATTGCCGGCAATTAGACCCAGCCTGGTGATTAGCTCCGGATTCACTTGGCCGCTCCTACTTGATCACGCCCCGCTGGGAACGCTCGATGAAGGCCATCAGGTAAGCCACGCAGTCTTCCGGCTGACCTTCGCTGCGCAGACGTTCCAGGGCCTGGGAGGTGTTGAGCTTGGCTGCCAGCAAGACGCGGTAGGCATGTTGCAGGGCGCGCAGCTGCTGCTGGCTGAAGCCAGAGCGTTCTAGCCCAATGCGATTGAGGCTGTAGGCATGGGTCTCGCGTTTGGCGGAGGTCAGCGAGTAGGGTAGAACGTCCTGGGTGATGGTGGTGCCCCCGCCGACGTAGGCATGCTTTCCTATACAGCAGAACTGGTGCACGGGGCAGAGAGCACCCACGCTGGCATGGTCTTCCACGGTGACGTGACCGGCCAGGGTGGCGCCGTTGGCCAGAATGCAGTGGTTCCCGATACTGCTGTCGTGACCGATATGGGTATAGGCCATGATCAGACAGTGGTTGCCTAAGCGCGTAGTTCCGCCACCGCCGTTGGTCCCCCGCGAGATAGTCACACACTCGCGGATGGTGTTGTCATCGCCGATTTCAAGGCTGGTGGGTTCGCCCCGGTACTTGAGGTCCTGGGGTGCTACGCCCAAACAGGCAAAGGAGTAAACGCGGTTTCTGGCTCCCAGGCGGGTATTGCCATCGAGCACTACGTGGGAAACCAGTTCACAGTCCTCGCCCAGGACGACATCAGGGCCAATGGTGCAATAGGGGCCAACGTTACAGGATTGGGGAATAGAAGCCGTGGCAGCCACGATGGCTGTTGGGTGAATACTCACTCGTGACTCACCGTCTCCAAAGCGGGATCCTCCGCGGACGGAGCAACCGGCGGTTCCGGTTTGTCACTGCCAATGCGGGACGGCCGGGGCACCACCGCACACATGATGGTGGCTTCACACGCCAGCTTGCCTTCTACGTAGACCTTGCCCTCGAGCCGCGCGGCCAGGGGCCTCCAGTTCAAAACATCCACTTCGATGCGCAGCTGGTCGCCGGGCGTGACAGGTCTGCGAAAGCGAGCCCGGTCAATACCGGAGAAGACCAACAGCTTGTTTTCATGGTCCGGGACCTCAGGGAGCAGCAGCACTCCACCCGCTTGGGCGATTGCTTCTACCATCAACACTCCCGGCATGATTTCGTAGTCAGGAAAATGGCCCTGGAAAAATGGCTCGTTGATGGTCACGTTCTTGATTGCCACGATGCGCTTCTTGCGGCTTCTTTCGAGGACGCGGTCAATCAGGAGAAAGGGATAACGGTGGGGCAGAATCGCCATGATCTGGCGTATGTCCAGCCCGCTCGTCGGTTCCTGCCTGGGGTTCTCTTCTTCCATGGTCGCAGGGCAGATTATAGAGCATCTACCAACATCATTTTTTGATTTTAGCCGCTGTCTGGTCGGGATTGAACATGTCTGGCGTCAAGGGGATGTTGTAAGCCGCGTGGGAGAGGAAGCGCTGGTTGGTCATGTCGTCGTTGTGATAGCGGGTGATGGTGTAGGCGGTGGGAAAACCGTCGACCAGGTGGTAGTCGTCATATTCTTCCGCATCGGTATTTTTGTCGTGGTAGAGGGGATCGCGCCACTGGTAGGTGCGGCGCAAGGGCAAGTGCGTTTCGGCATCGGTCTGGATGACGATGCTGTCATTGTCGGCGTTGATGAGGGTGGTTAGATCGGCCAGATGGCGTTCCACCAGGTTTTGCCCGCCATAAATCAGGACTGTTTTGGGGTCGTTCAGCCAGACGCGCATGGCCGTCTGAATGGAATGGTCGCGACGCCGGAGGAGTTCCTGGACCTGATCCTTGGGCAGTTCCCGCTTGCCTTTATAAGTGATCTCCCAGGCTTGATCTCCGGAAATAATCTCAAAGACGTCCCGTTTCTTGCCCAGCTCGATGCGGGTTTGATCGGGAAATTTTTGGATTTCATAGAATTCCGCGGTCATGCCGGTGGGCTTGCCGAGGTAGAAGCCCGATGTCCGGCCCTGCTGCATGGTGTTGCTGAGCGCGAGCCACCGTTCCCCGCCCAGTGCGGCTACCATGGCATCCAGCGTGGCCCGTGCCTTCTTTTGGTTGGCGGCAGCTTCCGGATCCTGCGCCCGGAGCGGCTGCAGCGTTGCCATGATCAGCAATAGGCAGGCAAGTGTTCTGTTGGCATGTCTGCCAAGCCCTAATCCCATCCAGCTCGATCCTCCTGCTGCCCAATTGTACAAATTGACAGCACCCAGGACTGCGTCCTCGGTTATTTTCAGCCTTCCCTTGCCAGCAGCTTCTTTCGATCCTTCAGCAGCTTACGCTGCGCTGCCAGTGGCATGGCCAACACGTCCCTGGTCCTTTTGGGCAACCTGTCGTGGACCAGAGTATTGGCCAGTTTGAGATGCTCTTCCAACTCGCTGCTGTGCAGCACCCCCCAGTGCCGGATGGCCACCCAGTGGGCGCGGGCCAAATATGGCGCGGGAACTACACCCTCGGTTTCCAGCAGCTCAGCGTATCGTTCCGGTCCGGCGGCAAAAGAAAGCACACCCCTCTGATCGTCATCGAGGTTCATCAGGGCAAACATCTTGCCGCCAATCGCCTTGTCACCCACCCAAAAGACCAGGTTGGCGCCCCACTGCATGGTTTCCACCACGTGGGGCAACCGCAGCAGATATTCCCGTGCGCGTTCCGCATCCATGGCCTTACCCCTCTCATTCCTTCATAGCGCGCAGCACGTCGCAGAGGCGTTCCAGCTCCGCCTCGGTGTTGTAGTAATGCACTGAAGCCCGCACCAGTTCATCAAGCCCCCGCCGCTCCATGTCGATGCGGGTCGACGAGCGCTCAATGATTCGGACAGCGATGCCATTTGCCTGCAACCATCGCATCACTTCTCCGGCCGGATGAGGCTCGTAAGTGAAGGTCACAATGCCGCAGCGAAGACGGCCCAGGTCCCGTACCTTTACACCCTTCACATCCGCCAGACGCTCGCGCAGCAGTGCGGCCATAGCTTGGACCCGGCGCTCGATCCATTCCAGCCCCAAAGCCAGCGCATATTCGATGGCCACCCCTAAACCCAGCCTTGGGGCAACCGCTGCCTCCCAGGTTTCAAATTTCCTGGCATCGTCGCGCACCTCAAACTTACCTGCCGAGACCCAGGTCGCTGCCCTAAGGTCGAGCAGGGGCGGTTCCATTTGCTGCAGCATGGCTCTGCGCACATAAAGAAACCCCGTGCCTCGCGGTCCCCTAAGGTATTTGCGCCCGGTCGCGCATAGCATATCGCACCCCAAAGCATTCACGTCCAGGTGCAGCTGCCCGGTCGACTGGCAGGCATCCAGGAGAAAGGGAATGTTGGCTCTGCGGGCCAGGGCGCCCACCTGCGCTGCCGGCTGCACCAGGCCGCCATTGGTCGGCACGTGGGTGAGCGCGATCAACTTGACCCGATCGTCAAGCAGCCTCTGCAGAGCCTCCAGATCGATCTCCCCGTCCTGGTCGCTTTCGACTACGCAGATCTCGGCACCGGTACGCTGCGCCACTTGCAGAAATGCGATGTAGTTGCTTGCATATTCGTTGGCCGCAGTCAAAATGCGATCGCCGGGGGAGAAAGGCAACGAGTAAAAGGCCATTTCCCAGGCCCGGGTTGCGTTTTCCTGCAGTGCGATCTCTTGCGGAGCGCAATGCAACAGGCGCGCCACGCTGCCGTACAGTGCAACCACTTCCGGGGCAACCTGGTCGGCCGCCTCATAGCCGCCTACCCGCTCCTCCAGCTGAAGATGCTCAATCACCCGCGCGACCACGGATCGCGGCTGCAAGCTTGCTCCCGGCATTATTGAAGAAGGCCGTTTGCTCGCATCCGGCGGTCTCTTCCCTCAGCCGCAGGATGTCCCGGTCCTCTGCCATCGATCCTCATTACGCCTGGACCTCCCCATTTTGCACTCGACCCTTATACTGCTGAAGAGCATGGCTAACTCCCATTTCCCGCCGGTAGATGAGCAGCTCGACTACCTGCAGAAAGGCGCGGCGGAGATCATCCGCGTCTCCGACCTGCGCGAACGCCTGGAAGCTTTCCCGGAAGTCCGGCCGGCCCCTTCGCGTCAAGGCGGGCTTCGATCCCACCGCGCCCGATCTGCACCTGGGCCACACCGTGCTGATGCGCAAGCTCAAGCACTTTCAGGATCTCGGCCACCAGGTCATCTTTCTGATCGGCGACTTCACCTCGCTCATTGGCGATCCCACCGGCCGCTCGGTCACGCGCAAGCCGCTCACCAGCGAAGAAATCGCGCAGAATGCGAAAACCTACACCGATCAGGTTTTCAAAATCCTCGACCGCGACAAGACCGAGGTTCGCTTCAACTCCGAGTGGCTGTCGACCCTGGGATTTGAAGGCATCATTCGCCTGGCCTCACAATTTACCGTTTCGCAGATGCTGGAGCGCGAAGAATTCCATCGCCGGTTCAACAACGAACAGCCGATCTCTCTGCACGAAATGCTCTATCCGCTGGCGCAAGGCTACGACTCCGTCGCTCTGCGGGCGGATGTCGAGCTGGGCGGCACGGACCAGAAATTCAACCTGCTCATCGGGCGCGAATTGCAGCGGCACTACGACCAGCCGTCGCAGATCGTCCTGATGACGCCGATTATCGAGGGTCTGGATGGCGTGCAGAAGATGTCGAAGTCGCTGGGCAACGCGATTGGCATTCACGAGCCGGCCCCGGAGATGTATGGCAAGCTGATGTCCATCTCCGACGAGCTCATGTGGCGGTACTGGATTTTTCTGACCGACCTGCGGCAGAGCGAGATCGACCAGATGCAGGCCGATGTTGCCAGCGGCGCTCTGCATCCCATGGAGGCCAAGAAGCGGCTGGCGCGCACCATCGTCGCCGGCTTTCATTCCGAGGAGGCCGCGCGCAAAGCGGATGAGGACTGGGCCATGCACTTCCAGCAGCGCAACGTCGAAGCCACGGCGGAAGAGGTCGCGGTGGATCTGCGACAGGTTGCGGTTGCCGCCTCGCTCGATCTTGCGCTGAGCGATCAGAGCCATCCCGTGGACATCAATGTTGCCAAGCTGCTGGTAGCGCTGGGCCTGAAAAGTTCCCGCAGCGGAAGCAGAAAGGCAAGTGACCGCCGGAGTCAATATCGACGGCGTGACCTCTTCAAATAAGCCGATCCATCTGGAAAAGCGGCCGGCACGCATCGCTATCCGGGTCGGCAAGCAGGCCAGGATTGCCGTGATCTAAGATACTTTCCGCGAAAGATGACAATGGAATCACTATGACCCCGCGCCGCGCGGAATGAGCTTAAGGAAAAGGATGACCAAGAAGCCCCTGGACCACTGGGATCGACGTCCACCGCGACCGCAGAGTCATACTCGGGACAACCGCGGGTACTATCAATCGGCGAAAGACGCCCATCAGGTCATTCCTTTCTCGCTTGTCAGTCCGACGAGCCAACCGATGGCAGCAGTGGCGAGAAACGAAATCAGGATCATGGGAATGCCGATCGGAAGCATACCCGACTCTTTCCAGAGAGGAATGAGCAGCATCGACGGGATGACACACAGGAGAGGCCGAAGGACACCGGTCAAGACGAACCTGCGGCGGGACATCGAAATCGTTGAGCGAGTGAGCTTCATACTCACCGTGAGATGCAACCCAACGCTGACAAATGCTCCCACCAACGTTCCAATTGCAACACCGATAGCTCCGAATCTCTGCACCAGGTAAATGCTCAGGCTTAGGTTGACCGGAGCTTCGGCAACTGCCGCAACGGTGGCGAGATGCTGCTGGCCGGTCGCAAGCGAGGACGAGTGCATACGGGTTGGCGAGCTGGCGTATCACGTTGCCGAGTACGAGAACCTGAAGGAAGAGCGCGCTCCTGCTCGCGTAATCATGGCCGACCCAGAGTTTCAGGAGTGCATACGGCCCGATCAAGAGCGGCACTCCGATGAGGCAGAGAAGCAACACACAATACCGCGTCGCTTTGATCACTATGTCTCCAAGCTGCTCCGGGGTTCTACCGGACTGCAGAGAAGACACGGCCGGTAGAATTGGACCGAACAGACTGCTAACCACGAGCAGCATGAAGTTGCTTACCGAAGTGGCGATGCCGTAATAGCCGGTATTTCCGAAGTCATAGTGGCCAACGATAACCATGTCAAGCCCACTGACGAACAGGTTGGCAAGCGTCCAGATGGAGAGCGCACTGCCGTACTTGAGCAAACGATAGACCGATTTGTGGTCAGCAAGGCGAAACGAAAAGCCCACGAACTCCTTGGCATATCTCCTCCATCCAACAAACTGGCCGATGGCAGTAGCAATATTGAAAAGAGCTAGCAGCCAAACCATTTGCATAAGCGTGCCGTGCAATAGAAGCAGGGTTGCTAATCCGGCGGCCGTCAGAACTCTGCTACTGGTTGAAAGGGCAGTAGGAAAGCCGTAACTCTGCAGGCCGGTGAAGGCAGCGAGGAAAGCGCCAAAAGGCAGAGCAATGACTGACGACATCCCAACCACCAGGATGCCGCCACGCACATCGCCGATTAGCCCTGCCGGCATCTGGTGAAAGAGTTGAGGTACCTGCCAGGCGACAAAGGCGACAACCGCAGCTCCGACAGCGGCGCTGGCGCAGAGAATCGAGACCGAACTGCTCAGCGTCCGGCTGCAGGCGAATCGATCACCGACGGCATCATATTCCGCTACCAGCTTGCCCACCGCGGTTTGCAAGCCGAGATCCAGGAGAGAGATGTATGCGCTGATTTGAAGGATCAGAACCCATGCGCTGTATTCGGCTGGTGACAGCCGGTGCACAAGGAGCCGAGGCAAAACGAGCGCGAGGAGCATGGAAAGGACTACTCTCACCAGGTTGGACGCTGAGCCCTTTATGAACTTGATTTTATGCGACATGTGCCTTTCCACTCGCCGAATAGGTTACCAGCCTCCGGACAGCGGCGCTATTGCGAGAGGAAGCGTATCACGCCTCTGATTCCGTGTGTGAGAAAATGAAGATATGCCATGTGTTCCATCGCGCCGGGAAAAATGGTGACAACGCTCTTCTCCGCTTATCGATTCCTAAAAACTCATGGACCTATAAAGTTTGTCACTACGGCTATCCGCGTCCTTGCGTCAGAGGCGGAGGCCTTCGCATTGAAGACGAAGATTCAAATACGAGGAGCAAGCAGAATCGTCGAACTCGACCATTGCCGCTTCGCCCTCGCAGAACTGCCGAACACCTCCATGAAGTTGGAGTTGCTATCCGGGAAATACGAGAAGCCCGAGCGCGAGGCGGTGCTGCACTACTTGCAGCCCCCGCTGGAGCGTGATTGAACTGGGGGGATGCATTGGTGTCGTTTCCTGCATAACGAACAAGCTGTTGGAGAATCCGGCAAATCACCTGGTGCTTGAGGTGAATCCACTCGTTCTGCCTTTCTTGAAATCAAATCGGGATGCGAATGGATGCGCCTTTCAAATCATGGATAAGGCGCTTGCTTATGACACAGAAACTGTGACCTTTCAACCTTTGTCGGACTTCTGGGGAAATTCGCTCTATCACGCCGGGGAGCAGCCGCCCGTCACCGTTAAAACAACAACCCTGGCAAACCTGCTTCAGGAACGAGACTTCGATAACTTTGCGCTGATCTGCGATATCGAAGGCCAGGAATATGAACTTATCTCGCGGGAGCCCGAAACGATCAGAAAGGCCGAACTGATCGTCCTCGAAGTCCATCCGCACATTCTTGGAAGCGAAAAAGTAGAGTTCCTGTTATCCACTCTCAAGAATCTTGGCTTCGGCATCCTCTCGCACTCGAAGAATGTAATCTCATTCCGAAAATCGGCCTAACTACCGAGCAACCGTTCCTCTCCGAAGTGCGTTCACGTCCCTCTCACCCAGGTAAACGCGCCGCGTCGCCTCAAGATATTGGCGTCCCCATTTTTGGCAAGGCTCCAGGTGGCATCCTTCCGCCCACTCATTCCA
This sequence comes from uncultured Acidobacteriaceae bacterium, assembly GCA_963844785.1. Lineage (GTDB taxonomy): Bacteria > Acidobacteriota > Terriglobia > Terriglobales > Acidobacteriaceae > PALSA-350. The sequence goes on along the minus strand of CAWJPV010000001.1, from coordinate 42,109 downwards.
GGCATTGATGAATACTGTCTTCTGCCCATCACTGCCCGGGACCGTTCTGTCCACCGCCTCGCGCAGCCACTGCTCATAGAGCTCCGGTGTGGAGCCGGTGACAATGGTCGCGCCGCGATAGCGTCGAGCTGAGTTATCCCACATCGGCGTTACACATTCGAAGTGTCTTTCTACGCGCGGTGATCTGTTCTGCCAATTGCGGTATAACCCTGCATAATCGATGAGGGTATCCTGGATGGGCTGCGACTTGAATCGCTTTATTCCCCGGTGCAGCCAGGGCATCCGTGCCTTGATCGCCTTAACTGCTCCCGCCCGGACGGGGGATTGAGTGACAGCTGGAGCTGGAACGGTGTAATCCGGCTGAAACCGAACCGTAGCATCAAAACCAACAGCTCAGGGCTGGTGATCCCGTGTACATAGTTGCTCTCGAGACTTACCAGAAAGAGACCACGCAAACCCCACTTCTCCGCTTCTCGCCTCCAAATTTCTGCCGTAGCGACAGGGTCCGGTAACAATTCGATGCGGTAGACGAGCAGCATCGGTTTTCCATCTACCTGGATATATCGATCGTCGCTTAAGGTCGGCAGCAGATGCTGAATATGCCTAAGATCATCTTCCGGGGAATAGGACTGCTGCATCAGCACCTTGTCCTGATGCCCCTTCCAGGTTCGCGTCCAGCTCTCGTTCGCCCAGGACACGCAGAAGGGCAGCGTCGGCCTGCCTGAGGCCAGGACTTCGTCCAGGGGACGCTCCAGGATACGCTTGCCGTTAAACCAATAGTGGTAGTAGCAAAAACCGTGAATCCCATACTCTCGCGCTAAGTCCGCCTGGGCTTCTCGCGCCTCGGGCAGACGCAGGTCATAGAACCCGAGATCGGCGGGCAGATGGGGTTGATAGTGGCCCTCGAAGTGTGGACGCCCTTGCACAACATTCGTCCACTCGGTAAAGCCTTTTCCCCACCACTCATCATTGTAGGGAGTTGGATAAAACTGAGGCAGGTAAAATGCAATCAGGCGAGGTGCTTCAGAGGAACGATCCTGCGCTCCGGTCAAGTTTATCGTCATTCAGTTTTCCGCTTCGGACCCATTACGTTCTAAATTTATCATTCTCTGCTTGAGTACCAGGTCTTTCAGCGCGCTCGCCAGGCCCGAGGCGTGCACTTCATATTGGGAATATCGGCTTGAGAATCACGGCCAGGCGGCGCCACAGCCGGAGCCGGGGAGGTTGGACCTGAAGGGAAGAAACCGCAGGTGCCCCTGGTAGGCCGGTAAAACCTCTCGCTTTTGTCGAGAGCCCATTAGCGACAAAGCACGCATATTATCGCTCCAGCTCTTTCACAGACTCTGCCAGCCGCTCCCAATGCCTTTGCGCACGAGAATTTCCCTGGGTCCGTTGCTCCAGCTTGTTGCGAAATCCCACCTGCTGGGAGCCATGGATTCGATAGCGGATCAGGGCTGGTCGATCGGCCTTAGATCGTGAAAAAGCGGCAGCGATCATAGCGATCCATTCGTCGTGAATCCAGCCCTCGCCGATGGGCAAAAAGCGATCGCGCAGGCCGGCGCGGAACATTACCGTGGCTCCGGTCACAAACCTGTGCTTGGCCAGAACGACCAATGCCCGGCCAGCCAAATCGCTGCTTGCGCTTGCCCGCGAACCCGAGCCGCTGCCAAAGCGTTGGGCCGGCCAACTCGCCGGTCGTCATTGATGACGTCCGCGTCGGAAAAAACCAGGCCCGCTTGGGGATGAGCAGTGAACTCCTGCTCGGAACGTTCAAGACGCATGGGGTACCAGATGTCGTCCTGATCGCTTAGCGCGATCAGGTTCCCCGTCGCAGATCCGAATGGCCCGTTCGAAATTCGCGGCAGATCCAAGGTTGTGCTCATTCTCGAAGATTCTGACGGGATAGGGAGCCGAGCGGCAAATTCCCGCACCATGCCACGGTGCGGTCGGTCGACCCGTCGTCACACACCACGAGCTCATCCGGCAGCCTGGACTGCTTGGCGATGCTGTCCAGTTGTTCGGCAAGAAATCGTTCACCGTTGTACGTACACATGTGCGACCGAGATTCGATTCTTGCCAGGTGGATGGGAGACATCACGCCCTTATACCCTTAAGGAAATGAGATCGTTGCCATTTTGACCGACTTGCCGCTGGTAAGCGTATCCGTGGCTGCACCCGCCGCAACAGGCAAGCGACCCTGGTTGATTCCGAGCTTTCTGCTTCCATGCTAAGAAAAAATGGACTGACCGTTTCCAGCTCTTCTTCGCGAAGGAGGAGCCAGGAGAGTTTTCGAGTATTCGTGGCTCAGGCTGCAAGTGTTGACGAAGGAGCATAAGCAGAAGTACGTCTTGACGGATGCACATTCAGCCTGGAGGGAATCACCGATGTGCCACCAGGATCGAACTGATCACCAAAAATATGAGTCGGCGGAACGCCATGCGGTCGCTCGATACCTAAGACGGGATATACCGGTGGTCGAGTTGGGCGGTTCGATGGGAGTGGTGGCGTGCGTGACCAACAAACTCTTGAAGGATCCGACGGCGCACGTAGTCGTTGAGGCAAATCCTCTGGCCATTCCGCATTTGGAGCTCAACAGGAAATTGAACCGCTGCCGATTCGAAATCGTGAATCGTGCCATCGCTTATGGAGCCGACTCTGTTACTTTTCGTCCTTCCACCGACATGGCCGGAAATTCGATCACGCGGCGACGGGGACGATCGCCCGTCACCGTTCACAACGGTCCCGACTCGGCGACACTGGTGCACGACCGCGGATTCAAAAGGTTCAATCTTGTCTGTGATATTGAGGGCCTGGAGTACGATCTGGTTTGTCAGGAAGCGGAGGTTCTGAAGAATGCCGACACGATCATCATGGAGACCCACGCCCGGTACATCGGAGAGGAAAAGTTTCGCGTCATGATGACCAAACTTGAGGAGCTTGGTTTTAGAATCGTTGAGGAAATCGGGTTTGTGGTGGTTCTGCAGCAATAATCTCTCGCCCCTTTGAAAGTGCCAAATGTCGCATAAGCGGAAAGTACTGCAAGGCTCTGCTTCCAACCTGGTGCGGGTGCTGCTCTCGATGCTGGTCTCGCTGGTGCTGCCACCCTTCCTAGTGCACCGCATGGCGCCCGCTGAATACAGTGCATGGGTCCTGATCCTGCAACTGAGCGCCTATGTCTATTTGCTGGATTTCGGGTTGCAGACGGCAATCGGCAAATTTGTGGCGGAGTATGATGCGAGCGGCGATCACGAGGCCAGCCATCACCTCGTAAGCACATCGTTCACGATTCTCGCCATCGCCGCAGCCATCGCTTGCTGCGGCGATTGTCGTGATGGCTGGAGCGTGCCTCAGCTCTTTCACCAGATGCCGCGCGGCGCTCGTGCCTGAAGTGCGTATCGCGCTACTGGCGGTTGGCTTGTCTACCGCGGTAGCGCTGCCGTTCGGCATCTTTCTTTCCACCTTCACCGGCTTGCAGCAATATGTTTTTCCCACCGATCGTCGCGACCGTCAGCCGCGTCGGATCCGCTGCCGCACTCATCGTCCTTCTGCTCATGCATGGCGGCCTGGTGCAATTGGCCCTGGTCATGGCGGGTTCAATCTGGCAACGGCGGCAACGCAGTTCTTTGGCTGGCGAAGGTTGGTGAAGGCAGCGCGTCAATTTTTCATTTCTTTGTTCGACCGCAAATCCGCGGTACAACTGGCAAAATACGGGAGCGTGATGTCCATCTGGACCCTGGCGATGTTCTTTGATCAGCGGTCTGGATATCGTGATCGTCGGCCATTACCAGTACAAAGATACTGGCTTCTACGCCATTGCCAACAGCGCTGCCAATTTCATGCTGGCGCTGGTTTCCAGCGTGTTCGGCCCCCTGGTTCCTGCCGTATCCTCCATGCAATCGGGCACAACGCCGAGCCGGATTGGAGATATTGCATCAAGACGACCCGCTATTGTGCCTTGCTGCTTTGCTTCTCGGGCTGCCGCTGGTGTTCGGCGGCTATCCGTTGCTCAGTTTATGGGTGGGAAAACGGTATGCCGCACAGAGCGCTCTTTATCTCGAAGTGCTGGTCCTGGGCAACGTGGTTCGACAGCTTGCTCTTCCCTACATCCTCGTTGTGGTGGCCACCGGAAAACAGCATCTGGCCACGATCGCTGCGGTCGCGGAAGCGATGCGTCAATATTGTCTTGAGCATCTGGCTGGTGCAGAGGATCGGAGCAGTCGGGGTCGCGGTCGGCACCCTGGTTGGCGCCTTCGTCAGCCTCAGCATGCATCTGCTGGTAAGCATGCGCTACACCCGGCCCACCATCCTTATTCAACGCTCGCGCTTCCTGCTGCAGGGGGTGCTTCGCCCGCTCCTGATCGTCACGCCTTCGCTTTTCCTCTATCCCTTCTGGAGAAGGCTTAATATGCTTCCGGCGCCGCCTGCCGTACTCGCTCTATGGATCGCCGCAACCGCGGCCATCGCCTGGTGGGTTGGTGTTGACGGCAGAGGACCGGCGAGAAGTGGGGTCCTGTGCGCAGGCTGTTATACTGGCGCGTGGAGCAGACCTAAAAGATTCTCCAGTGGAAACGCCGCCAGCCTTCTCAGCCACCCGCATCGATATTAGTAGTGGCCGTTCTGTACAAATGCGACCTTTCACAAAGCCAATCGGTTTCGTCCTTGTTGCAGATCCTGAATGAAGAATCCTGATTTGGCCGAGCACTTTTCGCTGGTCTTCTATGACAATTCGCCCCAGCCGCAGGCGCTTACCATGGCGGCGGATTTCCCCATCCATTATGTCCATGATCCCTCCAATGGAGGGTTAGCGACGGCCTACAACTTCGCGTTGACTCGCGCCGAGTCGGAGCAGCGTGAATGGCTGCTGCTGCTTGACCAGGACACTTCGCCCACCCGCGAATTTATTTTCGAGTTGGTGCAAGCTGCCACCAGTTTGCAGGGCCAGCCGGAGGTAGCAGCGATCGTTCCCAAATTGATGGTGGACGGCGTGGTACATTCTCCGGCTATCCCCTTCATTGAGCAACTACGGCGCCAGTTCCGTCCCCAGAAACCCATGGGCCAGGATGTTGTTGGCATTTTGCAACAACCGGTGTGCCCCTATAACTCGGGGTCCACGCTCAGGGTCTCGGCGTTGCGCTCGATGGGCGGTTTTCCTCAGGAATTCTGGCTGGACTACCTGGACCACGCTGTCTTTCACGCGCTCCTGCTCCGCGGCTATCGCGTCTACATGATGCTGGCAACGCTGATGCACGAGGCTTCCTATTCCGACCTTGACAGCGTACCCTATTGGCGTCTGCACAATATACTGATGGCCCAGACTCTCTATGTCAAACAGTTGGAAACTTTGCCGACCGGCTGCTCTACCGGATCTGGTTGTTGCGCCACAGCAGGAACCTTCGAAAATCCTGCACAGATCGCCGCATTTGGAGAGAGACCATGCTACAGGCTTTTCGGTTTCGGGTGCCCACGGATCCGCGGCCACCCCTCCCCTCTCCTTAGGCGTGACCGACTGCTGAAAATGAATTGGCCGGAGAAAGATAAACGTTTGTTAACTTGTATTTCCTCCTTCTGGCTCCTAAGCTGTGGGCCATGCGGAGCGGCTGTCCCTCTGCTCGTGCTGTTTGGGCTGATCGCGGCATTGCCTTCCCTCCCGCGACCAAAGGACACACTGTCTTCGTGGGCTCGGGAAAGTTGTTCCCTACTCTGCCGTCGGCGATCCAGCCGGCGCCCTGCCCGGGGAAAAGCAGTTGCGGGTTCGCCCTCTGCTGATCGATGGCAAGGTTAAGGAGTGGACCAACGGGGAATCCCATGCCATTACCGATCGCAGCTTTGTTGTACGCCGGGCCCTGCGTCTCAACGACTCGCTTCCGGGGGACAAGACGGAACATTGGATATGGCAGCGTGGACCCTGGCTGATGATCGATCGTGTTAAGGGCACCATCACCGCCCTGCATCTGCCAGATTACGATCCTGCTGTCTCAAACGTCAGCTGGTTCCGTGACTATGCCGCCTACTGCGGGCTGACCGCCAGCGGCAAGCAGTTGTATGCGGTGGTCGCCCAGATCGCGGCCCGCAAGCCGGTACTGGTAAAAAAGCTCTCCGCATGGTTTGCAGGAGAGAACCAGCCGCCGGCTTGCGCAGCCGCCGTGTGGCAGAGAGAGCCCCTGCGGATTACGTTCCAACCATCAGGCGCCACCGCAGTCAGCTACGACCTGGTTGGGCTCTCCGCTGTACTGGTTGAAGATGGCGATGGCAATGAGGAATCCTCCTCTGCATCCAGCAACTAGGGCCGGGGCTGAGCCTGCTGCTCAAAACCGGCTGGATATAGTCAGCCATGCCATCTGAGGTGACGGGGCCGAAAAGCGGAACGCGCCGCATGTTCGATGCCAACCCTGATAACAACTCACGCATGAATGATCCGGAGCTGGAGCGGTTCGAACAACAAGTGTTTGAAAAGGATCTTTCCCTAACACCACACACCTTCCCTAAAAATTGCCGTCAAAGAAGGAGTCCCCCTAGCTGCTGAGGCCGCTCCTTGTATACGTCAGAAGTGAAAATGGCTTAGGGGCGGAATTTTTGCATCATGCCGGAAACCATGCCAACTCTCGATGAGCTTTTGGAAGAAGCCAAAGTTGCTCACGGACATCTCTGCGCAGGCCAGGTTCTGGGCGTGCGTTTGGCGATGCTCGGATGCGCTCGACTGGGGATCGAACAACCGCGCGGGCGGGACCGCAAGCGGCTGGTCACTTTCGTTGAAATCGACCGCTGCGCTACCGACGCCATTGGGGTCGTAACGGGTTGCCGGCTGGGCAAGCGCGCACTCAAATTCCGCGACTGGGGCAAAATGGCGGCAACCTTTGTTGACCTCGAAACTCATCGCGCCATTCGCATCGCCGCACGGGAATCCTCCAAGGACCTGGCTCGCCAGCTGCACCCGGAAATCGAAAACAAGAACCTGCAACAGATGGCCGCATACCGCGAGATGAGCGACCACGATCTTTTCGATGAGCAGTGGGTGCAGGTAACCCTCGACGCCAGGGAATTTCCGGGATACAAGGGACAGCGCGTCGCCTGCTCGCAATGCGGAGAAGGCATCAACTACGACCGCTTCCTGGTGCGCGATGGGCAAACACTCTGCCTCTCCTGTGCCGCGCCGGAGGAAAGGTACTACCAGCCGTATTCTCTGTACCCTAGGATCGCGTCTAACCCCCCTCCAGGTCTGCGACGGCATTCTCGCATGGCTTAAGCGGCTTCGCCTCCGTAGCACCGTCGCGCCTCATCGAAATGCCTGCCCAGAATCTGTGCGCCGATCGGTAGTCCCTGCGACGATTTCCCGCAGGGCACCGATATGCCGCATATCCCAGCAAGACTCGCGGTTACGGTGTAGATGTCGGCGAGATACATGGAGAGCGGATCGTCGGTCTTCTCGCCCAACTTGAATGCAGGGGTCGGAGCAGTCGGCGTCACCAAAACATCGACCTGCTCGAAAGCAGTGAGAAAGTCCCGGGTAAGCAGAGTACGTACCTGCTGCGCCTTTTTGTAGTAGGCGTCATAATAACCGGCGCTCAAAGCGTAGGTTCCGAGCAGGATGCGCCGCTTCACTTCGGCCCCGAAGCCGATATCGCGCGACCGGCGATACATCGCCGTAAGTGTATTCGCATCCTTGGCCCGGAAGCCGTAGCGAACTCCATCAAACCTGGCCAGGTTGGCACTGGCCTCGGCGGTCGCCACCAGGTAGTAGGTTGGAATCGCATACCTGGTGTGGGGCAGCGATACTGCATGAATGGAGCATCCCGCTTCCCGCAGACCTTCGATCGCGGCTTCTACCGCCGCCCGAACCTCGGCATCAAGACCATCGCCAAAGTACTCAGCCGGAACACCGACGCGCAAGCCCTTTACAGGCTGCTCGAGAGCCTGGACATAATCCGGTACGGGCAAGGCTAGCTGACGTGGCGTCCAGCGGATCATGGCCCGCGATCACCCCCAGGACAATCGCTGCATCGCGCACCGTGCGCGTCAATGGACCGACGCGGTCAAGGGACGAGGCAAAGGCGATCAGACCATAGCGCGACACACGTCCGTAAGTGGGAAGCAGCCCGACGACTCCACAAAAAGATGCGGGCTGGCGGATGGAGCCGCCGGTGTCGGTGCCGAGAGCGGCGACCGCCATGCCTGCGGCAACCGCTGCCGCTGACCCGCCACTGGACCCTCCAGGCACTCGATCAAGTGCCACTGGATTGCGCACGGGACCGTAGCCGGAGTTCTCCTGTCGATGAACCCATAGCGAACTCGTCGCAGTTCAGCTTCCCTACCAAAACCGCGCCGGCAGCTTCCAGACGCTTCACCACGGTGGCGTCATAGGGCGGCTGATAGCCTTCGAGGATCCGGGAGCCTGCCGTTGCCGGGGAACCCTTCATGACCAGCACATCCTTGACGCCCATGGGAACACCGGCCAGCGCAGGCAGCGGGTGCCCTGTGCAGCGAGCTGGTCAACCACCTCAGCCGCGCCGAGCGCGCGCTCGGGGCTCACCGCAAGATAGGCATTGATTGCCGGATTTCTCGCTTCAATCTCCGCAAAACAAAGCTCCGCCAACTGGGTCGCGCTGGGCCTTGCATGGCGCACCGCCTCCTGAACCTCGGAGATACAGGTCTGCTTCCAATTCATGCTTTTATTATCATTCCAGACGGAAGCATCCGTGCATCCGTTTTGCAAAACCTCGAAGGTGACGTTGCTTGGAAGAACCGCGTTCTCATGACCCAGACGAACCAGCGCCGAGCTGGTTCCTCCGTGCACGCTTGTACCTGAACGGCAAACGGAACGCGCTTGCCAGGATGGACGGCTTGAGCGCCGGCTCGCAGTTCATGGTCTTTTGCCTGGTGATGATCGCGCTGGTCAGCCGCTGCCCCAGCCTGGAGACACATGCGCAGTTCTACGCGGAAGACGGAACCATCTGGTTTGCGCAAGCCTACAACGGCGGATGGCTGCACTCCCTTACGCTGCCGGATGGCGGCTACCTCAACACCTTGCAGCGTTTGGGCGCCGGTTTGGCGCTGCTGGTCCCGCTACGATGGGCGCCGCTGGTCATGGTCGTGGTGGGTATGCTCATCCAGAGCCTGCCGGTGACCATCCTGCTATCGCCACGGTTGTGCCGCTGGGCCGGGTTGCCCACCCGCATGCTGATGGCCGCTCTTTATGTCGCCATCCCCAATGCCAGGGAAATTCACGTCTTCCTCACCAACGCCCAGTGGCACCTGGCCTTCGCGGCAGTCCTGCTGGCCTTTGCTGCCAGCCCGCGGACTTGGCGCGGCCGGCTTTTCGATGGTGTTTTCTTCTCCTCACCGGCCTTCAGCGGACCGTTCTGTATCCTGCTTGCGCCGTTGGTCCTGCTGTTCTGGTGGCTGCGCCGCCAACCCTGGAGCCTCGCGGTTTTCTCCGTGATGAGTATCGGCGCCTTCACTCAAATCGTGGTGCTCCTGCATAGCACCACCGAACCCAAGGTGTATTGGGAGCGAGACTGAAACCCTGCTGCGTATGGTGGGTGGCAATATCGTCGCATGTGCCGTGCTTGGCAGCTATGCATTCGCTACGATGGCGCCTATGGTTTTTCTGGTGGCGGCTGCCTTGGCCGGCGTGAGTATCTGTTTCTATTGCCTCCGCTTTGCCAATCTCGAATGGAAGTTATTCCTGGTCTATTGTGCGGCGGTGTTTGCTGCTTCGCTGCGCAGCCCACTGGCGACGGGGCCTAAGCCTGTGTGGGATTTACTCATCTCGGCTGATTCTGCCCGCTATTGGTTTTTCCCCATGATGGCTTTTGTGTGGAGCGCCGTTTGGTGCGCTCTCTACGGACGAGCTCGAATCTTCAAGATAGCTGGAACCTGCATTCTGCTCGCCATGGTAGTCGGCATTATCCGCGACTGGGAGTTGGGAGCCTATCCGGATGACCACTTTTCTGTTTCCGTGCAGCGTCTGCGGGACGCCAAACCTGGAGAACACGTGATCATGCCAATCGTGCCTGCGGGTTGGTCTATGGAGCTGGTGAAGAAGAGCACGCAGAGAAGGTAGAGCGAAAATGCCCGGGGAATACTATAGGGAAGGTTGAAATACTGTGCCCCTGTGTTCAGCCGTCCCTAACGGGACTGTTCACATCCCATACATTTTCCCCAGGACTCCGTCCTGGGCTACTTTCAGTCGTCCCTTCGGGACTGAGTTTTGTGGCAGGGGAAGATCCTTAACTTCACACCACATACGGTGACGCACTACACTAACGCTCGATCACCTTGGGCACTTTGAAGAAGACTCCCGTCCGTGTCCGGAGCACACGCAAGAACCCGGTCCCGGCTCAGCGACGGAGCAATTTCATCGGCGCGGAGATGCAGAGCCCGCTTGGTCTCGCCGCCTTCGGTAACTGGTCGGCCACCTGGGTCATAGGCGGCACCGAGGTTGTGTCCAACTCGATTGAGCTGGGCAAAGTAATCGAGGACGGAATTCAGATCGCGCAACATGGCCGCCTTTTCGCCACTCCTCAATTCGAGGTTCGCCAGTTCGGCGACACGCTCAACATCCTGTTCGGAAACGCTCATGACTTTGGCCGCGTCGACTGGTCTAGGCGGACTTGGAAAAATCAACCGCCCAGGAATTGGCGCGACTGGAGACACAGCAGAAGGCCGTCTCATAGAGCAGAGAGAAATCGCTCGACAAGGTGGCCTCACGCATGTAATCCCAATCGATTTTCGCCTTCAAAGGCTTGATCATGCGGCAGTAGTAGGCCTCAAGTTCTTCATCGGGAATATCCTGCAGCATCTCCTCTTCGCAGCGGAAGGCGAGGGTTGCCGCTCCTGTAAGGCCTGGCCGAAACGGCATATGCATCACTTCCAGGTGAGGCAGCTTGGGGCGAGGCCCGACCAGGCTCATGTCACCGCGCAGCACGTTCACGAGTTGGGGCAGCTCATCCAGCTTGTACTTGCGCAGGAATCCGCCAAACCTGGTCACCCGGGGGTCGCCCCGCTTGGTCAGCGAGGGCCCGTCTGCCTGGGCATCGATTGCCATGGTCCTGAACTTGAACACGGTGAACAAGACCCCATTCCGACCCACGCGCTTCTGGCGGAAGATCACCGGGCCGGGCGACTTGTAGCGGACCAACATCGCAGCCAGCAGCAGCAAAGGCCAGAAAAGCAGTAGGGCTACCGCAGCAAAGACGAAGTCGATGGAGCGCTTGAGGACCGACACGCTCCACGCGCTGGGCTCGGCGTAGTAGGCAGCAGGATCCTGCGGTATGGCGCAAAATGGAGGAAACAAGGTCGTCGTCGAATGATTGCTAACCTCAGAGACGACATCATTCCAAAGCAGGGCCGCACTGGGCTGCGGAGGAGCAAAGCTTGTGTCCATGCGTTTTTAAAGACCTGTCCTAAAATTTTGGAGCGCTTGCTGAATTCTCGTTCAGGGTCTTGTCAATTAATTCTTTGCTAAGTCGACGGTCCTGATGCAAATTCTTATTTTTGCTAGACACTCGCTTGATCGGCTGAGGTGCCGGTACCCCTTAGCCTACTATGAACCACTGCGTGCGGTGAACCCCGAGAGCATCTTGGCGGTGGAGCCGAAGCTTCCGATTCCCGCTATCTACACGGATGAACCCGTGCCCAAAAAGGATGTTGCGCCGGGGCAGAACTTTTCCCGATTCAACCCTTTAACCAAAATAACAGTATTTCCATTCTTAGGGTATCCCACGCTTGATAACAGTCAAGGTTCCTAGGGCGCACTACTGGCAACTGACGCCTTTTTGGTTCAAAAGGTTGACCAGGGGGGCGATACCCAGTGAAGCGGGGGGGCTGGAGCAGGTTCACTCTGCTCCGCTAATCGGCGCCGGTCCGCAGGTCCTCCCGATGCATGACCGTTCTGTCGATCACGTTCAGCCTGGGCGCTCCCGGTCCCTTGATCACGCGCTTATCACTACTCAGATAAAATTCTGCAATTTTTAACAGACAACGGGCGGCCACCGCCGCACGAACCATCAGTTTGAGTAGCCGGCTTTTGCCAAAGTAATCGTAATGCTCATTGAAATCAACCATCGCCCGATGCTGCTCAATGATCTTTTTTCTGGGCATCTGGTTGATGCTTTGGCTCCCGTAATGAATGACCTCGGCCGTGGGCGTGTAGTAGATTTTGCAGCCGTTCCGCTTGAGCATCAGGTTGTAGGCCAAATCGACCTGGAAATGGGGCAGCCGCTCATCAAGCATGCCGAAGGTCTCCCAGGTTTCCCGACGCAACACGTACGCTGTGGTCCCCAGGCTTTCCACCTGTTGCTCCCGTGAATAATCGAAGGCGCAGGCGTAGTACTCCCGGGAGACCTGGCCGCGGGGAAAGAACTTATGCCAGTTGAGTCCCTGCAGAATCATGGTCCCGAGGCCGGCAAAACTACGAACGCAAGATTGCGTGGTGCCGTCGGGATTGAGCAATCGCGGACCGCACGCAGCTGCCTCCGGGTGGCGATCCATAAAGTCCACCAACACCTTGAAGGCGTTGCCCAACAGCTTGGTGTCGCTGTTCAACAAGCAGGCGTAGCGGGCGCGTGACATCTGCATGCCCAGATTGTTGTTTTTGGAGTAGAGCAGCGCAACCTTGTTGCGTACCAGAATGACCTCGGGAAAAGCCGACTCGACCATCTCCGGGCTGCCATCCGACGAACCGTCGTCGATGCAGATTACCTCGAATCCAATCCCCCGGGTGTAGTGGTAAATCGACGCTAAGCACTGCTGTAGCAATGCTTTGGTGTTGTAATTGGGTATGATAATGGTTAGGTCGAGCAAGAGATTCATCAATCTTTCAAAACCTCAGGCACTTCTGTTTCGGATGAATGGACTTCGCGTGCAGGAACACCGGCGACGGTTACATTGGCAGGCACGGATCGCAGCAAGACAGAATTCGCACCCACTCTGACATTATCGCCTAAAGTTATTCCGCCCAGAACTTTGGCCCCAGCTCCAACCACGACAAAGTCACCAAGTTCCGGCCTGAGAGCCGAGTCGTACTTCATATCGATCTGCTTGGCTCCCAAGGTCACGCCCTGGAAGATGGTCGCATCCCTCCCCACTTTTGATGCACCAATGACCGTTCCCGAGGTATGGGGAAAGAATATACCGGGACCAATCGCGCATCTGGGTGAGATCTCTATGCCAAAGATAATTTGATTCATATACGACAATAGATGTGCTATCGCCGGAAGACCGTTAAGGAGTGCCGAACGGCTGAAGCGGCACAGGACGATGGGCAGAAACCTGGGATGAGGCAGTCTGCACAAAAGACGGAGCAGGGAAGCTTTATCGTCAGTTCGGCCAGTCAACTGCAGCTGGCGTTCAAGGTCTGCGTAGAGCAGCTGCATCAGCATTCTGGTCAGCCCTTCATCAGGCCGCGTTCAATCAACTCTCGATTAGCCCGCTCCAAGCCGTCTTCCGGCCCATCCTGGGGGACGGGTTGCGTCCTTACCCAGCGAGCAAAGCGCGCCATGCCCTCCTCCAAGGGCACTTTGGGCGAAAAACCCAGTGCTTGCCCGATGACCGAGATATCCGCAAAATTGTGGCGAATATCGCCCAAACGGTACTGACCTGACACCACCGGCGGGCTCGATTCGGTGAATTGCCGTTGCAGATTTCGCGCGATGGTCTCGACACTCACCTGCACTCCGGATCCAACGTTCATGGTCAAGCCATCCCCGCCGTCTGACTCGAGGCCGAGGGCCATCGCCTCAGAGACGTCGGACACGTGCACAAAGTCGCGGCTTTCCACGCCGTCCTCGAACAAGGCGATTCCCTTGCCCTGGCGAATGCGATTGGAGAAGATGGACAATATGCCGGTGTAAGGGTTGTTGAGCGACTGGCCTTCTCCATAAACATTCTGCAGGCGGTAAATCAGGAAAGGAATGCCGAGTGCGCCGGCCGCGATGCGGACCAGGTCTTCCTGGGCCAGCTTGGTGGCGGCGTAAACCGATGCGGGGCTGGTCCTGGCGGTCTCTGGTGTGGCCACCGGGCGAATGGGACCGCCACAGCTGGGGCAAAGTGGCTCCCAGTGGCCGGCTTGGAGGCTATCCAGGCTGCGTTGGGGGGGATAGACCGAACCGCAGCCAGCGCAGCAATAGGCTCCTTCCCCATAGACGGAGCGGGACGAGGCCAGGACCAGTTTTTTGACCTGGTGGTGGTCGTTGGCCAGGACGTCGAGCAGGAGGGCAGTACCCAGGACATTGGTGCTGGTATAGTCGCCAATCCGGTACATCGATTGGCCTGTCCCTGTCTCCGCGGCGAGATGAACCACAGAAGCGACATCGCCCAGGGCCGAAACCCAGTCCTGGCGGCGGCCGACATCGCCACGAATCACCTCCACGTGCGGCTCTCCGAGCAGAGTACCCAGCTCAGGGTTGGGGATCGGACCGTGGATCTGCGGGCTCAGATTGTCCAGGAGGCGTACCGACATGCCGCGTCGGACCAACGCGCGCGCGAGCGTCAGCCCGATGAAACCGAGCCCCCCGGTGATCAGGACCTTTCTGCCCATCTCCCGATCTTAACCTGTTTGGTATCAATGTCACCCCCATCTATCCGCTTAGTCGTTTAAGCGACAGGGAGGTCAGCCGGTTAGCGCCGTGCGGTATACGTCCAGAGTGGCGTGCGCGCTTCGGCGCCAGTCGTAAAGCTTCACCTGCTGCTCTCCCATCTGGCGCTTGCTGGTCAAGCCCTGGGAGTCGCTGAGGGTAGCCACCAGGCTAGCGGAGAGTTCATCGGCACCGGAGGCCTCGAAGTAAAACGCTGCATCTCCGCAGACTTCGGGCAGGGAGGAGGTTCGATTGACCAAAACGGGACAACCCAGGCTCATCGCTTCGAGCGGAGGAAAGCCGAAACCCTCATACACGCTGGGGTAAATAAACAGGGAAGCGTCGCGGTAAGCGCGGGCGAGCGTCGCATCGTCTGCCTTGGGTACTACGGTGACCGAGCTGCCGAGTTTTAGCAATGCGATTCGTTCCTGCTCCGCTGGGGTAAACGAACCACCCCCGACGGCCAACAGCCGGTAGTGGGCCGCCAGACCGCTGCGGGAAAAGGCCTCTAGCAGGAGCCCGAAATTCTTGTAGCCTGTGCGCGAGCCCACGTAGAGCAAGTACGGCTCGATCACGGCCGGCGGATCGCCGGGCGCCGCCTGCAGGGGGGAGAAGCCGTGATAAACAACATGCGTCTTGTTTTCCGCGACATCATAAAAATGATGCAGATCGTTTCGGCTGGATTGAGAAACACATAGGATTGCGTCCGCTTGCGCAAATAGCTTCCGCTTGTTTTTTACGATCGAGGCTGCATCGGAAATTAGCTGGGGGAACCGCTCGTGGATGCAATCGTGGTGGGTCACCACGATGCGCCGGCGGCGCACCCAAGGGAGGGCCCGGTAGAGCGTAGGGTGGTAAATGTCGACCCTTCCCCGGAGTGGAGCGACCAGCGCGGAAAACAATTCGTTCATGGCGTACCGGGCTACACCCGGCTTGATCCGGGTGCCGTGGGCCAACACCTTGGTGTGGCTTTGGCCTAGGGCGGCGAAAGGCATTACCGACCCGGTCAGGCCCATGAGCATCTCCAATTCGACCCCATCCGAGCCCTGAAGGTTCCGTACCAGCTCAAAGTGGTAGCGAGAGGCGCCCCCGGCATCCTGCAGAGAAAAGACCTGATGGTCGTAGAGGATGCGCATAAGTCTTCGAATATGTAAAAGTCGCTCTGCTCCTCTTGTCCATGGTATCTGCTTGGAATCGGGCACGGGTCGAGCAACCGCGATCAATCGCTGGTGACCTGGCCAGTCGTACCGTTCAGCAGGACGACCCGGCCGTTCTTTGGCGTTGTCCCGCTGAAGTCAAACATTTCGTCGATAGAGCCGGCGATGGCGTCAAACGAGCCTTGACCAATACGCTGCCCATTCAAGAAGGTGTCTTCAATGAAGCGCAAGACAGAGCTCTGATCAGCCACGGTGTGGGAAACATAATTGGGCTTAGCCCACGGCGAGATTACCAACAGCGGCAGTCGTGGACCATAGCCGCACCTTCCCTGGGCATGCAGAGTGGCAGGGTTCACCCCAGGGAGTGCGCTCCCCGCGTCGCCACATGTCCCCGCCGACGAGAAGGCATCGTGCACGGTCGCGCTGCCGTTGACGACATTGTGGACATGGTCATACCAGCCGTCGGAATCATCGTAGGTAACAAAAATCACCGTGTTGCTCCACTGCGGCGACTTCTCAATTGTATTGATTACGTACACCAGGAATGCCTGCTCATCAAGCGGGTCCGAGTAGCCTGCATGGCCATCGCGATAGGCGGCCGACTTGATGTAGCTGACCGCTGGAAAATTACCAGCCTTTACCGCGTCAAAGAAGTCGTGAATGTCGTATTGGTGATGAGTACTGCCATCATTTGCTTGCCCGACCGTCTGCGCGGAGTCGCGCCGCGCATGATTGGGGTTGGCGGTTGAGGCGTAATACTGGAATGGGTCGAGAAACGGTGTGTAGTCAGGCCGTTGCTGCTTTGTAATGGTCGATGTGTGGCTTCGGCGACAACCAGTTGTGCCATTACTGTTGGTTGCCGTAAGGTCGAACCCTTCGGCGAAGAAACCCCATGTCACGCCCGCTGCGATCAAGAGGTCGCCAATGTTTTTGCCCGTCATGTGGAACAGCTCGCTGCCGCTAGCGCAGGTTTCGTAGAGCGGGTTGGCATTGTTTACAAGCGTGTATCCCCCGTTTCCGTCCGCCGCCATGCTCCCTTCCGCGTTGCCATCGTTGACCACGCCGTTCGTCTGGCCTGAGATGAGATTGATGGCGCCGACTGCGGAAGGTCCAAACGTAGTGCCGAAGAACCGATCGCTCATCGCATAGTGCTGGGCATAGTTCCACATCGCGGTTACTGTATTGCCGTCGTAGTACCCCATGGTCAGGCCGGTGGTGGTGGCGATACCACTCCCAAGGTTGGGTCCATCGGCCGCACCCACGGAACGGGGAAAGAGATCCATTGCCCCGGCATCAAAAGCCTGCTGTTCTGCCCTATAAGCGTGGTCCTGGTCGGCCGTGGCGGCCTCGGCGGGTGACAAACGGAATGGGTTGGTTGCCCCAGCGCCATTTTTGGGATTGCTGGCGTTTGGATTATTGCGCATGAGATCCAGAGAGAGGCCGTCGACCGTGGGGGTCCCTGGAAGCGGTTCGAAACGTGACTCACCGGGCAGATTTAAGGCGTAAGGATAAGTGCCGAAATAGTGGTCGAAAGAGACATTTTCCTGAAAGATCACCACTACATGCTGGATAGGGCCATTGGGCGCGGCGTCCGTCGCTTCGGAGTTGGCAGGCAGATTGCTGGTGTAGCCACAGCCCGCTAGGACTAATAAGAGGAAGCAACTGAGAAACGAAACGCTGATTCGTGGAGTTCCGTGGATCATGGAATCACCAGAGCAGGGAGAGAAAGCAAATCTTCAGGCGGCGCGTCGCAATTCTAGACACGAGCAATTCGCTTAGGCAACAGGAATCTTGATCTGCGAAATTGAGGTAGCGAAATAGCTACTCCTCCGTTAAGCCTGGCTTTAATCCATAAATGTCACATTAACGGCAGTGCGCCTTTCGCCATGGCATCGGATATTAATCACTCTTTAGATGCGCCAGGGTTAGGAGAAGTGTTAATCAGCTAGCCGGCACGAACCTGAATGTATGGCGTGCCAATTACTGTACGGAGAGAGTCAGATTAAAGGACTGCACAGTACTTCCCGAATTAGCCGCTACGATCTTCACGGTTGAGGTTCCCGCAGGAGTCACAGGCGTGCTCGGCGTACTTGGTGCAGTCGATTGGGTCGAGGAATTCCCGCCGCCACATCCGTTCAGTAGCCACGTCGCAGCGAACAAGCTCAGCAAGATGAGCAAGTGGCAGGCTCGCGAAGAAAGCCTCCGCCTTCTGCCGGCGAGAGCCATCGTTAGCAACCCTGGAGCCCAGAATGCCGCGGCAGGCAGCAAGGGATTGTTTTCAGATGGAAAGGGCTTTGTGAGGTGCAGTTCCGCGGTGCTGCCTGCAGTTTGTATGGTGACCACAGTTGTTTGAGGACCGCTGGTGCCACTCACCGTAACCGTCGCCGGCTGAAAACTGCAGGTTGCATTTTGAGGAAGTCCAGTGCAGGAAAACTGTAGTGCTCCCGCGTATCCTCCCATTGAGGTAATGGTAATTGTATCGGTTACAGACGCGCCCGCAGCGACGCTTAACGATGCAGTGCTTGGCGCAAGCGCGATCGTTGGCGGCACCTGGCTTACGGAGAAAATACGGGTGGCGTTGCTGTTGCTGAAGCCAAGAGAACTGCTCGTATAGACTGCGGCAATGGTGTGTGAACCCACCGCCAGTGCGTTGGCCACCGCCGCGGGAAGAGTAGCCACACCCGAAGCGTCAACGGTTATCGCCGGCTGAACCGCTCCGTCTACGGTGAAGACCACCGATCCCACCGGCATCAACGTGAATGAGGTAGCTAAGATCGTGGCGTTCACCTGGGTCTGGCCAAAAACGGGCGTAGTGACATTAATTGTCGTCGTGGTCGTCGCGGTCTCTCCCGCTCCACCACTCAACTGCACCGTCTGCACCTGGCTCGTATTCAGGCCGTTGTCGGCGATGCTGGCGGTTCCAGTGATCGCGGCTGCTGTCGTCGGTGCAAAATCGATCGCTAAGGAGCAACTCGTACCAGAAGCCAAGCTGGATGGCTGCGACCCCGCGCTGAGTTGGGGGCAAGTGCTGCTACTGTCCATTGTGAAGCCGGCCGAGATACTGGGATTCTGGCCGGAGGTTGGTACCGTGAAGGCAAGAGGCTCGTTGCCGATATTTGTCACCGCTACTGCTTGAGTACTATTCGCGCCTACTTGCGCACTTACAAAATTGAGCGCGCTCGCCGAAACATTTACCGTGCGCACACCGTACCCAGTTCCGGACCCCGCGATGTACAGGTTGCCGGCGCTATCGAGAGCCAAATAATACGCACTTAGCTGTGCGTTAGTGGCCGGACCGCCGTCCCCATTGGTACCTGGCGTGCCAGTCCCAGCCACGGTGGTGATGATGCCTGGGGTGTTGACCATGTAGACGAGGTTGTTACGATCTGCGATATACACGTCGCTCGCACCGTCGACCGCTATGCTTTCCGGGTGGTTCATTTCCGCGCTGGTCGCCGGTCCATTATCCCCGCTATAGCCGGCAGTGCCGTTGCCCGCAATCGTGGTGATGACGCCGCTTCCTACCGCGACCTTGCGAATGCGATTATTGTTGAAGTCCGCGATGTAGACATTGCCCGCGCTATCCACTGCCACCGCAGCGGGGTCGTTCAGTTCCGCGGCCGCGGCCGGCCCATTATCTCCGCTAAAGCCCGCAGTGCCGTTGCCCGCAATCGTGGTGATGATGCCGCTTCCCGCTGTGACCTTGCGGATACGATTGTTGCCGCTATCCGCGATGTAGAGATTGCCCGCACTGTCCACTGCCACACCCGCGGGGTTGTTCAGTTCCGCATCCACGGCCGGTCCATTATCCCCGCTGTAACCACCACTTCCGCCGTAAGCACCGCCGTTAGGAACAAGAATACCGGCTACGACCGTATAATTGCTCGATCCCGGCGCAGCTTTGACGATACAAGAGTACGCCGGATTGGCGGCATATAGGTTTCCTGCACTGTCCAACGCTAAGGCGAGCGCGGAGCTCCAGGCAAACGGTGACATTACATTCGTGGCGACCTCTGTGCCTGCCGCAAACTCGACGACCCCAATCGCACCTACGTGCCCCTCAGGAATATCCACTGCGAGATAGAGGTTGCCCCCACTGTCGATGGCTACGCCGCCCGCCGGAAATGCATATAGCCCGAGTGCGCTGATATCGTCCCAACTTATCGCGGTGTTGATGATGCCCGGCGACAACGCTACCTCGGCCCCGGTCCCAATACCAGTTAATCCAAAGTTGAAGGTTCCGGCTGAACTGGCCACCTGTACGGGCACTGGCCGCTGGCCCACATAACCCGGAGTAAAGGTCACCGTAACATTGCAGACCATACCCGCCGCCAGCGCTGTATTGAGGGCGCAGTCCGTTGCGGTCACCGTGTACTCCTGCTTGTTCCCTTGCGACACTGGAGCCGTGATACCGGTGATCGTCGTCCCTTCCGAGTTCACTTCCAGCGCGATCGTCACAGCTGTGCTGGTCGAATTGACCGGGGTGGTCGGGAACACCACACTGCCGGTCGGCGTGCTTACCTCGCGGACACGGTTGTTGCTTTGGTCGGATACGTAGACGTTGCCTTGATTATCGACCGTGACCCCTTGCGGGTTATCTAACGTTGCGCTGATCGCAGCGCCGTTGTCTCCGCTGTACCCTGGGGTGCCATTTCCTGTGATGGTGGAGATGATACCTGCCGTGCTCACCATGCGAACAACATTGTTCGCGGAGTCCGAAATATAAAGATTCCCTGAGCTATCGATGTTCAGGCCATAAGGAGTATGCAATGTCGCGCTGGTGGCTGGGCCGTCGTCTCCACTGTAGCCGGCAGTTCCATTTCCTGCGATGGTCATGATCGTGCCGGTCGTGTTCACCAACCGGACCACATTGTTGCCGGTATCCAGAACGTAGAGGTTGCCCGTGCTGCCTTCTACGACCGCAGAGGGCTTGTTCAGTGTCGCGCTGACCGCCGCTCCGTTGTCTCCGCTGTAGCCCGCCGTGCCGGTACCCGCAATGGTCGTGATGACGCCGGTTGCAGCCGCCACCTCACGGACGCGGTTGTTGCCTGTATCCGCGATATAGAGATTTCCCGAACTGTCGACAGCCACGCCGGTAGGACCATACAGTGATGCGCTGGTGGCTGGTCCAGTGTCCCCGCTGTAACCCACCGTGTTATTGCCGGCGATGGTCGTTATGGTCCCCGAGGCGTTGACTTTGCGAATGACACTGTTTCCTTCATCCGCGATATAAAGATTGCCCGCGCCATCTAGCGCCACGCCCACCGGTACTTTAAGTTCTGCGCTGGTGGCGGGGCCGTTATCGCCGCTATAACCGGCCGTACCATTGCCCGCGAACGTCGAAATAATGCCCGTGCCTAAAGCCACTTTACGGACGCGGTTGTTGGCTGGGTCCGCAATATAAAGATTGCCGGCGTTATCGATCGCCAGGCCATAGGGGCCATTTAGTTCCGCGCTGGTGGCAGGGCCGCTGTCCCCGAGGTACCCCTCGGTGCCATTGCCTGCGATGCTGTTGATCGTGGCGACGCGAGTAATGGCCTGGGCGGCCGTCGTCTCGCTCCCACCACAAAGCCAAAGAATCGCCATCAACGCGATTCCCACCCGGAGCATGGCGGGGATCCGCCGATTGCGTTCCATCCGAAGAGGCGTTAATAGCGCAGAAGCACGGTGCCCCTGGGAGTCCGGCATCAAATGGTCCGTCCAAGACTAGAAATGCAGCTAAAAAAACTCACAAGTCTACTGTGGTGTGTATCTAGACTGACGAGATACATCGCCAGACCGTTTACAGTCTTCCCTATCGCGACTAATACTATCTCAAATCTTCAATTTGCTGCCGTCCGGTGGCGCCGGTCTATGTTACCTGCGTGACCACAACTGTTGAACCAAAAGGCGGGGGCACCGACTCTTGCAAATCCTACCTGCCAGAGGTCTTGCCCATAATGCCGGGCTTGCCCGGCTGCCTGTGACTTGCATCCCACCGTGTACACCACGTCCATCATCTCTCCAAGCCCAGGAGACTGCGGAAAAGTGGGCGGTTTGGGTAGGTCCGGAGACCCTGGTTGGTTGGATCGGTCCATCCCTCTCCACCCATGCCCAGGTGGGCTGCCGCCCTCCAATTTGTCTTTTGGCAATAGAATCGATTATGAAGAAGCAATGACAGAAAAGTGAGGCAGGAAGCAACTTTTCGGCCCTACTGTACGTTACAAATTCAAGCTAGAGCTGTGCCTGAGGAGTTTCGTGAAGCGACCGTGTTGTCCCGTCCTGCGTTCTGCGGTCCTTCTTTTGACCCGGCAGCTTACAATCGCGACGCATAGAGAATCGGCGGACGGACGCATGCCGCTTCTGTTCGGTAAGGCATGAACTCAAAAACGATCGTTCAGGCCTTTGGAGCAGCCATACTGATCATGCTGCTTCGTCTTTGGCCGCTGATCTCGCCTCGTCATTCTTTGATCTATCACAGCTTCCTGCCAATCCATAGCGTGGTTTGGGGCATCCTGATTGATTTGGCAGCCATCAGCCTGCTGCTCGCCCTGCTCTTTGCGTTTCTACAAAAGACCGAGTCCGGCCCGCGAACTATTGTTTGGACCCTGGTGGCTGCTGAGCTTGTCCCAACATTCGTGATTGACCTTGCGGCTGCATGGCAGAAATCAGTTCCGACTCGATGGCTCGGATTCCTGCAGTACGGTATCCTCCTGGCCGGCTTGGCGACATTCTGGCTGCGATCTGTGTACTACCAGCGTGCCGTGCGCGGATTTCGGTTCCTGCTGTTACTCGTTGGCTGCGGCATGGTATGGACACTCCCGGAGCTCTTGTACCTGGGCTTGAGAGCGGAGCCGAACGACGCCAAAGTGCCGGTGAGACAAACAGGCCCCCAGGTCGCGCGGGAGTCTCTGCCGGCCAGCCGCGGCCGGATCGTATGGCTTCTCTTCGACGAGCTTTCCTATAACCAGGCCTTCGATCATCGCTACCCTGGGCTAGCTATGCCTGTTTTTGACCAGCTAAAGGGCGAGAGCGTTTCGTTCAGTGATCTGAAGCCCGTAGGCTACGAAACTGAGCGTGTTCTACCCTCATTCTTTCTGGGCCACGCCGTCGATGACATCAGAAGCAATATCAACGGAGAGCCGAAGATCAAACTCGCCGGGCAAGCAAACTGGCAACCTTTCGATGCCCACGCAACGGTCTTCTCAGATGCTCAGAGCCTGGGGTGGACGACCGGAATTGTCGGCTGGTACAACCCTTACTGCCGCATTCTTGCAGGAACATTTAACTACTGTTTCTGGAGAATGGGAAACGGGCAATGGAACGGCACTTCATCGGATCAGAGTGCTCTAAAGAACGCGATGGCGCCCTTAGTAGAAATGACCCGGGGGTATGGCCGCGAGCCCGATTTCCCGCAGGAAAAAAAGCACACGGCCGACCTGGCTGCCCTCATGCCGCAAGCCGAGGCATTGATCCGTGACCAGAGCATCGGCTTCGTATTCATACATCTGCCGGTGCCACACCCACCGGGCATTTACGACCGCAGACCAGGACACCAGCGCGCCACCGGCACCTACATCGACAATCTGGCGCTGGCTGACCGCTCCCTGGGGGAGTTGATGGATTCCTTAAGCAAGACCTCGTTGGCCGCGAAGACCACGATCATCGTCTGCTCCGACCACTCGTGGCGCATACCGTTGTGGCGGGGAACACCTCAATGGAGCGAGGAAGAAGAAATTGCCAGCCATGGCGTCTTCGACAAACGTCCGGTCTTGCTGATCCATTTCCCCGGGCAGGCGAGGGGACTTGATGTAACCGCACCGTTCGACGAGATCAAGATCCATGACATCCTCGAGCACATACTGCGAGGCCAGGCTTACGATTTTGGTAAATCAGTGCCGGGCGGCAGCACCATTCTGCCCGTTACAGCAAAGCCGTAGGCGCAGAGGGTGTGCAAGTGGGATATCCGGCATCAGCATATTCTTGCGTGAAAGCGTTGCTTACCGCTGATTCTTACTTTTCTTGATGATAACCAGGTTGTGATAGAAGAAGACGCTCATGATGTTTCGATCGTAATAGGTCGGCTCATAAACATTGCGGAATTCTTCATAGTTCAGGCCGTCCACGAGAGATTTGAAGAAACCCATACTCGTCTGAGGGTCATTCCGGTCAGTCAAGTTCCCATTCGGAGGCCAGTAAGAGGTCTCAACATCTTCCACCATGTAGAGGCCTCCGTCAGCCAGGTGGGGAAATAGGTGATGGAAAGTTGCGATCACGTGCGCGTTGATATGGCTTCCATCGTCGACGATTAGATCGATTTTGCCCATCTTCGCCACAACAGAATCCAGAAATGCAGTATCGATCTGGCTGCCGGCGAACGTCGTTATACGGCGCTCGTTATGGGCAGTCTTGTCATAGAGGTCTATCCCGTAAATATGGGCGTGAGGAAGGTAGGCACGCCACATCCGCAACGAGCTCCCCCCGGCTTTGGGGTCTGCGTATCCGCCGATTCCAATCTCAAGGAGATTAAGCCTCTTGCGGCGGATCGATGCAAGGCACTGCTCGTAGTGCTGAGCGTACCAGTGAAAATTCCACTTATCAGATCCATAGATAGTGGCCAGTATCTTCAGGTTCCTTCGAAATAGAAACGCGCCGGCATCGACTAACCATGGCAGCTTCCTCCCCAATGTGCGCAGGCGTTTCTTCTGATCGTCACTTAAGCGACTGCTGTATTGATACAGTGTTCTTATCAACGCGTGTCCTGGAGTCCAGCTCGCAATTGCGAATAAAAACCAGATTCTATCATCCCGTTTACAGCACTTCCCGGCTCCTTCGGCTAATCGAAACTGCAGAACACATCGAAAGTAGCCCCGCCGGTTGCCGGATGGTGAAGGGTGACGGATCCCGCAGCAGTAACGGTGTAGAGGCCAGGTGCGGTCAGAACCATGGTCGCTGCCTGCGCATTACCCGCTTGCTGCTCGCAGTGGCCCGACGCGCTCATACCGGTCACCGCCAAAGAATCACTATTCGCGCCCGTGGTTGTAATGTTTCCAACAAACCGTAAGAGATGGTCCGCGTTGGAGATCGCCTGTTTGCTTCCGCCGACGTTGATTCCGTCCGGAAAGTTTTGTACTCCTGGAACGTTCGACAGCGCGTCAGCGGGTATGTTGGCAAAGAAGATATTGTTCTCGCCCGGTGCGCCCTGGAGAAGGATCGGCTTCAACATCAAGTGGTGGCCGCCGCGCTGGCTGGTGAAGTCGTTGCCAATGATTCGGATATTGCTATTATTCCCCGAGAGCTGGATGCCATAAGGCGACTCACGGGCGTTCAGTTGAGGATAGGTGTTGTTTCCGATGCGGTTGCCCTGAATGTTTACGTTTGAGGCGCCCGGCATCAGCGTAATGGAGGGCGCTGCCCCATTTCCCTGGGAGCAAAGATTGATCTCCGAGTTAGTGATACTCACGTCCGCTTTCCCAGGGCCGCCCGCGGATGTGGTTGCAACGACAATGCATTGGTCAATCATGTTGCCGATGAAAGAATTGTCGATCGAGACGGACGTTGATTCGCCTTGTATTCGTACGCTGCGACTGGAGGCGAAATAGGAGTTCTGAAAGCGGATGTCCTGTGCGCCTTGCATGAGCACTGCCGATTGAGTTGGGCCGCTCTCGATATAGGCCTGGTCGATTCGTGTGATCTCGGGCCGGGAGTTGGCGGCGTTGGTGCAATCCTGGCTTGGAGCTTCCGGCGAGGTGCTGCAATCGAAGTGAAGGCCGATCCCGCCTTTGTCATCCTCCCACTCAATATCGCTGTAGTGCATGCCTGTCACCCAGTTTCGCGTGTGGATGAATGCATCTCCAATGGGATAGTTGGAGTCTCCATAGATATGGTGAAAGAAATCGTCCACGTCATATCCATAAAGGAAGAGGCCGTAATTGAGCGTTCCCTCCCTCGTGGTGAGAAATTCAATATTGTCGAACATGGTTTGAAGAGAGTTCTGGATGAAGATCCCCTGCCAGGCATCAATCAGACGTAGATTTTGGAAGACGCCGTTGTTGCCGCCGTAGCGAAGAATATTGCCGCCGGTCTTTTTCACACCCGGCGCGGGTTCGATCGTCATGTTGCTGATCGAAACCTGAGTTCCGATGCTGAAGGAATTGGGAACAACAAAAATGTCTTGAGTTGGATCGCTAAATTGCAGAACCGTATTCGTAATGTCCGAGCCTACGAGACTGAATCTGTTTACCGCAAAAAGCTGCTGCGCGCCAGTGGAAGCGAGAACGAACGTGGCAGCGCCTAGCAAGACCGTCACCGCCTTGGTCGCAGGGATCCCAGCCGCCAGGTTGCCATTGATAGGAACCGTTCCGCTAAAACCCCTGGCGTCGACGACTCCTCCAGCAGCAGGAAGCGCCTGTATTGCATTGCGTATCTTAGTTCCAGCGTCCCCGCCTGGCAGATCCAAAGCGTTCTGAAAACCCTTTGTACTCTCGGCGTTCATGACCGCCGCGCTGCCAACTTGCGAGGCCGGGGTAGCTTGAGCCTCAAGCCGGGTTTGCAGTGCGCATAGCAGCACGGCCAAAGTAGTGGTCACGGAGAGCGAAGTCGTTTTCATCGGAAATCTCCTCGATTGTTCAGGAGCGGGTCCTTGGCAATTGATATTTGCGAGAGGCGCTTTTGCATTTATCCTGAAGCTGGCACGGTGAATGGCTCCCGGATGAAATGTGCGTTTCTCATCCCGCGACCGCTTGGCATTGCTTGCCGAGGGTCCGAGCAGGCGATATGGGCTTAAATTGGACCATTGCGGTTCTATTTGTCTTGACGGTGGGCAACTACTGGATCAAGCGGTCCGTGCTATATCCGCCCTTCTTGTTTTGCTCCATGTGGCTTTTGGCGACTGGGCTTTACCGGATGAACATCGTCGAAACGGATGATATCCAGCCTTCTACCTTTGCCTTATTCGTGGTAGGAGCAATTCTCTTTACGGCCGGCGGCGTGCTTGCCGACCTTGTGCCCAAATCATGGGTGGAAACGCGATTCGTCCTGACGCGATTCCCACAGCGGAACAACCTGGTCAAGCCCCTCCTCATACTCTTCCTCCTTTGTGGTGTCCCTATGCAAATTCAAAGTCTTCGGGCTGAAGCGGCACAGGGCGAAGGTGGAACGTTCCTTGAGCGGGCACGCAATGCCGGGATTCAGGCCCAGAGAAACGGGCAAGGAATCGAAGGCCTGGCGCCGAGCATATCCATCTACTTTGTTTCCTGGACTTTATTTACAGCCATTATCTTAATGCTACAGAAAAGGGACAGGACCTTTTGGTTCGTGGCAGGTCTGTCTCTAGTGACATCGATTTTAACCACAGGCCGGAGTTCGCTCCTGCAATTGTTTAGTAGTTTGATCTGCGTCTACTTGATGACTACCGGCCATTCCAGGTTTTGGGCGGTGCTCAAGGTTACGCGCATCCCTCTTCTTCTGTTTGGATTTTTGTTTCTTGGTCTTGTTTTCGTTAATAAAAACCAACAAACTCAGTTTTATGGCAGCGGAATAGCCGGGATCGCGGGTGTGTTCTTCGTTAGCTATATCGTCGGGCCCCTAGCGGCTCTCGATGCTTTCCTGCAGAATCCTGGGGATATGGGGGCCGTACCAAATCACACCTTTAAATTCTTCCTAGGTATTCTTGCTCATTTCCATGTGATCCAATACTCGCCCGCGCCGATGCTCCAGGAATTTGTAGGCGTCCCATATCCGGTAAATGTCTACACCATGTACAAGGACTACGTGATCGATTTCGGGATACCCGGGACTCTGGTTACGATCGGGATCATAGGGTTCCTGCATACGCTTCTATATCGCAAAGCCCTCACCGGCAGCTTACTGGGAAATTTTCTCTTTGCGCTAAGCATGTTTCCCGTGTTTATGGCGATCTTCACCGATCAATACTCTTCGCTGGGAAATTACACCAACGCACTTCTTTTTGGGGCAATCTATATCGTCCTGCAATCCTTGCCGATTCGCTTCCTACCCTCCGTGAGCGGAGGGTATGGTGTTCCGGTTGAATTGGAAGTTTCAAAGTAAGCTCACCCAGTGACTCGCCCATCTTCGATGAAAGGGATATCGCGCCGCGCCAGCTGCTGTCGCCATCCCAGAAGCCTTTTGGCTTTGGTCTGAAATAACCGCCGGCAAAAGTATTCCCAGCTGATCCTGGCAAACGCCTTATTCTCATAACGGCGATATTGCCGGATAGTGCGCACAAAAAGACGAAAAAGCTGAGCGCGTTGTTCCAGCGGAGATGAGTACAGATCGACGTATGCACTCTCTGCAGCCATGAAATTCCGGTATCGTTCGGGACTCATTTCTTTGTCGAAATCCATGCTGGCAATGGAATGCTCCACGCGCACGTCCCCGGCGATATACATGTATCTGCCTTTTCTGTGCATTGCCCGAAATACGTAAACGTCAGAGAGGTCGAGCCAGAATTCGTCGCTGTAACCGCCGATCTCACGCAGGGCTGAGACGCGCAGCAACGTCGCACTGTTCACGGCATAGGCCTTCTGCTTATGGATACCGTTGAACGTGGAAGGAATTTGCTCGATTCGGTTGAACCGGAGCAGTCGCCTGGGTGAGACCAGTGCACCGTGGGAATAGATAAAACCAACAACGGCACCTATTTCCGGTTCGCCCTGCAGACGCTTGCCATACTCCAACATGAGCGGAAGAAACTCATGGGAGACGGTCGTATCCTGATCCAGGAGCAGCAGCCAGGGTGCCCCTTTGGACTCTGCAAATTCCATCGCATGGTTGTAAGCGCCCGAGGTTCCCAAGTTACGGCCGTTGTGTCCGTACTCATAAGGAAACGGAATCGCCCCATCGACGATAGCGGTTGGGCTGTTATCCCAAATGAAGACCCTAAATGAATTCAGCAGCTCCGGATTTCGCTCAAAGACCGCGGCCAGACTGTTGATGGTCTGAGTTTGTTCCGGAGATCGCTTATACAGTACGACTACGATCACGATCTGCATTTTTCCGTCTTTGACCTGATACGCTCGGTGGTTGTGACGGAGTAGCCAACGCAACCGCCTTTACTTTGTAGACAGAAGCCCGCTCAAGCGACGGTATTCATCCGCGTAGTTTGAGTTCCTGTCTCAACACGGCCAGCCGCCTGCCTTGCTCCTCATCCGCTGCCATGCGTTGGTAAATATGGGACCCGAGCACCCAAGCGACGGTAAGAAAGAACCCGATTGCGGCGCCCGACAAGGCCCACAATGCCCGGAATGGCGCCGCTTTCCGATCCGGCACCAGCGCCGGATCGACTACCTGGATGACCGGAGCCGACTTGGCCTCATCCATCCGCGCGGCCTCGTACTGGCGGGCAAGCAGATCAAAGAGCAGCTGATGATACTTCACATCGCGCTCCTTGCGGATGTACTCGAGTCCCGCCTGAGGTACATTCGCGCTGGTGATAGAGATATCGCCCGGCGCATGCTTCGCCGATCCGCTTTCCAGAATCCGCAATTGTGCGCGCAAGCCACTCAGCTCCGTATTGAGCCGAATGACATCGGGATTCTGCTCCGTGGAAGACGTTCGTAGAGCGTCCAGTTGGACCTCGCGCGACGTGATCTCCGCCTGCAACTGCGCAACCTGCCGGATGATTTCCTCCGTTTGGCCAGAGGGAGCAATGACACCGGTCTTTTCTTCCGTCAGTTTCAACGCAACTTCAGCGTCAGCAAGCCGGTCTTTCTCCTGTGTTAGTTGTTGCTCGTAAAAGAGCCTTCGCTGGGAGGCTCCACCCAAGGCCAGCCGGTTGTTCACACGATATAGTTCGTCGACATAGGCGTTTGCCATGGCGGCGGCTTTTTTAGGGTCGCGGTCGGTAACCGCGATGGCGATCATCCCGTCTTTGTTGGCGACGAACTTGGAGTTGTTTTTAAGGGCATAGCGAACATCGCTCCACCTCTTCGCGTGATAGAACTCCATCAGATGGAAGCGCTGGATCATACGATCAGTCACGGTTTCGCTCTGCAGGATACCGATGTAGAGGTCGACGGGATTTTTGATGCCCAGCGAGGCGCCTAACCCGGTCATGGATGCCAGCGCGCCAAATTGCCCCATCATGACAGCGCCACTTGACTGCTCCTGTTCGGGAGGCAGGATCATTGTCTGGGCAGAGTACGTGGGCTTGACCAACAGCACCACCCCAATGGCGAGCACGAAACCCGCCACGGTCGCCAGGAAAATCAGGCGCTTGCGGGCAGCGATGATGAGCACCACGTCCAGAATGTCGAATTCCCTTGCTGTCGACTTGCCCCGATCCACCGGAGCATCGAGGCCGAGTTCATTCAAAGTAGGCATAGGACCGCCTCCATTACTGCAGCACAGCGATCGCCGCTGCGCCCAGGGCAAGCTGAGAGAAGATTTGCGTGTAGTTAATGAAATTCCTCAACGCTGAAGGCCTGGGTACCTTCTCCGGGATGATTACGGTATCGCCTGCTTCCAGGTGCGATGATTCAAACGTGTTTCCGAAGACGCCGCTCTGCGAGCGCTTACTCACCACCGAGCCATCCGCGCGGATGATAAAGGAATCCTTGCTATCGGCGCTCTGCGTCGGACCGCCGGCTAAGCGCAAATAGCCTTTCACTTCTACTGTTCTCTTGAACAGGAATGAGTTTTGGTCGTATACAGCGCCAACCACATTCACGGTGCTGGGTTTTGAGGGAACCACGAAGCGATCACCATCCTCCAGCGGCATGTTGGGCAGACTGCCGATGGTCGCATTCAGCGGAATGTTCAGCACGATCCGGCCCGTGGCCCGGATGCTGCGAAATCTGGCAACCAGACTCCTCGAAGCGGCTACCGCCTGCGGGTCGGCTGTCCCAACGCTGGCGGAAGCAGCAATCGTGGCCCGGTCGATCTCCAGCTCCAGATTTTGCAGGTAATCATTCAGGCGGAGCTGTTGCAGCACCCGCGTCGACTCCCGGGTGAAATTCGATCCGAAGAGGTAAGCCGCTGGCGTCAATCCTCCGGCGCGCTCTATGAGTTGGGGCAGCGTCTCACCTGGCAGCACGCTGTAGATACCCGCATGTTTAAATTCGCCCTCCAGACGAACAAACTTGGTTCTCTCTGCCTGGGGGACCCTGATATCCGCCTGGGAGAAAACGGTAACCACGTCTCCCGGGTCCAGGGGCAGATTCTGCGAAGCATCGTGCGAGAGGATAAGTTGCCCGGGATTGAAAGGCACCAGTGAGGTGGTAAGCGTGGTGGGGTCCATGCGCTCAATCACAGCATAGGACCAATCGATCTCGGGAACCGGAAGCGTGACTGTCAGGGGAGGACGCGGTGAATTGACGTTGGATGCCAGCTCCTGATCTGCGGACGAACGACTGCCGGTGCCAGTGTCGGTGTTTTCACCCGTGTTGGGGATGCATGGTTGCTGGGTGTTCTGGGGGTTGGACAATCCGCTGGCGGCGCCGAATATCCCCAGATTCTGGATCTGGGTCGTGTTCGTGGAAGGAACGCAATTCGGATTGTAGCCCTGGTTGGAGTTTTGCTCGGAGTTCTGATTGGGATATTGATTGGGGTACTGGTTTGGGGACTGATTGGTATTCTGTCCGCCATTCTGCTGCGTACTTGGATAGGGATAGAGCGAGCCGGGCGGGTTGAAGATGGGAACTCCGCGACTGTCGAACTGGGGAGCTCCGGTCTGATAGCCACCGGAGTTCCGGGGGAAATAATCGGGGTTGCTGGCGTATTCCGGCTTGAAGTCAGGACCCGGGATTCCCAACCGGTTCCTGCGTTCCCAATAGTCGCGAACGATTAACGACTTGCTGTCGGGAATAATGTCGCCCAACGTCATCCCTGGATGCCACGAAAACCGTCCTGGTTCCGCAACGTTACCGCGCAGAGTCACGGTGTTCTGGAACTGCGGAGAGATGGGGAGCACGCGGATGAGGTCGGCCGGTTGGAGTGGGGTGGCCAATCCCGCACCCTGCAGCGAGACATCGAGGACGGTGCGATTGGTATGCGCATCCAGCCTTTCCAGCGAGGCCCGGAGCAGGGACGCCGTGGAAGCGAGACCCCCGGCAAACTTGAGCGCCTGCTCCACGGAGGTGGGGCCTTTCAACTCGTAGATGGCGGGAATCTTGACCTCGCCGGCAATACCTACTTGCGGTCCAACGGGGGGGATATAAATCACGTCGCCCGGAAGCAGCGGAGCGTCCTTGGACATGTCGCCGAATATCAGCAGGTCGTACAAGTCAAAGTGGCTGACGGTTTCCCCATTCCGGCGCAGCTGAATGTCACGCAGAGAGCCCTGGACGGAGGGGCCGCCGGTGGCAAACAACGCGGTCACCAGGGTGCTGAGCGAGCTGAGGGTGTAAGTGCCGGGGCGACGGGCCTGGCCCACGACAAACACCTGGATCGACCGCAGCTGCCCCATTTCCACTTCGAGATCGAAGCTTTTGTAGATATGGCTGACGGCGTCGCGGATATGCTGCTGAACTTGTGAGTAAGGCAAGCCTGCAACGTGGATCTCGCCTACCTGGGGGAGATACACCGCACCCGAGCGGTCGACGGTGAGTTGGGCGTTGAAATCGACCTGTCCCCAAATGCGAATGATGAGTTGATCGCCTGGTCCGAGGACGTAGTTGGGAGTCACATTCGCGTTGCGGATAGGAGCAAAGGTCGTGGGCACCTGCTGGCGAAATAGGGAATCGCCGTAAACAGGAAGCAAGCGGCCCAGAGAGCCGCGAACCAGCAGTTGGAAATCAGTTGGAGGGGGAATGCTCTGAAACGCGAGCGATCGAGCCTCTTGAAGGCTTTCCAATTGGGCCGGCGAAGGATTCAACCCGCCTTGATCGCGAAATTCCGGAATCCTGCCGTTCATCCCCTGGGTTTGCAATCCCGGATATTGAGTCGACAACGGACCGGAGGACCCAACTGAGCCGCCCTGAGGGTTGCCCTGGGGGTTGTTGCCCTGTTGGTTTCCCTGCTGGCCAAGGCCCGGCAACGAAGACTCGTCCTCACCCACACAACTTCCATCGACTGAGGAAATAACACCGGAAGGGCAGTCCAACGTATCGGAACCAGCGGACTGCGCAGCAGCAACTGGCATTTTGACCTGCGCAATGCTCAAAATGAGCAGGATTGCCAACAAAAGACCTGAACGCTTACCCATAATTTCTGAAAGCAGAAAGTTGCTCGGCGCGTAGCCGGGACTTCTGCCAGGTTTTACTCCTTTGCCATCGGCGCAGCCCTGTCCAACTTTGGGACGAACTTGTCCAATTCTTAGTTTAGTTTAGGGCCTCCGGGGGGATGTGCAACTTCTTTTCCCGGGAGATGGAGGGGGCGAAACTCAAAACATCACTATAAGGTCATGCAGACTGCGAGTTTGGGGCTTTGCCGCCTCGGGATTAAGGCAGAAGGCCCTGAAACGGGCAGGACGATAGGGCAGGAACCAGTATGGGCGCCAGTATCTGCGTGAGAACTCTACCCGGCAGGAGTCGGTCTCCTAACAGAACCCAGGAGGAACTGGACGGGTGCCCCAGGTTCGCCTTAGCGTACCTGGGCCGAAAACGATATGTTTCGATTGCTTTCAGTTCGACGGCTCAGCAGCACCGAATGGCTTCAGCTTGACGGGCAGTTTAAAGCGGTCGTGGGGGCTACCCCCGGATTTCCTGTGTTGCTTGGTGGCTCCGCCGCACTTCATGCGGCTTTCCTTAAAGAAAGCCGCACACGCGGTCGCGTCCAGTGCAGCGTACAGGAAATCCGGGACGCCCCATCGTTTTCGGCCCAGGTACGCCTTGGCGAACCTGGGGCACCCGTCCAGTTCCTCCTGGGTTCTGTTAGGAGACCGGCTCCTGGCGGGTGGAGTTCTCACGCAGACTCGGAAGGGCGTCTTTTCTTATTGGGCTTCGCCGCCGAGCTCAGCAGCGGACGATTTTTTCTGAGGCCAGGCCGCGGGTGGCATTGCGCGAGTCGACCACCAGCTGCGCTTCTTTGACGATGCGAGCGTAATCGTAGGAAGTATGATCGGTGACGATCAGCACACAATCGTAACCGCCAAGGTTCTCAAGCGGCTGCGACTCCATGTTCAGATTGTATTTCCGTCCCCGGCCCACGGTGGGGAAGAAGGGATCGTTGTAGCTGACGGCGACGCCTTCCTGCTGCAGCATTTCGATGATCGACAGCGAAGGAGATTCGCGCAGATCATCCACGTCTCGCTTGTAAGCCAAACCCAGCACCAGGATGCGCGAACCCTTGAGGGGCTTGCTGCGCTGATTGAGCGCGGAGGAGACCGCAGCCACCACGTGATACGGCATGGCTTCGTTCACTTCACCGGCAAGCTCAATAAAGCGCGTGCTAAAGTCGAATTCCTTTGCCTTCCAGCTTAGATAAAAAGGATCGATGGGAATGCAATGGCCGCCCAACCCCGGGCCGGGATAGAAGGGCTGGAAGCCGAAAGGTTTGGTCGCGGCTGCCGCGATCACTTCCCAGATGTCGATACCCATGCGCAGGCAGAGCAGCTTCAGTTCGTTCACCAGCGCGATGTTCACGCAGCGATAGATATTCTCGAGCAGCTTGGTCATCTCCGCCGCGGCCGGCGTGGAGACGCGAATCACTCGGTGAAACGCGGCGTTATACAGGGCGCCGGCGGCCTCCGCTGCCAAGCTCCCTAATCCGCCGACTACTTTGGGGATATCGCGGCGATCAATGCTGGTGTTACCGGGGTCTTCACGCTCCGGAGAATACGCCACCAGGACGCCATCGGTGAGCATCGCCTCGCGCATGACCTGGACCCTGCCCGCGCGCTCAATTGCCGGTGCGATCAGCTCTTCTGTCGTACCGGGATAGGTAGTGCTCTCGAGGACTACCAGTTGGCCGGGACGTAGATGGTCAACGATTGAATCTATGGTCGCCGTAATGTAGCTCATGTCCGGCGTGTGGTGATCGCTGAGTGGCGTCGGCACGCAAATCAGAATTGCGTCGACCTCTCCGATCTCAGCGAAGTTGGCGGTCGCACGGAAACCCTTATCCTGGGCACCTTTGATCTGTTGGGGATCGATACGATGGATGTAAGACTCGCCTGCATTCAGGCGATCCACCTTGGCTACATCGATGTCAAAGCCGGTAACGCGAAATCCCTCGTGGCTGAAGAGTAGAACCAGCGGCAGCCCTACATAGCCGAGGCCAATCACTCCCACCCGCAGCTCGCGCTTCTCAACCAGCGACAACCACTGTGCCTGACTTTGCTGGTCGACCAACATGTTTCTCCCGGGATTCAACGGTAGGCACTTTGCCTGGAGGCAAGCGGCAGTTTCTCGCGATACCACTCCACGGTGCGCTCTAAACCCTCTTTCACTCCAATCACGGGGTGGTATCCAAAGGCTTCAACGGCGGCGGAAATGTCGGCTTGCGAATGAAGTATGTCTCCCGTTCGTGGAGGACCGTAGAGCGGCGGGCGGTCAAACCCGGTTAATTCTGCCAATAGCTGGTACATCTCTTTGAGCGTGTGCTGCCCGCCGCAGGCCACATTGAAGACCTTGCCCGCTACCTTCTCCGCCGGAGCTGCGCAGGCCAGCAGGTTGGCGGAAACAACATTTTCGATATAGGTGAAATCCCGTCCCTGGTCACCGTCGCCGAAGATGGTCGGGCGCGTCCCCACAAGCATTTGCTGGATGAATTTTGCCAGTACCCCGCTATACGGCGAATCGGCTCCCTGGCGCGGCCCAAAG
Organism: uncultured Acidobacteriaceae bacterium; assembly: GCA_963844785.1. Lineage (GTDB taxonomy): Bacteria > Acidobacteriota > Terriglobia > Terriglobales > Acidobacteriaceae > PALSA-350. The sequence continues at coordinate 6,679 of CAWJPV010000001.1, read as the reverse complement.
ACGTTGAAGTAGCGCAAACTCACGGTCTCCAGCCCATACACCTGCCAATAGCTGTTCATGTAATATTCGCCGGCAAGTTTTTGTACCGCATAGGGTGAAATGGGCATGGGGCGCATCGATTCGTTGCTGGGCAGGACTGGCTGATCCCCGTATGCGGAGGAGGACGCGGCGTAGATGATTCGCTTGACGCCCGCCGCCCGCGCACCTTCGAGCACATGGAAGGTTCCGTCTACATTGCAACGATGGCTCGGCTCAGGATTCTTTACCGAGAGAGGGACGGAGGGCAGCGCTCCGATATGCAGGATGTAGTCGATTCCTTCACAGGCGGTGCGCATCGCAGCAGCATCGCGCAGGTCGGACTCCCGGAAGTCGATCTGTCCCTCGATGCCGGCAAGGTTTGCCGCCTTCCCGGTCAGATAGTTGTCTACACCGCGGACTTGCTCCCCGCGTTCTACCAGGGCTCTTGCCAGGGATGACCCGATGAAGCCCGCGATTCCCGTGATCAGATATTTCGCCATGCCTTCGTTCCCCAAAGCGGTTCCTACACCAAACAAGTACCGCAGCTTAGTGCCTTGCCGCTTGGACTCGGGGGAGAGACGGGCGGTCGGAAACCAATCTTGAAAATAGCATACCGGTACAATCCCGCACTATTCCTGGGCCCAAAAGCCGGCCTGCTTGAAATCCTCTGACATCTTCTGTATGTACTTCTTGGAATTGAACTTCTTGCCGGTGGAGGCACCGGACATATAGCGGATGGTGCCAAAGATCGGGCGCTCAAACCATGGCCGGTCGAACTTACCTACAATCGACCAAGCGATCCCCGCGTACCCGTTGGGGTCTCTTCCATCCAGAAAATAGCGATCATTCAGGGTGACGCAGGTGTCGAACGCCCTCGCCGGGTCTGGAGACCACTCCAGGATCTTCTTTGCCCAGTACATGCGCATGTAGTTGTGCATCCAGCCAAACTTCACCATCTGGTTTTGGGCTGCGTTCCACAGGTCGTCGTGGGTCTGGGAGCGTTCCAGCTGCTCGATGGAGTAGAGATGCTCGCGCCGGTCGCGGGCGTGCTCCGTTAACGTCTTGCGGGCCCAAGGCTCGGCGCAGTCCAGCGAATCGTAGTTCTCGGTAAATTTGACGAAGTTCACCGCCAGTTCCCGCCAGCCAATCAGCTCGCTGATATACGAATCACGAGCAGCTTGCGGAACTTTGCCTTCCTTGAAGGCTTTTTCGACCGCAAGCGCGATGGTGATAGGGCCAATATGGCCAAAGTGCAGGTAAGGCGATAGCCGGCTGGTGCCGTCCACCTCGGGATGGTTGCGGGCCTGGTCATAGGCAGCAAGATCTTTTTGCACGAAATCGTGGAGACGTTTCAGTGCTGCATGGGTGCCCCCGATGAAGCTCTCGACTGGCTCAACGGAACGGTCCAGCTTCTTCCAACCTGCGGTGACATCCTCGCGCACCGCAAACGATTCCAATGGCTGCGATGGCTTCCATTCCCGGTGCGGCTTGACCACGGGCTGGGGGACCAGGAATTTTGGCAGCTCAGCGTAAAGTTTCGGCTTGAAGATATGCAGGGCGTACATCCCCTTGGCAAATAGGTTCGACGGGACGACCACGTCGGCGTCCACGGTCCAATAGGGAATGCGTAGACGGCCCGCCAATACTCTCCGCCAACGCTCCGGTTCGCGGCAGGGATTCTCATCGCCGATGACCATGGCCGCGTTCACTTCTGCCAGCAGTGCTTCGAGGGAGTTTTTCGGTGGACGACGTACGATAAAGCCGATCTGCCGCTGTTGCAGATCCTCTTCTATGTCCGGCAGGCCCTGATTCAGGAAAGCGTAGTGGCGCCAGTTGGCGTGGGGAAAATTGGAGATGGCGGAGAAGTAGGCCAGTACCGGCAGATCGAGGGCGTTGCCAGCTGCGACGGCGACGTCGAGGGCTGGATTGTCGAGGGCTCTTTCCGCTCGCTGCATCCAGTAGACGACGCATTTCGCATCCGGCGCCAGAGCGCCGGCGCGGCGAACAAGAACTCGGGGATTTTCAGCGATCTTGCGTAGCGCCTCGGGTAGATCACCGTAATCTGTCGATTGGGAGGTCATCGCTGGAAACCGTCGCTCTAGCAGAACCCGATTAGGAACTGGACGGGTGCCCCACGTTCGCCTCAGCGTACTCCGGATTTCCTGTCGAGCCTGCTGGCGTTGGCGCACTTCATGCGGCTTTCCTTAATGAAAGCCGCACACGCGGGTGTTGGTGGCGCCCCGTGCAGGAAATCCGGATACGTGAGCCGAAAATGATATGTTTCAATTGCTTTTAGCCGATCGATCCCCAAAAAGCTATGGTCGGGCTTCGCCCGTCTTATTCGGCCCACGTACGCTGAGGCGAACGTGGGGCACCCGTCCAGTTCCTATTGGCATTTTCCAGCCCGTGAAGTTCCCACCCCTTAGCACCGGGACGCTTACCAGAGGCCCCAGTTGCGGCTGATGTAGTCGGACAGCGTCATGGTGATCAACACCAGGAAGGTAAAGAAGCCGGCGCCGACGGTGAGCATCATCACTCTTGAGCTGTAGCGGATATGCATAAAGAACAGAATGACCAGCACAGCCTTGAGGCAGGCGATGGCGAGCGCAATGATGGGGTTAAAGATACCCATATCGAGGTAGGCGACCCCGGTTGTGGTCGCCGTCAACACCATAAGTGCACTCAGGATGAGCAAGTAAACTTTGGGCCCGACGACGTGATGTTCGTGTTCTGCAGGAGCGGACATGACGGCTCTCCTTTACCAGCTATTTCAAAGGATGGCGGCTGATGAGATACAGCAGCGGAAAAAGAAAGATCCAGACAATATCAACGAAGTGCCAATAAAGTCCGAAGTTATCGATGGTCGACGTATGCCCGTTGACATACGCCCCATGCCACGCCTGGTAGAGCAGAATGAACAAAATACTGATACCGATAATCATGTGCAGGGCGTGCATGCCAGTCATGGCAAAGTAAAGGAAGAAGAAGAGCTGCGCATGTTGCGCCATATCGGGCGCCAGGGGAACATCCCGCTTGTCGGTGGGATGGACAAAATCTTCCACGCTGAAGCTCGCCCCCGGGATGTGGTGCTCGACGTATTTCTCGTGATACTCCACGCTCTTGATGCCCAGGAAGACCAGCCCTAAACAGATAGTGAGGCTGAGCGAAACGAGCAACCCTTTGCGATTGCGCATCTCCGCCGAGTAGACGCCCATGGCCATGGTGAAACTGGAGAGGATCAGAACCGCCGTGTTGGTAGTCCCGAGGCCGATGCCCAGCGTATTACTGCTGGCCACGAAGGCGTCGTAATACCAGTTGCGATAGAGCAGGTAGGCCATGAACAGGCCGCCGAAGAACATGATTTCAGTCAGCAGAAAGAGCCACATGCCGAAGCTTGCGGTTTCCCGTTGCTGGTCTACAGTGACGAAATGGTGGCGCAGGTAAGCTGGATGCGCTTCGTCATGCACGTCATGAGGATCTGCGTGCCCGGTTGCGATCGCTTGACTATCCAACGGCCGTTACCTCGTGTGCGGTGTTGTGCTCCAACCAGTCATAGTCGTACGCCTCGTGATCCATGATTGGTATATCGATGAAGTTTTCTGTCAGCGGTGGAGACTGAATCTGCCATTCCAGGCCAGTCGCCTGCCAGGGGTTACTGCCCGCGATCTTACCGTACTTGAGCGACCAGGGCATATAAAGCATAGGCAGCACATAGCCAATGCCGAGAACAGTGGCCCCCGCCGTCGACAAGACATTCAGTACCTGGAACTCAGGCGGATAAGCATGGTAGCGGCGCGGCATGCCCAGGTAGCCGACGATGAACTGGGGAAAGAAGGTCAGGATGAATCCAATGAAGGTGGTGACCGCGCTTAGCTGCGACATGGATTCGGGATACATTCGGCCGGTCATCTTGGGCCACCAGAAGTGGACGCCGGACAGGTAAGCCATCAACATGCCGCCCACCATCACAAAGTGGAAATGGGCGACGATGAAGTAGGTCTCAGTGAGATGGATGTCCATGCCCAGGGAGCCCAAAAAAACGCCGGTGAGGCCGCCGATGGTAAACAGGCCCATAAATCCGAATGCATACAGCATCGGGGTCTCGAAGGTGATGGATCCTTTATAGAGAGTCGCCGCCCAGTTGAAGATCTTGATCGCGGAGGGTACAGCGACCAGCATGGTCAGCAGCGAAAAGACCAGCGCTGAGTAATTGGATACGCCCATGATGAACATGTGGTGGGCCCAAACAAAGAATCCAAACACAGCGATGGCTACCGAGGAGAAGGCCACCGCGGTGTAGCCGAATACCCGCTTGCGGGAGAAGGTGCTGATCACCTCGGAGATCACTCCCATGCCGGGCAGAATCATGATGTACACGGCGGGGTGCGAATAGAACCAAAACAGATGTTGAAATAACAGCGGGTCGCCGCCCTTGGTGGGATCGAAAACGCCGATGCCGACGGTGCGCTCGAGCATGACCAGAACCAGCGTGATAGCCAGTACCGGCGTCCCCAGAACCATGAGGATCGAGGCCGCGTAGTTCGACCAGCAGAACAACGGCAAGCGGAACCAGGTCATCCCCGGGCAGCGCATGCGGTGGATGGTCACAATGAAGTTCAGACCGGTGAAGATGGAGCTGAACCCGGCGATGAAAACCCCCATGGCAGCCGTGATCACATGGGTGTTTACGTAGTGGGTGCTGAGCGGAGTGGTAAAGGTCCAGCCGGTGTCGACACCACCGTTGAGCAGGGCGAAGACCAAGAAGCAGGCACCGGCAACATACAGATACCAGCTCAGCAGGTTGATCTTGGGAAAGGCCAGATCCTTGGCCCCGACCATTATGGGGATGACGAAATTCCCCACGGTTGCCGGAACCGACGGCACCAGGAAGAGGAAGATCATGATCACGCCGTGCATGGTAAAGAGCTTGTTGTAGGTGTCGGACGCGACCAGGTCCGGCAGCGGAGTCAACAGCTCCAGCCGTATGAGCCCGGCAAAGGCCCCGCCGATAAAGAAAAAGAACGTGATCGAGAAGAGATACAGCATGGCGATGCGCTTGTGATCGCCGGTAAGCAGCCAACTCTTAATCCCGTACTCGGCATTGAGGTAGCTTAACTTCGGCAGTTGCGCGTCCTGCTGATTTGGAAGCGAGACAATGGTGCTCATTGGTTTACCGTCCCGGGCACTTTAGGTGCCCCCGCGCCCGACTTTGCTGGGCCAGCATGACCGGCGCCCAGCGTCTCCTGGGTGCGGTAGTTCATAGGGGCAGAGGTCGGGCCAGAACTGGACGCGCCGGCTTGCCCGGTGGAGAGTTGACTCGCTGTCAACGTTTGCTGAACACGATAGTTCGAATTGAGGTTCTTGATGTATTCCACCAGATCGATAAGCCCCTCTTCGCTGACCTGCCCCTGATAGGTCGGCATGATCGGCGCGTAGCCCGCGGTGACGCGGGTAGACGGGTTGAGAATCGCTTCGCGAAGATAGGCATCGTTGGCGGTGACGTAGGATCCGTCCGTCAGCTGCAGCCTGGAGCCGTAAACCTGGGCCAGGTTGGGCCCGCGCGCGCTGGGCTCGCCAGAGTGGCAGGAATTGCAGCCCAGGCTGGCGAAGAGGCGCTCTCCATTTTGCGCGAGCGAGGCGCCGCTGGTGCTGCCCGCAGCCCATTTCTGATAGTCATCGGGGGTCATGGCGACGATTTCTCCAATCATCGCGGAGTGATCCGTGCCGCAGTATTGGGTGCAGAAGAGATGGTAGGTTCCGGTCGCGGTGGCTTCAAACCATACCGTGGAATAGCGGCCGGGGATGACTTCGCGCTTCACCCGGAAGGCCGGGATGGAGAAGCTGTGAAATACATCCTGCGAGATCATGGTCAACTGCACTTGCCGGTTGATGGGGATGTGCAGGGAGTCGATCTCGTGCTGTCCGCCTGGGTGCTCGGCCTTCCACATCCACTGCTTGCCCACGATGTAGATGTTCATCGCGTTGGTGGGTGGATCGTAGATGCGGAAATACAGCAGCGCTCCCCAGACAAAGCAGATCATGAACAGGGCCAGCGGAATAATCGTCCAGGTGGCCTCGAGCAGCGTCGAGCCTTCAATCTGGGTGGCAACGGGATTCTTCTCCTTGCGATACAAGATGGAGAAACCGAAGACCAGGATGATGACCGCGATCATGCCCACGGCCGAGATCGCTATCAGAAAGAAGTAGAACGCATCCATTTGGGGCGCAATCGCCGAGGCTTCCGGCGGAAACAGGGCAGAGTTCGTCAGCCACCTGATGAGAAACTGCCACAGCACTGGACTTATATGCATCGTTACCCTTTATTCACTCGCGTTGGTAGCGTTTGCTGCTCCGCTGCTTGCTTGAAATCCCGGCGGAAATTCACCACCATGAAGCTGCCCAGGCCCAGGAAGGTAAGCAGGCAGCCCATCTGTACGATCCGGGCGACCACCAGGCTATGCCGGTTCAATTTCGGATCGTAGCGGTAGCAGTAGGTCAGGATATTGTCGACCGGCGTGCCGATGGTGTTGTGTGACGCTTCGACCAGACCTAGCTGCAGATCCTTGGGCGAATACTCGACCCCCAGGTAGTACTGCGCCATCTGCCCTTCGGGGGTGACCACCTCGATGGAACTGGCGTGGGCAAACATCGGCGGCTTGCC